>CAVWCI010000021.1:0-39034 GCA_963753315.1 uncultured Alphaproteobacteria bacterium
ATCCCTTGAGGCATGGATCAATCGGCCCTGCCGGTTCGGACGGGATCTCTTTGTGTGACTTGCCGACACTTGCGCTGAATTCGCCGCTGGCGATGCTCCTTTGCTGCTCCACATGACCGCCATTGGCGGTAGACCGGTGCCGCCCCAAGTCGTCGTCGCGGCGGCCGCCACCCGCCGCCTCCATCCAAGCTGGAGACGGCTCTTCTCGTCTAAAGTCCCGACCGCGCTTTCGCCGGTGGCGGCTCCTCATCGTATTACCGCGCGACGCAAGAGCGCAGGTCGAGGGCGGCGGGCACAAGTCCCCGGAGCGCCCTCCATCGCCTCCAGCCAGTCTCCAGGACTTGGGCATCGGTCACCTGAACACTTCAAGTGACCGATACTGTCGCATGTTTCGCCTCACCGCATGCTTTGCCGCCACGAAGATCCCGGACCTCCATCGCCTACGCTGATATCAACTGATCCGCCGATCAACCGTCATCCTGTTGATATCGCCAGACATTCCAGGCCTCGATGGAGACGCAGGTCCATCGGACAGGTGACCGATTTGTGTCCGATGGCTGTCCGATCGCGTCCGCATTTCTGCGTCGGGCGGCGCCTGCTCGGCGTCGGACGGTCGGCACTCTTGCGCGTCACGGTGGGCGTTAACGAAGCGTTAGCCCCGGCTTGTTAGCGATGGCTTCGGGTGGTCCGTGCGACCGTGGGAACTCTGTGCCCGCGACGGCCGCCGGAGGCGGAAGGTCCTGCGGCGGCCGGGGGAAGCGGGGCGCGTGGGTGGGGGCCGGGGGTCAGGCCACCGCGACAGGCTTGCCGGCAGGGAGGTCTGACCCGGAGCCCGGTCCTGGTTCAGCTCGAACAGGCGCTTCAGAATCTCGTCATCGGACAGGTCGGCCGGCCAGCCATAGGTGGCGGCGACCGCCTCGTCCAGCTCCCGGTGCAGGTTGTCGAGCCAGGCCGGCCGCTGGTTGTAGAGGTTGGTGAGCGTCCTTCTCTTCAGCTCCTTCGCCGCCTCCTCGTCCCTCGGCAGGATGCGGTCCGGAAAACCCGGGACGACCTCCGGCACGCGCACCACGAGGTCGGGCGGGTTCAGCCAGTTTTCCCGCAGCTCGTTCAGCCGCCTGGCCGCCGCCGCAATCCGCTGCGCCCGCGGGTCGTCGGCGTACGCCTCGGCCGGGATGTCGGGCGTCAGCCCATCCGGGAAGGGAAACGTCTCGAAGGTGGTCGAGGGTGTATAGCGGGGGTCGTTACCCACGCCGAGCCATGTACCCAGGCGCAGCGCCCACAGCTCGTGCAAGCGACTGTGCAGAATACCAAAAGCGGTATCATCGTCCCGGGCGACAACGATAAGCTGGTGATCCGGACAAACTGGTCGGTAAAGCCAACCAAATACGCGGTGTTTGGCTAGGGTCGGCGTCGCAATCCAGCGCTCTAAACCAAAGAGCGCTGCCCACATGCCCGGTCGAGTCTCGGCATGTCGCCACCAGAAACGGCGATAGACTTCCCGTCGGACTTTCCAGACCAGTTGATCGCCCTTCTCCTCCTGTTTAAGGCGTTCGGGCCGGACCTGATCAAGGACGTGCTTGTATGGCAACTCGTACAGCGTCAGACTCGGGCTCGCTCATCGTCCAACCAAAGTCGATGATCCAGATATCTCGTGGTCGACGCGTAACGTCCATGCCACTCATCCACGGCCGGAGCACGTCCGAGTTAGGGCGACCATTCGGATTGGTCGGGGCGCGCAACCATGCTCGCGCGAGGTCACCGGGGATGTCGAAAGCCCTCCCTTCGTATCGCCCATAAAGGCGCGCCCTGCATTCTCGGGCAGTCTTGTCGCCTTGGTCAGGTCAACGCCGACAGTGCCGCGCCTCGCCGTCAGATCGCTGAAGATTTCCTCGACTGCCTCGCCATCAAGGTGCGCTGTCTTGCCCGTCCAGTCCTCCTTGTAGCCGAAGCAGACGAGCGATACCCGAACGGCGGCTCCTTCGACGATCCACGCCTCGTCGTCCCAAGCCTCGAAGATGGCGCCAATCTCGCGGACCCGGTCGAGCACACGTCGATTGGCGCCGCCTCGGATCGAGTTCGTCGCTACCAATCCTACCTGGTCGCTTTTCTTTGCACTGATCTGATCACGCGCTTTCGCAAACCAGTAGCAGACGAGGTCGACTTCGGCAGGCACTCTATCTCGATAGACAGAGAATAGGCCGTCCACGTAATCTTCTCCGAGATAATTTATCAGGAGCTTGCCACCCAGGAATGGCGGATTGCCGATGATGAAGTCGCGCATCGGGCCAGTCGGCTTCCGTTCCATCCTCGTTCAGGATCGCGTCGCGGCATTCGATCGTGTCGAGCGGGCGGAGGATCGGGTTCCGGGCGATACCGAAGCCGTTGCGCTGCATCCACTGGATCTCGCCGATCCAGACCGACACCCGGGCCAGCTCGGCGGCGTACGGGTTGATCTCGATACCGAGAAGCTGCTCCGGCCCGACGCTGGGGAAACTCCCGCGGGAGGCCCAGAGCCTCGGCCTCGATGCCGGCGCGATGCTCGAGGTCCTTCAGCGCCTGCAGCGCGAGATAGAGAAAATTGCCGGAGCCGCAGGCCGGGTCGAGCACGCGGAAGCCGCGCAGGCGGTCGAGGAAGCCCTTGTAGAGCTTCTCGGCGTCGTTCCGCGCCTTGGTGCGCGCGCCGGACGACGCGCTCGTGGGCGCCCTTGGCCAGAAAAACCTCGATCTCCGCCCTCGTCTCCGCCCATTCGGCTTCGAGCGGCCGCTGGATGACTGGCTCGATGATCTTCATGATCTTCTCGGCGTCGGTGTAGTGGGCGCCGAGCTGGCTGCGCTTGTCCGGGTCGAGGCCGCGCTCGAACAGCGTGCCCATGATCGAGGGGTCGATCTGCGACCAGTCCATGGCGGCGGCATCGAGCGCCTGCTCGATGTCCGGCCTGGTCAGCGGCAGCGCCGCTGTCATCGTCGAACAGGCCGCCATTGAACCATTCGACCCGCTCGAATCCGAGGCGGCCGCCGCCCTGCATGGCGCCGAACAGGGAGCGGCAGAGCGGCTCGAACTCGGTCGGCGTCCGACGCGCCTCCTCGAGCATGCGCGTGAACATCGCGTTCGGCAGGAGCCCGATGTCCTCGGCGAACATGCAGAACACCAGGCGGTTGACGAAGTGCGCCACGGCCTGCGGGTCGTGGCCCTTGGCGCGCAGGTCCCGGGCCAGGGCCGCGAACTTCTCGGCCGCGATCTCGGTGACGTGGCGGCGCGTCAGGCCCGGGCGCAGCCGCTCGGGCTCGGCGAACGCCCATTTGAGCCTCTCGCGGTTCTCCGGCTCGCGCAGGCCGTCGAGGTCGAACTCGTGGCGGGCCGAGACCGCGTTGGTCCAGTTGGTGACGATCCGGAAGCGGTCGAGGTTGCAGGCGATCAGCAGCGGCGGGTTTTCCAGCGCCAGGGCGTAGCGCTTCAGCTGGTCGATCGCTTCGTCGAGGCTGCGGCCGCGGCTCTTGTACTCCCAGCCGAAGCAGCCGCGCTTCCAGACATCCGCCCAGCCTTCGCCACCGGTCGTCTTGGTGGCGCCGCGCTCGAAGCAGTACCACTCGCCCTTGGGGTCGGCGTCGGTCGGGCTTCGGCTCGTCGAGCAGTCGGCACAGGTCGTTGAAGTGCGACTGCGCCGCGGCCCGCTCCTTCAGATCGGCCGCCTTCCATTTCGCGATGAACTGCTCGGGTGTCATTGCGGGATGCCACACGCCTAAATTTACATCTCGAAGTGCAACTTCGGCTGCTTGCGTGGCTCTTAGAGCAGAAGTTGAAAAGGCTGCGCAAGCCTTCGTTGCCACAGACGTACGCGGGCCGGTCGGCATCATTGCCCGTCCCGTTCGGCGTGAGGTACAGGCCGATGGCAGAATTCGGTACTGGGACTATGTTGAGGAGTTCGGCGGCGGGCGCTACCTTTAGCCGCCGGGTGCCTACAGCGCGCTTGCCGCGCGGTACTCGCCGGCGAACATCGTGCGCATCGTTGCGATCTGCTCCTTCCGCTCCGGGTAGAGCGCCTCGAGGAACGCGATCGCGAAGGTGCCGGGGGCGGAGCCGGGCGCGCTGATCAGCCGGCCGTCCGCGATGGCGTGCGGGACGTCGCGGTAGCGCTCGGCGCCGGCATAGTCCGGCACGTGCCCGAGGATCCAGTCGCGGCCGTTGCTCGTGTGCGTCTTGTCCCTGAAAAGGCCGGCGCGCGCCAGGGCGAGCGTGCCGGCGCAGATCCCGCCGACGACCCCGCCGCGTTCCGCCACCGAGATCAGGAGCGGCGCCACGTCCGGACTGCTCGCGGCTGCCCAGCCGTCGGATCCGATCACGGCCACGGCATCGAGATCGGCGCTCTCCTCCGGCGCCAGGCCACGCTGGCCCGCGAGCTGGAAGCCGCCGATCGAGACGACCGGGGCACCGCCTGGCGTCAACGCGACCGGGCGAGCGCCGAACCATTCCGGCGCCGAGCCGGAGAGCAGGCCGAACTCCCAGTCCGCATAACCCTCGATGAAAACGAAGCCGATCGTCCTGGTCGTCATTTGCGTGTCCTCATCTCGCCGGCCGCGATCGTGAATCCTAGCGATAGCCGGTGGCGTCGGCCGGCTTGCCGGCATCCTGCACTTCGGGGACGTAGCGCCAGGCATCGGGGCGGGAGCCGTCGAGGTCGGTGAAGCCGTAGACCTGCGCGAGGCCGCCGCTGGAGAGCGACTGCCCGTTCCAGCGCGCGCGGTCCGGATCGGCCGCGAGCGCGGCGACGGCGCGGCCGACGAAACGCGGGGTCTCGGAGATCACGAAATGCGGGATCTTCGCGGTCGCGTCGCGCCAGTTCGCCTCGCTCACTCCGAACGCCTCCAGCATCATCTCCGAGCGCAGCCAGCCGGGCGTGAGCGCGACCGAGACAGCGCCATGCGGCGCGAGGTCCCTGGCATGCGCCCAGGCCATGCGGATCACCGCCACCTTGGCGAGATCGTAGAAGGGCGAGAGGCGGTAGTGCTCGGCATTGTATTCGGCCGTGCCGTCCGTCACCTCGACGAGGAGGCCGCCCGGACGCTCGATCAGGAGCGGCAGGGCATGGTGCGCGGTGATCAGATGGGTATCGATGGCGAGCCGCAGCATGCGCAGGCCGTTCTGCAGATCGTGCTCCCAGACCGCCTTGTTCCATTCGAAAAGCTTCTCGCCGCCCCAGATGTCGTTGACGAGGACATCGAGCCGCCCCTTTTCGGCGCGGATGCGCTCCACCAGCGCGCGGACGTCATCGGCGACCAGATGATCGACCTGGACGGCGATGCCGGTGCCGCCTTCTGCCGAGACCAGCGCCGCGGTCTCCTCGATGGTCTCGGGCCGGCCGTATTCGGACTGCTGGTCGCGCGTCGTGCGTCCGGTCACGTAGACCGTGGCACCTGCAGCACCCAGCTCGACCGCGATCCCCCGGCCCGCGCCGCGCGTGGCGCCGGCGACCAGGGCGACCTTGCCTTCGAGCGTCATGGAACCCTCCCAAGATTGCCGCCTCGCCCGGCAAGGGGCTGGCCGGCCTGATCGAGCGCTAGCGGTAGCGGCCGTGCCGCTGCAGCACCTCGATCTTGTAGCCGTCCGGGTCCTGCACGAAGAAGAAGCGCGCCATCAGGGAGCCGTCGCGAAAGAACTCTTTGATGTCGGCGGGCTCCAGGCCGGCTTCGCCAAGGCGGCGGTGCTCGGCGTCGAGATCGTCGACCGCAAAGGCGACGTGGCCGTAGCCGTCGCCGTGCCCGTAGGGCTCCGTCGCGGCCCTTGTTGACGGTGAGCTCGACCTCGAAATCGTTCTCGGGGTTGCGCAGGTAGATCAGCGTGAAGCCGTCGAAGTCGAAGCGGTCGGCCACCTCGAGCCCGAACGCCGCGCGGTAGAAGGCGAGCGAGCGCGCCTCGTCCAGCACCCGCACCATCATGTGGATCGCCTTGGCCATGTCCCTCCCCTCCCCATCCGGGCGCGTCCGGTCCAGGGATAGCGGTACCGCCGCCGCCGGTCCAGCGGCGGGCGCGCTGCGCTAGCGCAGCAGCGGCAGCTCGACCAGCGGGCCGGCGAAGGTGAGCCGCGGCGGCCCCATGGCCTCGCGCGCCTCGACGAGGCGGCCCTCGCACTGCAGGAGCCCGTCGGCGAGCGCGATCATGCGGCGGTTCGGATAGGCATGCGGCGCGGCGCGGCGGATCTGCCCGGCCGCCTCCATCTCACGGCCGCCCGCTTTGGTCACCAGCGCGATCAGGGCTGCCGCCATCGAGCGGCTGATGCCGGCCATGCAGTGGATCAGCAGCGGCGCCTCCTCGTGCGGCCAGGCGCGCACGAATGCGATCAGGCCGGCCACGTGCTGCTCGTCTGCCAGGATGTGGCCGAACAGCGGCTCGCTGATGTCGTGGATCACCACCCGCAGATGGCGATCGACGAGCATGCCGACCGGGGTTATCGGCTGCTCCTCCTCCGACACCAGCGATATCAGGTGGCTGGGGCCGACGGCCCGGACGTGATCTGGCAGGTCTCGCAGATTGCAGACGTAAATCATGGCGCCGCGGCTCGAGGCTCCCTCGCACGGTTCGTGGCAGATCCAAGAGATGCCATCTTCCGGGCGCGGGTGCCAGCCGCGATCGCCCCGATACTCCGCCTGGCGTACCGCGAGGCGCCAGATCGCTAGGGCTGGCGCTCGAGATCGCGGAACTGGCGGCGCAGCTTGTACTCGCTCGAGGTGACCTTGGCCTCGGCGGCGCGCAGGCGGCGCTCCATGTCCTGGAACTTGCGCGCGAGGTCGCGCGCCGTGCGGCTCGGCTCGAGCCGGACCGAGCGCCAGAACGCCTCCTCCTCGCGGCTCGCCTGCATGGCCTCGGGCCGGCGCTCGAGCACCATCGCGGCAATCAGGTAGGCGATGAAGGTCGGCACGGTGAAGAGCATGAGGCTGACCAGCACCAGGACCCGCACCAGACACGTGCCCACCCCGAAATAGTCGGCAAGGCCGGCGCAGACGCCGGCGATCCAGCCGCGCTTGGGGTTGCGGTAGAGCCGTCGCCAGCTCGGCCCGCCTGGCATCTGCTCGCCCGTCATCGGCCACCCTCCGCAGCTCTTCGATCATTGGCAGCGGCTGCCGGGCCGACGTCGTCGCCCGGCATCTCGCGATCCAGAATGCGCTCGAGGTTGTGAATGCGCTCCTCCATGCGCTCGGCGACCTGCCAGAGATCGCCGAACTGCTTCTCGTCCTCGGGCGACAGGGTGTTGGCCATGCGCCAGCTGGTGACGTAGTGCGCGATGATCCAGATCGGCGCGACGATGGTCAGGAACAGGATCAGCGGGACCTCGAGCCACATCTCCGTCATCCTTTGCGGATCTCGGACCGCTCCTCGACCTTGGCCATGCGCTGCTTGAGCGCCGCCAGCTCCTGGTCGATAGCGCTCTCGGTGGCGAGATCGTCGATCTCGTCGGCGAGCGTCCTGGGCTTGCCCTGGCCGAGATCGAACGCCTCGACCTCGCCCTCGGCGCCGTCCAGCCGGCGCTCCATCTGCTCGAAGCGCACGAAGGCGTCCTCGATGCGGCGATCATGCACCTGCCGGCGCACCCGCAGGCGCGAGGCAACGGTCGCGTGGCGCGCCAGGATCACCTTCTGCTTGGCCTTGGCCTCGCGCAGCTTCTCCTCCAGCTTGGCGATGTCCTCGTCGTATTTGACGAGCCCCTCGTCGAGGTGGACGAGCTCCTCATCGAGCGCGTCGAGGTCGGCCGCCAGCCTGGCCTTCTCGACCAGGGCGGCGCGCGCCAGGTCCTCGCGCTGCTTGGAGAGCGCGAGCTCGGCCTTGGCCTGCCACTCGGTCTGCGCCTCGCCGAGCCGGACCCGGCGGCGCTCGATGCCCTTGCGGTCGGCGATCAGCCGTGCCGCGTGCGAGCGCACCTCGACCAGCGTGTCCTCCATCTCGTGGATCATCTGGCGGACCATCTTCTCGGGGTCCTCGGCGCGATCCAGCACCGCGTTGAGGTTCGCGTTGACGATGTCGGTAAGGCGGGAAAAGATCCCCATTTCGTGCTCCTCCTATGGGCGGCGCCGGGCGCTCAGCCGACGATCATGCCGATCACGACGCCTGCCAAGAACATGATCCAGTGCTCGGCCCTGCGGCTGCGCAGGAAGTCCAGGATGCGGCCTCCGGCGCGCTCGAAGCCGTCCGCGCGGCCGGCGCGCCCGTAGGGATCTCGATCGAACTCGCTGCGATGCATGCGCCTTCCCTCACGATGGTGTTGCAGGCTCGGCAGTGCACAAGCCGTGCCAGCCTCGTGGAGAGACGCTAAGTGCCTGCAAAAAAGCGATTTTCTCTTCAGCGGCCGCGACGACGTCATATGACGATGACACCAACTTCTGGTGTATTCCGCCAATCTGTGGCATATTCTGCCGCATGGCTCCCGATACCCCCGATCTGCCGCCCCTGCTCGGCCAGGCGCGACCGTTTCTCGATCTCCTGGAAGCGGTCTCGAGGGTCGCGCCACTCGATCGGCCGGTCCTGGTGGTCGGCGAGCGCGGCACCGGCAAGGAGCTGATCGCGGCGCGCCTGCACTTCCTCTCGACGCGCTGGGACCGGCCGCTGGTCAAGCTGAATGCCGCCGCCCTGCCCGAGACCCTGCTCGAGAGCGAGCTGTTCGGCCACGAGGCAGGGGCGTTCACCGGCGCCGTGCGCCGCCGTGCCGGCCGCTTCGAGCTCGCCGATTCGGGCAGCCTGTTCCTCGACGAGATCGCCGACACCAACCTTGCGGTGCAGGAGCGGCTGCTGCGCGTGGTCGAATACGGCGCCTTCGAGCGCCTGGGCGGCAGCGCCACCGTCCAGGTCGACGTGCGCCTGATCGGCGCCACCAACGTCGATCTGCCGTCCGAGGCCGCCGCCGGCCGCTTCCGCGACGACCTCTTGGACCGCCTGGCGTTCGACGTGCTGACCGTGCCGCCGCTGCGCGCGCGGCGCGACGACGTGCCGCTGCTGGCCGATCATTTCGGCCGCGCCATGGCGCACGATCTCGGCTGGCGCGATTTTCCGGGCTTCAGCCGCGATGCCCTTGCAGCGCTGCTGGCCTGGCCCTGGCCCGGCAATGTGCGCGAGCTGAAGAACGTGGTCGAGCGCGCGGTGTACCGCGCTGCGCGCGCCGATCGCACCATCGCCGAGGTCCAGTTCGATCCCTTCGATTCCCCCTACCGACCGGCGTCACGGCGCAGCACCCCGCCCCAGCGACCTGCCGCCCGCCCAGGCGATGAGGGGGTCACCCGATCCTGCGCAGGCGCCGCGCGATTTTCGCGCCGCCACCGCGGCCTACGAGCGGACGCTGCTGGAGCAGGCCCTGGCGCGCAACCGCCATCACCAGCGGAAGGCCGCGGCCGATCTCGGCCTCAGCTACGACCAGCTGCGCCACCAGCTGCGCAAGCACGGGCTGCTGCCCGCGGCATCCGGCGCCGCATGAAGCTTTCGCATTTGCCAGCGAATTGTGGCGCAAGGCAGCCTGGGCAGTAGACTTCGACGCCGCCGTTGACGACACTGGCGGCGCAGGGAAACGGCACCACGCGCGACGGCCTGGTCGAGAGCTGCGGCAAGCCATCGGGGCCACTATCAGCAATGTTTTCAGTTGGTTGTATCGCCATCCTTGGACACAACCTGAGCGCGGTGTTCATATCGCGTTCATGGCTCGGGAGGTAGAGGGCGGAACGATGCGCTGGGTCCCTCTCCTTGTCCTTGCTGGCCTGTGCCTGCCGCGCGTCGCCGCCGCGGCCGAACCGTCCGGCATGCTGCATCTGGCGCAGGCGGAGGACGTCAAGCCGCTCGCCCAGGTCCTGCAGACCATCGGCCAGCGCTTCCCCGGCCATGCGCTCGACGCGGAGCTGGTCAGTCAGGGCGAGCCCCGCTACCTGGTCAAGTGGCTGGGCGAGGACGGCAAGGTGCGCGAGATCACCGCCGATGCCAGGAGCGGCGAGATCCTCGACGTGCGCTAGCCGCCCTGCTTCTCCTGCGCATTCGCTTCGCAAGCGCCGCCCGGGACATCGACCGACGGCAGCCACGGCTTGATGTCGAGAAGCGGCGTGCCGTCAAAGCAGTCGATCGCATCGACGGTCAGGGTGCCGGCGGCAGGATCCATGGCCTGGAGGGTTACGACCGCCACCGCCACAGGGTTCGGCCGGACGGGCGAGCGCAGAGCGAACGTGCCGACGAGGCGGTCGAGATGGCGGGGGCGCTGGACGATGAGGTCGCGCCGCGCCGCGTCCATCCAGTAGAGCACCACGCAGATGAGCGCCCGGGTGGAGCCCGTCGAGCCCGGCCTGATAGCGCCGATCGAGCTCGATCACGGCGTGCCGCGCCTGCTCCCGCGCCTCGCGCAGGTTCTTGGGACATGGACCGCCCCGCGCCCAGGGCGAGCGGATGCGCCCGATGAAGGCTACGCTCGCATTTGGCTCATTCGCCGGATCGAACGGCAGCGCGACCTCGCCCGGCCGCAGCCCGTCTTCACGCTCACCGGCTCTACCGTTCACGCCGGTCCGGCGCCTCACTGCTGCTGTTGCTGCTGCTGCCGCAGCTGCTCGTTCTCCAGCTGCAGACGCAGCAACTCGTTCTGCTGGCGAAGCTGGGCCGAATCGTCCTGCGCCTGCTGGCGCTGCGCCTGCTGGTCGGTGATGTAGCCGCCGGCACCACCCACCGCTGCACCCGACAGCGCGCCGATGGCCGCGCCGGCGCCGACATTGCCGGTCAGAGCGCCGATCAGCGCGCCGCCGGCCGCACCTACGCCCGCGCCGATACCGGCACCGCTCGCCGTGCGCTGCTGCGTTTCCGTCATCGTGCAACCCCCGACCGCGATCGCCACGCACAGCACGATCATGCCGGGCTTCACGCCAGCCCATGTTCGAAACAGGGATTCCTGCATGGTCCCGCCTCCTCTGTCCGACCCGACCATCACGCGCACGGCCAGCGGTCGGCCACCGCCCGGAACACGGTGTCCATCGGCCGCTCCTGCAGATGCTCCGGGTGCGCCTGGGCGTAGGTGACGAACGCCTCGACCACGTCGTTGCGCGTCACGCCCTCGCCCGGGCAGGCAAGCTGGGGAAAATCTGTGCCGACGGCGAGCGCATCGTGGAGGTCGATGCCGCCCGTGAAGTAGCCGAGGCAGAAGCCGCGCGCTTCCCAATAGTTGACGTGCGAAGGGTCCAGCGTGCAGATGTCCAGGAGATCGCCGGACGTGCGCAGCTGATAGTCGTCGAGCGCATAGCCGTCCGTCTGGGCCCACGACGTCAACGGGGCCAGCGCTACGCCCAGCGCGAGCAACACCGAGCTTGTCCTCATCGACTCCTCCCTGGCGACCGTTCCGCCGCGATCGTTGATCTCTGCAAGGGGCTCCGGAGCCGAGCCCCTTCGGGCCGCGGGGCATCCAGCGCCGGCTTGCTCATTTAAGGGCGAGCCGCCGTCTTGGGCAAGCACCTTGGCCGCCAGCGCCGCCTCGAACGGAGCCCGGGTTCAGCAACCGTTCATCTCGCGCGTGATTGTCTGGTCGCTGGACCTTCCCGGTATGAAGGCCACCCCGGCGGAGTGCTGCCCATGCGGGTTCTGGTGGTGGAGGATGACGACGATCTCGCCCGGCAGCTTCGCGACTGTCTGGTCGATGCCGGCTATGTGATCGACGTCGCGCCGGATGGCGAGGAGGGCCACTACCTCGGCGCCAACGAGCCCTACGATGCCGTGGTGCTCGATCTCGGCCTGCCGCTGATGGACGGCATCACCGTGCTGGAGCGCTGGCGGCGCGAGGGCCGCCGGATGCCGGTCCTGATCCTGACCGCGCGCGACCGCTGGAGCGAGAAGGTGGCGGGCTTCGATGCCGGCGCCGACGACTACGTCGCCAAGCCGTTCCACATGGAGGAGGTGCTGGCGCGGCTGCGCGCGCTGGTGCGGCGCGCCGCCGGCCATGCCTGCGCCGAGCTGGTCTGCGGCCCGGTCCACCTCGACACGCGCGCCGCCAGGGTCGCGGTCGACGGCCAGCCGGTCAGGCTGACGGCGCAGGAGTACCGCCTGCTCGCCTATCTGATGCACCACCCGGGCCGCGTCGTCTCGCGCACCGAGCTCACCGAGCATCTCTACGATCAGGACTTCGATCGCGATTCCAACACCATCGAGGTGTTCGTCGGCCGCCTGCGCAAGAAGCTGGGCGTCGACGTGATCGAGACGGCGCGCGGCCTGGGCTATCGCATCCGACCGCCGGATGAAGCGTAACTCGCTTGCCTTCCGCCTGGTCGCCAGCGCGGCCATCTGGTGCGCGCTGCTGCTGAGCGTCGGGGGCTTTGCGCTCTCGCGCCTGTTCGCCGACACCGTCGAGCGCAATTTCGACGCCCGCCTGCGGGTGCTGCTCGAAGGCGTGGTGGCCGGCAGCGACCTCGCACCGGACGGCACCCTGGCGCTGCGGCCGCAGCTCGGCGAGCCGCGCTTCGAGCAGCCGCTCTCGGGCTGGTACTGGCAGATCAGCGATGCGGGCGGGCCCTTGCGACGCTCGGCCTCGCTGTGGGACGAGGCCCTGCCGGTGATCCCGGCGCCGGGCCGTCTGGGGACCACCCTCGACCTGATCGGGCCGCGCGGCGAGCCGCTGCGGGTGCTGAGCCGCGCGATCGGCCTGCCGGGCCGCGAGAAGCCGTTCGTCTACAGCGTCGCCGGCGACCAGCGCGAGATCGATGCCGAGACCGAGGGCTTCAACCGCCTGCTGGTGCTCGGCCTCGGCACGCTGCTGCTCGGCGTGGTGACCGCGGTGCTGATCCAGGTGCGCTTCGGGCTCGAGCCGCTGCGCCGGATCCGGCGCGGCCTCGCCGACATCCGGATCGGCAAGGCCAAGCGCCTGGCGGGCGACTATCCCGAGGAGCTCCGGCCGCTCGCCAACGAGCTCAACGCGCTGCTCGACCACAACGAGGCGGTGGTCGAGCGCGCGCGCACCCATGTCGGCAACCTCGCGCACGGCCTGAAGACGCCGATCGCGGTGCTGACCAACGAGGCCAGCCGCTCGCGCGGCAGCCTCGCGACCCTGACGCTGCGCCAGACCGCGCTGATGCGCCAGCAGGTCGACCACCACCTGTCGCGGGCGCGCGCCATGGCGACCGCCTCGGTGATCGGCTCGCGCTGCGAGGTAGCACCGGTGCTCTTTGACCTGCAGCGCACGCTGGCGCGCATCTACGCCTCCCGGGAGCTCGCGATCGAGGTCGCCTGCCCGCCCGAGCTCGCCTTTCGCGGCGCCCGCCAGGATCTCGAGGAGATGCTCGGCAACCTGCTCGACAACGCCTGCAAATGGGCACGGGCGCGCGTCGTCGCGCGCGCCGAGGCGTTGGACGAGCGCCTGATGGTGGTGGTCGAGGACGACGGGCCGGGCCTGCCGCCGGAGCGGCGCAACGAGGTCATGCAGCGCGGTCGCCGGCTCGACGAGCAGGTGCCGGGCTCGGGCCTCGGCCTGTCGATCGTGGTCGACATCGCCGAGATTTACGGCGGCGCGCTGAGCCTGCACGAGGCGGCATCGGGCGGCCTGCGGGCGCGCCTGGAGCTGCCCGCCGCGCGGGCGCTGCCGACCGCTGAACCAGCGGTGAACGAGCGGTTCAGAGCCGATTCAAGGCGCCGCCGCTAGCCTTGCTGCATCTGGTCGCAGCAAGGGATGCCTGCCATGAACAAGCTCCGGCGCGTTGCCGGCGTCATCGCGCTCTTCTCCTTGAGTGCCTGCGCGGGCTCGGACTACGGCACCAAGCAGACCGTGGGCACGCTTGCCGGCGCCGGCCTCGGCGGGCTCGCGGGCGCCACCCTGTTCGACGGCGACGCCCGGATCGCGGGCGCGGCGGCCGGCACCCTGCTCGGCGCCTTTCTGGGCAACGAGGCCGGCAAGTCGCTCGACCGCGCCGATGCCACCTATGCCAGCCGCGCCGAGGCCAGCGCGCTCGAATACACCCCCGCCGGCAGCGCCACGCCCTGGCGCAACCCGGACAGCGGCAGCTACGGCGCGGTGACGCCGGTCAACACTTATGAGACCGCCTCCGGCTACTGCCGCGAGTTCCAGCACAAGGCCAGGATCGGCGGCCGCAACGAGCAGGTTTACGGCACCGCCTGCCGCAGCGCCGACGGCGCCTGGCAGGTGATCAACTAGGCGAGCCCAAGTCAGCCGGAATCGACTTCCCGGATGGTGGCGCCAAGCCCGGCGGCGAGCGCATAGAGGGCTTCTGCCGCCTGGTCGATCGCCGCCGGATCGGTGCCGCGAAACACGATCGTGGAGCCCGGGCCCGAGGGCCGGAAGAACGGATAGCTGCCGATCTCGAGCATCGGGAAATCCTCCTGGATCTTGGCGAGGCCGACCGCGACGTCGCCTTCGGGCGCATAGACCGTCGCGGCGCGCGCCTGGATCTTGACCCCGCCCTCGAGCTTGGGCAGCACCAGGTCCAGCATCGCCTGCATGATCTTGGGCACGCCCGCCAGCACGTAGACGTTCTCGATGCGAAAGCCCGGCGCCACGCTGACCGGGTTGTCGATCAGCTCGACGCCATCAGGCATGTCGGCCATCGACATGCGCGCCTCGTTGACCCGCTCGGGCGGATAGAAGGCCAGCAGGCGGCGCTCGGCCTCGAGGTTGCGCCCGAACGGCCGGCCGAACGCCTTGGCGATGCAGGCCGCCGTGATGTCGTCGTGGGTCGGGCCGATGCCGCCGGTCGTGAACACGTAGGTGTGGCGCGCCCGGCAGGTGTTGACCGCATCGACGATCGCCGCCTCGTCGTCGGCCACCACGCGCGCCTCGGTCAGCCGGATGCCGATCTGGCCCAGCACCTTGGCGACGTGCGGCAGGTTCGCATCGATCGTGCGGCCCGAGAGGATCTCGTTGCCGATGATGATCAGGCACGCGGTCACGGGCTTGCTCGTTTCGCTCATCGATCGCCTCCCAGCCCCGACTTAAGGCACCGCGCACGGCGCGATGCAAGACCCGTCCCGGCTCCCTACCGGCGCTCCTTAGCGGCTTTGGGCTCGAATGTCCGCTCACGATCGCTGGCGTCCGGCTCGCACAAGATCCTGGCCTCGAGCATGTTCGGGGCCCTAAGCTGATCGGACACAGCGATCGGGCAGAGCATTGGCTTCTCTGGCAAAACCTGGCGCACCGTTCGTCCTCAGCCTGCGGGAAGCTGAGCGGGGCGCTGGGCGACCTCGGCACGCTGCTGCCCTTGATGCTGGGCAGCATCGCCGTGGTCGGGCTTGCGCCGATGCCGGTGCTGGCGGGCTTTGCGATCTTCTACATCGCAACCGCGGTCTGGTATCGCCTGCCGATCCCGGTGCAGCCGATGAAGGCGGTGGCGGTGGTGCTGCTCACGGCCGGGCTGAGCCCGGCAGCACTCGCTGCGAGCGGCGTCATGCTGGGCGCAGCCCTGCTGCTGCTGGGGCTCACCGGCTGGATCACGCGGCTTGCGCGCATCGTGCCGCAGTCGGTGCTCGCCGGCCTGCAGCTGGGCCTCGGCCTGGCACTTGCCCTGCTGAGCCTCGAGCTGATGGCCACGGCACCGCTGCTCGCGATCCTGACGGTGGGCCTTCTGGTCGGGCTCCTGCTGGTGCCGCGGGCACCTTCGGCGCTGATAGCGCTCGTGGCCGCGATCGCGCTGGCGCCGCTGCTCGGGGCCGAGGGAACGGGCCTCGCCGCGGTCTCGCCGCGCCGGCGCTGCCGCTCGCCGCCTGGCCGTCTGCGGCCGAGCTGGAAGACGCCTTCGCGCTCCTCGTGCTGCCGCAGCTTTCGCTCACCTTCACCAATGCGGTCCTGCTGACCGCGCTGGTGGCGGCCGACTATTTCGGCGAGCGCGCGGCGCATGTCACGCCCCGGCGCCTGTCGGTCACGAGCGGCCTCGCGAATTTGCTGCTGGCGCCGCTCGGCGCGCTGCCGATGTGCCATGGTGCTGGCGGGCTCGCGGCGCACTGGCGGTTCGGCGCGCGCAGCGGCACGGCACCGTTGCTGCTGGGCCTGGCGCTGCTCGCCCTGGCCCTGCTGCCGGGCGGCCTCGGCTTGGCGCTGCTGGCCGCGATCCCGGCGGCGGCGCTGGGCGCGCTGCTCGTGATGGCCGCGGGCGAGCTGGCGCTGAGCCGGCGGCTGTTCGACTGCAGGCCTTCCTGCTGGCCCGTGATCGCCGTGACGGCGGCGGTCACGCTCTGGGCCGATCCGTTCTTTGGCCTCGTGGCCGGCTCGGCGGCGGAACTCGCGCGGCTCGCTCGCGATCCGCATCATCGGGCGCGCCGCCACCTCGTCCTGAGGCGCACGGTCGCGACATCAGGCGGGCGACGATTGCGGCCGCTCGCCGAGGTTGGCTGCGATCGCGCCGCGGTGGCGCCAGATCAGGATCGCCGCGATCAGGCCGATGATGGTGCCGGCCGCGACCGGGGCCTGCAGCCCGACGAACTCCGAGGCCGCGCCCATGACCAGCGCGCCGATCGCCGGGCCGCCGCGGAAGATCAGCCCGAACAGGCTCAGCACGCGGCCGCGCATGGCCTCGTCGACCGAGGTCTGGATCAGGGTCTGGGTGCCGACGCCCGCCACCACCATGCCGAAGCCCGCCAGCACCATGCAGACCAGCGCAACGGCAAACCACGTGGTCGAGCGAGAAGCTCAGCACCGAGAGGGTGACCAGGAACGAGCTTCCCAGCGCCACCTTGGTCAGACGCGCTTCCTGATGGCGCTGGACCAGCCACAGGCCGCCCGCGACCGCGCCGATCCCGACCGCCGAGCCGAGCATGGCGAGACCGGAGGCGCCGCGCCCGAACACGTCCGAGGCGAAGCCCGGCAGCAGCTCGAAGAACGGCCGGGCGCTCACCGCCAGGATCGCATGCAGCAGCAGCAGCGGGCCGATGCCGCGATGGCCGCCGGTGTAGCGCAGTCCGTCGGCGATCGCGCTCAGCATCGAGCGCCGGCCCTGCCCGTCCAGCGCCAGCGGCTGCAGGCGCAGGCGCGCCAGCGCCAACAGGAAGGCGAGGAAGCTCATGGCGTTCAGGGCGAACACCATGCTGACGCCCCACCAGACGATCACCAGGCCCGCGAGCGCCGGGCCTGCAAAGCGGGCGAGGTTGAACACGATGCTGTTGATCGCGACCGCGGTGGCGACCGCGGAACGGGGCACCAGGCTCGGCACCAGTGCCAGGCGCGCCGGCTGGACGAGGCCGTCGACGAGGCCGCCGAGCAGCACGAGGCCGATCAGCAGCTCGACCGTGATGAGCCCTGTGGCGGTCAGCGCGAACAGGGTCAGCGACTGCAGCATGATCAACGACTGCGCGATGCGCATCAGGCGCAGCCGGTCGAAGCGGTCGGCGAGCGCGCCGCCGAACGGCCCGATCACGATCGTGGGGAACAGGTCGGCGAACGCCACAAGACCGAGGATCGCGCCGGAATGGCTGAGCTCCCAGGCGAGCCAGCCGACGGCGATCCGCTGCATCCAGGTGCCGATCAGCGAGACGCTGCTGCCGGCGATGTAGATCCCGAAGTTGCGATGCGCGAGCGTGCGCGGAATCGCGCCGAGGCGCGTCATGATTCTTGGCTGGTAGCGGATGTCTCTCGTCGCCTCCTCGAGCCCGATGACCTCATGCGATCGTCGGCGCAGATCCCTGCGCCATCCTGCGCCTCAACTGCCGGGCAGCACCAGGACCTTGTGATAGGGCAGCTTCAGGCTCGAGAGCGTCACCGTGGCGGTGTCGCTGTAGAGCGGCTGGTAGCTGTCCTCGATCAGCGCGATGAAGCGCGCCGAGCGTGTGCGGCGAGAAGTAGTGCATCGGGATCACCAGGGTCGGGCCGATCTGGCGGATCACCTCGACCATCAGCTCCTGCGCCATCGTGAAGGAGCCGTCCGCCGGCACCAGCAGCACGTCGATGTAGCCGAGCTCGCCGAGATGGACGTCGGTCAGCGTGTGGTGCAGGTGTCCCAGATGGGCGATGCACAGATCGGCGATCTCGAACACGAAGATCGAGTTGCCGTTGTAGCGCGTGCCGCCGTACTCGCGCACGTTGGTCGGCACGTTGCGCACGTGCAGATCGCCCACGGTCACGTCGTGCAGCACCAGGCCGCCGTCCGCACCCCAGCCGCGCAGGATGTGCTTCACGCCGGGCTCGACGAAGTCGGTGTAATGCGTGCTGTGCGCATTGTTCATGGTGACGATGTCGGGCGCCTGCGCTGCGCGCACGGTGCCGTTGTAGTCGGTGATCGCGCTGATGCCGCCCGGCGTCTCGATCAGGAAGCTGGAATGGCCGAGGAAGCTGAGCCGCACCTCGCCCTGGTCCGGCAGCGCGGCTGCGTGCAACCCGATCGGCACGATGGCGCCCGGCGCCTGCGCGACCGGAAAGCAGCTCGCCATCGCAGCACCAGCCATGCCCCAGAGCGTCGCCGCGGCCGCGAGGATCGTGACGGAGCCTCGAAGCATCATCATGACCTCCCGGATTGCAGCGATCGCAGGATTCGCTGCCTGACTCGCTGAACGTCGCGAGGAGCCAGTCGCGAAAGCGGTCCATGCGCGCCGAGCGGCGCGCCCGCCGGGCCGCATGCCGGCGGCCAGGCCCCAGTCGCGAAACGGCTCGAGCAGGGCGGGATCGCCGGCGATGACGTGGATCGGCACGTCGCGGCCGGCGTCCTCGCCCGTGATCAGGGGTGCGGGCTGATGGTCGCCGACGACGATCAGCAAGGTGCGCTCGTCGGCGAACGTGGCGGCATAGGAGGCCAGCACAGCCAGCACGTAGTCGATCGCCAGCGTGTACTGGTGGCGGACCCGCTCGGGATCGCGCCACACGACCTCGGGCGGATCGCCGTCCTGCGCCCAGCGCGAGAACACGGCGCCATCGCCGATCGCCGACCAGTCCTCGAGCACCGGCGGGATCGGCGTCCAGGGCGCATGGCTGCTGATCAGCGAGATCTCGGCGAACAGCGGCAGATCGGCGCGCTCGCGCTCGAAGCGCTGCGAGCGCGCTCAGCGTGTACTGATCGGGCATCGTGACCCAGTTGTAGGGCAGGCCGGCATAGCCGAGGTCGGCCGCGGCGTAGATGCGATCATAGCCCATCTGCTCGCCTTCGGGCCACGGCATGGTGATCGCCGGCTTGACCGCGAGCGTGCGGTGGCCGGCCCTGGCGAAGGCTTTGGTGAGCGTCAGCCAATCGCTTCGCACCAGGGCGTTGTAGTCGCGCTGATGCGGCAGCCAGAGGCCGCTCTGGATCGTGCCGTGCGCGAGCCAGGACTGGCCGCCCACCGTGGGCGACGTGAGGTAGCCCGATGCCGCGACGAGCCCGCGCGCCGCGAGCGCCCGCTCGAACGCCGCCAGCCTCGGTTGCGATGGTCGCCGCATAGCGCGGCTGCTCGAGCGCGCTGCGTCCATAGGATTCGACATAGATCAGCAGCACGTCGATGCCAGCCAGCCGCGTCAGCAGGACGCCTGCCGGCAGGTCGCGAAACGGGTCGGATGCCATGGCCGCCTCGAGCCTCGCCTGGTCGTGGACCGCATCGCGGCCGAGCCGCCATTGCGCCAGCAGCATGTCGCTGGCGTGCGCCGAGACCGGCAGCCAGGTCACCAGGCGCGGCGCTGTCTGGCCGAGACCGAAGAGCGCGAGCAGCAGGATGCCCAAGGCCAGCATCAGCGCGCGCGGCCGCGGCCCGGCGAGCGCCCGCTGGGCGATGCCGATCGCCACCACCGACAGGCCGAGCACCAGCAGCAGCGCGAGCGCTGCGCCGGCGAGCAGCAGGCCCGTCCGCCACGCACCCAGCGTGCCGGCCAGCAGGTGCACCAGCGAAGGGGCGAGGTCGAGGTCGAGCAGCGGGTTGAGCGGCCGGCCGAGGGTCGAGCGGATCGCGAGCTCGCCTGCCTTGAGCGCGACCACCAGCGTGGTCGCGGCCGCCAGCGGCATAGCGCAGCAGCCGGCCTGCCAAGCCGCTTCGAAGGGGCACGACCAACGCCAGCAACAGCAGCAGGATCGCGATCTCGACCGAGAGCGCGAAGCGCACCGGCGCATGGGGATCGGTCGGCAGGCTCCACAGGCACGACAGCCAGAGCCCCGCGAGCAGCAGAGCGGGCGCGCCGTGCCAGCCGGCCGGCGCCCGCGCCGGCGTCGCCGCGACGCTCACCTCTGCCATCGTCTCGCCGCGCGCGAGGCCGCGCGCCTTTCGGGATTTGCCGACGCCACTATGATGCCCCGACCCGGGATGCGCACGGCCATCGGGATGCACGACAACTGTGGAGGAGCCTCATGGAATATGCCCTCGGCGATGCCCGCATCACCACCGCCGGCGACGCCTACTGGATCGCGCCGACCGCCGTGGTCATAGGTAAGGTCAAGCTGGAGCGCAATGCCAGCGTCTGGTGGGGTGCGGTGCTGCGGGGCGACAACGACCCGATCACGATCGGCGAGGGCTCGAACATCCAGGACGGCTGCGTGCTGCATGCCGATCCGGGCTATCCGCTGACCATCGGCAAGGACGTCACGGTGGGGCACATGGCGATGCTGCACGGCTGCACGATCGGCGCCAACTCGCTGATCGGCATCGGTGCCGTGATCCTGAACGGCGCGCGGATCGGCTCGAACTGCCTGATCGGCGCCAAGGCGCTGATCCCGGAGGGCAAGGAGATCCCGGACAACTCGCTGGTCATGGGCGCGCCCGGCCAGGTCAAGCGCGAGGTGAGCGAGGAGCACGTCGCCCGCATCCGCCACGCCGCCGAGCACTATGTCCCAACTGGCAGCGCTACAAGCGCGACCTGCGCGCGGGATAGCAAGCGCCCTTCAGCCGAGATCGCCCTCGCGGCGCAAGAGGCGCAGCGCGTCGCGGAAGGCATCCACCGTGTCGGCGAGGTCCTGATCGCTGAGCACGGCCGAGACGATCGCGCCCGGCCAGTTGTTGAGGTCCACGCCGTGCAGCAGCATCGCGATGCGCAGGCGATGCGTGATGCGGCCCTGCCGGGACTTGAGCTCGGCGTAGGGTATCGCGAACGGATCGAAGTCCGAAGGTCGCAGCGCGCGCCCCTTGGGGTTGGTGAACAGATGGACGCCCGAGAAGGTGCCGTAGGCGGCCCACGGCACGCGAAACTCCTCCAGCACCTCGTTGAAGCCCCGGCGCAGCGCCGCGGCCGAAGCATTGGCGCGATCGCAGGCATCGGTCGTGGCGATCACGTCGAGCGCCGCGATGCCGGCCGCGGCCGAGACCGGGTTGGCGTTGAAGGTGCCGGGATGCTGGATCTTCTCGGTCCCGGCGGCGGCGCTCGCGAAAAAGTCGAGCGCCGCGAGCACGTCCGCGCGGCCCGCGACCGCACCGCCCGGCATGCCGCCCGCCACGATCTTGGCGAGCGTGGTGAGGTCGGGCGTGATGCCGAAATGGGCCTGCGCGCCGCCCGGTGCGACGCGAAAGCCGGTGACGACCTCGTCGAAGATCAGGAGCGCGCCGTGCGCCGCGGTCAGCTCGCGCAACGCCACGAGAAACGAGGGGGCCAGCGGCACCATGCCGAACGAGCCGCCGGTCGGCTCGACGATCGCCGCGGCGATCTCGCGGTCGGCGGCCAGGACCCTGCGCAGGCCGTCGACGTCGTTGGGGTCGGCCAGCACCACCTGCTCGGCCACCGCCCGGCAGCACGCCCACGGTCGGCGCGCCGTCGAAATGCGACTGGTAGCCGGACGTCATGTGATCGTGCCAGCCGTGGAAATGCGTCCTGATGCGCAGGATCTTGCGCCGGCCGGTGAAGCTGCGGGCAAGCCGCACCGCCATCAGCGTCGCCTCGGTGCCGGACGAGGTGAAGCGGATGCGCTCGGCACTCGGCATCAGGCCCCGGACGGCCTCGGCCCAGCGCACCTCCAGCGCATGGCTCGCGCCGAAATGCGTGCCGCGCTCGAGCGCGCTCTGGATGGCGGCGCTGACCTTGGGATGGTTGTGGCCGAGCAGCAGCGCGCCGTGGCCGCCGTAGTAGTCGATGTAGCGGTTGCCATCGACGTCCCATTTGTGAGCGCCCTCGCCCCGCTCGATGTAGACGCCGTAGGGCTCGAGATGGCGGCCGTCATGGGTGATGCCGCTCGGGAACAGGTTGCGGGCCTTGGCGGCGAGTGCCGCCGAGCCCGGCGTGCGGTCGCGATACGCGGCTTCGATGGTCAGGTTGGCGAGCGCCGGCTCCCGCGCCGCGGCGTGCGCAGCCGAATTCTTGTGCAACGGCATGGTTCCTCCGTAGGACGCGCCTTCATATACGCGGCGGCATGATGGTCCTCAATGCGATTCGGCGGGCGCGCCGTCATCGCCGCCATCACGCAGCAGCTCAGCGCTCCGCGATCGCACCCTCGGCGAGCAGGCGCTCGATCTCGTCGTCGGCGAAGCCGTGCTCGCGCAGCACCTCGCGGGTGTGCTGGCCGTAGAGCGGCGCGCCGTGAGAGACCTCGCCCGGCGTGTCCGAGAATTTCACGGGCAGGCCGATCGTGCGGACCGGGCCGAGCCTGGCTGTGCTCGACCTCGACCACCATCTCGCGCGCCAGCACCTGCGGGTCCTGGTGCATCTGGTTGACGTCGTAGACCGGGCCGGCCGGCACGCCCTTCTCTTCGAGGCGGGCCAGCAGGTCCTCGCTGCCGCGCGCCTTGAAGTAGGGTGCGAGCGCCGCCTCGAGCTCCTCGAGATGGCCCATGCGGGCGGCGTTGTCGCGAAACCGCGGATCGTCGGCCAGATGCTGCGCTTCCAGCGCCTCGAGCGCGCGCAGCCAGTTCGACTGGTTGCTGCCGCCGATCACGATCCAGCCGTCGGCGGTCTCGAACGCCTGGTAGGGTGCGGTCAGCGGATGCGCCGAGCCCATCGGCCCGGGCGCCGTCCCGGTCGCGAGCGCGATCGCCGACTGCCAGTAGGTCTGCACGATGCCGGCTTCGAGGAGCGAGGTGTCGACCATCTGGCCGCGTCCGGTCTTCAGGCGATGGATATGGGCGGCGAGCACCCCCATGGCGGCGAGGATGCCGCAGGTGATGTCGGTGAGCGGCGCGCCGCACTTCGTCGGCGGCCGGCCGGGCGCCTCGCCGGTGATGCTCATGATGCCGCTCATCGCCTGGGCCACGAGGTCGAAGCCGCCGCGATGACCGTAGGGGCCGGTGCGTCCGAAGCCGGAGAGCGCGCAGTAGATCAGCCCCGGATTGCCCTGCCGCAGGTCCTCATAGTCGAAGCCCAGCCTGGCGAGCGTGCCGGGCCGGTAGTTCTCGACCACGACGTCGGCGTCCTGCAGCAGCCGGCGCAGCACGCGTTTGCCGCCCTCGGTCTTGAGGTCGAGCGCCACCCCGCGCTTGTTGCGGTTCATCATCATGAAGGCGGCCGCTTCGCCGTCGATCGTCGGCGGGATCGAGCGGCGCGTATCGTCGCCGCCCGGCATGCGCTCGATCTTGATGACATCGGCGCCCATGTCGGCGAGCATCAGCGTGCAGGTCGGCCCCGCCATGACGTGCGTAAGATCGATCACTTTCAGGCCTTCCAGCGGGCCCATCTCGCACCTCCCCGGCTCTGCTGGTCCAAGCCTATGACAGCAGTCGGAAGATCGCCATTGCCATGGTGGCCGATCCGACCTATCGAACGCGCGCTATCGCGGCGCGGTAGAGTTGCTTGCCACGGCAGCGCGGGGACCCTTGCATGGTCAAGACGGTGGGCATCCTGACCTCGGGCGGCGACAGCCCCGGCCTCAACGCCGCGATCCGCGGCGTCGGCAAAGCCGCGATCGGCGCGCACGGGATGCATGTCGTGGGCTATCGCGACGGCTTTCGTGGCCTGGTCGAGAACCGCTCGGCGCCGCTCACGCGCGCGGAGCTGTCCGGCATCCTCACGATCGGCGGCACCATCCTCGGCACCAGCCGCGACAAGCCGCACCGCATGCCGGTCGGCAAGAAGGTCATGGACATGACCGACGTGATCGTCGAGACCTACCAGCGGCACCATCTCGACGCCCTGGTCTGCATCGGCGGCGGCGGCACCCAGAAGAACGCCCAGCGCCTGGTCGACAAGGGCCTGAACATCGTGACCCTGCCCAAGACGATCGACAACGACGTCGAGGGCACCGACATCACCTTCGGCTTCGACACAGCGCTCGGGATCGCGACCGACGCGATCGACCGCCTGCACAGCACGGCGCACAGCCATCACCGCATCATCGTGGTCGAGGTGATGGGCCACAACGCCGGCTGGCTGGCGCTCGGCGCCGGCATCGCCGGCGGCGCCGACGTCATCCTGATCCCCGAGATCGCCTACGACGTCGAGGCCGTCGCCGAGGCGATCCGGCACCGCAGCCGGACCGGCAGCGAGTTCAGCATCGTCGCGGTCTCGGAAGGCGCCATGTCGCGCGAGGAGGCCGCCGAGCTGCAGAAGGCCGAGGCGCTGCTGGTGCGCGCCAAGGCGGCGGGCAAGGACGGCGCCGTCAAGAAGCGCGGCGTCCGGAAAGCCAGGGCCAGGACCAGGGTCGCCGACATCCAGGCGAAGCTCACCAACAGCACGCTGCAGCTCTCGCAGCGGCTGGAGCAGCTTACCGGCCTGGAATCCCGGGTCACCATCCTCGGCCACCTCCAGCGCGGCGGCACGCCGTCGGCCGGCGACCGGCTGCTGGCGACGCGGCTTGGCACCGCCTGCGCCGACCTCTTGAACCAGGGGGTGTTCGGCGTGATGGTCGCGGCGCGCGGCGATGGCGCCGAGCCGGTACCGCTCGAGCAGGTGGTCGGCCGGCGCAAGACGGTGCCGATGGATCATCCCTGGCTCCGGGCGGCGCGCAATGTCGGCGTCTGCCTCGGCGACGGCTAGCCGTCCCGACCGTCCGGCCGGCGCGAGCTTGCGTGCATGCTGATCCCGCTCATCGTCGCCTGCGCGCTGTTCATGGAGAACCTCGATTCGACGGCGCTCGCGACCGCGCTGCCGGCGATCGCGGCCTCGTTCGGCGAGAGCCCGCTCGAGCTCAGCCTCGCGATCACGTCCTATCTGTTCGCGCTCGCGGTCTTCATCCCGATCAGCGGCTGGGTCGCCGACCGCTTCGGCGCGCGCCGGATCTTCCGGCTCGCGATCGTCGTCTTCGTTCTGGGCTCGATCCTGTGCGGCTTCTCCACGACGATCTGGCACCTCGTGCTGGCGCGCACGCTGCAGGGCATGGGCGGGGCGATGATGGTGCCGGTCGGGCGCCTCGTGCTGCTGCGGTCGGTCGCGAAGGCGGACCTGGTGCGCGCCATGGCCTGGCTGACCATGCCGGCCCTGATCGGCCCGATGCTGGGCCCCCCGCTCGGCGGGTTCGTCACGACCTATCTGAGCTGGCACTGGATCTTCTGGATCAACGTGCCGATCGGCGTGCTCGGCATCGTGCTCGTGTCGCTGTTCATCCCGAACCTGCGCGAGGAGCGACCGCCGCGGCTCGACCTCCTCGGCTTTCTGTTGAGCGCCGTCGGCCTGCTCGGGCTGGTCTTCGGCTTCGAGACGATCGGACGCGATCTGGTGCCGTGGAGCACAGCACTGCTGCTCCTGGCGGTCGGCATGGTCGGGATCGGCCTGTACGTGCTGCACGCCACGCGAACGCTGCATCCGGTGATCGATCTCGGTCTGCTCGGCATAGCGACCTTCCGGGCGTCGGTCTTGGGCGGCTCGCTGTTCCGGATCGGCATCGGCGCGATGCCGTTTCTGCTGCCGTTGATGCTGCAGGAGGGTTTCGGGCTCAGCGCGTTCCATTCCGGCCTGCTGACCTTCGCCGCCGCGGCCGGGGCCATGGCCATGAAGCTCACCGCCGCTCCGATCCTCAAGCAGTTCGGCTTCAAGCGGGTGCTCATCGCCAGTGCGCTGATCGGCGCGGCCTTCATCGCCGCCAACGGCCTGTTCGAGCCGAGCACGCCGCATCTTCTGATCCTTTGCGTGCTGCTGGTCGGCGGGTTCTTTCGCTCGCTGCAGTTCACCAGCGTCAACACGCTCGCCTACGCGGACATCGAGCGCCAGTGGATGAGCCGGGCGACCAGCTTCGCGAGCATGATGCAGCAGCTTTCGCTCAGCATCGGCGTCGGCACCGGTGCGCTGCTGCTGCATCTGACGGTCGCGGCGCGCGGCGAGGAGCATGTCGCGGCGGGCGACTTCGCGCCCGCCTTCTTCGTCGTGGCGCTCGTGTCCGCGCTGTCGGTGCTCGCCTACCTCCGCCTGCCGCCCGATGCCGGGGCCGAGGTCAGCGGCCGCCTGCCGGTGCCGTCGCGAAGCGAGCCGCGCCTCGGAGAAGACGTGAGGCTCAGCCCTCGACGCCCAGGCTCGCGAAGTCCCAGCGGTCGACCGGGGTGAGGCCCGCCATGTCGGGCAGTGCTGCAAAGCCCATGCCCGCGACCTGCAGCGAAGCGCACGCCAGCATGCCGTCGGCGATGTGCAGGAACACCTCGTCGCCGCGCCGCTCGTAGAGGTCGGGGTGCCTGGCCAGCGCCTCGGCCTTCTCGGCTTCGCCGAGGTGGCCGAGGCCGCGAAAATAGTGGTGGCCGTTGCGCTCGACATGGGTGATGCCGAGCGCCGCCACCACGGCCAGATCGGCCTGCAGCGCCACGACCGGCACGTTGGAGAGATCCTCGGCCGAGAGAAACAGCGCCGGCCGACCGGCGCGCTCGTTGCGCAGGCGCGCCAGCGCCATGTTGTGCAGCGACTTGTAGACGCCCTTGCAGTTCTTGTGCGAGGTGCCGCGATAGCCGAGATCGATCGCCTCGCGAAAGGCTGTCAACCAGCCGTCCGCCTCGTCGATGATCACCGGCTTCTCGCGCGAGAGCAGCGCGAGCGCAGGCTTCACCGCCGGATCGAGAGCCACGGCGCGATCGAGCGGCTGCTCGATGAACATGATCTGCTCGTACAGCCGTGCCAGCGCCGGGGTCGCCTTGATCCGCGCGATCAGCTCGAGGAAGTCGTCGGCGCGCCGGTACTGCTCGTTGCCGTCGAGCGAGATGTGGAACGCGCCAGTCGCGGCGGTCGAGCACGGCGGCAATCGCCTCGAGCCTCGCGATGTCCTCGTCCAGCCGGCCGGCCACCTTGATCTTCAGATAGGAGATGCCGTCGCGCTCGAGGTACTCCTCCAGCGTCTCGGGCAGGCCGTCGAGGACCGGCGCCGTCGATGCGGTCGGCGGCCGTGATCGGATCGAGGAGGCCGACGGTGTGCCGCACATGCAGGCGCTCCAGCGGCCGGTCTGGCAGAAAGGCGCCGATCTCGTGGCCGCGCAGCTCCTCGGACAGGCTGCGGAGCTCGATCCCGAGGCCGCCGCGGGCCAGCTGCGCGAAGGTCCGCCCGGTCAGGCGGCCGAGCGCATCGATCACGCCGCGCTCGAGCATCGATGCGCCGAACGACGCGCCGAGCCGGTTGAAGTCGCGCGCGAGCGCGCGGCGCTCGATCTCCGGCAAGGTCGTGCGCCAGAGCGCGAAGGCCGTGTGGCAGCCTTCGCTGCCGGCCTCGAGGTAGAGATCTCGCGCCTCGTCGACGCTGGCCAGCAGGTCGCGGCAGTTGTCGGCGAGGCTCTTTTCGGGCCGCTTGTCGAACCAGCGATAGGCGAGGAAGTCGGCGGCATAGCCTGTGGCCCTGCGGCCGGCCGCATCCTCGATCTCGACCGCCAGCGTGAGCAAGGGTGCCGCGCGCATGGTGATCACGCCGAATCGGAACGGCATGCGCGCAAAAACGTTGCGGATACCGGAGGAGGTGTGCACGACCTTGAGCTTGACCGCCATGCTAGGCTCCGCGAACGGGTCCGGCCCCGGACGGGTCGACAGGCCAGGGGCTCACCATCTAAATCGTAGCGTCGCCGTTGCCGCGGTCATGGTACGATGCAAGGCGACCTCGGGGCGCGGATCGTAGTGCCTCGATCTTCAGCAGGCGAGAGGGATTGACCGTTGAGCGAAGAGAAGGAATGGGCGATCCCGGGAAGCGTGCAGCCGGACCCGGAGGCATGTGCCTTCGACCTCGACCGCACGCTGTCCTCGGTGGTGTCGGTGCGTACCGAGATCCCGGCGGATGCCTTCACCGCCCCGGTGCTCGGCACCGAGCGCGCCGGCCACGGCGTGGTGATCCATGAGAACGGGCTGGTCCTGACGATCGGCTATCTGATCACGGAGGCCGAGACGGTCTGGCTGATCACCAATGCCGGCACGGCGGCGGCCGCGCATGTGGTCGGCTACGATCAGGCGACCGGCCTCGGCCTGGTCCAGGCGCTGGGACGGCTCGGCGTGCCGGCGATGGCGCTCGGCACCGCGCGCGACGTCGCGATCGGCGGCGAGGTCATCATTGCCGGCCAGGGCGGCCGCCAGCAGGCGCTGAGTGCCAGGGTGATCTCGAAGCGCGAGTTCGCCGGCTACTGGGAATATGTCCTGGACGAGGCGATCCTGACCGCGCCGCCGCATCCGAACTGGGGCGGGGCCGCCTGCATCGGTGCCGACGGCCGGCTCGAGGGCATCGGCTCGCTGCTGATCCAGGAGAGCGATGGCGAGCGCTCGATCGACGGCAACATGATCGTGCCGATCGACCTGCTGCCGCCGATTCTCGACGATCTGCTGCGTTTCGGCCGGGTCCAGGCACCGCCGCGGCCCTGGCTCGGCATGTATACCGCCGACGGGCCCGAAGCGGTGGTGGTGGTCGGGCTGGCGAGCGGCGGGCCGGCGGACCGCTCGGGCGTGCATGTCGGCGACGTCGTGCTCGAGGTCGCCGGCCGGCAGGTCGGCGGCCTCGCCGACACTTTTCGCAAGGTCTGGGCGCTGGGCAGCGCCGGCGTCGACGTGCCGCTCACCCTGATGCGCGACGGCGCCCAGCTCAACCTGCGCCTGCGCTCGGCCGATCGTAACGATTTCTTGAAGCAGGCATCGGTTCACTGACGCCGGCCGGCGCGATCCGCACCGGCAGCGTGCTACCCTGCCGGTGACCGATGTACCTGTTCTCCAAGCTCGCCTGGGTCCTGATCCAGCCCAGCAACCTGTTGCTGCTGCTCCTGATCCTGGCGAGCGCGGCGCTGCTGCTCGGCTGGCGCCGCTTCGGCACCTGGCTCGCGTGCGGCATCAGCGCGGCCCTGGTCGCGATCACCGTCCTGCCGATCGGCGCGTGGCTGCTGATGCCGATCGAGAACCGCTTCACGCCGCCGGCGCTGCCGGAGGAGATCGACGGGATCGTCATGCTCGGCGGCGCGGCGGAGGAGCAGATCAGCGAGCTGCGGGGCCAGATCGCGCTGAACGAGTCGGCCGAGCGGGCGACGGCCCTGGTCGAGCTGGCGCACCGCTACCCGGACGCCCGCCTGGTGGTCAGCGGCGGCATCGGCGGCCTCATCGGCGGCCCCGGGCACCCGGCGCGCGCGCTCGAGGCGTTCTACCGCGAGCAGGGCCTCGACGTCGCGCGGATCCTCTTCGAGGAGCGCTCGCGCAACACCCAGGAGAACGCCGTTCTCACCCGGCAGCTGGTGCGCCCGGGGCCGGACGAGCGCTGGCTGCTGGTGACCTCGGCCTATCACATGCCGCGCTCGATCGGCGTCTTTCGGGCGGCCGGCTGGCCGGTGATCGCCTATCCGGTGGACTATCGTACCGCCGCGCAGATCGATCTGCGGGCAGTGCTCGCCGGCCTCGCCGAGCCCAATGTCGCGAAGCGCCTGATGGAGCTCGACCTCGCGGTCAAGAGCTGGGTGGGCCTTGTCGCGTACTGGCTGATGGGGCGGACCAGCGCCCTGTTCCCGGCGCCCTGAAGGCGTACGGCGCGCGTCTCAGACGGACGCTGCCGCCCTGGCGAGCTCGGCCTCGTCGCGGGCGGCGCCCGGCTTCGTCGGCGGCAGGCCGAGGCGCTCCTCGACGGCCATCGCCAGCGCGAACATCTCGCTCACCGCGTCCGAGCCCGCCGCATGGTCGCCGATCCACACGCCGCGGGCGAAGGCGGAGCCGTGCTCGACATGCAGGTTGATGCTGGGCGCCCAGCGCTCGCGCAGGCACGCGAAGGCCTCACGCGTGGCGTCGTCGTAGTGGGCTTTCGGATCGATCCGGTTGGGCACCAGCAGGGCCGCCGGCCGGCCTTCGCGGCGCGCCTCGCGCGCCTCGCGCACCAGCCGCAGCACCTCCGCGGTCGGCGGCACGTCGACGGCCGAGGGCGTGATCGGGATCACCAGGAGATCCGCCACCATGAGCGCGGCGGCGAGGACCGGCGCCGAGGACGGCGGCATGTCGAGCAGGACGATGTCGGCGGTGCTGCGCAGCTCGAGCGCACGCTGCAGCCAGCGCGCCCGCCCCGGCAGGCCGCTCGGCGGTGCGGCTTCGGCACGCAGCGGCAGCTCGCCCCGCCGCGCCCAGTCGCACGCCGTGCCCTGCGGATCGACGTCGAGCAGGGCGACGCCGTGGCCATGCACGCCGAGCGCACAGGCGAGGTTGACCGCGATCGTGGTCTTGCCGGTGCCGCCCTTGAGATTGCCGCTGACGATGATCTGGCCCATATTGCAACCTTACCACGGAAGTCCTGCCCAAATGGTTAAATCTTATAGAGATTTCCGGGCCGCCAGCTGAGGTAGTACGATGGCGATCGATGTCCAGGCGAGCTGGGTGACGACCAGACCGGCGGTGCGGGCGACCGGCGGCATGGTCGTGGCGCAGCACAAAGGCGCCGCCGAGGTCGGCGCCGAAATCCTGCGCGGCGGCGGCAACGCGGTCGACGCAGCGATCGCGACCTCGCTGGCGCTCGCGGTGCTCGAGCCCTGGATGAGCGGGCTCGGCGGCGGCGGCTTCATGGTGGTCGCCAAGGCCGACGGCCGGACCGAGGTGCTCGACTTCGGCATGCTCGCCCCGGCCGCGCTCGATCCGACGGCGTATCCGTTGAGCGGCGGCCACGACAGCGACCTGTTCGGCTGGCCGGGCGTGGTCGAGGATCGCAACGTCATGGGGCCGCTGTCGATCGCGGTGCCGGGTCAGGCGGCTGGCCTCGGCCTCGCCCATGAGCGCCATGCCAGCCTGCCCTGGCGCGATCTGTGCGCGCCGGCGATCGCGCTGGCCGAGGAGGGCCTGCCGATCGGCTGGTACGCCTGCCTGCAGATCGCGACCGCCGCGCCCGATCTGGCGCGCTTTGCGCCGGCCGCCGGCCAGTATCTGCCGGGCGGCCTGCCGCCGGTACCGGATCATAACGGCGGGCTGCGCCATCTGCCGACCCGCGGGCTCGCGCAGACGCTGCGCCGCCTGGCCGACGCCGGGCCGCAAGATCTGGTCTCGGGCGAGCTCGCGCATGCCCTGGTCGAGGACGTGCGCGAGGCCGGCGGCGTGCTGACGCGAGACGACCTCGCCGGCCACAAGGGCCGGGCGTTCGACCCGCTGGTGCGCACGCATGGCAGGGTTCGCATCCAGATGCCGGGCGGCCTTACCGCCGGGCCGACCCTGGACCACGCCCTGGCGCTGATCCGCGGCAGGATCGCGCCCGGCGAGCCCCGGGCCGCGGCCTATCTCGCCTGGGCAGACGCCCTGTTCGAGGCCTACGAGCGGCGGCTTGCCAGCCTCGGCCATGGCGCCGAGAGCGAAGGGCGTGCCGGCTGCACCAGCCATCTGTGCGTGGTCGACGCCAAGGGCACGATGGTCAGCCTGACCCAGACGCTCCTGTCCGCGTTCGGCAGCAAGGTCCTGTCGCCGCGCACCGGCATCCTGCTCAACAACGGCATCATGTGGTTCGATCCGCGGCCGGGCGGGCCCAACGCGATCGCGCCGGGCAAGCGGCCGCTGTCCAACATGTGCCCCGTGATCGCGACCCGCAACGGCGTGCCGTGGCTGACGATCGGCGCCTCGGGCGGGCGCCGGATCATGCCCGCGGTGCTGCAGATCGCCTCGATGCTGATCGATGGCAGGCTCGATCTCGAGCGCGCGTTCCACCTGCCGCGCATCGACGTCAGCGGCGGCCCGGCGGTCGTCGCCGACCGGCGCCTGGCACCGGACATCGTGGCAGCGCTCGAGACGCGCTTTGCGGTCGAGGAGGCCGAGGCGATGGTCTGGCCGAAGCTGTTCGCGTTCCCGAGCGCGATCGTGCGCGAGCGCGCCGGCGAGGTGCAAGGCATGACCGACCCGATGCAGCCGGTCGCAGGCGCCGCCGCGGCCTGAGGGAGGCGCAGCGTCGAGCGCCGGCCGAAACGTGGCCGATGCGCAGGGCCTCGCTGCGGCGCCGAGACACTTCCGCAAGGCAGGCATGGCAAGCTCTCCGGTAGCGAACAGCGACGCCGCCGCCTCGCGGCGCCAGTCGGCAGCACACCTCGATCATCGTCGCCGGCGGCTCGGTGCTGGCGGCGACCAACTCCATGATCTCGCTCACGATCACGCCGACCACGGTGCTGGAGATCGGCGGCGTCGGCGCGATCAGCTGGACGACGACGCTTTACGTGGTGGCCTCGATCGTCGCCGCGGCGGCCGGCGGCCTGCTGCGCGCAAGGCTCGGGCTGCGCGGCGCCGCCCTGCTCGGGCCGCTGGTGTTCGTAGCCGGCGGGCTGGTCTGCGCCGGAGCGCCCAGCATGGCCGTGCTGCTGGCCGGACGCCTCGTGCAGGGTCTCGGCGCCGGCCTGGCGCTGGCACTGTCCTACGCCTGCATCCGCATCCTGTTCCCGCAGGAGCAATGGCCGCGGCTGTTCGCGCTGATCTCGGCGGTGTGGGCGATCGCGGCGCTGGCCGGCCCGCTGGTGGGCGCCGGCCTGATCGCGCTCGCGAGCTGGCGCATCGCCTATCTGACGATGGCCGGGCTCGGGCTGCTGCTCGGCCTCACCGCGCTCGCGACCCTGCCGGGCGGCGCCCGGGGCGATGCTCCGCGCGACGGCTTTCCGCTCGCCTGGCTGTCGGGGCTCGGGCTCGCGATCCTGCTGATCGCGGCCGCCGGCAACATCGGCACGCTCGCCAGCAAGCTCGCCATGGTCGCGGCCGGCATCGCGCTGGCCGTCTGGCTGGTGCGCATCGATCGCCGCAAGGCGCCCGGCGTCCTGCCGAGCGATGCCTTCGCCTGGTCGACGCCGGTCGGCCTCGGCCTTTGGATCGTGCTGGCGCTGTTCGCAGGCGGCATGCCGTTTGGCGTCTACGGCGTGCTGATCCTCCAGGTCCTGCACGGCCAGCCGCCGCTCTCGGCCGGCTACGTGCTCGCCTGGGAGGCGCTCTGCTGGAGCCTCGCCGCGATCGCGATCGCAAAGCTGGACCAGCGCTACTGGGACCACGCCCTGATCGCCGGGCCCGCGCTGATCGCCGCCGGCCTCGCCGGGCTGGCCCTGACCCTGCCCGACGGCAACATGCCGCTGATCGTGGTCGCCGCGACGGTGATCGGATCGGGCTACGGCGTCTGCTGGGCGTTCCTCGGCCAGCGCATCATGGCCGGCGCCAGGGCCGGGGAAGGCGACCGCGCGGCCGCATCGATCGCGACCCTCGAGATGACGGGCATCGCGGTGGGTGCTGCGCTCGCGGGCATCATGGGCAATGCGCTGGGCGTCGACGACGCCGCCGCAAGCGCCAACCTGCGCGCCGCAGCCGGGCTCGGCCATGCCCTGTTCCTGCCCATCCTGCTGTTCGCGGTAGCGGCCGCGACGCGGCTGGTCTGGCTCGGGCGCGCGGCTTCGGCCAAAGACGGGCTCAGGTCTTCGCGCGGCTGATGAAGTCGTGGATGATCCCGGCCGTCTCCTCGGGCCGGGGCGTCGCCATCTCGTGGAAGCTGCCCTCCATGACGTGCAGGGTCGCGCCCGGCAAACGCTCGATGAACTGCGGTGCGAGCCGTGGCGGGATGGTCCGGTCGCGGGCACCCCACAGCAGGAGCGTCGGCGCCGTGACCTGCCGCGCGTCCTCGAGGATGCTGCACGACGCCAGCATGCGCAGCGTCGCCGCCAGGGTGGCCGGATGGCGCAGCAGATTGGCCGCGAAGCTGCGCGCGACAGGGCCTTTGCCATGCCCGTGCGCCGGGCTCAGCGCCTGCTCGGCGAGCTCGATCATGCGGTTGCAGGCAAGCCGCGGCAGCGACACGTCGGGACAGCCGGTCGGCGCCATCAGCACCAGCGTGCGCACGCGCTGCGGATGGCGCGCGGCGAAGCTCAGCGCGATGCCGCCGCCCATCGAGAGGCCGGCGACATGGGCGCGCTCGATGCGAAGGTCGGCGAGAACGCCGGCCAGGACATCGGCATAGGCTTCGTAGGAGACCGCTCCCGCGGCCGCGCGCGAGCGACCGAAGCCCGGCAGGTCGGGTGCGATGACCCGGTAGTGCTCGGCGAGGCGATCGAAGAACGCGCCGAAGGCGGCGCTCGAGACACCCCAGCAATGGACGAACAGCAGCGGCTCGGCATCCCGGGCGCCGCGATCGACCAGATGAACGCGCGCCGTTGCCGCCACAAGCCCGACCCGATCTGCCGCTCACGCCACAGAGGGTTGCGGCGTCTCGAGGACCGCGACTCTCGCGCCGGCGCCCTGCGCCTGTCAATTGCCGGAGGATGCGAGGTGCCGGTCGAGTGGCCCGTAGTCGCCATCGCTCCAGATCTGCATCTGCCAGCCGGCACCCCGCAGATCGCCCTTGTCGTCGAAGGCGACGAGGCCGAGCACGGTGTGGAAGCGGCCGCGGCGCAATTGGTGCGCGACCGCCGCCATGTCTGCGGTGCCGGCGCGCTCGACCGCCTGGGCCCACACCTCGACGGCGGCATAGGCGCCGATCCCGCCGGCACCCGGCCCGCGGCCGCGCACGCGCAGCGCCGTGCGCACCGCCGCGCCATCGCGATGCCAGCGGATCGCGGGGCGCGCGCTGAAGATCGCGCCCTCGCCCGCCTCGCCGGCGGCCATCCAGAACTCCTCTCCGCCCAGGCCGTCGCCGCCGACCAGCTGCACGTCGTCGCCCTGCTCGCGCGCGCTGCGCAGGATCGCTCCGGCATCCGGGCCGTAGCCGCCGACATAGAGCACGTCGATGGCATGCCGACGCAGCCGGGCCGCCAGCGCGGCGTAGTCCTGCTGGCCCGGCGTGTAGGCGGCGTAGAGCGCCTCGACCATGCCGAGCTGGCGCAGGCGCAGGCGCGTCTGCCCGGCCAGGCCGCGGCCGTAGACGCTGTCGTCGTGCAGGATGGCGATGTGCCGATCGCGGTAGTGGCGCGCGAGGAAATCGCCGGCCAGAGCACCTTGGCGGTCGTCGCGGCCGACCAGGCGGAAGACGTTGCGGCGACCCTCCTCGGTCAGGCGCGGATGGGTCGAAATCCGGCGAGATCATCAGGGTGTCGAAGGCTTCGTAGAGGCCGGCCGCCAGCAGCGAGGCGTGCGAGCACATATGCCCGACCACGAAGCGCACGCCGGCGTCGACCAGCTGGCGCGCGGCTGCCACGGCCTGCCCGAGGCCGCAGGCGTCGTCGGCCTCGACCAGCCGCACCTTTTGGCCGAGAACGCCGCCGCGCGCGTTCAGGTCCTCGATTGCCAGGGCGACCGCGGTACGGTTGCGGCTGCCCGAGGCCGCGTATGGGGCCGCTCAAGGGATTGGCGAAGCCGATCGCGATGTCGGCCGCGACCGGTCCGGACAGCACGCTCGCGACGATGACGGCGAGCGCGCAGAGATGATGTGGTCTCATGCTCCCGTCTCGCTCTGCTCGGGTGGCGGCCCGCAAACGTTGCTTTGGCCGCCACATGGATGTTCCTTGTGTACCTGGATATGCCAGCGATGCCCCACTTGGTGTGAGCTGGCTCACATGCGAAGCATTTTCGTCAAAATCGAGGAAAGCACCTGCCATGGCTCCCGACGATGGCCGCCCCGCCTGCATCGTGCATTGGCGCGAGGTGCAGGAGCCGGACGATTGCCGCTACTCGGGCAGCGACGAGCTGCTCGGCATCGGTGCGCCGCTCGGCGCCGCGACCGGCCTTGCCGTGATGGCCGTTCACCACGAGCGGCTGCCGCCCGGCCGGCGCACCTCCTGGCCGCATGCCGAGCGCGATCTCGAGGAGTTCGTCTATGTCCTGGAAGGGCGGCCGCAGGTCTGGATCGATGGCGAGGTCCACGATCTCGAGCCAGGCGACGGGGTCGGCTTCCCCAGGGGCACCGGCACTGCACACACCTTCCTGAACAACACCGATGCCGACGTGCGCCTGCTGGTGATCGGCGAGAAGAGCCGCCCCGGCTGCCGTATCCATTATCCCCTGCATCCGGTGCGCAATGCCGAGATCGGCGCGCGCCACTGGCAGGACCGGCCGGCGTGTCCGCTCGGTCCCCATGACGGCCTGCCGGACCGGCTGCGCGACAAAGGCGGAGTGGATCCATAGCCCAGGCGATGCAATGCCCGCATGACGAAGCAGCCCCGCATCGCGCGGTGGTATTCCGGCCGAGCTGCGGTTTTCTTGCCTGGCAGCGGATGAGTTCTGTCTGCTGGGCGCTGCTCAACTGCTGTTTCTTACGGCTTGTCTCCGAATTGCCGCGGTTTGCACCTATGCAGCATCGCCGGGTTCCGCTAGAACGCGCGCCTGAGCAAGCATCAACGCAAGGGGGACGCCAATGCGCTGGCTTGTGACCGTTGTCGTGATCGCGATCATCGCTTTCCTCGGCTACCGGTACTTCTATACCGACGAGGGCCAGCAGGTCGCCGAGCAGGTCGAGCAGACCGCGGAGGACGCCGCGCAAGCGGTCGAGGAGACGGCGGAGGAGGCGACCGAGGCCGTCGAAGGCGCCACCGACGAAGCGGCAGGTACCGCCGACGAGGCCGCCCGGTCGACCGAGCAGACCGCCGAAGAGGCGACCGGGGATGTCGAAGGCGCCGCCGACGAGGCCGCCCAATCGACCGAGCGGGCTGCCGAAGAGGCAACCGAGAGCGCCGAGCAGATGGCGCAATCGGCGGAGGACGCCACCGCGGCGCTGACCGTCGGCGGCGTCAATCTCGGCGAGGAGATCGGCACCACGGTGAGTGACGCCACGAGCGCGCTCGAGGGCATCACCGACAAGGCGTCGGCCGAGGCCGCCCTGCCGAAGCTGCAGGCGGCCGAGACCAAGCTCGACGAGCTCAGCGCCGACGTCGAGAAGCTGCCGCAGAACGCCAAGGAGGCGCTGGCATCGCTCCTCGACAATTCGTTGCCGGAGCTGAAGGACCTGGCGAGCAAGGTCGAGGGCATGGAAGGCGTGGGCGAGGTGGTCAAGCCCACCCTCGACAGCATCATGGCGAAGCTCGAGGCCTGGGGGAAACAGCCCGCCTAGGCAGCAAGCAGGCGGGAGTGGCCGGGGCCATTCCCGCCATCGCCCAAGCGCGCCAGCGTGACGGGCGCGCGTGACGCCGCGGCGATTCGCGTCTGGCGATCGGGCGCGATTGCGGGCAGACTGCGGGGTCCCGCCCGGCCCGGCCGGGCGCACGGAAGAAGGGGGGCAGATGCCCGGCCACACGCACATCTCCGTCTGCCCACACGACTGTCCCAGCGTCTGCGCGCTCGAGATCGAGCGCATCGTCGACCATCCGGGCGATCGCGGCCGCCTCGGCAAGGTGCGCGGCTCCGAGCGCAATCCCTATACCGCCGGCGTGATCTGCGCCAAGGTCGGGCGCTACGCCGAGCGCTTCCATCACCCCGACCGGCTGGCGCGGCCCCTGCGGCGGGTCGGCCCCAAGGGCTCGGGCAACTTCGCGCCGATCGGCTGGGACGAGGCGCTCGACGAGGTCGCCGAGGCGTTTCTTTGCGCGACGCAGCGATATGGCAGCGAGACGGTCTGGCCCTACTACTACGCCGGCACCATGGGCCTCGTGCAGCGCGACGGCATCAACCGCCTGCGCCACACGCTGCGCTACTCGGGCTGGCACTCGACCATCTGCGTCATGCTGTCCGACGTCGGCTGGAAGGCGGGCCACGGCAAGCGCTGGGGCGTGATCGGCGAGGAGATGGCGCACTCGGACCTGATCGTGATCTGGGGCACCAACCCCGTGAGCACGCAGGTCAACGTGATGACCCACGTCGCCCGGGCGCGCAAGGCACGCGGCGCGAAGCTCGTGGTGGTCGACCCCTATCGCTCGAACACGGCGGCGCTGGCGGACACGCACCTGGCGCTGCGGCCCGGCACCGACGGCGCGCTCGCCTGCGCCGTCATGCACGTGCTGTTCCGCGACGGCTACGCCGATCGTGCCTATCTCGCCCGCTACGCCGACGACGTTGCCGAGCTCGAGGCGCATCTCGCCACGCGCACGCCCGAATGGGCCGCCCGGATCACGGGCCTCTCCGTCGAGACGATCGAGGACTTCGCCCAGCTTTACGGCCGGACCAGGCGCTCCTATCTGCGGCTCGGCTTCGGCTTCATGCGCTCGCGCAACGGTGCCGCCAACATGCATGCCGCCTCCTGCCTGCCGGTGGTGACCGGCGCCTGGCAGCACGAGGGCGGCGGGGCGCTGTACAACCAGGGCGACCTTTATCATTGGGACAAGACCGTGCTCGAGGGACTCGACCGGCAGGACCCGAGGGTCCGGCTGCTCGACCAGTCGCGGATCGGCGCGGTCCTGGTCGGCGACCGGCAGGACCTCGGCGACGGCCCGCCGGTGACAGCGCTCCTGATCCAGAGCACCAACCCGATGGCGGTGGCGCCGGAGCTCGGCAAGGTGCACGAGGGGTTCGCGCGCGAGGACCTTTTCGTGTGCGTCCACGAGCAGTTCATGACCGAGACCGCGCGGATGGCCGACATCGTGCTGCCGGCGACCATGTTCCTCGAGCACGACGACATCTATCAAGCCTCGGGCCACACCCGCATCCAGATTGCCCGGAAAATCTTCGAGCCTTACGCCGAGTGTCGCACGCAACCACGACGTGATCTGTGCGTTGGCCTCGCGCCTGGGGGCGACGCATCGCGGGCTTCGGCATGAGCGAGTGGCAGATGATCGACGACATCCTGGCTCGCTCCGGCTGGCCGGATGCGAAGACGATCGACGAGGCGGGCGGCTGGGATGCGCTGCCCGACTACGAGACGGCGCACCACCTGAAAGGCTTCCCGACGCCCTCGGGCCGCTTCCAGTTCAAGCCGGACTGGCAAAAACTCGGGCCCGACCATGCGCGCATGCCGAAGCTGCCCGACCACTTCGCGATCATCGACGAGGTGGGCGACGAGCACCCGTTCCGCCTCGTGGCGGCGCCGGCGCGCCATTACC
>CAVWCI010000022.1:0-136800 GCA_963753315.1 uncultured Alphaproteobacteria bacterium
GAATACGATCGGACGCGGCTGCGCGGCGTGATCCTCGAGGAGGGCTCGCTCACCGCCCATGTCACGATCGTCGCCAAGGCGCTGGACATCCCGATGGTCGGCCGGGTGTCCGGTGCGCTCGCCAAGATCGAGCCCGGCGACCGCATCGCCCTGGACGGCGATCACGGCCAGATCTTCCTGCGCGCCGGCGAGGACGTCGAGCTGGCGTTCGCGCGCTCGATCGAGGCCCGCGAGGCGCGCCGCCGCGCGTATGCCACCTTGCGCGAGCAGCCGGCGGTCACGCAGGACGGCATCCGCGTCTCGTTGCACCTGAACGCCGCTTTCCTGATCGACCTGGCGGCGCTCGAGACGACCGGCACCGACGGCATCGGGCTCTATCGCACCGAGCTCGCCTTCATGGTGCGCGACCAGCTGCCCGACGTGCACGTCCAGACCGAGCTGTACACCAGGGCCCACGAGCTGGTCGGCGACAAGCCGCTGGTGTTTCGCACCCTGGATGTCGGCAGCGACAAGCACCTGCCCTATTGGAGCTTCCCGCACGAGCACAACCCGGCCATGGGCTGGCGGGCGATGCGCATGGTGCTGGATCGGCCGGCGATCCTGCGCACGCAGCTGCGCGCCCTGCTGCGCAGCGCCCAGGGCCGCTCGCTCGACGTGATGTTCCCGATGGTCGCCGAGGTGGCCGAGTTCGAGGCGGCCAAGCGGCTGCTCGACATGGAGCTCGAGCGGGCGCGCCGGCAGGGCCAGGAGCTGCCCTCGCCGCTTCGCCTCGGCACCATGCTCGAGGTGCCCTCCCTGTTCTGGCATCTGCCGGCGCTGTTGCCGCGCATCGATTTCCTCTCGATCGGCAGCAACGACCTGATGCAGTTCATGTTCGCGTGCGATCGGGGCCATCCGGAGCTGATCGATCGCTACGACGTGCTGTCGCCACCGGTGCTGAGCTTTCTGCGCGAGCTGGTCGAACGCTGCCGACGCGCCGGCGTGAGCCTGTCGATCTGCGGCGAGATGGCCTCGCGTCCGCTCGATGCGATGGTCCTGCTGGGGCTGGGCGTACGCCAGCTGTCCGTGCTGTCGGCCGAGGTCGGCCCGGTCAAGGCCATGCTGCGCTCGCTGCGCTGCGGCGACCTCGCCCACTATCTGGAGCACCTCTACGATCTGCCCGATCACAGCGTGCGCGGCCGATTGCGGCACTATGCGCTTGATCACGGCGTGCAGCTGCATATCTGAGGGTGGGCGGCGACGCGATCTTCCTACTTCGGGTTGATCGAGACGTCCTGGGCCGCCTAGCCGAAGTGAGGCGGCGAGGCATGTTTGGTTCGAGGCGCAAGCAGCCCGAGCAGCACGATCCGGCCGAGCCGCTGGTGCGCGAGGTCGGCGCCCAACTCCGCCAGGCGCGCATCGCGCGTGGCGAGACGGTCGAGCAGGTGGCCGAGAACCTGCGCATTCGGCCGAGCTATCTGCACGGGTTGGAGCAGGGCGATCTCTCGATCATGCCGGGCAGGACCTATGCGCTCGGCTTCCTGCGGAGCTATGCGCGCTATCTGGGTTTCGACGGCGAAGATCTGACCGCCCAGATCAGGTCGAGCGTCGCGGACCTCACTCGCGGAACCCACCTGCACAGCCGCACGCCGCTCTCCGAGAGCCGCCTGCCGAAGCTGCCGATCCTGGTGGTCTCGCTCGCGGCGCTCGCGGGCGTCTATGCCGGCTGGGCCTATGTGGACGATCGCAGTCGGACCGAGATCGAGCTGGTGTCCGAGGTGCCGGACGATCTCCAGCCGGAGGTCACGGCGCCGCCGCCCGAGAGGGTGCACGCACCGCCCGTCGTGCTCGATGCTCCGCGCCCGCAGGCCGCGGCGCCCGACATCACACCCGCAATCGCGCCGGCCGACGCGCCCGCAGCCGCACCGGAGCCCGAGCCGCGCATCGAGCCGCCCATCGAGCCGCAAGCTGGCCCTGTCGAGACGGTCGCCGTGCCGGAGCCCGAGCCGCGCATCGAGCGCATCGAGCCGCAAGCTGGCCCTGTGGAGACCGTCGCCGTGCCGGAGGCGCCGCCGGGCGCGGAGCCGGAGGCGACAGCCGCACCAGCGATCGATCCGCCTCCGGCGGAGGACCAGGCAGCATCCGACGTCGCGACGCCGATCATCTATCGCACCGGCGACGCCGCGAGCCGCGTGACGTTGCGCGCCCGCACCAGCGCCTGGGTACATGTATCGAGCACCAACAACGACTATCTGTGGGTCAAGACGCTGCGGCCGGGCGATACGTTCGTCGTGCCCGACCGGCCGGACCTCGTGCTGTGGACCGGCAATGCCGGCGGGGTCGAGGTGATCGTCGACGGCGCGCCGCTGCCGCCGCTCGGCCCCGAGGCCCGCGTGGTGCGCGACGTTTCGCTGCAGCCGCAGGCGCTGCTGCGCCGGTTGCTGCCGGAACCGGCGGCCGGCTTGGCAGCGGAGCCCGCGTCCGAGAGCCGGTGATCTGGCGTCCCCGGCAAAACCGCCTATGATGCGCGTGCCGTAGCACCGGCAGGGGCGCGCAGCAGGGAGTTGAGCAGGCATGGTCGCGCTGAGCGAGATCCGGCGTCGGGATACCCATGCGGTCCGTGTCGGGCCGGTCGTGATCGGCGGCGGCGCGCCGGTCGTCGTCCAGTCGATGACCAATACCGATACCGCCGACGTCGAGGCCACCGTGCGCCAGGTGATCGAGCTGGCCGATGCCGGCTCGGAGATCGTGCGCATCACGGTCAACAACGACGAGGCCGCCAAGGCCGTGCCGCAGATCCGCGACCGCCTGTTCGTGCGCGGCTACGACGTGCCGCTGGTCGGCGACTTCCACTATCACGGCCATCTCTTCCTGACCCGCTACCCCGACTGCGCGAGGGCGCTCGCCAAGCTGCGCATCAATCCCGGCAATGTCGGCTTCGGCAAGAAGCGCGACCAGCAGTTCGAGATGATGATCGAGGCGGCGCTGCGCCACGACAAGCCGGTCCGGATCGGCGTCAACTGGGGCAGCCTGGATGCCGATCTGTCGACCAGGATGATGGACGACAACGCGAAGCTCGCGACGCCGAGAGTCGGCCGACGAGGTGCTGCGCGAGGCGCTGGTGGTCTCGGCGCTGGCCAGCGCCGGCAAGGCTGAGGAGATCGGCCTGCCGGCGGACCGGATCGTGATCTCGGCCAAGGTCAGCCGCGTGCAGGACCTGATCGTGGTCTACCGCGAGCTGGCGCAGCGCTCGCGCTATGCCCTGCATCTCGGCCTCACCGAGGCCGGCATCGGCGCCAAGGGGATCGTCGCGACCACGGCGGCGCTGGCCGTGCTGCTGCAGGAAGGTATCGGCGATACCATCCGCGCCTCGCTGACGCCGCGGCCGGGCGAGGCCCGGATCCAGGAGGTGGTGGTCTGCCAGGAGCTGCTGCAGAGCCTGGGCCTGCGCTCGTTCGCGCCGCAGGTGACGGCCTGTCCCGGCTGCGGCCGCACCACCAGCACGGTGTTCCAGCAGCTCGCCGACAACATCCAGGATTTCCTGCGCACCCAGATGCCGGTCTGGAAGCAGCGCTATCCCGGCGTCGAGGACCTGAACGTCGCGGTCATGGGCTGCATCGTCAACGGGCCGGGCGAGAGCAAGCATGCCGACATCGGCATCAGCCTGCCGGGCACCGGCGAGAGCCCGGCGGCGCCGGTGTTCATCGACGGCCAGAAGGCGATGACCCTGCGCGGCGATCGCATCGCCCAGGAGTTCGAGACCATCGTCACCGACTACATCGAGCGCCGCTTCGGCGAAGGCGCCAAGAAGAGCGCATGAGTCAGCGTCGGGCGTGAGCGCTGCGGATGCCGACGGTCCTCAGATGGCGGGGGTATAAATTTCTGTTCTTCAGCCTGGACGAGGGCGAGCCGCCCCACGTTCACGTACGCAAGGGCAGCGGCCAGGCAAAATTCTGGCTGTCGGACTGCCGGCTTGCCAAGGCGAGAGGCTTTGCGGATCATGAGCTACGCCAAGCGCAGCGGAAGATCGAAGAGCGAAGGGAACAGTTGCTGAGGGCGTGGCATGACCACTTTGGAGCTTGAGGACGATACCTTGCAGGTCGATACCGTCGACTGCAGCCAGACGGAGCTGACCGTCACTCTCAAGGATGGGCGACGGATCTCCGCGCCACTATGGTGGCTGCCGCGGCTTTGGAAAGCTACGCCGGAGCAGCGTGCCGGTTGGCAGATCATGCCCTTCGGCGATGCCATCGAGTGGCCCGAGATCGACGAGCATGTCAGCGTCAAGGGGCTGTTGCGCGGTAAGCCGGCGCCGAGCGCCAAGGAGCCTCGATCTGACCGGCAGTAACCGGTTGCCGCCCCGCGCTTGCAGGCCTTCGCGCACTCCGATCCGACAACTCCTACCCGGTTGCAGCCGAGCATGAGCACGCCTTCGTCCCGTCCGCGGCACCCACGACATCGTCGGCGACGACGCGCTGCGCCATCGCCAGGTGATCGAGACCGGGCGCGCGGTCGCGGCCCGCTACGGCTATGCCGAGGTGGCGACGCCGATCTTCGAGTTCACCGAGGTCTTTGCCCGCACGCTCGGCGAGACTTCGGACGTGGTCACCAAGGAGATGTACAGCTTCACCGATCGCGGCGGCGAGGCGCTGACCCTGCGCCCCGAATACACCGCCGGCGTGGCGCGCGCCTTCATCTCCGGCTCGCTCGGCCAGAACCTGCCGGTCAAGCTGTTCTGCTCCGGCCCGATGTTCCGCTACGAGCGCCCGCAGAAGGGGCGCCTGCGCCAGTTCCACCAGATCGACGTCGAGGTGATCGGAGCACCTGAGCCGCTCGCCGACGTCGAGGTGATCGCGCTCGGCGCCCAGATTCTGCGCGCGCTCGGCCTCGCCGAGCATGTGCGCCTCGAGCTCAACACCCTGGGCGACCCGGAGAGCCGGCAGGCCTATCGCGACCGGCTGGTCGGCTACCTCTCCGCCTATCGCGACCGGCTGTCGCCCGACAGCCAGGCCCGCCTCGAGCGCAACCCCTTGCGCATCCTCGACAGCAAGGATGAAGGCGATCGCGAGATCCTGAAGGGCGCGCCGACCCTCGATGCCAGCCTGAACGAGGCATCGAAGGCGTTCTTTGCCGGGGTGCGCGCCGGGCTCGATGCGCTCGGCATCGCCTATGCGATCAACCCCATGCTGGTGCGCGGCCTCGACTACTACACCCACACCGCCTTCGAGTTCACGACCGACAGGCTCGGCGCTCAGGGTGCCGTGCTCGCGGGCGGCCGCTACGACGGCCTGGTGGCGGCGATGGGCGGCCCCGACACGCCTGGCATCGGCTGGGCGGCCGGCGTCGAGCGCCTGGCGATGCTGCTCGACGAGACGCCGCCAGTGCCGCGGCCGGTCGCGGTCGTGCCGATCGGCGATCGTGTCGAGCTGGCGGCGCTCCAGCTCGCCGAGGAGCTGCGCCGCGCCGGTCACGAGGTCGAGTTCGGCTTTCGCGGCAAGCTCGGCCAGCGCCTGAAGAGCGCCGCGCGCCAGCATGCGCGCTTTGCCGTGCTGCTCGGCGAGGACGAGCTGGCGGCCGACCAGGTCGTGCTGCGCGACCTCGATCGCGGCGAGCAGGAGATCATCGCGCGCGGCGCCCTCGCCAATTGCCTGGCTCGGGCAATGACCGACGGCTAGGCCTATGACATGGCGCGACGGACCCTTGACGATGTCCATCGGTACCCTCATTTTAGAACTGATCTAAATCTCAGCTGCACAAAGGCGGGTACCGATGAAAGGCAACTCCGAAGTCGTCCAGCACCTCAACAAGCAGCTCGCCAACGAGCAGAGTGCCGTCAACCAGTACCTCCTTCACAGCCAGCAGCTGAGGGAATGGGGCATCAAGAAGATGGCCAAGACGGAGCGCACCGAGGCCATGGAGGAAGTCGAGCATGCGGAGCTGCTGATCGAGCGCATCCTCTATCTCGAAGGCACGCCCAAGCTCGAGGGCGGCAGGCCGGCCGAGATGGCGGCCGACGTCAAGGCTCTGCTGGAGCGCAACCTCACCCTCGAGCAGACCGGCATCAGCGACCTGCGCGAAGGCGTCCTGGCCTGCGATCGGGCGAACGACCCGGTCAGCCGGGAGCTGTTCGTCAAGATCCTGGGCGACGAGGAGGAGCACGAGAACCACCTGATCGCCCAGCTCGACCTGGTCGAGAAGATCGGCCTCGAGAACTATATCGCCGCCCAGCTCTAGGGCGGCCCGCCTCCAGGGAGCGGCTGCCGGCGGGGAGAGCCAGGCCGGCAGAATTCCAGCGCGAGCAGGCAAGGGGGTCGCGGGCATCGCACGCGGCCCCTTTTCGATTCCATCGCCATCGCGCCGCCGCGCCGATCGGGCGTGCTGATGTCGTGCAGCCCGCCGCCGCGACGACTTTAGATCTAAAACGATTCTGATCTGCCGGTTAGCACGATCTATTGGCTGAGCGTTTGGCCGAAGGTGGACTTGGTCTCGCGAGTACACTAGATATATTGCGGTTCGCGCGACTTGTCTTTACGCACCATCAAAGACCCGGGCGAACGATCCGAGGCTTGGGAAGGCGCATGCGGACCAGCATCCCCTATGCGGATGTCGAGCGCGGCCGCCGCAGACCGCTGCGGTGGGTCGACGGCTGGAGCCTGGCCGCGCTGGCGCTGGCCCTGGCGGTCGCGCTGCCGGTCCTGGTGGTCGCGGCGAGCCTGACGCAGCCCGCCGGCGACATCTGGTCGCATCTCGCCCGGACGGTGCTCGGCGACTATGTGGTCAACACCGTGCTGCTGGCATTCGGGGTCGGCATCGGCGTGACCCTGATCGGCGTCGGCACGGCCTGGCTCGTCACCATGTGCCACGTGCCCTCGCGCGGCATCCTGGAATGGGCCCTGCTCCTGCCGCTCGCCGTGCCGACCTACATCATCGGCTACACCTACACCGACCTTTTGCAATACGCCGGCCCGGTGCAGACCACGCTGCGCGAGGTCATGGGCTGGAGCCGCGCGGACTACTGGTTCCCGCAGATCCGATCGCTCGGCGGCGCGATCACGGTCATGACGCTGGTGCTCTACCCCTACGTCTACCTGCTGGCGCGCGCCGCGTTCCTCGAGCAGTGCATCTGCATGATCGACGTCAGCCGGACGCTCGGGCGCGGCCCCTGGGGCAGCTTCATCGACGTCGCCGTGCCGCTCGCCCGGCCGGCGATCGCCGGCGGCGTGGCGCTGGCGCTGATGGAGGCCCTGGCCGATTTCGGCACCGTGCAGTACTTCGCCGTCAACACCTTCACCACCGGGATCTACCGCACCTGGTTCTCGCTCGGCGAGCCGGTCGCGGCGGCGCAGCTGGCGGCCGCCCTGATGATGGTCGTCTTCCTGGTCCTGGCGCTCGAGCGGCTCTCGCGCGGCCTCGCCCGCTACCAGCACACGGCGCGCTCGCGCCCGCGCCACTCCTACCGGCTGAGCCGCGGCGCGCGAGGTCCTGGCGCTGATCGCCTGCCTGGCGCCGATCGCGCTCGGCTTCGGCGTGCCGGTGGTGGTCCTCCTGCACATGACCCTGGCGCAGGGCGACGGCCTGCTCGGGGGGATGTTCCTCGAGCTCGCCTTCAACAGCTTCTCGCTCGCCGCGATCGCCGCGGCGCTGATCACGACGCTGGCGCTGGTGGTGGCGTACGGCCTGCGGCTGCGGCCGAACCCGCTGATCCGCGCCTCGGCGCGGGTCGCCTCGATGGGCTATGCGATCCCGGGTGCGGTGATCGCGGTCGGCGTGCTGATCCCGTTCGCCCGGCTCGACAACACCGTGGACGCCTGGATGCGCGATGCCTTCGGCATCTCGACCGGGCTGATCCTGACCGGCACGATCGGCGGCCTGCTGTTCGCCTATCTGGTGCGCTTCCTGGCGCTGGCGCTGAACAGCGTCGAGGCCGGCCTTGCGAAGATCAACCGCCATCTCGACGATGCCGCGCGCGCGCTCGGCCGCGGGCCCGGCGAGGCGCTGGTGCGGGTGCACGTGCCCCTGATGTGGGGCAGCCTGCTGTCGGCGGTGATCCTGGTGTTCGTCGATGTGCTCAAGGAGCTGCCGGCGACCTTGATCCTGCGGCCGTTCGACTTCGAGACCCTGGCGATCCGGGTCTACCGCTTCGCCTCGGACGAGCGCCTCGCCGAGGCGTCGAGTGCTGCGCTCGCGATCGTGCTGGTCGGCCTCGTCCCGGTGATCCTGCTGAGCCGGGCGATCGCCCGCGTCCGGCCGCGGATCGTGGAGCCGCGCCCGCCCGCAGAGTCCGGCTCGACCCCGGATCGGGCCGGCTAGCCGCGGCGCATCACATCGAGGCCCGCTGCGGTATGCTCCGGCAGCGGGCCTCGCGCTCGCCTTACTTCCAGCCGGCGCGGTCCATCAGCATGACCGCATCGGCGTTGTGCTCGCCGTAGCTGGAAGCGTTGATCTGGTCGGTCTTGATGTCGCCCCACTGCTCCAGGACCGGGTCCGCCTTGACCCCCTCGACCACGGGGAACTCGTAGTTGCCGAGCGCGAAGTATTCCTGCGCCTGGTCGGTGGTCAGGTACTCCAGGAACGCGATCGCATTGTCCTTGTTGGGTGACGTCGCCACCAGGCCGGCGCCGCTGATGTTGGCATGGGCACCGCGGCCGTCCTGGTCGGGGAACACGATGTCGACCTTCTCGGCGACGGCGCTCTCGTCCGCTTCGTCCGACTTCATCAGCCGCACGAGGTAGTAGTGATTGACCACCGCGACATCGCACTCGCCGGCAGCCACCGCCAGGATCTGGTCGGTATCGCCACCCTGCGGCTCGCGCGCGAGGTTGTCGACCAGCCCCTGCGCCCAGGCCTCGGTCTGCTCGACCCCGTGCGCCTCGATCATCGCGCCGACCAGCGACTGGTTGTAGACGTTGGTCGAGGAGCGGATGCAGACCCGCCCCTGCCACGCCGGATCGGCCAGGATCTCGTACGAGGTGATCTCGGCCGGGTCGACCCGGTCCTTCGCATAGACGATGCCGCGCAGGCGCTGGCTCAGCCCGAACCAGAGGCCCTCTGGATGGCGCAGGTGCTCGGGCACCTTGGCGTCGAGCACGTCGGAATCGACCGGCCCCAGCACGCCCGCCTCCTCGGCGCGCCACAGGCGGCCGGCATCGACCGTGATGAGCACGTCGGCCGGGCTGTTCTGGCCCTCGGCCTTGATCCGCTCGATCAGCTGGTCGGCCTCGCCCTCGATCAGGTTGACCTCGATGCCGGTCGCCGCCGTGAAGTCGTCGTACATCGCCTGGTCGGTGTCGTAGTGCCGTGCCGAGTAGACGTTGACCTCGCCCTCGGCAGCACTGCCCGCCGCCGGGACGAGCACGGCAAGCGCCGCGATGGCCGGAATTCGCTTGTTCATGTGGGGCCTTCCCTTGCTGTTGCGCTTGCACAAGACGGTTCGCGCAGCGCGCGTTGCAAGCAGACGTAGACAAGCTGAGCAAAAAGATCAAGTGAGTCCAAATCAAGCGAGCATCGAGAACTGTTCTAATTTAGAAAAGCTGGGTTCATGGAAATCGAAAGATTCTAAAATAGGCATCCGGTATTGGCCATTCGCTGCCGCTCGAGAGCCGGGGTCGGCGCCGCAGCGGGTCGCCTCTACCGCTCGACCGAGGCGCCGTCTGTCGATGCTTGCCCGATGCGGGGCCGCGCCGCCTCGCCAGCCACCCGTGCTCGACCCACGGTTTCATGGCCCGGTGCCTCACATGTCCCAAGCCGAGACCTGTCCTCGGTAGCGCCCGGCCAGACTTTCGAGGACCTTCAGAACCTCCTCCACCCGCGCCCGCGCCGCCTTACCCTGCGCCGTGGTCGGAGGCGGCAGGTTGTCCAGCATGTGCCTGGCGTGCTCGGCGATGCTCGTGGGATGTTCCGCGCTCCCGAGCATGTCGCGGCGCGCCTCGGCTTCGGCGGCACGGATCTCGAGCTCGGCGGCCGTCGCGCGCGCGCCGGGGGGCGGTTCGGGCAGGTCGAGCTGACGGACCGTGCCGCCGCTCGCCTCGAACTGCACGATGCTGAAGTGGGGCTGGCCGGAGAGCAGGTGCTCCGCCGCACGGCCCGGCATGATGCCGCCGACCGGGCCCGACGTCGTAGCCAAGGGCGCGGGTGTAAAGCGCGACGTTCTCGCGGGTGAGCGGCACGTAGCCCTTGTTCACGAGATCCTGGGCAAGGCGCATGCCCTGCGGCGTGTCGAGGAAGCCCGCAGCGATGTCCGTGCCGAACTGGCGGACATTCGCCGATCCAGGCGTAAGAAACTGGGCGAAGGTCGGGTCGACCAGGAAGGCCGGGCCGTCGGCGACCCGCACGATCACGAACTGATGCGCCGCCCCCTCGACTGTCCGTCCGGTGATCGCGCCGAGCAGGGTACCGGAGACGGCATCGACGCGGATCGGCACGCGGCTGTTCTCGAGCATGCTCATCACGCTCGCCGGGATCTGGCCTTTGGCGAGACCGCAGGCGCCCGCGAGGTCGTCCGGCCGCAGGCCGCCCTTCTCGAGCATGGAGAGCGCGCGCATGTCGGCCACGGCGCCGGCGATGATGGTCTCGAGGTCGTCGCGGCGCGGCCGGCCCCGCTCGAAGCGGCGCCGCGCCGCCCGCAGCCGCCTGGCGCTTGGCGGTCCGGCGACGGCGGCGCCGGCCTCGCTGCCGTAGCGCAGCCATGCATCGAGCAGCTCCTGCTCCTGCCGCGAGGCGCGTCCGGCCACGGTCTCGGCAGCCTCCTCGGCGGCCTCGTCCGCCTGGCGCAGGAGCGGCTTCCCGGCACTGTCGAGGTCGAGCTGCATGCGGCCCTTGACATCGCCGGCAACCGACATGGTGGTCAGCGAGACGGTCAGCAGGCCGGTCAGCACCAGCCGGCCCAAGGCCGACTTCTTCTCGTCGTCGGAGAGGCTGGAGCGCTCGATCAGCTCGGCCTGCCGGATCAGCTCGCCGGTCACCACTACAGCACTCGCGACATCGGCCCCGGCGGCGGCGATCCGGCTCGCCTGCGCCGCTCGTTGCAGCGGCACGACGTAGCGGCCGATCAGCGATGCGGTCCGCCCGGCCTGGGCGGCGCGGGTCGAGACCACGGCAATCCGGCCGAGCCCGGCGCTGAACGCGGACAGGATGTCGGCGGCGATGAACACTGCGGCCTGGTTGATGTCCCGCTCCGTCAAGAGGCCCTGCTCGGCCTTCTCCTGCATGCCGGCGAGCGTCGAGCCGACGCCGGCTGCGGCGGCGCCGATGAACGCGAGTGCCGCGGGCGTGCCGGCACCGCCGGTGAGCAGCACGAGGCCAATTGCCGCGAGCGTGATGCCGAGCCTGGTAAGGAAGCTCGAGAGGGTCTGCGGCTCGGTCGTCGTGAGCCATCGGCGGTGGCCGGACGGCAGGGCCACCTCGAGCCGACCCTTCGGGAAACGCAGGCTCGAGTTCGAGCTGCTCGAACAACTCCCAGGGCGGATCGACCACGGCTCCCTGCTGCAGCATCGCCGCGTCGATGCCCTTGGCCGGCACGCGGTTCTTCGGCCGCTTGTCGGCCGCCATGAGATCCTCGAGCACCCATTCGCCGCCCGCACTCGCCAGCCGCTCGTGGCCGTGAAAGCCGGTGTGGTACAGGTAAAGCTGCCAGGGAATGCCCTGCGCCACACTCTGCGTGCTGCCGTCGGAACCCGTCACGTCGACAAATTGGTGCTGGGGATAGAAGACCGCCGGGATCGCCCAGCCATGCGGCTGCCGCTGCGCGAGCTCGCGCTGCCGCTCCAGCAGGCCCTGCTGGTAGGTAAACGACTTGACCTCCTCGCTTTGCGCGCCGAGCCGGTCGATCATCATGCGGTCGAACGCCCGGGTGGCGCTTGCGTGTTCGCCGAGTACGGCCGCGGTATCGACCACGACCGGCGCGCTCTCGAGGCTCGCCTGCGCGCGGCGCACCCCGGGCGACGCCGGTACGGGCGCGCGGTAGTGGTCGCGCGGCAGCAGATACATCTCGTAGAGCCCGGCGGTCGGTCCCATGGCCATCGGGACTATCAGCGAATACGGGTTGCGCAGCCTCGCGCGCAGGACCGCCTCGCGTTGCGCGTTGTACGCGTCGGCCTCGGTCTTCTCGCGTGCCTCGCGCTCGCGCTGCTCCTGCTCATGCGCTTCGAGCACCGGCGCCAGCGCCGCGAAGAAGGCGAGCAGACGACGCTGCGCCAGAGCCCGGGTATAGATCGCATCGGGGCCGCCGCCTGCAGCCGCGTCCAAGGTGATCGCGGCTTGCTCGGCCTCGACCCAACGGTCCAGCAGGTCGGCCGGCACGATCGGCCGCGAGCCAAGCCAAGGCATCGTCCCGTAGAGCAGCTGGCGCCGCTGCAGCGCGTCGAACAGCCCGCCGCGCTGCATCAGGAGCGAGGTCTCGGACTGCTCGATCGCCGCCTCGAGGGTCTTGGGGCGGGCGGCGATATCGGCCGGCGCGCGGGCGGCGACCGCACGCAGCCACCATTCGTGCTCTGCCCTCCACTCGAACTCGAGCCGCTCGCGCTCCTCGACCGGGTCTGCGAACTCGGCGAGGTCCCGTTCGATGTCCTCGTCGTAGCGGTGCAGGGTGTTGGCATCGGTACGAAGCGGCGCGCCGATCGGACCGCCGGCTGCGACGGCGCCCGCCTGGCGCTCGAGCGCAGAGCCGCGGGCGCCGAGCCCGACTGGCCTGTTGGGATCGGGCTCGGCTTGGCGGGCCTGGGCGACGTGGGCCAGCTCGTGCTGCAGCATGCGAGGCATGAGCGCCGCGGGTGCCGTACTGGAGAGAAAGACGTGGCGCCCGAGTGCTGCCGCCGGCGCGCCGAGGGCCTGCAGGCCGGCCGTGACCTCGGGCCCCTGGTGCAGGCGCGCCGCGCCGAGGCTGGCGCCGAAGCCCGCCTCGACCGGTGCGCGCAGGGCAGCCGGCACGGCTGCGCCGGCCGTCGTCGCGCGCGCCATCAGGAAGCGCGGCATGTCGCTCCGCGAGCCGGCTCCGCGCGCGAAGCCGGCGATCGAAACCGCAGGCGTCGACCCGCCGGGCACGCTTGTTCCGCTCTCCTTTCGCGGCTCGGCCTCGTGCCGGTGAGCGGGTGCATGTGCGGGAGGCATATGACGCTCCGATCGCCGGTCAGGGCTCAGACGTCTGGCGCTGGAGAATCAGACGAACGCCCGGCGGCAGGTCGATGTCGACGTCAAGGTCGGCGAGGTCGACGGCGTCGGGATGCGAGGACTCGGCTTCGATGACGATCTCGATCGCTGCCCGCACCTCGCCTGCGACTCCCTCCCAGTGACGCGCGACCGCCCGCAGCAGCACTCGCAGCACGGTCTGACTGTCGGGGACGACGATGGTCATGGTCGCGAGCCCGGGCCCGATTCGCAGCGCCCGGACCATGGCGCCCATGCCGCGCGCCTCGGCAGCGAGCGCGGCCGACCGGGTGGAGGCCTGCGCGCTCGGCGCCGCCTGAGCGCCTGGCACACCGCGCTCGCCTGCTGTGGGGCCGCCGCCGAGCAGTTCGCCCTCGGCCCCGCCCGCGCCGGCCGCCCACATCATGTAGCCCTCGATATCCTGCTCGCTGGGCGCGGATGCGGCGGCCGTTGTCGGGGCGTCGCCGGTCCAGGGTGCGACCCAGGGTGTGGGGAGCGGCCCGCCCCCGAGCACGGTCATGCGTTCGAAGCCCGCGATCTCGGCGGCCGTAAAGCCGCGCGCCGCGCCAGTGCCGCCTCGCAGCCAGTCCGCGTAGCCCTGGAAAGCCCGCCAGCCCCCGGGGAAGCTTCTGGCCAGACCGTACGCCGTCGCGGGGTTGAGCGCAGGGTGGTAGATTGGGGTTCTTCCTGGAGACAACAGGAGCGGGCTGGACTGCGGACCGGCGAACGGGTTGGCGCCCGCACCGATGACGTAGGGCCGGAGATCCGGCGCCAGCATCAGCTGTTCCCACTCGTAGAACGGCGTGCCTTCCTGCCGGAACACGCGGAGTGCCGCGCGGTTCTGGACGCCAAACTGCTGCTCGACCCACACCCGCGCCTCGCCGGCGTTGCCGGCAAACTGATACTCCGGGATCGTGCCTGGGCGCAGGTGCTCCGGCGCGACCCGCCCGAACATGCCACGCTCGATGGCCGAGACCTCGGCGACCGAGCGGCCCGCGCTCTCGACCAGCATGCGATTGGCGTCGACCAGGCCGCGGGTCGGCACGCGCACCCGGACGACCGTGCCGCCCTGACCGGCAACGAGGAAGTTCTGCGGGTTGGCCAGGATGTAGGTCTGGATATCGCCCATCGGGAAGCCGGACTGGTAGGGCGACGCCGTCGAGCTGCTGATGTGCGCGCGCTCGACCGCGCCGACACGAGGCACGGAGCCGCTCTCGGGCAGCAGCACCTGTTGCGAACCTCCCTCGCCGGGTGGGCGCCAGTGCTTTGCGATCAGGTCCCGCTCGGCGTCGATCACGCGCGTGACGACGGCGGTCTCGCCCATGCCGGCCATGCCATATTGCGAGCCCCAAACCCCGCGGCCGCCGTGCACGCCGACGCCCCGGAAGGTCGCCGCCTCGCGGACTGCGGTGGCCATCGCCTGGCGCACCGGCGCGGCCACGCCCATGGCGCGGTAGGCCTGGACTGCCTTGCTGAACTGCAGGCCGCCCTTGACGCCCGAGAGCAGCCCTCGCCCCAGGAAGTAGGCGTCGAACACGCCCGAGCCGAAAATCTCGGCGGCCTGGGTGTGGTAACCGAGGGCCTCGGCTCGCTCGATGTTCTCGATTCCGCCCTTGACCGCGTCGGAAACCGTGCTGGTGAACCCCTTCTCGTCGATCGACGCCAGCATGTTGCCGAAGCCCTCCTGCGCTTCGGCGATCCGCCGCTCGGAACCCTCGAACAGGAACTGCCCCCAGGAATCGATCAGACCGAGCCTGAGGAAGCCGAGAAACGCGCCGCCTGCCCCCTTGACCCCGCCGACGAAGCGCCGGGCCGTGCGCTCGACAGCTCCCATATGCGCCGGCACAGCGCTGCGCAGGGCGGCGATCTTGCGATCGAGCTCTTCGAGATCGGTGCGCAGCTGACCCGCGAGCGCTGGATCGGCGTCGAGGTTCTGGTTGTAGAAGTCCCACGCGCGGCCTGCGAAGCCCTTGGCGTCGGCGTAAGCTTTGAGGACCACGGGGCGGGTGAAGGTGCGGTCGGAGAATACGTACCATTCGTCTTGCTCGCGCCGGATCTTTGCGACCATCTGATCCATGATCGCGCCGAGCATCTCGGCTGCCGCCGTGAAGCCGTTCATTCGCTGGTAGAACTCTTCGATCTGCTCCTGCCCGAGCACGCCCGTGCCGAAGTCGGCGGGATGCGTGCCGCGCGGCCCCCTTGCGAGCAGTGACCAGTCGACGGTCGCCATCGGACCGCTCAGGAGCTGCTGGCGGAGGCGGAGCAGACGGTCGCGCGTCGCTACGAGGACGCGCTGATCCTCTGCCGAGAGCGGCTCGGCCAGCTGGTCCTCGTAGTCCTCGAGCAGGTGATCGACCTCGGCGAGCGTGAGGGGTGGCTTGGGGACCCTCGTCTCCTCCCCCATCGCGCGACCCTGAAGATAGCGCGGCATGCCCGCCCCGGAGGCACGCGTCGCCGGCTCCCTGCGGCTCGATGCCGGGGCTAGCGGGCGCCGGGTCGTCTGCAGGGGTGCGGGCGGTGGCAAGGCTCAGCCTCCCGCCAGCTCCGGCGGCAGCGCCTTGGCGAGCTTGCGATACTCGATGGCGAGCCCTTCGCGGATGTCGCCGAAGCGGATCGGACGGTGCTCGATCTTCGCCAGCACGGCCGCCACCAGCACGACGTTGCGGATGTCGCCGCCGGCGAGGTTGCAGCTCGCCGCCAGGAGGTTGAGCTGGGCCTGGTCGAGGCTGTGGGCGCTGCCGAGATGGGCCCGCCACAGGCCGCGCCGCTCCTTCGGCCCGGGCAGGGGGAACTCGACGATCATGTCGATCCGGCGCGTGAAGGCGGGGTCGAGCCGCGTGCGGCTGTTCGAGGTCAGCAGCACGATGCCGCCATAGGTCTCGATCCGCTGCAGCAGGTAGTTGGTCTGGCTGTTGGCGAAGCGGTCGTTGGAATCCTTGACCTCGGTGCGCTTGCCGAACAGGGAATCGGCCTCGTCGAACAGCAGCACCACGTCGGCCGCCTCGGCGCGCGCCAGCAGCTCGGCGAGGTTTTTTTCGGTCTCGCCGATGTACTTGCTCACCACGGCGGCGAGGTCGACCCGGTAGAGCGGCAGGCCGAGGCGGGTCGCGAGCCAGGCGCAGGCGAGCGTCTTGCCCGTGCCCGAGGGGCCGGTGAACAGCGCGCGCACGCCGACCCGGTAGCGCACCTGCAGCGCGGGACCGAGGCCCGCGGCCAGGCCCTCCCGCCGGCGGCAGCGCTCGCCGAGCAGTGCCAGCTCCGCCTGCAGGCGCTCGGGCGCCACCAGGGCGTCGTCGGGCACGTGATCGACGATCGGCTGCGCCAGCGCATCGAGGCCGCCGCGCGCCTCGGCCAGGGCCGCCTCGCGCACCTCGTCGGCGCCCGGTGCAACCTGTCCGGCAAGCTCGGCATTGAGGCGCGCGCGCCGGCCGACCGCACGGATCCGCGTGCTGCCCTGCAGCTGGGTGGCGCCCAGGCGCTCCGCCAGCGCCGCATCGTGCAGCTCGGCCTGCCAGAGCGCTGTCCGCTCCGCGGCGCTCGGCAGCGGCACGGTCCAGTCGATCAGCTCGCCCTCATCCTCGAGCTGGCCGTCGGGCCCGAGCAGGGCCAGGCGCGGCCCGTCATGGCCGCGAAGCTGCGGCAGGGCCTGGCGCTCGCCGGGGCCGACGCGCATCCGGAACACGGGCAGCCAGCCGAGCAGGCGACAGAGCGGGCCGAGCCCGGCCGGCAGCCGGGCGGGGTCGATCAGCGCCGCCGTGCGCGCCAGCGCGGTGGCGATCGCATGCGCCGCCTGACGCAATTCTGCGCCACTTCCGGCACGTAATGCGACACCCCGACCGGTCTCGCGTCGCAGGAGGGCGGCGAGCCGGCGTGCCTCGAAACGCAGGGAATCCGGCAAAAACGGCGGCGGGCCGTCCAGCAGCTCGACGCCGGGCAGGTCAGGTGTCGCACCTGCCAGCGCCAGGCCCAGCGCATCCGGCAGACGCAGCGTGCGCTCCGGCAAGGGCAGCGCGGTCTCGCCAATCTCCAGGATTCCCAGGGCCACCGCCCGCCCGCTCGTCAGCCCGACCAGCGGCGGCTCGCCGTCGCCGAGCGGCGCCAGCACCTGGGCCAGCAGCCCGAGAGCAGGGGCGCGAGCCGGCGATCGGCGCCTGCAGATGGGCGATCGCGCGCCCGACGAGCGGATCGTCCTCGACGGCGCGCGCCAGGGCCGCGGCGACCAGCTCGAGGCGGCTGAGGCCGAGATCCCGCGCCAGCGCGATCAGGCGGCGATCGTCGGGCGCCGGCGCCGCCAGGCAGGCGTCGAGCTGCTCCAGCGGCTGCGCGTCCCAGGCCTGAGCCCAGAGAAACCGCTCCTCGGGCGTGCTCCGGCCGGCTATCGGGGATGGGCAGCGCGCGCGCGAGCAGGCCGAGCGCGACGGCGCGCAGGCAGGGCGCCGCCCCGGCGGGGCGAGGTTCCGCTCTCACGGCCGCCCCTCGTAGTCGTAGTGGAAGCTGACCACGCGGCCGAGCCAGGGCACCCAGCCCGGATCGAGATCGAGGCCGGCAAGCCGCACCTCCAGCTCGACCCAGCGCGCATCGAAGCAGAGGTCGATATGCGTCGGCGTCGCATGCACCAGCGCCGGACGCCGGACGAGCCGGCGCAGGCTGATTTGGGCGTAGCGACGCAGGAAGCGGGCCAGAACCAGCTGGCACGCGGCGAGCAGGCAGTCCTCGCGGCCGAGATCGGCGCCGTGCGGCAGGCGCAGCAGACTGCGCCACGCCTGCGGCGGTACGAAGGCGCGCGGCGCCGTGCGCGGCAGCGGCTTGGGCAGTGCCCGGCGGATCGCATCGTCCTTGCGGATCCTCAGCCGGTCGGCGATCCGATGCAGCAGACAGAGGCACAGATCGCCGTCGGGATCGGCCTCGGCAATCTCGAGGCGGGCGAGCGCCGGCAGGAGCAGGAGCAGCCCGCCATGACGGCTCGGCTGCCAGTCGGGCTCCGCCGCTGGTAAGGTTTCCATGCGCGCATCACTCAAAACCTCGGGCGACGTCGCGTGTGCTGCGCCTCGCGTCGGCTCGGGCTCGGGCAGCGTCGCATCGGCCTCAGCGACAGGGCCCGCCGTCCGCGGACCGCGCTGCGGGGTGGTCGGCGCCCTTTCGGAAGATCTACGGACGGGCCGATCGATCCGAGCCTGGGTCGGGGCCGCCCGGGGCTCTGGAGCAGGTCCTGTAAGATGCGCGATCAGCCGGTCGGCATGCGCCGCCGCGGCGGGCCCGTGCACCGCGACCAGCGCATGCGCGGCCAGCCAGCGGCTGCGCCGATCGGCAGCACCCCATCGCCGGAACCATCTGGTCAGCACGGGCCGCCAGGCATCGTTCGCGATCGGCGACACGGTCACGCGCCGCAGCGGTGGGGCCCTCACGACCTCCGACGGCTTGCCAGACTCCGGGCGTGCTCCGACGATGTCTTGCGGCCGTGACGGCGTCGACGGGGCCGTCGCGGCGGGCGTGCTAGCCGAGCCGGCGATGGGCGTGGACATGGCAGGGATCGAGATGCTCCAGGACCAGGTCGAGCCGGCCCTGGCGCAGCAGCCGGTCCAGCAGGGCCGCGACGCCCGCTGGCCCATCCGCCTCAACCTCGGCCTGGCGCAGGACACGGGAGAGCAGCTCGCGCATGGTCATGCTGGCACGCCAGCCCGGCAGCACGCCCGCCCAGTACCAGGCGCGCGGCGTACCGTGCAGGGACGTCGCGAGGAGGTCGGCGAGCGCCTCGCTGCGATCGGCGAACCAGACCAGCTCGGCCGACGGCGCGTCGTGACGTGGACGCACCGGGGGCAGCTGCAGGGCGTGCAGGCGCGTCTCGATGTGGCGGCTCAGCCACTGCGGCGACGCATCGGCCGAAAGCCGGCCGAGGTCGAGGCGGCGCACCAGCAGGATCGCGCCGCGCGGCATCTGCGGCAGGCTCGCCGTGCGCAGCGCGTCCTCGAGCGCGATCGCGCTCCGCGCCACCTGCTCGCGCCGGGATGCGCGAAGGCGCAGGGTCCTGATCTGGCGCAGCTCCGCCATCTCGGGGCCTAGAGCCGCGCGGCGAGCTTGCGCGGGTCGGCGAACAGGCGTGCTTTGGCGAGCCGGTCGAGCCGGAAGGTCGACGACTCGGCTTGCACCACCTTCACCCGCGCCGCCTGGCCGGCGAGATCCTGCACGATACCCTGCAGCATCACCCGATCCTTGCGGTAGATGGCAACACGCATGCCGATCCGCGGCTTGCCGCGATCGATGGCGAGGTCGATCAGGTCGCCGACCTTGCCCGCAGCATCCGCCTCGAGATGGCCGGCGACGATCTCGTCGACCGGCGCGTGGCTGGCGAGCAGCAGGCAGACGCGCACCAGGTCGCTGATCAGCGTACGCGCCTCCGCGACGTTCGGATCGACGCGACCGAACAGCCAGATGACGAGGCTCGCCAGCTCGCGAGCGAGCGCGAAATCGAGCTGGCGCCAGCCCGGCAACCGGTCGAGACGCGAGAGATCCTGCGCCTCATCGAACGTGCTGAGCACCTGGCTCCAGCCGAGCCGCGTCGCCGCGGGGACCTCGCCGAAGCGCTGCAACAGGCAGGCCGCGACCCGCTCGACCTGCTCGAGCTCCACGCTTGCGCGGCGCACCAGGTCGGGCCGGCCGCCGCTCTCGATCAGGTCGTTCAGCGACAGCTCCTGCTCGGCGCGCCGGCGGCGCTCCTCCCAGCCGAGCCTGGCCTGGCTCGCGAGATCGAGGTTCAGGCGGGCGCGCTGAAAAGCGCGGCCGACATCGCGATAGGTGCCGAGCAGGCGTGTCACGGCGGCGAGCGCGCGCGGCGCCCCGGCATCGATGCCATCGCGGCGCTGGGGCTCACGCTCGGCGGCAGCGAGCTTGAGCTGGGCGCGCAGCTTCACCTGCACGTAGACCTTGTCGAGCAGCGCCGGGCGGTCCAGGCACGCGATCAGCGAGCGCATGGCCGGCAGCCAGGCGAGCGGCACGTCGCGCAGCACCGCCAGCATCTCGACGAGGGCCTCGGGCGGCTCGACATCGTCGAGCAGGCAGGCAGGCACCGGATCGGCGAGCACACCGGCAAGCGGACGCGTGGGTACGCTCGCGCGGCTGTGCAAGGAGACGGTGCGCGGGCGCGCATAGGCGACGAAACGGACGTGCTGGTCGCGGATTTCCTTGCGGCGCGCATTCACGGCAGCGATCCGCGCGCGCTCCTCGGCGATCAGCGCATCGGCGACCCGGACGTCGTGGCGCCGCTCGGCGAGATCGCGATCGACCGTCGCGAGCTCGGACTGCCAGCCGTCCACGATCTCGCCCAGCGCGTCCAGCGTGCTCTGGCAGTGCTCCACGACCGCACGCAGCGCCTCGATCCGGCCCTCGACCACGCGCAGGATTGCGACCGCGCTCTCCAGCGTCGCCACCGCGACCGAGAAGAACGCGGCCTCGTCGCCGTCCACCGGATCGGGATCGAAGGCGCCGGCCAGGATCAGCCCGGGCAGCGTCGGATCGTCGAGCTGGCGGCGATGCGCGGCGCCGCCGGCGCTGCTCAGCGCGGCGTCCATCGCCGCGCGCAGGGCCGCGATGGGGCTCGGGGCGTCCGGTCGCGGCAGGACGGCGCGCAGCCTCGCCAGCTCGGCGGTCGTCAGCGGCCCCAGGTCGACCCGGAACGTGCCGTCGCTCTCGGTACCGGACAGCTGCAGGGTGCGGGCGCTGATGATCGCCGGTGCTTCGGCGATGCTGGCGACCTGCCGCATGAGCTGGGTCAGCTGGTCGGCATTGAGCACCGCCACGTAAGCCGGGCCGACCGGCGCCTCGAGGCCAGCCTTGTTGATCTCCAGCGCCTGCACGCCCGCGACGATGTCGGCCTTGGTCTTGACGGCGTAGCTCTTGGCCTCGGTCGCCGCCGAGACCGCCAGACGGTCCGCAACGGTGGTGGTGCGAAAGTCCTTCGCCTCGCCGGCGATCGCGACCTTCAGGCCGATCCCCTTGTTGACCTGGGGCACAGCGAGCTTGGCCCGGCGCGTGGCGGTGAGGATCGCGCTGAAGTCGACCGGGCGGGCGATCGCCGTGTCGGCGATCGGACGGGCGGCCAGAGTCGCGGTCAGCGGCGCGCTGGTCAGCGCGCTCGACGCCAGCAGCGCAGCGCTCGGCGAGAGCATGCGCGCGACCTGCGGTGCGGTCGCCGTCGGCGCGCTGTCCGCCTGCTCCATGGCGGCGAGGCCGCCCGTGTCGCGAAAGACGCGCCGCGTCGTCGCGAAGTAGGACTGGATCGCCTCGTTGATCGCGTAGCTGGTCTCGCCCTTGGCGATGGTCGCCAGCACCGGCGAGGTGGCAAGCTTGGTCGCCTCCTCGTTGGTGAGCATGATCTGGCGCAGGCGATAGATGTCGGTCTGCAGGCGGATGAAGCCGAGATTGACCGCGTCGTCGGCGGCATCGACGCGCCGGCTGAGCCGCGCGGCGAACGGCTGCAGGCCCTCGAACTGCGGCCGCGACAGGACCAGCTGGGCGCGCTCCTCCTCGCTCAGCGCATCCAGCGGCGCCTTGCTCATGAACTGCTCGAAGGTATCCTTCGCCTTGATGTCCCAGAAAGTCACCGGCGGCACTTGGCTCTCCGGCGGCGGTGGAATCCGGCCCTCGTCGGGCAGCGCGTCCTCGTCGTCGAAGGCGGGCACCCGCGTGACGTCGACCAGCGCGACGGCGACATCCGCCATCTCACGCAGCTCGCGCCGGCGCGCGCGCTCGATCGCGACGCCCCGCAGCAGGGCCTGGCGCTGCTTCTCGAATGCCGGGTCGATGCGCTCGTTCTGCAGAAGCTTGGGCTCGAAGACCGCCTGTGGCACAGGCACCAGCCACTTCACGGTGTCGGGCACGGTCAGGTCGAAGGGGGCGAGACCGGCCGCCGCCTCGAGCAGCAGATCGAGCTGCTCGAGCGGCACCGGCGCGTGCGCCTGGCGGTAGGTATCGGGGAAGAACGCCTCGCTGTCCCAGGCGACGCGCGGCAGGATGCCGACCGGCGGCAGGTGGCGGAAGGTCGCAGCGGCATCGCGGCCGTCCCAGCCGGCCTGGGCGAGCTCGGCGGCGTGCGCCATCAGGCCTTCGAGCCGCGCCTGCCAGAGGAACGGCGTGCCGTGGCCGGCATCGACCTGGATGCGCGGCGGCACGCCGCCACGCCGCACCACGGCGGCGCGATCGAGCAGTGCGACCCGGCCCTCGGCGTCGATCGCGACCAGGGCCAGCGGGATGCCGTGCGTCGTCCAGGGCAACGCCGCCGGCCCGCCTTCCGCTTCGCGCCGGTAGATCTGGTAGGCGAGAAGGTTGCGGCGCTGCGCCGCTTCGGCCGGATCGGCCATGTCCGGCCAGTCGGCGGGCCAGGGGTGGAAGGCGAGGCGCGCGCCGTCGAGCAGCTGGAACTCGTCGAACGCCAGCGCGCTCGGATCGATCGGGCAGGGATCGCGGAACGCGCGCTCGCGATCGGCCGGGTCCTCGGGACTGCGCCGCTCGACCACCACCGGCTGCAGCAGCAGCACGCCCACGCCTCGGGGCGGCACGTCCTCGGCGCTGTCCGGCACCACCGCCAGATCGTCGACCGCGACCACGAGCTCGCCGCGCACGACGACATCGTGGCCCGACGCCGAAAGGCCGCGCCCGGGCCCGAGGATGAGCAGACTGCCGTCCGTCCCGTCGGACGCGCTGATCCGCAGGCCGGCAACGACCCCCGCCGACAGCCGGCGGCCGGCCAGTGCGACATGGGCATCGCGATAGCGCTGCTCGCCGTCGAGCGCCTGCCTGGTGAGCGCGCGGCCGGCGTGATGGCGCAGGCGCTGCAGGGCCGTGGCGGGGTCGACATGCGGCGTCAGGGGCGGCGCGCTGGCCAGGGCACGCGAGCCCTTGGGCAGAGTGGGCGTGCGGGTGACGCGCATCGATCTCACCCCTGCGCCCGGCGCAGGAAGGCCAGGACCACCTCGCGCAGCGCCTCGGGCTTGGTGGTGCTGTCGGCGACCACGTCGACCAGCTTCGGCATCAACTCCTCGAAGACCTCGGCCGTTGCTTTGCGGCCGATCTCGTCGAGCTCGGGCAACGCCATGCTCGCGATCATGAGCAGGCTTCGCCGCCTGACCTCGGCGGGGGGCAGTCGTCGTTCCGTCTCCACCGGTCAGCACCTCGGTGCGGGCGCCGAGCGCGCGCAGCTGCGCGATGAAGCCTCGCAGCCTGTCGCTGTCCATGGCACCGATCGGCACGTCACTCGGCACGCTGTCGACGATCGCCTTGGCCTCGCGCAGCCCGAGCCCGGTCATCTCGCGGATCACCTTGATCACTTCCAGGCTCTGATCCCCGACCGTCAGCAGGCGCAGCTGGAAGCCCGGCTGACCGGTAGCGTCGCCCAGCAGCCTCGGCGTCATGCGTGCGAGCCCCTGGCCCAGCTCGGCAATGGCGAAGCGTCGCTGCACGGGGCCGATCGTGGTGCCGTTGATCTTCTCGATCTGCTGCAGCTCGAACATGGCGCCCCGCGTCAGCAGGTCGTTGCCGCGCTTGATCAGGTCGCCGAGCAGCTCATGCACGCGCTCGCGGCCGACGTCGTTGCTGCGCTCGCGAAGATCGAGCAGCGCCTGCTCCTCGCCGACGTTCGCGGCCCAGAGGCGCACGCTGCGCTCGAGCTCGTTGCGATCCGGGCCGCTGGGCTGGCCAGGCTCCTCCGGCTCCTCTGGCTCCTCCGGCTCCTCGGCTCCTCTGGCTCGTCCGGCAGCTCGCTCGGCAGGCGGAACGGCGAGGTCACGCCGAACAGCTCGTCGCGCGGCGCGATCTGCCGGCCGCGCGCAAACCAGAGATAGCGCCGACCCTCGAGCAGGGCCCGCCAGCCTTCGTCCGTGAGCACCGACAAGGCCGGTTCCGTCTTGCGGCCAGCAGGCGTGACCAGCGCCTCGAGCAGGTCCATGGGCTTGAGCGGCGCCAGCCCGAGGTTCACCCGTGGCGGCAGCGCGCGCTCGCCGCCGCGTAGCTGGCGCAAGGTCTCCTCGAAGGCGGCGCGGGCGACCGGCACGAAGATCATGACCGGCGTCGCGGCGAGCACGGCCTCGTCGGCACCGAGCGGGATCGGCGGCAGGAGCAGCGCCTCCTCGACCAGCGCCGGCAGCTCGTCCTCGGGGATCAGCGAGAGCACGGCCGGCATGGCCGACGGCAAGAAGCTCTGGGTCAGCACCGGCGTGGTGCTGCCCGGCTGCTCGGTGAAGCCGACGCTCGCCGCCGGCAGACGGCCGACCGGCGGCAGCGCCCGAAAATGCTCGCTCGCGGCGAAGCCCGCGGCCTCGGGGGCCGCCTCGACGATCCCGTCGAGCATGGCATGGTACTGGCGTACATGCGCGGCGCGGCGCGGTTCCGGCGCGATGCCGAGGCCGAGGACGTCGCTGTGGCCGACCGCCGCCTCGCGCCGCACCAGCTCCTGGTCCAGCCAGGTGATCGTGTTGCTGGCAAGCTCGAGCGCGGCGAGCGGCAGGACGCCCGCTGGCAGCTCCGGCTCGCCGCCGCCGACAAAAATGCTCTCGGCGGCCTGGGCGCGGCGCATGCCCGGCGTCATCAGCGTGCCGCGCAGCGCGAACGGGATCAGCGTGACCAGCACCGCCTCGTTGATCAGGCTGTCCTCGAGCGAGCGCTCGCCGTCGAGGTGGGTCGGATAGGAGCCGATCGGGTTGGAGGTGAACTCCAGGGCGGCCAGCCCCAGGACGAACAGGCCGCTGCGGCTCTGCGGCGGCGGTCCTGGCTCGGCGGCGAGGCCGGTCGCCTGATCGAGCATGCGCTGCAGCGGTATGTCGGCCAGATCGATGCGCAGGTCCTCGTGCACGACCAGGGGCTCGCCATTGCCGGCCAGGCCCTGGCCGCGTCGGACCAGCAGCGCGGTCTGGCTGTTGCCGACCCGCTCGACCTGCAGGCCCTCGATCACGCCGGTGCCGGTCGCGAGCGCGAGGTCGGATTGGCGGGTCAGGACATAGGTCTGCTCGCGATTGAAGGTGCTTGCCGTGAGGAACTGGCCATCGAACCACAAGGGCCTGGCCCGGCGCTCGTCGACCAGCAGCGCCTTGGGCGCCTCGCGGGCAAGCGTGTCGATCCGGATGCGGGGTCGGCGCAGGGAAAGGGGTGACATGGCATTCACCTGTCGAGGCCATGGAGGAGGGCCAGCTCGCGCCCGGAGTAGGTGTAGAGCCGCACATCCTCGTCGAAGCGGGCCGGCTGGTTGGGGTCGAACCGCGGCAGCTCGTCCGGCTCGCGCAGCGAGGGGATGCGCACGCGGCCGAGCAGCATCTCGCTGCCGTCATGCAGGATCGGGACGTGCTCGGGCCCGAGCGGCAGGCGGGGCGGGTCCTGCTGCTCCAGTTGCAGCGCCTGCCAGAGCTGCTCGCGCTTGAAGCGGCGGATGCCGTCGGCGTCGACCGTCTCAGGTCCTTCGGGACGCGGGCTGATCGCCGCCAGATCGTCGTCGCGATGGCGCAGGACCAGGGACAGGCGCACGGCATCCAGGATCCGGGAGGGCTGGATGCCGTTCAGGTTGTCGGCGCCCGTGTCGGCAAAGGCCGGCTGCGGCTCACGCTCGCAGGCGGTGAAGCGAGCAAAGACGTCGACGATGATGTGATCGGGCGCGCCGCCCGCACCTTCGCGGAAAGCGGCGCTCAGGCGATCGCGCGCCAGCTCGCTCTCGAGCTGCTGCTCGTACCAGCGGGCGATGCCGAGGCAGGCCTCGTAGGGCAGCTCGATCAGGCGCCCCAGCCGGTCGATTGCGATCCCCGGGCTCACCCTGATCTCGGCGCCTTCGCCCTCCTCGGGCTCGACCCGCACGCCCAGGCCCGCGATCGTGCCGGCGCCGTGCAGATAGGCCAAGACGCGGCCGAGCCGGCCGCGATGGTAGCGCTGCTCGGTGCGGAAATCGTCCTCGGTCAGCAGCGCGCCGGCGGCGTAGAAGACGCGCTCGGCGGTGAGATCGGGCATCAGATCGTCGTCGAACGCGCTCATGCACGGTCTCCCTCAACCCGCGGATCGAGACTGGCGGCATCGCGCAGGAACGCGCCGCCGAGACGACTAGACTGCACCTGCGCGCCCGGCCGCGGCGCCTGCGCGCGCAGGTAGCTGTCGACGCCGAGCAAGGAGGACAATGCTACGATCAGCGGCCGGCCCGCCATCAGCACGGTGGTCTCGACATGCGCCGGACTCTGCTCTTGGACCAGCCGGCGGATCAGCCGCAGCCGGTCCTCCTCGATCTCGCGATGCACCAGCACGGTCGCCCGGTTGGCAAAGCTGTCCAGCAGCTCCGCAACTTGCCTCGCTTCCGCGCTGCTCTCGATCGCCTCGGGGCGGAACAGCGCCAGGAACTCGCGCTGCTCATCGGCGCCCAGATGGAAGGTGCGGCCGAGGTAGGAATTGCCGCTGACCGCGACGCCCCGGGTCAGTGGATCGTCCTCGTCGGCGAGGTCGGCGCCGAGGATCGTGGCGAGCGTCCGGCGCAGGCGGAACTGCTCGACGATCACCAGGTCGCCGCGGCGCACGCCGTCGTCGCTCACGACGTCGAGCATGCCGGCGAGGCCGGCGAGCGTGCCGCGTTGCCGGTAGAGCGCGGTCGCCCGCCTGATCATGCGGCGCCGCTGATGCTCCTCGAGCCCTGGCTCGAGCGACAGGCCGATCCAGCCGGCGAGCCAGTCGAGCGCCTCGGCTGGTGCTGTGTCCGGCGCGGTCAGGCGCCAGCTCGCCGCGACCTGGTCCTCGAGCGGGGTCAGCACGCTCTCGAACAGGGCAAGGAAACGGTCGAGAAAGTCGGCGCCGCTCGCCGCTCCGACCGCAGACCCGTCCGCGGTCTCACGGTACAGCTCCGGCAGATAGCGATCGCGATAGGAGAAGCGCGGCCCGTAGGCGCGCAGCGTCGCGATCTGCGGGCCGGCCTGGCCGTCGCCGAAAAGCTCCAGCCGCATCGCCAGGAAACGGCCTTGCAGCGCCCGCACCACATGGCCCGGGCGCTCGATCAGGCAGGTGAACAGGCCGACGCGATCGCGTATCCGCGGGCAGTCGAGAACGCCGTCATGGAACGCCAGCTCGGAGGCCTGGTCGAGCCAGACGCCGCGCGCGATGTCGCCCGGCAGGCTCGGCAGGCGGCCGAAATCGTGCGGATGGAAGGCGTCCTCGGGCAGGTCGTCGAGCGCCGCCGGGGTATCGGCCGCGGCCAGCCAGACGCGCAGCCCGCAGCCGGGCGGCAGCACGGCCTCGAGATAGAGCCGGTGCCAGACCATTTCCCTCGCACCGCCGTCGACCGGCTCGACCGGCACCAGTGCGCGGGTCGCGGTGCTCGGCAGCGACAGCCTGTGCAGCGGTCGCGGCCGGAGCCCGCCTCCTTCGGTCGACTGGTAGCGCACCGGAGTGACGAAGCCGTTCGCGAAGCGCCCGGGCTGCCAGCGGAGCAGGGGATAGCGATCGCCCAAGGTCGCAACGCTCGCCGGTGGCTCCTCGTCGGCGGGCAGCGCTATCGCCAGCGCCTCGTCCTCATCGACCACCAGCAGGGCAAAGCGATCGCCGCCGAGCCAGCCGACATCGAAAGCCGCCGGCACGCCCTCGAGTGCGATCGGCGGCATGGCGCGGCCGTGCTCGATCCGCTGCAGCTCGACTGGCCCGTCCACGGGCCAGAGCAGCACCACGAGGCCGCGCTCGTCCGCGGCGCAGGCGAGGATCTGGCGTCCCGGTGCGAAGTCGACCTCGGGCAGGAGCTCGAGGCGCGGCGGATCGAGGTTCTCCTCGCTCGGCCGGAAAGTGTCGGCCGCGAAGGCAGCGCTCAGCGAGGCGTGGCAGGGGTGCGCCCTTGACCAGCGCCAGGCGTCCCCGCGGCGCGATCGAGCGCCCAGATCCGGCCGTCGGCGGCGACCGCGAGCCGGTCTGCGCTGAAGGCCGCAGAGCTCGATCGCCGCCGGGTCGAACCTTTCCCGTCGATCGACCAGCAGGATGCGCCCCGTGCCGTCCGTCCGGCGCAGCGCCAGATAGAGAATGCCGTTGGCGGCGAGCGCCAAGTCGGCGATTTCCTCCTCTGCCAGGAGGCCCGGCTCCAGGGGCAGCTCCGGCTCGGCGATACCGCCGACCACCACCTGGTCGCGACTCTCCAACGCGCGCGCCCAGGTGCCGAACGGATCGATCGCCATCGGCGGCCCGTCGCTCAGCGCGCGGGCAGCGGTGCGATCGTTGGTCAGCCCCTCGATGCGGCGCGCGCGAGGCGAGGCGCAGCACGCGGCGCGAGGCGTCCCACTGCGCGCCGGTGCCGCTCAGCCGGAACTGCTCCGGTGCGGCGATCAGCCAGAAGCGCTGCTGGTTCGCATCCATCAGCAGACCTCCGGCACGACCGGGATCGGCACGGCGTCCTGGCCGACCGGCCGCTCGAGGGCCAGGCTCTCGGGCGCCGTGTCGGCATCGACCGCCACGGTCAGTTGCAGCAGCTCGGGCAGCTGCCACGGCTCCAGCGCGAGACGCTGGGTGCGCGAAGCGGGGTCCTCGGCGAGCAGGCGAAAGCCGCTCGTATCGCGGCTGAAAAGGTTGACGCCGCGGGTGGTGCGCACGCCGGCCACGCGGGCCACGATCACCTCGAGCTCGAGGTTGACCACCGCCTGGCCGAGCGGCCAGCCAGAGCCGTCGCGCCCGCCCGGCGGCAGGGCCCAGAGATAGCCGTGCAGGGTCTCGCGCACCGCCTTCACGACCTGGTCGCGCGCAGCACCCTCGCGGATGCCGATCGCGACGCTGACCCCGAGGGGGCGGTACTCGCAGCCGATCACGTAGAGCTCGGTGGCGAGCGGGCGCCTCGCGTCGAGATGGGCGCGTACCCGCTCGATCAGGTTGCGGTCCGGGCGCGGGTTGGGCGGCTTGGGCACGGCCTTGTCGGGCAGGACCATGACGCTCACCGTGCCCGGGCTGTCGAAACGACGCTGGAACGGCCGAAAACGCGGCAGCACCTCGGCGCGCCCGAGCGCGACGCCCGGCGTCTCGAAGGCGAGCGCTCGGTAGTCGTCGGCCGTGACGGCGCGATTGGCGTGGCGCAGCACCTGCGTGATGCGCCGCTCGGCCGCCGGCAGCGTCTCCGCGTCCTCGCCGCCGGTCGCCGGCGCCGGCTGGGCGCAGGCGAGGCGCGGGTGCTGGATCGCGGCGAGATTGCCGGGCGGCAGGTTGCCGGCACGGCCGCCGCCGGCGCGCAGCCTGGCGATGCGGATGCGTGCGCCCGCCTCCGGGCGCCTGCCGCGCACGCCATCGCCGAAGGTCACGGTGCCGGCTTCCGGGTCGAGCTCGAAGCAGCGGTCGTCGCGCCCGCAGGCGCCGAGATCGTCGACCCGCCGCCAGGCGACGAAGCCGCGGCCGCCCTCGGTCACCTCGAGCGCAAGGCTGCTCTCCTCGATCGAGGTCGCCGGCAGCTGCACCACCTGGTCGGCGGTGCCGGGCGCGGTGCCGACCACGGTATCGCGGAGCGTCTTGCGCTGGTCGATCGCGACCGCATTGGTGCCGAGCCATGAGAGCGGCAGCGCGCTGCCGCTGCCGACTGGCCGGAGGCGCAGCCAGGTCAGGAGGCGCGCCGCAGCGTCCGGATCGTCCAGCCGCGGCGGCCGATCGCCCACGCCTGCGCGCACGTCGTCGTCGACGTCGTTGGGCGGCAGGCCGATATCGGTTGCCGGCGGCAGCAGCAGCCGCTGCACGCCCTCTTTGGCGAAGCTCTGGGTATCGTCGCGCTCGACCTCTAGGGTGATGTAGTCGACCGCGCCCGAGGCGGTCGGCCGCGCGCTCGTGATCTCCCATTCCCAAAGCCGCGGCAAGGGTGCCGGCGGCGGCCCGCCCGGGTCGGGATCGGGCACGACGAGGCGCGGCACGATGCCGACATTCAGGATCACGGGTTCCTGCTCGAAGGCGCGCCGCGCCGCCGGCACGGCTGCAGGCGTCGCGGCCAGAAGTGCGATCCAAACCGCCTCGTCGACGCTCTCGCCCAGGACATCGATGCCACCGGCGTCGGCGAGGCCAGCCGCGAACAGGGGCGTCGTGACGTACGGGCTGCCGACGGCGATGCCGTAGATCGCCTCGAGGCCGAGCAATACCTCGCTCAGGCGATCGCGCTCGTCGTCGCTCGGCCGGCGCTTGTGATAGACGCGGCCTTCGAGCGGCTGCACGGTGATGTCGCCAACTGTCTCGAACGCGACAGGCCCGACCACCGGCGTGCCGCGCGGCACCGGCACCGGGTTGGTCTGATCGGGGTTCGCCATGCGTAGCTGAACCAGCGCCCTTGCCGGCTGCGCCGGCCGCAGGGGGATGTTGAGCAGGCGCAGGAACTCCAGGCGCTGCCGCTCGGGGATCAGGTTCACTCGATAAAGCAGGGTCTCGGCCAGCCAGGCGAACAGGTCGATCAGCGTGCGACCGGGATCGCCGACGCGCGGGTTGCGCCACTCGGGCGTGTGCGCCGGGATGCGCCGGACCAGCTCCTGGGCCAGAGCCTGGGCATCGAGATCCGCCAGCATGTAGCGCGGAATCGGCATGGCTCAGGCCTCGAGCGTCACGGCGAGATTGACGGCGGCCGGCTGGCCGGTGCGGCGGAGCCGGTAGGCGATCGCGACGTCGAGCCGGTCGGCACGATCCGGATCGGGCTCGACCTCGATCCGATCGAGCGTGATGCGCGGCTCGAAGCGCTCCAGCCCGGCCGCGATCGCATCGCGAATCCGTCGGCGCGTCGTGATCGTGTTCGGCCCGTGCAGGAACTGCTCGAGGCCGACGCCGAACTCCGGATGCAGCAGCTGCTCGCCCGGACGGGTGAGCAGAATCACCCTGATCATCTGGCGCACGCTGTCGTCGAGCGCCGGATGGTCCAGCGAACCGTCCTTCGGCACCGGCAGCAGCGGCCAGCCGGTCGGCGGCGCCGGCAGATGGCGGTTCGGGCGGGTGGCGCTCACGAGCCGCCTTCCTCGCTCTCGCTGGTGACCGCCGGGAACGGGATGCAGATCCGGATGAACGGCAGCCAGAAGAAGACGATGTGCAGCAGCACGAGGAAGATCTGGAGGACGATGAACGCGCAGATCGTGATCAGCGGGATGCTGAAGCCGCAGATCATGCCGAACTTGACGCCGGCCTTCTTCTTGGCCTCGCCGTCGAGCAGGCCCTGCAGATTGAGCTTGTCCATGAACTGCTGGATCTCGGGCGGCACCTTGAAGGCGACGTTCGGCTTGAGATCCCGCATGCGCGCGGGGGTAAGCGCCGGCAGCTCGATCTGGATCGGCGGCGCATCGCCGCTCTCGTACCAGGGCTTGATGGTGAAGGCGGGCGAGGGCGGGCTCCAGACGATCCGTGGCGGGCAGCCGTCGCCGGGATCGACGCGGATGAAGCAGCGCACCTGGTAGCGAGCATCCGCCTGGTCGAAGCGCGCCGCCGCCGGCGCCAGGCGCTGCCAGCGCGCGACCATCGCGGCATGGATCGCCTCGACCAGCCGCTCGAAGTTCGCCTGTGACAGCCGAGGCCAGAGCGTCCGGCATCTCGACGGCGGTCGCACCAGCATCCTCGCGCCGCTCGATCAGGACCGCGTAGGCCAGCGCCAGGAGGTCGAACAGGTTGTCGGTCGCGGCACCGGTCAGCGAGACGCCACGCAGCACGGCGGCGAGCGGCGCGGCATAAGCCTCGCCGGTGAAGGCGCCGGCTTCCTGGGCGAGATAGTTCAGGGCGTCGACCAGGGCGCGCACGCCGCCGCTGTCGGGCAGCGATTCGGGTCGCACCTGAGCCTGGGTCACGCTGACGTTGGCACCCGCCGGCGGCACGTCGGCGGCAGCCCGATCGGCGCGCAGCAGAGATGGCACGCGGTCGGCAACATCGGCCTGGGCAAATGGCGGCGGCGGTGGCGCATCCTCCTGGCGCTCGCTGCTCGAGACGGGAACGAAGCCGTAGAGCAGGGTGCGGCCGGTGGCATTGGCGACCTCGGGCGGTGCCGTGAACAGCGGGGAGGTGTCCTCGGCGAGCGCGTCGGCCTCGCCGGGCAGGCTGTCGAGGCGGCGCAGCAGCTGGCCATTGGCGCCGAGCTTGCGAGCGCGCCTGCGCCCGGGGTCGGGGTCGTAGGTGCTGTCGGCATCGCCGATGCCGCCCGGCAGCGGTTGCCAGCCGAGCGCGCGGCCGTCCCGCTTCAGCCAACCCTCCAGGCCCGCCGCCCCCTCGCGCCGCACCACCAGCCCGGCACTCTCGATCCTCGCGGGGTCGACGCGCGGCTCGCCGGGCACGAGGCACAGCGCATCCGTCAGCACGAGGTTGAAGGCGCGGTGCACGGGCTGCTCGAGCTTGACCGGGACCAGCGGCTCGGCGCGGTCCTGCACCGCCGCGGCGAGGCGGCCACGGCCCTGCATGCTCTGCAGCTCGCTCAACAGATGCGGCACGAAGTCCGGCCGGTCGAGCCGCAGGATGGTCGGCGGCAGATGCGTGCCGCGTCCACCGCCGGCGAGCGCCGCACCTTTGAGGATCGTGGCGTGGCTCACCATACGTTGCCGGCCCCCGGCGTGTAGGTGGCGCTGATCACCGTGCTGGCCTGCAGGACGTTGCAGCTGATCATGCCGGAGAACGAGGCGAGCGCCGTGTCGACCGTGACCATGCCGGCGCTCATCTTGATCATGCTGCCCTGCACCTCGACCTGGCCCGGTGCTGTGATCTTCACGCCGCTCGAGTCCATGGTCACGGTCGCGCCGGCGGCGCGGCAGACGAGCTTGCCGCCGCCGGTATCCTCGAGCTCGGCGGTGACGCCGCCGGGCGTCCTGAGGCTGATCTTGGGCTGGCCGCTGGCCGGCTCCTCGATTGCGATGCGGGTCCCGGCCTTGCCGACCAGGGTCCAGCGATCGATCGCATCGCCGGCGCCGCCGAGCTGCTCGGGCGAGCGGGCGCGGCCATTCCAGAGCGAGCCGATCACGACCGGATAGCGCGGATCGCCCTGGAGGAAGCCTATCAGGACCTCGCTGCCGACGTCGGGCAGCATGAAGGCGCCGTGGCTCGCGCCGGCGAACGGCACCGCGACCCGCGCCCAAAGGGTGCCGGGCTGGCTGCGAAAGCCGGTCCGGCCGAAGAGTTCGACCTCGACCCGGTCGAGGCCCTCGGGATCGTCGACCGAGACCACCTCGGCGAGGCAGATCGCCTCTTGCAGCATCTCGCGGAGGCCCTCGGGCATCGTCAGCCTCCGAAGTAGCCGCACTCGGCGGTGAAGTCGGTCTGGTAGCCGACCGACCGGTCGAAGCGGTGGCAGGTGCTCGTGACGTAGTAGGTGTTGGCAAAGCGCGGCCCGACGCCCTCGATCGTGACGTGGGTGCCGACCCGCAGCGCCGGATTGCCCTCGCAGGTTGCCTCGAGCGTGACGAAGCGGCGCGCGCGCCTGGCATAGGCGGCGGCGACCAGGACCTCGGCCTCGGCCTGGTCGTGGACCGCCCGATCGCCCAGATGCTCGGCGCGCGTCCCGAACGCCTCCTGCAGAAAGTCGCTGCCGGACCGGCCCCTGCCGGGACCGAGACCGCCGCGCGTGCTCTCGGCCGACACCGGCCGTCCCTGGCCGACATCGAAGCCCGCATGGGTGACGCTCGTCACCTGATCGGCGAGATCGGCGCAGATTCGCACGCGATTGAGCTGGCCTCCCATCGTGAGCGTGAGGCTGCCGCGCTGGACGTCGCTGCGCGGTGCGATGTGCAGCCGGTCGCCGACCACCTGCATGTCGGCGTCGTAGTCGGCGAGCAGGCGGCGCATGAAGGCGAGGTTGCTCTCGTTCAGCTGGATCTGGATGTCGACGCGGTTGGCGAGGCCGCGGATCGTCGGCGTCAGGCCGGTCTCCAGCGCCAGGTCCTCGAGGATGTCGCAAAGCGGCCCTGCTGCATGGGTGCGGGTGAAGCGCCGCATGCGCTGGCCCATCAGCGCATCCTCGGCGTGGATGCAAAGCTCCGGCTGGCCGTCCTCCTCGAACACGAACTCGACCGCGCTGATCTCGCCGCCGAAGATCTCCATCGGATCGCCCTCGTCGCCGGCGAGCACGCGGATGGCCGTGCCCAGCGCCAACAGGTCGGTGTCCGAATGCTCGAAGGCGAAGTCGACGCCGCCGCGCTCGTGGATCGCGACATTGAGGAAGCGCAGCTCCAGCGACGACAGGCCGCCCTCGGCCTCGCGCATCTCCATCGCCAGCAGGAGCTGCTGCACGATGTCGGGGCGCCGGCGCGCGACCTCGATCAGGGGCCGGGCACTGTAGATCGTCGTGGGGGCGAGCGCGGTCTCGGGCATGGGTCTAGCGGGCGTGCAGGCGGTTCTGCTTCCAGCGCTCGCGGGCGAGCGCGCGGATCAGCGTGCGGATCTGCTGATCGCCACCGGCGGCCGGCTCGGCCTCCGCGGCGGTGACCGGGGCCGGATCGGGCTCGATCTCGCCGACGACCTCGTCGAACACGATCGGCATGGCTCAGCTCTCCTCGAAGATGATGCGCACGCTGGCGGATGCGCCGACGTCGGCACTGAGGCTGGCGCTCGCCGAGGCGCGCGCGCTGCCGCCGAGCCGCACGCCCGCACCCGCCGCCGCGCCGGCGCCGAGCCCGGCGCTCAGCGAGAGACCCGCCGGCACCTCGGCAGAAAGCTCGATGCGCGGTCGCGCCGCGACCGACAGCTGGCTGCTCAGGCCGGCAAAAGCCTCGGCGCCGGCGGAGATTCCGATGCTCGCGCCGCCCGTGAGGCCGGCGCTCAGGCTTGCACCTGCGTCGGCACCGAAGCTTGCGTCTGCGCCAAAGCCTGCACTCGTGCCAATGCCGGCTCCGCCGGCTGGGCTTGCGAAGGCAGTGGGTGCCCGACCGCCGCTCTCCGGCAGCGCGAGCGCAGCGACCTCGGGGAAGCGGCGGTTCTCGACGCCGTTGGCGGCGGCGATCCGGCCGGCCGCCGCCGGGTCGCCGCTCGCGAGTGCGAGGTCGTCGATGCTGCGATCGCCAGGCACGGGCACGGGAGGTGCCGCCGTCGGCAGCACCTCGTCGAACAAGCCGACGTCGGAGAAGCCATCGCCGCTCGGGGCGCGGAACGGATCATCCTGCTCGGTGATCGAGAGGCTCACCGTCGAGCGCAGGGGCACGCCTTCGGCGGCGAAGAAATCGAGGGTCTCGTTGAAGCTCTCGATGTAGCCCTCGAACAGGAAGGTGCCCCATTCGAAGATCACGATCGCGGGGATGCCCTTCTTCTTCTTCTGCTGCTGGGCGGTCCCTCTGGGCTTCATCATCTGCGCGACCTGGGAGGTGATCTCGCGCACGTCGAAGCCGTAGGTCGTGGTGTCGAACACCAGCTCGACGCTGAGCTTGGCGGTGCTGTCGGTCACGAACTGCGGCGGCTCCTTCTTGCGCCGCCCGCGGTTGGCCTGCATGGCATTGGTGATCGAGACTTTCAGGGTCTCGGGGTTGAAGTCGACCTCGAGCGGCTGGCGCGCGGCCGCCGGGATCGCGCGGCCGCTCTGATCCGTCTTGGCCGTGAGCGCCGCCTTGGCGAACTCGCTCACGCCGCCGCTCCCTGCTGCAGCCGCAGGCCCTCGTGCACGAAGTGCAGCTCCTCGACGCCGACCTCGCGCGCGGTGGCATCGTAGGTCGCAGCCCGGAACTTGGTCGGCAGGGCGTTGCGCATCTGCCACTCGAGCACGCCCGAGCGGCTGGCCGGGTCCTGGCCCATGCCGAGATGCACGAGGCGCGCGTGCAGGCGGATCGCGCTCTTGCCGCCGGCGACGAGATCGAACCACTTCCACAAATGCTGGCTCGGCGTGACGCCTCGCTTGAGGATCACCGTGCCGAAGGTCACACGGCCCGAGCGCTGCTGGTCGCCGTAGTTGCGTCCGCCCTCGCGGATCGCCTTGGGCTGCATGGTCGCTTCGATGCCCGAGCACTCCGAGAACTGGCCGGAGCAGACCGGCGTGTAGCCCTCCGGATCGCCGACATCGACGTAGTCGGCATAGAAGTCGATGCGGAACCGGAAGACGTGGAGCAGCGGGTCGGTCATGCCGGCGCTCCGACCGGCTGCGAGCCGTCGAGCGGCAGCCGGACGCGGATGCGCTCGATCGGCACGGCCGGATTGAGCACGATCTCGGCGACCAGGCGGCCATTGTCGATGTCGGCCTGGCTCATGGTGCTGCGATCGCAGCGCACGGCGAAGCCGTCCTCGGGTGCCACGCCGGCAAGGCCGCCCAGCCCGTGCACGCGCCGCAGCAGGCTCGCAAGCTGCACCTCGACGTCGCGCCACAGGCGCTCGCCGGAAGGCTCGAACAGGCTGGTCTCGCCCAGGCGCCGGGCCGCGCGGACCACCAGCGCCAGCAACCGGCTGACCGCCGCCGGGCGCCATTCCAGGAGATCGCTCGTGGTGTGGTCGGCGGCGAGCTCGATGCCGCGTGGCGTGCGCACGAACGGGCTCAGCTGCTCCATGCCCGCGAGCGTCGGGGCGGGCCCCAGATCGAACGCGGGCACGGGACGGCCGGCGGCGCTGCGAAAGGCGCCGCGCTCCAGGGCGTTGCGCGCCAGAAGGCCGGCGAGCGCGCCGTCGGCCGGCATCAGCCCGCCCGGCATGCGCTCGGATTCGGCGGTGGCGAGCCAGGGTACAGCGAGCTGCAGGAAAGCGCTCGCGAGCGGCGCCTCGCCACCGGCGGCAGCGGGCGCGAGGCCCACTGTCACGGCGTCGAGGCGCAGCTCGTCTTCGGGCGTGGGCAGGCATGCCAGCAGCAGCTTGTCGCGGGCATGGGCGCGCAGCAGGGCCAGCGGCCGGCGCAGCGCCTCGACCCAGATCCGGTAGCCGTTCCCAGTCGCAGCGCGGCGCCGGCAAGGTGCGCGCCGCGTTCGGCCGAACGGCGGGCAGAGGCGCGCTGCAGCGCTCGAAGGTCGCGCGCGGCGCCGGTCCCGGCGGATCGGCGGGCAGCGCCGCCGGTGGCGGGCAGACCAGCTCCGCCAGGTCCGGAAGGCAGACCAGGGTCGCATCGTCGAGGCCGAACAGATGCGCAAGCCCGTACCAGCTCTGCGCCTCGAGGCGTGGCGAGGGCAGAACCGGCGGCATCGGCAGGTGTCCGGCGCTCACCGCTTCGCGCTGTGCGTCCGTGGGCTCGCCGTAGATCAGGCGCACGAGCTGCAGCAGGCGGCTCTCGCGACCCTGGAGATAGGGCAGCGGATCGCCGAGACGGATCACATAGGCGCGCCGGCCGCCGCCGGCGAAGAACGCCTCGACCGCCTGGCCGAGCGTGCTGTCGATCGCCTGGCTCGTGGCCTCGATCGCGCGCGCAAAGCCAAGCGCCGGGTGCGCGAGCACGGTGAGACGGCCCGGCTCCAGCAGGGCATCGCGCCGGATCACCAGATGCCGCCCCTGCCCGCGGTCCTCGAGCAGGGCGGTAACCGGCGCCGGGCTGGCGTCGATCGCAGCGCGCACGCCCTCGGCATCGAGGGCCGGATCGAGCGCGATCACATGGGTCGTGCCGTCGACGTCGAGGTACAGGTCGGGCTCGCCGTCCGCCAGCGCCAGGGGCTCGGCAAGCGCGGCGCTCGCGACCTCGGCCTGGCTGTCGAGCCGCCGCTCCGGCGCGAACAGGGACTGCAGCGCCTGGACCGATTCGATCGGCACCGGCCGGTTCAGCAGCCGGTCGCTGCGGCCGGGATCGTGCAGCTCCTCGGCGGTGGCAAGGCGGCGGCGCACCAGCCAGTCGATCAGAGGAGGCGGCAGCAGCGCCCCAGGCCGCTCGGCGATGAAGCCCGCAAAGCAGGCCACGTCCATCCGATCAGGATGGACCAGGATCGCCGGCGCCGCCGTCTCGAAGCTGATGCGAGCAGCCATCGGAAGTGCCCGCGCCTCAGGTCTCGACCTGCTCGAACTGCAGGGTCTCGTACGCGAGCACCCACTCTTCCATCGCGACGTCGGTGCCGCCTTTGGCGGCCAGCGTGGGCCCGGTGTATTTCATCGGGAAGGCGTTGATCAGGATCCACTTCTGGACATCGCGGGCGTGGCCCTCGTCCTGCATCGTGATCACGACGTTGCGCTTGGCTTCGGGGCCGGTCCGGCGCACCTGGTCGATCCAGCTCCAGAGGTCGTCGGAGTTGATCACGCCGCGCTTGAGCGTCACGTCGTTGTTCTTGTGCATGCCCGGGATCTTGACGACGTGATTCTCGCGATCGCTGCCGTTGCGGTACTCGGCGACCGTGATCTCGGTGCCGAGCCCGGAGACGTCGGAGAATCCCCCGGAGATGCCGCCGTCGGAGAACTCCACGAGGAAATTGAAGTTCGAGTAGGGCACGTCGCGTGGCATGGCGGCCTCCGTCAGTTACGCGCGTCGGCGGTCTTCTGGCCGACCCGGAAGATCACGAATTCGGCGGGCTTGATGATCGCGACGCCGACCTCGCAGATCATGCGGCCGTTATCGAGATCGGCCTGGGTCATGGTCGAGCGGTCGCAGCGGACGAAGAACGCCTGCTCGGGGTTGGCGCCCAGCAGCGCGCCGTTGCGCCACTCGGTGTAGAGGAAGCTCGAGACCGCATCGCGGACGTTGGCCCAAAGGCGCGGCCCGTTCGGCTCGAACACGGCCCACTGCATCGAGACGTCGATCGAGCGCTTCAGGTAGTTCAGGTAGCGGCGGTCGCTGACATAGACGACCTCGCGATCGGAGGTCGCGAGCCGGCCGCCATAGACGCGGTTGCCGCGCCCGGAGAAGGTGCGAAGGCAGTTGATGCCGAGCGGGTTCAGCACCTCCTGCTGGCCGTGGTTGATCTCGCGCTCGAAGCGGATCGCCTCGCGCACGACCTCGTTGGCGGGCGTCTTCCAGACGCCGCGCAGCGCGTCGTTGCGGGCATAGATGCCGCAGACGTGGCCGGACGGCGGCAGCGCCACCTCCTTGCGGATCGCCTCGTTGCCGGGCCGCGCCTGCGGGTTCGTGATCACGACCCAGGGGTAGTAGAGCGCGGCGTAGGTGCTATCGACCCGGCCGCGCGCGAGACGGATCGCGGCGAGGTCGAGGTTCTGCTCCGGGTCGAGCACGGCGATGCGAAAGCGCGAGCGCTCGGCGTGGCCGATCAGCGCGTTCTGCACCGCCTGGGCGGTGGCGGCGAAGGCCGAGGCGCCGGGTGCGGCGACGATCGCGATGTCGTCCCAGTCGTTCAGGCGATCGAGCGCGCCCTGCCACTGCTCCAGGGCCGGCGCGCGGCCGTCGTGGCCGCCGGTGAGCGGCAGGCTGCGCGAGCGGCTGCCGTCGGGGCCGGTGGTCACGGCACCCACCACCGCCGGATCGGCATCGCCGGCTGGCGCTGTCATCAGGAGCGTGTGGAGCTGCGGCGCGTTGGTGTTGCCCTGGACGAACAGGTAGGGCAGCGCCAGCAGGTCCGAGCGCCGGGTCGGCGTCTCGGGCAGCGCACGTGAGAGCGCGCGCGGGTGGCTCGGGTCGAGGCCCAGGCCCTCGTAGCTGAGGCTCTGCCCGTCGGCATCGACGATCTCGACGTCGACGGTGATCAGCGCGTCGGCCTCCTCGTCGAGCGTCGAGCGTCGCGGCGACGTTGTCGGCCGGCGCCCACGGCGCGTTCTGGTCGGCGCGCGCGTAGGCGCGCCAGCCGGCGCCCTCGCGCACGTGGTAGCCACCGGGACTGGCAGCACTGCCGACCCGGGCGAGGCTGCCGAGCGGTGCGGTCTCGAGCGCGCGGGCGCTGGCTGGTGCTGTCCGCTCGGTGACGCGGACCATGCCGTCGTAGGCCGAGCCCGGGTGGCGCGAGCGGAAGCGGCTGGCGCCGAGTGCCGCCTCTGCCGACTGCGCCTGGCCGCCCGCCTGAGCGCCGGCGCGATCGAGGAACACGCGCGCCACGTACAGCCGCGAGCCGCCCTCGTTGAAGAACGCCCGGGCGGCATAGGCCATGTAGCTGGTGGCGTCGGTGTTGGCGCCCGGCAGGTTCAAGGTCGTCCAGCCCGCCGAACATGCGCTCGAACTCGCCGAAGCTCGTGACCAGCTCGGGCAGTCCGTCGGTCGGGCCCTTGCGCGCGAGACCGACGAAGCCGGTGGTGCTGGTGCCGACACCCTGAATGGAGCGCGCGCGGAAGCTGGTTTCCTCCACGTAGACGCCGGGCGCTAGATATTCAGGCATCGTTCCGTCTCCTCATCGGACGCCCGCGCGTGGGCGCCTAGGGGCCATCGCTCAGGCTGATCTGCAGGTTGAGGTGGACGACCCGGCCGGTCGCGAGATCGACCGCGCCGTTCTCGACCGCGCGCCGCCACTGCGCCCGGTTGGCCATCAGTCGGGCCGGATCCACCGGCCAGGGCAGGTCCGGGTCGACCACGATCTCGAGGGTCACCGGCGTCTCGGGCGTGGTCACCTCGCCGTCGTCCGGCTCGGGCTGCGGCTCCTCCGTGGGCTCGGAAGCACCGGCCGAGCGGCTGACCGGCAGGCCCGGCAGGATCACCAGCGCCTCGCCGCGCTCGTCCGACAGGCCGCTCGCCACCAGCTCGCCCTCGTCAGCGTCGGGGCCATCCTCTGCGGCCCCGTCCTCGGCAGAGCGGCGCAGATTGATCAGCGCGCCGCGCACCGGTCGCCCGTCGGCCAGCCGCAGCGACAGCCGCACGCCGCTCCAGTTCTGGCGCAGCGCAGCGTTGGGCGAGGGCAGCACGCGCACGGCTTCGGGCGCGAACAGGTCGGGCTCGTCGGCGCTCCGGGGCGGCGCTGCGCGGCAGCGGGATCGTCGCGCGGCGGGGCAGATACTCGCCGAGCGGATCGTCGATCGTGATCTCGATCGGGGCGCTCCCTGGCGCCGGCGTCTCGGGCGGCGCTGCGAACGCGGCGGAATGCGCGTCGAGGCCGGGGGCACGCGAGATGACGTAGAGCTGTGCCCGATTGACCAGGAAGCGCACGCCCTCGGCGCTGACGCTGAGCGGACGCTGCAGCGGCCGGCCGGTGGTCGCGTCGATCAGCCGGATCGCACCGAGCACGCGGCGCTCCAGGCGATCAAGCATGGGCCGTCTCCGGCATGGGCTCGAAATCGAGCCGCGTCGCCACCACGGGCCGACCCGCCGAGATTGGCTCGCGCTCGATCCGGACCACCCGCGCGAGGTAGGCGACCGAGAGGCGGTAGGCAGGATCGAGCGCGTCCCAGACCCGCATCATGTCCTCGTGGCTGAGCTCGGAGGGCACGATCTGGACCTGATCGCCGACCTCCCAGCCGCCTGCCGCGGTCAGGATGGAGCGGTCGAGCAGGGGCCGCTGGTGCAGCTGCAGCATGACCCAGCTGAGCACCGCCTGCTCGGCGAGCGCGCTGTCCGCCCAGGCGGTGAACAGGTAGTGCAGCTCGAGCGCCAGCGGTCGCGTCGCCGGATCCGCCGGCCGGTCGGCGGAGCCCGTGTTCCGCATGTAAGGGTCGAGGCCGATGCGAAACAGATAGGCCGTGACCACGGTGCCGGTCGGGCTGAACTCGGTCAGCTGGCCGCTGGAGACGAGCTGGAAGTCGCAGGCCGGCAGGGTCGCGGTCGGGACCTGCGGATACAGGTCCGAGAGATAGGTGATCAGCGAGTGCCCGACCGAGTGGACCGCGCCGAAGCCAGCCATGAAGCCACGCCTCCGCAACCGATAGGCGCGGCACTGTGCAAGCAGATGGTCACCGTACAATCACACGTTGATCACCGGATGCTCACCGTCTGCAAATCGCCGCGGAAGGCCAAGAAAAGCCGAGCGCGACGCTATTGTGCACAGAACGATCGTCCTTTGTGATACAGCTCACAGGCAATCAGCACGAGCAGTTGAGATCCTGATGGCGTGAACGAGGGGAGGCGCCAGTGTCGGAGCTCAAGATCTGCCTGTTCGGGGGGGCACAGGTCAGCTGGGGCGACGGTCGTCAGCTGGTCCGGCTGTCCAGACCGAGCCAGGTGCTGTTGGGCTTCCTGGTGGTCAACCGCCATCGCACCCATCAGCGCGAGGTGCTGGCCTCGATCCTGTGGGACGAGGTCGACGATGCGCGCGCCCGGCATCGCATCAACACCGCACTCTGGCGGCTGCGCCGCGCGCTTGCAGCACCCGATTGCAAAGGTGACGAGTGCATCGTCAGCGAGCCGGGCGGCGCAGTCGGCTTCAATCCGCACGCCTGCCGATGGCTCGACGTCGCGACCTTCGAGGACACGATCGCCGGTGTGACCCGCGCCGTGCCCGGCGCGCCGGCGCAGGCGGAGGTCGCGGCGCTGGAGCGAGCCCTCGACCTCTACGCCGGCGATCTCCTGCCCGGCTGTTACGACGAGTGGGTGATGCCGGAGCGGCGGCGCCTCGAGACGCTCTTCGTCGGCGCGCTCGAATGGCTGATGCGCGACCACGAGCGGCGCGGCCGGTTCGAGAGCGGGATCGGCGCCGGGCTGCGCCTCCTGCGCCAGGATCCGCTGCGCGAGGATGTCCACCGCTACGTCATGCGCTTGTACGCGAGCGCGGGACAGCGGCAGCTGGCGATCCGGCAGTACGACTACTGCCGCGACCTGCTGGCCTCCGAACTCGACATCTCGCCGATGCCCGAGACCGAGGCGCTGCACCAGCAGATCCTGCGCGCGAACGGCGGCGCCACAGCGGCGCTCGACCTGCCGGACGACCAGGGCCGCTTGCTGGCGCTGCTGCAGTCCGTGACCGACCAGCTCGACCAGGCGCGCCGCCGTCTCGACGAGGCGCGATCGCTGATCGCGCGCTCCACGCCGTGCGACGAGGCGGCCGCCGTTGACGACGCGCGCGGGTCGCCTTAAGCCTGCCGCGGGAGCAAAGACGGGAGGGGAAGATGCGCGGCGCGGTGTTTGCAGGCCATCGGAAGATCGAGCTTCGCGAGTTCCCCGATCCGACGCCTGGCCCCGGCGAGGTGGTGCTCGCGATCAAGGCTTCGGGCCTTTGCGGCAGCGACCTCAAATTCTATCGGCCGGCGCCGGGCGAGGCGCAGCGCGCGCTGGGCCTGGGCGACGTCAGCGAGCCCTTGATCGGCGGCCACGAGCCCTGCGGCGTGGTCGAGGCGGTCGGCCCCGGCGTTTCGGAGGCCGAGGCGAGGCCCGGCATGCGCGTCATGTGCCACCACTACGCCGGCTGCGGCGTCTGCAAGCATTGCCGGGTCGGCTGGTCGCAGCTCTGCCGCAATGGCTTCGTGGTCTACGGCGTGACGGCGCACGGCGCCCATGCCGACTACATGAAGGTGCCGGCGCGCACCCTGGTCCCGCTGCCGGACGAGCTGTCGTTCACGACCGGTGCTGCGATCTCCTGCGGCAGCGGCACGGCCTACAATGCGCTTCGGCGCATGGGCGTGTCGGGTCGCGACACGCTGGCCGTGTTCGGCCAGGGTCCGGTGGGCCTCGCCGCGACGCAGCTCGGCACGGCGATGGGGGCGCGCGTGTTCGCGATCGACATGACCAAGGAGCGCCTGGAGTTCGCCAAGGACCTGGGCGCCGAGGCGCTGATCGATCCCGGCGCCGACGATCCGGTCGCAGCGCTCAAGGATCTGACGCATGGCGAGGGCGTGAGCCTGGCGCTCGACTGCTCGGGCGCCGAGCAAGCGCGCATCGCCGCGATCAAGGCGACCAGGACCTGGGGCACGGTCTGCTTCGTGGGCGAAGGCGGTTCCGTCACCATCGATGTCAGCCCGGACATGCTGCGCAGGCAGCTGACGCTGATCGGCTCCTGGACCTTCTCGAGCGTGCAGCAGGAGGAATGCGCGCGCTTCGTCGCCGATCGCGGCATCGACGTCGACCGGCTGTTCACGCATCGCTTCCGCCTGGACGAGGCGGAGGCGGCTTACGAGCTGTTCGACACCCAGACCACCGGCAAGAGCGTGCTGCTGGTCTGAGACCGCTCGGGGCCCGCTGCCCTGATGGCAGTCATGTCGGGTCGGCGCCGAGGCGCACCACGCGATCGAGCGCGATGCTCTTGACCAGGGCGAAGACCGGCTGCCCGGGCGCGAGGCGGAGCACCGCCACGGCGCGCTTGGTAAGCCGTGCGCTAAGGACGGTGCCGTCGACGTCGACATTGACCTCGACGAACGCGCCTTCCTCGCGCGAGAGCTCGGTCACCTGGCCGGCCAGGATGTTCTGAATGCTGATGCCGGCGGGCCGCTCGGTCGCGAGCGCCACGTCACGCGCGCGAATGCGCAGGCGCACGCGTGCGCCCAGCTCGTCCGCGAGGCGCGGCACGACCAGGCTCTGCCTGCCGATCGAGACCGTGCTGAGCTGAAAGGTCTGGTCGTGCCCGCGCACGATCCCCTCGACCACCACGCCCGCCTCGAAGCGGCCGGTCATCGGCCGCAGGTCGAGGCGGTTCATGATGTCCGCGACCGGGCCGCTAGCCACGACCCGACCCTCCGACATCAGGACCATGATCCTGGCCAGCTGCGCCACTTCGTCGATCGCGTGGCTGACATAGACGATCGGCAGCCGCGCGTGGTCGCGCAGGCGCTCCAGATAGGGCAGGATCTCGGCCTTGCGCGGCGCATCGAGCGAGGCCAGCGGCTCGTCCATGAGCAGCGCCGACGGCGCGCTCAAAAGGGCCCGCCCGATCGCGACGCGCTGCCGCTCGCCGCCCGAGAGCGAGCGCGGCCGGCGCGCCAGCAGCGCCTCGACGCCGAGCAGCTCGACCACCTCCTCGAACCTTCGGGCATCGGCGCGCGCCGAGGAGAACCAGCGGCCATAGAGCAGGTTGTGGCGCACCGAGAGATGCGGCAGCAGCCGGCCCTCCTGGAACACATGGCCAAGCCGGCGCCGGTGCGGTGGCAGATCGATGCGCCGCTCGGCATCGAACAGCACCCGGCCGTCGACCACGATCCGGCCGCGCCGCGGCCGCACCAGGCCGCCGATCATGTTGATCACCGTGGTCTTGCCGGCGCCCGAGTGGCCGAACAGCGCGGTGACGCCGCCCTCGCTCGCAAAGCCGACGTCGACCGCGAAGCTCCCGACACGGCCGGCGACGTCGACTTCGAGGCCGCTCATGCCGCGATCCGCCTTGCCAGGTAGCGGCCGAGCAGCTCGGCCGCGAGCAGTGCTGCGAGCGAGACGGCGACGGCGATCAGTGTCAGGCGGATCGCGCCGAGCTCACCGCCCGGAACCTGGGTCAGCGTGTAGATCGCGAGCGCGAGGGTCCGGGTCTCGCCCGGGATGTTGGAGACGAAGGTGATCGTGGCGCCGAACTCGCCCATGCCCTTGGCGAATCCCAGGATGCCGCCGGCGACGATGCCGGGTAGCGCCAGGGGCAGGGTGACCGTGGCGAACACCGCCAGGGGACTGGCGCCGAGCGTGCCGGCGGCCGCCTCGAGCCGCCGGTCGATCGCCTCGATCGAGAGCCGGATCGGCCGCACCATCACCGGAAAGGCCATGACGGTCGCGGCGATCACCGCGCCGGTCCAGCGGAACACCACGACGACGCCGAACCAGCTCTCGAGCAGCTCGCCGAGCGGACCGCGCCGCCCGAGCAGGATCAACAGGATATAGCCGGTCACCACCGGCGGCAGGATCAGCGGCAGATGCACCAGGGCATTGAGCAGCTCCTTGCCCCAGAACTGGCGTCGGGCCAGCAGCCAAGCGACCGCGACCGCGAGCGGCAGGCCGACGACCAGGTTCCACGCGGCTACCCGAAGGGTGAGCCGCAGCGCCTCCAGCTCGCCCGGGGACAGATACGCCAGCGCGCTCACTCGAGCATGCTGAACCCGAAACGCTCGAAGATCGCCGCCGCGGTCTCGGTGTGAAGGACGTCGAGCAGGGCAGCCGCCTCCGGGTGCGCGCTGTCGGCGACGATCGCGATCGGGTAGACGATCTCTGGAAAGGCTTCCTGCGGAAATTCGCCGACCACCTTCACGCTGTCGTCGGCCACCGCGTCGGAACGATAGACCACGCCGAGCGGCGCCTCCCCGCGCGCGACCAGCGCAAGCGCGGCGCGGACATTTTCGGCGGGCGCCACATGCGGCTCCACCGCCTGCCAAACGCCGAGACTCTCGAGCGCGGCCCGACCGTAGATGCCGGCCGGCACGTGGTCGGGATCGCCCATGGCCAGAAGGCCACCGTCGAGAGCGCCCGCAAGGTCGAACCCGGGCTCGATCTCGACCGTGGTCTCGCTATCCTGCGGCGCCACGAGGACCAGGCCGTTGCCGAGCAGATCGGTACGGCTGCCCTCACGAAGCAGGCCGCGCTCCTCGAGGTAGTCCATCCATTCCGGATTGGCCGAGATGAAGATGTCGGCCGGCGCTCCCTGCTCGATCTGGCGCGCCAGCGTCGAGCTCGAGGCGTAGGACGCGCTGACCTCGCCGCCGCCTTGTGCCTGGTATTCCTCGATCACCGCATCGAAGGCATCCTGCAGGCTGGCGGCGCCGAAGACGAGGACCTCCTGGGCCATCGCCGGTGTCATCGCAAGCCAAAGCGCCAATCCGCACAGCGTCTGCACGAGGCCCCGGCAGCCGCGGCCAAGGTATCCAGCCATTGTTCGCCCTCCTCCCGAGACCAGTCGTTATGTTTGTTTGAATATATCGGTGCGCATCGCGAGCGTCCAGGCCCTCGCTGGCCCACCGCCGCGGTCTTGCGACCGGCACGGTTGCGGGATGCGGAGGCTTTTAAGGCTGGACTCGGCCGAAATATCGCTCTAAGCTCACACGCGGCTTTAGCCATGGTGCCTAATGCGGTCAGATTCCACTGATTTTAGGCGATGGCGGAATATGATCCTAGATAGCCTCGCGGTCGAAAAGGCCCTTCCGCCGACGCGGTTGCGCGTGCGCAACCCAGCCTGGGAGGCGTGCCCCTGCGCCTTCGCTTCGAGATCGAGCCCGTCAGAGGATGAATTTCGAGAGATCGGCACCTTCGAGCAGGTGGCCGACATTGTCGCGCACGTAGTCCGGGTCGATCACCAGGCTCTCGCCGGCGCGATCGGTGGCAGTGAAGCTGATCTCCTCGACCAGGCGCTCCATCACCGTATGCAGCCGGCGCGCGCCGATGTTCTCGACCTTGTCGTTGATCTCGGCCGCCAGCCTGGCGATCTCGGCGATCGCGTCGCCGGTGAACTCGATGGTCACGCCCTCGGTCGCCAGCAGCGCGACATATTGCTTGACCAGGCTCGCCTCGGGCTCGACCAGGATCCGCTCGAGATCGGCCCGGGTCAGCGGGTTGAGCTCGACCCGGATCGGCAGCCGGCCCTGCAGCTCGGGCAAAAGGTCCGACGGCTTGCTCTGATGGAACGCGCCGGACGCGATGAACAGGATGTGCTCGGTGCGGATCGCGCCGTGCTTGGTGGTGACGCTGGTGCCCTCGATCAGCGGCAGAAGGTCGCGCTGCACGCCCTCGCGCGAGACGTCGGCGCCGCCGCGGTGCTCGCGGCCGCTGATCTTGTCGATCTCGTCGATGAACACGATCCCGTTCTGCTCGACGGCATGCAGGGCCTCGCGCCTGACCTGCTCCTGGTCGAGCAGCTTGTCGGACTCCTCCTCCATCAGGAGCGGGTAGCTGTCGCCGACCCGCATGCGCCTGCGCTTGGTGCGCTCGCCGAACGCCTTGCCGAAGACGTCGCCGAGGTTGAGCATGCCCATCTGCGCGCCCGGCATGCCGGGAATGTCGAAGGTCGGCAGCGAGCCGGCGCCGCGGTCCTGGACCTCGAGCTCGATCTCCTTCTCGGAGAGGCTGCCCTCGCGCAGCAGGCGGCGAAACTTTTCCCGCGTGTCGCGCTGGGCGCCCGAGCCGACCAGGGCGTCGAGCACCCGTTCCTCGGCGTTCATCTCGGCCTTGGCGGCGACCTCCTTGCGCAGCCGCTCGCGGGTCATGGCGAGCCCGACCTCGACCAGATCGCGGATGATCGATTCGACGTCGCGGCCGACATAGCCGACCTCGGTGAACTTGGTCGCCTCGACCTTCATGAACGGCGCCTGGGCCAGCTTGGCGAGGCGGCGCGCGATCTCGGTCTTGCCGCAGCCGGTCGGGCCGATGGTCAGGATGTTCTTGGGCAGAACCTCCTCGCGCAGCGCCTCGTCGAGCTGCTGGCGCCGCCAGCGGTTGCGCAGGGCGATCGCGACGGCGCGCTTGGCGGCGTCCTGGCCGACGATGTAGCGGTCGAGCTCGGAGACGATCTCGCGCGGGGTCAACGCGGTCATGGCTGTCCGATGACCTCGAGGGTCAGATGGTCGTTGGTGTAGACGCAAAGGTCGGCGGCGATCGCCATCGCCTTGCGCGCGATGGCCTCGGCGCTCATGCCGTCGACGTCCATCAGCGCGCGCGCGGCGGCCAGCGCGAACGGGCCGCCGGAGCCGATGCCGATCAGGCCATCGTCGGGCTCCAGCACGTCGCCGTTGCCGCTGATCAACAGGGACACCTCGGCGTCGACGACCGCCATCATGGCCTCGAGCCGGCGCAGATAGCGGTCGGTCCGCCAGTCCTTGGCGAGCTCCACCGCCGCACGGGTGAGCTGGCCGGGATGGCGATCGAGCTTCGCCTCGAGCCGCTCGAGCAGGGTCAGGGCGTCGGCCGTGCTACCGGCGAAGCCTGTGACGATCTTGCCGTCGGCGAGCCGGCGCACCTTGCGGGCGCTGGGCTTCAGGATGGTGTTCTGCAAGCTGACCTGGCCGTCGCCGGCGACGACCACCTGCGAGCCCTTGCGGACCGACAGAATCGTCGTGCCGTGCCAGACCGGCGCCCCGGATCGACTCATACATCCTCGCGCGGACCAATGTCGTCGGATCGGGCCCTTGATGGGCCGCGCTCAGGATGTGGTCAACCCCCGCCCGCAGATCAAGCGCCGGAGCCTGTCCGCCGGGATCGGCCGAGCCGCAGGAGGGTTAGTCGCAGGGGGATGAGGCGCAGGGAAACCAGCCGCAGGAAATCGGCCTCAGGCGCGGCGCTCCTCCAGCGTCCTGGTCGCGCCGACCAGGATGCGAAGGGCGCTCACCAGGCCATCGTTGTCACGCAGACGGAAGGCGGTCGCGGCCAGGACCGCGGCGCTGATCAGGGGCTGGACCTCGTCCAGCTCAGAGCGCAGCGCCCGGGTCTCGCGATGCAGATCGGCGATCGCCGGATGATCGCTTTGCCGCTCGATGCAGTGGTCGGTCGAGAAGTCGTCGCAGGCCGCGAGGATCGTGCTGGCTGGCTCGTTCATGGTCGCTACCTCGGGACAAGTCGATCGGGGGCCTTCGAGTCGTACCCCCTCCAAAAAAGTCGCCCCCGCTGGCGCTTGCCGGCGAGGGCGAATGGAGGGAGGGAGGCACCGTCTGACTTGACGATCGATCAATAACCCAGGTGAAAGGAGAAATCAACCAAAAAATTTAATACTCGAAGACTTACAAAATCACAGGTAGACGAAATCTGTGCCGATTTTGCGTCGATTTCGACGCAAGTGGAACTGTTTTGCTGTTCGCCCGGAGCCGCCGGGCGGCAAGCCCTATCGCTATGCCGCCGTCAACCGTTCTGCGCCCTCAAAACCCTCGCCGGGCTTGCCGCGACGAGGCCCCGTTGCTTGCCCGGCTGCCTCGTATCACTTGGCGTCGACGGTCGAGGCAAGAAAAAGCGTGAGCGCACGAGCAGCGGCCTCGTCCAGGTCGAACTCAAGACAGGTCCGGTCTCCTGCGACGTTGATGACCCTGCCTGGCAGCGGCGTGGCGAAGTCGAAATGCGGGCTCTGCAGCTCGGCGTGGCGGCCGAGCGCAGCGGGAATCGCCGGATCGAGCCCGGCACCCGCGACCGAGATGTCGCGGATCCAGCAACGCCACTGATCGCCGTCGACCAGCAGCGTCGCTTCCAGCGGTGCGGGATAGCGGCGATAGCGCCGCTCTTCGGGCTCGGATGGGACGGACTGTTGCCTCATGATGTCGCCGCTCATATCGCTCGGTTCCGATGTTACGGGCGTCGCGCGCGCAAATGCGACATTAGGGTCGGTTTCGGTTAAGGGCTCATGAATGCAATGCGCTCTCCGACTCCACAAATCCGCGCTCGGCCGCTTGGGCTGATCCCAGAGAGTATGCTAGAAGAGCCGCCGCGGCGAGGCCAATCGACGAATCGACCCGAAGCCATGGCTGGACATTCACAGTTCAAGAACATCATGCACCGCAAGGGCCGCCAGGATGCCAGGCGGGCCAGGATGTTCACGCGGCTGGTACGCGAGGTCCAGGTCGCGGCGCGCTCCGGCCTGCCCGATCCTGCGGCCAATCCGCGCCTGCGCTCGGCCCTGCAGGCGGCGCGCGGCGCCAATGTGCCCAAGGACAATATCGAGCGCGCGATCAAGCGCGGCTCGGGCGGCGAGGGCGAGGCCCTCGAGGAGGTGCGCTACGAGGGTTACGGCCCGGGCGGCGTCGCGGTGATCGTCGAGACGCTCACGGACAATCGCAATCGCACCGCCGCCGAGGTGCGCTCCGCGTTCTCCAAGCTCGGCGGCTCGCTCGGCGAGACCAACAGCGTCAGCTTTCAGTTCGACCGCATCGGCGAGATCCGCTACGCCGCCGATACCGCCGATCCCGATGCCATGTTCGAGGCGGCCATCGAGGCCGGCGCCGAGGACTGCCAGTCGGGCGAGGAGGGGCATGAGGTCTATTGTGCGCCGGACGATCTGAATGCGGTGCGCGAGGCGCTCGAGGAGCGGCTCGGGCCGCCCGAGGTGGCGCGCCTGGGCTGGCGGCCGCAGGTGACGGTGCCGGTCGACGCCGAGCAGGCCGAGACCCTGTTCAAGCTGCTCGAGACCCTGGACGACAACGACGACGTGCAGCGGGTGGTGAGCAACGTCGAGTTCGACGACGCCGTGCTCGAGCGGCTGAGCGCCTGATGCGCCTGCTCGGTCTCGATCCCGGGCTGCAGCGAACCGGCTGGGGAATCATCGAGGCCGACGGCAACCTGGTGCGCTTTCGCGCCGCCGGCGTCGTCGTGAGCGATGCCGGCGATCCCCTGGCGACGAGGCTGGATGCCATCTACCGCGGCCTCCAGGAGGTCGTGGCCCTGCACCGGCCCGATGCCGCGGCGATCGAGGAGACCGTCGTCAACGTCAATGCGGGCTCCTCGCTCAAGCTGGGCCAGGCGCGCGGCGTCGCCATGCTCGCGGCGGCGCATGCGGGGCTGCCCGTGACGGAGTACGCCTCCAAGACGGTCAAGCGCTCGGTCGTCGGCACCGGCGCCGCGCAAAAGCGCCAGGTCGCGATGATGGTGCGCACCCTGCTGCCGGGCAGCGGCGAGGTCGGCAGCGATGCCGCCGACGCCTTGGCCGTCGCCCTCTGCCATGCCCACTACGACGCCACCCGGCGCCGGCTGGCATCGGCGTACGTGGCAGCGGCAAGCAACGGATGATCGCCCGGCTGCGCGGTTTCCTGGATTCGCAAGGCGCCGACCATCTCGTGATCGACGTCGGCGGCGTCGGCTATCTGGTGCACTGCTCGGCGCGGACGCTTGCGGCCCTGCCAGGCACCAGCGAGGCGCTCGAGCTGCACATCGAGACCCAGGTCCGGGCCGAGAGCATCATGCTGTACGGCTTCGCGGATACGGGCGAGCGCAGCTGGTTTCGCGTGCTGCAGCAGGTGCAGGGCGTGGGCGCGCGAGTCGCACTCGGCGTGCTCTCGGTGCTGACGCCCGAGGAGTTGGCGCGCGCGGTCGTCAGCCAGGACAAGGCGGCGCTGACCCGGGCGAGCGGGGTCGGCCCGCGGCTCGCTGGCCGCATCCTCAGCGAGCTGAAAGATCGCCTCGCCGGCGAGCTGGCGAGCGCCGCGCTGCCGGCCCAGGCCCTGGCGGGCGGGGCGATCGACGGTGCCTCCGGTGGCGCCGTCTCGGCCCTGGTCAATCTCGGCTATGGCCGCAGCGAGGCGCACGCCGCGATCAGCAAAGCCGTCGCCAGCCTGGGCAAGCAGGCCACGGTCGAGGCGCTGATCCGCGCCGGTCTGCAGGAGCTGGCCGAGACCTGAGCGCGCGCTCGCGATCCGTTGCCGCATCGGCGCATGATTCTCACCGCGGTTTGGGCTAAGACCACGGCATGAACGAGCAGCTGGTTCGACCCGAGGCGATCGCGGCCGATGCCGATCTGTCGCTGCGGCCGCGCAATCTCGCCGAGTTCATCGGCCAGGCGCAGCTGCGCGCCAACCTCGGCGTGTTCATCGAGGCCGCGCGGCAGCGGCGCGAGCCCCTGGACCACGTGCTCCTCGCCGGCCCGCCCGGCCTGGGCAAGACCACGCTCGCCCAGATCATCGCGACCGAGCTCGGCGTCGGCTTTCGCATGACCTCGGGACCGGTGATCGCGCGTGCCGGCGACCTCGCGGCGCAGCTCACCAATCTGCAGCAGCGCGATGTCCTGTTCATCGACGAGATCCACCGCCTGAGCCCCGCGGTCGAGGAGATCCTCTACCCGGCGATGGAAGATTTTCAGCTCGATCTGATGATCGGCGAAGGGCCGGCGGCACGCTCGGTGCGGATCGACCTGCCGCCGTTCACCCTGATCGGCGCGACCACCCGCACAGGCCTGCTCACCACGCCGCTGCGCGATCGCTTCGGCATCCTCTCGCGGCTGCATTTCTACGATCACCCCGAGCTCGAGGCGATCGTCGCGCGTGCTGCCGTGCTGCTCGCTTTGGCCCTGACCCGGGATGGTGCTGCCGAGATCGCGCGCCGCGCCCGCGGCACGCCCAGGGTCGCGACCCGGCTGTTGCGGCGCGTGCGCGACTTCGCCACGGTCGAAGGCGACGGCCAGGTGGACGCGGCTATCGCCGATCGCGCGCTGACCCAGCTCGAGGTCGACGGGCTCGGGCTCGACAGCCTCGATCGCCGCTATCTGCGCTGCATTGCCGACAACTACGGCGGCGGCCCGGTCGGCGCCGACACCCTGGCGGCGGCCCTGTCCGAGCAGCGCGACACGCTGGAGGAGGTGGTCGAGCCGTATCTGCTGCAGCAGGGGCTCTTGCAGCGTACGCCGCGCGGCCGCCTGCTGACCCGGCTCGCCTGGCGCCATCTCGGCCTCGAGCCGCCGCGCGAAGTGGACCAGGGCGGGCTGTTCGACGACCTCGGCGCCCCGGATGCAAACGGTGATGGCTGATGGCGGCGTGATCGTGGCGGGGCAGCACCGGCTGCCGGTGCGTGTCTACTACGAGGACACCGATGCGGTGGGCGTGGTCTATCACGCCAACTATCTGCGCTTCGCCGAACGCGCGCGCACCGAGATGCTGCGCTGCCTCGGCCTGGAGCACGGCAGCTTGAGCGCGAGCCTGGGGCTCGCCTTCACGGTGCGGCGCTGCCTGGTCGACTATCTGGCGCCGGCGCGTCTCGACCATCGCCTCGAGGTGCGCACGAGGCTCGCCCGGCTCGGCGGCGCCTCGCTCGATCTCGAGCAACGGATCGAAAGGGACGACCAGCTGCTGGTGCGCATGGAGGTGCGTCTTGCCCTGATCTCGCCGGCCCTGCGCGCCGTCCGCCTGCCGCAGGCGCTGATCGACGCCCTGGCGCCGCTGCGCCACGGTCCGTCTGCGAAACAAGGCCTTGGCGCCTGACGCACCGGTTCGCGCTTGACACGGCCGGACCAAGCCGCTTTAGGGGCGCAGCGGGGTCGCCCCATTGCCGCTGGAGCCACCGAACCGTTGGTCGCAGCGCCTGCTCTCCCCATCTCATGTCGTAACCGCGTGGCTGCTTTGTGCCGCAACGCTCATAGGATTGCATGATGGAAGAGAACGCGATTACCGCGCTTCCCCTGGCCGGCGACCAGGCGGTCGGCTTCGGCATCTGGACGCTGATCGTCGACGCCGACCCGGTGGTCAAGCTGGTGCTGCTGGTGCTGGTGCTGGCCTCGCTCTGGTCGTGGACCGTCATCTTCGACAAGGCCCTGCGCTACGCCCGTCTGCGCCGCCGCTCGCGGGTCTTCGAGCGCGCCTTCTGGTCGGGCGCGCCGCTCGACGATCTGTATCGTCAGCTCGGCGCCCGGGCGGATCACCCGATGGCGATGCTGTTCGCCGCCGCCATGGAGGAGTGGCGCGACGGGCCGCGTCCGGCGCCTGCGGCCGATCAGAGCGGTCTGTTGCAGCGCATCGGCAAGATCATGGGCCTGACCCTGGAGCGCGAGCTGGAGACGCTTGGGCGGCATCTGAGCTCGCTCGCGACGATCGGCGCGACCGCACCCTTCGTGGGCCTGTTCGGCACGGTCTGGGGCATCATGAACAGCTTCCAGTCGATCGCCCTGAGCAAGAACACCACGCTCGCGGTGGTGGCGCCCGGCATCGCCGAGGCGCTGTTCGCGACCGCCCTCGGCCTGGTCGCGGCGGTGCCGGCGGTCGTGGCCTACAACAAGCTTTCCGGCGACCTCGACCGCTTCGCCAACCGGGCGTCGAACTTCGCCGACGAGTTCGCGGTGGTGCTCTCGCGCGAGCTGGAGAGCGGCCGCTCGGGCCTCGGCGGCGGCTCGCGGGCGGCCTGAGCCATGGCGATCAGCGCGACCGAGGAGCCGGCGCGGCGCGGCGCAAGGCGTCGCCGGCGGCCGATGGCGGAGATCAACGTCACGCCGTTCGTCGACGTCATGCTGGTGCTGCTGATCGTGTTCATGGTCACCGCACCCCTGCTGACCGTCGGCGTCACCGTGGATCTGCCCGAGACCGCCAGCTCGCCGCTGCCCGGCCAGGACGAGCCGCTGACCGTGTCGGTTGCGCGCGACGGCACCGTTTTCCTGCAGGACAGCCAGATCGACCTGGCGGATCTCGGGCCCCGCCTGCTGGCGATCACCGAGCGCCGGGCGGACGCGCGGATCTTCGTGCGCGGCGACAGGGTGATCGACTATGGCCGGGTGATGGAGGTGGTCGGCGCGATCCACAGCGTAGGCTTCACCAGGGTCGCCCTGGTCACCGAGTTCGAGCCCCTCGAATGAGCAGCGCCGGGCGGCGGCCGTGATGGGTCAGGCCTGGCTGCTGTCGGCGGTCCTGCACGGCGCGCTCGTCGCCCTGCTCTACTTCGGCCTGCCGTTCCTCGGTCGGCCACCGGTCGCGATCGACCGGCCGATCACTGTCGAGCTGGTCAGCGAGATCGAGCCGAGCGAGTCCGAGCCGCCGCCCCCGGCACCGGTCGCCACCGCACCGGAGCCGGAGCGCAGTGCCGCGAGCACCGATCCGGTGCGGCCGCAACCCGAGCCAGAGCCTGAGCCCGAGGTCGCGCAGCCGGAGTCCGCGCCCGAGCCCGAGCCGGTTCAGGAGCCGGAGCCCGAGATTGCGGCCCTGCCGGAGCCGGAGCCGGAACCCGCGCCTGCGCCGGAGCCGGAACCGCAGGCGGAACCGGAACCAGAGCCAGAGCCTGAACCCGAGCCGGAGCCGGAGCCTGAACCCGAGCCACAGGCGCTTGCCCGGCTCGAGCCGGAGCCCTTGCCGGAGCCGGAGCCCGAGCCGCCGGCGGCGCCGATCGACCCGACCCCCAAGCCGCAGGCGGTTCCGTCGGCGCAGCCGCGCCTCAAGCCGAAGCCGCCCGAGGAGAAGCCCCCGCCAGAGCCGCAGGCGCGCACGGAGCCGCCCAAGCCGCCCGAGCCCGTGGTCGAGCAGGCACCGGAGCCTCCGGAGACGCCGCGGGCGGCGCCACCCGAGGAGGACAGCTTCGCGGCGCTCTTGAAGAGTGTCGAGCAGCTCGACCGGCGCGATCAGGCCGAGGCCGTGCAGGAGGGAACCGGCCAGCGCCGGAGCGATCAGGGCCAAGCGCGCAGCAGCCTCGGCGACGGCCGCCTGACCTCCAGTGAGGTCGACGCTCTGCGCCGCCAGATCGGCGGCTGCTGGACCCTGCCGGTCGGTGCCGATCGGATCGAGGGCATGGTCGTCCGGCTGCGCATCCAGGTCCGCCCCGATCGCACGGTGCAGCAGGTCTCGATCCAGGATGGCGCGCGGATGGCCGCGGATCCGACCTTCCGCGCCGTCGCCGAGAGCGCTCGGCGCGCCGTCGACCGATGCAGCCCGCTGCAGCTGCCGCCGGGCAAGTACACGATCTGGCGCGACATCGTGATGAGCTTCTACCCCGAGGATGCGATCAGCGGCTGATGGCGCGCGGAATTCGACATGTGCTGTATCTCTGGCTGGCGGTTGTACTCGGCCTGGTCGCCCGTCCGGCCGGTGCCGTGCTCGAGCTCGACATCACGGAGGGCGTGCTCGAGCCCCTGCCGATCGCGATCAGCGAGTTCGCGGGCGACACGGCGGCCGCCCAGCAGCGCGGCCGCGAGATCGCCGACGTGATCAGCGCCGATCTCGAGCGCTCGGGCCTGTTCCGGCCGATCGACCGGCGCGCCTTCATCCAGTCGCCCGAGCAGTTGCGCAGCCTGCCGCGTTTTGCCGACTGGCGCCTGATCAACGCCGAGGCCCTGGTGACCGGCGTCGTCACCGGCGGCGAGCAGGACGGCATGCTCGACGTCGAGTTCCGGCTGTGGGACGTGTTCGCCGGCGTGCAGATGCGCGGCCTGCGCTTTGCCACCAGCTCGGACAACTGGCGGCGCGTGGCCCACCAGATCGCCGATGCGATCTACCAGCGCATCACCGGCGAGGCGCCGTACTTCGACACCCAGATCGTCTATGTCGCCGAGACCGGGCCGGACACCAACCGCATCAAGCGGCTGGCGATCATGGACCAGGACGGCGCCAATCACCGATTCCTGACCGACGGCGGCAATCTGGTGCTGACGCCGAGATTTCACCCCAATCCCGACCGCCTCGCCTTCATGGCCTATCGCGGACCGGTGCCGCACATCTATGAGCTGGATGCGCCGAGCGGGCGCGAGGTGCTGCTCGGCAACTTCGCCGGCATGACCTTCGCGCCGCATTACTCGCCCGACGGCCGGCAGATCGCCCTGTCGACGTCGGAGGGCGGCAATTCCGACATCTATGTGCTGGACCTGGCCAGCGGCCAGCAGCGGCGCCTGACCAATCACTCCTCGATCGACACCTCGCCGTCGTTCTCGCCGGACGGCAGGCAGATCGTGTTCAACTCCGATCGCGCCGGCTCGCCGCAGCTCTACGTGATGAACGCCGATGGCAGCGACCAGCGCCGGATCAGCTTCGGGCCCGGCAACTACGGCAGCCCGGCATGGTCGCCGCGCGGCGATCTGATCGCCTTCAGCAAGGTTCAGGGCGGCCTGTTCCACATCGGCGTGATGCGCCCCGACGGCAGCGACGAGCGCCTCCTGACGCGCAGCACGCTGGACGAGGGACCCGCCTGGTCGCCCAACGGCCGCGTGATCCTGTTCAGCCGCAAGGACTACGGCACCGATCGCACCCGCCTGTTCACCATCGACGTCACCGGCTACAACGAGCGCCTGGTGCCGACGCCGGTCGACGCCTCCGATCCGGACTGGTCGAACCTGTTGCCGTGATGTCACCAACTTAATTGATCTTGCGTGCAATCAACTTTAGGATGATGCGGGTCGGCTCGACCTTGGATAAATGCGCAGCTTCATCACTGTCTGTGGCTCGGCGCAAAGCCCTCATAGGAGCACTCGATGATCGCTGGTTCGCTTCGCATGTCCGCCGTGGCGCTGCTCTTGGCCGGGCTGTTGGCTGGCTGCTCGTCGACCTCGGATGATGCAGCCGGTGGAGCCGGCGCGGCCGGCATGGGTGCCGGAGGCGACCCGTCGCGCAGCGGCATCACCAGCCAGGGACTGCCGGGCGAGCCGGTCCCCGGCACCCAGGAGGACCTCGAGGTCTCGGTCGGCGACCGGGTGTTCTTCGCGTACGACAGCGCGGTGCTCAGCACGGTCGCGACCCAGACCCTCGATCGCCAGGGCGCCTGGCTCAAGCAGTATCCGGACATCGTCCTGACGGTCGAGGGCCACACCGACGAGCGCGGCACCCGCGAATACAACCTGGCGCTCGCCGACCGGCGCGCCAATGCCGTGAAGAACTATCTGGTCGCCCTGGATATTGAACCCGTCCGGATTCTGACGATCTCCTATGGCGAGGAACGGCCGGCGGAGGCGGGCAACGATGAGGCTGCCTGGGCCAACAACCGTCGGGCGGTGAGTGTGGTCAGCACGGTGAACTGATGGTTCGTGGCGTCGCGAAGAGCTGGCGGGCAGGGGCGGGGACCGTCTGGGTCGCGCTCGTGCTGGTGCTGGGGCTGCTCGCGGCGACACCGCAGGCCCGGGCCGATCTCACGACCGTGGCGCGCGATCTCGCCGGCCTGCGGGCCGAGCTTGCCGAGCTGCGGGGGATCCAGCTGGTCCAGGCGACGCCCGGCGAGCGTGCGCAGTTCGAGGTGCGGCTCGGCCAGCTCGAGGAGGAGCTGCGCCGCCTCACCGGCCGGATCGAGCAGCTGGAGTTCGGCCAGCGCAGCGTCGAGAGCCGGATCGACCAGCTGATCCAGGACCTGGATGTGCGCCTCGGCGCCCTCGAGCAGGGCACCGCGGCCCCCGGTCAGGGCGAGCCGGGTCCGGGCGCCGATGCCGGACCCGATTCCGGCAGCACGGATCAGGCCGACGTAGGTGCCGGCAGCCGATCAGGGTTCGGCCCAGGATTCGGAGCGGCGAAGGCACGCTCGGCGTCGTGCCGGAGAGCGCGCTGCTCGACCTGCCGCGTCCCGACCCGGCCGCGGCGACGCCGCCGGCGACCAGCGGCCTGCCGGCGCAGCGCCAGTACAATTCCGCGATGGAGCTGCTGCGCGCCGGCGACTATCCCAGCGCCGAGCGTGGCCTCGAGCTGTTCCTGGACCTGAACCCCGACCATCCGCTCGCCTCCAACGCCGCCTACTGGATGGCCGAGTCCCTCTATGTGCGCAAGAACTACGCCGCCGCGGCGTCCGGCTTCGCGCGCAACTACCGCACCTACGGCAAGGAGGCGCCCAAGGCGCCCGACAACCTCCTCAAGCTCGGCATGTCGCTGTTCGGTCTGGGCGACGCAGAAAAGGCCTGCCTGTCCTACGCCGAGCTGGCCCAGGAGTTTCCCAACGCGCCGACGCACATCGAGCAGGCGCTCGATCGGGAGAGCACCCGCGCAGGCTGCAGCTGAGGCGCCGGCCGAGGCTGCGCCAGGTCTCGACGACGCCGCGTTCGCCGCGCTGATGGCGCCGCTCGGACCGTTCGAGCGCGCGCCCCGCCTTGCCGTCGCGGTGTCGGGCGGCCCCGACAGCCTGGCCCTCTGCCTGCTCGCCGAGCGCTGGGCGCGCGCCCGCGCGCGGCAGGGTCTCGGCGCTGATCGTCGACCACGGCCTGCGCCCGGAGTCCGGCGCCGAGGCGCTCGAGGTCGCGGCCTGGCTCGAGCGGCGCGGCATCCACCATCGCATCCTGGTCTGGCGCGGCCCCAAGCCCGCGACCGGGATCCAGGCGGCGGCGCGCGAGGCCCGCTACGCGCTGCTGGGCGACTGGTGCCGGGAAGCCGGCGTGCTCCATCTGCTGCTCGGTCACCACCGCGACGACCAGGCCGAGACCGTGGCTCTGCGCGCGGCGCGGCGAAGCGGGCCCGACGGCCTCGCCGGCATGGCGCCCGTGCGCGAGATCGCCGGGCTGCGCCTGCTGCGGCCGCTGCTGGCCGTGCCCAAGGCGCGTCTGCTCGCGACGCTGCGCGCAGCCGGCCAGGCGTGGATCGAGGACCCGAGCAACCGGGCGCCGCGATTTGCCCGCGCGCGCCTGCGCCAAAGCCCACTCGATGCCGTCGACGTCGCGGGCCGCGCCACGGCTCGCGCCGTGCTGGACCGGCGCACGGCCGCCTGGCTTGCCGCAATGGCCCGGATCGATCCGGCAGGCTTCGTCGCCTGGCCGCGCACGGCACTCGCCGAGGCACCGCCGGAGGTCGCCCGGCGCGCCCTGCAGCAGGCGCTGGCTGCGGTCGGCGGAGGTGCTTATTCGCCCCGCAGCGCCCGGCTCGATCGTCTGCTCGAGGCGCTGCTCGCCGCCCCCGGCGTTCCCGGCCGCACGCTGGCGGGCTGCCGCATCCTGGCCTGGGGCGACGAGTCTGCTGATCTGCCGCGAGGCGGCGGCGATCGCGCCGCCGCTGCGGCTCGCCCCGAACGTCTGGCACCACTGGGACCAGCGCTTTGCCGTGCGTTGGGCGGTGCGCCTGCAGTCGAGCGGCGATGCCGGCCCGCAGCCGATCGTGCGGGCGCTCGGGGCCGACGGGTGGCGTGCATGCAGGGCCCTGGTCTCTGGTGACGGCGTGCGCGGCCTGCCGGCCGCCGTGCGTGCCGGGCTCGCATCCGTATGGCAGGGCGAGCGGCTTGTGGCGGTCGCCGGGCTCGGGCCGATCGGGCCGCTGGCGGAGCGCCAGGCGATCATGCTTCGTTCCCGGCCGCGTCGCCCGTTCGCGGGAGCCCCTTTTGGCGCGCTACTGGCCCCGTTGGCGCCGGCGCCATACTCCCGGATTGCTCAGGACCACACCTTTGTTTCGATCTGACGGCCGCCTATGTTAAGATGGGTTAGCTTTAAGAGTGCCTTGCCTCGGTCGATCGGCCGCGGCTGGTGGGACGCTGGCGACCACGATGGGGAAGTGACGAGGCATCAGTGAACAATTTCACCAAGAATCTCGCGCTCTGGGTCATCATCGGGCTGTTGCTGATCGCCCTGTTCAACCTGTTCCAGAATCCGTCCGGACGCGGCCCGCAGGCAAGTCTGGCGTTCTCGGACTTCCTCGCGGAGGTCGAGAACGGCAGGGTGCGCGACGTGACGATCCAGGGCAGCACGATCGGCGGTCATTTCTCGGACGGCCGCTCGTTCAGCACCTATGCCCCCGAGGATCCCAACCTCGTCAACCGCCTGACCGAGCACGGCGTGCGGATCACCGCCGCCCCGGTCGACGACAGCATGCCCTCGCTGCTGGGCGTCCTGGTGTCCTGGTTCCCGATGCTGCTGCTGATCGGCGTCTGGATCTTCTTCATGCGCCAGATGCAGTCCGGCGGCGGCAAGGCCATGGGCTTCGGCAAGTCGCGCGCGAGGCTCCTGACCGAGAAGCACGGCCGGGTCACCTTCAATGACGTCGCCGGCATCGACGAGGCCAAGGAGGAGCTGCAGGAAGTCGTCGAGTTCCTGAAGAATCCCCAGAAATTCCAGCAGGTCGGCGGCCGCATTCCCAAGGGCGTGCTGCTGGTCGGCCCCCCCGGCACCGGCAAGACCCTGCTCGCGCGCGCCATCGCCGGCGAGGCCAACGTTCCCTTCTTCACGATCTCCGGCTCCGACTTCGTCGAGATGTTCGTGGGCGTCGGCGCGTCGCGCGTGCGCGACATGTTCGAGCAGGCGAAGAAGCACGCGCCCTGCATCGTGTTCATCGACGAGATCGACGCGGTCGGCCGTCATCGCGGCGCCGGGCTCGGCGGCGGCAACGACGAGCGCGAGCAGACATTGAACCAGCTGCTGGTCGAGATGGACGGCTTCGAGGCGAACGAGGGCGTGATCCTGATCGCCGCGACCAACCGGCCGGACGTGCTGGACCCCGCTTTGCTGCGGCCGGGCCGCTTCGATCGCCAGGTGGTGGTGCCCAATCCCGACGTGCTCGGCCGCGAGCGCATCCTCCAGGTCCATATGAAGAAGGTGCGCGTCGGCCCCGACGTCGATGCCAGGGTGATCGCCCGCGGCACGCCCGGGTTCTCCGGCGCCGATCTTGCCAACATCGTCAACGAGGCGGCACTGCTCGCCGCGCGCACCGGCAAGCGCATGGTCAGCATGGTCGACTTCGAGTCGGCCAAGGACAAGGTGATGATGGGCGCCGAGCGCCGCTCGATGGTCATGACCGAGGACGAGAAGCGGCTGACCGCCTATCACGAGGCCGGCCATGCGATCGTCGGCTGCAACTCGCCGGCGTCCGATCCGATCCACAAGGCCACGATCATCCCGCGCGGCCGCGCGCTCGGCATGGTGATGCGGCTGCCCGAAGGCGATCGCATCTCGGTGTCGCGCGAGAAGCTGAACGCCGACATCGCCGTGGCCATGGGCGGCCGGGTCGCCGAGGAGCTGATCTTCGGCCACGAGAAGGTCACCGCCGGCGCCGCGTCCGATATCGAGCAGGCCACCAAGATCGCGCGCCACATGGTCACGCACTGGGGCATGAGCGACGAGCTCGGGCCCATGTCCTATGGCGAGAACCAGCAGGAGGTCTTCCTCGGCCATTCGATCACCCAGACCAAGCACGTGTCCGAGGCGACCGCGCAGACGATCAATTCCGAGATCCGCAAGATCGTCGACGAGGGCTATTCCACGGCCTGGTCGATCATCTCCAACGATCTCGACAAGCTGCACGATCTCGCCAACGCGCTGCTCGAGCACGAGACCCTGACCGGCGAGGAGATCGGCGCGGTGCTGCGCGGCGATCCGATGCCCAAGTCGAGCGGGCCCTCGGACGTGCCGCCGAACGCGACGGCGCCGAGCGGCAAGCGTGGCTCGGTGCCGACCACGGCGCCGCCCAAGGAGGGCACCGGCGGCCTGGAGCCGAGCCCGCAGCCGGGCGCCTGATCACCGGCGGAATTCAAGGTAGCAGGAACAGGAAGCGCGCCGCGCCGTAGCGGCGCTCCTGCTCCGCGGCAAAGCCGTCGGGTAGCTCGAGCGGCTCTTTGGCCGCCAGCTCGACCACGATCCGGGCACCCGGCGCCAGCCAGCCGCCTCGCAGGCCCGCCAGCGTGGGCAGCGCCAGGCCGGAGCGGTAGGGCGGATCGAGGAACACGAGGTCGAAGCGTTGCGGCGCCGCGCCGAGCCGGGCGGCATTTCCCGCCATCAGGCGGACATGCGGCGGTGCGCCGACGCGCGCGAGGTTGGCCCTGGCCAGCCGCAGCGCGTCCGGATCGCTCTCGATCAGCAGCACCCCGGCGGCGCCGCGCGAGCAGGCCTCGATGCCGACGGCCCCGGTGCCGCAGAACAGATCCAGAAAGCTGGCGCCGCGCAGACGGGGCTCGCCGTGCTCCAGGATGTCGAACAGGGCCTCGCGCGCCCGATCGCTGGTCGGCCGGATCGCAGCACCTTGCGGCGAGAGAAGTCGTCGCCCGCGAAACTGGCCCCCAATGACCCGCATCGCCGGCCCGAGCCGCGTCCCTAGACTTCCGGCTGGTCCGGCATGGTGCCGATGATCTGCTGGTCGAAATCGATCACCGCGCCGGTCAGCAGGCCGGACTCCTCGGAGGTCAGGAAGGCGAGCGCGCGGGCGACCTCGTCGGGCTGGATCAGGCGGCCGAAGGGCAGGTTCGCGCTCGCCTCCGCCAGCCAGTTCTGCGGCCGGCCATGGACCTCGGTCTGCACGACGTGCTCGCGCGGCGTGTTGGTCCAGCCGATGTTCAGCGTGTTGATCCGGATGCGATCGTGCTTGAGCGTGTTGGCGAGGGCGCGGGTCATCGTCATCAGGGCGCCCTTGGATGCCGAGTAGGCGACCAGGAAGGGCGGGCCGCCATGGGCCACGATCGTGCCGATGTTGGCGATGGCACCCTCGATCTTGTGCCGGCGCATGACCTCGACGGCGCGCTGGATCAGGAAGAACTGGGACTTGACGTTGAGCGTGAACAGCGTGTCCCAGATCTCCTCGGTGGTGGTCTCGAGCCGGCCGCGATCGGTGGCGGCGGCGCAGTTGATCAGCACGTCCAGCCGGTCGAAGCGCCGCTCGGCGGCATCGATGAAGGCGCGGCAGTCGTCCATGCGGGCGAGATCGGCCTGCACGTACTGGGCCGGGCAGCCGGCCTGCTCGATCTCGCGGGCGACCTGCTCGCCGCGCTCGCGATTGCGACCGCAGATCGCGATGCCGGCAGCGCCGCGCGCCGCCAGCAGCCGCGCCGTCGCCTCGCCGAGGCCCTGCGTGCCGCCCGTGATCGCCGCCACCTTGCCGGCGAACTGTTCAAAGAACGGTCCTTGCGCCATCATCGCCTCCCTCGGTCCCGAGCCCTCGTCCTGGGCGGCGCATGCTCGGGCAACGGGGCTGTCTTGGCAAGCTGGCGGTGACACTGGAGGGGCGGTCATGGAGGTTCGCATCGGGCTGATCGGTGCAGGCTGGATGGGCAAGGCGCACACGGTCGCCTATCGCAACGTGCCGCTGGTGTTCGGTCCCGCGCCCGCGATCCCGAAGCTCGAGATGATCGCCGACGTCAATCCCGAGTGGGCCAGGGCCGGCGCCGACAATCTCGGCTTCGCCCGCTGGACGGCGGACTGGCGGGCCGTGGTCGACGACCCGCAGGTCGATGTCGTGGACATCACGACGCCCAACGACGTGCACGCCGAGATCGCGCTCGCAGCGCTTGCCGCCGGCAAGCCCGTCTACTGCGAGAAGCCGCTCGCCAACACCGCGGCCGAGACCAGGGCGATGGCCGAGGCGGCAAAGGCTGCCGGCGTGACCACCCTGGTCGGTTTCAACTACCTCAAGAACCCGGCGCACCCCTATGCCCGCCAGCTCATCGAGGAGGGCGCGCTCGGCCGGATCACCCTGTTTCGCGGCACCTTCGATCAGGACGTGATGAGCGATCCGGACTTCCCGTTCACCTGGCGCCACGATCGCAGGCTCGCGGGCTCGGGCGCGCTCGGCGACATGGCATCGCACACGCTGGCCTTCGCCCGCTACCTGCTCGGCGACGTCGTCGAGGTCTGCGGCATGTGCGAGACCTTCATCGCCGAGCGGCCGGTCGCGACCAGCGGCTCGGGGCAGACCTCGCGCGCCGATGCGGGCGGGCCCAGGCGCGCGGTCGAGAACGACGACGTCACCCAGTTCCTGATGCGCTTTGCCAATGGCGCCATCGGCACGATCGGCTCGAGCCGGATCGGCACCGGCCGCAAGATGGGCCTGGGCTACGAGATCCAGGGCACCGATGGCGCCCTGTTCTTCACCCAGGAGCGCATGAACGAGCTCAAGCTCTACCGCCACACCGATGCCGCCGGCGAGCGCGGCTACAAGACCCTCTACCTCGCGCCCGAGTTCCCGGGCTATGCCGCCGTTCCACCCGATTCCGGGCAATGCGCTCGGCTACAACGACCAGAAGATCATCGAGGCGCGCGAGCTGATCTGCGCGATCGCCGAAGGCCGCCCGGCCGAGCCGGACTTTCGCTTCGGCCACGAGATCACGCGGGTGATCGACGCGGTGCTGAGGTCCACCGAAGAGCGCCGCTGGGTGCGGATCGACGAGATCTGAGGGGCGAGATGCGCCACTTTCCGCTGACGGCCATGCTTGCAGCGCTGGCCGCTTTTTCGACCGGTGCCGCAAGCGCCGCCTGCCCGAGCGACGAAGCGATCGACGCCTTCGTTGCCGACTGGAAGGCCGGTACACCCACCAAGGCAATCGCGGTCGACGCCACGATGGAGGATGCGCTCTGCGCCCAGCAGAAGGTGGTCGCGCGGCTCGGCGAGGATCTCGGTGCGCCTGTCGGCTACAAGGCGGGCCTCACCAGCCAGGCGGCGCAGGAGCGCTTCGGCGTCGACGAGCCGGTGCGCGGCGTGCTGCTCGAGGGCATGCTGCTGGAGAACGGCGCCAGGGTGCCTGCGAAGTTCGGCGCGCGTCCCGTGTTCGAGGCCGACATGCTGGTCGTCGTCGCGGATGCCGGGATCAACCAGGCCACCACGCCGGGAGAGGTGCTGCCGCACGTCAGCGAAGTCATTCCCTTCATCGAGCTGCCCGACCTCGTGCTTGCCGAGGGCGAGCCGATGAACGGGCCCGTCCTGACGGCGGTCAACGTCGGCGCGCGCCACGGCGTCCTCGGCGAGCCGATCGCCGTCGAGCAGAGCGATAGCTTTCCTGCAGAGCCTCGCCGACATGGAGGTCAAGGTGGTGGACGATCGTGGCGAGCAACTCGCGTCGCTAAGGGCAGGCCGTGCTCGGCCATCCCCTCAACAGCGTCGATCTGGCTGGTGGAGAGCGGCGTCGACGCTGGAGCCCGGCGACTACGTCAGCGTCGGATCGATCGGGCCGCTCATGCCCACGGTCGCCGGCCGGACGGTCACCGCGACCTATCTCGGCTTGCCGGGCGATCCGGAGGTGACGGTCAGCTTCGACTGACGGCGGAGAGCCACTAGGAACCGGCCGGCGCGGCGATCCAGCCGCGTTCCGCGAAGAACGGCCTTAGCTGCTTGGCGATCTGATCGGCGCCATCACGGGCGGCGGCGTCGAGCTTTGCCTGGGTCGCCGGCGAGATCGCGGTCTGCCCCGCTGCTCCGCTGCCCTGCGGCTCGGTCGGCTCACCGGCGGGCTCGCCGGCCGGCATCAGCGGGTCGGTGTCGGTGAGCCGGAACTCCATGTCCTCGAGCAGCCGGTCGCCGGCATCCGAGGTGTCGTAGATCTCGACGTCGACCACGACGTCGGGCCAGCTGTTGGCGAGGCTCACGATCGCCGGCTCGGCGGAATCGCCGCCGGGCACGGATACGAACGTGCCCTCGAGGGTCATCACGCTGCCCCCCGGCGGCAGCGGCGCATCGGCACCGATTGCCGGCAGGCCCATCTGACGCGATCGCGGCGACCAGATGGGCTGCGAGGGATTCGCTGAACCTCTTCGCCGCCTGACCGGCGTCGTCGCCGGACGTCCGCTGCCCTGTCGGCGCGCGGAGCGTCCGGCGAGATCGCGAACGGCTGCACGACGATTGCAGCCGGCCGCGCCATGCTCTGCTCGGCGATCGTCGAGTCGGCGGCGGAATCGACGGTGTTGCAGCCGAGCAGCGAGAGCGCCGCGGTCACGCGGCAGTCCCAGCGTCAGCCCGAGAGCGCGAAAGGTGGATCGAGCAGCCATTTCCATTCCTGTCATGCGATCTTCAAGCGCTTGGGGGCCGGTCTTGCGGCGCGCTGCGCCGGCACCGGATCGACCACCCCGCCCGGGCGTACCTTCTGCAGTCCCTCGACGATGACCCGCTCGCCTTTCTCGAGGCCGCTCTTGACGACCCACTGACCCTCGTAGGGCTGACCGACCTCGACCGTGCGGCTGGCCACCTTGTTGTCCTTGTCGACCACGTAGACCTGCTGCCCGGCCTGGGTCTCGAGCAGCGCTGGCTTTGGGATCAGCAGCGCGTCCGGCCGCTCGCCCAGGACCATGCGCACCGGCACGTACTGGCCGGGCACCAGGTCGCCCTCGCTGCTGTGCGAGAAGTCGTTGGCGATCACGGCGCGAAAGGTCAAGGTGTCGGTGGTCGGATCGATCTGGCTGCTGATGAAGTCGAGCTTGCCCTCTTGGCCATAGGCGCTGCCGTCGGGCAGGGTCAGCTCGATCTTGGCGCTCTCCTCGAGCTTCTGCACCAGTCCCTGCACCTGCATCGCCTGGATCTCGAACAGCTCGCGACGGGTCACGTTGAAGATCACGTAGACCGGATCGACCTGGACCAGGCTGGTCAGCGTGTCCTGATAGGCGTCGACCAGGTCGCCCTCGTACATCTGCGTCTGCTGGATGCGCCCGTCGAACGGCGCGGTGATGTCGGTGAAGCTCAGATTGAGCTGGGCGTTGACGATCTCCGCCTGGGTCTGCTCGAGGCTGGCCTGCGCCTCCTGCTGCTTGGTGACCGCCTCCTCGTACTGCTGGGCCGACACGGCGCCGGACTTCACCGCGTCGCCGTAGCGCTTGGCCTCGTCGCCCCAGTAGGTGAGGTTGGCCTGGTTGACCGCCAGCTGCGCGTTCAGCTGATCCAGGGTCGCCTGGAACGGCCGCGGATCGATCTCGTAGAGCGCATCGCCGGTCTTGACCTCGGCGCCTTCGATGAACGAGCGCTTCTCGATGTAGCCCGAGACCCGCGGGACGATCTGGACCGTCTTGACCGACTGCACCGTGCCGCTGAACTGCATGACGATCGGCACCGGACCTTCTGTGACCTCGGCTACCGTGACCTTGGGCGGCGGCGGTGCTGTCGCGCTCGAGCCGCTCCTGTCATCGCAGCCCGGCAGCGAGAGCAGCAGCGCGAACCCGCCGAGGCGCGCTAAGCTGCGGGCTCTGATCGATCGCGTCATCGCACTCCTTTTCACGCGCGGCGAGGGCGCCGGCTCGCTCGTCAGGACGTCATTCGGCCGGCTGCTGGGCGACGCCGGAGGCTGCCGGCTTGTCCTCGCGCCGCTCCCGCAGCCGCTCGATCACGTAGTAGAAGATCGGTACCATGATGATCAGGACCGTGGCCAGGAAAAGGCCGCCGACCACGACCGTGCCGAGCGAGCGCCTCGCATTGGCGCCGGCACCGCTCGCGAACACCAGCGGCAGCAGTCCGACCACGAAGGCCAGCGCGGTCATCAGGATCGGCCGCAGGCGGATGCGGGCGGCCGTCATCGCCGCCTCCAGGATGCCCGCCCCTCGCCGGCGCTCGTCGCGGGCGAACTCGACGATCAGGATCGAGTTCTTGGCGACCAGCCCGATCAGCATCACCAGGCCGATCTGTCCGTAGACGTCGAGATCGAGGCCGCGCAGGGTCAGCGCGCCGACCGCGCCCAGCAGGCCGAGCGGGATCGCCAGCAGGATGATCACCGGCATCACCCAGCTCTCGTACAACGCCGCCAGCACCAGGAACACCACCACCAGCGACAAGGCGAAGATCAGGGGCGCGAGATTGCCGGCTATCTGCTGCTGGTAGACGACATCGGTCCACTGATAGCCGAAACCGTCCGGCAGCACCGTGGCGGCGAGCTCCTCCATCGCCGCGACCGCCTGGCCCGAGCTGTAGCCCGGCGCCGGGCCGCCGTTGATGGCAGCCGAGCGGTACATGTCATAGTGCTGAATACTGTAGGGCCCCACGGTCGGCTGGATGTCGACGAAAGCGTTCAGATAGATCATCTGGCCGTCTTTGTTGCGCACCTGCAGCCGCCCGACGTCGGCCTCGTCGGCACGTGCGCCCTGCTCCGCCTGCACATAGACCTGGTAGACGCGCCCGAACTTGTTGAACTGGTTGACGTACAGCGAGCCGAGATTGATCTGCAGCGTGTCGAAGATGTCGTCCATCGACACGCCGCGGGTCATGGCCTTCACCCGGTCGACCTCGAGGTAGCGCTGCGGCACATCGGGATTGAAGGTGGTGTAGACGCCGCTCAGCTCCGGTCGCCCCTTTGCGAGCTCGACCAGGTTGCGCGTGGCGGCGGCAAGCGCCGGGATACCTGCGTTGTTGAGGTCCTGGAGCTCGAAATTGAAGCCGCCGGTAGCACTGAGCCCCATGATCGGCGGCGCGTTCGCGGCGATCACGCTGGCGCCGGCGATCTGGTTGTACTTCTTCTGCAACGCGGCCAGGATCCCAGGGGCCGACGTCTCGGCGGTGGTGCGCTGGTCCCAGGGCTCCAGGACAATGAACGCGATGCCGGCGTTCGGCTGTTGGATGCCGTCGACGATGTTGTAGCCGGCGACCGCAACGGTCGCGGCGACGCCGGGCGTGCTGAGCGCGGCGTCGTTGACCTGCGTGACGACCTCCTCGGTGCGCGTGATGGTCGACGCATCCGGCAGCTCGACCAGGGTCATCAGATAGCCCTGGTCCTCGTTGGGCACGAAGCCCTGCGGGATGATCATGAACAGGTAAACCGCCAGCGCGCAGAGCGCGGCGAAGGCCAGCAGCATCAGATACCACACCCGCGCGCAGGTCCTGACGGCGGCCACATAAGCGTCTGTCAGCTTCGCAAAGCCGGTATCGAAGGCGCGGAAGGCGACGTTCTTGCGGCCGCCCGAGCGTGGCCGCAGGAGCACGGCGCACATCGCCGGGCTCAAGGTCAGGGAGTTGAAGCCGGAGATGCCGACCGCGATCGCGATGGTGAGCGCGAACTGGTTGTACAGCTGGCCCGTCAGCCCGGGGATGAAGGCCACCGGCACGAACACCGCCATCAGCACCAGGGTCGTGGCGATGATCGGGCCTCTGACGTCGATCATCGCCTGCTCGGTCACCTCCTGCAGGTCCTTGCCGCCCTCGTCCAGGCGGCGATTGACGTTCTCCACCACGACGATGGCGTCATCGACCACGAGGGCGACGGCGACCACGAGACCCAGCAGGCTCAGCGTGTTGATGGTGAAGCCGAGCACCGCCATCGCGGCGAAGGCGCCGATCAGCGAGACCGGCACCGCGATGGTCGGGATCAGCGTGCTGCGCCAGTTCTGCAGGAAGACGAAGATCACCAGCAGCACCAGCCCGACGGCCTGCAGCATGGTCTTGATGACCTCGGTGATCGAGGCCCGCACGAACATGGTCGTGTCGTAGATGATCGCCCATTCCAGATCCTGGGGGAAATGCTGCTCGAGGCGGTTCATCGTCGCCTCGATCTCCTTCGCGATCTCGAGGCCGTTGGCGTCGGCGAGCTGGAAGATCCCGAGGTTGCCGGTGGGCTTGTTGCTCGTCGTGGTCGACCAGCTGTAGTCGGCGGAGCCGAGCTCGACCCTGCCGACGTCCCTGATGCGTACGACGGAGCCGTTGGGCAGCGCGCGTATGACAATATCCGCGAACTGCTCGACCTGCTCGAGGCGGCCCAGGGTGTTGAGCTGGTAGGTGAACGCCTGCCCGGCGGGCGCCGGCGGCAGCCCGAGCGCACCGGTGGCCACCTGCTGGTTCTGCGCGCTGACCGCATCCGCGACGTCCGTGGCGGTCATGCCGAGATTGGCGAGCTTGTCCGGATCGAGCCAGATCCGCATCGCATACTCGCTGAACCCGAAGTTCAGCGACCTCGGCGACGCCCGGAATGCGGGCCAGCGGATCGAGCACGTGGATCTCGGCGTAGTTCTGCAGGAAGCGGCCGTCGTAGGTGCCGTTCGGCGAGATCAGGTTCACGGCCAGCAGGAGGCCGGATGAGCTCTTCTCGACGCTCACGCCGACCTGCTGGACCTCCTGCGGCATCTGCGACAAGGCCTGGTTCGTGCTGCTCAGAAGCTCCATCTGGGCAATGTTCTGATCGTAGTCGGGATCGAACGTCACGGTGATGATCGAGTTGCCGTTGTTCGTGCTCTGAGAGGACATGTAGATCATGCCCTCGGCGCCATTCAGCTGCTCCTCGAGCGGTATCGTCACCGAGTTTTCGACCACCTCGGCGCCGGCACCGATGTATTGGGCGGAGACGGCGACCTGCGGCGGCACGAGCGGTGGAAACTGCGCGATCGGCAGCGTGAGCATCGAGACGCCGCCGGCCAGGATGATGATCAGGGCGATGGCCGAGGCGAAAATGGGGCGGGTGATGAAGAAGTTCACGACGACGCATCCGCACCGTGGAGGACCATCTCAGCCTATACACTCAGCGGCGCAAACATCTAAGCCCGAAGTCGACGCTGCGTCGACTTTGTCCTTTGAGCGCTCGACCCGTTCCTCTAGGGTGAGAGGCATCTATTCGAAACGCTGGTGGAAGATTGCGGAGCCAGGGACATGAGTCGGATCCTCAAAGAGGTGCTGGCGGCCAATGCTGCCTATGCCAAGGACTTTGGCGACAAGGCGAAGCTGCCGATCCCGCCGGCCCGTCGCTTTGCCGTGCTGACCTGCATGGACGCCCGCATCGATCCGGCCAAGCTCGCGGGGCTGGCCGAAGGCGATGCTCATGTGATCCGCAACGCGGGTGGTCGCGCCAGCGACGACGCGATCCGGTCGCTGATCATCTCGCACAAGCTGCTCGGTACGAACGAGTGGTTCGTGATCCACCATACCGACTGCGGCATGGGCATGTTCACCGACGAGACCATTCGGACGCTGCTCAGCAACAGCCTCGAGACCGCGTCGCTGGGGCCCAAGCGGCTGGCATAATACCGGCAAGGGACCGGGCTCGACCGAAGGCGACTTCATCGACTGGCTGACCTTCAAGGATCCGGCCGAGGCGGTGCTGATCGACATCCGCCGCATCCGCTCGCATCCGCTGGTGCCCGGCGGCATTCCCATTTACGGCTATATCTATGACGTCAGGAGCGGTCGTCTCGTCGAGGTGCCCGCCGGCAAGGCGCGCGGCAGAGCCGCGCAGCGACCTGGCGCCGCTGCGAAGAAGCCGGGACGTACGTCTGCCAAGAAAGCGGCCGCTCCCGCCAGCAAAGCCGCCGCTGCCACCAAGAAAGCCGGTGCCGCCGCGAAGAAGGCAGCTCCTTCCAAGAAGGCGGCCGGAAGCTCCGCCAAGAAGTCCGGCGCCGGGGCGAAATCCCGCAGGAAGGCAGCCTAGCTGGCATCGGACCGCTTGGGGTAACCCGAGCTATTGCAGCTCCTCGAGCAGCGTCCTGGCGTCCGTCAGGTCGGCTGTGTCGAAGCCCTCCTTGAACCAGCCGTAAATCGGCGCGAGCAGGTCCCGAGCCTGGGAGCGACGACCGACATCCGCCCGTAGCCGGGCGAGACTCACGGCGGCACGCAGCTCCAGCGATTTGCCGCCCTGCTGTTGGGCCATCGCGATCGCCTGGCAGAAGCGGGCGCCGGCTACCCGCCGATTGGTGATCGACTGTCGCAGCAACAGCTCGCCCTCCTGCCGCCGGATCTCGGGCTCGTACCAGTGCTCGCCCGTTGCGTTGGCCACGTTGGCGGCCTCGTCCAGCACGTCCAACGCCGGCTCCGTTTCTCGCAGGGCTCCGTGCACCTCAGCCAGCAAGCCGAGCAGGTACGGCCGGGCAATCTCCATGCCCGTGGCGCGGTATTCCTCCAGAGCTGTACGGACCGCGCTCGTTGCCGCTGCTTGTTGCGCAGCCTCGGTGTCGACCGAGGCCCAATGCCGAAGGATCCTGGCCATCGCCAGGAAGGCGGGAAAGCCTTCCTCGGTCGCACAGGCCATCGCGTCCGCGGCCAGCCCTGCGCGTGGCGTCGACTTCACGGCGAAACTGGAACACCCAGCTCGCGCCGAGCAAAGCATAAGACAGAGCGAACGGCTGGCCTGCAGCGCGGGCCGTCTCCACCGCCTCCTGGCTCGCCCGCACCGCCTGGTCGGGATAGCCGCACAACCACAAGGCTTGTGCCAGGTGCACACTTCAAAATCGATGAAGGCGAGAAAATCATGAGGAAGCGCGACCGCGGACGCGGGTGGTAGCTTGCCGCTTAGGGCGATCGGCCGGCTCGGCCTCAAGCCGTTTCAGCTCAGCCCGCGCCCGCATGACCTTCCGCGCCGCGGCGCTGATCGTGGTGCGCGTGGTCGCGGCATCGAGTTCCCGCTCCGCCTCTGAAAGCGCCTTCGTCCAGAATTCGCGGCTCATGGCCCCGAGCGTAGCACACAACCTTTATGTGGTCGCCTCGGTCGGCGGGATGCCGAACGGGGGTGGGCGGCCATTGCCCGACCGGCCGCGTAGCGCGCCCCGCGCCCGGCGCGTGCTAACGCTCCTGTCGACCAGGCCGGCTGTCAGCTGCCGAGCAAGCCCCAGAGCACTGGCTCATGCGCCGTGAGGCGCCCGACCCATACCCCGATCGCGAAACAGGCGAGACCGAAGATCAAGGTGCGGTCAGACACCCGGCCACATAGTCTGATGAAGGCTGTCGTCATGGCGGCCAGACGGTTGGTTTGAAAGCTCGTTGCGCCAAAAAATCAGCCACAATTTTAGTCAAATCCAAGCCAAGGACTTTTACAAGCGCGGATTGCGCTTTGTGGATAAATTTCTGTGGATAAAAAAGGCCCCGCCGAAGCGGGGCAGGTAGGATGGGTCGAGGTTCGCTCGACTTGATCCAGACATACTCGCGTTGCGGGTATCGCCGCAATGAGAAAGAGAAACCTTCACGAACAGCTTGCGTTTTGGCGCAAAGGTGGCTGACGGCGGCGAGCCGTGTCGCTTTCATCATGAATTTGCCTCAAATGCCATATAAATACGACGAGCATTGGGCTCAAATCCAAGTCGAAATGTCTTGCGATACCAGCTGCTCCTGACAATACTTCACAACCGAGGGTGGGTTTTTCGGTAAATTTGACGTAAAAACGACGGTGACCGGCAGGCTCAGCAGGGCTCGCGTCTCAGGGTCATAAGATAATGAATGGCAACATGACCGCCAGAAGGCTCTACCTGGAGCTTACGGCCCACTTTATCGATCGCGGAATTACCAAGTTCAGGCGTGGCGAGCAGGCCGCGCGGGTGAGCTTCAGCAACGTGGCCAAACTTGCCAGGAACGCCAGCGACGAGCTTATGGCGCCTGGCGCGCCCGAGCGCGTGGGTCGCTCCGATGTCCGCCCTCGCGCCGACTTGCATCAGGGCAGCGCTTAAAGGCCTGCGGACGATGAAGGCCTACATAGGCAGGCCCCGGAGTTCTGATATTGACCGCTTCCTCGGGCACAGGATCAAACAGCTGCGCCTGCTGGCCGGCACGACCGAACAGCAGCTGGCCCAGCAGCTCGGTGTCAGCCCTCAGCAGGTATGTAAGCTCGAGAAGGGCAACGGCCGGGTCTCGGCAAGCCAACTTCTCGTGATCGCACGGTTCTTTGAGGTCCCGGTCTCAGATCTGTTCGAGGGGTACGATCGCAATGCGCCGCGCGATCCGCTTGGCGACGCAGAGACCTCGCAGATGCTCCGCGATCTTGCGCACGCGTTTCTCGAGCTTGAGCCGAACCACCAGGAGGCTCTCGCTCGCCTGACCAGGGCGCTGGCCGCGGAAGGCTGATTGTCCTGACCACTTTCCTCGACCAAGACTCACGACGGCAGGCGAGAAAGAGTGTGTCCGCGCCGCGATCCGTCCAGTCAAAAAGGGAGGCGCCGATGACAACCCTTGATGCTCGCGAAACCCTGCCGTCCTTGGAGATCGAGGGCGAAACCAGGCATAGCCCGCAACTCGGCAAGGGCGTATCGATCGTTTTGATCGATCGCCGGCCCCTCACGCGACAATGCCTCAGCCGCTGGCTGCAGGACGGATCGCCCGATCTTCATGTCGTCTCGGTCGGCAGTCCCGCGGACCTGCTCGACGCTTCCCGATCGCTCAGCGCCCCCCATAGCATCATCTTCAGCATTGGCGCCGCCTCGGTCAGGGATCCCGAGGTGCTCGGCAAGATCAGCTTGCTGCGGCGCCACATGAGTCGGATTCCGCTGGTCCTGCTGTCCGACAGCGACGAGATCGACGACATCGTCGCGGCGATCGAGCAAGGCGTGCGCGGCTACATCCCGACCAGCCTCGAGCCCGCCGAAGCCGCGGCAGCGCTGCAGTGCGTCGCGGCGGGCGGCAGGTTCGTGCCGGCCAGCGCCGTGATAAAGTTCGCGCAGGATCGGCAGGACGGAGCGGGGCCGTCGACCGAGCATGAGACGAGTGGGCTCAAGCGCCTCACGCCGCGCGAGAGCGAGGTCCTGGCGCGCCTGCGGCAGGGCAAACCGAACAAGATCATCGCGCACGAGCTCCAGATCACCGAGAACACCGTCAAGGTCTTCGTTCGGCGGATTCTGATGAAGCTGGACGCATCGAACCGCACCGAGGTCGCGTGCCTGACGCGTGGTCGGGCCGATACCGGAGGAGCCGGGTCTTCTGGACCCTTCGGCCATCAGTAGATCTACGGGATCCTATGGAATGGTTACGGTGTTGGGCTGCTTGCCTTGATGTTCGACCATAGGGGCGGCAGCGATTGCGAAATGCCGCCCGGCGCGCGCCAGCAGGGCGTCGGCCGAGGTGAAGCGATAGCGATAGCCGTAGGTCTCGGTCAGGGCGGAGCTATCGACGGCGATCGGATAGGTGAGAAACTTCCAAGCCCCCCTCGGCGTTGGAACCCGGCCGCGGCTGAGGCGCCAGCAGAGGGCAAACAGCGTGCGCAGCAGTGCTGGCGGAATGATCATCCTGCGCTTTTGCAGCAGTGAGGCAAGGTTGGCCGATGCGAGATAGTCCTCGGGCGAGGCGTTGAACACTTCGTATGTATCCTTCGATGGAGCGGTCAGCAGGAGAGCTACAATTTCCGCGATGTCGTCTTCGTGCAGGTACTGGCGTCCAAAATCGGCGCGGCCGCAGGGTAGGAACGGTAACACTCCTGTCAGGGTCGAGACGATGCCGAAGCGCCCAAGGGCGAAGCGGCCGTAGGGGCCGCTGATCGAGGCGCAGCGCAGCACGACCACATGGGTGCGCTGATCCGACGCCGCGTAGGCGTCCTCGAGCAACTGCTCGATCTCCCGCTTGTGACTGCCGTAGCGGTAGTCGCGTTCGGTCAGCGGGGCCTTCTCGCGAAGGCGTTCTGCCACGGAGTTGTTCTTATGCGCGCCGTAGGCCGTGACGGTCGAGAAATGGATCAGTCGCCGCACCGAGGGCTCGCCGAGGGCGAAAGCGATCACCTTGCAGGCGCCCTCGACGTTCCAACGTCGTTGGATCCCCTTCCGCCGGCCGTATAGCTGGCGGATCTGAAAGGCAAGGTGCACCACCGCATCGATGCGATGGTCACGCGCAGCGGCCTGCCAGTCATCGGTTGAGACATCGCCCTGGATCCATGCGACCTTTGTCGTGGCGGCCAGCCGATCCGGCTTCGGCTTCAGATCGATACCGACGATCGCGTCAACCTCGTCGATCGACTCCAGGGCATTGATCAGGATCGAGCCGATGTAGCCGGCTGCCCCCGTGATGAGAACTCGCATGCGTTTTCCTCCTGTCTGACTCATGCGTTTGTCCGCATGGCGGTTTATAGATGTCCCATACCACCAACCTATTGCGGCGGCAAGAGCAAGTAGTACCCGAAGTTGACAATGTAGCGCACCAACTCTCCCTCTGCTCGATTGCCACCCAGATTGAAGTGCGCGCGCGATGTCGCTCTCGCCGCCCAATGCCGCTCCCGGTAATGAGGAGACCGCCGAGGGCGGCGCGTCGCGCCAGCGCGGCGCTCAGGAAGTACCGGCCGACCGAGCCGGCAGTGCTGGTCGCTTTGGCTCCGACGCGCTCGGGCATCGTACGGCTGCAGAGGAGGCGGCGAAGAAAGCCGACACGGCCTACCAGCCGCGCTCGCGGTCGCGCCGCCAATCGTGAGTTGACGATCACGCCGATCAGCCGCAACCCTGAGGGGCAAGGCACCGAAAAGGAGAGGGCCCCCATGGCGAAAGTCCTCTTCGCCGCCGCTTACGCGGCAGTCGCCTTCTATTTCCTGCGCAGCTACCTGCCGCGGCCCACTATGTTCGAGGTGATTGCAAGCCTGCTGTGGCCGCTCTCGCTCGCGCTCACCCTGGCGTGGTTGATGATGATCGACGACGATGCTCTGAGCCTCTAGCGAACATCGCCGCACCAGCACGCCGCCAGCAGGCAAAGACGCTACGCCGCGGGTGATTGCTTGTCGCTGGCGTCGACGCTCTCCTGAGGCATTCTCCGACCTCGAGCCGTGTGTTATCGATCCCCGGTTATGGATCGCCGCGACCGCGTGAAACACGGGCCGCGCCGCGGTAGGCGCGGTTGAGGCGGCCGGATTTCGTGCGGGCACCGGATTTGCGCTTTCGAGGCATGCTGGCCAGATGAGCGAGCTGCTCGATTCGTGCCAGCAGGCTCTCGAAGGTCCGCGACCCTCAGCCGCTGCGGCGTCAATCCCGGCTGTCGGCCGCTCGCCTCTTTCTCCGCCTCTGGCAGACCGGGCAATTCCTGCAGCAGTCCGATGACCGGATGAAGCGGGCGGAACGCGTGCTCGGGCGAGCAGCGGTGCCAGAGTACGGTGTGGGGTTGGCTCGGGCGCAGCTCGCGAACGAGCCGGGACTTCCCTACGCCGGCATCGCCGGATAGCAGCACGACCTGCCCGTGGCCAGCCGCCGCCCGGCTCCGGGCGTCCAGCAGGCGACGAAGCTCGGCCTTGCGACCGACGAACGGTGTCGGCCGGTGCTGCTCTGGCGCCAGGGAGCGGCGCCGGACGAGCGTCGACCGCGCCGGCCCAGGTTCGTTGTCGAGGACCGTACGGAGGCTTGGCGAACGACCCGACGGCTGAGCATCGAGCGGTCGCTTCGGCATCAACGGACGCATCCCGGGAATCGCGATCGCGCTCAGCGACGCTTGGTGCCGGTCGATATCGATCGAGCGGAACAGGGGGCCGCAACGCTCGTACCCCAGCTTCCGCAGCCGAGCCATAATATTCATTGGCTGCACCTTTTCAGCGCTGCCGGCGTGTGACTTCCCAGAACTGTCGTGTACAATATGCAATTTTAGACAGTTCTTCGAATTCTTTTAAAGCTTCGGATCGGGTTTTGCTGTGACCTCGCTCACATGAGGGTGTCATTGTTGCGAGAGCAGGCACGTCGCCTGCATCGACCGCGCGAGCGACGACAGGCGCGTTGCGGGCGGGTGCCGGATTGTCTAGATAGACCCATGGATGCCCATCAACGGAGTGGGCGCGCAGAGGGGTCCGTCAGTCGTTGGCAACACCCGCGATTCGCCGTCTCCGCGTAAGGCTCGGCGCAGCGATCGCAGCGGCGGTCGGGCTCGGTCTGCTGGCAGGCTGCCAGGCGGCGCCGGTCACAGGGCGCAACCAGCTGATCGTGCTGCCCGAGTCCCAGGATGCCCAGATGGGGCTCGACGCGTATCAGCAGATCTTGGCCGAGAGCGAGATCTCCAAGGATCCGGAGCTCAATCGGCGCGTCCAGGAGGTCGGGCGCCGGATCGCCGCGGCGAGCCCGCAGCCCGAATGGGACTGGCAGTTCACCCTGATCGAGAACGACGAGCCGAACGCGTTCGCGCTGCCGGGCGGCAAGGTCGGCGTCAACACCGGCCTGTTCCAGGTCGCCAAGAACGATGATCAGCTGGCTGCGGTGGTCGGCCACGAGGTGGCGCACGCGATCGCGCGTCATGGCGCCGAGCGCATGTCGCAGCAGGTGCTGATGCAGGTGGGCCTCGCGGGGTTGGGGATCGCAACCGACGCGACCACGGCCGGGCTCGCCGCCCAGGCGGCAACCCTGGTGGTGACCCTGCCCTATTCGCGTACCCAGGAGGCCGAGGCCGACCACATCGGCCTGATGTACATGGCCGAGGCCGGCTATGATCCGCGCGAGTCGATCGCGCTGTGGCAGAATTTCGAGAGCTTCGGTGGCGAGCGGCCGCCGGAGTTTCTCTCGACCCACCCGGCGCCTGGCTCGCGCATCGAGAACCTGCGGCAACTCCTGCCCGAGGTGATGCCGATCTACGAGGCGAACCGCCAGAAGCAGTAAGGGTTCGATCCGCCCGCTCGTGGAATGGGCCGTGGAAAAGCACTCCAAGACAACCTAGAGGCGAGAGGAGGGGCCAGAGGTCTTTGCGGACCACGATCCGGTGCGCTATGAATTCCTGCCAGGCAACGCGCGACGGCAGGGGGAACGCTTGGTCCTGAAACTCGCCAGGCAGCGGGGCGCCTTGGACCTTCCAGTCTTCGGGGCGATCAGCGAGGACGCCGTGGGCTTTCTCGATGGCGCTCGGTAGCCGGGCGAAGCAGGCGGCCCTGCCGCTCGGCATTGCCGTGCGGCGCTACACGCCCGATGCGATCGACCGCCAGCTGCGCTACGCCCTGTACTCGGTGCTCGCGGTTGTCATCACGCTGATCTTCTTCTTCCCCTTGTTCTGGGGCTTGTCGACCAGCCTGCGGCCGCCGCTCGAGACCTTCACGGTGAACGGCTTCGGCATCCCGTGGATCGACTTCACGCCGACGCTCGACAACTGGATCGACCAGCTCGAGGTGCCGGAGACCCAGCACGCGCTCTACAACTCGACCCTCATCGCGACGCTCGCGACCCTGCTGGCGCTGCTGCTCGGCACGCCCGCGGCCTACGGCCTCGCGCGCTTTCGCTTCGTCATCGTGCCCAATCGCGACCTCACGATCATGTTCCTGGCGCAGCGCATCCTGCCGCCGGTCGCGACCGTGATCCCCTTCTATCTGATGATGGGCATGCTCGGCCTGCTCGACACCCATCTCGGCCTGATCCTGATCAATGCCACCTTCATCCTGCCGTTCGTCGTGGTGATCCTGCGCCAGGGCTTTCTCGACCTGCCGATCGAGCTCGAGGAATCCGCGCTGGTCGACGGCGCCACTCATTTCGGGGCCTTCCTGCGGATCTCGCTGCCGCTGGTGGCGCCGGTGGTCGCCGCGACCGGGCTGATCATCTTCGGCCGCGCCTGGAACGAGTTCCTGTTCGCGCTCGCGATCGCCAGCAAGGGCGCGATCACGATCCCGGTGCACATGGCCGGGACCGCCGGCACGCGCGGCGTGTACTTCTGGTATCTCGCGGTCCGCCAGATGATCGCGATCCTGCCGCCGGTCCTGATCGCGCTGCTCGCGCAGCGCTACATCGTGCGCGGCTTGACCATGGGAGCGATCCGAGGCTGAGCATATCGGACCCCAGGGCGGACCTGATCGCCGACTACGTGATCGTGGGCGCAGGCGCTGCCGGCTGCGTGCTCGCCAATCGGCTTAGCGAGAACGGTCGCGATCAGGTCGTGGTCCTGGAGGCTGGCGGCTCGGATCTCCGGCTGTTCGTCAAGATCCCGGCAGGCTTTCGCATGACGGTCGGCAACCGGCAGCTCAACTGGGGCTATCAGACCGCGCCCGGCGCCCATATCGGCCAGCGCCGCATCGACTTCCCGCGCGGCCGGCTGATCGGCGGATCGAGCTCGATCAATGGCCATCTCTATGTGCGCGGCCAGGCGGCGGACTACGATCACTGGGCCCAGCTCGGCTGCCGGGGCTGGTCGTACGAGGACGTGCTGCCCTACTTCATGAAGGCCGAGACCCGGCGCGGCGGCGACCCGTCCTGGCGCGGCAGCGATGGCCCGCTGGTGATCTCCGACCAGCGCGAGCGGCACCCCTTGTGCGAGGCCTTCTTCGAGGCCGCGGCGGCGAGCGGCCTGCCGCCGAACCCGGACTACAACTCGGGTGACCAGGAGGGCAGCTGCCTCTATCAGCAGATGATCCGCCGCGGGCGGCGCTGGAGCGCTGCCGATGCCTATCTGCGCCCGGCGCTGCGGCGACGCAACCTTCGCCTGATCAGCCGGGCGCACGCCCTGGCGATCCGCTTCGACGGCCGGCGGGCGGTAGGCGTCGCCTTTCGGGTCGGGCAGCGGCAGCGGACCGCGAGCGCGCGCAAGGCGGTGCTGCTCGCCGCCGGCGCGATCAACTCGCCGCACCTGCTGCAGCTCTCGGGGATCGGCAACGCCGTCCACCTGCAGGAGATCGGCGTGCCGGTGGTCCACCATCTGCCGGGCGTCGGCGAGGGCCTGCGCGATCACTACGCCGTGCGCCTGGCCTGGCGCGTGCATGGTGCTTCGACCCTGAACGAGCGCGCCCACGGCGTGGCGCTGCTGCGTGAGGTGCTGCGCTATGCGGTGGCCCGGCGCGGCCTGCTGGCGATGAGCCCGGCCCATGCGGGTGCCTTCCTGCGCACCCGGCCGGAGCTCGCCACGCCGGACATGCAGCTGTTCTTCTCGCCGGCCAGCTTCGAGGGCGGGCGCTCCGGCCAGGCGCCGCTGGAGAGGCTGCCGGGCATGACCTGCGGCTGCTCGCAGCTGCGGCCGGAGAGCCGCGGCTGGGTGCGCGCGGCGTCTGCGGACCCGACGGTGCCGCCCGAGATCCAGCCGAACTATCTCGCCGATCCGATCGACCAGGAGACCACGGTCGCCGGCATGCACGCGGTCCGCCAGATCTTTGCGGCTCCCGCCCTCGCCCGGTTCTGCGCCTCAGAAATCCTGCCCGGACCGACGGTGGCGAGCGACGACGAGCTGCTCGCCCATGCCCGCGAGCGAGGCTCGACGATCTATCACCCGATCGGCTCGTGCAGGATGGGGATTGACCCCTTGGCCGTGGTCGATCACAGGCTCAAGGTTATGGGAGTCGAAAGCCTGCGGGTGGTAGATGCCTCGATCATGCCCACCATGCCGTCCGGCAACACCTATGCCGCGACGATCATGGTGGCGGAGAAAGGTGCCGACATGATCTTGGAGGACGTGGCCTGACCCGGTCGCTCGTCCCCGGCAAGCGAGGATTCACCGATGCCCAAACTGCCAAACGTCACCGTCGTCGACCATCCCCTGGTGCAGCACAAGCTGACGGTGATGCGCAAGCGCGAGACCACGACGGTCAAGTTCCGCCAGCTGTCGCGCGAGGTTGCCACGTTGCTGGCCTACGAGGTGACGCGCGATCTGCCGATGACGACGACGCCGATCGAGACGCCGCTGGCCGAGATGGTGGCGCCGACGCTGGCCGGCAAGAAGCTCTGCTTCGTCTCGATCCTGCGCGCCGGCGACGGCCTCCTGCAGGGCATGCTGGACCTGGTGCCCTCGGCCCGCGTCGGCCATATCGGCATCTATCGCGAGCCGGAGACCCTGACTGCGGTCGAGTACTACTACAAGGTGCCCGAGGACCTGCAGGAGCGGCTGGTCATCGTCGTCGATCCGATGCTGGCGACCGGCAACTCGGCGGTCGCGGCGGTCAGCAAGCTGAAGGAGGACGGCGCCCAGCAGATCAAGTTCGTCTGCCTGCTCGCAGCACCCGAGGGCATCCAGCATTTCCGGGACAGCCATCCGGACGTGCCGGTGTTCACCGCCGCGATCGACCTGCGCCTGAACGACCACGGCTACATCGTCCCGGGCCTGGGCGACGCGGGCGATCGCCTCTACGGCACGAAGTGACGGGCGAAACCGAAGCTACCGGGTCGCAAAGAGGCGCGCGTCCCAGACGAGCGGGCGCGGCTCGCCGCAAGCGATGTGCCGGAACTCGGGGTGGCGCTGGTTGATCAGGACGTTGCGCTCCAGCCCCAGGGCGGGCACCGACGGCACGATCAGCACGGCCGTCCGGCCGCTGTCGTACCAGGCGTCGCCATAGGCCCGGCTGGCTCTGTAGTCCACGCGCGCCCACCCCGGCACGTCGGCTGGCGCCGACCTCTTCGGCCGTCACGGTCGCTGGAATGAAGATCTCGGCGAAATGGTGGTCCTTCGGCACCTTGCCCAAGCGAGAGCGCACCAGTTTCTCGATGAGGGCGACCGCGAATCCGAGACCGGCGTAGATCACCTGCCGTCCCGAGCCGCTCCAGCGTGCCCCGAAAAGGTAAGCGCCGCCGCCATCCAGTAACGCGAAGCGGTTCTCGGCGATTCGAAAGGCCGTAAAGGGACCGGACGGATGCGAGGGCATGGTCTCAGGCTGGAAGGCCGTACCTGATCCCGTGGAGAATCTCTTCCACGTGTCGGGCGCCGAACTCCTCGACCGCCACCTCGAGCGGAGGCCGATCTTCGAGCTCCGGATGCGGCGTAAGGAGGAACTGACGCGCATCGTCCGCATCGCCCCAGACGTACTCGGCGAGCGCGATCACGTTGGCGAGGCGCGCGACGCGCTCGCTCTCCTCCGGCGTCAGCTGGCCGATCTTCAGGCGGCGCTTGTAGGTGCCTTCCGGCACCACCGGTAGAGGAAGCGCCGGCGCTCCGCTGGATCGCGGAAGACATGCTCGACCGTCCTGTGGAGGGCCTCGAGACGCAGGCCCTTTCTGGATCTCGGCTGCGCAGATCGGTGAGACCGCGCACGGGAGCGTGCACGGCGGCGTTGCCGCCCATCACGTCAAGCACCGCTCGTGGCTGCATCTCAGTCTCCGCTTGGTCAGATGATCCGAATTATAGGGATCGTCTGAGCCAAACGCAAGTCGACGCGGCGCACCGATCAGATCGTGATGCCGCCGTCGATCACCATCACCTGGCCGGTGACGTAGGCGCTCTCGTCCGAGGCCAGGTAGACCGCGAGCGCGGCCACCTCCTCGGCCATGCCGAGCCGGCCCATCGGCTGACGCGCGACGAACTCCTTGCGCGCCTGCTCGGGGTCGGGAAAGGCCGCGATGCGCTCGTCGAGCGAGGGGCTCTGCACGGTGCCGGGGCCGATCGCGTTGCAGCGGATGTGCCGCCCGACGTAGTCCGCCGCCACCGACTTGGTGAGGCCGATCACCGCTGCCTTGGTCGTGCCGTACACGAACCGGTTGGGCAGGCCTTTGATGCTCGAGCAGACCGACGCGAGGTTGACGATGCTGCCGCCGCCGGTCCTCTGCATCGCCGGCAGGAACGCCCGGATCATGCGATACATCGAGCGGACGTTCAGGTTCATCGAGAAGTCGAAGTCCTCCTCCTCGCAGTCGACGATCGTGCCGTGATGGACGTAGCCCGCGACGTTGACCAGGACGTCGAGCGCGTTCTGCTCGGCGGCGAGCCCCGCGATCGCCGCGGGGTCGAGCACGTCCAGCGCGGCCGTGGTGATCCGCTCCTCGACCTCGAGCTCCCCCAGCAGCGTGGTGTTGATGTCGGTCGCCAGGACGGTGGCACCCTCGCGCGCCATCGCGATCGCCGTGGCGCGCCCGATCCCCTGCGCGGCCGCGGTCACGATCGCGGTCTTTCCTTCGAGCCGTCCCGCCATGGCGTCCTTCCCTCCCTTCGCGACTGTGCCCGGTCCGGCGACGCGGTCGGGCATTCGGGGGCACTCTAGCCGATGCCAAGGGAGCTTCGCTGCATCGAATCGCAACGCCCTGCAGCGGCGTCCCGCCGCAGGACCGATGGCCCGGGGCTGCCGCCGTCAAGCGGCTGGACGCGCGGGTGCCGTCTGATAGGCTCCGTGGGTTGAGACCAACCACGCCTCACCACGAGAGAGTCATGCTGATCCTGATGCCGGACGCGCAGATCGAGGACGATGCGGAGATCGAGCGTGCGGTGCTCGGCGAGGACGTCGAGATCGCCCTGCATCGCGAGCTGGTTGCCGATCGCATCCCGGCCGAGCACTGGCGTCGCGCCGATGCGCTGATCGTGTACTACGGCGTGCCGATCGATCGCGCCCTGGTCGACCGCCTCGAGCGTTGCAAGATCGTGGTGCGCGCCGGGGTCGGCTACGACCAGATCGACGTGGCGGCGTGCGGCGCCCGCGGCATCCCGGTCTGCAACGTGCCGGACTACGGCACGACCGAGGTGGCCGACCACGCCATCGCGCTGATGCTGGGCCTGGCGCGCGGTCTGGTGTCGTATCACACCCGGCTGATCGCCGATGCCGAAGGCGGCTGGCATTGGCTGGGGGCCCCTCTGGTACGCCGGCTGCGCGGCGCGCGCTTCGGCGTCGTCGGCCTCGGGCGGATCGGCACCGCGGCGGCACGCCGCGCCCGCGCGCACGACATGCTGGTCGGCTTCTACGATCCCTATCTGCCGGACGGCGCCGAGCTGGGCGTGGGCTTCGAGCGGGCAGCCTCGCTCGGCGACCTGCTGGCGCAGTCCGATGTGGTCAGCCTGCACTGCCCGCTGACCCCGGAGACCACGAACCTGATCGATGCCGACGCGCTCGCGGCGATGAAGCAGGACGCCTTGCTGATCAACACCGCGCGCGGCGCCCTGATCGACATCGGCGCGCTCGAGGCGGCGCTGCGCGATGGCCGGCTCGGCGGCGCCGGGCTCGACGTGCTGCCGGCCGAGCCGCCCGATCCTTCGCATCCGCTGCTCCAGGCCCTGGCGCGCCGCGAGCCCTGGATTGAGGGCCGGCTGCTGCTGACGCCGCACGTCGCCTGGTTCTCGGCGGCCGGCCGTGCCGACCTGCGCCGCAAGTCGGCCGAGACCGCGCGCGACTATCTGACGCAGCAGCATCTGCGTAACTGCGTCAATCGGAACCACCTGCCGTAGTTCTGGTTTGTCGGCCAGCGATCACGTCGACGTGCGCGCGCCGGTGTTGCGGGTTGTCGCGAGTTGGGGCAGGATGCGGCCTCCATATCGACGGCAGCTCCCCGATCATAAGACGGCAGCTCCCCGACCAATCGGCGGCGGCACGCTGATGGCCGCGCTCACAACGCCAACGTAAGCCAAGGAGGCTGGAACCGGTGAAGTTCACGAGAAGGGATACGATCAAGCTTGGCGCCGGCGTGGCGGGTGCCGCCCTGCTGACCCCGCGCCTGTCGTTTGCCCAACAGAGCTACGTCGTCAACGACGTGGCGCCGCCCGACCAGCCGATCGAAGACGGTGCGAGCCTGCGCGTCCTGCGTCCGAGCAAGTTCGTCGACGGCGACGAGCGCATGTTCCTCGAGAACAGCAAGAAGTTCACCGACGCGACCGGGGTCGACGTCCAGGTCGACTTTGCCGGCTGGGAAGACCTGCGCCCGCAGACCGCGACCGCGGCGAATGTCGGCAGCGGCCCCGACATCGTGGTCGCGTGGTCGGACGATCCCCACAAGTTCGCCGACAAGGTGCTCGATCTCACGGAGCTGGCCACCTATCTCGGCGAGAAGTACGGCGGCTGGTGGCCGGTGGCCGAGAAGTACGGCACCAAGGACGGCCGCTGGATCGGCATGCCGATCGGCGCCTCGGGCGGCCGGGTCGTCTACCGCCAGTCCTGGGTCAACGAGGCCGGCTACGACAGCGTGCCTTCGGATCCGCAGGGCTTCCTCGAGCTCTGCCGCAAGCTCAAGGAGAGCGGGCATCCCCCGGGCTTCGCGCTCGGCAACGCGGTCGGCGACGGCAACGCCTGGTGCACCTGGGTGGTGTGGTCGCATGGCGGCAAGCTGGTCGACGAGAACGACCAGGTGGTGATCGACAGCCCGGAGACGGTGGAGGCGCTGAAATACGCCCAGGCGCTGTACGAGACCTTCATCCCCGGCACGCTCTCCTGGCTCGACACCAACAACAACAAGGCCTTCCTGGCCGGTGAGATTGGCCTGACGCAGAACGGCATCTCGGTCTACTACGCCGCCAAGAACTCCGAGGATCCGGCGATCAAGGAGTTGTCCGAGGACATCTACCACGCCCGCATGCCGATCGGTTCGGTCGGCTTCCCGACCGAGCGGGCGCTGGTCGTCAACCCGATGGTCTTCTCCCACACCGAGTACCCGAACGCGGCCAAGGAGTACCTCCGCTTCATGATGGAGGAGGAGCAGTACGCTCCCTACCTCGAGGCCTGCATCGGCTACTGGAACCACCCGCTCCAGACCTACGACAAGCACCCGGTGTGGACCGAGGATCCCAAGCACGAGCCGTTCAAGCACGTCCTCAAGGACGCGCTGTGGGACGGCTACGAGGGCAGCATCAGCGAGGCCTCCTCGACGGTGCTCTCGGAGTTCGTGCTGGTGCAGATGGTGGCCTCGGTGTGCGCCGGCCAGGCGACCCCCGAGGAGGCGGCGACGGAAGCGCAGCGCCGCGCCGAGCGTTACTACAACAGGGGCTGAGCAATCGCGGGGTCGGTCCGGCCGAGGGCCGACCCCGCTTCCTGCTCGGATGATCGAGGAGACGGCGACGTGGCGACCGCTGCTCGCTTGACGGCGCATGAGAGCGACAGCTGGCTTTCCCGGCTGCTCGACAATCGCCGTGTTCTGGTCTTTCTGTTCATGCTGCCCGCGGCGGGTCTGCTGCTGCTGTTCCTGACCTATCCTCTTGGGCTTGGGGTCTGGCTCGCCTTCACCGACACCACGATCGGCCGCGATGGCGTGTTCATCGGCCTTTGGAACTACGAGTCGCTGTTCGCTGACAGCGTGTTCTGGCTGTCGGTCACCAACACCATCCTCTACACGGTGGTCGCCACGGTCGGGAAGTTCGCCCTCGGCCTTTGGCTGGCACTGCTGCTCAACCACACCCTGCCGTTCAAGGCGTTCATCCGCTCGATCGTGCTGGTGCCCTGGATCGTGCCGACGGTGCTCTCGGCGATCGCGTTCTGGTGGATCTACGATCCGCAGTTTTCGATCATCAGCTATGTCCTGGTCGACGTGCTCGGCTGGCGCGAGACCTACATCGACTTCCTCGGCGTGCCGAACCATGCCCGGGCTTCGCTGATCGTCGCCAACATCTGGCGCGGCATCCCGTTCGTGGCGATCTGCCTGCTGGCCGGGCTGCAGACCATCTCGCCCTCGCTCTACGAGGCGGCGATGATCGACGGCGCCAACGCGTGGCGGCGCTTCTGGCACGTCACCCTGCCGCTGCTGATGCCGATCCTCGCGGTGGTGCTGACGTTCTCGGTGCTGTTCACCTTCACCGACTTCCAGCTGGTCTACGCGATCACCCGCGGTGGACCGGTGAACTCGACCCATCTCATGGCGACGCTGGCCTACCAGCGCGCGATCCCCGGCGGCCAGCTCGGCGAGGGCGCCGCGATCGCCGTGGCGATGATCCCCTTCCTGGTGTTCGCCACCGTGTTCAGCTACTTCGCGCTCGCCAATCGCCGGTGGCAGCAGGGGGGCCGTGATGACTGACATCGCCCGCGAGACGCCGGTTACCTCGCGTGCCGGAACGCACCGGCGTCATCGAGTGGAGCTCGCTGCCACGCCGGGTCGCTGACGGTCTACACGCCCTTGGTCGCCTTCCTGATCGTGCTGCTGTTCCCGTTCTACTGGATGACGATCACCACCTTCAAATCCAACGAAGAGCTTTACAATTTCCGCGAGTACAACCCTTTCTGGGTGCACTCGCCGACGCTGGCCAACATCAACAAGCTGCTGTTCGAGACCGACTACCCGCAGTGGCTGACCATCACCATGACGGTGGCGGTGGTGTCGACGGTGATCTCGCTGTTCGCGAGCGTGCTCGCCGCCTACGCCATCCAGCGCCTGCGCTTCAAGGGCGGGCAGTATGTCGGCCTCGCGATCTACCTCGCCTATCTGGTGCCGCCCTCGATCCTGTTCATCCCGCTCGCGACCATGGTGTTCAGGTTCGGGCTGTACGACAGCCCGATGGCGCTGATCCTGACCTATCCGACCTTCCTGATCCCGTTCTGCACCTGGCTCCTGATCGGCTACTTCAAGTCGATCCCGTACGAGCTGGAGGAATGCGCCCTGATCGACGGCGCGACGCGGCTGCAGATCCTGTGGAAGGTCACCCTGCCGCTCGCCGTGCCGGGGCTGATCTCGGCCGGCATCTTCGCCTTCACCCTGTCGTGGAACGAGTTCATCTATGCGCTCGCCTTCATCCAGTCGAGCGAGAACAAGACCGTGCCGGTGGCGGTGCTGACGCAGCTGGTCGAAGGCGACGTCTATCACTGGGGATCGCTGATGGCGGGCGCCCTGCTCGGCTCGATCCCGGTCGCCCTCGTGTACTCGTTCTTCGTCGAGCACTACGTCTCGAGCATGACCGGCGCGATCAAGGAGTAATCCCGCCCGGCCGCCGCTACGGCCGGTCTGAGGCCGGTCAGCGCAGGAACTCGTTGGGGTCGTAGAGGCGGGTGCCGGCGTAGCCGCACTCGGCGCGATCGCAGCGCACCTGATGGGTCTCGATGCCGGCGAAGCCGAACTCGGGATGCGGCGCCGTCTCGATCACGCGCAGCCGGCCGCGGCGGCATTGCGGACACATGTCGTGCACGCTCAGGCGCAGCCGCGACTCGACCGCAGCGAGCTGCTCATGCAGCCTCTCGATCCGGTCCTCGAGATCCTTCAGCCGTTTCGACAGCAGGCGGACGGAGCGTGTACTCGGTTCGCGGGGCGGTCTGGTTGCTGCAGGCACCAACTGGCTCACGACGCCGAGCCAATGCCGGCATATCGCATCGCCGCGCACGCCAGATCGTCCGGCGGCAAGCGTGTGGCCGAAATCGACCACAAATCCTGGCGCATCATCTCAACCGACCGTCCAATCCCGCAGCCACGACCAATGGTTGGCTGGCATTGACGGAGATGCAATTAAAGCACAACAGCCGACGCGCAACAACATGTCATAACCCGCCATAACCCGCTCCTCCTGGAGCAAGCCGCGGATGTCTTCTGATCGAGCGGATGAGGAAGCTAACGGCGGCGACCACCTGCGGTAAGCTCGAGCGGCAACTGCAACTGATCGTGTCGATGCCGCTCGAGCAATTCGCTTACCGCGTAACGGACGAGCCAGGCGAGGGAAACACGGTGTTCCTCTGCCAGCGCCGACAACTGCTCGTAGTCCCGCTCGTCGACGCTGACCGTGACCCGTGTCGCCAGCTTTTTCCCACGCCTGGCTCGCACCGCGGCTTATATCCTCCCAAGCACTGCATCACTGTGGTGAACGGAGCTGCAATGTACTGCGAAGCGGTGATATCTGTCAACCAGCACGAGAGCGATCCGCGATCTTATCCACAAGATTTTGAGTGCTGGATGCCGCTGGGCCCACAAGACCTAGCGGCTCAACAGGTCAGTCGGCCGGAAAGAGGCGCCGCAGCTCGTCGACCTGACCCTGATCGAGCGGCCGCGTCGGCCGGTCGTGCAGCAGGAGATAGAGCCTGGCCGTAGCCTCGAGCTCCTCGACTGCGCCCACCGCCGCATCGAGGCTCCTGCCGGCGACGACCGGTCCGTGGTTGGCCAGCAGCACCGCGGCATGCCGGGCCGCGACCTGCCGCACTGCGCCCGCGAGCCGCTCGTCGCCCGGCGGAAAGTACGGGATCAGCGGCAGCCTGCCGACCCGCATGATGTAGTAGGCGGTGAGCGGCGGCAGCACGTCGTCGGCATCGATTCCGGCCAGGCACGAGACGGCGACCGAATGGGTCGAGTGGAGGTGGACGATCGCGCCGGCGCCCGGCCGCATGTCGTAGACGCACTGGTGCAGGAACGCCTCCTTGGAGGGCTTGTCGCCCGCGACATGCCGGCCGGCCTGATCGAGCCTCGCGATGCGCGCCGGATCGAGCCGGCCGAGGCGCGAGTTGGTCGGCGTGATCAGCCAGCCGTCATCCAGGCGGACGCTGATGTTGCCGGTGCTGCCATGGGCGAGCCCGAGGCCCGTCAGCATCTCGCCGAAGGCCGCGATGTCCTCGCGCTGGCGGCTTTCGCTCATCAGCGGCCGCCGGGCGCGCAGTCGAAGGCTTTGCGGAAGAAGTCGGGTGCGCCGAAATTGCCCGATTTGAGCGCCAGCGCGAGATGCGGCTCGTCCAGGCTCACGGTCCAGGGCACGCCCGGATCGATCGGCGGCCCGATGCGCAGGGCCCGCACGCCGAGCGCTGCCACCACCGCGCCGGAGGTCTCGCCGCCCGCCACCACCAGGCGGCGCACGCCGCGCTCGACCAGGGCCAGGGCGATCTGCGCCATCGCCGCCTCGATCACGGCACCGGCGCGCTCGCGGCCCACCGCCTCCTGCACCCGCGCGACCTCCTCGGGCGGCGCCGACGAGCGGATCAGCAGCGGCACAGCACCCAGCCGCTTTTCGGCCCAGCCGATCGCGCGCTCGACCTCGGCGCCGTCTCGCACCAGCGCCACGGGATCGAGCGCGAGGGCCGGACCGCTCGCGGCAAAGCGCTCGATCTGCTCCAGCGTCGCCGCGGAGCAACTACCGGCCAGCACCGCGCCAGGGCCGCCGACCGGCGGCAGCCGATCGGCCGCCCCGGGCCCCGCCAGCAGGCCCGCACGGCGGAAATTGGCGGGCAGGCCCATGGCGATGCCCGAGCCGCCCGTGATCAGCGCGAGATCGGTCGCAGCGGCGCAAAGATCGGTCAGGTGACGCTCGCTGGTGGCATCGGCGATCGCCTGGCGCACGCCCTCGCGGCGAAGCTCGGCAAAGCGCGCCCGGATCGCGTCGGGCCCGCGGTCGACCACAGGGTAGGGCACCAGGCCGACCGGCGCCTTGCTCTGCCGGCCGAGCACCGCGACCAGGTTGCTGTCCGTCATCGGCGTCAGCGGGTGGTGGCGCATGTGGGTGTCGGAGAGCAGGCGCTCGCCGACGAACAGGTGGCCCATGTAGATGCTGCGGCCATTCTCCGGCGAGGCCGGGCAGGCGATCGTGAAGTCGGCGCCGAGCGCGTCCAGCAGCGCCTCGCTGACCGGCCCGATGTTGCCCCGGTCGGTCGAATTGAAGGTCGAGCAGTATTTGAACAGGATCTGGCGGGCGCCCTTCGCCTGCAGCCAGGCGAGCGCTGCCAGCGACTGCTCGATCGCCAGGGCAGCGGGGATCGTGCGCGACTTCAGCGCCACCACGACCGCCTGCGCATCGCCGGTATCGATCTCGGTCGCGGGCACGCCGATCAGCTGCACGGTGGCCATGCCCTGGCGGACCAGCATGCTGGCGAGATCGGTCGCCCCGGTGAAATCGTCGGCGATGCAGCCGAGCAGCAGCGACATGTGCGCCCGCGTCGGTTATGGTGCCTGCGGCCTTTCTAGCGCAGCCGGGGCGGGCTGCGGCAAGCACAAAATCGCCAGACGGAGAACCATGGAGGCAGCATGCGTATCGTGATCACCGGCGGTGCCGGCTTCATCGGCAAGAAGCTCGCCAAGGCTCTCCTGGAGCGCGGCAGCCTGGATACCGCAGCCGGCCCGCGAACGATCGAGAGCCTGGTCCTGTTCGACGTGGTCCACGCCGAGGGGCTGCCCGACGATCGCAGGATCCTGACCGTGACCGGCGACATCACCGATGCGGGCGAGGTCAGCCGGCTGCTCGGCGACGACACGGGCGGCGTCTTTCACCTCGCCGCGATCGTCAGCGCCGATGCCGAGCAGAACTTCGATCTCGGCATGGCCGTCAATCTGGGCGGTACGCGCAACGTCCTGGAAGCCTGCCGGGCGCTGCCGCGGCCGGTGCGGCTGGTGTTCGCGAGCTCGGTCGCGGTCTATGGCGGCGACATGCCGGAGACCCTCGACGACGGCACCATCCTCACCCCGCAGACCTCGTATGGCATGCAAAAAGCGGCGAGCGAGCTGCTGCTGAACGACTATGGCCGCAAGGGCTTCGTCGACGGCCGCGCGCTCCGCCTGCCGACCATCGTGGTGCGCCCGGGCAAGCCCAACAAGGCGGCCTCGACCTTCGCCAGCAGCATCATCCGCGAGCCGCTCGCCGGCCAGCAGGCGATCTGCCCGGTCGAGCGCGATGCCGCGATGTACATCCTCTCGCCGCGCCGCGTCGTCGACGCGCTGATCCACGCCTTCGAGCTGCCCGCCGAGGCCTTCGGCATGACCCGGATGCTGACCCTGCCGGGCATCACCGCCTCGATCGGGGCGATGGTCGACGCGCTGGCCGCGGTCGCGGGCGACGACGTGGTCTCGCGCATCCAATGGCAGCCCGACCCGGTGATCCAGAAAATCGTCGCCGGCTGGCCCGCCCGCTTCGATGCCAGGCGGGCGCGCGCCATGGGCTTTACGGCCGATGCCAGCATCACCGAGATCGTACGCGCCCACCTCGAGGACGAGCTCGGCGGCGTGATCCGCTGAGCCCGGGTGGACGTTGCGGCAACTCGCGGCCTAAGTTGGAAGCATGGCCGACACAGCCGAAAAGCTCATGACCTTGGCCGAGTTCGTCGATCGGGACGACGGCACGGACATCGCGTTATGAGCTCGTGCGCGGCAAGCTCGTCGCGATGGCCCCGACCAGCGCCGGGCATTCTGTCATCGTCTCAAACCTTGGCGCCGCGCTGCGAGCCAAACTCAAAGATCCTTGTTACGTCGGCATGAATGCAGGGGTGGTCCGACCGGACCGCGACGACACGTTCTACGAGGCCGATCTGGTGGTCAGCTGCACACCGCTGCAAGCGGATGTGCCGACGATCCCGCGGCCCACTATCGTCATCGAGGTTCTCTGTTGCGGGCGTTCAATCGGCCCCTTCTTCCTCGATATCTGGCTCAAAGATCATCTCTAAGTGCAGAATTGCGCATCGGATCCAAGCTCAACGCAGAGCGTTCGTGGCGCGAGCAGATCAACGGCTCGGATTTACCGGTTATCAGGACGTCCTCCAACTGAATGGCGGCGGGCATGTACCCGCTGAGCGCCGCTCGGATCTCGGCGCGCCAGGAACATCTTGTGCCACTGACGGCATATGCGAGCATGCCACCCAGAGGGCGCTGGGTATATGGTGAGTTTGTCGCAAAGAAGCACCCTATCCCTTCATCTCCGAAGTAGCGATTGCTGATGTCAGCCTTGCTCTTCAGCGGTTTGGCCTCGATCGCAAATTCTGGTTCTTCGATGCCGCTCGCGGCGTAAACGAAGAAGTCCACCTTTCGGGAATGCCGACCCGCGCGGGTCTCACTTTGCACCAAATCCTCGACGTGGAACTCGACCTCGTTCAGTCGGAGAAAGTGGCCCGCCCCTTACGAGCCATCGGCTGTGCGATCGAGAGCGGCGAATAGGTCCAGATGCGGTCTCGCGGGTTCGGCCGACGGTTGCGCACAAAGGCCGCGAGGACAGCTTGTCGAGCACTCGCGAAGAGGCGGTAGCGCAGATGGGCAAAGTTCGCCGCTCCAATCACCGTGAACTCACTGGCGAGTTCTCGTCGGAAGTTCCATGAGGTCGGATTGATGAACGACTTGGCGGGCAAGAGGAAGCCTAGGACGCCGTCCTCCGCAAGGTGCTCACGAAGAGCCTTCCAAAGGAACAGCTCGGCCGCCTGGTTTTTTCCGATGGGTGCGCGGGTGCTCTGCTTCCGCCTCCACTCATCGGCCGCCTCAGAGTTGAGCTTGTCGAGCGTCTGCCACGGAGGATTGCCAAGGATACATTGAACCTGCTTAGGCAAGCCTTTGAACCGAGACCGCTCAGCAAAGAAGTCACTGGAATAGAGGTTTCTGCCGACAAGTTCGGGGAATAGCTTGCCAAGTGGCTGTCGTCGATCTCGGTGCGTTCTTTACTCCCGATCGGAAAGATGCTCCCGTTAAGGATCGAGTCTAGGTCATCGAAAAACGACCAAGTCGCATCTGCCGGCCAGTCAATATGCTGCTCAGTGAGATTGATGGCTCCGTGCTTGCGCGCCGCTACCCAGTTCTGATGGATGGTTCCACGATCGGCTAGAAAATAGACGTACAGGAAGCGCCCGATGAGACCGTTGGCGGCGCCCGCCGAGAGCTTGCGCGAAACCCCGGCCCCTTGGATCAACACGTGGCTGAGCGCGTCAAGACTAGCCAGGAGACGCTGATCGACGCGCCCTGCGACGTCGATCGCGTGGTCACGCCAAAATAGGGATGCTCTCAGGCGGATGGCGCGCAGATCCCAGAGATCGGCCACCGTATCAACGAGCATACCGGAATAGGTCTGCGCCCGGGGCAAGTTGTCGATAGCCGCCCAGGTAAACCAGCGCACTAGCCGGCTCCACTCTCGCTGTGCATAGGAAAAGCCTGGACAGCGCACAACGCCACTTGGCGTGACGACCAAGAGGAAGGGCACTAGACCCTGACTCCACACTTTGCGGTGAACCTCTTGCGCGGCGACTACGTCCGCGGCGTGCGCGACATAGACGAGTGGCGTGGCGATGGCCTCGTCCGGGCCGGTTGAGCGCTTCAGGCAGAAGGCGCCGATGACGGACATCTCGCGCTGAGCTTGCTGCATAGGAAACCGATGGGCAGTTAGCCCACCGAATTCCGAAGCAGCGATCCATCCGGCCTCAGGTGTATACCCGAGGCGATCGAGCAGGCGCTGAGTCTGATCGCTGTCGATTAATGGTTTAGCTGGCATGACCGTCTCCCGAACCATGGAGGCAGATCGCGCAGCAGCGGCGAACGATCCCGGGTCCTTTTCGCATTAGAGACCGACCGCATGGAACAGCGGTAGCTGTTGCATTGGGGCAGGGAGGCCAAAACCGGCCATAAGAGCACGCAAATGCGGGGCCAATGGCATCACGATCGAAGCGTCATCTCCATCGAGCATCAGGTCTGAAAGACGGGTGATCACCAAGCCCCCTCCGCGTAGCAATATCACCTGCTCCCAAAGCGCTGGAAAAGACTTGCTCTGCAGGAGGCTCTGCAGTTCGGCGAGCGACGTGCGCTGGGCGTGGAGTGCGACGGAGAATTCTTGCTTCAGCGCAAATGCCAAGCGAAGTGCAAGCACTGTTTGCCACGAGAAGCGGGCATGTGTGCCTTTGCCCCGCGCCGGTCGGTCTGGTCGAATAAGACCTCGACGGCCAGTCCACTCCCGCAGCTGGTCGGCAGAAAGCCCGGTCAGCGCCTGAGCTTCGCGCGAGCCGATCAGTCGCACAATGGCACCTCAAATGGGCATCATACCCGTCCGCCCACAAAATGGGTATCATGCCCGTTATCGCGCGTAAAGCTCTCGTTGGGCACGCCGACGACGGCGGACCACGACCGCGGTGGCGGCAAGCTCTACGACTATCGCCGGATCGACTCGGTGCAGGAGATCGCGCTCGTCGCCAGCGAGCAGCGCCATGTCGAGATCTGGCGCCGCCGCGGCGCCAAGTGGGAGGTCGAGGACCTGATCGGCGACTCGGCCCTCGCGCTCGAGACCGTCGGCATCACCATCCCGTTCGCCACGATCTACGCCGACAGCGGGATCTGATCGCCCCGCCACCGCACGGTCGAAGCCACGACCGGTCAGCCGTTTCGATAAAGATAGCTGTACGCGTTGATCGCCGGCACGCCGCCGAGATGGGCGTAGAGCACTTTCGATCCCGCACGGAAATAGCCTTTGCGCACGAGATCGATCATGCCCTGCATCGATTTTCCCTCGTAGACCGGGTCGGTCATCATGCCCTCGGTGCGGGCCGCCAGGCGGATGGCGTCGTTGGTCTCGGCGGAGGGGACGCCGTAGGCCGGATAAGCGTAGTCCTCGATGAGGACGAGGTCGTCGTCGGTGATCTCGCGACCGAGCTCCACGAGATCGGCCGTATGGCGCGCGATCGCGAGCACCTGAGCCCTGGTCTGCTCGCCCGTGCCGGACGCATCGATGCCGATCACGTTGCGCGATCGTCCGTCCTCGGCGAAGCCGACGAGCATGCCGGCATGCGTCGAGCCGGTCACGGTGCAGACGACGATGTAGTCGAATCTGATCCCGAGTTCCTGCTCCTGCGCGCGCACCTCCTCGGCGAACCCGACGAAGCCGAGGCCGCCATACTTATGGACCGAGGCGCCGGCAGGAATCGCATAAGGCTTGCCGCCTTTGTCTCTGACGTCCGCCAAGGCACGTTCCCAGCTCTCGCGGATGCCGATGTCGAAACCTTCGTCGACCAGCTCGATCTCGGCGCCCAGCACGCGGCTCATCAGGATGTTGCCGACGCGGTCGTACACCGCATCCGGGAAGGGAACCCAGCTCTCCTGCACCAACCGGCACTTCATGCCGAGCTTGGCTGCGACCGCCGCGACCTGACGCGTATGGTTCGACTGGACGCCGCCGATGGTCACGAGCGTGTCGGCATTGGACGCCAGGGCGTCGGGGATGATGTACTCGAGCTTGCGAAGCTTGTTGCCGCCGAACGCCAGGCCCGAATTGCAATCCTCGCGTTTGGCATAGATGTCGACAGAGCCGCCCAGATGCTCCGACAGACGGCTCAGCCTTTCGATCGGCGTCGGACCGAACGTGAGCGGGTAGCGTTCGAACTTCTCCAGCATCGCGGCCCTCGCAGTCGGAAGCTGCGCGCCCGCGCCGCTCACGCGCGCCAGGTGGCCTCCAGGACGCGCAGCCAGTTCTCGGTGCAAAGCTTGCGCAGGGTCGCCTCGTCGTGGCGTTGGCGGAGCGCGTCGATCAGGCGCGGCAGGCCGGCCGCGTCGCCAAGCTCGGCAGGCATCGTCGCGCCATCGAAGTCCGAGCCGAAGCCCACCCCGCCCTCGCCCAGGCGCTCGATCAGGTAGTCGACATGCTCGACGATGGTCGCAAGCGGCGTGTCGGCGTGGTTGTGGCCGTCGCGGCGCAGGAAGCTCACCGCGAAGTTGACCCCGACCATGCCGCCCGAATCGCGGATCGCACGCAGCTGCTCGTCGGTCAGGTTGCGCGACACCGGGCACAGCACGTGGGCGTTGGAGTGGGTCGCCACGATCGGGTGCTCGGAGATCCGCACCACGTCCCAAAAGCCTTTCTCGTTGAGGTGCGAGACGTCGATGAGGATGCCGAGCCGGTTGCAGGCTTTGACCAGGCGCTCGCCGGCCTCGGTCAGGCCGGGGCCGATGTCGGGCGAGCTCGGATAGCGGAACGGCACGCCGTGGCCGAAAGCGTTCGGCCGGCTCCAGACGATGCCGATCGAGCGCAGCCCGGCCTGGTAGAGCACCTCCAGCATGTCGAGCTCGGGATCGATCGCCTCGGCGCCCTCGATGTGCAGCACTGCGGCGAGCGTGCCGTCGGCGAGACAGGCGCCAAGCTCGCGCACGCTGCGCACCACCTTGAGACGGCCGTCCGATGCCGCCTCGATGCGAAACAGGCTGGCCGCCAGCGCCAGCGTCGCGCGCTGCGCCTCGGCGAGCTTGGGCGCCTCGGGCAGGGGCACTTCGTAGCCGCTGTCGGTGCGCTCGGGCTTCTGCTCGCGCTTGCGCCTGGACGGCACGAACATGGCGAACATGCCGCCGGCGAAGCCGCCTTCGCGAGCGCGCGGCAGGTCGAGATGGCCCGCCTCGCTGCGCTCGAGAAAGGCCCGCGGGTCGGCGGGCGGCCGGCCGGCCAGCCGCAGCAGCGTATCGTTGTGGCCATCGAAGACGGGCAGCGGGGCGTCAGGCATCGCGGGTCCTATGGTTGGGGCGGGTGCTCTCGTCAGGGGCGATCCTGCGCCCCGTGAAGTCCTCGTAGACCTTGACGAAGGCGGCATCGTCGATCGCGCCGAGGCCGCGCGCCGCCGCCATCATCACGACCTGAAAGGCGGCCGCCGCCATCGGCAGCGGCATGCGCAGGCTCTTGCCGGTGTCCAGCACCAGCGCCAGGTCCTTGACCCAGATGTCGACAGCACTCTTCGGCGTGAAGTCGCCCTCCAGCATGTGCGGCACGCGGTTCTCGAACATCCAGGAGCCGCCGGCGGCGTTCCTGATCACCTCGAACAGCACTTTTGGGTCGGCACCGAGTGCGGTGCCGAACGCCATGCCCTCGGCGGCGGTCACGAGGTTGACGCCTGCGAGCAGCTGGTTCACCGCCTTGACGGTCGAGCCGATGCCGGGCTGATCGCCAAGCCGATGGACTTTTTGGGCGCAGACATCGAGCGCGCCTTGGGCCGCGGCGAAGGCTTCGGCCGAGCCCGAGGCCATGATGGTGAGCGTGCCGCCCTCGGCGCCGATCGCACCGCCGCTCACCGGCGCATCGAGCAGATGGATGCCGCGCCCGGCGAGGCGCTCGCCCAAATCGCGCACGAAAGCTGCCGGCACCGTGCTGCACAGGACCACCGTGCTGCCCGGCGCCAGGGTTTCAGCGCGCCATCCTGGCCGAACAGCACGTCCTCGACCTGGGCGTCGTTGACCACCATGACGAACAGAAGCCGAGCGTGCTCGGCCGCTGCGGCGGGGTTTGCGGCGGCTTTGCCACCGGCCTCGACCAGGGCCTCGAGCGCCGCCTCGCGGCGATCGCAACCGGTCACCGAAAAACCCGCCTCGAGCAGGTTTGCCGCCATGCCGGCGCCCATGGCGCCGAGCCCGACGAATCCGATCTGCTGGTCAGCTTGCATGGGAGGATCCTGTACGCTGCGGCTCAGCCTTGTAGCATGAACGCAACGGTAGCGCTTCGCTAGCTCAGCTGGAAGCCGTGGGCGTAAGGATCGCGCGGATCGACGAAGATCGTGTTGAGCCCGGTGAGGCGCGCCCAGCCGGCCACGCTCGGCACGATCGCCGGATGCTCGCCGACCCGCGCGGTGCCCTCGACGCGGCCCTCGAACAGGCTGCCGATGATGCTCTCGTGCACGAAGTCGTCGCCGACGCCGAGGTCGCCGCGCGCGGCGAGCTGCGCCAGGCGCGCCGAGGTGCCGGTGCCGCACGGGCTGCGATCGATCGCCCTGGAGCCGTAGAAGACGGCGTTGCGGCCATGCGCCCTCGCATCGTGCGCCGGCCCGGTCCACTGGATGTGGGAGACGCCACGGATGGTCGGGTCTTCGGGATGCACCACCTCGAGCTGGTCGTTGAGACGGGTGCGCAGCAGCGGGCTCAGCCGCTGGATGTCGCCGGCCGACAGGCTGTCGAGCCCGGCATAGTGCGGCTGCGGCTCGACGATCGCATAGAAATTGCCGCCATAGGCGATGTCGACCACCAGCTCGCCGAGCTCCGGACAGTCGACATGCACCTCGTGCAGCGCGAGGTAGCTCGCGACGTTGGTGAGGCGGACCCGCTCGACGAAGCGCCCCTCGCGCTCATAGTCGGCGACCACGAGGCCGGCTGGCGTATCGAGCCGGAGCGTGCCTTCGGTCTGCGGGCTGACGAGCCCCTGCTCGAGCGCGAAGGTCACCGAGCCGATCGTGCCGTGACCGCACATCGGCAGGCATCCCGTCACCTCGATATAGAGGATGCCGATGTCGCAGTCGTCGCGGCAGGGCGGGTAGAGGATCGCGCCCGACATGATGTCGTGGCCGCGCGGCTCGAACATCAGCGCGGTGCGGATCCAGTCCAGGCGCCCGAGAAAATCCTGGCGCCGCGCGCTCATGGTGGCGCCGCGCAGCAGCGGCGCGCCGCCCGCGACCAGCCGCACCGGATTGCCGCAGGTATGGCCGTCGATGCAAAAGAAGGTGTGCACGGTCGCGACTCTTCCCGTCCGCCGCCGAGCCGCAGCATGGCACCGCGGCGCCGCGAGCGGAAGGTCCACGGTAGCCAACAACTCCATGCCAAGGGGCAACTCAAACCCATCAATAAGCTCTGTCGTTCTGTCGAGCGCAGGCCGATAGGCTTTCCCCTCCGATCCTAGATAGACGGCAACCTTCTCTCGCTTCGTATCATCGAACCAAATAACATCCAACACACTGGCATCCGCTAGCCTCTTGTCACTGTGCAGATAACTTCCATCCAAGCCATTGAGTAGGTGCATTAATCTCTGCGCATATGGCCCAAACTTACCAGCCCGAAACTGCAGTTTCAGAGGATTGTCGCCGCAATGCACCTCGACATTGCGTTCTAGCAAGTAGGCTAGCTTATGTATCTCTAAAATGGTGCACTCTATGCCAAGAACCGAATATCTCCTGACAAGTTCGGCGACCAGCGCGCGGGCGGGAGTGAGTTTCTCCACGCCCTCACGCTTAGCCACATTCTGATATGTCGTGGTTGGTTCGTATACGACTATCTCAACATCAGTCAGCGAGCCGAGACCTTTCTCAATCGTTGATCTAACGTCGTTCCAATTAAGCTTGCCGTTGCCACTGCCCAGAGGGGGTAACGCTATTGAACGGATGTTTTTTTCTTCAATAACACGCTTTAAGTCGATTAAACCACTCTCAATCCATTCGATTTTAGAAGGGTAGCGCCAATGCTGCTTAGTAGGAAAATTTATAATCCAACGCGGCCCCATTAGTTGCCGCCGCTCCGTCACAAACATGCAACCAATCCGAACGGATTTGTCTTTACATGCTGCTTGATAGGCGCTGAAATTGTCCGGAAACGCCTCCTTGAACATCAAGGCAATACCCTTCCCCATAACGCCCACCGTATTGACGGTGTTTACGAGAGCCTCCACATCAGCATCCAGTAGATTGCCTTGGGTAAAGGTGATCATTTGAAGTACCACCCCGGTTTGGAGATCGTCTTTAGGTCGAGCCCGAGACCTTCGGCGAGGCCCCTGGCGATCGATGCCTGCTCCTCATTGCAGCACACCACTCCGAGCAAAGCGTCAGTGGGCACATGCTTATGGACAAGCGCCTCGGCTTGGTAGCGTTCCATCTTTTCGATGTCTTCATTGTCCCTTTTGAAATCGCGTCTTTGAAGAATATCCCAGTCTATCAGGTCAAGCAAGGTCAGATCGTTTTTGTACTGGGCGGCTTTCAGATACGCATGCCGATCGGTAAAGAGAAACGGCAATTGCCGCTCTTTGATCAAACGCAGCGACGATACGACTATCGTGATCTCCTCGTTCGGTCGTCTTGTGATTTCATTGTGTCCAGTCGTTATATTGTACATCATGACCGAGAACGGCGTGAAATAGAACGGAACATAGTCACTTAGGGTGCCATGTGGGGCGACATCGACTGCTCGCGTATGTCTCCTGTCGATCAGCTCTTGGTTCCCGATGTTGACGTAGTTCGGGTCGCTGCCATGTGAGTTGCGACAATGAAGGCCGTGGCGAAGGACCCACGCAAGGTTGTCTCGGTGGATGATCCGGATGGATCAGTGGCCATCCAGGGTGTAGATCGACTGGGCGCCGCGCACGCCGCGCAGGCCGTAGCGGCCGATCGAGATCAGTCGGTCGGCGGAGTTGGTGGCCGCGCGCGCGAAAGTCTCCGAGATCAGCAGGTTGCGATCGTGTTGCTCGCAGAGAATCTCGATCCGGCTCGCCTCGTTGACGGCCGGCCCGATCACCGTGAAGTCGAGGCGATCGGCGCTGCCGACATTGCCGTAGAACACGTCGCCGAGGTGGAGCGCTATGTCGAGATCCATGACCGGCTTGCCGGACCCGGCGCGCTCCGAGCCGAGCTCGCCGGACGCAGCGGATCACCTCGGAGGCGGCATCGAGCGCGGCATCGCAGACCGCTTCGGGCGGCCGCCCCGCGAGCGGAAAGGTCGCGAGCAGGCCGTCGCCCAGGAACTTCAGGACCTGGCCGCCATGCTCGACGATCACCGGCACCTGGCAGTCGAAATAGTCGTTCAGCGTGTCGACCAGCACGTCGCGCTCGGAGCGGTCGGCGATCGCGGTGAAGCCGCGCAGATCGGCGACGAAGATCACCGCGGAGATCACGTCGAGCGTGCCGCGCCTGATCTCGCCGTCGAGAATGCGCCGGCCGGCCTCCGGCCCGACATAGGTGTCCAGGAGATTGACCGAGATGTCGTGGGCGACGCGCGCCTGCAGGCTCAGGGCCAGGCGCGGCATCAGATGGCACAGGATGGCGAGGTCGCGGTCGGAAAAGCCCTCCGGCCGGGTCGTGGCCCAGGACGAGAGCAACCCGGTCTTGCGATCGCTCTCGCCCTCGAGGCCGAACCAGGTGCGCTGCGCCAGATAGTCGGTGGCGCCCTGGCCGCGCAGCTCGTCCAGCAGCGGAAACTCGATCGGCTCGGAGCCGTCCAGCCGCACCCGCAGGTGGTCCAGGCCGCGATCGAGCATGCGTTTGAAGGGGCTCTTCAGATAGGCCTCCGGCGGGTCCAGGCGATGGATGTAGACGTCGCTGCGGATGCCCTGATCGACGCGCCACGAGCAGCCCATGCCGCGAATCCGCGGATGCAGCGTGTCGGCGCTCGCGAACGCGCGCCAGAGCGGCACGTCGATCGCGCGCAGCCGCTGGCAGAACCCTTCCACGATCTGCTCGATGCCGGTCCGCAGCAGGCCGCGCTCGGTCAGCCAGTCGGCGATCGCGGCAATCTCCCTGGCATCGCGCTCGGCAATCGGTGCCGGCGTTCCATCGGATGGGCAAAGCTCGCTCGCCTGTAGCAATGCAGATGCCTCTCTGTCCCGCAGCGATGCACGCTCCTCCAGTCATGTAAGCAGCGCGCGCCGCCGATCATTCGGAACAGAACAGGAACATGCGCCGGCGACGTCCACTCGCGCGGACGCGCGAGCGCGCCCGCAAGCTCAGGTCTTTTCGGGCATATCGCGAAGCACGTCCCGCAGCCTGCCCATGTCGCTCGCGATGGCCTTTCCGGCCCGCGTCTCCATGCGCCGGTAGCAGGTCAGCACCATCTCGCCGGTCGGCGTCAGGCTGGCACCACCGTGCGCGCGCCCGCCGCGCCGGGTCTCGACGAGCGGCTTCTTGAAGCAGGCGTTCATCGTCTCGACGAGCAGCCAGGCGCGCTTGTAGCTCATGCGCATGCGCCGGCCGGCCGCGGCGATCGAGCCGGTCTCCTTGATGCCTTCGAGGATGTCCGCCTTGCCCGGGCCGATCGCGATGTCGGGCTCGAGGACGAGCCGCAGGCGCGCGCCAACCTGTTTGTTTCCCGCCTTCATCGCGCCAATCTACACCCGCGCTCGCTGGAGGCGCAAACCGGCTCCGCGCGCGCCGCCGATGTGCTAGCTTGGACTGCGAACCGTCACCTGAGGTGAGGCATGCGGCTTTCCGACTTTTCCGCGCTGACCTTCGACTGCTACGGCACGCTGATCGACTGGGAGACCGGCATCGGCGCGGCGCTGGCGCCGTGGCTCGAGCGGGCGGGCGTCAGGCTCGAGCGCGATCAGGTGCTGGAGGCGTTCGCCGAGCTCGAATCGGCGCAGCAGGCGGCGACGCCGTCGCTGCGCTATCCCGAGCTTCTGGCGGAAGTGCACCGCGGGCTCGCGCTGCGTCTTGGCATCGCACCCGACGCCAAGGCGGCCGCCGCGTTCGGCGCATCGGTCGGGAACTGGCCGGCGTTTGCCGATTCGGCAAAGGCGCTCGCCTATCTCAAGCAGCACTACCGGCTGGTGATCCTCTCGAACGTCGATCGCGCCTCGTTCGCCCGCAGCAATGCGAGGCTCGGCGTCGCCTTCGATGCGATCTGCACCGCCGAGGACATCGGCTCCTACAAGCCGGACCCGCGCAACTTCGACTACCTGCTGCGCCACCTGGCGGAGCTGGGCATCGCCAAGGCGCAAGTCCTGCACACGGCCCAGTCACTCTACCACGACCACGTTCCCGCGCGGGCAATCGGGCTCGCGACCTGCTGGATCCATCGCCGCGCCGCGAAGCAGGGCCATGGCGCCACGCAGCGTGCCGGGCAGCGAGGTCAGGCCCGATTTCCGCTTCGAGAGCCTGGCTGCGATGGCGGACGCGCATCGCGCCGAGCGCGGCGGCTAGCCCTCGGCTCAGCCGCCCTCGAGCTCGCTGCGGATCTCGACGATGGTCCTGTACAGCTCGTGCTGGACCGGCGCATAGCCGATCCCCGCGCCGCCGGCGATCGCCTCGAAGCAGGAGCTGTGCTGCTCGCGCAGGTCGAGCAGCAGCTGCCGGTAGATGTCCTTGGCCTCCTGCGGCAGGGTCTTGCGCACCACGACCGGCCCCTCGGCGATCAGGCTCGAGCTCCAGAGAATCCGCAGGTCGCTCATGTCGAGCTGGCCCTGCTGCACCATGCGGCGCAGGTTGCCGCGCGAGTGGCCTTTGTCGTAGTCGCCGATGCCGGACGTCCAGGTCACGCCGGCGTCGAACTGGCCGTCGAGCACCGACTGCACGGTGGCGGGATGGCTGCCGCTGAAGCCGAAGCTGCCGAAGTGGCGCAGGGGGTAACCGTCGCGGCTGAGCTCGTGGTGCGGCACCAGGAAGCCGGAGGTCGAAATCGCGGTCGGTGAACATCAGCGACCGGCCGCGCAGGTCGTCCAGCGTCTGGTAGGGGCTGTCGGCGCGCACGAACAGGACCGAGTGATAGCCGAGCGAGCCGTCGATCTGCTGGACCGTGACCAGCGGCTCGACGGCGTCGGGATTGCGCAGGTACACGCCTGCATAGCTGCCGGCACCCAGCCCGGCGGCATCCAGCTCGCCGTCCAGGAGACCCTGCATGACGCCGTCGTAGTTGGGGCTGGTGAAGAGCTCGACCGGCACCTTCATCTTCTGCTCGAGCAGGCGGTCGAGGCAGGAGAAGGCTTTGAGCTGGTGCTCGCCGAGCGCGCCGCCGAGAATGCCGATCCGAAAGACCGGCACCTCTTCGCGCCAGTCGGCTGCGGCCGTGGCGGTCGCCTGCGCGCTCACCAGGAGGACAACCGCCCCCAGGAGCGTGCGTCGGGCAATGTGCATTGGCGTTCTTCCCTCTGGTTGGCGCCTGCGCACCGGGTCATGGCCAACCCGGCGCGCCATCAGCGCCCCTTAGACAAAAGCGTGATCGCGAGCAAGCCTGCGTCCATCATCGGGCATCAGTCCTAACATTTCACGTCGCGCCATGGTTAGCGACGAGACCGCCGCCATGCGCTCGACCGGGGGGTTGTATCGGCGCGCCCGCCGGCCGACTATCGCGCTGGCCCGCCGCTTGGCGGGAGGTTCGTGCTGGCTCGGAGACTGCCCCACATGACGGATCGAGCGCGTATCGCGATCATCGGCCTCGGCATGGCGGTGCGCCCGCACGCCAGGAGCCTTTTGGACCTTAGCGATCGGGTCGAGGTGGCGTATGCCTTCAGCCGCAGCGAGGAGCGCCGCAGCACCTTCGCCGCAACGTTCCCCTTTCCGCTCACCGGCGACCTGGACCGCATCCTGGAGGATGCCTCGGTGCAGGCGGTCATGCTCCTGACGCCGCCGAACACCCATCTCGAGCTGGTGGAGGCGTTCGCCCGCGCAGGCAAGCACATCCTGCTCGAAAAGCCGCTGGAGCGCTCGAGCGAGCGGGCGCTGCGGCTGGTCGAGGCGGCCGAGGCGGCCGGCGTGACCCTCGGCGTCGTGCTCCAGTCCCGCTTCCGCGCGGCGTCGGACCATCTGCGCGGCCTGATCGAGAGCGGCGCGCTGGGCGACCTCGCCGCGGTCCACGTGACCTGCCCGTGGTGGCGCCCGCAGAGCTACTACGACCAGCCGGGGCGCGGCACCCTTGCGCGCGACGGCGGCGGCGTGCTGATCACCCAGGCGATCCACACCCTCGATCTGATGCTGAGCCTGACCGGGCCGGTCGCCGAGGTGGCGGCGATCGCCGGCACGAGCGCGCTGCATCGCATGGAGAGCGAGGATTTCGTGGGCGCGGGCCTGCGCTTTGCGAACGGCGCGCCGGGCGCCCTGATGGCGACGACCGCGGCCTATCCGGGCATGCCCGAGCGCATCGAGCTGATCGGCACCAAGGCCAGCGCGATCCTCGCCGCCGGCGTGGTCACGACCCACTACCAGGACGGCCGGATCGAGCGCGTCGGCGAGGAGCAGAGCACCGGCGGCGGCGCCGATCCGATGGACTTTCCGCATGACGCGCATCGGGCCCTGATCACGGATTTTCTCGATGCGATCGCACAGCGCCGCAGCCCGCGCGTCTCGGGCCGCGAGGCGCTGAAGGTGCACCGCTTCATCGACGCGCTGCTGCAGGCCTCGGCCGAGCGCCGCGTGGTCGCGGTCGAGACCGACTAGGCCTGCAGGCTCGTTTGGTGCCCGGTCGGTTGTCGGTTGGACGCCCTGATCCGAGAGCGCCGCCGCGAAGCCAAGGCCCAACCCGAGGCGGAATGACGGCCCTCGACGCCTCGGCCCTGCTGGCCTTCCTGTTTCCGGGAGCCGGGCCATGTTCGCGCCGCCAGGCGCGCAGCTTGCGCTAGCGCAGCATTTCGACCGGAATGCCAAGATCCAGGCCCTGCCAGGCACGATCGGCCGTCAGCACGCTGGCGCCGAGCCGGCGCGCCAACGCCAGGCATGCCCGGTCACCCAGCGACAGCCCCCGCCCCCTGGTGCTCGCCCGCAGGACCCCGGTCTCGAACGCCAGCGTCGCATCGAACGGATGAAGGTCCAGATCGAAATCCTGCAGCAGCTCGGCGATCTCTTCGGGCGGCATGCGCCGCTCCACCAGCTTGGTCACCACCTCGGCGAGGTTCACGCTGCCGAGCACGGCCAACGGGAGGGCCGCCTTGACCCGCTCCGCGCCGGCCTCGCCGTGAACCAGGGCCAGCACAGCCGAGGAATCCAGCACGACGTCAGTCACCCTCGGCGACCGCCTCGTCCTCGAGCTCGCGCGCCGCTTCGGCGCGCCGATCCTCAATCAGCTCGTCGGCAAGAGAGACGTCGTCGGGGACATATCGACGAACCCGCGCCTGTGCGCGCTCGATCACCGCATCGAGCGAGCGCACCCGCAGGTCGCCGTCTTTGAGGTCGACGACGACCTGATCGCCAGTCCCCACGCCGAGGCTCTTTCGGAACTCGGCGGGGATCACCAGGCGCCCACCAGGCCCGATGCTGACACGCTTCGGCTTCATGACACAAATTCCTCCTGCGCCAACTCTGCCAGGCAGGGCAGGGCTCAGTCAATAGGCGGTCGAGCGCCGCCGTATGTTCGGACCGGCATCGTCCCGCCGGGTTCGACCCGACCGTCTACCTGCCTCGGATCCCTGGGCTCCCCTGCATCTCCTGCAGCACGGCTGCGATCGGGCCCAGCAACGCCTGGTCCGGCTCGCGACCGAGCCGCTCGCAACGCGCCACGTACCGCTGGCGCATCGGCATCGCATCGCGCATCAAATGCCCCTGCTCCAAACCCACACACCATAATCGGAGATTGCCGGCGGCTCCAGCACGCATCGCGGCGCGCAAATGCGACAGGTGGCGCAGAAATGCGACAGGGTGGCGCATCAGACCGGTTCTCAATCGAATCAAGCGGTTAGCCGCCACGCGGTGGTCGCGGGTCGAAACTTTCGCCCTGCGGCCGTGTCGAAGGACAAAAGTGTTCACGCAATCGCGTGCCGGGCTCCGGCCGTATCCGCGCATATCGGCAACGCTGAAGGACAGCCATGCAAGCAAACGCATGACGAGGCCAAGTATCGATTTCTTCAAGTCGTCGCGACAAGGCACAAGTCAATCGATGCGACACTTGCAGTAAAACATGCGCCACATTCGCCCGTTTGTGCGCCATATGTGACGCATGATGCGTGAATCGCCAGTCAAACACAAGTCGTCACGCTTTACTTGAGGCGGGCGCCGTCGGCCGGAGCGGCCCCGCGGCGCGGCCGCGGCCGGCTGCTCCGATTGCCAACCATGAGGCCATCGCCTACGGTGCCCGAAGAGAGAAGCCGGGGCCCGCATGCCTGACCATCCAACCCTCAAGTTCGCCGCGATCGGGCTCGATCACCGCCACATCTACCATCAGGTCGGCCGCCTGCTGGCGCTCGGCGCCGAATGCAAGGGTTTTCACAGCCGCGACGAGGCGATGCCGCTGCAGGGCTTCGTCGAGCGCTTTCCCGACCTCGAGCGCGTCGCGGACCCGCAGGCGCTGCTGGACGACCCGGAGGTGCAGCTGATCGTCTCGGCCGGCATTCCGGGCGAGCGCGCCGACATCGCGATCGCGGCCATGCGCCACGGCAAGGACGTGATGGTCGACAAGGCGGGCGTGATCACGGAGGCCCAGCTCGACGCGGTCCGGGCCACGCAGCAGGCGACGGGCCGCATCTGGTCGATCGACTTCTCCGAGCGTTTCGAGGTGCCGGCGGTGACCCGGGCGGCGGAGCTCGTCCAGTCCGGGGCGATCGGCCGCGTCGTGCAGACCGCGGGCTTCGGCCCGCATCGCCTGAACCGCCGCACGCGGCCCGACTGGTTCTTCCAGCGCGCCCATACCGGCGGCATCCTGATCGACATCGCCTCGCACCAGATCGACCAGTTCCTGTTCTTCACGGGCTCGAACGATGCCGAGATCGTCACGAGCGCGGTCGCCAACTACGTCAATCCAGAAGACGCCGGAGTTCGAGGATTTCGGCGAGATCCTGCTGCGCAGCGAGCAGGGCCAGGGATACATCCGGGTCGACTGGTACACGCCCGATGGCCTTGCCACCTGGGGCGACGGGCGCCTGCTGATCCTCGGCACAAAGGGCTACATCGAGCTGCGCAAATACATCGACATCGCCGGGCGCGAGGGCACCGATCATCTGTTCCTGGTGACCGATCAGGAGACCCGCCATATCGATTGCCGGGACGCGCCGCTGCCCTACTACGAGCGCCTGCGCAACGACATCTTCGAGCGCACCGAGACGGCCATGCCGCAGGCGCACTGCTTCAAGGTTTGTGAGCTGGCACTGCGCGCGCAGGCGCAAGCGAAGCGCCTGACGTGATGCGGCCGGCGCTGGTCACGGGCTTCGAGCCCTATGGCGGGCGCGGGCGCAACCCTGCAGGCGAGGTCGCGGCCCGCCTCGACGGCAGCGAGGTTGGGGGCGTGCGCGTGGTCTCCCGCAATCTCCCGGTGGCGTTCGCGGCGCTCGACGAGGCCGTTGCGGCAACGCTTGCCGAGGTCGACCCGGCGGTCGTGATCGGCCTCGGCCTGTGCCCGAACGAGCCGGTGATCCGCCTCGAGCGCGTCGCGATCAACGTCGCCGACTTTCCGATCCCCGACAACGACGGTGCCGTCCTGATCGACCGACCGCTCGATGCCGCGGGTGCTGCCGCCCGGTTCGCGACGCTGCCGCTGCGCAGGATCCAGGAGGCACTGCTGCAGGCCGGCATCCCTGCGCGGCTGTCGAACAGCGCCGGGACCTATCTGTGCAACAAGGCGCTCTACCGCTACCTGGGCGCGATCGAGGAGAGCGGCCGCGTGGTGCCCTGCGGCTTCATCCACCTGCCGTACATGCCCGAGCAGGTGGCCGGCATGATCGCCGAGATGCAGGCGGCCCGCAGCATCGAGCGCAACCGTCGCCCCGACATCCCATCGATGAGCCTGGATCTCATGGTCGAGGCGGTGCGCATCGCGCTTGCGGTGACGCTTGCGCAGGAGGCCGCGGACTAGCGGATCACGGCTCGCCCTCGGATTGCAGCTCGAGCTGTCGCCCGACGCGCCGGCTGGTGGGAGCGGCAGGCGCAGCCGGCAGCGCGCCGGCCGGCTGCGGATCGAGGCCGAGGAAGCCGCCGGACTGGCGGCGCCAGAGCGTCGCGTAGAGCCCGCCTCGGCGCAGGAGCTCGTCGTGGCTGCCGGTCTCGACGATGCGGCCCTCCTCCATCACCACCAGCCGGTCGAGCACGGCGATCGTCGACAGGCGATGCGCGATCGCGATCACGGTCTTGCCCGCCATCAGCGCGTAGAGCTGCTCCTGGATCGCCGCCTCGATCTCCGAATCGAGCGCCGAGGTCGCCTCGTCGAGGACCAGGATGGGTGCATTCTTGAGCAGCACCCGCGCGATCGCGACGCGCTGACGCTGGCCGCCGGACAGCTTGACGCCGCGCTCGCCGACATGGGCGTCGTAGCCGGTGCGGCCCTTCTGGTCGGCGAGGTCTTGAATGAACCGATCGGCATGCGCCCGGCGCGCCGCCTCGACGATCGCCGCCTCGCTCGCGTCGGGACTGCCGTAGCGGATGTTGTCGCGGATCGAGCGGTGCAGGAGCGAGGTGTCCTGGGTCACCATGCCGATCTGGCGGCGGAGCGACTGCTGGGTGACGCCGGCGATGTCCTGGCCGTCGATCAGGATCTGGCCGCCCTCGAGGTCGTAGAAGCGCAGGAGCAGGTTGACGAGCGTCGACTTGCCGGCGCCCGAGCGGCCGACCAGCCCGACCTTCTCGCCCGGCTGGATGACCAGCGACAGATCGCGGATCACGCCCGATTCCCGGCCGTAGTTGAAGTGGACCTGCTCGAACCGGATCTCGCCCCGCGGCACCGCCAGCGCGGCAGCACCGGGCCGGTCGCTGATCGCAACCGGTCGGGCAATGGTGTTGATGCCGTCCTGGACGGTGCCGATGTTCTCGAACAGGCCGCCGACTTCCCACAGCACCCAGTCCGACATCGACCGGATCCGCATGACCAGGGCGATCGCGACCGCGATCGCGCCGAGCGTGATCGCCGACTGATGCCAGGCATAGATCGCGATGCCGCCGACGCCTGCGAGCAGCAGCGCGTTGCTCGTGTGCAGGCAGACGGTGAGCTTGGTGACCAGCCGCATCTGGCGATAGACGGTCTGCATGAACGCGTCCATCGCGGCGCGGGCGTAGTCCTGCTCGCGCAGCGGATCGGCGAACAGCTTGATCGTCTGGATGTTGGTGTAGCTGTCGACGACCCGGCCGGTCATCAGGGCGCGGGCGTCGGCCTGCGCCATCGAGACCAGGCGCAGGCGCGGCACGAAGAAGACCATGATGCTGATGTAGCTCGCGAGCCACAGGGCGAGCGGCACCATCAGCCAGGGGTCGGCGCGGCCGACCAGGACCATCGCGCCGGTGAAGTAGACCGTCACGTAGACCAGCACGTCCATCAGCTTCATCACCGTCTCGCGGCTCGCGAGCGCGGTCTGCATGACCTTCTGCGAGAGGCGGCCGGCGAACTCGTCCTGGAAGAACAGCATGCTCTGGCCGAGGATGTAGCGATGCGCGAGCCAGCGCGCGATCATCGGATAGTTGCCGAAGATCGTCTGATGGACGATCAGCGCCTGGACCAGCACGAGGAGCGGGAACACGACCACCACCAGGAGCGCCACGCCCGCGAGGCCCCAGCCGTGCTCGGCGAAGAAGGTCTCACGCTCGGCGCTGCCCAGCCAGTCGACCAGCGTGCCCATGTAGCTCAGGAAGAAGATCTCGACGATCGAGATCACCGCCGTCAGCACCGACATCAGCACGAGCCAGGGCAGGACCGGCTTGGAGTAGTAGTAGAGGAAGGCGAACAGGCCGCGCGGCGGAACGGCGGGCTCGCCTGCCGGGAAGGGATCGATCAGGGTCTCGAAGAAGCGGAACATGGTGTGGCCCGAACTGGCGGCGCGGTGACCGAGCGGCGGTATGGCCGCGCCAAGGACCGGGTGCGGTCGGTGGCGGCGAGAAGATGGCCCTGCCGGCGTCACGCCGCAACCGCCTTGCACTTCGGTTGAGGTCAAGCGGGAGCATCATGGCGCACGAGGTGCGCCGCCGGGTGGCGGTGATCGGGCCGGCGCGACGATCCGACCTGGGACCAGCCCTTGCGTCGTGCGCCGTCCCGCCCTTAATACGGCCCCTGCCCAGCCGGCGGCGCCCTTCGGGGCGATGGACCGTGGGCGTGCAGGCCGAACCGGAGGACATGCTCGTGTGGCGAGAAGGGTTGGGGCAGCGGATCGAGGCGATGCTGCTGCTGCTGCCGCGCCGGCACCACAAGGCGCTCGGCCGCTGGGTCCGCGGCCGCGAGGAGCACAGGAAGCTCCAGCGCGCCGACTGCGTCCTCATGTCGTGGGGCAAGAGCGGGCGCACCTGGCTGCGGGTCATGCTGTCGCGCTTCTATCAGCTCGCCTACGATCTGCCGGAAGGGGTGATGCTCGAGTTCGACAACCTGCACCGCGCCAATCCGGCGATCCCGAGCGTCTTCTTCACCCACGGCAATTACCTGCGCGACTATACCAACATCTGGGACAGCAAGTCGCCGTTTTACTCGAAGAAAATTCTGCTGCTGGTCCGCGACCCGCGCGATGTCGCCGTATCGCAATATTTTCAATGGAAGTACCGCATGCGCCCCGTCAAGCGGATACTGAACGACTATCCGGAGCGGGATGACCTGTCGATCTACGATTTCATGATGAACCCGGACGCCGGGCTGCCCAGGATCATCGACTTCCTCGAGATATGGGAGCGCGAGCTGCCGAAGGTGCGCGAATCGCTGGTGCTGCGCTACGAGGACATGCGCGCCGATCCGGAAGCCGCGCTGCGCCGGGCGCTGGCCTTCCTGGGCACGCCGGGCAGCGACCAGCAGATCCGCGCCGCTGCGGCCTATGCGTCCTACGACAACATGAGGAAGCTCGAGCAGAAGCAGGTGTTCCGCTCCAGCGGCACGCGGCTGGCGCCGGGCGATGAGGCGAACCCGCAGTCCTACAAGGTGCGCCGCGCCAAGGTCGGCGGCTGGCGCGACTATTTCGACGACGAGCAGGTCGCCGCCATCGATGCGATGCTGGCAACCCGGCCGTCGCCGCCGTTCGGCTATGGCGCGCCGCCCCTGGCCGAGCGGCGGGCCTGAGCGGAATCTGGCGCGGGAGCGCTTGTGCTGCGACCTGCGATTGCCTAGACGATGGCGCGGTGAACAACAGGCAAAGGGGAGGGAGCAATGACCACCGGTGAGGGTGCGTTCGTCATCGTGGCGGAGTTCGAGGTCAAACCGGACGCGATCGATGCGTTTCTCGAGGCGGCCATCGCCGATGCCAGCGCCTCGGTCGCGAACGAGCCCGGCTGCCGGCAGTTCGACGTGACCCGCTCCAACGAGCAGCCGAACCGGGTCCTGCTGTACGAGGTCTACGACAGCGCTGCGGCCTTCGATGCCCATCTGGGGATGCCGCATCTGGCGACCTTCCGCGACCGGATCGAGCCCCTGGTGGTGAGCCGCCAGGTACGCCGCCTGACCCGCGTGCACGGCTGAGCAGCGCCGATGAGCAAGGTCCTGATTGCGCTGCCGACGGTGCACGAGCACCTGCACGCGGCGCTGGGTCGCCTGCGCGCTGCCGGCTGCGAGATCGCGTTCAATCCGCACGGCCGCACCTTCTCGGAGGACGAGCTGGCTGCGGCGCTGCACGGGCGTGGCCGCCACCATCGCCGGCACCGAGCCCTATACCGATCGCGTGCTCGCGGCCGCGCCGCAGCTGAAGGTGGTCGCGCGCAGCGGCGTCGGCTACGACGCGATCGATCTCGCGGCGGCGACCCGGCATGGCGTCGCGATCGCGATGGGCTTCGGCACCAACCACAATGCGGTTGCCGACTTCGCCTTCTCGCTGATGGCGGCGCTCGCCAGCAAGCTGATCCCCTATCATGCGCTGGTCGCCGAGGGCCGCTGGCAGCGGTCCGCCCACAGGCCGCTGTGGCGGGCGACCACCGGCATCATCGGGCTCGGGCGGATCGGCCGGGCGCTGGCGCAGCGTTGCCGGGGTTTCGAGATGCGCGTGCTGGCCTACGACGTGCTGCCCGATGCCGGCTTCGCGCGGCAGCAGGGCGTCGAGCTGGTCGATCTCGAGACGCTGTTCGCAGACGCGGACTTCGTCTCGGTGCACGCGCCGCACACCGCCGAGACCGACAGGATCGTGAGCCGCGAGCGGATCGCCCTGATGAAGCCCACGGCCTTCCTGGTCAACACCGCGCGCGGCGGCCTGGTCGACGAGGCGGCGCTGGCCGAGGCGTTGCGCGAGGGCAGGATCGCTGGCGCCGGGCTCGACGTGTTCGAGGTCGAGCCGCTGCCGGCGAACTCGCCGCTGCGCGATCTGCCCAACGTCGTCATGGCGCCGCATTGCGCCGGCAGCAGCATCGATGCGATCGCGGCGATGGCCGATCGCTGCGTCGACAACGTCCTGGCGCTCCTGCAAGGCCGCGACCCGGGCGCCGACTACGTCCTCAATCCCGAGGTGATCGGCCGGAGGTGATCAGCGCCGGCGCTGCTCGACCAGCACGCCGGACGCCGCCAGGCGGTCGATCTCGTCCTCGGCAAAGCCGAACTCGGCCAGGACCTCGCGGCCGTGCGCGCCATAGCGCGGCGGTGTTCGTGCGATCGCGCCCGGTGTGCGGGAAAACTTGATCGGCGGGCCCCAGCCGCGATAGTCGCCGACTTCGGCGGCCATGCCGCGGTGGTGGGTGTGGGCATCCGACCAGACCTGCGCGACGTCGCGCACCGGCCCGGCCGGCACGCCCGCGGCCAAAAGGCGCGTGCAGAGCGCCTCGCCGTCCTGGCCCTGGAGCAGCGCCTGCAGCCGCTCGGTCAGCGCCGCGCGGTTGGCGATGCGATCGGCGTTGGTGCGATAGCGCGGATCGGAGGCCAATTCAGGCGCGCCCAGCTCCGCGCAAAGGCGCCCGAACGCGCGGTCGTTGCCGATCGCGAGAAACACGTCGACCGTGCGGGTCGGGAACTTGTCGTACGGGCTGATGTTGGGATGCGCGTTGCCGGTCAGGCCCGGCAGCCGGCCGCTCAGGAGGTAGTTCGGGATGTGCGGGTGCATCAGCGCGATGCCGGCATCGTACAGCGTCATGTCGATGAACTGGCCCTGGCCCGAGCGCTCGCGCTCGACCAGCGCCATCAGCAGCGCGATCGCGGCATAGAGGCCGGTGCCGATGTCCACGAGCGGGATGCCGATCCGGGTCGCCCCGCCGCCATCCGCCTGCGGCATGCCGTTGATCGAGAACATGCCGCACATCGCCTGGATCACGGCGTCGTAGCCCGGCAGGCCGCCCATCGGACCGTCGGCGCCAAAGCCGCTGATCCGGCAGTAGATCAGCCGCGGCAGGCGCTCGCGCAGCACCGCCTCGTAGCCGAGGCCCCACTTCTCCATGGCGCCGGGCTTGTAGTTCTCGATCAGGATGTCGGCGTGCTCGAGCAGGCGCAGCAGCACGCCCTGGCCCTCGGGCCGGCTCGAGATCGAGGCCGAGCGAGCGCTTGTTGCGGTTGATGCCGATGAAGTAGGAAGCGTCCTGGCCGGCATCGAAGGGCGGGCCCCAGTCGCGCACCTCGTCGCCCTGCGGCGGCTCGACCTTGATGATCTCGGCGCCGTGGTCGCCCAGGACCTGGGTGGCGTACGGCCCGCCCAGCACCCGGGTGAGGTCGATCACGGTAATGCCCGCGAGGGCTCCGGCTGCGCGATCCTCGGCCATCGGGCGTCAGAGGTCCGTCGTCGGCAGGTGGTCCTCGTCGAGGACGTCGTCCTGCGCATAGGGGCACGTGCTTGGAAACACGTCTGCACGCAGGCCGGTCTCGTCGATCGCATCCTTGACGGCGTCGGTGTAAGCCTCGCGCATCAGGCCCGGCACCTCGCGCCGCAGGCTCGGGCTCTGCGCCAGCAGATCCCGGATCTCTCGCCGCTGTGTACGCAGCGTCTTGCGCCAGCTTGCAGCCGCGCAGTGAAGGCTGGGCCTGCCACTTCAGGAGATGCAACAGGATCACACGCAGGCGGCTCTTGAGCTCGCGTCGATCGCGGCGCCCCATCGATTCGATCTCCTCGGCGAGGTTCTCCCAGTCGATGCCGTCGACCGCATGCGCACGCAGCAGCGCCGCCTGCTCCTGGGTCCACGCGAACAGATCGTCCTCGTAGCGGACGCGGGGCTCAATCACCGTCGCCATCGCCGTCTCCCACAGGGCACGTCACAGATCCGTCGTCGGCAGATGGTCCTCGTCGAGGACGTCGTCCTGCGCATAGGGGCACGTGCTTGGAAACACATCGGCGCGCAGGCCGGTCTCGTCGATCGCATCCTTGACGGCGTCGGCGTAAGCCTCGCGCATCAGGCCCGGCACCTCGCGCCGCAGGCTCGGGCTCTGCTTCAGCAGCTTGCGGATCTCGCGTCGCTGGGTGCGGAGCGTCTTGCGCCAGCCCGATCCGCGCAGCGTCGGGCTGCGCCTGCCACTTCAGGAGATGCAGCAGAATCACCGCGAGGCGGCTCTCGAGCTCGCGCCGGTCGCGCCCACCCATCGATTCGATCTCCTCGGCGAGGTTCTCCCAATCGATGCCCTTGATCGCATGGGCGCGCAGCAGGGCCGCCTGCTCCTGGGTCCACGCGAACAGATCGTCCTCGTAGCGGACGCGGGCCTGGGTCATGGTCGCCATCGCCGTCTCCGTACGATCCTCGCCGTCGCGCCACCCTAGCATGGCCGGCGCCCGTCCGGTAAGCGCCCTCAGGCCGCGCTCACGCCGAGCACGCGCGCCGCGAAGGCCGGATAGGTCTCGGCGATCTCGGCGCCGATGCGGCCGCGGATCAGCGCCAGCGTCTCGCTGCTCGGCGGTGGCGTCTGCGGCACCTCGTCCGGCACGTCGTAGGCGAAGCCCGTATGCTGCGCGATCTCGCCCGCCGTGTGGCCGGGATGCACGCTCGCGAGGCGAAAGCGACGCCGGTCCGCCTCGAAGCGGAACACGCAGCGCCCGGTCACCAGGGCGTACGGCCCGCCCGGCCGGTCGATCCCGGCGGCGCTGGTGCCGGGCGCGCTCACGAACTCGACCTTCGGCACCAGCACCCTCGAGGTATGCTCCTCGCGGAACAGGATCACGCGCGGCACCAGGAAATACAGGTAGGCCGAGCCGAACGAGCCGGGCCAGCGCACGCGGCTTTGCGGATAGCCGCCGACGCCTATCAGGTTGATGTCGGCGCTGCCGTCGATCTGGCCGCCGCCCAGGAAGAACGCGTCGATCCGGCCCTGGGCGGCGCAGTCGAACAGCTCCCGGCCGCCGTCGGTGAACGGGTTGTGGCGCTCGCTGCCGAGGATCGAGACCCGCAGCCTCGGGTCCCTGGCGCGCGCCAGCAGGGCGGCAGCACCCGGGATCGGCGAGGCGGCGCCGACCGCGACATGGCGCAGGCCGGCCAGCATGCCGGCCAGCGTGTCGATCAGCAGCTCCTGCGGCCGGTGGTCGCTCATTCGGCCATCGCATCCTCGAGCACGTACCGGTCCAGGTAGCTGGCGAAGCCCTCGGGCGTCGCGGCCAGCTCGGCATACCGGGCGAGATGCCCGTCGTCCCGCGGATAGGTGCGGCGCAGGCCGACCGGCCAGGCGCCGCGCGGCGTCTGCGCGACGGCGCTGACATAGAGCGCGGGGATCGTGCCGGCGGCGAGCCGGTCGTCCGCCAGGAGATCGTCGACCAGCTCCTCGCAGGTGACCAGCGTGGTCCGGGCGGCATGTGCCATCAGCATCAGCTCGCGCCGCACGCCGATCCAGACGTTGCCGGCGCGGTCCGCAGAGGCGGCATGGAACAGCGCGACGTCCGGCCGGATCGCCGGGACCAGGAGCAGCGGTCCGTGGCCATAGGGATCGTCGATCACGCGCCAGTCGGGGCGATGCGCGACCAGGTCCGAGCCGATCACGCCGCGCAGCGGCAGGAACGGCACGCCCTTCTCGGCCGCCTGCAGGCCCGAATGGATCGCCGGGCAGGTCGAATCGCGCACCTCGATCGCCCCCGCCCTTACGGCGGCAACGAAGCGCGGCGCCGGCCCGTGCTCGTCGAGGGTCACCGCCGCCGCCTCGACGCTGCGCACGCAGCCGGCACCGATCAGGAGATCGGCCTGGAAGCCCAGCTGCGGCACGCCGATCAGGTCGAGATCGCGCGCGCCACGACGAATCAGGGCGCGCACGACCGCGAGCGCGCAGCCCGAATAGTCGGGCGCGAGGGCGAGACTGGCACCGTCCGCAATGCGGGCGGCGAGGCTTTCAACGTCACCTCGTTCCGGCTTGTTCAACCGCACGCCTCCTGGCAGCTCACCTCAATATACATCTCTTAACTCCGCATTCGTCGGACCACCGTGGTAGCGGCTCACAAGACGTTGAACAACCAAAGTGGGCTCGCAAATCCGATGCTGACCTCCAGTTCCTGGTTGCTTTGGGCCACAAGCCTTGCCCTGCTGGGCTGGCTCTATCTGATCCTCGGGCGCGGCACCCCCTGGCGCGGAGAGTCGATGCTGGACGCCGCTCTCCCAGCGCAGAAGGACATGCCGGATTTGGTGGCGGTGGTACCGGCCCGCAACGAGGCGGCTTATATCGGCAGGTCGCTGCGCTCGCTGCTCGGCCAGGACTATCCCGGCCGGCTTCGCGTGATCCTGGTCGACGACGATAGTGAGGACGCGACGCGGGCGATTGCGCAGGCGGTGCCCGTCCCACCGGGCCGGCAGCTCGAGGTGATCGACGCGCGCCCGCTTCCGCGCGGCTGGTCGGGAAAGCTGTGGGCGGTGTCCGAAGGGCTGCGAGAAGTCGCCCGTCGGATGCCGGACGCGCCTTACGTCCTGCTCACCGACGCCGACGTTGAGCACGATCCGGGCAATCTGCGGCGGCTGATGGCCAAGGCGGAGAAGGACCATCTCGATCTGGTCTCGCTGATGGTCAGCCTGCATTGCGAATACCCTTGGGAGCGGCTGCTGAGCCCAGCCTACGTCTTCTTCTTTCGTCAGATGTACCCGTTCGCTGCGGTCAGCCGGCAACGCTCCGCCACGGCTGCGGCCGCCGGTCCTTGCATGCTGGTCCGGCGCGCGGCCCTGTCCCGCGCCGGCGGGATCGAGGCGATTCATGGCTGCCTGATCGACGACGTCTCGCTCGCCAGGCGGATCAAGAACTACCCGAGGCCTGGCGCGGGGCGCATCTGGCTCGGCTTGACCGGACGCACCCACAGCATGCGCGGTCAGGCGGGCATCGGCGAGGTCTGGGAAATGGTCGTCCGCTACGCCGATACCCAGCTCGGTCATTCGCTCGCGCTGCTCGCGCTCACGGTCACAGCGATGCTCGGGCTCTATCTGGTGCCGCCGCTCGCCGTGATCGGCTGGCCACTGCACGGCTCGCCCGTCGTCGCGGCGCTCGGCCTTGCCGGCTGGTCGTGCATGACCCTCGCCTACTGGCCGATCGTTCGCCTCCATGGCCTGCGACCGTATTGGGCCTTGACGTTGCCGCTCGCCGCGGTTCTTTACACGGCGATGACCGTCGATTCCGCATTGCAGCATCGGCGCGGCAATGGCGGCCGATGGAAGGGGCGGGTCGCGGCGCTCGCATTGCCGCCGCCCTCGCGCCGAGATCGCGCTGCGGCGGACCGGTGGGCTTCAACCCCAAGTTTGTGTTCCGGTAGAAAATCAGTTACATACCGGGCTGTTGACCAGAGATGATGGTAGAATGCTTCAAGATCGGAAGTCAGGGCTGAGCGAATCGAGCCGGCCGCATTGGCATGTTGCCGACGATGCGAGCTCGGTGCGATCCGACTCGGTCCAGGATGCGCGGCGCGGTCTGGAGGCGCTGCAGCGGGCGGATGGCCACTGGGTGTTCGAGCTCGAGGCCGATGCCACGATTCCCGCCGACTACGTGTTCCTCGAGCATTTTCTCGACGAGATCGACCAGGAGCTCGAGGACAAGATCGCCGTCTATCTGCGCGCCGGTCAGGCCGAGCATGGCGGCTGGTCGCTGTTCCTCGGCGGCGATTTCGACCTCAGCGCCAGCGTCAGGGCGTACTTCGCGCTCAAGCTGATCGGCGACGATCCGGCGGCACCGCACATGCGGCGGGCGCGCGAGGGGATCCTGGCGCGCGGCGGCGCGGCGCGCGCCAATGTGTTCACGAGGATCCATCTCGCCCTGTTCGGCCAGGTGCCCTGGCGCGCCGTGCCGGTGATGCCGGTCGAGCTGATGCTGCTGCCGCGCTGGTTCCCGTTCCATCTCGACAAGGTGTCGTACTGGTCGCGCGTCACCATCGTGATCCTGGCGCTGCTGATGGCGCTCAAGCCACGCGCGAGGAACCCGCGTGGCGTCGGGATCGCCGAGCTGTTCGTGACACCGCCCGAGGCCGAGCGCAACTACGTCACCAACCCGACCGGCGCCGCCTGGGGCAGCTTCTTCCTCGGCGTCGACCGGCTGTTGCGGCTGGTCGAGCCCCACCTGCCGCGCGCGCCCCGGCGCCGCGCGATCGGCAAGGCCGTCGCATTCGTCACCGAGCGACTGAACGGCGAGGACGGCCTCGGCGGCATCTTCCCGCCCATGGCCAGCACCGTCATGGCGTTCGATGCGCTGGGCTACGCCAAGGATCATCCGGACCTCCTGATCGCCAAGCAGGCGGTGCGCAAGCTGGTCACCGAGCGCGACGACATCGCCTACGTGCAGCCGTGCCTGTCCCCGGTGTGGGACACCGCGCTCACCTGCCACGCGCTGATGGAGAGCGGCGTCGCGGCCAGCGACGAGAGCGTGCGCCGCGGCCTGGACTGGCTGGTCGAGCGCCAGATCACCGACACTGTTGGCGACTGGGCGGTCAAGCGGCCGGGGCTGCGGCCGGGCGGCTGGCCGTTCGAGTATCGCAACGACTACTATCCCGACGTCGACGATGCGGCGGCGGTGATCTGCGCGCTGCATCGGGCCGACCCCGAGCGCTACCGCAACGCGATCCGGCTGGGCGCGGAATGGGTGCTCGGCATGCAGAGCAGCAACGGCGGCTGGGGCTCGTTCGACGTCGACAACACCCATGCCTATCTGAACAACATCCCGTTCGCCGATCACGGCGCGCTCCTGGACCCGCCGACCGCCGATCTGACGGCGCGCTGCATCAGCATGATGGGCGAGCTCGGCTACGATCGCAGCCATCCCGGCGATGGCGCGCGGCATCGCCTTCCTGAAGGCCGAGCAGGAGGAGGACGGCTCCTGGTTCGGCCGCTGGGGCACCAACTACATCTACGGCACCTGGTCGGCGCTGTGCGCGCTCAACGCCGCGGGCGAGGACATGCAGGCGCCTTACGTGCGCAAGGCGGTCGACTTGGCTGGTCGAGCCGGCAGCATGCCGACGGCGGCTGGGGCGAGAGCTGCGCCAGCTACTGCGCCCGAGCGCAAGGACGAGCCGGTCGCGAGCCTGCCGACCCAGACGGCCTGGGCGCTGCTCGCGCTGATGGCGGCAGGCGAGGCCGGCAGCGAGCGCCGTGCTGCGCGGCATCGCCTATCTCGAGGCCACGCCGCGCGATGGCGCCAAATGGCAGGAGGAGCTCTACAACGCCGTCGGCTTCCCGCGCGTGTTCTATCTGCGCTACCACGGCTACAGCGCGTTCTTCCCGCTCTGGGCGCTCGCCCGGCATGCCAATCTGATGAGCCGCAACGACCGCACGGTGCACCACGGCATGTGAGACCGCTGGGGGTCGTCGCCGGCTATCGCGGCGAGGCGCGCTGCCTGGTCGGTGCCGATCTGCGCGTCCTGTGCAGCGGCGCCGACCCGGCAGGCGCACGCACGGCAGCGCAACGCCTTGCCGATGAAGGGGTGGCGGGGCTCGTGAGCTTCGGGCTCGCGGGCGGGCTCGCCGCCGATCTGGCGCCGGGCGACCTGCTCCTGCCGCAAGCCGTGGTGCTGCCGGAAGGCGGCCGGATCGCTGACCGATGCCGCCTGGCGCGAGCGGCTCGCCGCAACGCTCGAGCGGGCGGGATTGCGCGCCCGCAACGCTCCGATCGCCGGCAGCGAGCGATCGTGGTCGCGACCGGCGATGCCAAGCGCGCCCTGGCGGCGCGGACCGGGGCGCGTGGCGGTCGACATGGAGAGCCATGGCGTGGCGGAGGTCGCCGCGCGGGCCGGCCTGCCGTTCCTCATCGTGCGCGCGGTTGCCGATCGCAGCGATCAGGCGATCCCGCGCGCGGCGCTAGGCGCGATCGATGCGCAGGGCGACATCCGGCATCTGGCACTGCTCGGCAGGCTGATCGCTCGCCCGTGGGAGATCGGCGCTCTGATCGCGCTCGGCCGCAGCAGCGGCCGGGGACTGGCGACGTTAAGCCGCGTGGCTGTGCTCGCGCCGGGCCTCGGCTTCGTCTGACCGGCGCGCAGGCGCTGCCGGCGCCGCGGCCTGCTTGACCAGCTGCTCGAACACGTGCGCGGCCGGGCGCTGGTGCGCGAGCGGGATCTCGGGCGCCATCGGCCCCTCGGTCCGAAAGCGCGCGCGGGCCACCCGCCACGCCTTCAGCGGATGCTTCAGCGCATCGGTCACGGCCGTGGCCTCGTAGCCGCAATGCGCCATGCAGTCGGCGCACTTCTCGTAGTTGCCGGTGCCGTAGCCGTCCCAGTCGGTGGTCTCCATCAGCTCCTTGAAGGAGCTGGCGTAGCCTTCGCCGAGCAGGTAGCAGGGCCGCTGCCAGCCGAAGATGTTGCGGGTCGGATTGCCCCAGGGCGTGCAGCGGTATTCCTGGTTGCCCGCGAGAAAATCGAGATAGAGCGAGGAGTGGTTGAGCCGCCAGCGGCGCGCCGGATCGCGCTTGAAGATGTCGCGGAACAGCTGCTTGGTCTTGCGCCGGTTGAGGAAGTGCTCCTGATCCGGCGCGCGCTCGTAGGCATAGCCGGGCGAGACGGTGATGCCTTCGACGTCGAGCTCCTGGCTGGCATAGTCGAGGAAAGCCGCGACCGCCTGCGGCGTCGCGCCGTCGAACAGGGTGGCGTTGACATTGACCCGGAAGCCGCGCGAGCGCAGCAGCCTGATCGCCGCGACGGCGCGGTCGAACACGCCTGCCTGGCAGACCGAGCGGTCGTGCTCCTCGCGCAGCCCGTCGAGATGGATCGAGAAGGTGAGATAGGGGCTGGGCTCGAACAGGTCGATCTTCTTGTCCACCAGGAGCGCGTTGGTGCAGAGGTAGACGAATTTTTTGCGCGCCACGATGCCTTTGACGATCTCGCCGATCTCCTTGTGGATCAGCGGCTCGCCGCCGGGAATCGAGACCACCGGCGCGCCGCACTCGTCGACCGCATCGAGGCATTCCTGCACGCTGAGACGCCGATTGAGGATCGGCTTGGGGTAGTCGATCTTGCCGCAGCCGGCGCAGGCGAGGTTGCAGCGGAACAGCGGCTCGAGCATCAGCACCAACGGATATTTGTCGCGGCCGAGAAGTCTTTGCTTGAGGATGTAGGCGCCGACGCGGATCTGCTGGCGAAGGGGGATGCTCATCTCGGGAAAGGTTCCTCTTGCTGACGATCGTCAGGCAGTGCGGACGCGCTCGACCGGCTCGGCCAGCTCGGGCGGCAGGCGGAAGTGCACGTTCTCCTCGATGCCATCCAGGGTCTCGACGGTCACGGCATAGCGCTCGCCGAGGCGCGCGATCAGCTCCTTGACCAGCAGCTCCGGCGCCGAGGCCCCGGCCGTGATGCCGACCACCCCGGCCCCTTCGAGCCAGCTCGGGTCGAGGCTGTCGGCACTGTCGATCAGGTAGCTGCGCGTGCCGGTCATCTCGCCGATCTCGCGCAGCCGGTTGGAGTTGGAGCTGTTCTGGGCGCCGACCACCAGGATCAGGTCGACCTCGCGCGAGAGGGCTCGGACCGCGGTCTGCCGGTTCTGGGTCGCATAGCAGATGTCGCGCGTGTCCGGGCCGACGATCGCCGGGAAACGGGCCTTCAGCGCGCGGATCACCTCGCGCGTGTCGTCGACGCTGAGCGTGGTCTGGGTGACGAAGGCAAGCTTGTCCGGGTTGGCCGGCTGCAGGCCCGCGACCTCCTCGGCGTCCGAGATCAGATGCACCGGGCCGTTGATCCGTCCCATCGTGCCCTCGACTTCCGGATGGCCGGCGTGGCCGATCAGGATGACCTCGTAGCCCTTGCTGGCGTAGCGCTGGCCTTCCTTGTGCACCTTGGTCACCAGCGGGCAGGTCGCATCGATCACCTCGAGCTCGCGCGAGCGCCCGGCGATCTCGACCGATTCGGCGACGCCGTGCGCGCTGAACACCGTGACCGCGCCCTCCGGGATCTCGTCGACGTCGTCGACAAATCGTGCTCCCTTGCTCTTCAGCGCCTCGACGACATGCTTGTTGTGGACGATCTCGTGGCGGACATAGACAGGGGGGCCGAACCGTTCGAGCGCACGCTCGACGATCGCGATCGCCCGCTCGACACCAGCGCAAAAGCCGCGCGGCTGGGCAAGCACGACCCGCAGCCCTGGCTTCGACATAAGAGGCTTCCTCCCGACCTTTTTCGCGTAACTAGCTGCCTACGTAGGCCAACTTTAGGCTGCTCTCCAGAGAGAGAAAGGACGATCTGGCGTTTCCGATGTCGCTTCAAGCTGACTGTTGCAAGAAAGTCACAGGGCGCCAGCCTAGAAAGACTCCAAATCATCCAGGCTCAGGACCCGACAAGTAAACACCGGGCTGGTATCCCAATTCCGGCCACCTGTCCCCGGAGTTGACTGCATGCACCGACGGAGAGCCGGGACGAGCACTTTGCTTTCGCAGACCGGCTATTGGGCGGAGGCGGACGGGGCTAGCGAGATCTCGGGGATGTTGGCGAGATAGCCGTTGTGGCGATACCAGGCGAGCGCGTCGCGCACCGCCTCGGCGGCGGGCCGGCTGCGGTAGCCGAGCTCGCGCTCGGCCTTGGCCGAGCTGTAGTGCATGCGCTTTCTGGCCATGCGCAAACCGTCGACGGTCAGCAGCGGCTCGCCCGTGCGGCCGATCCGGGCGGCGAACTCGCTGAGATAGGCGATCGGCAGAATCAGGCCAGCCGGCAGGCGCAGGCGCGGCGGTCGCCGCCCGGCGAGCACGGCGATCAGGGTGAGGATCTCGCCGAGCGAGAGGTTCTGGCCGCCCAGGATGTAGCGCTCGCCGACCGCGCCGCGATCAAAGGCCAGCAGATGGCCCGCGGCGACGTCGTCGACGTGCACCACGTTGAGGCCGGTGTCGACATAGGCCGGGATCCGCCCCCTGGCGGCATCGAGCACGATCCGCCCGGTCGGGGTCGGCCTCACGTCGCCTGGGCCGATCGGCGCCGACGGGTTGACGATCACCGCCGCCACGCCCTCGCGCTCGATCAGCTCTCGAACGGCCTGCTCGGCCAGGTACTTGGAGCGCTTGTAGTGGCCGATCATGTCGTCGATCCCGACAGGCGTCGTCTCGTCGGCGGGGCCGCCGGGATCGAGGCCGAGCGTGGCCACGCTGCTGGTGTAGACGATCCGCTCGACCCCGGCATCCGCCGCAGCGCGCAGCAACGCCCGCGTGCCGTCGACGTTGACGCGGTACATCGTGCCGGGCCGCGGCGCCCAGAGGCGATAGTCGGCGGCGACATGATAGAGCGCCCGGCAACCGACGACGACGCGGCGCAGGGTCGAGGGCTGCTCCAGGTCGCCGACCACCGTCTCCACGGTCAGGTTGCGAAGATTGTGGCGATTGCTGCCGGCGCGGATCAGCACCCGAACCGCCTCGCCGTGCGCCAGCAGCGCACGCGCCACCGCCGAGCCGACGAAGCCGGTCGCGCCGGTCACCAGGGTGGTCATCCGGCCGGATCCGCTACCTGCGCCGCGGTGCGCTGCCGCTGGCCGGAGGTCACCATCAGCATGGCCGGCAGAACGACCAGGCAGCAGATCATGCTCCACAGGATCGCGATCGCCAGGAGCAGTCCCATGCTGGCCAGGCCCAGATGATCGGACACGGCCAGCGAGCCGAACGAGGCGATCATGGTCAGGTTGCTGAACACCACCGCGCGCGGCGTGCTCGTGCGGGCGACGTCGCCGTGCTGGCGCTGGCGCACGACCACGTTGATCGCGCCGCTGACGCCGAGGCCGAGCAGCAGCGGCAGCGCGATAACGTTGGCGAAGTTGAGCGACTGGCCGAGCAGCACCGCGCTCGCGAAGGTGAGGAGGCCTGCCAGCACGATCGGCGCCAGCACCAGGAGGATGTCGCGCACGCTGCGCAGGAACACTGCGAGCAGCAGTGTGATCAGCACCAGCGCCAGCACCGACGCCTGTATGAAGGCGTCGACCACGGCGCTGCCGCCCTCGAGCACCAGGATCGGCGCGCCGGTCGCGTGCGGCACCTCGGCGAGGACCGCTTCGGCGAACGCCCGGAGCTCGCCGTTGCCGTCGATCTGCCCGGCCGGCTGGACCATCACCCGCGCCTGTCCGTCCGGGGTCAGCCAACGGTCGCGGACTTCGTCCGGCAGATCGTCCTGGCCGACCGGACCGGCCTCCAGCGCCCGCCCCAGATCGTCGAGCAGCGCCGGCAGGAGGCCGAGCAGGCGTGCCTCCAGCTCGGCTCGCGCGGCATCGTCGGCATTCGCGGAGGCAAACCCGCTCAAGGCTTCGGCGAGCGCCGCCGCGCCGGGATTGCGCTCGGCTGTGAGGTCGCCCGCCAACGCCTCGGCAAGGGTCGTGCGCAGGCCCTCCAGCGCCTGCACGCGCTCGCTGGCGCTCAGCGGCAAGGCCTCGCCCGACTGGAGCAGAGGGCCGATGGACCAGGCCAGCGATTCGATCAGATCGAGCTTCTCGTCCTGCGCCTCGGGCACAAAGCTGGACAGAGTCACGGTCCGGCCGACCAGTGGGTTCGCTGCGAGATCCCGCGCGATTCGGTCGGCCTCGGCCAAGCTCGGCGCCAGGATGTCGATGACGTTCGGCGAGTTCTCCGGATCGGTCCTCAAGGCCTGGAACGTCATGACCGATTCCGACGTTGGATCCTTCAGATTGAGCGGATTGAAGTCGAACTCGAGATCGGGCAGCGTGAGCAGCGAGGCAAGGCCGGCAATCGCCGCCACCGCGAGGATGGCGCGCGCGTGACGCTCGATCGGCAGCAGCAGGCTGCGCGTGACCGTGGCCGGCGGCGCCCTGAGCGGCATCAAGCACAAGAGCGCCGGCAGAAGGGTGAGGCTGGTGAACCAGGCCACCAGCATGCCGAAGGCCGAGATGATGCCGAGCTCGGCGAGGCCCAGATAGGCGGTCGGCACGAAGCTCAGAAAGCCAAGAGCGGCGCACAGCGCGGTGAGCGTGAGCGCGCTGAAGACGCTCTGTGCCGCACGCTCGATCGCCTGGAGCTGCGTGGGAGCGGTCCGGAACTTCTCCTGATAGCGCAGCGCGACATGGATGCCGAAATCGACACCCAGGCCCACGAACAGCACCGCGAAGGTCACCGAGATCAGGTTCAGCCGGCCGATTGCGAGCGCCGTGAAAGCCGCGGTGAAGATCAGGCCCACGACCATGGTCACCAAGGTGGCAACGATCAGCCGCCACGAGCGCAGCCCCCAGAGCAGCAGAAGCGCCACCGCGGCCGTGGAGAGCACGCTTGCGGTCAAGGCGCCCGCGCCGGCGCTCTGCAGCTCCTCGTCCTCCAGCACCGCACCGCCGGTCAGGTGCAGCTGCAGGCCGTGCGCCGGATCGATGTCGACCTGCAGGGCCGCAGCGCGCAGGGCCGCGATCGCCTGGCTGGCAGGCGCCAGGGACGCGTAGTCGAGGCGCGGCTGGGCAAGCACCAGCTGGCGCGCGATCGCAGGCGCGGCGTCCTGGTCGAGCGTGTTGCGCCAGGACACTTCGCCGGGAAGCCCGTCGCGTTGCGCCTGGACCGCCGCGGCCATGTCGCCGAACAGCCCGTCGAGCTCGCCCGGCAACGCGCCGTCGCTCGCCTCATGCTCGAGAACCAGGCTGGCGAACGCCTCTAGGCCGCGCAAGGTCGGATCGTCGGCCAGCGCCGCCAGGAGCGGCTGCGCCGCGGCCAGGCGGTCGGTCAGCGCGCCGAGCGCGTCGACCTCGAGATAGAGCAGTCCGTTGCGGGCAAAGAACGGCTGCCCTTGCGGATAGTCGACCGCCGAGAAGTGGGCGTCGTCGGCACGCAGCGCGTCGGCCAGAGCGCGCGCGGCGGTCTGAACCCGCTCCGGCGCCCGGCCCTCAATCACCGCCACGATCGGATTGGTAAATTCCGGGAACGCCTGCCGGAATGTGCTATCGTGCTGACGGAACGGCACTTTCGCCGAGATCATGTCGGTGGTGTCGGTATCGATGCGAAGATTGGTGAGCGTGTAGGCGAGTGCCCAGACCGACAGCAGAGCAGTGGCCAGCACGACGAGCCGCGGCGTGGCCGCGACAGCGTCGATCAGGCAAAGCAGGGCGCGCTGGAACAACGCCCTCATCGAGGGTCGGGCCGCAACACTTTGGCTTGCAGAAGCCGGTCAAACGTGGTCACGATCACTGATTCCGGAGGTGGGAACGTGGCGGCTACACAACACAGATCGATGTGGCTCTTCAAGCGACTCGTGCAAGACATATCGACGCCGCCGAGATCGGTGCTGGGTGTCGCCCGGGCGGCGATGCTTTGCCTGGCCCTCGGGCTGAGCCCAGGTCTGGCGCCGGCGGCCGCCCAGGAGGACGGTCCGAGCGCGGTGATCGACCGGCTTCACGCAACCCTGCTGGAGGTCATGATGGCCGCCAAGGAGCTGGGTTACAGCGAGCGCTACCAGCGGCTCGCGCCGGTGCTGGCGGAAAGCTACGACTTTCCCTTCATGACCAGGATCGCCACGGCCACCAGCCTGGCGCGACATGACTGCCCAGCAGCAGACCGAGCTGGCGCGCTGTTCACCGAGATGAGCATCGCGAACTATGCCGCGCGCTTCGACGGCTTCGGCGGCGAGGCGTTCGAGATCCTGGGCGAAACGCCGGGTCCGCGCGATGCCGTCGTGGTGGAAAGCCGTCTGCGTGCGTCCCGACGACCCGCCGGTCGGGCTCAACTACGTGATGCGCGACGAGGCGGGCAGCTGGCGCATCGTGGATGTGCTGCTCGATGCCAAGTACAGCGAGCTGGCGCGCCAGAAGGCCGAGTTCGCGGCGGTGCTGCAAGATGGCGGCGTGGCGGATCTGAAGGCGCTCCTGCAGGAGCAAGATCGCCACGCTCGAGGCCGAAGCGGGCTCGTAGCGGGCTTCCGGCGTCCGGGCCCACGTAGTGGGGCTGGCGATTGCGCGCGCCGCATAATCGCGTAGGTTTAGGCTCGCACCACGATCGTCGGGGATCGACAACAATCAGGAGGCTGCCATGGCGCGTGCGCACGCGAGCTCGGTCATCAATGCGCCGATCGAGCAGGTCTGGGCCCATATCCGCGACTTCAACGCTCTGGACGACTGGCATCCGGGCATCAAGTCGAGCGTGATCGAGGACGGCGGCCCGTCGGATCGGGTCGGCTGCATCCGCAGGATGGAGCTGTCGGGCGGCGGCGTGATCCGCGAGCAGCTGCTGGAGATGTCGGACCTCGGCCACCACTACAGCTACTCGATCCTGGAATCGCCGCTGCCCGTGGCCAACTACCGCGCCACCTTGCGCCTGCGCAGGATCTCGGACGGCGAGCGCACGTTCGCCGACTGGTCGGCGACCTTCGATGCCGATCCGCCGGAGAAGAAGGCCGAGGCCGAGGCGATGATCTCGAAGGGCGTGTTCCAGGGCGGCTTCGACGCGATCAAGCAGCATTTCGGCGGCTGAGCCCGGCCAGCGCGCCGCGCAGCGGCGTCAGCCGAGCGGCGCGCCGCGGATCTCCTGCAACAGCTTGAGGCGCATGGCGCGGGCGAAGTCGCGATAGTCCCGCGCGGTCATGACGAAAGCGTCGGGCCCGCCGATCACGTGATCGGCGTAGTACAGGTCGACGGGCAGGTCGTCGTTCAGGATGGCGAGCCCGTTGATCGTGATGCCCGCCGCCGCGGCGGCATCGCGGACCGGGCTCGGCGCAACGCCTGCGTTCGACTTGCCGTCGCCCGAGACGTCGACGATCCGGCGCGCGCCCCGAAACGGGCCGCGCTCGAAATGCTCGATCGCGAACCGGAGCACGTCGCCGATCGCGGTCTCGCCGAGCATGGTGCGGCGCATGGCCTCGATCCGCGTCGCCAGCGCCTGCAGCGAGGTCCGATCGCCGACCCTGGTCCAGTCGACGGCCACGAGCTGCTGGCGCCGCCCCGACCAGTGCACCACCGAGACCGCGACCCCGTTCGGCGTCCAGCGCTCGATCGCCTCGATGACCTCGGGGTCGCGCAGGGCACGGGCGATGCCGACCGCCTGAAGCTCGAACTCGCGAAAGTTGACGCTGCCCGAGCTGTCGACCGCGAGGACGAGCTGCAGGTCGACATCGCGAGACTGCGCCGCCAGGCGCCCGGGGGAGACGGCCAGCGCCAGCAATCAGGATTGCCCTGCGAAGCATGAGCGGCATGATGGCTGCCCGCATCTCGACGATCGGCCCGTGGTTCCGCCCGGGATGGTGACCCAGCCGACCCGGCGCGTCCAGCAAAGCGTGACGTTTCCGGCTGCCATGGCCTGAGGCGCTGCTCCTGAGCGGAGCCAGCAGCACGCGCGCGGTGCGGACGCCGGCATGGGCCAGGGCTCAGTCCCAGTCGGGGGCGACGGCGGGCCGCACCATCCGGCCGTCCGGGTCGGGCGAGGCCGGCGATCTCGGCCATCTCGCCGTCCGAGAGCGCGAAGTCGAAAACATCGAGATTGGCCTCGACATTGGCCTCGCGCGAGCTGCGCGGGATCGCCGCGACGCCCTGCTGCAGCAGCCAGCGCAGGGTCACCTGGCCCGGCGTTCTTGCCGTGCGCCGCGCCGATCCGCTGCAGGGTCCGGTCGCGGAACACGGCACCGCGGCCGACCGGCGAATAGGCGATGAGCGCCATGCCGTGGCGCGCCAGCTCGCCCAGCACCGCGCTCTGGTCGAGATAGGGGTGATACTCGACCTGGTCGACCAGCAGCGGCTGCTGCGGAGTGCGCCACGGCCTCGCGGATCAGGGCGGTCGGGGAAGTTGCTGACCCCGATGTGGCGGGCGAAGCCGCGGCTGCTTCGCCTCGTTCAGGGCGCCGACGGTCTCGGCGAGCGGCACGTCGGGATTGGGCCAGTGCAGCAGCAAGAGGTCGGGCTCGGTGCCGAGGCGGCGCACGCTCTCCTCGGCGGCGCGCAAGCAGGGCTGCGGCGCGAAAATGGTCGGGCCAGATCTTGGTGGTCAGCCAGATCTCGTCGCGCGGCACCGGACGAGCGGCGGATCGCGGCGCCGACCTCGGCCTCGTTGCCGTACATCTGCGCCGTGTCGATGTGCCGGTAGCCGACATCGAGGGCGTGGCCGACGATGCGCTCGGCGACCCGGCCGTTCAGGCCGAAGGTGCCGAGGCCCAAAGCGGGGATGCGCACATCGTGAGGGGTCACATGCAGCATGCGGCGTCTCCTCTCGCCGGCGATCCTGGCGAGGATCGGGCCCGAGTTAAGCCGGTAGAGGTCAAGGCCACGCAGGCGCCCGGCATCCAAATTCGTCTGCCGCCGACGCGAGAAAAATAGGTGGCAATCCCGCTGGCTTCGAGCTCCTTCGGCATCTCTGTGGGCGGCGCGACGGCTTCGCCCCTTTCTCGACGCGTCCGCCGCGCTGTGGCAGGATGAGGTTTGCCATGGCCGTCGAGAGCGAAACCCTCGCCCCAGCGCTCGCCGAGCGCGAGCGGGTGCTGCGCATCCTGCGCGAGGCGGAGCCGCGGTTGCGCGCCCGCGGCATCACGCGGCTCAGCCTGTTCGGGTCGATGGCCCGCGGCGAGGTCGGGCCCGAGAGCGACATCGACCTTCTGATCGAGATCGACCCCGCGGCCGGCTTCGGCCTGTCCGACCTTCTCGACCTGCGGGAGGAGCTCGGCGACCTCCTCGGCCGCCCGATCAACTTCGCCTTCGCCAGCGAGATGCGCCCCTGGCTGCGCGCATGGATCGAGGACGACCGGATCGGGGTCTTCTGATGCCCGAGAAGTCGCCGCGGCTGTATCTCGAGCACATCCGCGATGCCGCTGGTCTGATCGAGCAATATGCCCGGGGACGGCAACGCCTCGACCTCGACCGGGAGCCGATGCTTCGGCAGGCCATCGAGCGCAACATCGAGATCATCTCGGAGGCTTCCCGGAGGCTGCCGGCGGCGCTGAAGGCCCGCCATCCCGCGGTGCCCTGGCGCGACATCGCGGCCATCGGCAACATCCTCCTGCACGAATATCCGGCGGTGAACCACGACATCATCTGGCGCATCGCGACCGAGGACGCCCGGCTGCTCGCCGCCGCGGTCGACACCCTCCTGGCCGAGGTCCTGCGCCACTGGCCGAAGTAAGGCCGCCACGCCTGCACCCGCCGCGTTCGATGGCCGCGTGCTCGTGCGATCGCGAGCAACGAGGTGCCGGCGTTCGCGCCGCGCCGCCGTCGGGGCAAAAAAAGGCGATTATAAAGTGCCGTACCCACGCGGCCATGATAGGGTGACCGCACAATAGGTTAGCGGGTGCGGCCATGTCGATCCTCTCTCAGCCGATCTTCCCGACGAACAGGCAGCTTACGCCTTCCTGAGTGGATCGTTTGGCCGGATAGTCCGACGTGCCCGCATTGTGGTGGCGTCGAGCGTATCGGGAAGATGGGCGGCAGGAGCACTCGGATCGGCACGTACAAGTGCTATCAGTGCCGCAAGCCTTTCACCGTCAAGGTCGGAACCGTGTTCGAATCCAGCCATGTTCAGCTGCATAAGTGGTTGCAGGCGACCTTTCTAATGTGCGCCAGCAAGAGGGCATCAGCGCCCACCAGCTGCACAGGACGCTGGAGGTCAGCTATCCGACGGCTTGGTTCATGGAGCATCGCATCCGCGAGGCTATGCGTTCTGGCGAGCTGGCCCGATGGGCGGTCTAGGTGGGATCGTCGAGGTCGACGAGACGTTCATCGGGAACGACCGCACCATCAAGCCGCATGGCCAGAAGAAGGGGCGCGGCTACGCGCACAAACACAAGGTGCTCGCGCTGGTCGATCGCAAGGCCGGCACGGCGCGCACGATGGTGGTTGACGACCTGAAGGCCACAACGCTGACACCGATCCTGACCGACAACATCGCGCGCGAGGCGCGCATCATGACGGATGAGGCCGGCTACTACGCCCGCTTGAAGGACGAGTTAGCCGATCACGAGTTCGTGCGCCACAAGGCCGAAGAATGGGCGCGCGGCGAGGTTCATACCAACACCATCGAGGGCTTCTTCAGCATCTTCAAGCGCGGGATGCGCGGCGTCTACCAGCACTGCGCCAAGAAGCACCTGCATCGCTATGCCGCCGAATTCGAGTTCCGCTACAACAACCGGACAGCGCATGGCGTGAGCGACAGCGAACGGCCCGGGTGCTCGCTGGTATCAAGGGCAAGCGTCTTGACCTATCGGGTGCCCGTCGACTCTCGTGACAGCTGCCCCCGCTCGGCCCGCGGCCGGGTGCTTCAGAACTCTGGCCTTTTCGGCCAGCGCATGCCAAAATCCTCTTCGCTCTCCGCGAAACGCTGTTCCGCAGCGGGAGATGGTGCATATGCCAGCACACCAGCAACGGGGAACCAAACTGACAGTACGTCTACCGATGTACGGCGGGCAGGAGCGGTTGTGAGAGATGATTCTCGATATCTCGAAGCGATGCCATAATGCGCCCCGATTTGGGAGCGTTAAGCTGGAACAAGGATACTTGGAAGGCCGATTTCGACGCCTTTGCTGATCGTAGCGTTCCGGTCACCGGGCGTGCATATCAACGGCTTGAGTGGGGGCCAGCACCATCGAGATGCCACCGCTTCATGGCGAAATGTTGCGGGACGGCTTAATCACGGTTGAGCGTGTTGATTTTGGTGATGGCATCATAAGAGCGTAGAACACTACCGATGGTAGGCCCGCATGCATTATTTCAGCGAGGAGGATATGCGGTTCGTTGAAGCCGCAATAGAGTATTATTGGCAAAAGACTGGAACTCAAGCAAGCGACGATTCGCACAGCGTGGCGTGGAAAAGCCGGGCAAACGGTGATCCTATGCCATATGAACTCGCATATCTGTCAGCAGACCAGCGCCTTAATACAAAGCAACGCCAGCATCTCTTGAGCTCGCTTCCGAACATGGGTGGAACAGTTTGTAGCCGGCACATGCGGGAGATACAATGGTTGGAGAAATCGTTTGACGATGCCGTCGCAAAGCTTCGGCGGATACAAATGTCATTGATGAAGTCCTTTAGGTTATTATTGACGGTACTAGCTCTCCACGAGCCTCAGGTAGCCGGTCCGGCGACGATGTCGCGGTAGGTGGTGGGTGGGGTGAGGACGGCTTGCTGGATGACGCGGGCGAAGCGGTGGGCGATGCTCCTGGCGGTGCGGCGGTTGAAGCGGAAGACGAACTCGTCGAGATAGGCCGGCAGATGCTTCTTGCCGACCGCGCCGTGGTGGGTGCCGAGCAGCCAGCGCTTGGACAGGCCGAACACCAGGTGAATCGCCGGCAGGCGCAGCGCGGCATCGCCCCAGCTGGCGCTGAGATTGAGCGGCTCGTGGCGGTAGCCGGCGGCGGCGAGGCCGGCATAGCCGGACCAGCCGTCGGTGCCACGGTCGCCGGCCGGGCGACGTTCTGGCCGAGGAAGCCTTGCAGGCTCTTGGCCGAGACGTCATCCACCACGGCCAGGCGAAGCCGGCCCAGACGGCGCCCCTTGGCTTGGCCGCGGCCGCTCTCGACGGCCCCGGCGACCTTGATCTTGCCGGCGGCGCCGCGCCCCGGCGTGCCCGGCCGCGGGCCGCCGACATAGGTCTCGTCGGCCTCCACCCGCTCGGCCAGCGGCGCCCGCTCCGGGCGCACCATGGCGCGGCGGATCTTGTGCAGCCAGGTCCAGGCGGTCTGGTAGCTGCCGAAGCCCATCTGGCGCTGGAGCTCCATGGCCGAGATGCCGCCCTTGCTCGAGGTCACCAGGTAGATCGCCAGGAACCACTTGGCGAGGCCGGTCTTGGTCTGCTCGAAGATGGTGCCGGCGAGGATCGAGTGCTGCTTGCCGCAGGCCGTGCACTCCTCGATCAGGCGCCGCTTGTGGCTCCAGGCCTGCTCATGCCCGCAGCCCGTGCAGCAAAAACCCGCGGGCCAGCGCGCCCGCACCAGATACGCCCGGCACTTGGCGTCGGTGCCGAAGCGCTTCAGGAACGTCGGCAGATCGCGCGGCAGATCCTTCAGCAGCTCGTCGGCCATGGCGCCCCTCCAGCCTTATGTTCTCCCTTCGTTCACTCTCGCCCATCCCGCCGCCGGAGTCAACCAGCCTGAGGCTTGTGGAGAGGTAGTTTGACGGTTTGTGGCGCAACCCATACGGTTTTGGATATCTAGAGAATAAATGGATGCGCATTCGCTATGCACGGACGAAAACGGTGCGGGTTAGGGATAAGACTGTGCCGGCGTTAGTGTTCATCTTTATGATCCTCGATAACGGTGATGTGAAGTCTGCACACATGTCGAAGAATATGAAACGTACTAATGCCCAATCCGAGCGCTTCGACTCACACGCCCGGCAGCTGGTGCGAACGAAGACCCAGGCATTCCAGCGGGTAGTGAGAAGAAGCTCGTGAAGGCCCCGCCTGCTCCACGCCGCGAGCGAGCCAAGAAGGGCGACGATAAGCCATCTTAAAGTCTATCTCCCGGAGGGGCGGAGATGAAGACCAGACTAGCTGTTGCAGCGCTTGCGCTGATGATTGGATCAGCTCAGGCACAAGATGCTCGGGAAGCCCGGATCAAGGAACGTGAACATCTGCGGGAGCAGGTAGAGGCTGTATGTGCAAGTGAAGCAATGCATCCCTCCTCGGCCAAGAAACTTAGGGAGCAGTTGCACTCATGCCAACAAGCCCGCGCACTAGATCGAGAGCCGGGCATGATCCGGTTAGACGACACACAAGAATATGTTCAGTCACAATGGGGGAAGCCAGACCGCATCGATCGGATGGTGTCAGAGTATGGTGTGACGGAATGGTGGTACTATGGAACACAGACCCCGAAGTTCCATAACGGCACCGTCGAGATCATGCACGACTAACCTTAAGCTCGATCGCCCTCCGGCGAGCCTGGAGCTGGCCAATCGCGCCGGCGGCGGCCTGGGGGCCTCTTAGCTCAAATCACATTGGCCCTCTCCTGGTTGAGGCGGAACAGGCGCTCAATAATCTCGTCGTCAGACAGAGTCGAGCACCTGCATAAGTCATTGAAATGCGCTTGCGCGGCAGCCCTTTCCGTTAGGTCGGCTGCCTGCCATTTTGCGATAAACTGCTCGGGAGACATGGGCGTTGGCGACACCGCTGGCATCGTTTGGGCAGGCTTGTGCCACCGTGTGCCACCTGGCAATGGGTACGTCAACTTGATAATCACCCAAAAAAAGAGCCCCGCCGGAGCGGGGCGCGAGTAGACTTGGATCGAGAGGTACAACGGCAAAGCACGTTGTGAGGTTGCCAATTTGCGCCAGATGCAGCGGGGCGTCTGTGACGGGCATCACACCATCCGCAATAGTCTTGCGCCGCCGCGGCAACGTCAGGCCTGACGCGCGCCCGCACGGTGCCCGGGCGCAGCGCGTGTCGGTTCGCGCTACACCTTCTCGAGCGCCGTCCGTTGATCGGGCTCTTGCCCGAGGCGGCGTCCTCCTCCGAGAACTCGACCTTGACCGTGTCGCCGTCCTGGAGGTCGCTCAGCTTCGCGCCCACGGTGTTCTCGGGGTCGGCCGCGAAAGTCTTGCCCTCGACCATGAAGGTGGCGGCGGTTAGGTCGATGTTCGAGATCGTGCCGCTCACCTCCTCGGCGCTCGCGCCGTGCGCCAGCAGCGCCAGGGCGCTCGCGGCGGCCAAACCCAGAAGCTTCTGCATGATGTTCCTTACAGCCCATGTGGAAGGTTCGAACGCCACAGCGCGTGAACCGATGGCGCAAGGAAAGCGCGTTTGGCCAGAACGCAGGCTGAACGGAACCCGCTCCGGCGCCGGGGGGTTACCCTTGGGACGGCATAAGCAGGGGCTGCAGAAAGGCGCCGAGATCGC
>CAVWCI010000023.1:0-99509 GCA_963753315.1 uncultured Alphaproteobacteria bacterium
CGAGCCCCTGGCGAATTTCGAGCAGGAGGTCGGGGACGCCGAAGGCGAGCGCATCCTTTTGACCACGAAGTCACCCTTGTTCGACGACGCCGGCCGGGTCGCCGACGTGGTGACGGTCTCGCTGGACATCACCGAGCTGAAGCAGGCCGAAGCGCAGATGCGCCGCCACGCCGGTCACGACCCCCGGACCGGCCTGCCGAACCGGGCACTGTTCCAGGATTACCTGGAGCATGCGCTGGCGCGCGCGCAGCGCGCCGACGCCATGTCCGCGCTCCTGTTGCTCGACCTGGACCGGTTCAAGGGAATGAACGACGCCTTCGGGCTGCCATGCGGCGATCTGCTGCTGCAGGCGGTCGCGGCCCGGCTGCAGGGATGCCTGCGCGATGCCGATCCGATCGCGCGGCTCGGCGGCGACGAGTTCCTGGTCCTCCAGACCGAGGCCCGCGGCCCCGAGGATCCGCGCAGCCTCGCGCGCCGGCTGAACGACTGCTTCGGCGACCCGTTCATGATCAGCGGCGAGGACCTCCACAGCAGCGCGTCGATCGGCATCACCCTGTTTCCGGCCGACGGCCAGACGCCCGAGCGCCTGATCAAGAACGCCGAGCTGGCCATGTATCGCGCCAAATTGAACGGCCGCAACGGCAGCTGCTTCTTCGCGCCGCAGATGAACCTGGTGGCGCGTCGCACCGGCCTCTTGGAGCGCGAGCTGCGCCAGGCCTTCGCCGCCGATCAGTTCACGGTGCACTACCAGCCGCAGCGCGAGCTCAAGACCGGCCAGATCGTCGGCATGGAGGCGCTGCTGCGCTGGCGTCACCCGAGGCGGGGCATGGTCCGGCCAACCGAGTTCATCGGCCTCGCCGAGAACATCGGCCTGATCGCGCCCCTGACCGAGCGCGTGCTCGCCCGTGCCTGCCGTCAGCAGCGGCTGTGGCGGCATGCCGGCATGCCGACCTTGCGTCTCTCGGTCAATCTCTCGCCGATCCAGTTTCGCGAGACCTCCGTGGTCACCTTGATCGAGACCACGCTTGCCGAGACCGGCATGGAGGCGAGCTGCCTGGAGATCGAGCTGACCGAAGGCGTGATGCTCGAGAACAGCGAGACCGCGCTCGCCAACCTGCGCCATCTCAACCGCCTGGGTGTACGCTTCTCCCTCGACGACTTCGGCACCGGCTACTCGTCGCTGGCCTATGTCAAGCGCCTGCCGGTGCATCGCCTGAAGATCGATCAGAGCTTCGTGCACCGCCTCGGCCAGGACGGCCAGGACGAGGCCATCGTGCGGGTGATCGTCGACTCGGCCACAGCCTGGATCTGAAGGTCACGGCCAGGGGCATCGAGACCTCCGATCAGCTCGAGCGGCTCACGGAAACCGGCTGCGACGAGGCCCAGGGCGACCTGATGAGCCCGACCTTGCCAGCCGACGCATTTCAGGTTCTGTTCGCAAGCCAGCCGTTATCGATAGCGGCTCGGGGGTAGGCCCGTGGGCCTGCGCCAGGTCCAAACCGATTTGCCGGCGCGGCACGGAGCCGCAAGGTCAGGTCAGCCGAATGGAGGCGCCGGACGCCGATCGCGACGAGCGAGCAGCAGGAGAACCGAGGCCGCTTCTTCGGGGGATGGCTCGGTCCGCCCCGGCCAGCCTCTCCAAGCGCCTGCGCGCGCGCCCGGCGAACCGGGTCGAGCAGCGGGACGAGCAGATCCTGGTGCGCGACGTCATCGCGGTGGTGATCGTCGTCGGCCTGATGATCGCCGCGCTCGGCGAGCCGCCGCCACCGCAGGTCGGCGCGCCGCCGCTGATCGCCGGAAGTTACCTTCTCGGCGCGCTCCTGCCGCTGGCACACCTGCTCTATGATCGAGGGCGCAGCCGATCCGCCGCTACGTCGGGACGCCGCTCGACATGGCGGCGCTGACCCGGGCGCCGCTGCGTGGGCACGAGACCTCGGCGAACCTCGATTCCTTCTATCTGTGGATCATGCTGGGCATGGTCTTTCGCTATGGCAGAAGCTATCTGCGCGTGTCGGCGGCGCTGAGCCGGGCGGGTTTCGGGGTGGTCATCGCGGTGACCGACTACTGGCGCAGCCAGCCGGCGCTCGCGACCGGCCTTTGGATCGCCCTCCTGCTGCTGCCGGCCTACGCCTCGACCCTGCTGACCAAGCTGACCGACGCCCTGGCGCGCGCCGAGGAGGCGAACGTCGCCAAGAGCCGTTTTCTCGCGACCATGAGCCACGAGCTGCGCACGCCGCTGCATGCGATCATCGGCATGGCCGACATGCTGCGCGGCACGCGCCTGGACGGCGAGCAGGAGGACATGGTGCGCACGGTGCGGACCGCCGGTCGCACCCTGCTCGACATGATCTCGGACCTGCTCGACATCGCCCGGATCGAGTTCGGCAATGCCGAGGGCAGGACCGTCGAGTTCGACCTGCACGCCCTGATCGCCACCGTGCGCGCGCTGCTGCATCATCAGGCGGCCGGCAAGGGCCTGGCGCTGCACATCGAGATCGAGCCCGGCATCCCCTACCGCCTGCTGGGCGCGGCGCGCCCGTTGCAGCAGATCCTGGTCAACCTGGTCGCCAACAGCATCAAGTTCACCGAGCAGGGGAGTGTCGCGATCCGCCTGCTGAGCGAGACCGTCACGGCCGCGCGAGCCTCGTTGCGGATCGAGGTCGAGGACACCGGCATCGGCATTCCGGCGGACACCCAGGAGCGCATCTTCGAGCGCTTCGCGCAGGTCGACGAATTGGTCACCCGGCGCTATGGCGGCACCGGTCTGGGCCTGTCGATCGCGCGCCAGCTCGCCGGGATGATCGGCGGCACCCTGACGGTCCGGAGCGAGCCTGGTGCCGGCGCGTGCTTCACGCTGCGGGTCGCGTTCGCGCGCCTGCCCGATGCCGAGCGCTCGCTGCAGGGTCGGGTGGTGCTGGTCGGCCCGCGCGACGTCACCGCCGGATACTGCCGTCGCATGGTCGCCTGGGGCATCGAGACCTCGCCCGTCACGGATCTGGCGCACGCGTACGAGGCGCTGGAACGGACCCCGCGGCACCGCGTGGTCCTCGCGGTCGGCGCGGGTCCGCAGGAGGCCGCATTCTACGGCGCGGTCCTGGCCGACCGGTTCGCCGACGAGCCGCTCGATCTGATCCTGATCGGTGCCGGCGAGCGCAGCGGCATGCCCCACTGCCTGGCCGTGCTGCTGCGGACGTTGCCGACGAGGCGCTCTACAACGCGCTCCACGCCGCGCTGGCGGCACCCGAAGCGCCGGCCGACAGAGCCCTGACGGCGCCCTGGCGGGCTGGCGCCGGTCGACGCATCCTGGTGGCCGAGGACAATCGGACCAACCAGAAAGTGATCGAGCGGATGCTGCGCAGCGTCGGGCACGAGGTCACCATCGTCGACAACGGCGAGCAGGCGCTCGATGCGCTGGAGAACCACACCTACGACCTGGTGCTGATGGATCTCAACATGCCGGTGATGGGTGGCCTGGACGCGATCAGGCTGCACCGCTTTGCCGCCGGCGGCGAGCGCATGCCGCGCTTCGTCGCGCTGACGGCCGATGCGTCGGACGAGACGCGGCGGCAGTCCGCCGAGGCCGGTATCGACGCCTATGTCACCAAGCCGGTCGAGGTGCGCGAGCTGCTGAGCCTGGTCGACCGGCTGACCCGGTCCGGCCCGGCGCCGGTGCCGCCGAGCGAGCCCAGGACGAGCGCTGTCGTGCTGCCGCACCCGCGCCTGGCGAGCGCCGTGCCGGTGCTCGACCACGACTGTCTCGAGCGCCTGCGGCAGCTGGACGACGAGGATGGCTTCGTCGCCGCCGTGATCACCGATTTCCTCGAGGATGCCGAACAGCTGGTACGCCAGATCGGGCAGGCAGCCGCCGAGCGTGACGCCGACACCTTCCGCGACTGCGCCCATGCCCTGCGCAGCAGCGCCGCCCACATCGGCGCTACCGCGATCTTCGAGCTGTGCCTTGCCTGGCGGCGCATCACGCCGGACGAGCTGGCCGAGCACGGCGCGGGCCACGCAGCGCGGCTCGAAATCAGCCTTCGAGCAGCTGCGCGCAGCCCTTCCACCGTCCTCGCCGAGCACGCCCGCCGCTCGCCCGTGGTCAGCCGACCGCACTGATCGGCAGAGCCTGCTCGGTGCGGGCCTGCTCGGTACGGGTCCGCTCGTAGCGGCGCTGCTGGGCCCGTACCAGATGCTCCATCCGCCTGAGATCGGCGTCGTCGAGCCGCAATGCCGTCTCGACCCACAGGCTGGTCACCGCGATCAGCTCGTCGTAGCCACCGGCTGGCAATGCTGCCGCACACGGCTGAGCGCGCACAGCGTGTCGTGTCGCCGGCGGTTGCGCTCGAGATAGTCGCGCACCGCATCTGGTCCTTCGCCCGGCTCGGCCACCAGGTCGACCAGCCCCATCTCCTCCAGCTCCTCGGCGTCGTAGATCCTGCCGCTCAGCATCAGCTTGTGCGCCCGCGCGCCGTCGAGCCGCCGGCATAGCAGGCTGTACGCCCCCATCCCCGGGAAAAGGTTGAACAGGACCTCCGGCAGACCGAACTTCGCGCCCCGCTCGGCGATGACCACGTCGCAGCTCAGCACGGTCTCGAAGCCGGCGCCCAGGGCATCACCATGGACCATGGCGATGGTGAGGAACGGCAGGTTGCCCTTGATCAGATTGTGATAGACGGCGTCGACGCAGGTGTAGGCGTAGCGCCTGAGCTCGGCTTCGGCGCCCGCGCAAATCAGCCGCGTGAACAGGGCGAGATCGCCGCCGAGGTTCCAGATCCCGGGCACGGCCGAGGTCCAGATCACGCTGCGCAAGGGCATGCCGACGGGGTCGGTCGACCCCGGCCCCCTGCTCGATCCGGGTCTGCAAGGATCGGATCTGGTCGAGCAGCCGCGGCGTGAAGCAGGGCCGCTCGGTATGGTTGAACATGCACCACAAGGCGCCTTGATCGGCTTCGAACCGGACCGTGAGCTCGGTGAACTCCGCGTGCAGCGCGCCGAGGTTCAAGCGGCGCGCGAGCGGCGGCCGCGCGTGCATGCGCCGCGGTGCCCGGCTCTCCAGGCGGGCAATCTTGTCAGACATCGGGAGCGCCGGCTGACGGGGACCACGCCAGCTGGTGCAGGCACAACTCGTTCGCACATCGCCATGATCGCCTCTCAACATTCTTCTGGGTTGGTTCGACCCGCGTCGCGTACCGACCGCGGCGCAAAGGAGGTCGCGCCGCGGGCGACGACGAGCTTTCCGTTTCGTGATAAGACTTGAGAACACAGCCGGCAATTGTAGAGTCAGTCGTTGGCCGTTATTTTCGTATCCATTTTGACATGCATCAAAATCTGTTTCATGAAACCACAAATGTGGTATGATCAATGTCAATAATCGGGCGCGCTGAAGCCTGGTTTATATTGATAAGACGCGAAGAGACCTCGGCCGATAGCACAGACCTGCCCAGCCAGTTACGTACGGACAGTGGCAACAGGGCGGCGAGAGCTCGACCTTCTTCAGTTGAGGATCAGGACCTCGACACGTCGGTTCGCGCGGCGCCCTGCCGCCGTGGCATTCGATGCGATCGGCTCCTGCTCCCCCATGCCTTGGGTTGAAAGACGCGCGGCCTCGACATCGAAATGGTCGACAAAGAACTGCCTTACCAAGCCGGCTCGACGTTCCGACAGCGTCTGGTTGTAGTCTGGCGCACCGATCGCGTCGGTATGGCCGATGATGAGGACTGGCTGACTTTTGTAAAGATTGATCAGCTCGGCGACCTTGGCGAGCAACTCGTGTGCCGCGTCCCGGACCTCCTGTCCGTTGGTGGTGAACAGCTCGCCACCAGGCACGACCAGCTTGACTCGCTCCGAATCGCTCTCCGCCTCGAGGTCCGCCAGCAAGCTCTGCACCTGGATCCGGCTCTCCATCGGGAGCTCGTCCATCAGCCCGTCCAGGGGCTTCGGGGACGCAGGCGCGGCCGGCTCGGAAAGCTTGATCAAGGCGAGATCGCCCGTGGCGGGCTCTTTCGGTCCCGCTGCCGGCGCCGGCGGCTCGTCGCCGGCCGGGCGGTCGGAGGCTGCCGTCGGCAGCGCTCTCTCGCCGTCCGCGGCCACGGTCGTAGCGGGGGTGTCAGGTGGCGCCAGCTCGACCTTGGCGAGCGTTGAATTCAGCGTCGCGATCTGCGTCTCGACCGCCAGCAGGTTCTGCCTGGCGGCATCCGTCGCCATCATGGCCGCCTCCTCGAGGTCGGCCAGTCTTGTCTCGAGGTCCCGGTTCGCAGCCTTCGTCTGGGCCAGATCGGCTTCGGCCGCCGCCACCGCGCCGCCCAGGCGATCGGCCCTCGAACGCTCCTCGTCGAGCTCGCCGAGTGCCGTGTCGCGCTCCTGCTCGGCTGCGGTCAGCACGGCGTTCACCTCGTTCAGGCGCCCTGCAGTCGCGCTCAGCTGACCACGCACGCGGCCGAGATCGCTCTCGGCGTCGTCGACCGCCGCTTGCAGCTCGGCGGCGCGGGCCGCGCTCTCCTCCTGCGCGCTGCGCGCCGCGGCGAGCTCGTCGCGTCCCTGGGCCAACTCCGCATTCAGACGCCGGATCTCGACCGCGCTGCTCTCGGCGCTCGCCATCAGCTCGTCGACCCGCGCGCCCAACTCGGTGCGCACCCCTTCGGTTTCGGCCTGCGCTGCCTTGTGCTCGGCGCGCGCACGGTTCAGACTGGTGCTCAGCTGGGCGTTCTGCCACCGCGCGGCGGCGAGCTCGCCGTCGAGTTTCTTGGCCTCCGCGGCAGCCTCGTCGAGCGCTTGGCCGAGCCTGCCGATCTCCGCCTCCGCCGCGTCGCTGTCGCGCTGCCATTCGGTGCGGCTCGCACGCAGGGTCTGCAGCTCGGCGCGCAGCTCCTGGTTCTCCTGCTCCTTGGCGGCAAGCTCGGCCCGCAACGCCGCTGCGCCCGCCAGCGCCTCGGCCGCGCGGTTCAGCTGCTCGAGCCTCGTGCGCGCCGCCGCCAGCGCCTCGGTAAGCTCCGCAAGCGGCGCATCAGCCAACGTATCGGCGCCGGGAACCTCGCGGGCTGGACCAGAGCCCACCCCTTCCTGGACCAGCACAAGCGGCGTCGCGGGCGCAAGCTCTTTGATCAGGGGCAGCGCCGCCGGCTCGCCAGCACCAGTCGTCAACGCCGCACCAAGCAGGGTGACGGGCAACATGGACCTTTTCAGGCACGCTCGAAAGCCGCGATCATGCATGGCAAGTATCGCTCCCGGGTCGGCCTCCTGCACGCCGACGAACGGCTCGATCATGACCCCTGAGCTAAATACGTCAAGAGCAAATCTACCTAGAGGCTAGTTCGGGCGCCGATACGTCGACCTGCGGCGCGTGCCGCTGTTGTATCCTCCAAATCATGCCCAAGCACAGAGCAGAAGTCGGCCGGCGGCGGCAAGGCCGCTCGAGACAGCCCCGACGGCGCGCTCTGCGCCTCGAGAAAACGTCTCGGGCGTGGCTACTAGCAGGGAACTGTCGCGGGCGGCGGCGCCCCACGAAGCGCCGCTCCGACGCGCCGGAAACGCCTGCCGGCGGCTTGACGCCGCCAGCAAAGCACACTAGCTAGGCCGCTCGGGGCGCATAGCTCAGTTGGCAGAGCAGCTGACTTTTAATCAGCGGGTCGGAGGTTCGAGTCCTCCTGCGCCCACCAGCAAAAACAAAGGGTTAGGGAGATCCGGCGGCAGGGCGAGAGGGTTACGGGGCAACGAAGGGGGCAACAAAAAGGGGCGGACCGAAGCCCGCCCCAGCGCTCCGTCAAATGCAGTTAGTTCTGGCCGGCTGCGCTGCCACGCCCGGCTGCGCCTACCGGGCTGTTCTTGCCGCGGGTCGCCTTGTTGTGGTCTCTGGGTTTCCCTCCGTCCCAAGGCTCAGGAGCGTCCGGGTCCCGGCCCTTGGCGTGGGCCCTTCCCGAGATCCCCATGACAGCCGCTACCGCGCCCACTTCTTTTGCGGCGGCGAGGGCGGCGACGGCCGCAGCACCTCCGAGTCCAATGGCGAAGACGCGACGGCGAGACATGCCAGGTATTCCGTGACTGGCATCTCCATCCAGTTGCAGGCCAGCGCCGTCGACGGTCGGATCTCCGCCGGGTCGTATCCCGGCATCTCTGCTGACGTCGCGGTCGAGATCGACAAGATGATGGCGAGGCAGGTCGACGCCGTGTTCACTGGAACATCCTCTCCTGAAAAGCGAACCTGGAACAGGCAGATTGCCTATGCTGGCAGTAGCCATTGATCGCTCCCTGTCTGCGATTGATGGTCAGGGGCGACCGGGCGCCGTGAACGCCCGGCCGCCCCGCTCTCGCGCGTGAGCACACCGTGCTCTTGCGTGGTTCTCAAGTATTCTTTATAGAGCACCCCGTCAACAATTTTGAGGACAGGGAGCCAAAATGGCTGCGGCTGTGGCGGAAGCGGATACGATGTGCTTATCTCCCCGTGTGATAACCGGCACTCAGATCCGCATGGCGCGTGTGGCCCTGCGTTGGGGCGTGCGCGACCTCGCCAGCGCCGCCGGCGTCGGCACCGCCACCATCACGCGCGCGGAAGCTGCAGCGGGAGTGCCGGGCCTGAACGCGCTGACCCTGTTGAGGGTCAAGGAGGCGCTCGAACGCGGCGGCGCTGAGTTCACGCCTGACGGCGCGGTGAGGGTGCGCCAGCCATGACCCCAAGTTACGTGCACAACGCCAGAAAGAAGGCCCAGAGCGCTCAGGCGGCGGCGGGCGTGTCGTCGCTCGCTTCCTCGACCGTCGGGAAGATGCCGGCCTCGAGCAGCTTGATCGTCGCCTTGCCCGGCAGCATCAAGCGCCCCAACCGGACGCTCTGGCCCTGCACGAAGCGGTGCGCCGCGTCATAGGTCAGCGGGTAGAGCTCAGGAGAGAGACCGCGATCCATGACCAGAGAACCCGAACGGACGAAAGCGATCCGGGCGCGAGCCCGCAAGCACGGCTTTACCATGCGCAACAGCTATGGAGATTATTGCTTGATCCCGAAAGGCGGCGACGAGCTTAATTCGCCCGTGTTGCTGCCGCTCCGGGAACGGCCCGGACATGTTCAGACCTTCTCCGGCGCTCTCGATCTCGTCGAGGTTCACCTCGATTGGCTCGACGGCGACGCGGCCAAGGTCGAAGCGTACATCGCCCGCGAGCGCGTCGACTACGAAGCTCACATCGCGGCCGAGCGCAGCGCCGCCGAAGCGCACCAGCGCTACTGGGATAGCATCCCCGTCCCGGTCATGGACGATATCGATCGCAACATCCTGGCGGCCCGTGTCGCGCGCCGCGATCGTGTCCAGGGGCCGCGCCCGGGCGACTTCGTCATGATCCCCGGCGATCCCGAGCCGATCCGACTGATCATCGCTGGCCTAAATGGCATCTCGACGACGCGTCCAAACAACTCGCCGCGATGCTATCTCACGCCTGAAGGGCGACTCGATCCAAGCGGCGGTAGACGCTCTCTCGACCACATTGCCAAATCGCAGCTGATCGACACGGGCGAGACCAAGCCCGGTGCCTGCTGGTTTTTCCATCATGACGTGCTCGCCCCTAAGGGCGGAATCCACGTCGAAATCGATTGCCGGGTCTACAGGATACGCGAGCAAGGGCCGCCCGAGGAGCCCCAGGAGCCGGGACCGGGATAGACCATGCGAACCATGATCGTCGCGTTGACCATGCTGGCCTCAGGCAGCGCCGCGGCTGCTCCGATGATCTGCGTAGTCGATCAGCAATACGAGTGCAGCCGCGAAGGCTGCCGACCTGGGCGTCCTGGCAACATCCACAAGCTGATCGACCGTGAGCGGCAGGTCTATTCCCGGTGCGACGACATGGGCTGTGATGACTTCCCGGCCAGCTTCACCACAACGGGCCCCTTCACCAACATCGTGTTCGCTGATGGCACGCTGGCGAAGCTGTCACCAGACATCACAGAGCCGCGCAAGCTGCACTTGGTAGAAGTCGTGACGCTCGGCGTGATCGCGCTGGTCAGCTATGCGACCTGTTTCGAGGTGATCCGCTGAAGCTGCTACTCGAACCTCGCCGGCGGCTCCCGCCTTGGCCAGCCCGGGCTCGCCGCCGGGCTCACCCTGCGCAACGCCCAAGGCTCTACCAGTGCGCGGCAGGGATGGATTATCCTGCCTTCGTCAACCTACTCCTAAAGGGCTTGGGCCATGGCTGCTCTCAACAGCTGTGGCCCTCTTTCACTCGTATCTCGCCGGCGGCTCAGGCCGCGGGCCCCAGCCGGGCGACGCCGCAGGCAGCTTCCCGAGATCGACCAAAGCCGTGGTGATGTAGTCGCGCTTCGCCGGCGGCGCCGGCGGCTCAGGGGCAACCGCGACCGGCGGCGCCGGCTCAGGGATCGGCGACTGCGGTGCCGTACCGCAGTCGTTCGCTTCGGATCTGGAATCAGGCGCGGGCAGCTCGCCTTTGGCCCGCCGCTTGATGTGCTGCCGGCTGCGGCATTGGCTGCTGCAGAAGATCTTCTTCGATCCGGCCGCGGCGACCGCGAACTCGGCGCCGCATGGCGCATGGGCGCACCGGCGCACCAGCTCAGGCGGCGCGAGCGCGGCCGGTGCACTCGCCGGCTCGCGGTATTTCGCATCGCGACACCTGTCCGAGCAAAAGCGCCGCCGCGTGCCGTGGGCTTTGACGACGAACGCCTTGCCGCAGGTCTCGCAGTCACGCTGCTCGCCAGCCGATCCATTCGCGTGCCGCGGCCTTGTCTTTGACCGCTGTGGCGCGATGTCGACCTCGGGCAGAGGATCATCCACGGCAACGACAGCGGCGTCTGGCGGGCTCGCTGGAGCCTCCGGCGCAGGGGCAGGATCAGCGGCAGGCGCGGCGAGCGGCGCCCCGGCATCTGGCGGGTCATTTAGGCCACTTTGGCCTATCTCATGAGCCATAAGGTGATATTCATCGAAATACAAGCAATTCCCTGCCACTCCGGCCGCTTCGACTTGCCGCGGTAACATCTGCGGTAACACGCTACTTGCCATCGGCTGCGGCTTAGCGACCGGGTACGGGATCTGCTCGCCGTTGATAATCATGCGCCGGCCCTCCGGCACTCGGGCTCGTCCAGCGACCGCATGGCCTTCTCGAGCGCGCGAGAGGCACGCCGATGGCGGTCCCCGGCCTCGAGGAAGCGGTCGACGGCGGCGCGGTCAGAGATGGCCGGATCGCCAAGGGACAGCCAAGCCGCTTCTGCGGCGATGACGGCCAAGCGCAGCACCTCGAGGTTCTCGCTCATGCCCGGCACTCGGGGCAGCGCCGCGGCGGGCGACCGCGCTTGCGCTCGAACAGGGCGCTGCACGCCTCGCACCGCAGCATGCCCGGCGGCACTTCCTCTTCGATCGCCTCGACCTCGGAAACCTTCCCGCGCCACCTGCCGCCGGGCGGCGGCAACGGCCTGTCACGACCCGCCGCCCCGCCCAACGGCAGATCTGCCAGGTAGGAGTCGATCTCGGACTCCAGCCAACCCACGCGCCCGCCGCCGCTAAGCACACGGCGCCGCGGGAACTTCCCGGCCCGCTCAAGCCGGCCTAGATGGTCCGTGTGATAGGTGATGCCGCGCTCTTTCAGCTGCGGCAAATTCAGAAAACGCTCATGCATAGCACCAAAACCCTCCAAAGCTCGTCGGGCCGACCATTCGGCCTCGACAGGTCATCCGGAGGTTTCAGCGCCGCACGGCGCGATCACCTTATGTCGTAGAAGCCTTATCCCTTAATTCGCACAGTCCGGTAGGTCAAGCTGCTTCTGCTGTAGCCTTGTGCAGGCTGCGCGCCCTCCCGCTCACGATCGCGTCGAGGAGATCGGCCCACCGCTGCAGGGCGTCGCGCTTGGCGTCGGCGTAATCATGCTTGTCGTAGACTTCGTCGATGGGCCCCATGGCGTGATTGAGGATCCGCGAGGCCACGTCGCGAGAGATCCCGAGCCCGGCCAACCTCGTCTGCGTGGTCCTGCGCAGGTCGTGCAGATCCCACTCGCGATCGAAGCCGAGCCGGTCATCCAGCCGCCGCTTGCTCTGCGACCAGCCCTGAAAGCCGTTCTCCTGCGGCTCGGTCTCGCCAACCTTGCAGATGGCACGGCCGAACAGGAGCTTGCGGCCGACGAAGCGACGCCATGCCTCCAGCGCCTCCACAGCCTGCTCAGGCAGCGGCAGGACGAGGTCGCGATGGTTCTTCGTCCGCGTGCCCGGGATCGCCCACACGCCGTCCTGAAGCTCGGCATCGGCCATGCCGCCGGCCTCGCCGCGGCGACAGCCGGTCCACAGGCACAGGCGTATGATCAAGTGGAAGTCGGACGGCTCGGCCGTCGCGTTCCAGATCGCGACCAGCTCAGCGTCGGTCAGCACGCGCGTGCCCTTGGTGCCGGCGTAGCCTTCGGTGCCTTGCACGACGTTCTTGTCGACGAGGCCGTTCGCGAGCAGCCACGACCAGAACCGCGACAACGCCGCCCTCGTCCGCATGCCGGTGACCGCGCCCCGGGCCGTCGCGACCGTGCGGATCAGGTGCGCGACGTCGGCGCGGCGGATCTCCCGCACCGGCATCGCGTGGAGCGGCTTGGCATAGACGAGCAAGGCGCGCCGGTACTCCCGCGCCGTCGCCGGGCGCAGCTCGCGGCCGCGCTTGGTCTTGCCGTCGGCCAGGAACTGCTCGGCCAGCGCGGCGAAGGTCACCGGCCGCTCGGGCCGCGGCGGCGGCGCCGGCTCGCGACCGGCGAAGAACGCGGCGGGATCGTCCAGGGCCGCGCCGGCAGCACGGCGGGCCGCCTTCAGCGCCATCCTGCCCGGCTCGCCGAGCTTGATCCGAACCGGGTGCGACGAGCCAGGGCGCCGCAGCGCCACGATCCACGACCGCGCGCCGTTGGCCGTCACGCGCAGGCCGAAGCCCGGAACGGCCGTGTCCCACACCTCCAGGCGTTCCTTGTCTTTGGGCGGCTTGGCCTTGGCTACGGTCAGGTCTGTAATCCTCTCCGGCATGGCAGCAATTCCTTTCGCAAAAGTCAGCGGGTCTTCGGGGCAACGGCTGGGGCAACGGATCGATGCAGTACTATCGCACGCCGTTGCAGGCGCATGCAACACAATAATGGCAAAAACGGCGGATTTCCGGGACTCTTCGCTGGTTGATGCAGGGCCATGCAGGGGGTATCGCGCTGACTCTTTCATCGGGTCCTAGGTTCGAAGTCCTAGTGCGCCCACCACACTTTCGACATCAACCATGCCCGATCCGATCGGGCGGCATCGGCGGCCAGGGGCGAGAGCCTCCGTAGGAGGTCAGCCCTCGACGTCGGAGGCGACCTGCATCTGCACGATGCTGTCCGGATTGGCCGGCGGCTCGCCCTTCTCGATCTGGTCGACGTACTCCATCCCCTCGACCACCTGACCCCAGACCGTGTACTGGCCGTTCAGATGCGGGGTCTCGACGAAGGTGATGAAGAACTGGCTGTTGGCGCTGTTCGGATCGGAGGTCCGGGCCATGCCGAGCGTGCCGCGCACGAACGGCTCGTTGGAGAACTCGGCCGGCAGGTCGGGCTTGTCCGAGCCGCCGCGGCCGGTGCCGGTAGGGTCGCCGGTCTGCGCCATGAAGCTCGGGATCACGCGGTGGAAGACGATGCCGTCGTAGAAGCCCTCGCGCGCAAGCTCCTTGATCCGCGCGACGTGCGCGGGTGCGAGATCCGGCCGCAGTTGGATCACGACGCGGCCGTCCTCCAGCTCCAGATAGAGGGTGTTGTCGAGGTCCTGCGCCGCAGCGCCTGTGGAAAAAGTCATGACGAGCACCAAGCTCCCAAGGATTCGGCTCAAGCGACGCATGGATGGCTCCCAGGCACGAAGAGCGGGTTGGCGACGATCGCCGGCCCGGTTTCGGCACGGATAGGCGGCAAGGTCAAGCGCGAATCTGCTATGATGATCGCCGTGAAGCCGCCGAGGCGACCATGACCCTGGCTGCAGAGGCCGGCCTTGAGGTGCCCCCGCGGGGGGCCGCGATGCCCGAGCATCGGGCGCTGCGCGCGCTCGCGGCGCGCTCGGACCGGCGCGGCCTGATGCAGCTCGCCGGACACATGGGCGCGCTGCTCGCGTCCGGCCTGCTGCTGGCGGAGGCCTGGGGCTCGCTCTGGCTGGCGCTGGCCATGCCGCTCCATGCCATCCTGCTGACCTTCCTGTTCGCGCCCCTGCACGAGACGATCCACCGCACCGCGTTCCGCAGCCGCCGGCTGAACGACGCCACGGCCTGGCTGTGCGGCCTCGCCCTGGCCCTGCCGCCGGAATATTTTCGCGCCTTTCACTTCGCCCACCATCGCCACACCCAGGATCCGGCGCGCGATCCGGAGCTTGCCGAACCGAAGCCGGAAACGATCTGGGCCTACGTCCGGCACGTCTCCGGCCTGCCCTACTGGTGCTCGCGCCTGACCACCTTGGCCCGGCATGCGCGCGGCCGGGTCGAGGAGCCGTTCATCCCTGCGCGCCTGCGCCCTCGCATCGTCCGCGAGGCGCGCCTGTACCTCGCCGTCTACGCCTTGGCGCTGATGGTCTCGCTCGCGACCGGCAGCCTTGCCGTGCTGATCTTCTGGCTGATCCCGGCCCTGCTCGGCCAGCCGTTCCTGCGCTGCTACCTTTTGGCCGAGCACACCGGCTGTCCGCTGGTCGCCGACATGCTGCGCAACACGAGGACCACGCGCAGCCTCGCCCCGGTGCGCCGCCTCGCCTGGAACATGCCCTATCACGCCGAGCATCACGCCTGCCCCTGGCTGCCGTTCCACGCCCTGCCGGCGGCGCACCTTCTGCTCGAGCAGAAGATCCTGATCCAGGCGTCGGGCTACCTCGCCGTCAACCGCACGATCGTCGTTGACCTCAGGGCAAAACCATGCCGCCGCTGACGTGGATCGTCTGGCCGGTGACGTAGCGGCTGACCGGCAGGCAGAGCTGGTGCACGACGGCCGCGACCTCCTCGGGCGTGCCCGAGCGGCCGACGATCGGGGCGGCACCGCCGGCCATCGGCGGCGATTCGCCCGAGGTCCTGCTGCGCCGGCCGCCGATGTGACCGGGCACGACGCAGTTCGCCGTGATGGCGCGATCGGCGAACTCGACCGCGATCGCCTTGGTGAGGCCCACCAGCGCCGCCTTGGCGGTGATCACATGCGCCCGGTCGTGCGCGCCGACATGCGCGCTGGCGCCGCCGATGTTGACGATCGTGCCGCCGCCGCAGGCGATCATAGGCGGCAGGCAGGCGCGCGCGCATAAGAACGCGCCGTCGACGATGATGCCGGTGATGTGCCGCCACTGCGCGAGGCTGATCTCGGTGAGCGGCGCCTGCTGCCGGTCGGCGGCGTTGTTGATCAGGATGTCGAGCCGGCCGAAGCGCTCGAGCGCCGCCTCGACCATCGCCTGGACCGCGGCCTCGTCGGTGACGTCGGCGAGATGGACCAGCGCCTGCCCGCCCAGCGCCTCGATCTCGGCCCCGACCGCATCGGCCTCGTCCCTGGAGCTGCGGGCGTTGATCACGACCGCAGCACCATCGCGAGCGAGCGCCAGCGCGATCGCCCGGCCGATCCGCCGCACCGCGCCGGTCACCAGGGCGACCCGCCCTTCGAGCTGTCTGCCTCGCACGTCCGCCATGCCGGCATCGCGTACAGCATCGGCGCCGCCCGCGCTACCCGTCCGGGCACCTCCCTGTCGCTCGCCTGGACAGAACCCGATTCGTCGATATAAATGCGGTCGTCTGTATAGGGAGGGGCGGCCTTGGTGCCTTCGAGCGCGGCGCAGCGCAGGTTCCTGACGATCAACCCGGAGGACGACGTCCACCTCGTCAAGGGGCTGTCGTCGCCGATGCGCCTGCACATCCTCCATGCCCTGCGCCGCCGCGGGCCGATGAACGTCAACGAGATCAGCCGGCACCTGGGCCTGCCGCAGTCGACCATCGCGACCAACGTGCAGGCGCTCGAGAGCGCCGGCCTGATCCGCACCGAGCTGGTCAAGGCCGCCAAAGGCCAGCAAAAAGTCTGCTCGGTACGCTTCGACGAGATCGTGATCCGGCTCGACGGCGCGCCGGCGCAGCAGCAGGACGACCTGATCGAGGTCGCCATGCCCTTGGGCCTCTACACCGCCTGCCAGGTCTCGGCACCCTGCGGCCTGTGCTCGCCGGACGGCATCATCGGCCTTCTGGACGTGCCCGACCACTTCCTCGATCCGAGCCGCATGCAGGCGTCGCTGATCTGGTTCGGGCGCGGCCATGTCGAGTACAAGTTCCCGAACAACGCCAAGATCCTGAACGCGGAGATCGAAGCGGTCGAGTTCAGCATGGAGCTGTCCTCGGAGGTGCCGGGGACCAACACCGACTGGCCCTCCGACATCAGCCTGTGGGTCAACGACGTGCTGATCGGCACCTGGACCTCGCCCGGCGACTTCGGCGACCACCGCGGCATCTACACGCCGCGCTGGTGGAAGCTCGAGGGCTCGCAATACGGCAAGCTCACCACCTGGAAGATCACGGATGCCGGCTGCTTCATGGACGCCGCCAGGCTCTCCGACGTGACGCTCGGCCAGCTCGATCTCGCCAGCCACCATTCCATGCGGCTGCGGATCGGCATCGACGAGGAGGCCAAGCACCCCGGCGGGGTCAACATCTTCGGCCGCGGCTTCGGCAACTACGACCAGGACATCCTGATGCGGATCCGGCTGCGCCGGCCGGCGGCCTGACGTCGCCGATCAAGAGTATCCGCAAAGCTGATATATATCCGAGCCGCCATTGACCTACCCTGGGTAGTGGGCTAGCGTCGACGTGCAGAAGTAGACGCGCGACAGCCGCTAGCCGTCTGGGAGGCTAACATGCACATCCTGCGAGCCCTTGCGCTTGCGACGAGCGCGATGCTGTTCAGCATCGCCGCGCTCGCCCAGGGGACCATCTCCAATCTGCCCCGCGACGAGACCATCATCATCGAGAACCCGGAAGGGACGGTGAAGAATCCCGCCTGGTTCAACTATTGGGCGGTGAATGCCGGCGGACGGTCCACCGGCCTGCAGCAGCTTGCCATGGACACGTTCTGGTATATCGACCCCGACCACGGCATCGACGGCGTCTGGGACAACTCGCTGGCCGCCGAGAAGCCGATCTACAACGAAGACTTCACCGAGATGACCGTCAAGCTGCGGCCGGGCATCTACTGGAGCGACGGCGTCGAGTTCACGGCCGACGACGTGATCTACACGATCCAGACCCATCTCGACACCGACGGCCTCTACTGGAGCGCGCCGGTGCAGATCAACGTCGAGTCGGTCTCGGCACCCGACCCCTACACCGTGGTCTTCAAGCTGAAGAAGCCGAACTCGCGCTTCCACGCCCTGTTCACCGTGCGCTGGAACGCGATGTGGATGATGCCCAAGCACATCTTCGAGCAGGCGGGCGATCCGCATCAGTTCGACTTCAACCCGCCGGTCTCGCTCGGGCCGTACACGCTGCACAGCTACGACCCGAACGGCAAATGGTACATCTGGGCCAAGCGCGACGACTGGGACCGCACGACGGTCGCACGCTTCGGCGAGCCCGGCCCGAAGTACGCCGCCTACATCGATCCGGGCCCGCCGGACAAGCGGGTGATCGCCCAGCTCAACCACGAGCTCGACATCATCCACGACGTGGCGCCCGAGGGCATGTTCACGCTCGCGCGCGAATCCGACAGCTCGCACGGCTGGTTCGAGGGCTTCCCCTACGCCCATCCCGACCCGACCCTGCCGGCGCTGATCTTCAACACCCAGAACGAGCTGTTCCAGGACCCGGACGTGCGCTGGGCGCTGGCGCTGCTGATCGACATCCGGGCCGTCTCGATGGCCTCCTATCGGGGTGCTGCGACCATCTCGGCGATCGGCATCCCGCCGACCGGCACGCATCCCGAGTACTATCACGACCCGCTCGAGGACTGGCTGATCGACTTCGAGATCGACACCGGCCAGCGCAAGATCAAGCCGTACGATCCGACGGTCGGCGCGCAGATCGCCGAGATGCTGCGCCCGTCGATGGGCGATGCCATCCCGAGCGATCCGGAGGAGATCGCCCGCGCCTTCGGTCGCGGCTGGTGGAAGCCGGATCCGGAGGCCGCGGCGGAGCTGCTCGAGAAGGCCGGCTTCACCCAACAGGGCGATGCCTGGTACACGCCGGACGGCGAGCCGTTCAAGATCCGGATCACGGTCGAGGGTGAGGCGCGCCCGGTGATGACCCGCGCCGGATCGATGATAGCGCAGCAATGGCGTCAGTTCGGCATCGATGCGACCATCGACGTCGCCGAGGGCACGCTGGTGACGCGTCGCAACAGCGGCGATTTCGAGACGATCATGTCGTGGAGCGTCGAGACCTGGGGCGGCCATCCGGACCTGTCGTTCTTCCTCGACAGCTGGCACTCGCAGTTCGTCGCCGATCCCGGCAAGCCGCAGCCGCCGCGCAACTGGCAGCGCTGGTCGAGCCCTGAGCTCGACGCGATCATCGAGGAGATCCGCACGATCGACTTCGACGATCCGCGCGGCGTCGAGCTGGGCCACGAGTACGTCAAGCTCGTGACCCGCGAGATGCCGACCATCCCGCTGATGTCGTACAACGTGTTCACCGTCACCGACGACACCTATTGGCTAGGGTATCCGACCGCGGACAACCCCTACACCAACCCGGTGCCGAACTGGGCGAACACCAAGTACATGTTCACCAAGCTGCGGCCGCATAAGATGGCGCAGAACTGACGCACTACTGATCGCACGATTGGGGCGGCCGCTCGGCCGCCCCACATCCTCGGGCCCAGGCGATGAGCACTTACGGCGCCTACGTCGGCAAACGGCTCGCCCAGTTCCTGCTGGTCATCTTCATCGGCATCAACATCGCCTTCTTCGTCACCCACATGACGCCGATCGACCCGATCGAGCAGACGATCTCGGCCGCAACCTCGTTCGGCAGCACGAGCCCCGAGGCGATCGACATGCTGCGCCAGTCGCTGCGCGAGCTGTACGGCCTCGAGGGCACGCTGTGGGAGCAATACCTCCAGTTCTGGCAGCGCGTGCTGGTCGCCGACTTCGGCCCGTCCCTGTCCGCCTTCCCGACGCCGGTCTCGACCCTGATCTGGAACGCCCTGCCCTGGACGGTGGCGCTGCTCGTGGTGGCGACGCTGATCGCCTGGGTGCTCGGCAACCTTCTGGGCGGCCTTGCCGGCTACTATCGCGACAGCCGCCTGCTGCGCATGGCCGGCGTCATCGCCATGGCCTTCCACCCGATCCCCTACTACATCGTCGCCTTCGTCCTCCTGATCGTGTTCGGCTACCTCTGGCCCGTCCTGCCGATCACCGGCGGCTATCGGATGAACATGGCGCGGGGCTTCAATCCCGAGTTCATCCTTAGCGTCCTCCAGCACGCCATCCTGCCCGCGCTGTCGCTGGTGCTGGTCGGCGTCGGCGGCTGGTTCATGGGCATGCGCGCCCTGGTCTCCAACATCGTGACCGAGGACTACGTGACCTACGCCGAGTACGGCGGCGTCGACCGCAACAGAATTCTCACGTCCTACGTCATGCGCAACGCGCTGGCGCCGCAGGTCACCGGGCTCGCCATGTCGCTCGGCGCGATCTTCAACGGCGCGATCATCACCGAGCAGGTGTTCGGCTACCCCGGCGTCGGCACGCTGCTGATCGATGCCGTGCACGCCGGCGACTACAGCCTCGTGCTCGGCGTGACCACGGTCTCGATCCTGGCGGTCTCGATCGCGGTGCTGCTGATCGACCTGCTCTATCCGCTGATCGATCCGCGCGTGAAGGTCGCCTGAGCCATGCTGACCGTGCTCCGCGACCTCCTGCGCTACAACCGCGAGTTCGCCGCCGGCGCCGTGCTGATGGCGTTCGTGCTGATCATCTCGTGCCTGTCGTTCTTCTCGCCCTACTCGCCGCAGGACATCTATCTGGTGCCGTTCGACGTGCCGCCGTCCTGGGCCTACCCGCTCGGCACGACCTCGCGCGGCCAGGACATGTTCTGGCAACTGACCTTCGCGATCCGCAACACGCTCCTGTTCGGCTTCACGGTCGCGATCATCAGCCGCATCCTCTCGCTCGTCATCGGCCTGTTGTCCGGCTATCTCGGCGGCCCGGTCGATCGCGTGCTGATGTCGATCAACGACACCTTCATCGTCATCCCGCTGTTCCCGATCCTGGTGCTGTTCTACTTCGTCATGCGCGACAGCATGACCTGGACCCTCCTCGCCCTGGTCATGGCCTGCCTCGGCTGGGCTTACGACGCCCGCCTGATCCGCTCGATCACCATGAGCCTGCGCACCCGCGAGTTCACCGAGAGCGGCATCTTCTCCGGCATGACCACAAGGCAGATCGTGACGCAGGAGCACCTGCCCTACGTGCTGCCGATCATGTTCTCGACCACGATGAACAACATCAACTGGTCGATCGGCCTCGAGGTCACGCTCTCGGTCCTGGGCTTCACCAACATCAATACGCCGACCATCGGCGTGATGATCTACTGGGCCAACCAGCACACCGCGCTGGTCGCCGGCATCTGGTGGTGGATCTTCTTTCCGGTGGCGCTCGTGGTCATCACCTTCATCGGCCTGTTCCTGCTGGCGGTCTCGATGAACGAGTACATCGACCCGCGCTCGCGGCTCAGCCGCATGGGGGGCGCTCCGTCATGACCGCCGCGCTCGCCGCCGGCCGGCCGGTCCGCCCGAGCGCCGCGCGCCCGCCCGTGCTCGAGGTCGGGGATCTTCGCGCCTACTACCAGACGCGCTATTTCGGCATCGAGCGCGAGGTGCGCGCGGTCGACGACGTGAGCCTCGAGGTCGCGCCGAACGAGATCTACGGCCTCGCCGGCAAATCGAGCTGCGGCAAGACCACGCTGATCAAGGCGATCGCAGGCGTCGTCCGGCCGCCGCTCAACATCGTCGGCGGCAAGGTCCGCTTCCGCTTCGAGGGCGAGACGCTCAGCGTCTACGAGAGCGGCCCCGCCGCGCTCGCCGCGATGCGCTGGCGTCATCTGTCCTACATCATGCAGGGCTCGATGAGCGTCCTCAATCCGGTGCGCCGGGTCAGGCGCTCGTTCGTCGACTTCGCGTACCGCCACATAGCAAAGCCCATGCCGGCGTTCTGGGAGATCGTCGTCGGCCATCTCGAGCGGCTGCATCTGCAGCCCGCGGTGCTCGACGCCTATCCGCACGAGCTGTCCGGCGGCATGCGCCAGCGCGTCACGATCGCGCTCGCCACCGTCTGCCGGCCGGAGTTCATCATCGCCGACGAGCCGACCACAGCCCTCGACGTGGTGGTGCAGAAGGGCGTGCTGGCGATGATCCGCGAGGTGCAGCGCGAGCTGGGCTCCTCGCTCCTGTTCGTGACCCACGATCTCGCCGTGCACGCCAATCTTTGCGACCGGCTCGGCATCATGTACGCCGGCCGCCTGGTCGAGGAGGGCCCGACCGCGGCGATTTTTCGCGAGCCCCTGCACCCCTACACCAGGCATCTGATCGGCAGCCTGCCGCGGATCGGCGACGAGGCACCCAAGAAGGGCTTGGAGGGTGCGCCGCCGAACCTCGCCGATCCGCCGCCCGGCTGCCGCTTTCATCCGCGCTGCCCGCTCGCCATGCCGGTCTGCCGCGAGCAGAGCCCGCCGCTCGTCCCGGTCGGGCCGGACCGCCGCGTCGCCTGCTTCGCCGTGACGCCGGAGACCGCGTCATGAGCACGCCGCTCCTCGAGGTCGACGGCGTCACCAAGGCCTATGCGATGGGCGGCATCCTGTCGCGCCAGCACTTCGATGCGGTCGCCGAGGTGAGCTTCGCGCTCGATGCCGGCCGGCCGGAGATTTTTACGGTGGTCGGCGAATCCGGCAGCGGCAAGACCACGCTCGCGCGCATGATCCTGAACCTGGTGCCGCCGACGGCGGGTGCGGTGCGCTTTCGCGGCACCGATCTTTCGACCATCCGCGGCCGCCGCCAGCGCCTCGCCTTCATGCGCCAGGTCCAGCCGATCTTCCAGAACCCGTTCGGCGCCTTCAACCCCCTGAAGCGCATCGATCGCTACCTCTACATGACGGCGCGTCACTTCACCGATGCGCGCACCACGGCAGAGGTCGAGGAGCGGGCCGATCGGGCGCTGCGCAAGGTCGGGCTCTCGCTCGCCGAGATCAAAGGCCGCTTTCCGCACGAGCTTTCCGGCGGCCAGCTGCAGCGGGTCGCGATCGCCCGGGCGCTGGTCTCGGAGCCCGCACTGATCGTCGCCGACGAGCCGGTCTCGATGGTCGACGCCTCGCTGCGGGTCTCGATCGTCAACCTGTTCAGGACGCTGCGCGATGACCTTGGGGTCTCGATCATCTACATCACCCACGACCTCGCGACCGCCTACTACATCAGCGATCGCCTCGTGATCATGCAGAAAGGCCGCGTGGTCGAGAGCGGCGACGCGCGCGCCGTGCTGTCCGCGCCCAAGCACCCCTATTCCATCCTGCTCAAGAGCTCGGTGCTCTCGCCCGATGCGGCAGGAGGGCGCGAGCTCGCCGCGCCCAGCGCGCCGCAGGGCGAGGACACCAGCGTCAAAGCGCTATGAACGGAGACTGCCGCGTGCTTACCGGAAAAGTTCTTCTCGATCGGGACGTCGCCATCGGCAGCACCGATCCAAGGCTGTTCGGCGCCTTCGTCGAGCATCTCGGCCGGTGCGTCTACGGCGGCATCTTCGAGCCCGGCCACCCGGAGGCCGACGAGCGCGGCTTCCGCCGCGACGTGCTGGACCTCGTGCGCGAGCTCGGCCCCACGATCATGCGCTATCCCGGCGGCAACTTCGTCTCGGGCTACAACTGGGAGGACGGCGTCGGCCCGGTGTCCGAGCGGCCGCGGCGCCTCGATCTCGCCTGGATGTCGACCGAGACCAACGCGTTCGGCACCAACGAGTTCGTCGACTGGTGCCGGCTTGCCGGCATCGAGCCGATGCTCGCGGTCAACCTCGGCACGCGCGGGCCCGACGCCGCGAGGAACCTTCTCGAGTACTGCAACCATCCGGGCGGCACCGCGCTTTCCGATCTTCGCCGCGCGCACGGCTGGCCCGAGCCGCATGGGATCAAGTTCTGGTGCCTCGGCAACGAGATGGACGGCCCCTGGCAGATGGAGGCCAAGACGCCTTCCGAGTACGGCCGGGTCGCGACCGAGGCGGCCAAGATGATGAAGTGGATCGACCCCGACATCGAGCTTGCCGCCTGCGGCTCGTCCGGCCGCACCATGCCGACCTTCGGCACCTGGGAGGACGTCGTGCTCGAGCACTGCTTCGATCACGTCGAGTTCATCTCGCTGCACACCTATCTCAACAACTACGCCGGCGACTATCCGGCCTTCCTCGCCAGCCCCGACCTGATGGACAGCTTCATCGAGGAGGTCGTGGCGATCGCCGATGCGGTCGCCGCGCGCCGGCGCTCGAGCAAGCGGATCATGCTCAGCTTCGACGAGTGGAACGTCTGGTACCGCACGCGCCGCGGCCGGGCGCAGCGCGTCCTGCCGAACTGGCCGGCAGCACCGCCGATCCTGGAGGAGGTCTACACGATGGCGGATGCGCTGACCTTCGGCGGCGCCTGCATCTCGCTCCTCAACCACGCCGACCGCGTGCGCTGCGCGTGCCTGGCCCAGCTCGTCAACGCGATCGCGCCGATCATGACCGAGACCGGCGGTCCGGCCTGGCGGCAGACGATCTTCTACCCGTTTGCCCAGATGAGCCGCTTCGGCCGCGGCGAGGTGTTGCGCGCGAAAATCTCCTCGCCGACCTACGCTGCCACTTACTACGATCCGCGCGGCGCCGAGGAGAACCGCTATCCGCTACCTGCGGTGCCGTATCTGAAGCTCGCCGCGGTCCGCCAGCAGGACGGGCTCTCCCTGTTCGCGCTGAACCGCTCGCTCGATCAAGAGATCGCCCTCGACGTCACCGCCAAGGGCTTCTCGAACCTAGAGCTGGAGGAAACGCTCGAGCTTCGCGGCGATCTCGAGGCGGTCAACAGCAAGGACGACCCGGAGCGGATCAGGCCAGCGCCGCTGGATGGCGTCACCGTCGAAGGCGATCGCCTGCGCGCGACCCTGGCGCCAGCGTCCTGGAACCTGATCCGGCTCGCTGGTTGACGCTCGGCGCCGAGGGCGCGTCAGGCGGGGGCGGCGAAGCTGCCGGGGCTGCTCGATGTGGCGCGCCACGCGGGCGTGCGCTCCGGCGAGGCCGCGGCCAGCGCGCGCCTAACGCCCTCGGCGTCGAGGTCGGTGGTGTAGACCGGCGTGTCCGGCTGTTGCCGCCAGGATTCGTCCAGCCCGCCGGCATCGACGCCATCGAACCCGAGCTCGTCGACCAGCCGCAATACTACCGCCTTGCCCGGATCGTCGCCTGCGACCGGCAGGGCGATTCGCCTGGGCGTACCCGCCGGTTTGCCAAGCTCCAGAAGGTGCGCGGCGAAGATGTTGTTGAACGCCTTGACCACCGGCCTGCCGAGCTGCTGCTCGACCCAGCGGCTCTCTGGCATGCCCGCCTCGATTGCTTCGATCCGGCCGTCGCGCTGCTGCGGGTAGTAGTTGCCCGTGTCGACCACGACCACCCTCGGATCCACCTCCGCAAACAATCCGGCCGGCAGGTCCGGGACGTTCTTTTGCGGAATGGTCACCACGACGAGGTCGACGCCCCGCACCGCATCGGAGGCCAAAACGGCGTGGGCACCGGTCTCTGCGGCGAGGGTGGCCAACGTCTGCGGCCCGCGCGAGTTGGCCACCAAAACCTCATGCCCGAGCGCAGTGAGGCGGCGGGTAAGCGTGCCGCCGATCTGGCCTGCGCCGATGATGCCGATCTTCATGTCTACACCTCAACCTCGAAAGGGAACCCGCCTTCCGGCGAGTCGAAAGCCTCAGGGCTCGATCACCGCCAGCGTGCGCACCTCGATGCTCTCGCGGGGCGGCGCGCCTTCCGGTGTGTCCGGCAGGTCGAACGCGCCGTGCGGTGTGAAGCGGGCACGGCCATCCGCAAGGCTGTCCCAGCCCTTGATCAGCAGCACCTCGTCGGGCGTCATCGCGGGCGCGTAGTACCAGCGCTGCGCCGGATCGTAGGCGAGGTGGTAGATCTCGCCGACCCGGTCGGGGAACACCTGGTCGGTCGCGATCAGGTCCGCAGGCCGCACGCTGGCGGCATCGGCGAGTGCCAGCGGCGAGCGTTGCACAGGCCCTCGGATCGGCCGCCAGACGTTGATCTGAATGATGCGGGCGCCGGATGCGGCGAGCCGCTCGGCCTCGTCCTCGCCGAGCAGGTCCTTCACCCGCTGCGGGCCGCTCTTCGCGGTGTAGTCGACATGCACCCGGCTCGCCGGGCCGCGCAGCCCGTCCCGGTTCTTCGCACCGGCGCCGGCATCGGAGCGCCGCGTGGCATCGAAGATCACGACGCGGCTGGCCCCGGTCACCGCGCGCAGCAGGGCCTCGATCTCCGGGTAGTAGACTTCTTCGACTGCATCGTCGTCGTCGAGATCGGCCACGCTCTCGTGCTGCAGCAACTCGAATCCCTCGTCGGTCGAGGGAGAGCGCGCCCGCGAGCGGTCGCATGTCATGGATCGCGACGGTGTGGCGCTCGGTGTCGAAGAACACGCGGGGCGCGCCGCCGGTGACGGCCGAGCTCTCGAACACGGGCTTGGTGTCCTGGGGCGTGATGAACGTCAGCGCCGCGTTGACGGCGGCAGAGGTTTCTGGCGCCGCGACACGGTCAAGAGTGAGCTGGCTCATGGCCTTCCTCCTCGATTGGCGTGCAAGTCACGTAGGCGCCGAGAGGCGGCGGCCGCCAATGAGTTCGCTTCAGGCCGACTTGACGAAAATTCAAGCAGGCTCGGTCGCCGGCGCAGCGGCCAGGCCCCGCAGCCAGCGCTCGACCCGGCGCGTGGCGGCGGTCGGCGGCGCATCCGTGATCCGGCACAGATAGTACGCGGCACCCGTCGGGTCGCCGGCGCCGAAGGGTGCTATCAGCGTGCCCCGCGCGAGGCGGTCGTCGACCATGGGCCGCCGGCCCACAGCAAGGCCATGGCCGCTCTCGGCGACCTGCAGCGCCTGCTCGATGCCTTCGAGCTCGATCGCGCCGGCGAGCGCCGGGGGTGCCAGGCCGCGGGCGCGCGCCCACTCCTCCCACTCGTCCGGAAAGCGGGCGTTCACGATCAGCCGCGCGCGCTGGAGGCCCATCGCCGGGTCCTCGTCCGGGCGCAGATAGCCGGGCGCGCAGACCGGCAGCGCCTTCTCCTCGAGCAGGAAGGTGGCCTCGATCCCGGGCCAGACGCCCTTGCCGTGACGGACCGCCAGCTCGACCTGATCGCGCTTCAGGTCGAGCACCCGGGTGGTCGGCACGAGCTGCAGCTCCATGTCCGGATGATCGCGCTCGAAGGCGCCGAGCTTCGGGATCAGCCAGGTCGCAGCCAGCGAGGGCGGCAGGGTCAGGCGCACCACCTGGCGCCCGGTCGGGCGCAGCACGGCCTCGGTCGCCGCCTGGATCTGGCGGATCGCGGGGTCGATCTGCTCGAGGTAGCGGCGTCCGGCCGCCGTCAGCCGCACGCCCGGTCGCGGCGCGGTCGAACAGGGCGGTGTGCAAGAAATCCTCGAGCCGGCGGATCTGATGGCTGATCGCCGACTCGGTCACCCCCAGATGTGCCGCGGCCTCGCGGAAGCGCGCGTGCGTCGCGGCGGCGTGGAACGCGCGCAGCGCCGCGAACGGCGGCAGCGGGACCTTCGGCTCGGGCATGCCCCACCCTGCCGCCGGCATGAGCGGAATTCAAGTGCCATCACGTCGGACACCCGTCCGAAAGCGTCGCATGCCCAGCGCCAGCTGCGCGTGCCGTCCGATGCCGGAAGCGTCCCAGAACGGCCGCATCCCCTCGCGCATCGCCTCGGCGCGCGTGATGCCGATGTCCTTCAGCATGCGATCGTCGAGCGACAGGAGCCGGCGGCGCTGCTGCGCCAGCTCGTGCCAGCGCAGCAGGGCGAGCACCAGCCTGACGGCGCGCATGCCGCAGGATCTTCGCCAGCGCGCAGCGCACCGGCGCTGGCGTCGATCCGCTCCGATCCTGCGTGCGTGGGATGTCATGGGTTTGCTCCAGATCCAAGCCTGGAGCGGAATTTACAGGGCCGGCGGCGGCTCCGGCGACCCGGTTCTTGCGCCGCCGGCGTGATGCGACAGGGCGACCGGATTCCCGGTCAGTCGACCGATAGCGCCAGGATCATGCTGACCTGGCAGAGCGGCCGCGAGCTGGCACGCACCCAGGCGTTGAAAACCTCCTGCACCCGGACCCGATCCGCCTTCGACTTGGGCGTGCCCTCGAAGGCGTCCCAGTGGTTCAGGGCGCTGATCACCGAAGGCGTCAGCATGAAGGTGTCCTTGCCGACCATGCGCAGGAAATAGGGGCCGGAGTTGCCGCCGAGCTGCGAGAAGCGCTTGGCGAGATCGGCCCACAGGCCCACCACGTCGTCGCGCGGCCAGTCGGCGAGATAAGCGCCCATGCCGCCCCGCTCCGCGAGCTGGCTCAGCGCCGCGGCGTTGGCGCGCACCGACTTGAGCTTGCCCCAGTGGCGGATCAGGCGCTGATCCTGGAGCAGCGCCTCGAGCTCGTCGTCGCTCATGGCGACCACGCGCTTGGGCTCGAAGCCCAGGAACGCGTCCTCGAACGCCGGCCACCTGGCGTCGACCACGCTGTGCTTGAGCCCGGCGCGAAAGATCCGCAGCGACATCTGCGACAGGTAGCGGTCATCGGGCAGCGCGCGCAGCTCGTCGCCCGACTTCGCTCGCGGCAGCCGGTCGGTCAGCGCCTGGGCGCTGCCGACCCGCTCGCGGGCCCGCTCCTCGATCGCCTCGAACGGAATGACCAGCACGGCGCAGCGTCTCCCCCGGCCTCGTTTACGCCAGTCCCCTAGCCTTCCGCGGTGTCGAGCAGCGAGGCGATCAGGCCATAATCGCCGCCTGCATAGACCAGAGGTTGCAGATCCAGCTCCAGCGCCACCGCCTCGACCCGGCCGATGAAGATCGAGTGGGTGGCAGCGGGCACCGCCTCGACCAGCCGGCAGTCGAAGGTCGCAAGGCAAGGGCTGCAGCACCGGCGAGCCGGTCTTCAGGACCGACCAGTCGGCCAGCTCGAACCGGCGGTCGCCATAGATCCCCACGGCACCCGCGAACGCCTCGGCGAGGCCCTGCTGATGGCTGGCCAGCACGTTGACCGCAAACGCGCCGCTGTTCTGCACGATGCGGTACGTCTCGGCCTGCCGGTTGATGCAGGCGAGCAGTTGCGGCGGATCGGCCGAGAGCGAGCACACGGCGGTTGCCGTCATGCCGGCACGCTGGCCCTCGTGCTGCGCGGTGATCAGGGTCACGCCGGCGGCGAGCTGCCGCATGCCCTGAATGAACATCTGCGGTGTCACGGTCATAGGCGATCGCTGGCCCCGGCTCCCTTCGCCCGATCCGCCCTACGGGCGACCATAGCATACGGTGCCTCTCATGCCAGTCGGCGACTGGCAATGGTTCTCGACGTTCTTGCTGAACGCGTTCGTGAACCGCCGCATCTGCATCCTCATAGTGAGGTTGTGGCGCGCGACGTGTGACGTGCTGACGTGCGCCGGATCGGCGGTGCCCTCGACGGCCATCTGCCCGCGCTGAGGCACACGGACGCGCTCTATTTCCGCTCCGGCCCTTCTCCTTCGGCTCGCCATAGGGCTTCACGAGTTGCGCGTAGTCCACGTCGCCACCTAACGGCGTAACGTCAAGCATTTTGTTCATTTTCATCATCATCTAGCAGGACCGCGCGCTGGGCTTCCAGGAGCCGCACGAGCTTCTTGATCTCCTTAGGACCAAGCGCTCCCCTCACCAAAATCCGCACGGTCGTTTCCGCGCCTAGCTGGTTGCGCATCCACTCCGTCTCGCCGTCCTGCGGGCGGTCGACCGGTTGACCGTGCTCCAGAGCGAACTTTGGTGGATGGACAACCGCCGATCATCCGCTACAGCCCGTCTCTAACCCTGGCCGGGGGACATGACGACTTGACGCCAAGAGCCGTTATCCCAGTACATAACCGGATTTGGGCCGTCACCTGACGGGCGGGTTTCGGGAATGAGGTAGAGCATAGCTGCCGTTCACGCCTCAGAGTCGCGCGACGACGGCTTATGACCCGTCTAGTTGCGATATGCTGCGCGTATTTTCACACGACCAAGACCCAAAGCGGACCTGACGCGTCGGCGCAGTCTGTCGGGCGAATTGCGTGATTAAGCAGGAACGTACGTCAACCTAATCGCGTCCTCGCCGATTAAATCGCTGGCCACAAGGCGGAGCGGCGGCCGGGGGCCGGCGAAGAATGGCTTGCCGCGACCAAGCACGACCGGGTGGAAGTAGAGTCGATACTCATCAATAAGACCAAGGTCGGTCAGGCTTCGTGCCAAGTCTGGTCCGGAAACTGCAATCTCCCCAACGAGCTGAGCCTTCAGCCCACGTATCACCGCCTCGAGGTCATCCTCGACAAGAGTGGCGTTGGGGCCGACTGACTTCAACGAGCGCGACACGACCCACTTCGGTTGGCGCCGCCACGCCGCCGCGAACTCGAGTTGCTCCGCGCCCCACTCAGGATTGTCTTCGTCCCAATAACGCATGACCTCGTACATGCGGCGACCGTACACACTGCCCGTCAGGCCGCGCACTTGCTCTATCCAGTGACGGAAGAGCGCGGGGCCTGTCCGTATATTCCAGGTGGTCGACGTAGCCGTCCAGGGACTGGTTCATTCCAAAGACGAGCTTGGCCATGCTACAAAATCTCCACCCCAAGTTCTTCAGGATAGCTTGAACCGACGTTGCGCAGAAGTGAGATCGGACACGATCTGCGCGCCGCATTGTCGGTGTGACCAATAACCAGAGGTCCGCTTCCCCCGAACCGAAGTTCGGAAGGTCTGCTCACCGGACCGAAATAAGCCGCTTCGAGCGACTTTTCGCACAGCCTGCCCTGCGCCGCCCCCCGCCGGTGCTTGCCTGACGCGAAGCATATGGAAACGCCGGCAGGATGCGAAGCGGCCATCAAAGAACCCAGATTTCAAACAGAGACATTGCCCAGTCGGCGACTGCGCTCGCGCCATGGTCGTCACATCGACGGCGGCCGGGCCTGTCCGGCAGGCTGATCACCGGGCCGCCCGCGGCTTCGGCATCGGCCGCATCATGCGTCACCAGCAGGGTCGGCAGCGCCGAGCGCCTGGCGTGGTCGAAGACGAAGCGGCGCACGCGCTCGCGAAGGTCCTGGTCGAGCTTGTTGAACGGCTCGTCCAGCAGCAGCGCGCGCGGCTCGGCCAGCAGGGTGCGCATCAGGGCGACGCGGGCGCGCTGGCCGCCCGACAAGGTCGCCGGGTCGCGCTCGGCGAAGCCCTCCAGGCCGGCCTCGCGCAAGGCCGCGGCCACCCTGGCGCGGCGCTCGCGCCGCGGCTGCACCGCGCGCGGCAGGGCGAAAGCCAGGTTCTCGCCGACCGACAGATGCGGGAACAGCATGTCGTCCTGAAACAGGATGCCGAGCCGGCGCCGCTCGGGCGGCAGCTCCTCGATCGCCGCACCGTTCAGCCAGATCCGCCCGGCGGCGCGAAAGGTCGGGTCGAGCGTGCCGCAAAGCCAGCTCAAGAGGCTCGACTTGCCGCAGCCGCTCGGCCCCATCACGGTGACCACCTCGCCGGGCTCGACCCGCAGCGAGAAGCGGGCGAACAGCGCGCGGCCGCCGACCGACAGGTCGAGCGCCTCGAGCCGCAGGCCGACCTCGCTCATGTGGCCGCTTCCTGCGCCACCGCTCGCAGCGTGCGGCGGTCGCGAAACCGCCAGGCCGGCACGCCGAGCGCGAGCGCGAAGCCCAACAGCGGCAGCGCCGCGAGCGTGAACCCGATCGCGGCGACCGTGCGCCGGTTGCCGCCTGCGGCAAGGCTCAGCGCTTCGGTGGTCAGGGTCATGATCCGGCCGCCGCCCGCGAACAGGGTCGGCACGTACTGCGCAGCACTGACCGCGAAGCCGACGGCACCGGCGATCAGCAGCGGGCGCAGCAGCATCACGAGCTTCACCCGCAGCCAGACCACAGAGGGCTGCTTGCCGAGCGAGAGGGCGCTGCGGGCATAGCGCGGATCGAGGCTGCGGTACGGGTCGGCGAGCGTCAGGAAGACGTAGGGCAGCACGAACAGAAGATGCGCCCAGACCACCGCGACGTGCGTGCCGTCGAGCCCGAGCCAGACCAGCAGCAGCTGGACGCCGAACAGGAAGCCGATCTGCGGCGCCAGCAGCGGCAGGTAGATCATGGTGAGCGCGCCGCGGCCCGGCCGGTGGCGCTGCCGGCTCTCGTTCTCGAGGCAGCCCGTGACCAGGAGCAGCGCCAAGAGCGTGGTCGCGAGCCCGATCGCAAGCGTGGTCAGGGCGGGCTGCGCCACGAGGTGCAGCCGCTGCGTCCAGCCATCGAGCAAGAGCGCCGCCGGCCAGGCATCGGGGAACCGCCACGATCCCGCGACCGACCAGACGGCGAGGCTGAGTGTGCTGCCGAGCGCCATGCCGATCAGCAGCAGGGTGCCGATCCAGGCCGCGACCTTGGCCGCCCGGCCGCTGCCGCCCCGCCGGCCGCCGACCAGCCACGGCCGGGCAAGCCGTGCGAGCAGGGTCTCGAGGCCGCGCCAGAGGCCGATCGCCGCCAGCACGACCACGAGCTGCAGGCAGGCGCCCGCGGCGGCCTGAAAGCGCATCGCAAGGTCGGGATCGTTGAACCAGCGCAGCACCAGCACCGCGAGCGTCGGCGGCGTGGCGGGCCCGAGCACGATCGCCATGTCGACCACGGAGAGCGCATAGGCCAGGACCGCGTAGACCGGCAGCCGGATCTGCGGGTAGACGCCAGGCAGCACCACCTTGAGCCAGGCGCAGACCGGCCCGTAGCCGAGCGAGCGCGCCATGCGCAGCCGGTCGTCGGGGCGGATCTGACCGAGTGCCGCGAAGGTCATCAGGATCAGGAAGGGGGTCTCCTTGATCACCAGGCCGAGGGTCAGCGCCAGGCCGTGCGGGTCCTGGACCAGCGCCAGATCGGGCGGGCGGTCCCAGCCCGTGAGCCACGGCGATGCGAGGCGCACCAGCCAGCCCGAGGGTGCGATCAGGAAGGCGAGCCCGACCGCCATGGCCAGGTGCGGCACCGCGAGCAACGGCGTCATGCTCTGCTTGGCGCGGGTCAGCGTCCGGGTGCCGTGGCCGGCGGCGAACACCAGGATGGTCAGTGCCAGCGCCAGCGCGGTCGAGACGAAGCCGCTGACCAGGGACAGGCGAAGTGCCGTGGCGAGACCGGGCGCATCCGAAAGCTGGCGCCAGGGCTCGAGCGAGAGCCGCTCGCCGCCGAGTGCCGGCAGATAGCCCAGCGAGGGCAGGATCGTGCCCAGCAGCCCGGCCGCGACCGGCCCCAGGAAGAGCGCGATGGTCAAGCCCGGCAGGATGCGCAGCAAGACCGTCTAGCTGCTGAAGCGGCGCAGCCACTCCGCCTCGATCTCGGTCATCCAGGAGGGATGCGGCTCGGGCCGGACCGGCGTCAGCGCCTCGGTCGGCAGGGTCGCGATGCCGCGCGGCAGGCGATCGAAGCGCTCGCGATCGGCCGGCTCCAGTGCTGCGACATCCAGCACCGTGAAGTCGCCCCAGACGGTCGGATCCTGCTTCCTCGCCTGCGCCTCCGGCGACATCAGATAGTCCGCGACCACCATGGCGCCTTCCGCGTGCGCGGCATTGAACGGGATCGCCACGAAATGCGTGTTGCCGATCGTGCCGTCCTCCAGGATGAAGGTGCGCACGCTATCGGGCAGCCGCCCGGCCTCGATCGCGGCCGACGCCTCGGCCGGGTTGAACGCCATCGAGAAGTCGACCTCGCCGTCGCCGAGCAGCTGATGCAAGGCGGGCCCCGAGGCGGGATAGCCCTCGCCCTGGCGCCAGAGATGCGGCTCGGCCGCCTCCAGCCAGTCCCAAAGGGGCGCGGTGACCACCTCGAAGTCGCCCTCCTCGACCGGGCGCTGCAGCGCGTCCGGGTCCGGCGTCAGCTCGATCAGGACCTGCTTGAGAAAAGTGCTGCCGATGAAGTCCGGCGGGGCCGGATAGGTGAAGCGTCCCGGATTGGCCCTGATCCACTCGAGCAGCGCCGCCATCGTGCGCGGCGGCTCCGGCACGCTCGCGGTATCGTGCACGAAGACGAACTGGGCCATGCCCCAGGGCGCCTCGAAGCCCTCGGTCGGAATCGTGAAGTCGTTGAGCGTGGTGGGCTTGCCTGCCGTGTCGACGAGCCGAAAATTCGGCAGCGATTCCGCGAACGGCCCGAACAGCAGGTCCTGCCGCTTCAGGGCAGCGAAATTCTCGCCGTTGATCCAGATCAGATCGACCGAGCCGTCGCCGTTGCGGCCCGACGTCTTCTCGGCCACGATCCGGCCTACCGCCTCGGCGGTGTCGCCCAGCTTGACGTGCACGAGCTCCACGCCGTAACGCTCCGCCACCTGCTCGCCGACCCAGGCGATGTAGGCGTTGACCTGCTCGTCGCCGCCCCAGGCGTTCCAGTACACGGTCTGGCCGCGCGCCTTTGCCAGGGTGTCGTCCCAGGCGTCGGCCCTTGCCCCAAAGGCCGTGACCAGCGTGAGTGCCGCGATCGTCAGGACGCGCAGCATCGCTCTCTCCCCCCAGAGGTCCGCCCGTCAGGCCATGCAGCGGCCGGCGCAGCTTTACAACCTAGCGCCGATCGCGCGCCCGTCACATCGACGTGATGCCAGGACCCGCAAATGCCGTTAGGATCGCCTGCAGCATTCGCACGAATGCGACCCAGCGCAAACAGGAGCCTTTGCCCATGCCGACTGCCGCGATGGTCGAATACGACCAGGCAACGCCCGAGGTCCGCGCCGTCTATGACGACATCATGGCGGTCAAGAGCATCGACTTCGTGCCCAATTTCTGGAAGACCCTGGCCAGCCATCCGCCGCTGCTCGCGCGGGTCTGGCGCGGTCTCGACGAGGCGATGCGGCCGGGTGCTCTGGATGCGCTCACCAAGGAGATGGTGGCGCTCGCGGTGAGCGCCACCAACGGCTGCACCTACTGCATCCGCTCGCACACCGCGGCGGCGCGCAAGCTCGGCATGAACGATGCGATGCTGGGCGAGCTCATGGGCGTCGTCGGCACCTTCAACCAGACCAACCGGCTGGCCGACGGCTACCAGGTCGAGGTCGACGTGCAGCTGATGCGCGCGACCGAGGGCGGGCCGCGCCGCAGGCCGGCAAGACCAAGGCCAAAGGCAAGCGCCAAGGGCAAAGCGAAGCGGGCCGCCAAAGCCGCCCGCGCATGAGGCTGCAGGCGCCGTCACCGTGAGCAGCGAGCCGCGACCCGGCGCCCTGCCGACCGGCACACGCAGCCGCGCTCCACCGTCCGGCGCTGCGCGGCATGGCGCTGATGTTCGTCGGGACCTTCTTCGTCGCCGCGATGATCGGCTCGATCCGCCATATGTCGGCGAGCATGCATCCGTTCGAGATCGCGCTGTTCCGCAACCTGTTCGCGCTGGTCGTCGTGCTGCCCTGGTTCTTCCGCTACGGCATCGCACCGCTGCGCACGCAGCACTTCGGCCTGCATGTCCTGCGCGCGCTGTTCAACATCGTGGCGATGCTGTGCTTCTTCTATGCGGTCAGCGTCAGCACCCTTGTCCGAGGTCACGGCACTGGGCTACTCGTCGCCGATCTTCGCGACCGTGCTGGCGGCGCTGGTGCTGGGGGAGGTCGTGCAGGCGCGGCGCTGGACCGCGATCGCGTTCGGCTTTCTCGGCGCCCTGATCATCCTTCGGCCCGGCTTTGCGGCGGTCGGCCCGGGCCAGTTGCTGGCCCTGTTCTCGGCGCTGGCCTGGTCCTGCGCGCTGATGGTCATCAAGACCCTCGGCCGGACCGACAGCAGCGCCACCATCATCACCTATATGGGGCTGCTGATGGCGCCGCTGTCGCTGGGGCCTGCGCTGTTCGTCTGGCAGTGGCCGGCGGCGCACGAGTGGGGCTGGCTGATCGCGATCGGCGTGCTCGGCGGGCTTGGGCAGTTCTGCGTGACCGAGGCGCTGCGGCAGGCGGATACGGCGGTGGTCATGCCGATCGACTTCTTCAAGCTGATCTGGGTGGCCCTGATCGCCTGGCTGGCGTTCGGCGAGCGCCTCGATCTCTTTACCTGGATCGGCGGCGCGGTCATCTTCGCCAGCGCCGTCTCCCTCGTCTATGGCGACCGGGCCGCGCACCGCCAGACCTAGCCCCTCGCCGGCCGCCCCGGCCGGCGCAGCGAAACCGGCTTGCCGCCGGCGTGGCCATGCTCTAGAGCTTGCGGGCGGATCAACGACTTGAACGACAATCGGGCGCGTCCGGGCTCAGTGCTGTATTTTCTGCAACAGCTGATCAACGGGGTCACCCTCGGGGCTATGTATGGCCTGATCGCGATCGGCTACAGCATGGTCTACGGCATCATCGGCATGATCAATTTCGCCCATGGCGAAATCTATATGATCGGCGCTTTCCTCTCGGTCATCACCTTTACCCTGCTGGGCATGCTGGGCATCACCTGGGTGCCGCTCGCGCTGTTGATCGTGCTGCTGGTGGCGATGGCGTGCACGTCCGCCTACGGCTGGACCGTCGAGCGCCTGGCCTACCGGCCGCTGCGCGGCTCGTTCCGCCTGGCGCCGCTGATCTCCGCGATCGGCATGTCGATCTTCCTGCAGAACTACGTCCAGCTGATGCAGGGCGCCACCGTCAAGCCGCTGCGCCCGGTGGTCACCGGCGGGTTCGTGTTCGGCACGGCCGGCGGCTTCACCGTCACCGTCAGCTACGTCCAGATCATCATGATCATCCTGACGATCGTGCTGATGATCGGCTTCTCCTACCTGATCACGAGCACGCCGCTCGGCCGGGCGCAGCGCGCCTGCCAGCAGGACCTGACGATGGCAGGCCTGTGCGGCGTCAACGTCGACCGCACGATCTCGCTGACCTTCGTGCTGGGCGCGGCGCTCGCGGCGGTCGCCGGGCTCATGGCCACCCTCTACTATGGCGTGATCGACTTCTTCATCGGCTTCCTGGCAGGCGTCAAGGCCTTCACGGCGGCGGTGCTCGGCGGCATCGGCTCGATTCCCGGCGCCATGCTGGGGGGCCTGCTGCTCGGCATGGTCGAGGCCTTCTGGTCGGGCTACTTCACGACCGAGTACAAGGACGTCGCAGCGTTCTCGCTCCTGATCCTGGTGCTGATCTTCCTGCCGACCGGCCTGCTCGGCCGACCCGAGATCGAGAAGGTCTGATGGCCGGACGGGTGCTCGGCGCGACCGCGACCGGCACGGCCGCCATCGACTGGCCGGCGGCGCTCAAGGAGTGCCTGGCGGCCGCGTTCGTGGCCCTGGTGCTGTTCCTGCCGCTGGTCGGCATGCAGACGGTCAGGGGCGAGGCCGGCCTCACCTTGAACTTCCGCTTCGGCTGGGTCGCGATCGGCGTCGCCGGGGTGTTCGCCGGCCGGCTGCTGCTGGTAGCGCTGCGCAGCGTGCATCCCGAGACGATCGGCGCGGTGAGCGCGCCGCTCGCGCAGGCTGCCGGCGCTGGTCGGCCCTTACACCCGGTTCCTCGTGCTCGGCGGCGTCGCGTTCGCCTTCGTGATGCCGTTCCTGCCGTTCGCCAACCGTTACGTGGTCGACGTCGCGACTACGGTGCTGATCTACGTGATGCTCGGCTGGGGGCTGAACATCGTGGTCGGCCTCGCGGGCCTCCTGGACCTCGGCTACGTCGCCTTCTATGCCATCGGCGCCTATTCCTACGCCCTGCTCGCGATCAACTTCGACCTCGGCTTTTGGCAGTGCCTGCCGCTCGCCGGCGCCTTCGCCGCGTTCATGGGCGTGATGCTCGGCTTTCCGGTGCTGCGCCTGCGCGGCGACTATCTCGCGATCGTCACGCTCGGCTTCGGCGAGATCATCCGCATCATCCTTTTGAACTGGTACGACGTGACGGGTGGCCCAAATGGCCTTTCGAACATCCCGCGGCCGAGCTTCTTCGGCATGGAGTTCACCCGCAACGCGGACGAAGGCGAGACCGCGTTCCACGACTTTTTCGGTCTGTCCTACTCCGGCCTGCACCGGGTGGTGTTCCTCTACTTCCTGATCCTGCTGCTGGCGCTGATCACCAACGCGTTCGTGCTGCGCATCCGCAAGCTGCCGATCAGCCGCGCCTGGGAGGCGCTGCGCGAGGACGAGATCGCCTGCCGGGCGCTCGGCATCAACCCGACCAACACCAAGCTCACCGCGTTCTCGCTCGGCGCCATGTTCGGCGGCTTCGCGGGCTCCTTCTTCGCCACCCGGCAGGGCTTCATCAGCCCCGAGAGCTTCACCTTCCTCGAATCGGCGCTGGTGCTCGCGATCGTCGTGCTCGGCGGCATGGGCAGCCAGGTCGGCGTGGTCCTGGCCGCGCTGGTGCTGGTCCTCTTGCCCGAGTTCGGGCGCGAGTTCGCGCAGTTCCGCATGCTGCTGTTCGGCGCCGCCATGGTGATGATCATGATCTGGCGGCCGCGCGGCCTGCTCGCCCATCGCGAGCCGACCATCCACCTGCACCGGGTCGCCGCCGCGCCCGCCGCGCCGCCATGACCCCTGCCCGCCTCGCATGAACGAGCCGCTGCTCGAGGTCCAGCACCTGACCATGCGCTTCGGCGGCCTGGTCGCGATCAACGATCTGTCGCTGACCGCCCGGCAGCGCGAGATCACCGCGATCATCGGCCCCAACGGCGCCGGCAAGACCACGGTGTTCAACTGCCTCACCGGCTTCTACAAGCCGACGGTCGGACAGCTGACCTTCCATGCCGACGGCCACACCCTGCTGCTCGAGCAGATGGAGGGCTTTCGCATCGCGCGCGCCGGCGTCGCGCGCACCTTTCAGAACATCCGGCTGTTCGGCCAGATGAGCGTGCTCGAGAACCTGATCGTGGCGCAGCACAACGAGCTCATGCGGGCGTCCGGCTACACGGTCCTGGGCGTGCTCGGCTTTGCCAGCTATCGCCATGCCGAGCAGGCCGCGGTCGAGCGCGCCCGCGGCTGGCTCGAGCGCATCGGCCTGGTCGACTGCGCCGACTGGAACGCGGCGAACCTGCCCTATGGCCAGCAGCGCAAGCTCGAGATCGCGCGGGCCATGTGCACAGGCCCGAGGCTGCTCTGCCTGGACGAGCCCGCCGCCGGCCTCAACCCGCGCGAGACCGCCGAGCTCGGCAACCTGTTGCGCGACGTCCGCGACGAGTTCGGCATCGGCGTCCTTCTGATCGAGCACGACATGGGCGTGGTCATGGGCATCTCCGACCACATCGTCGTGCTCGACTACGGCCGCAAGATCGCGGACGGCGCGCCCGATGCGATCAAGCGCGACGCGAACGTGATCAAGGCCTATCTCGGCGAGACCGAGGAGGAGGAGCTGCCGCCCGAGGTCGCCGCCGATCTGGACCTGCCCCAGTGATGCCGCCCCTCCAGTGATGCCGTACCGATGCTAGAGATCACCGGCCTGCACGCCCACTACGGCAATATCGAGGCGCTGCGCGGCGTGAGCCTTTCGGTCGAGCGCGGCCAGATCGTCAGCATCATCGGCGCCAACGGGGCCGGCAAGTCGACCCTGCTGATGACGGTCTGCGGCCGGCCGCGGGCGAGCGCTGGCCAGATCGTGTTCGACGGCGAGCCGCTCAACCAGCTGGCGCCGCACGAGATCGTCGCGCGCGGCATCGCGCAGGCGCCGGAGGGCCGGCGCATCTTCCCGTCGATGTCCGTGCTCGAGAACCTGCAGATGGGCGCCGTGCCCACCAACGGCGCCTTCTTCGACGAGGACGTGCAGGAGGTCTTCACGCTGTTTCCGCGGCTGCAGGAGCGCCAGCGCCAGCGCGGCGGCACCCTGTCCGGCGGCGAGCAGCAGATGCTCTGCATCGGCCGGGCGTTGATGGCGCGGCCGCGCCTCCTGCTGCTCGACGAGCCCTCGCTCGGCCTGGCGCCGCTCCTGGTGCGGCAGATCTTCGATGCGATCGTCGCGATCAACCGCGAGCGCGGCATGACGATCCTTTTGGTCGAGCAGAACGCCTACCAGGCGCTCAAGATCGCAACCCGCGGCTATGTCCTGGCCACCGGCCGGGTCGTGCTCCAGGGCACCGGCCGGGAGCTCCTGGCCAATCCCGAGATTCGCGCCGCGTATCTCGAGGGCGGCCACTAGGACCGCATCCAGGCTACACCAGCCGCGCGCTCTGTGCCGCAAGCGGCTTCGCCGCGATTTACCGAGGTTTACGAGGCTTTACTCGGCGCAGCGCGCGATTTGACATATCCGGTCCCGTCGCGACCAGATGGGAGCCTGATATGTCGACGACCGCGCGCTGGCCCATCGAGTCCGCGCCGCACGATCAGGAACGAACGCTCCGTCGCCTCGGTGTGCAGCTGGCCGGCCGCGTCTCGATGCCAGGTGATGACCGCTACGCCGCCGCGACGGCGATCTGGCCAAAGCCGGTCGGCCCCATGCCGCGCGCGGTGGTCCACTGCCGGACAGCCGAAGACGTCCAGTCGGCAATACGCGCCGCACGCGACGGGGAGCAGCCGCTGTCGGTGCGGGGCGGCGGGCACGACTGGGCCGGTCGCGCGCTGTGCAGCGGCATCGTGATCGACCTGAGCGGCATGAACGGCGTGGTCGTCGCCCCGGACCACCGCGCCGCGCGCATCTCAGGAGGTGCGCGCGCTTCGGACGTTCTCGCGGCGACCGATCCGCTCCGCGTCGCGGCGGTCGCGGGCTCGTTCGGCGCTGTCGGCATGGCGGGCTTCACCTTGGGCGGAGGTTACGGCGCGCTGATCGGCCGGTTCGGGCTTGCGCTCGACAACCTGCTCGCCGCAGAGGTGGTTCTCGCGGATGGCCGCATCGTCGTCGCAACCCACGACCATGAAGAGGAGCTGTTCTGGGCGCTGCGGGGCGGCGGCGGCAACTTTGGCGTCGTGACCGCGATGCGCCACCGCCTCCACCGTCTGCCCGGCGTCCGCTCAGGCATGCTCATCTACTCCTTGGCCGAGGCCAAGTCCGTTCTTGAAGGATGCGCCGACATTGCCGCTGCCGCGCCGGACGACCTGACGGCCCAGGTTGGATGCGTAGTCGGCCCGGACGGCGCTGCCGTGGTCATGGTCCTGCCGACCTGGTGCGGTCCGCCGGCCGAAGGCGAAGCGCGGATCGCGCCTTTCTTGAAGCTCGGCACGCTCCTCGCCGGCGCTGTCGACGCGATGCCCTATGGCGCCTCGCTGACCTTCTTCGACCCGTGCATCGTCTACGGGCAACGGACCTTCATGGAGACCTGCTGGCTGCCAGCCCTTGAAAGCGACAGCATCGACGCCTTCATCCAGGCGATGGCCGCGGTCTCCCCGGGCTGCGCCGTCTTCACCCACGAGTTCAGGGGCGCCGCCGCACGCGTACCGGCGGAGGCGACCGCCTTCGGCCTTCGACGCGACCACGTGCTCGTCGAGATTCTCGCCACCTTTGTCGACCGGTCGGACAGGCTCGAGGAGCAACGGCATCGCCAATGGGCCAGGGATACCCTTCGGGCCTTTGATGCGATGGCGCTGCCCGGCGGCTATCCGAACCTCCTCCCCGGAGGCGACGCGGATCGTGCGGCGAAAGGTTATGGCGCCAACGCCGAACGGCTGATCGAGGCCAAGCGTCGCTACGATCCCGACAACGTCTTCTCCTCCGCCATCCCGTTACCGGTCGGTCAGGAGAGTGGCGGGCATGCTCGGTAACGCGACAACTTACCAGGAGGAACGAGCTATGAGCCCCGTCGAAACGAACGGCAGAGCGCCGTCGATCAAATATCAGCCGAGGTCCCGACGCTGTTACTTTGACGTGGGCATCGGTTCCGTATGTTTATCGGGCGCGGATACCGGAGGCGAATACTGCCTCCTGGAAGTAAGTCTCGCGCCTGGGATGGGGGTGCCTCGTCACACGCATACGCGCGAGGACGAGGCCTATTATGTGCTGTCCGGGGAACTGGAGGTGGTGGTCGGAGACGAGGTCTTCGTTCTCAAAGTGGGCGACACGCTCATCGCACCGCGCGACATTCCCCATCAGCTCCGTAATCTCGGCAAGACCGAGAATCATTACCTCCTCGTGTTCTCGCCTTCCGGCTTCGAGGAGTTTCTGAAGGCAACCGCGGTTCCTGCACCGGATGATGCGCTTGCTCCGACAGAGCCGCCCGCAGATGCCGTGCGCGGTGTCCTCGAACTTGCGGCCGACTACGGCATCCGTTTCGGTTGATTGGTAAGTCATCCTCCGATCCGACCGATAGGTCCTGCGGGCCTGGCGAGCTGCCCGTGTCTCGATACCGGGCGATGGCCGTTACGATGGACCTTGTTTCTCCTGATCGGCGGGCCGTTCTCAGATCGGATTGCAGCGAACAGGGCGAAGCTGGTGCCCGCTGCGCCTAGGTCTCCTCTTATGCCGTCGCTTATCGGCGCGCTCGCGATCGGCATTTTCATCTTCGACACCTTCAGCCCGCTCCAGTTCGCGGTCGCCGTGCTCTACGCGGTCGTCGTGCTGATCGCCGCCACCCACTATGGGCGTCGCGGCATTCTGATGGTCGCCGCGGCCTGCGCCGCGTTGACGGTCCTGAGCTTTCGCTTGGCGCACGGTCTCCATCTCGAGGGCACCGCTCCGATTCGCGCCATCATGAGCCTCGCGGCGATCTCCATCACGACGTTCCTTGCGTTGCAGGGCGTGTCGGCAAAGGAGCGTCTCCGGGAGACCGAGCGGCAGCGCGCGAACCTGGCCCGGTTCTTCGCGCCGCAGTTGGTCGATCGCCTCATGGAGCTCGACACGCCACTTTCGGTGGCTCGATGCCAGCCGGCAGCCGTGCTGTTCGTCGACATGATCGGCTTCACGGCATATTGCTCCGGCATGACGCCGGAGGCCGTGATCGCGATGCTGCGCGATCTGCAGGCGTTGCTGAACACGGCCGTGTTCGCCCACGACGGCACCATCGACAAGTTCCTGGGTGACGGCCTGATGGCGGTGTTCGGCTCACCTGCCCCGGCCCGCGCGATGCCACCAATGCCGCGCGCTGCGCGCTGGACATCCTGCAATCGATCGACCGATGGAACGAGCAATGCGGTCGAGCCGGTGACGCGGCGATCCGGGTTGCCGTCGGCATCCACCACGGCGAAGTGGTCCATGGCGACATTGGCAGCGACCGGCACCTGGAGCTCACCGTGCTCGGCGATACCGTCAATATCGCCAGCCGTGTCGAAGCGTACTGCCGATCGCTCGATGCTGCCGTGCTGGTTACCGGCGCCTTGGTCGCGACGCTGCATGCAGAAGGCAGCCAGCAACTGGCCGAACGCTTCACCGACCAGGGTCACCATCTCCTGCGTGGCCGCGCGGAGCCGGTGCATCTTTTCGGCGTGCAAAGAGGTTAGCGCCAGCCTCCGGCCTCGTCCTGCGGCGCCTCGGCCAGAGCCGCACGCACACCGCTGCTTAACAAAGCATCTGTATGCCTACGATCTGGGCACTGCGGTCGCATCGTCGTGGCGCGAAACGCCGCGTGGTCCGTGCCGACGCTACTGGCACGGAATTTGTACTGTGGTGACGCGCAACGCCCTTTATGAGCAACCGCTGCGCGAGGCAAAGCATGGCGCGGCCCGCGGGTCGGATGGCAGCGACGTCTCGCATGCCGGCATCGCGGGATCAGCGCCGTCCAAAGGTCCACTGAGGAGAAAGTCATGGCGGCGAGACGAACCCAGGGCTGGCCGGGCGAGGCCACGCAGACGCTCGTGCGAGGCGCGGGCCGGCTGGCTTTGGCCGCGGCGGCGGGTGCCGCAGCACTGATCGCCGGCAGCGTCGAAGCGCTGGCCCAGGAGGAGGCCGTGCTCGAACTCGGGCGACACTGCCTGGATGCTGACCTCGACCGCGCTGGTCCTCATGATGACGGTCCCGGGCCTCGCGTTGTTCTACTGCGGCATGGTGCGCAAGAAGAACGTGCTGTCCGCGACCATGCAGGTGTTCGCCAGCTGCTGCCTTGCCACCCTGATCTGGATCGTGATCGGCTACAGCCTGGCGTTCTCCGGCGAGGGGCCGCTGATCGGCGATCTCGGCCGGTTTCTCCTGAACGGCATGGGGGTGGATACGCTCAAGGGCACGATCCCCGAGAGCGTGTTCATGACCTTCCAGATGACCTTCGCCATCATCACGCCTGCGCTGATCACCGGCGCCGTCGCCGACCGCATGAAGTTCTCGGCGCTGCTCTGGTTCATCGGCCTGTGGAGCGTGCTCGTCTATCCGGTGATCGCGCACTGGGTCTGGGGTGCCGGCGGCTGGATCGGCGGCCTGGGAGCGCTCGATTTCGCCGGCGGCACGGTGGTGCACATCAACTCCGGCGTCGCCGGGCTGGTCGCCGCCATCGTCGTCGGCAAGCGGCTGGGCTACGGCGCCGAGCTGCTGGCGCCGGACAACCTGGTCTACAGCGTGATCGGCGCCTCGCTGCTCTGGGTCGGCTGGTTCGGCTTCAATGCCGGCTCGGCGGTCGCCGCCAACGGCATCGCCGGCATGGCCATGGCGGTGACGCAGATCGCCACCGCCGCGGCCGCGCTCGCCTGGATGTGCGCGGAATGGGTCAAGGCGGGCAAGCCCAGCGTGCTCGGAATCATCTCCGGCGCGGTCGCGGGACTGGTCGCGATCACGCCCGCCTCCGGCTTCGTCGGCCCGGGCGGCGCGCTGTTCATCGGCATCGCCGCGGGCATCCTCTGCTACCTCGCCGCGACCAGCATGAAGCACGCCTTCGGCTATGACGACTCGCTCGACGTCTTCGGCATCCACGGCGTCGGCGGCATCGTCGGCGCGATCCTGACCGGCGTGTTCGCGGTCGAGGCGATCGGCGGCAGGGCCGGCGTCCTCGAGGGCAACCTCGGTCAGCTGATGCCGCAGATCTACGCCGTCCTCGCCACCGTGCTCTGGTCCGGCGCGGTCTCGCTGATCATCCTCAAGGTGATCGACGCGACGATCGGCCTGCGGGTGTCGCCGGACGTCGAGCGCGACAGTCTGGACCTGCAGTTGCACGGTGAAACGGTACAATAGCGCATATGGCGAACCGGGCGCGGCCGCAGCCATGGCCGCGCCCGGCAATCTCGCCCGGTGCTCGAATCTGACGCAGAGTTCACTTGCGCTTCGGCACGATATGGCCATATTCGGCTTGCCTTCGTGCCGAGGACCCGCGCGTGCGACGCTCTCTCCTGCTCCTTGCGATCCTGCTCGCCCTGCCCTGCGCCGGACGCGCACGCGCAGCAGACGGGCGCGGTCGTGCTCCCTGAGAAAAAGCCTGCGATCGCGCCCGAAGCCTTTGCGCCGGAAGCCGTCACGGATGGCGACCCGTTGCTGGACCTGAGCTTCGATCCGGCCGTGGCCGCGGTGGAGGACCTTGCGCCCTTCGTGCCGCAGGCCGCCTCCGCGTCGCCGGCGCCCCACGTCGAGGAGCAGCGCTTCTCGCTCGGCGTCGACATCAAGTCCCGGCGCGATATGGGCAGCCCGGCCGCCCGGGCCACCGCCGAGGAAGCGGGCCCGCCAACCCTCGCCGACAAGGTCGAGGGCCTCGTCGAGCGCTCCACGATCGGGGTTACCGGCACCTACCACTTCTGAGCGCGTTGGTCCCCGCGGCAGCGCGATCGCGCCTTGTGCCGGCCCCGCTGTTCGCGCCAAGATCGGCGCGCGCGCGCGACCCGCCACGCCGGCGAGCGCCGCCTGATGCACCGGATCACGCTGCAGGGCGTGCCGCTCGACTGATCTGCCTGGAGAGCATCCGATGAAAGCCGCCGTGTTCAAGGCGCCGGGCGCGCCGCTCGTGATCGAGGACGTGCCCGATCCGACGCCGGGCCCGGGCGAGCTGATCCTGAAGGTGCGCGCCTGCGGCATCTGCGGCACCGATCTGCACTGGTCGGAAAGCCGGGACGGCAGCGCCGGCTGGCGCGCGCTCGATCCGGGCAGCGTGATGGGTCACGAGTTCGCGGGCGAGGTGGTCGAGGTCGGGCGCGAGGTGCGCGGCCAGTGGCGCGTCGGCGAGCGGGTCTGCGCGCAGCCCTTCATCGGCTGCGGCCAGTGCGCGCATTGCGCGGAGGGCCGCGCCTATCGCTGCGAGCAGGTCACGATGCGGGCGACCGCCGAGCTGACCGGCGCCTATGCCGAGTACACCCGCATCGGCGCCGCCGCGACCTTGCGCCTGCCCGAGGCCGTGAGCTTTCACGAGGGTGCCCTGGTCGAGCCGCTCGCGGTCGGGCTGAACGCGGTCGCCAAGGCGCGCCTCGAGCCCGGCGATGCGGTGCTGATCATCGGCGCCGGACCGGTCGGCATCGCCGTCGCCCTGTGGTGCCGCTTCTTCGGCGCCCGCCACATCGTGGTGAGCGACCTGATCGGCAAGCGGGCCGAGCGCGCGATCGATTTCGGCGCGACCGCTACGATCGATGCGAGCCGCGAGGACGTGCGAAGCCGCGTGCAGCAGCTGGCCGGCGGGCAGCCGCGCGTGGTGTTCGACTGCGTCGGCGTGCCGGGCAGCCTGCAGCTCGCGATCGACTACGCGCCGTTCGACGCGCGCGTGGTGGTGGTAGGCCTCTGCATGGCCGCCGACCGCTTCTTCCCGGCCAAGGCGATGACCAAGGAGCTCGATCTGACCTTCGTGTTCGTCTACCGCCGGCGTGACTTCGAGATCGTGGTCGACCTGCTCGGGCGCGGCCGCATCGGCGCCGCCGGCCTGGTCACCGACCGGGTCGGCTTCGATACCTTCTCCGAAGCATTCGAGGCGCTCAAGAAGCCGAGCGATCAGATCAAGGTCATGCTCGAGCCGCACTGAGCGGTCACGACGCCGCAGGCGGCTGGGAACATGATCTCGCCAAGTCCTGCGGATCGACCACACTTTCGGCGATCATTTGCTCGACCGGCCCGACCGGAAGTCGCATCGCCCGCATCGCCTCGACCGCGGCCAGCCGCGCGTCCACGTCAGCCATTCCCCACCCCCGCTCCGAGGCCTGCCGTATCGGCCCAGCAGCGCATATGGAGGTTTCGGCGCTGCCGGTCAATTGCATCGCGGTTGCCGGAGCGGGCGTACGGCCGTACAGTCCGGCGAACGGCTATGGAACGAGGCTATGGAAGCGCTCCTCGGTACGTCGATCGGCGTGTTCGTGGGTCTGACCGTGATCATCGCAGGCGGCGCGGCGATCATGACGGGACGCGCGCTGGCGGACGGGTGGAAGCCGGCCTGGCAGGTCGTTTCTGCCTGCTTCGGCCTCGCTCTCGGATCCCGGTTTCTGGTCTATGCCCTGTTCGAGGGCGAGCTTTTGAGCCCGAGCGGCTTCCTGATCGGTTTCGTGGTGCTCAGCGCGCTGGCGCTGCTGGCCTGGCGCGTGACCCTGGTGCGCAAGATGGTGAGCCAGTATCCCTGGCGCTACGAGCGGGTCTCGCTGTTCAACTATCGTGCTCGCCCAGGCCAGGCATGACCGGCGGGCGGCCCGGTCGCAGCCGCCAAATCTCTTGCCAAATCGATCGTCGTCCTCGAAAAAGGTGACAACTTTGCGCCGGTTGTCGCCGGCGCGCGTCTGTGTGAGATCACAGAGACGCGTTGAACCACGGAGTGAGGGCAAAATGCCTGGATTTGCGAAGTCCCTGCTAGCCGCCAGCGCGGCCGTCGCGCTGGGCGCCGGCGCGGCGCAGGCCGATATCGTGATTGCCACCGCCGGTCCGATGACCGGTCAGTACGCCGCTTTCGGCGAGCAGATGCAAAAGGGCGCCGAGCAGGCGGTGAAGGACCTCAATGCCGCCGGCGGCGTGCTCGGCGAGCAGCTGGTCCTCGAGGTCGGCGACGACGCCTGCGATCCCAAGCAGGCGGTCGCGGTCGCCAACCAGATGGTGAACGCCGGCGTCGTGCTCATGGCCGGGCATTTCTGCTCCGGCTCCTCGATCCCGGCCTCCACGGTCTACAACGAGGAGGGCATCCTGCAGATCTCGCCCGCCTCGACCAACCCGCAGCTCACCGAGCAGGGCTTCGACAACGTCTTTCGCACCTGCGGTCGCGACGACCAGCAGGGCATCGTCGCCGCCGACTACGTCGTCGACAACAATCTCGGCACCAAGGTCGCGGTGGTCCACGACAAGACCGCCTACGGCAAGGGTCTTGCCGACGAGTTCAAGAAGCAGCTCAATTCGCGCGGCGTCGAAGAGGCCATGTACGAGGCGATCACCGCGGGCGACAAGGACTTCACCGCGCTGATCACCAAGATGAAGCAGGCCGGCGTCGACGTGATCTATCTCGGCGGCTATCACACCGAGGCTGGCCTCATCACCCGTCAGGCGAGCGAGCAGGGCCTGGAAGCCGTCATGATGTCGGGCGACGCCCTCGTGACCGACGAATACTGGTCGATCACCGGCGACACCGGGCAAGGCACGATCATGACCTTCAGCCCCGACCCGCGCAAGAACGAGGTCGCAGCACCCGTGGTTGCCGAGTTCGAGGCGCAGGGCTACGACCCCGAGGGCTACACCCTCTACACCTACGCCGCGATCCAGGCCTGGGCGCAGGCGGCCGAGCAGGCCGGCTCGACCGACCTCGATGCGGTCGTCGAGGCCCTTCACGGCGCCGAGTTCGAGACGGTGCTGGGCACCATCTCGTTCGACGACAAGGGCGACGTGCAGGGCTCGAACTACGTGGTCTACGAGTGGGACAACGGCGAGTACAACGAGATCGGCAGCTGATCGTCCGCCGACACGTTCCCTGTTCCGAACCGGGCCGCAAGGCCCGGTTCTCGTTTTGGGGAGCCGCTGCAGCAGACGGCGACCTCCCCCGCCTGCAGGCGGCAGGCGAAGCCAATACCCTCGGGTCGAGCTGGACCTCGACCAGATCTACGAGGACAGCGGCTGCTGAGCCGGGACGCCCGCCGCCCACGCTTGTCAGCCATCCGCGGCCATCTTAGTCTGAACGCAAATCCCATCATCCTGTCGCCGGGCCGCCGGCGGCGTGGCGCCGCGACAGCGTGAGCCGGCCTCGACGGGCAGGCGCGCAGCGGCACGGAGCAGCACCCCATGGCGATCATCAACCGGATCGGCGAGTTCCATCAGGACATGACGGCGTGGCGCCGCGATCTCCACGCCCATCCCGAGCTCGGCTTCGAGGAGCATCGGACCTCGGCCATCGTCGCCGACCGGCTGAAGGCGTTCGGGGTCGACGAGGTCCACACCGGGATCGCCAGGACCGGCGTGGTCGGGGTGGTGCGCGCGGGCAGCGGCAGTGGTGCTATCGGCCTGCGCGCCGACATGGACGCGCTGCCGATCGAGGAGGCGAGCGGCGCCCCGCATGCCTCCACGACGGCCGGCAGGATGCACGCCTGCGGCCATGACGGCCACACCACCATGCTGCTCGGCGCCGCCCGCTATCTCGCCGAGACGCGCAACTTCGACGGCACCGTCTACCTGATCTTCCAGCCGGCCGAGGAGATGCTGGGCGGCGGCCGCGTGATGCTCGAGGAGGGCCTGCTCGAGCGCTTCCCCATGACCCAGCTGTACGGCCTGCACAACTGGCCGAAGCTGCCGGCCGGCAGCTTCGCCGTGCGCCCGGGCCCGCTGATGGCCGCAGCCGATCGCTTCACCCTCACGCTGCACGGCCAGGGCGGCCACGGTGCCATGCCCGACATCGCCCGCGACCCGCTGGTCGCCGCCGCCCAGATCGTGCTGGCGCTGCAGACGATCGTCTCGCGCAACGTCGACCCGGTGAAGCAGGCGGTGGTCTCCGTCACCCAGATCCACGGCGGCGACGCCTACAACGTGATCCCGCAGACGGCGATGATCGCCGGCACCTGCCGCAGCTTCGCGCCCGAGATCCGCGATCTGCTCGAGCGCCGCATCGCCGCGATCAGCCATGGCGTCGGCGAGGCCCTGCAGGTCGAGGTCGACGTCGCCTACGAGCGCGGCTATCCGCCGACCGTCAACAGCGAGGCCGAGACCGCGCTCGCCGCCGACGCCGCCGCCGAGGTCGTGGGCGAGGCGCGCGTCGACCGCATGACGCCGCCGGTGATGGGTGCCGAGGACTTCTCCTACATGCTCGAGCAGCGCCCGGGCAGCTACATCTTCATGGGCGGCGGCCGGCCGGACGCGCCGCTGCACAGCCCGCAATACGACTTCAACGACGAGACGCTCTCCGTCGGCGCCAGCTACTGGGCGCGCCTGGTCGAGCGCCTGCTGCCGGCCGGCTGACCGAGCGGCTGCCACGCGGCCTCACGCGTTGCCTGCGGAAGACCCCTCCCGTGCCGCCAGATGGCGTCACCAGCACCTTGTCGATGCGCTGCCCGTCCATGTCGACGACCTCGAAGCACCAGCCGCCATAGGCGACCTTCTCACCCTCGGCGGGCACGCGGCCGAGCTGGGCCAGGATGAAGCCCGCGAGCGTGTGGTAGGTCGCCTCGTCCGGCAGGCCGTCGAGGCCGAGCGTGAGCCTCACCTCGTCGATCGCGAGCATGCCGTCCATCAGCATGGAGCCGTCGTCCCGGCGCACGATCGCCGCCTCCTCGCCCAGGCGGCGCTCGGGCATGTCGCCGACCAGCGCCTCGAGCACGTCCTCGGCCGTCACCACGCCCTCGACCTCGCCGTACTCGTCGACCACCAGCGCCATGCTCACGCGCGCCTGGCGCAGCGCCTCCAGCGCTCGCGACGCCGGCATCGCATCATGCACCACCAGCATCGGCCGCAGGGCGGCCTGCAGGTCGAGCGAGCGGCCGGCAAGGCAGGCGTCGAGCAGGCCGCGCACGTGCACGATGCCGAGCACGTCGTCGAGGCTGCCCTTGCCGACCACGAAGCGGCTGTGGCCGCTCTCGCGGACGATCCGGGCGATCGCGTCCGGCCCGGCCCCGACGTCGAGCCAGACCAGCTCGCGCCGGGGCGTCATGATCGCCCGCACCGGGCGGTCCGCGAGCCGCAGCACGCGCTGGATCATCTCCTGCTCGTGGCGGTGGAAGACGCCGGCACGCGTGCCTTCGGCGATCAGCATCCTCACCTCCTCCTCGGTCACCGTCGCGGCCGGCTGGAGCTCGCTGCCGAGCAGGCGCAGGACGAGCCGGCTCGACGCCTCGAGCAGCCAGACTGCCGGCGTGCTGGCGCGCGCGACCAGGTCGACGGTCGGCGCCACCCGCGCGGCGACGCGCTCGGGGGCGCGCAGGGCGAGGTGCTTGGGCACGAGCTCGCCGATGATGAGCGAGAGGTAGGTGATGGCGGCGATCACCAGCGTGTAGGCGATCTCGGCGCTGAACGGCGCGAGGCCGGGGATGCGCGCGAGCGCGTCATCGAGCGGCTCGGCCAGCCGGGCGCCGCCGAAGGCGCCGGCGACGACGCCGACCAGGGTGATGCCGATCTGCACCGTCGAGAGCATGCGGCCGGGATCGCGCGCGAGCGCCAGCGCCAGGCGCGGGCCGCGGCCGCCCTTGCGCGCCAGCCCCTCCAGCCGGGCCGGCCGCGCCGAGACCACGGCGATCTCGGACATGGCGAAGAAGCCGTTCAGCAGCACCAGCGCCAGAACGACGAGGATCTCGAGCAGGGGCATGGTCCTCTCCCAAACGCGTCGCGGCCCGCGAGGCGCTCAGAAGATGAGCATGAGCAAGCCTACCACCACAATCAGGCCGATCAGAAAGATGATGCCGACGACGCTGCCGAAGAATTTCAGGATGCCTCCCACACGACCCTCCCGCAGGTTTGCTCCGCCGCGGCGCCGACCGCGGCGCTCCCGAGAGGAATAAACTCGGCCTTCGTCCTTCGGTTCCCAGACCCCGCGGCCGCTGGCATTCTCATGCCGCTCGCAGCCTGCTAGGACAGATCGATACCGGGAGCTCGACGATGGATGCGCCGCCGCAGGCCGACCAGTACCGCGTGATCTATGCCGACCCGCCATGGCGCTTCGCAACCTATTCCGACAGGGGCAAGGGCCGCAGCGCCGAGGCCCATTACGACTGCCTGACCATCGATCAGATCAAGGCGATCCCCGTCCGGCAGTGGGCGGCCGACGATGCGGTGCTGCTGCTCTGGGCGACCGATCCCCTGCTGCCGCGCGCGCTCGAGGTGATCGAAGCCTGGGGCTTCACGTACAAGACCGTGGGCTTCTACTGGGTCAAGCTGAACAAGTCGGTGGCGGGACGGCTGGCGCCCGACCTGCTCGGCAATGGGCCGCTGCTCAGCGGGCGGGATTTCTTTACCGGGCTCGGTTTCTGGACGCGGGCCAATCCCGAGCCGTGCCTGCTCGCGACGCGCGGTCACCCGAAGCGGCGCGCGGGCGATGTGCAGAAGCTCCTGCTGGCGCCACGGCGGGAGCATTCGCGCAAGCCGGAGGAGGCGTACGGGCGCATCGAGCGCCTGCTGCCCGGCCCGTATCTCGAGCTGTTCGCGCGCCAGAGCCGGCCGGGCTGGGACGGCTTCGGCAACCAGCCGGGCCTGTTCGATCGCGGTGCGGTCGCGACCCGGCGCCGCCCCTCGCGCGAGCCCGCGCGCAAAACGGCCGCGGAGCCTCGATAGAAGGCCGCCACGTCTCCGGGCGCGCCCCCTGGGATGGCAGGGCCGCATGATTCCGCATTGTCGAGCGCTACGCGAGGTCTTAACATCCTGTTAAGCAGGCATATGGGGCGGGGACAACGGCGGGACTCCATGGCAGGTGAACGTTACGTCGGGGAGCGGAGGGCGCTTCGCCACTTTCTGGAGGAGCTGCGGCCTCTAGTCGTGGCGGCGCTGGGCGGCGATTCGGTGCTGCGCTATCGGATCGACCAGGCGTTGCAGAGCGGCGATCTGGACGCCTTGCGCCACGCCCGCGAGATCTTCCACAATCAGCCGGACGACCTCAAGCGCGCCCTGATGCGCGGCATCTTCGAAGGGCCGGCGACGCCCGCCAAGGATCGGCTGCTCGAGCGCTACGCCCTGCGCGAGCCCGAGCCGTTCGTCCGCTTCGATGCCTATCCCGCCGCCAATGCCGAGGATCTCGGCCTGTCGGTCGCTCTGGACCACGAGCTCGGCGAGGACGTGCCTTTGCGGGTCATGGTCAGCCCCGGCACGCTGCCGAGCAGTGCTGCCGGCGCGCTGCGCGAGATCGCCAACTGGATCGAGCGCGACCGGCGGCTGCTGTCGTCCCGGCACTGGCGCGGCGCCGGCGGCGAGGCGGTCGAGGATCTGCCCGGCGACCAACCCGAGCAGCGCCAGGATCGTCCCGGCGGCAGCGCCGATCAGGCGTGAGCGACAGGTCGCAGTCCGAGCGACACAGCGGTGTGAGATCGCATGGCCATTGAGGGCTCGCCTTCGCGCGTATCCGATCGAGAAACCACTTTGTGGCTTGGGCGGTCATCGGGAGCGCTGCTCGGCGCGCTTCTGGCCGGCTGCGGGTCGGGCCCGAGCGTGACGACCGACAGCGGCGTGGGCAATACCCGGCAAGCGCTGACCGAGCGCGCCGAGCAGGGTCCGGTCCCGGCGGTGGTCATCGGCAACCCCTACGGGATGGACGAGGGCCGGCTGGACAGCATGGTGACCAACGCGATGGCGGCGGGCGTCGCCGGCCTCAGCGTCGATTTCACGACCGACCCGAGCCAGGCGCCCGCAGCCGAGCCGCGCCTCGTGGTGGTGCTCAACCCGGCCGCCGATCCGACCGGCAGCGCTGCCTGCCGCAATCCCAGCCCGATCCGGACGCTGTCCGCCGGCGACGAGCTGCGGGTGCTGGCGGCATTCTGCGACGGTGCCGACGCGATCGGCTCGGTCGAGACGCAGGACGCCGTCAGCGGTCCGACCGACAGCCGTTTCCAGCGTCTGCTCTGGCGCACGGCATCCGCCCTCTTCCCGGACGACTATGCCGAGACCTACGGCTTTGGCCTGCTGCCCAACAGCTTCGATTTCGGCTTCGGCGGCGGTGAGGAGCCGCCGATCGGCGACGATCCGCTCGCCCCGCCGGAAGACTTCGACCCGCTCGACCCGGCAACGCCGCCGGACTAGCCGCCCGGAAGCCGGCGCCGGGAAGCGATGTCGAATGAGCGATCGCTGCGACGTGCTGATCGTCGGCGCCGGCATCGCCGGCAGCTCGCTCGCCTTCGAGCTCGCCGCGCAGCGCGACGTCGTGCTGCTCGAGCGCGAGGCCCAGCCCGGCTATCACAGCACCGGCCGCTCGGCCGCCATGCTGTCCGCGACCTACGGCGCCCAGCCGGTCCGGGCACTCGCCCGTGCCAGCCAGAAATTCCTCGCAGCGCCGCCGCCGGGCTTCACGGAGACGGCGTTGCTGAGCCCGCGCGGCATGCTGCATCTCGCGAGGGAAGATCAGCTGGCGGCGCTCGAGGCGGCCCACTCGCCTGCGCTGCGACGCCTGGACGCTGCCGCGGTGTGCGATCTGGTGCCGCTGCTCGATCCGGCCTACGTCGCCGGCGGGCTGCTCGAGGCGGACGCCATGGCGATCGACGTCGCGGCCCTGCATCAGGGCTATCTGCGCGCCGTAAGGCGGCAGGGCCGGCTGGTGACCGACGCCGAGGTCACGGCGATCGCGCGCACGGCCGAGGGCTGGCGGATCGAGAGCACAGGCGGCGCGTTCTGCGCCGGCGTGCTGGTCGATGCCGCCGGCGCCTGGGCGGACGAGCCTGGCCGGCATGGCCGGCGTTGCGCCGGTCGGGCTCGTGCCCAAGCGGCGCACCGCGATCCTGATCGAGCCCCCGGACGGTCTCGACCCGTCGCGCTGGCCGATGGTGATCGACCTCGACGAGCGCTTCTACATCAAGCCCGAGGGCGGGGTGCTGCTGGTCTCGCCGGCCGACGAGACGCCCTTGGCACCTTGCGACGTGCAGCCGGAGGAGATCGACGTCGCCCACGCGGTGGCACGCTACGAGGAGGTCACGGGCCGCACGGTACGCCGCATCAGCCACCGCTGGGCTGGCCTGCGCAGCTTCGTCGCCGATCACCTCCCGGTGGTCGGCCCCGATCCGGACGTCCCCGATTTCGTCTGGCTGGCCGGCCAGGGCGGCGCCGGCATCATGACAGCACCAGCCCTGGCGCGGATCGCCGCGGCCCAGATCACCGCCGCTGCCCCGCCGCCGGACCTGGGCTTCGATCCGACATCGTTGGGTGCTGCGCGGCTGCGGCGCTGATCAGCTCTCGAGGTCGGCGGCCTGATTCGGCCGCCGCACCTGGCCCCCAGGCTGCGGCGCCCTTGCCCCGATCACGGCGGCATCGAGGTCGATCTGGCTGCACAGGCCGAGCAGGACCGGGTCGCGCGGGCGGATCTCCGCGCTCTTCCAATGGGTGCGGTCGCGCACGGCATTGACCGTCGTCTTGGTGGTGCCCAAGAGCTTGCAGATCTGCTGGTCCGACAGCTCGGGAAAATTGCGCAACAGCCAGGCGATCGCGTCCGGCCGGTCCTGCCGCTTGGAGAGCGGCGTGTAGCGGGGGCCGCGCCGCTTGGCGGGCTTGACGCCGGTCGCCATCGGCCGGGCCAGCTTGAGGCGGGCCTTCGGGTCCTTCTGCGCCCGCGCGATCTCGCTGCGCTCCAGCTGGCCGCTCGCCACCGGGTCGAGGCCGCGAATGCCGGCGCCGACCTCGCCGTCCGCGATGCCTTTGACCTCGAGCGGGTGCAGGCCGCAGAACTCGGCGATCTGCTCGAAGGTCAAGCTCGTGTTCTCGACCAGCCACATGGCGGTGGCCTTGGGCATCAACGGTCGGTCCATCTCGTGCTCCCGGCGATGTGACTGCGCATGCGCGCCCGGAATGCGCGCTCGAGGCTGCGCGGCTGCCGTCATGGGCGCTCAGGCGGCCGCGGCTCAAAGCTTTAGTGCGTTCGCTATCAGATGGGAAGGCTGTTGCGCCGCGGCAACCGGCGCGAGGGCGGTCAGGCGGCGCGGGCCGCCGCCAGGCCGTTCGCGACCTCCCGCTCGGCATGGCGGGCCAGCGCCTTGCGCGAGCTGAAGTCCGAGGCGGATACCGGCTGGTGGAAGCGGACCTCGACCTCGGCGCCGGGCAGCCCCAGCGCCGACCAGATGTGCGGCAGGAGCGTCATGTCGCCGTACCAGGCGTAGAGCGGCCGCATGCCGTGGCCGATGGTGAGGCCGCCCCGGAACCTCGGGTAAGCGATCGTAACCGGCTGCATCAGGATCGCTTGGCCGGCGTCGCCCGGCACCAGTGCTGCGAACAGGGCGCTCTTGAAGGGCAATACCCGATCACCGCTGCTGCTGGTGCCTTCGGCGAACAGGATCAGGCGCTCGCCGGCGCCAAGGCGTGCCGCCAGGGCGTCGCGCTGCCCGCCCGCGCGCCCGGTCCGGCGATCGACGAACAGGGTCTGGCCGAGCCTGCCGATCAGGCCGATCACCGGCCAGCCGGCGACCTCGCTCTTGGCCACGAACGGGACGTTCAGCACAGCTGCCCAGCACCGAGATGTCGAGATAGGAGACGTGGTTGGCGACGTAGAGCGTGCCGCCCGCCAGCGCCGGCTCGCCATGGACCCGGATCTCGAGGCCGAAGATGGCGCAGCAGCCGCGGTGCCAGGCACGCTTCAAGGCGGGCGGCACATGGCCGCGCACCGCCGCAGCCGCCACCGCCGGCACCAGCAGCACGCCGGTCATCGCCACGAAGGCGAACGCGCGGGCGCCTGCCAGGACCGGACTATGGATGCCGCTCAAGCCGCTTCCAGCGAGCCGAACTGGGCGCGGTAGTGGCGCAGGTAGCGCTGCGTGAGCCGCGCGGTCTGCAGGACGATGCAGACATCGGTCGTGTTGAACTGCTCGTCGACCACGGCACCATCGCCGATCTTGGCGCCGAGCCGCAGATAGCCCTTCAGCAGCGGCGGCAGCGCCGCCCAGGCCCGTTTCGGATCGATCTGGTCGGCTGGCCGCATGCACATGTCGACGTAGCGGCTCGCGACCGCCCGCGGCCTGGCATCCTCAGGTGCGAGGTGATGGTGGTAGAGGTACGAGAGCAGCTCGGCCTGCTGCTCGGGCCGGGTGCCGGGCAGGCTCGCGCAGCCGAACAGCACGCCGATCTGGTGCGCGACGATGTAGTCCGCGATCGCGCGCCACATCCGATCGATGACGGCACCCGTGCGGTAGCCCGGGTCGACGCAGGAGCGGCCGACCTCGACGCATTCGCCAGGGCCCCGCAAGAGCGGCGCCAGGTCGAACTCGCCGGCCGAGTAGAAGCCGCCGCCCTGGTCCGCGACGCCGCGACGGATCAGCCGGCAGGTGCCGACCACCGATCCCAGCATCACCGGCCGCATCCGCAGCCGGCGCCGGTCGACCACCAGCAAATGGTCGCAGGCCCGATCGTAGTGGTCGAAATCGCGCCGAAAAAATTTGGTGCGCAGGTTCGCCGAGGCGCCCATCTCCTTGTAGAAGATCCGATAGCGGAGAAGCTGCGCCGCCTTCACGTCGCGCCGGTTGCGGGCAAAGCGAACCTCGAGGTGGCTCGTCGGAGTCGCGATCACGTACACCCCGCCGCTTCTGGTGTTGCGGACCACCCTACCCCCGAGCCAGCGACCTTCTTCGTGTCGAGGCCACTTAGCCTGGCATCGAGACGACGCCGCGACACCGGCGTGCGAGTTCGATGACAACAAAGCCGTCCCGCCATCTCGCGCTCTGCCTTCGACCTGGGCTCGGCAGGGCTTTGTCGCAGCCCCATCCTCGCGCGTGCCGGTTATCCCAACTCTACCATTTTACGACCGAGGCGCGCGGCCGTCCACAGGTTGGACGACCGCCGCCGTGGCGGTCGCGGCCGGATCGCGTGCGCGCGGCAAAGAACGCGAAAACCCGCTCGGTCTCGGCGCGGATGAAGGCCGCGGCCGCCGGCCCGGTCGCCGGGCCCTCGTAGACGCCATCCCGCCAGTAACCATGAAAGAAACCCTCGCCCGGCAGGCGATCGGCCTTGCGCACCACCAGGACCGCGACCTCGGGCTCGCCGCGCGCCCGGTTGCGCGCGCACACCTCGCCCAGATCGCGGCACAGCGCGAACACCCGGCGCGGCGTGATGCGGATGCCGAAATGCGCCAGCACCTCGGCATAGGTCATGCTCCGCCCTGCCCGCGCCGCCCCGATCAGCAGCGCCTCGAGCGCGATCGATGTCGACCAGGCCGCTCACGAGGCGGCAACGCCGCCGGCGTAGCCCATGCGCTGCAGCGCCGCCTCGATCTCGGCAAGGATCGCCGGATCGTCGATCGTCGCCGGTACCCGATAGGGCTTGCCGTCGGCGATGCTCTTCATGGTGCCGCGCAGGATCTTGCCGGAGCGCGTCTTGGGCAGGCGCTGGACCACGGTGACCAGACGGAAGGCGGCGACCGGGCCGATCGCGTGGCGCACGCTTTGGATCAGCTCGGCGCGGATCTGCTCCTCGGGCCGCGCGGCGCCCGCCTTGAGCACCACGAGGCCAAGCGGCAGCTCGCCCTTCATGGCGTCGGCGACGCCGAACACGGCGCACTCGGCGACGTCCGGATGCGCCGAGAGCACCTCCTCCATGGCGCCCGTCGACAGGCGATGGCCGGCGACGTTGATGACGTCGTCGATCCGGCTCATGACGAACAGGTAGCCGTCCTCGTCGCGGTAGCCGGCATCGCCGGTGAGGTAATAGCCCGGAAAGCGCGCCAGGTAGGCGTCGATGTAGCGCTGGTCGGCCTGCCAGAGCGTCGGCAGGGTGCCCGGCGGCAGCGGCAGCCTGACCGCGATCGTGCCGATCTCGCCTGCCGGCATCTCGGCGCCCTCCTCGCTCAGGACCCGCACGTCGTAGCCCGGCACCGCCTTGGTCGACGAGCCGGGCTTGACCGGCAGGTGCTCGATGCCCCAGCAGTTGGCGGCCATCGGCCAGCCGGTCTCGGTCTGCCACCAGTGGTCGATCACCGGCCGGGCGAGCTTCTCTTCCGCCCAACGCAAGGTGTCGGGATCGCAGCGCTCGCCCGCCAGGAACAGCGTCCGAAACCGCGACAGATCGTGGCCCTGCAGGTGGGCGCCGTTCGGGTCCTCCTTCTTGATCGCCCGGAACGCGGTCGGTGCCGTGAACAGCGCGACCACGCCGTGCTGCGCGATCACCCGCCAGAACGCGCCGGGATCGGGGGTGCCGACCGGCTTGCCTTCGTAGATCACCGTGGTGTTGCCGTTCAGCAGCGGCGCGTAGCAGATGTAGCTGTGGCCGACCACCCAGCCGACGTCCGAGGCCGCCCAAAAAACCTCGCCCGGGTGGACGTCGTAGACGTTCGGCATGGTCCAGCGCAGCGCCACGGCATGGCCGCCGTTGTCGCGCACCACGCCCTTGGGCTGGCCCGTGGTGCCCGAGGTGTAGAGGATGTAGAGCGGATCGGTCGCATCGACCGGCACGCAGTCCGCAGGCGCTGCCGCCGGCACCACGTCCTGCCACACCAGATCGCGGCCCGCCTGCAGGTCCGCCTCGCACTGCGGGCGCTGCAGGACGATGCAGCGTTCGGGCTTGTGCGTCGCCTGCGCGATCGCCGCGTCGAGCAGCGGCTTGTACGGCACCACCCGGCCCGCCTCGATGCCGCAGGACGCCGAGAGGATCAGCTTCGGTTTCGCGTCGTCGATCCGGGTCGCGAGCTCATGCGCGGCGAAGCCGCCGAACACCACCGAGTGGATCGCGCCGAGCCTTGCACAGGCGAGCATCGCGATCACCGCCTCGGGCACCATCGGCATGTAGATGATCACGCGGTCGCCCGGGCGCAACGCCATACTTGCGCAGCGCGCCGGCGCAGTGCGCCACTTCGTCCTTCAGCTCGGCGAAGGTCAGCGTGCTGATGCTGCCGGTGACCGGGCTGTCGTGGATCAGGGCCGGCTGGTGGGCGCGCTCGGCGAGGTGGCGATCGAGGGCGTTGTAGCAGGTGTTGAGGCGGCCGCCCGTGAACCACCGGTAGAAGGGCGGGCGCGAATCGTCGAGCACGCGGTCCCAGCGCCGCTCCCAGTGCAGCGCCAGGGCCGCCTCGCCCCAGAACCCTTGCGGATCGTTCAGCGCCCGGGCGTAGGCCTGCGCGTAGCTCATGGCCGCCTGCCTCCCTGCGTTGCCTCGCCCCGGTCCCCTGCCTGCGCCCACTATAGGCGGGCAGCGCGCCCGGCGACAACGGCGCGCCCTTTGTGCTTTCGCCGCCAGCGATCCTCGAGCAGCGCGTGGCCCAGGGGGCCAGGCCAGGCCGGATCAGCTGCGCCGCGGCACCGAGCGGGGCCGGTTACCGCTCCGGATCGCCGCCAGGCGAAGGAGCTACGACCAGCCGGTCGCATTTGGCGGACTTGACGCCCGCGCGAATCCGCAGCCAGCGCAGATCCGGTGCTTTGCCCGACGCCCATGCGATCAGCGCTGCCGGCAGATTCGCGCCGGCCGCATGCGAGAACGGATAGCCGCCGCCGAAGCGCGGGTTCAGCTCCAGCACGTACAGGCGGCCATCGGCAAGGAAGACGTCGCAATCGAGATTGCCGGCATGACCGAGCCGCTCGCCGATGGCTGCGCCCATCCGGTCGAGATCGAAGGTCTCGACCGTGACCGCGCGGTCCGTCTCGCCGGCCCGCATCGCGAGCTTGCAGCGCGCGAACGTCGTGACGTGGCGCCCGTCCAGGTCGTTCACGACGTCCAGGCCGTATTCCTGGCCGCCGATGCGCTCCTGGATCAGGACCGCACGCTCGAGGTCGCGAGCACTGACCTCGGCGAGGATCGAGCGGGCGAGCTGGCGGCGTATGAGGTGATAGGTCGGCGCCAGATCCTCGGCGTCCTCGACATACGCGATGCCGATCGACCCGCTGCCCCAGCGCGGCTTGATCACGAGCGGCAGGGCGAGCTCCCGACGCGCGAGGGCGGCCTGTGCGTCGCGCAGGGTCAGGTAGGTCTTCGGGCCGGCGATCCCGCTCCTCTCGAGGAACTGCGCCGTCGCCCATTTGTCGAAGCAGATGTCGATCACCTCGGGCGAGGAGACGGCGGCAACCGTTCCCTGGCTGCGAAAACGCTCGCGGTTGCGGGCAAGCAGGGGCAGCTCGAGATCGTTCAACGACAGGAGCAGGCCGACCTCGTTGCGGCGACAGAGATCGAGGATGTGCCCGACGTATTCCCTGTGGCTGACAGGAGGCACCACGAAGGCGCGATCCGCCTCCTGCAGCGCCGGAGCGTCGCTGCTGCCGTCGGCGGCGAACACCTGGCCGCGGCCATCGAGCGCGGCCCGAAAGTACTCCACCATGTAATTCCGGCGGCCGGCACAGGTCAAAAGCACGTTCATCGCAGATCTACCTCAATCCACCACCTTCGTGGCGATGTTGAACTTCACCGGCAAAGCGTATCCTGTGCGGAAAAGCTGTAGGCGGCGAACAGGTCGTCACACCGTTCCTGGCGCTTCGCGACGGCGAAGGAGCCCGCACCTTCATCGACGAGGATCGCCGGCGCGGGTTGGATGAACGGCGGCTTCATCACCACGGTGTAGGCGCCCACGCTCTCGAACACGACGAAGTCGCCCGGCCGCACCGCCTCCTTGCAGTCGCGATACAGGCAGTCGTGCTCCATGCAGGTATAGCCCACGATGTCGACCGGGGCCTCGTCCGCATGCTCGAAGCCGCCACCGCTCGCGCGGACCACCCGCATCGGCAGCTGCTTCTCGTGCAGGGTCGGCTTGATGTTGTGGATGCTGCCCGCAACCAGGGCGATCTGGCGCGTGCGAACACGCTTGCGGGCAATCACCTTGGCGACGAAACGCATGACGTCGGTCGTGATCGCGGCGCCCGGCTCCAGGATCAGCTCCGGTCCGGCATCGGGAAAGGCGGCGGCGACCTCGGAGGCGACCGCAACGGCGTACTCCTGATAGCTCGGCACCGGGCAGGAGAACTGGCTGCGCAGCTCCGGGCTCATCTTGCTGAAGTAGCCGCCGCCGATGTCGATGAAGCGCGGCGCGCCGTGCCGGAAGCAGCGCGCGGACAGATCGAGCAGCCGCCGCGTGCGCTGGGCATAGGAGCCGATGCTGCGCTGCCCGGTCGAGAAGTGGCAGTGCAGGCCCGCGACGACGCAGTTGTCGATGCGCTCGAGCCGCTGGAAGACCTTGGCGAGGCCATCGTCCTCGACATCGAACCCGAACCGCGACGAGCGGGTATCGTCGAGCGCGAAGTTGCAGCGCAAGCCCACGGTGAGCCTGGCGCCCGGGTGGCGACGCGCGATGGCTTCGAGTGCTGCGACCTCGTAGTCGGCATCGAGGTTCACGATCGATCCGGCGAGCAGGGAGCGCTCCAGATCGTCCTCACCCTTGTAGGGTCCGTTGAAGATGATACGCGTCGGATCGACGCCGACACGCAGCGCCAGGTCATACTCCATCCCCGAGACGACCTCGGCGTAGCCGCCCATCCTGTCGACCTCCCGGCAGAGCCGCGGGATGTAGTTGGTCTTGTACGAATAGGCGATCCGGCTCCTCGGATAGATGGCGCGAAAGGCATCCAGGAACTCGTTGTAGTTCTTTCGGAACGCCGGCAGGTCGAGCACGAAGAACGCCTCGCCGTAGCGACGTTCCAGATCACGCAATGTTTCCCACGACAACGCCATCTATGTTCTCCCCGTCGCCAGCGCTATCCCTGCCGAAACTTTACTCTGTTACCGTCCTGTGCTGCTCCGAGCCCAGAAAGTCAGGCATGGTCGCATGCCCGCTCTGGCTGATGCCGTCCCGCTTGATCGTCTTCCAGAGCGTGCGCGCGATGATCTCGAGGTCGAGCCAGAGCGAGGCGTGATCGACGTACCAGACGTCGAGCCGAAACTTCTCCTCCCAGCTCAGCGCGTTGCGGCCGTTCACCTGGGCCCAGCCGGTGATGCCGGGCTTCACCTCGTGCCGGCGCGCCTGCTCGGCGCTGTAGCGCGGCAGGTACTCCATCAGGAGCGGCCGCGGCCCGACGAGGCTCATGTCGCCGCGCAGCACGTTCCAGAGCTCCGGCAGCTCGTCCAGGCTCGCGGCCCGCAGGAACTTGCCCAGGCCCGTCAGACGCTCGCCGTCCGGCAGCGGCCGGCCCGTCGGCGTCCAGCGCGTCGCGCATGGTGCGGAACTTGATCATCCGGAAGGGCACGCCGTGGCGACCGGGCCGCTCCTGCACGAACCAGACCGGGCTGCCGAGGCCAAGGCGTACGGCGATCCCGATGGCCAGCAAGAGCGGCGCCAGCAGCGCCACAGCCGCCGCTGCGACCACCAGGTCGAAGACACGCTTCATCGGGCAGGCCTCATCGCTCGCGGATCACCTCCCCGACCTTGGGCGCAAAAAGTGAGGAAAGGGTGTCAAATGGCCGACCAATACAGCAGCGCCTCGAGGCCGAGGCGGTCATCGGCTAGCGGCCTGGCGTCTGCCTCATGCCGGCGCGATCGGTCGGTAGGCCGACGGATCCAGGCGGTACGGCCGGAAGTAGCCGGACGGCGCAGGCCCTCCCGCCTGCTCCTGCCACAGATCGCAGAGCATCGCATAACGCTCGGGCTGCTGGATCCGCCTGCCGATGTGAAACGACAGGACATGCGGCGAGAACCGCTTCTTGAAGCGCAGCAGGGCGTCGTCCGCCGCACTGCCGCGGCCGCCGCCGAGGTGAAGACGCTCGAAGCCGTGCTGTTGCCCCCACAGGCTGACCTGATGGAACAGCAGGTTGTTGGGCGCGAGCGGCAGCGCGTCCTCGCGGCTGGCGCCGAGATGGTAGTGCAGCGTTCGTCCATAGGTGAAGAAGAGCCCGGCGGCGATCGGGTCATGGCCGTCGGTCACCACGAACAGCTTCGTGCGATCGGACAAGGTGCGCTGCAGGTCCCGGTAGTAGCCGTCGGGAAAGAAATAGAAGTCGGTGGCGCCGGCCCGCTGCATCGTGCTCTCATAGAGGTCGCGGAAGGTGATGAGGCCCTCGCAGAGGGGCGCGTCATGGCAGGCGAGGCCGCGCCGCATGGCCTTGCGCACGCGGTTGCGCTGCACCGATTCGTAGCCTTGCCAGAGCGCCTCCTCGCCACCCTCGAGCCGGATCTCGACGGTCTCGCGATTGAGGCTGACCTCGGTCTGCGGGGACGCGAACCGCTCGCTGCAAAGAAGCGGGCTGAAGCGGATGAACTCGCAGACGACGTTCTGCTCCGAGCACCAGCCCTCGAAACCCTGCCACGCCTCGGCCAAGAAATCCGGCGAGGTCGTGGTCGCTACCGGTCCGCTGTAGCCGTAGACCGTCTCGATGTCGTTCAGCCCCGGCGGCGCATCGAGCGCGCCGATCCGCGCGACGGGCCGCAGCAGGAAGGGATAGAAGAGGCACTCGCCGCCAGCGGATGCAGCGTAGGCGAGGCATTGCACGCCCTGGAACTCGTAAAGGCGGTGGTACTCCGGCAGATAGTACACATCATCCGCGCCGGCGCTTTGCATCCAGGCAAGCCATTGGTCACGGTCGCTCGCGCGCACGATGCTAGAACGCATTCTTTTCCCCCAAGCTTCGCGCCGCCGGCAAGCCTTCGCGCGGCACGCCCTGTTACCGGTTCTCTGGCTTGGACCCCATGAATACCGGCATGGTCGCATGCCCGCTCTGGCTGATGCCGTCCCGCTTGATCGTCTTCCAGAGCGTGCGCGCGATGATCTCGAGGTCGAGCCAGAGCGAGGCGTGGTCGACGTACCAGACGTCGAGCCGGAACTTCTCCTCCCAGCTCAGCGCGTTGCGGCCGTTCACCTGGGCCCAGCCGGTGATGCCCGGCTTGACCTCGTGCCGGCGCGCCTGCTCGGCGCTGTAGCGCGGCAGGTACTCCATCAGGAGCGGCCGCGGCCCGACGAGGCTCATGTCGCCGCGCAGCACGTTCCAGAGCTCCGGCAACTCGTCCAGGCTGGCGGCCCGCAGGAACTTGCCCAGGCCCGTCAGGCGCTCGCCGTCCGGCAGCGGCCGGCCCGTCGGCGTCCAGCGCGTCGCGCATGGTGCGGAACTTGATCATCCGGAAGGGCACGCCGTGACGACCGGGCCGCACCTGCACGAACCAGACCGGGCTGCCGAGGCCAAGGCGCACGGCGATCCCGATAGCCAGCAGGAGCGGCGCCAGCAGCGCGACAGCCGCCGCTGCGACCACCAGGTCGAAGACACGCTTCATCGGGCAAGCCTCATCGCTCCGCGGATCACCTCGCCGACCTTCTCCGCAGAAAAGTGAGGAAAAAGTGTTAAACGCGGCAAAAAGGGCCCCGAGCCGCGCGATCGGACCGGGCTGGCAGCCGCGACGCCGGGTGCTAAGCTTGGGCGAGCGCCTGGCTGGGCAGGCGCAAGAACAGTGAGCGGAGGCAAGGCCCGTGCGATTCGCCGAGCATCCATCGAGCAGTCCCTACCAGCAGGGGCTCGACCGCAACCCGGCCAACTATGCGCCGCTCACGCCGCTGAGTTTTCTGGAGCGCACGGCCGACGTCTTTCCGCAGCGGATCGCGTGGATCCACGGCGCCCAAAAGACGAGCTATGCCGACTTTCGCGCGCGCTGCCGGCGGCTCGCCGCGGCGCTCGCCGGGCGCGGCGTGCGGCCGGGCGACACCGTCACGGTGATGGCGCCGAACATTCCGGCGGCGCTCGAGGCGACCTACGGCGTGCCCATGACGGGCGCGGTGCTGAACGCGCTCAACATCCGGCTCGAGGCGGACACGATCGCCTACATCCTCGACCACAGCGAATCGAAGGTGCTGCTGACCGACACCGAGTTTGCCGCGGTCATCAAGGACGCCCTCGGCCGCTGCAAGGCGAGGCCGCAGGTGATCGACATCGTCGACGATCTGTTTTTCGGGGCCGGCCAGGCGCCCGGCGAGCGGCTCGGCGAGACCACCTACGAGGAGCTGCTGACGGAGGGCGACGCCGGCTTTGCGCCGCTGTTGCCGGCCGACGAGTGGCAGGCGATCGCGCTCAACTACACCTCCGGCACGACCGGCCGGCCGAAGGGCGTCGTGTACCATCATCGCGGCGCCTACCTGAACGCGATCGGCGACATCCTGGTCTGGAGCATGGGCCTGCACCCGATCTATCTGTGGACCCTGCCGATGTTCCACTGCAACGGCTGGTGCTTTCCCTGGGGGATCGCGCTGCAGGCCGGCACGCAGGTCTGCCTGCGCCGGGTGGAGCCTGGCGCGATCTATGCCGCGATCGCCGACCACCAGGTGACGCACCTGTGCGGCGCGCCGGTGGTGATGGGCATGCTGATCAACGCGACGCCTGAGCAGCGGCGCGATTTCGACCACAAGGTCGAGATGATGACCGCGGCGGCACCGCCGCCGGCTGCGGTGCTGCAGAAGATGGCCGAGCTCGGCGTGCGCGTCACCCACGTCTATGGCCTGACCGAGGTCTACGGGCCGGCCACGGTGTGCGCCTGGCAGGCGGAGTGGGACGCGCTGCCGCCGGTCGAGCGGGCCCGGCTGCAGGCGCGCCAGGGGGTCTGCTACCCGGTGCTCGAGGGCCTGGAGGTGATGGACCCGGAGAGCATGACGCCGGTGCCGCGCGACGGCGAGACGATCGGCGAGATCATGATGCGCGGCCACGACGTGATGAAGGGCTACTTCAAGAATCCCGAGGCGACCGAAGCGGCCTTCCGCGGCGGCTGGTTCCACACGGGCGATCTCGCCGTGATGCATCCCGACGGCTACATCGACATCAAGGATCGCTCGAAGGACATCATCATCTCGGGCGGCGAGAACATCTCCTCGATCGAGGTCGAAGGCGCCCTGTACCGACACCCCTCCGTCCTCGAGGCGGCGGTGGTCGCGAGGCCGGACGAGCGGTGGGGCGAGACGCCATGCGCGTTCGTCACCCTGAAAGCAGGCGCCAAGGTCAGCGAGCAGGAGCTGATCGACCACTGCCGCGGGATCCTGGCGCATTTCAAGGCGCCCAAGACGATCGTGTTCACCGAGCTGCCGAAAACCTCGACCGGCAAGGTGCAAAAGACCGTGCTGCGCGACCAGGCCCGGGCGCTTTGAGCACGATCTGCGCGGTTGTGCTATGCTCGGCGTCACGGCCGACCCCGGAGACCGCCATGGCAACCCAGGTCAAGCCTGCGAAGGATCTGTACGAGGAAGACCTCTACCTCTGGTCCCAGGCCCAGGCGGCATTGCTGCGTGCCGGACGCTTCGACGAGCTGGATCTGGAGAACCTGATCGAGGAGGTCGAGGACGTGGGCGGTGCGCTGAAACGCTCGGTGCGAAGTCGAACGACGCACGATCATGGTGCACCTGCTCAAGCTGCAGCTCTCGCCGTCGACCGACCCGCGGCTTGGCTGGCGAGACACGATCCGAGCCCAGCGCAGCGAGCTGTGGACGACCTGACGCCCCAGCCTGCGCCGCGTGCTTGCGGCCGAACTCGTCGGAACTCTACTGCCGCGCTCGCCACGACGCCGATGGCTCGCTGCGCGACCATGGCGAGCAAGCGCGCCGCGGACGCCCTGCCGTCTGCCTGCCCCTACACGCTTGATCAAATCACCGGCGACTGGTGGCCGTAAGAGCTACGCGGCGATGTCGGTCGCCGCGTAGAGTTCGTCGATCGCCAGGCGGACCGGCGGGTCGTCGAGCTCGACGGTGCCGGCGCTGAGGAAGCGCTCGCGCCAGAGGTCGCCGGCGCGGCTGTGGACGTTCACCAGGCGCTGGTCCTGGGACAGCAGGATGTAGTGCCTGAGGCTGGCGATCTTCTGGTAGGCCTGCCACTTGCGGCCCGTATCGTCGGCTTCGCTCCTGGGCGACATCACCTCGACGATGATCGTCGGCTCGGCGACCGCCGCGCTCGAATGATCGAGGGGCGCGCAGGTGACCACGACATCCGGGATCGCGGAGATCTCATCGGTCACGATCTGCGCGCCGTCGATCAGGGCGGTGCAGCCGCGGCCGCGCAGCGCCTGGCGCAGCGCGAACCCACATTGTTCTTGATGATCGAGTGCCTGAGCGAGCCCGGCGCCATCAGGCGCGGCCGGCCGTCGATGAACTCCCAGCGCTCCGGCTGCCGGGCGTGCCAAGCCTCGAACTCGGCGACCGTGCGCGGCCAGTCCTCGCTCGGCGATGCTCTCGCCACCCGTCCCCTCCCGCCGATCAGCGGGCGAGGCGTTCGAGCCGCTCGCGCGCCTGGTCGCGGTGCCTGGGCTCGAGATGGCGGCCGACCGCCGCGATCGCCGCCGCGATCACCGAGGCATCGTCGGTGAAGCCGAGACCCGCCAGAAAATCCGGCACCACGTCGGTCGGCAGGACGAAGTAGGCGAGCGCGCCGAACAGCACCGCGCGCACATAGCCTGGCGTGTCGCGATCGAGCGCGCAGTAGTAAGCCGCGACCAGATCCTCGGCGAACGGGACGCGCGCCACCACGCGCCTGAGCTTGGTCCAAAAGCGCTTCTCGTCCGGCGGCACATAGGCGACGGGCAGGGCCATGGGTTGCTCGCTACGTAGCTCCATGCGCTATAGCTGGCATTTCCGGCGGCCGAGGACAAGTGCGCGCCGCTGGCCGCCAGCATGTCGCGGGCGCTATGAGGTATGGCGCAAGCGCCGAAAGGAGGGAACTATGCAGATCGACGCAAGCGCTGCGATCGTGACCGGTGCCGCCTCGGGCCTCGGCCTGGCGACCGCACGGATGCTGGCCCTGCAGGGCGCCCGCGTGGCGCTCCTCGACATCGATGCGGCGCGGGTCGCCGAAGCCGCGGCGGGGCTCGGCGACCGGGCGCTCGGCCTGCAATGCGACGTCGGCGATGCGGCGAGCGCGGAGCAAGCGGTGGGCCAGGCGGTGGCCGCGCATGGGCGCCCGCGCATCCTGGTGAGCTGCGCCGGCATTGCCACCGGAAAACGCATCGTCGGGCGCGACGGGCCCATGCCGCTCGCCGAGTTCGAGCGCGTGATCCAGGTCAACCTGATCGGCACCTTCAACCTGTTGCGCCTGGTGGCGGCCGAGATGACGCGGCTCGAGCCCGATCCGCAAGGCGAGCGCGGCGCCATCGTCAACACCGCCTCGGTCGCCGCGTTCGATGGCCAGATCGGCCAGGCCGCCTATGCCGCATCGAAGGGCGGGGTTGCGGCGCTGACCCTGCCCGCGGCGCGCGAGCTCGCCCGCCACGGCATCCGCGTCGTCACGATCGCGCCCGGCATTTTTGAGACGCCAATGCTGCGCGGCCTGCCCGCCGACGTGCAGCAGGCGCTAGGCGATTCCGTGCCGTTCCCCAAGCGGCTGGGCCGCCCGGACGAATATGCGGCCCTGGTCCGCCACATTCTCGAGAACCCGATGCTGAACGGCGAGACGATCCGCCTCGACGGCGCCTTGCGCATGGCGCCCCAATGCCCGGAAGTAGGGCGCAGGATCAGTCCAGCACCTCGGCCACCTTGCGCAGCTCCGCGACGAAAACCCGGATCGCGGCCTTGCGCTCCTTGTCGTCTTCGATCCGCAGCAGCGACGAGGGGTGGACGGTCGCCATGACATGCGGCGCGAGCGGTGAGCGCAGAAAATGGCCGCGCTCCTGGGTTACCCGAAAGCTCCGACCCAGCAATGCCTGGGCTGCGGTCGCACCGAGGCAGACCAGGACGTCGGGCTTGACCAGTGCCAGCTCCTGCTCGAGCCAGGGCAGGCATGCCCGGATCTCCATCGAGCTCGGCTTGCTGTGGATCCGGCGCTTGCCGCGCGGCACCCACTTGAAGTGCTTGACCACGTTGGTGACGTAGGCCCGGCGCCGGTCGATGCCGGCCTTCTCGATCGCCCAGTCGAGCAACTGGCCGGCGGGGCCGACGAAGGGCCGCCCCTGCTGATCCTCGACGTCGCCCGGCTGCTCGCCGACCAGCATGAGCCGCGCCTTCGCGGACCCTTCGCCGAACACGGTCTGGGTCGCGTTCGCATAGAGCGGGCAGGCCGTGCAGCCGCTGGCCTCCTCTTTCAGCTCGGCCAGCGTCCGCTTCGGCTCGAACAGGTCGGGCTCGTCCATGGCATGATGGCAACGCTCCGGCCTCGCGCTCGTTCCGCGGCCTCATCCCGCCTGCAGCAGTCGCCGGAGCTCCGCGTCGTGCACGTCGCAGGGCTCGCCACGATCATCGACCCTGGGCGTGAACCAGACATAGTCGTAGGGCAGGTCCGCCCTCGGCTCGAGCACGTCGTCTCGGACCTCGAGCAGGCCGATGCTGACGCTGCGCGCGCCGGGGCGCAGCCGCGCCAGGTACCAGGGCACGCCGCGATCCTTGCGGATATGCCCGTTGCCGGCGATCAGCACGCCGCCTCCCCTGCCCGACGTGGCGGCAAGCCGATCGGCCATCATGGCGTCGCGCGCGCGCTGCACCCGCATCATGCCGATCACGACGCGGCCCGATACCTGATCGCAATGGGCGGCGCGCAGCTCGTCCTGCAGCGATACCATCATCGGCGCCGGCCAGGGCTCGCCAAGGCCGGTCCGCTGCACGAACGCCGACCGGAACGCCTGCGCGCCTTGCGCGAACGCCGCCCGTTTCTCGGCAACGCCCAGATCCGCGGCGACGATCTGAGCATCGCTCGCCAGGGCGGCTTCCGCGATCGGCTGATACCAGGTCCATGTCGGCCAGCCGCTGGCTTCCCACGCGATCGCCTCGCCGAGACGGGCGGGCTCGCCGTCGGCGGCGAGATACTCGACGACCTCGAGCTGGCGCCAGGCCGGGATCATCTCGAACGCCACCGCCCGCGGGCCCTCGCTTTGCGCCTCCAGCACCGCCACCAGCCGCGCCTGCAGACGATGATGCAGGGGGTTGTCGTGCCGTTCGCCGATCAGCACGAAGTCGGCGGCCGACGCATCCGCTACCAGTGCCGCCTCGCTCACCTGTGTCCCGTCGGCAACCCGATAGATCTGCCCGGCCAGCGGATGCTCCGTGCCCTGCTGGCCCTGGTGCCACATGCCGCCGGCGCAGGCACTGAGCGCAAACGCCAAGCATACCGCCAAGCCCGTGAGCCTTGCATCCATCCCCAGCTTCTCCCAGCTGCTCGAGCGGCGCCGGTGTGCGGCTTCGCTGGGCCGCAGGTGTAAGAATAGAGGATCGCGCCCGCTTGTCGAACAAAACGCCGCCCGCTCCGCCAGCCGCCCCGGTGGCGCGAGCACCTGCCAGGTGGTACGATTCGTGCTGGATCTGGGGCGCGACCGACGACGCCGGACGGAGGGCACATGAACAGGCACGGGATCTGGGGCGCGATCGGGGTTGCCGCGCTGATCGGGCTCGGGCAGCCCGCAGCTGCCGAGACCGACATCAACTTCACCCTCGATTGGAAGTTTCAGGGTCCCACGGCGGCGTTCATCGTCGCCGAGGAGAAAGGCTACTTCGACGAGGAGGGGCTGGACGTCTCGATCGATGCCGGCAACGGCTCGGCCGGTGCCGTGACGCGCGTCGCGAGCGGCGCCTACCAGATGGGCTTTGCCGACATCAACTCGCTCGTCGAGTTCAACGTCGACAACCCGGGCCAGAGCGTGAAGTGCGTCATGATGATCTACGATGCGCCGCCGTTCGGCGTATACGCGCTCAAGAGCAGCGGCATCGCCGAGCCCGCCGACCTGGTCGGCCGGACGCTCGGCGCGCCGGTGTTCGACGCTTCCTACAGGCTGTTTCCGGCGTTCGCCAGCCAGACCGGGATCGACCCCGAGGCCGTGTCACGCATCAACATGGACCCGCCGCTGCGCGAGGCGATGCTGGTGCGCGGCGAGGTCGATGCGATTACGGGCCACTACTTCTCGTCGATGCTCGATCTGATGTCGAAGGGCGTGGCGGAGGAGGACATCGTATTCATGCTGTACGCCGATCACGGCATGGACTTCTACGGCAACGCGCTGATCGCCTCGGGCGCGTTCATCGAGGAGAACCCGGACGCGGTCGCAGCCTTCAATCGCGCCGTCACGCGCGGGCTCAAGGACGTGGTGGCCGACCCGGCCGCCGCTGTCGAGCTCGTCGCCAAGTACGACCCGCTGATCGACAAGGAGCTGGAGCAGCGGCGGCTCGACATGGCGATCGAGCAGAACATCGTGACGCCCTATGTGCAGCAGAACGGCTTCGGCGCGATCGACGAGGCCCGCATGGCACGCGCCATCGACCAGCTCGCCGCAGCTCTCGATCTACCCAGCAAGCCGGCGGTCGCCGACGTCTGGACCGATGCGTTCCTGCCGCCCCCCGAGGAGCGCGACCTGACGAACTAGCTGGACGCAGGCGTGGCGCACCCGTTCGTCGATCTCGAGGAGGTGTCGCTCGCCTATGGCGACACGCTGGCCGTCGCCGGCTGCTCGCTCGCGGTCGAGCGCGGCGAGTTCGCAGCCCTGGTCGGCCCGTCCGGCTGCGGCAAGTCGTCCCTGCTGAAGGTGGTGGCGGGCCTCGTGCCGGCGAGCGCGGGCCGGGCCGTGGTCGACGGCCGCGAGGTCGATGGGCCGCGCGGCGGCATCGGCATGGCTTTCCAGAACGCGACCCTCTTGCCCTGGCGCTCGACCCTCGACAACGTGCTGTTGCCGCTCGAGGTGGCCGAGCACGAGCGGCGCACCTTTCGCGCCAGGCGCGCCCAGCACGTGGAGCGCGCCATAGCGCTCCTGCGCACGGTCGGGCTCGAGGAGTTCGCCGCGCACGCGCCCTACCAGTTCTCGGGCGGCATGCAGCAGCGCGCCAATCTCTGCCGCGCCCTGATCCACAGGCCCGACCTTCTGCTGCTGGACGAGCCGTTCGCGGCGCTCGACGCGTTCACCCGCGAGGAGCTCTGGGGCGTGCTCCAGGACCTTTGGCTGGCGCAGCGCTTCACCGTGATCCTCGTGACGCACGATCTGCGCGAGGCGGTCTATCTGGCGGACACGGTGCATGTCGTGAGCAAGCGCCCGGGCCGGATCGTCGAGAGCAGGCCAACGGGCCTGGCGCGACCGCGCACGCTGGAGGATACGTTCGAGCCCGCCTTCGTCGACATCGTCCACGGGCTGCGCGATGCGATCAGCGTGGTGCGCGCGGCATGAGCGCGGCGACGGCGCGAACGCTGGCACCCTGGATCGCGACGCTCGGCCTGTTCGTGCTGTGGGAGGCCGTCTGCCGCCTGCTCGCGCTGCCCGAGTTCATCCTGCCGACGCCGAGCGCCAGCCTGGCAGCGCTCTGGGAGCATCTCGGCGCGATCTGGTTCAATGCCTGGTTCACGCTCTGGGTGACGCTGCTCGGCTTCGCGCTGGCGGTGATCTTCGGCCTGGGTCTCGGCGTGCTGATCGGCGCATCCGCCCTGATGTACGCAGCGCTCTACCCGCTGCTGATCGGCTTCAACAGCATTCCCAAGGTCGCGATCGTGCCGATCCTGGTGATCTGGTTCGGCATTGGTGCCGTGCCCGCGGTGCTGACCGCGTTGATGATCTCGTTCTTCCCGATCGTGGTGAACGTCGCGACCGGCCTCGCGACCCTGGAGCCGGAGCTCAGGGACGTGCTGCGCTCGCTCGGGGCGAGACCGCGCGACATCCTGCTAAAGGTCGGCCTGCCGCGCTCGATGCCGTATTTCTTCGCCTCGCTCAAGGTCGCGGTGACCCTCGCGTTTGTCGGCTCGGTGATCTCCGAGACGATCGCCGGCAATCGCGGCATCGGCTATCTGATGCTCTCGGCGTCTTCGAGCTTTCGCGTGCCGCTGGTGTTCGCCGGCCTGATCGTGGTCGCGGTCATGGGTGTGGGCATGTATGCCGTGTTCGCCCTGCTCGAGCGCCGCTTCACCGGCTGGGCGTTCCGCGCCGATCAGAACGCCTGAAGCATCCGAGGCTCACAGCGGCGGCAGGGCGACGCCGATCTGCTCGAAGATGCCGCGTGGAGCACCGCCCGGCACCGGGTCCGGCCGGATCTCGACGATCAGGTCGCCCGCCACCCTGTAGAAGAAATCGTGCTCGGGGGTCGCGACCGTCCTGCCGGTCGCCGGCACGGCGTCGAAGCCCGGCAGCGCCAGCGTCTCCGTATGGGTGCCGCCCTGGCGCCAGCGCACGGCGATCGCGCCGTCCGCGAGCAGCCGCGGCGGATCGTGGTCGTAGCGCCAGTCCGGAAAGCCCGCGTACAGCGCCCGCAGAAAGGCCAGGAACTGCGACTTGCTCATGGTGCGCGCGGGCGTCACGAAGGCGAGATGGTCCGCGACCGTGCCGGCGACCATCTCGACATCGTGCGCCTTCAGGCCCTCGATGTAGCGGCCGATCACCGGCGGGATCAGGTTATGCGCCATCATTGCTATCGATGCTGAGCCTCACCGCTCATGCATCTCATCGCGGGTTACTTTCAAGCCACCGAGCCGAAAGCCTTTCCTCATCATCCCTACCATGCGCTCGATCGCGGCCTCGCGCTCGGGCGTCATCGGACGTCCGCGGTAGCACGATAGCGTCGCCACGGGGCGGCCACGCCTGGTGATCACGACCTCCTCGCCCGCCGCGACCTCGCCGAGCAGGCGCGAGAAGTGCTGGTTCGCCTCTCGGGCCGATACGCTCTTCACCGGTCCACTCCATGGTAGTGACATCACGAAAATAGAGCCCCGTGCGATCCGCCGCAATCCGGCCGCGCGCCTCACCGGTACGTCCGCAACGAGACCCGGCGGTACTTGAACAGGCCGGGAGCAAGGCCGCGCTGCTCGCGCCGCGGCGCCTTCGAGACCGGCACGAAGGTCAGCGTCTCGAGGCGCTTGCCGGGCGCGCTCAGGATGCGGCGCAAGGGCTCGGTAATGGTCAGAATCCTGGTCTCCGGCGTCAGCGGATGCTGATGGCCGCCGCCCGGATCGATCGCCTGGGCCGGCGCCGCGGCGAGCGCCGGCTCGCAGTGGTCCTGCTCGCCGAAGCACCGGCCGTGGCCGAACACCACGAAGCGGCCGGCATAGCCGGTCTCGGGCGAGCGCGCGGTCTCCTCGTTGGCCTTCTTGTTGTTCAGGAACACGCGCACCTCGTACGAGCCCTGCGCGTGGTCGACCCCTTCGAACACGAGGTCCGCGCGCTTGAACGCGCTCGCCTGCGTCGGGCCGGGATCGAACGCCAGATCGCGGTGCATGATCGCGGCCTTGCGCCCGTCGGACCGGGACGCCCTGGACTTCTTGCTCTGAGCCATCGCTCGCCCCTCAGGCTATCAGCTCGACGGCGTAGTCGTAACCGAGCCGCTCGATATCGATGGTCTGGGCCACGGTCATCGGGAACGGCACCAGCACCGTGCTCATCATGTCCGGCGGCGGGTCCATGCCGAGGTCGCTGATCTGCCACAGATACCAGATCCGATCGATCATGGCGTGGTGCGACCAGAAGATCGGATCGTAGGCGGAGGTCGGCACCAGCCCCATGCTGCCGCCGACCCAGACATGGACGTCGTCGTGCACCTGCTCGAGGCTGGTCGTGAAGGTGCCGAAAGTGTTCTGCTGCAGCACGATGTCGTCGACGGTCGCGGCCCTGGGCAGCTCGTCCGGCGCGTCCGGATCGCGCACCGTCCGGGGCGGCCCGGCGTCGGTGATCGCGCCCGGGACCTGCGCCCGCACGGCGTTGACCAGCGGCGCCGACCACACGCCCGTGGACAGGGCCTCGCCGCCGATGCACGAGCCGATCGTCGAGGCCGCCAGAGGGTTCGGCTGCCCGTCGACCTCGTCCTGCGCGTAAGCCTCTGGAATGCCCTCGCGATGCGAATTGTCCGAGCTCCAGTCCCACCACGGCAGGCCGACCTCGGCAAGCTCCGGATCCTGGGGTGCTATCGGCGTGAACCGCGGCCCGAGCCGGGTCTGCATCGCCAGCTCGAAGTAGTACAGATAGGCGCGATGCCAGGGCAGGAACAGCGGCGTGCCGTGCTCGCACCAGAACGGCAGGGCGAGGCCGTGCACCGAGGCGAACCAGTCGAAGCCGCGCTCGTCGCCGACCGTCTTCATGCGCGCGATGGCGCGGCGGATCAGGCCGATCTGGGCGGGATCGCGCGCCGCGCCGCGGATGCTCATGCGAACCGCCATTGTTGCTTCCTCCCTGAGGGCCGGCCGGTCCCTGTTGCGGTCGGGGCACCGTTTTGAGCTCGCCGACGCCAACCAGCGGTACTGTCTTCCCTATGCGCCGTTTCCATGGCAACGACAAGCCGCACGGCCAGCCCGCCGCTGCATCACCAGCCCGTGCTGTGGATTGTCTTGCCGCGCGGCATGCCCACACCATTTCCTAGGAAGAAGCGTTGCGGGCGATTCGTGGAGCGCCGAAACCAGTGCACGGCAAACGTATCCTGATGATCATCGCCGGCGGCATCGCGGCCTATAAGAGCCTCGAGCTGATCCGCCGGCTGGGCGACCGCGGCGTTCGCGTGCGTTGCATCCTGACGGCGGCGGGCGCGCGGTTCATCACCCCGCTCGCGGTTGCGAGCCTGTCCGGCGAGCGGGTGTACGGCGATCTGTTCTCGCTGACCGACGAGGCCGAGATGGGCCACATCCGCCTGTCGCGGGAGGCGGATCTGGTGGTGGTAGCACCTGCCACCGCCGACCTGATCGCCAAGATGGCCCATGGCCTCGCGGACGACCTGGCCTCGACGACGCTGCTCGCCACGGACAAGCCCGTGCTGATCGCCCCGGCGATGAACCCGCAGATGTGGGCGCATGCCGCAACAGGGCGCAACGTCGCGACCCTGTCGGGCGACGGCATCCGCATGGTCGGCCCGAACCCGGGCGACATGGCCTGCGGCGAGATCGGGCTCGGCCGCATGGCGGAGCCGGACGAGATCGTCGCCGCGATCGAGGCCCTGCTGCAGCCGGCGGAGCGACCCTTGCAGGGCACCCGCGCCCTGGTCACCAGCGGACCGACGCACGAGGCGATCGACCCGGTCCGCTTCATCGCCAACCGCTCCTCGGGCAAGCAGGGGCACGCGATCGCGGCCGCCCTGGCCGCGGCCGGCGCCGATGTCACCCTGGTGAGCGGGCCGGTGCAGGAGCCCGACCCGCCGGGGGTTCGCATCGTGCGCGTGGAGTCGGCGCTGCAGATGCTCGAGGCCGCTCAGGCGGCGGGCCCGACCGATGTCGCGGTGTGCGCCGCCGCCGTTGCCGACTGGCGGGTGGCCGAGCCGAGCACCCACAAGGTCAAGCGGCAGGGGGAGCCGCCGACGCTGGCGCTGCGCGAGAATCCGGACATCCTGAAGACGCTCTCGCGGGCGGGCCCGACGCGGCCGAGGCTCGTGATCGGCTTTGCCGCCGAGACGGATGATGTGCTGGCAAACGCGCGGCGCAAGCTTGCGAGCAAGGGCTGCGACTGGATCGTCGCGAACAACGTTTCTACGGAACAAGGCGTCTTTGGCGGCGTTAACAACGAGGTTCAGCTGATCCGGTGCGACGCCGAGCCTGAGGCTTGGCCGCGGCTCGCCAAGACCGAGGTGGCAGCGCGGCTGGTGGCGCGCATCGCGGCCCATCTGCAGGGCGTCCCGGCGGTAGCAGCGTAGGCGGAGCCCTTGTCAATCCCCGCACGGATATCATTTGAGGCGCAACAGCCGAGGCATCTAGGACGGATACGATGGAGAGGCCATCCAAGAAGTTGGTGCTCACGCTGACCGCGGTCACGGACATCGCCTATCATGGCGGCGCGGAACCAGTGCAGAGCCAGGATATCGCGCGCCGACTGAGCCTGCCTCGCCGTTATCTCGAGCAGGTCATGCAGCAACTGGTACGTGCCGGCATCCTGCGCGGCGTCCGGGGACCGCGGGGCGGCTATCGCCTGGCGCGCGAGCGCCGGCGGGTCAGCGTCGGCGACGTGGTGCGCGTGGTGCGCGGCATCGAAGACGCGCCGGTGCTGGAGGATCTGGGGCCGGCATCGGAGCTGGGCGCCAAGGTGATCGGCCCCTTTTGGACCGCCACCGAGGAGGATCTGATGGCGCGCCTCGATCGGGTCACGATCGAGGACCTGTGCCGTCGCGCCGAGGGCAAGGGCGTCGTCAGCGAAGCCCAGCGCGAGGTCGATTTCGCCATCTGAGCCAGCGATCGGCGCGGGGTTGAACCTACTGCGGCGCGAGAAAGCTCTCGGCAACGCCGCCGCGCAGTCCGGTCTCGCCGCCTGCCTTGCCGTGCCAGGTGACCTCCCGGCCGTCGATCTCGACCCGGTAGCACTGCGCGGCCCCGTCCTCGACTTTCTCGAAGCTGACGCACACGTCGCCCTCGGGGTCCATGAACCAGCGGCCGCGATCGCTTGCGCCGGTTGCATCGTCATAGGTGACCTCGCCGCCGGGCAGAAAATAGAGGTTGTAAGCGGCGCCGTCCGCGGTCGTGCCGGACAGGGTGTTGTCCTGCACCACCTCGATGAAGCGGCTGCCGGTCAGCTGCTCCGCCGCCGCATGCGCCAGTGCCGGCGCCAGTGCGATCATCGCCAGGACCCATGCCGGCGCCCGCTTCCAGGCTCCTGTGCTCGCCGTCCCGCCGTGACCCGCCCGCGCGCCTGCGCGGGCACGATCGGCGGGACAATTCATCATATAGGCTCCTGTGCTCGCCGTCTGCCCGCGTCTAGCCGGTGAAAGGTCTCGCCGGCAAGGGTCGAGTAACGCTCAACACACCACGGTGCAGCTCGATTGCGGCGGCAGCGGCTCGATCTGGTCGCGGACATATTCGACGGTGGAGCCATAGCGGCGAAAGGCGACCTTGGCGAGATGTCCCTTCGGGTCGAACCACAGCTCGTGCTTCTCGTCGCCCAGCATGCGGTAGTGCTGCGCCTGCACCGGCCGACCCGCCAGGGTGATCCTCTCCTCGCCGACATACGTGAAGAACGCGCTCAAGACCTTGTCCTCGACCGCCGAGAAGAACTCGCCGCGCTTGAACGTATCCTTGTTCCACAGCGCCAGGACGGTCGCGGCGCGGTCGAAGCGGTCGACCCGGCCGTTCACGGTGCGCACGTAGCCTTCGCCGGTATCGCGCACCGTGATCTCGAGCTGCTCGCCATTGTCGTTGGTGGTCGCGTCGATCCGCACCGCGCGGCCGTCCCGCCAGAGCTGCCGGGATTGGTGCTCGAAGGTATAGAGCGGGATGGTGGCGAAGCTGATCTCGATCTCCGTCATCTCCCGGATCTCGACGCGATCGCCCTCGTACTCGAAGGCGATGCGATGGCGCCCGATCGGACTGCCGTCGCTCAGCACCGTGAAGGTGTATTCGCCAGCACTGTCGGCAAAGGCGGGCGCAGCGCTCGCCAGCGACAACGCCGCGCCGATGGCGATAGCGCTCATGATCCGGCGGGCCGTTCGCCCGTGCGGACCATGACGTCCGATCGACCCGATGCGCATCACACCAAAGACACTGGCCCGCAACCGTGGTTCTGGCGCAACCCCGCGCCAAATAGCTCAATCAGCCACGAGCCAGCTTAAAGCAATGCGCAACATCGGCAAAGACGCGTCAGCACAGAAGCAAGCTCGGCACTCCAGCTTCGCTCTAGGGCTGGCGAAGCGAAGCGCTCGGCCGCAGCCGCAGCAGGGAGGCGAAGTCCGGCCGCCGCAGCCGCGGCCGCAGCAGCGCCACGAGGTCCAGGAGGCCCGCCGCGATGCCGGGCGCCGGACCATTGCCGCGCGCGCGCCGCATCGGCGCGCAGAGCCGCCGTCACGAACGGCTCGGGCGCCGGGCAGCGAGCGAGCTGTTCCTCGACCTCCCGGGCCAGGATGCAGATGTCGTCGTGCGCGGGCGTGCCCTGCGCATGCGCGCCGATCCAGGCGGCGGCGCTGAACGCGTCGACATGCGAGGCCCGCTGCGCCAGCGCGCTGCCGACCTCGCAGCCCAGCTTCTCCAGCAGGGCGCCCGCCTTGCGGCCCTGCGCCAGGCGCCGGTCGACCTTGCTCGGCACCAGCAGGCAGGCAGGCCGCCCGCCGCGCTCCTCGCGCACCCGATGCAGCACCGCGAGCGCCTGCGCGGTCGCATGCAGATCGACCGCCGATGGCGTCACCGGCACGATCAGCAGATCGGCGATCCGCAGGGCCGCCTGAAACGCCTCGCCCTTCTGCGGCGGCAGGTCGATCACGATCCGGCGATAGTGGGTCCGGCGCGCGCACATCTCGGCCTGCCACGGCTCGCTGCCGGCCGCCTCGGCGAGCGGCCGCGATACGACCTCGAGCGAGCGCGGCATGCCCTTGGCCTCGCCGTCCTTCAGCCAGGCGGCGGCGGTGCCCTGCGGGTCCGCATCGACCAGCGTCACCGCCTGGCGCTCGGCCAGACAGCAGGCGAGGTTGACGGCCACCGTGCTCTTGCCGGTGCCGCCTTTCAGGTTGCCAACCGCTATGATTCTGCTCGTCAAGGCGCCCACTCGCGTGATTGCAGACCCAGGCGGAAGGTTGCCCCGTTAAGGTTAAGGCCTGGTAAACGCGGGCCGCCGGCGCTCAGGCCCTGCCGCGCGCGAGATTGGCGCTGCGCTCGGGCACCCCGGTCTCGCGATGGCAGACGTCCGCCAGCCTGGCGATGCCCTCGCGGATCACATCGGCAGGCGGCAGCGCGAAGCAAAGGCGCATGCCGTGCCGCGCCGCCTCGGGGTCGGTCGACCACTCCGGCCCGGGATTGTAGGCGATGCCTTCGGCCAGCGCCGGCCCGGCCAGGGCCGCCGTGTCGACCTGCTCGGGCAGCGTGACCCAGAGGAAGATGCCGCCCTTGGGCACGGCGAACTCCGCGGCCGTGCCGAACTGCTCCTCGAGCGCGCCGGTCAGCACCTCGAGCTTGTGCCGCAGCTGCCGCTTCAGCCGGCCGACATGGTCCTCGAAGTGCGCGCCGAAAAAGTCGGCCACCACCATCTGCTCGATCGCGGGCGTGCCGCCATCGCCCTTGCACGCGACCAGCCGGCTCATGACGTCCCAGGGCGCGCTGACATAGCCGAGCCGCAGCGCCGGCGCCAGCGACTTGGAGAACGAGCCGATGTGGATCACCTGCTCGCCGCCGGGCAAGGCCGCGGAGCGCCGGCGGCCACTCGCCCTCCCACAGCAGATCGGCATAGCACTCGTCCTCGAAGATCGGCACCGCGAACGCCTTGCTGAGCCGCAGGAGCTCGTGCCGGCGCGCGAGGCTCAGCACCGTGGCGGTGGGGTTCTGCACGGTCGGGATGGTGTAGATGTACTTGGGCCGGATGCCCTGGGCGCGCAGGTCCTCGAGCAAGGTGCGCAAAAGATCGGTGCGCATGCCGTGCTCGTCGAGCGGCACGCCGACCATCCTGACGCCGCGCCGCTGCAGCCGGGTGATCATGCCGCCATAGGTCAGCTGCTCCATGATCACGGTGTCGCCGCGCTCCAGAAAAACCTCGTTGACCAGGTCGAGGCCCTGCAGCGAGCCCGAGGTGATCAGGATGTCGTCGGCTGAAGCGTCGATGCCGCGCATCGAGGCGAGCTTGCCGGCGACGAAGGCGCGCAGGCCCGCGTGCCCCATCTGGCCCTCGCCCAGGTGGTAGGTCGCGAGCTTGTGGCCCTCGCGCCGCAGCACCCGCTCGGCGGACGCCGCCAGGGCCTCGACCGGCAGGACCTCGGGATCGTTGTTGCCGCCTGTGAAGTTGTAGCGGGGATGGCCGCTCCAGCGCGCGGCCGGCGCTGGCAGGTCGGCGGCGAACAGCTGGTCGAAGGCGATCATGAAGCGCTCCTTGGTTGCGGTTGCAGACGGCGGCCAACCCTAAGCAGCAGGCTCGCCCTCGGACAAGGCCCGGGCCCGCGTCCGGGCTCCCTTGCGGGGCTTGCCTGGCGCCGTATGACCGGAGCGCGCTGCGCTGCTTCTGCGTGCAGCGCGACAATCCGGGAGCTCGCATGGTGACACGGGTAGCGATCCTCGACGACTATCAGAAGGTCGCGGAGCGCTCGGCCGACTGGTCGGTGCTGCCGAAGGGCGTCGAGGTGACGTTCTTCCACGATCATCTGGACGATCCCGACCGGCTGGTCGCCCGCCTGGCACCGTTCGAGGTCATCGGCATCATGCGCGAGCGCACGCCGTTTCCGGGAGCACTGCTGGAGCGGCTGCCGAACCTGCGCTGCCTGATCACGACCGGCCCGCGCAACGCCTCGATCGACGTCGCTGCGGCGCAGCGCCTCGGCATCACGGTGTGCGGCACCAGGTCGTCCGGACACGCCACCGCCGAGCTCGCGATGGCGCTGATCCTGGCGCTGGCGCGCGGCCTCTTGGCCGAGACCGCCTCGGTGCGGGCAGGCGGCTGGCAGGTCGGCCTCGGCCGCGATCTGGCCGGTGCTACGCTCGGCGTGGTCGGCCTCGGCCGGCTCGGCAGCCGGCTGGCCAGGATCGGCCAGGCGTTCGGCATGACCACGATCGCCTGGAGCCAGAACCTCACGGAGGCGGCCGCGGCCGAGCACGGCGTGCGGCGGGTCCACAAGGCGGACCTGTTCCGCCATGCCGACTTCGTCTCGGTCCACCTGCAGCTCAGCGACCGCACCCGCGGCCTGATCGGTGCCGCCGAGCTCGCGCTGATGCGGCGAGATGCCTGCCTCGTCAACACCTCGCGCGGCCCGATCGTCGACGAGGACGCGCTGGTGGACGCCCTGCGAGGCCGGCCGCATCGCCGGCGCAGCGCTCGACGTCTACGATCGCGAGCCGCTGCCGCCGGACCACCGGCTGCGGCGCATCCCCAACCTTCTGCTGACGCCGCATATCGGCTATGTCACGCGCGAGGCCTACAAGGTGTTCTACGCCGACATGGTCGAGGGCATCGCCGCGTTCCTCGCCGGCCGCCCCCAGCGCGTGATCGGCGCGTGATCTCCGGGCTAGACGAGGGATCTTCTGTCGGCGCGCGCCGTTAGCCCTTGAGAGTGCAGGCACCGCCGGGCTAGGCTAAAGGCGAGGTATCGATGACCGGGGCAGCAATGCGACCGCCGGGGGAGGAAGTCGAAGACGATGCAGTATGAGGCTCCACAGACACTCGAGGCGGCGAACGGCGCTGCTCGCCGGCGCGTCGGGCATGGCGCGGGTGCTGGCGGGCGGCACCGATCTTCTGGTGCAGCTCCGCGCCGGCCTGATCGAGCCCGACCTCGTGGTCGACGTCAAGCACATCCCGGGCATGCGCGACGATCGCCGCCGAGGACGGCGGCTTTCGGATCGGTGCCGCGGTGAGCGGCGCGCAGCTCGGCGAGCATCCGGAGGTCGAGCAAGCTGTGGCCGGGCGTGGTCGAGGCGGTCGAGCTGATCGGCTCGACCCAGATCCAGGGCCGCGCCACGATGGTCGGCAACATGTGCAACGCCTCGCCCGCGGCCGACAGCGTGCCGGCGATGATCGCGGCCGGCGCGATCGTCACCGTCGTCGGGCCGGACGGCCGCCGCGACGTGCCGGTCGAGGAGATCTGCATCGGGCCCGGCAAGACCTCGCTCAGGAAGGGCGAGATCGTCGCCTCGGTGCTGCTGCCGGCGCGCCCGCCGCGCTCGGGCGACGCCTACCTGCGGTTCATTCCGCGCACCGAGATGGACATCGCCGTGGTCGGCGCCGGCGTCAGCCTGACCCTGGACGAGGGCGGCGTCTGCAAGGCGGCCCGGTTCGGGCTTGGCGCTGTCGCCGCCCGGCCGCTGCTGGTCGAGGAGGCCGGTGCCGCGCTGGTCGGCACGACCATCGACGAGCACGCCCTGGAGAAGCTCGCCGCCGCCGCGTCGGCGGCCTGCCGGCCGATCGACGACAAGCGCGGCACGATCGAGTACCGAACCAAGGTCGCAGGCGTGCTGGCGCGGCGTGCCGCCGTGATCGCGCTCGAGCGCGCGAGGGAGCATTGATGGCGAAATACCACGTATCGACCACCGTCAACGGGGACCAGGTGGAGTTCCTGTGCGAGCCCGATCAGACCCTGCTCGACGTCCTGCGCGACGAGCTGCAGCTCACCGGCAGCAAGGAAGGCTGCGGCTCGGGCGACTGCGGTGCCTGCAGCGTGATGCTGGACGACCGCCTGGTGTGCTCCTGCCTGGTGCTGGCGCCGGAGGCCGAGGGCCGCTCGGTCGAGACCATCGAGGGCATGGCGAACGGCGAGGAGCTGCACCCGCTGCAGGAAAAATTCCTGGAGCATGCCGCGCTGCAATGCGGCATCTGTACGCCCGGGTTCCTGATCGCCGCCAAAGCCCTGCTCGACCGCAATCCCGACCCCAGCGAGACCGAGGTGCGCTACTGGCTGGCCGGCAATCTCTGCCGCTGCACCGGCTACGACAAGATCGTGCGCGCCGTGATGGACACCGCCGCCGACATCAGAGGAAACTGACATGGCCACCGCGCTGAAGAGAGACGAGATCCAGCCCGCGATGAAGTGGATCGGCACGCGGCCGGTGCGGCCGGACGGGGTCGACAAGGTCACCGGCCGGGCCCGGTTCGGCGCCGATCTGTCGATGGCCGGCATGCTGGTCGGCAGGGTCCTGCGCAGCCCGCATCCGCACGCGCGGATCAGGTCGATCGACACCTCGAAGGCGCAGGCGCTGACCGGGCGTCAAGGCGGTGGTCACGCGCGACGATTTTCAGGACATGGCCTCGGAGTTCGTGCCGGCCGGCGAGATGCTGATCAACTACCGCGACGTGGTGCGCAACGTCATGGCGCGCGAGAAGGTGCTCTACGAGGGCCATCCCGTGGCCGCCGTGGCGGCGACCAGCACGGCGGTGGCGAAGCAGGCGCTGAAGCTGATCGAGGTCGACTACGAGATCCTGCCGCATGTGATCGACGTGGTCGAGGCGATGGAGCGAGGTGCGCCGCTGCTGCACGAGGACCTGATCACCGCGGGCGTCGAGCCGCCGCCGACCGAGGCCTCGAACGTCGCCAAGCGGGTCGAGTTCGCGATCGGCGACACGGCCGAGGGTTTTGCCGCAGGCCGACATCGTGATCGAGCGCGAGTTCGAGACCAAGCCCGTGCACCAGGGCTACATCGAGCCGCATGCCTGCATTGCGAGCTGGTCCGAGGACGGCCAGGCGGAGCTGTTCTGCTCGACCCAGGGCCACTTCATCGTGCGCGCGCACTGCGCCAAGCTGCTGGGCATGGACATCTCCAGGCTGCGGGTCACCGCGTCCGAGATCGGCGGCGGCTTCGGCGGCAAGACCGTGGTCTATCTCGAGCCCCTGGCGCTGGCGCTCTCGCGCAAGTCGCGCCATCCGGTCAAGATGGTGATGAGCCGCGAGGAGACCTTCAAGGCGAGCGGCCCGACCTCGGGCGCGCATGTCTGGGTCAAGATCGGCGCCACGAAGGACGGCCGGATCACCGCGGGCGAGGCGGTGCTCAAGTACCAGGCCGGCGCCTTCCAGGGCAGCCCCGTGCAGCCAGGTGCGATGAGCGCGTTCGCGCCCTACGACCTCAAGAACGTCAAGGTGGTCGGCTTCGACGTGGTGACCAACCGGCCCAAGGTCGCGGCCTATCGGGCACCCGGTGCGCCGATCTCCGAGTTCGCGGTCGAGAGCGTGGTCGACGAGATCGCCAAGGAAGCTCGACATCGATCCGATCGAGTTCCGGCTCAAGAACGCGGCCAAGGAAGGCACGCATGCGGCCTACGGGCCGCGCTTCGGCCCGATCGGCCTGATCGCGACGCTCGAGGCCGCCAAGGCGCACCCGCACTACAAGGCACCGCTCGGGCCGAACCAGGGGCGCGGCGTCGCATCCGGCTTCTGGTTCAACATCGGCGGCGAGACCTCGGTCTCGATCAACATCAACGAGGACGGCACCGTGACCGTGGTCGAGGGCACGCCCGACATCGGCGGCTCGCGCGCCTCGGTCTGCCTGATGGCGGCCGAAGCGCTCGGCGTCGAGTACGAGAAGGTGCGCACGATCATCGGCGACACCAGCTCCTTGGGCTTCACGTTCCTCACCGGCGGCTCGCGCGCGACCTTCTCGAACGGCGTCGCGGTCAAGCAGGCGGCGGACGCGGTGATCAAGGAGGTCTGCGCGCGCGCCGCCAAGATCTGGGAGATCCCCGAGGACGCGGTGAAGTGGGAGAACGGCCGCGCCGTGCCGGCGGGCAGCAATGCCGGCGAGTTCGATCCGCTCTCGCTCGCCGACATCGCCAAGATGGCCGGCAAGACCGGCGGCCCGATCGCGGGCCACGCCCATCTGAACGCCCAGGGTGCCGCGCCGAGCTTCGCCACGCACCTCGCCGACGTCGAGGTCGACAAGGAGACCGGGCGGGTCACCGTGCTGCGCTACACGGTGATCCAGGATGCCGGCAGGGCGGTGCATCCGGCCTATGTCGAGGGCCAGTACCAGGGCGGTGCCGTGCAGGGCATCGGCTGGGCGCTGAACGAGGAGTACATCTACGGGCCCGACGGCCGCATGCAGAACGCGGGCTTCCTCGACTACCGCATGCCGGTGGCCTCCGACCTGCCGATGATCGACACGGTGATCATCGAGGTGCCGAACCCGCGCCATCCCTACGGCGTGCGCGGCGTCGGCGAGACGCCGATCGTGCCGCCGATGGCGGCGATGGCGAACGCGGTCGCGGCCGCCACCGGCATCCGCTTCACCGAGCTGCCGATGTCGCCGCCCAAGGTGCTGAAGGCGATCGACGCGGCGAAGGCGCGGGCAACGGCGCAGGCAACGGCGATGAACGCGGCTAGACTGGCAAGACGCTGGCAGGACGCCGGCGAGGATCGCCTCGCCATGGCGGAAGCGCTCGTCGACGAGATCGATCATCCCGACACCGGCTTGGTCAGCCGCGACTTCCTGCGCGCAGAATTGCAGACGCTGCGCACGGAACTCGGGGGACTGCGGGCCGATCTGATCGGCACGATCTGGCGCGTCGTGCTGACGGTGTTCGGGATCCAGGTGGTCCTGGTCGGCGTGCTGGTCGCGATTCTGATCGAGACGCTGGCAAGGGGCGCAGCATGAGAGCGCGGGCAATCGACGCGAGCCGCGCGGCCAACGGCACGGCGCGGCTGATGGCGAAGGTAGTGCTCACCAGGGGGCTGACGCAGTTCACGGGCGGCGAGCGCGAGCTCGAGCTCGACGCCCAGAACATCCGCCAGCTGCTGCGCGCCCTCGGTGAGCGCTACCCGGACCTGAAGCCGCATCTCGGCGACGGCGTCGCGATCGCGATCGACGGCGAGATCTTTCAGGACGCCTGGCTCGAACCCATCCCGCCCGACAGCGAGGTGCACGTCATCCCGCAGATCGTGGGGGGGTAGCCGCCCGGGCTTCGGCAGGCTCAGCTCAGCGTCGCGATGATCCTGCCGAGCCGCTCGATGCTCCCGAGGACCTCCCGGTGCTCCAGGCCCGGCCATTGCATGCGCAACAGGATGTGGTCGGTCCGCGCGATCTCGGCGTAGCGCAGGATCCCGTCCTTCACCTGCTCGACGTCGCCGATCAGGAACCGGTCTCTGGCGAAGTCGTCGAAGGTGGCGCTGAGATCGCGCTTCGCGCTCCCGCCCTCGCCCCAGGAAGCGTAAGACTGATACTTGAACAGGAGCGGCCCGCGGCTGGTATCCCTGGCGTGCGCGGCGTCGCGACCGACGAAGCACTCCCGGATCAACGGGCAGCGGGCGTCTTCCGGCTGGCCGGTCTCGCGCCGCTCGTCGCGAAAGGCCTCGAGGCCCGCCGCGATCGACCTGGTGGACGAGGTCGGCGCGATGCACCAGGCATCGGCGATCCGCGCCGCACGACGCACGGCCGGCAGGGCGGAACCGCCAAGCCAGATCGGCGGCCGCGGGCGCTGCTTGGGCCGGACGCTCGCCTGGACATCGTCGAGCCGGAAGTATCGGCCGTGATGGGTCATCCTGTCCTCGGTCCACAGCCGCTTGATCACCTCCAGCCCCTCCGTCAGGCGCCCGACCCGCTCGCGCTGGTCCACACCCATGGCCTGGAACTCCTCGGCCCGATAGCCGAGCCCGGCGCCGAGCACGTAGTTGCCGTCCGACAGCCAGTCGAGGGTGGCGGCTTCCTCGGCCGCGAGCACCGGGTTCATCATCCCGAGCAACAGGACGCCGGGGCCGATCTGCATGCCGGCCGCATCCTCCACCAGCTGGCCGAGCAACGGGTGGGGCTGGAACATGCCCATCGGGCCGGTCAGAAGATGCTGGCCCACGAGCAGCGAAGCAAAGCCGTGATCGCGCGCCGCCCGAACCTGCTCGCGCAGCGACTTCAAAAAAGCCGCCGGATTCTCCTCCGGCGACCACTGCACCGCCGTAAACATGCCGATCCGCATGCATCTCCTCCCCGCGTCCGATCTCGAGTGTACAACGAACCCGCAGCCGGACACGATCTGCCTCTTCGCCACAGGGCGGCTCCTCGCCTGCTTTCGTGCTATGGCTATCGCTTCGGTGGGACTTTAGAGCGTTCAGAAATGACGATGAGGCTACTGTGAAACGCGTCCTCATCACGGGCATGTCAGGCACGGGGAAATCGACAGTCGTGGCAGAGCTGGCAGCGCGTGGCCATCACGCCATTGACCTCGATAGCGATACTTGGTCGGAATGGGTGCAAGTGGACGGAAACCCCACTGGGGCCAATCCGGGGCACGACTGGCTTTGGAACGAGACGAAGTTGGCAATGCTTCTCGCCGAGGACATCTCTGAAACCCTATTTGTCAGCGGTTGCGCTTCGAACATGGGAAAATTCGTTGGGTGTTTTGACGATGTCGTCCTGCTGAGCGCCCCCATCGGGGTCATGCTGGACCGTGTTCGCCACAGGACAAACAATCCATACGGCAAGCAGGATGTGGAGATCGCTCAAATCAAAGAGAACGTCCGGCGATTCGAGCCGCGGCTTAGGCGCATTGCGAGCCACGAGATCGACACCAGCCTTCCAATCCGCGATGTGCTCGAGACAATCCTGAAGCTGCAGTAGAATCAGGGCGCCGAGACAGTGAGCTTCACGCCAAGGCTCTGCAGCACTTTCAGAACCGTGTCGTAGCGTGGCTTGGCTCCCGGCGCCAACGCCTTGTAGAGGCTCTCGCGGCCAAGGCCGGCGCGTTCGGCAATGACGCTCATGCCCCGGGCCTTGGCCACATGGCCGACCGCCGCGAGGAAGACGTCCGGGTTCGGGTCCTCCAGCGCTGCCGTCAGGTACTCGGCCACGACCTCGTCGTCATCGAGAAAGGCGCTCGGATCGAACTCGCTCACTCGAACCATCTGCTCTACCCTCTGTCGAGTTCCGCCACATGAGCCTGGCACGCTCGATGTCCCGCTGCTGACTCGCCTTGTCGCCGCCGCACAACAACAGCAGCGTGCCACGGCGCTGCACGAAGTAGACCCGGTAGCCCGCGCCCACATGCACGCGCATTTCACGGATGCCACCGCCCAAGGTCTTGGCGTCGCCGAGGTTGCCCAGGCGCGCCGATTCCAAGCGCGCCAGGATGCGGGCTTTGGCCTTGGCATCGCGGAGCCCGCCCAACCACTTGGCAAAGGTGTCTGTTTGCCTCAAGTGGTACACGAAGATACTGTATCCTATCGGATACAGCGGTCAACGGCCGGCGCCGTCGCCAGTGCTCACACGCTGCCAATGCCGAGCGCCGCGGCAGGCCGGCGGCGCTGCACGTCCGGGTCGGGGACCGGGCTCGCCGATGCTGCCCTCGAACATCACCATCACCCGGGCGGCGAAGTGGCGCACCACCGGCAACCGCGGGATTGATGGGACTGATACTTAGTGCTATATGACCTAGTGCCATGGTTGGGCGGCGGGAAGGGATGCGCGTTTTCAAGACCAAGCCATTCGCCCGCTTCGCGGACCATGAGGGAATTGCGGATGCGGATCTGTGCGATGCCATTCGCTGCGCTGAGGAAGGGTTGATCGACGCCAACCTCGGTGGCGGGGTCATCAAGCAGCGCATTGCGCGGAAGAGGCAAGGCAAATCGGGCGGCTTTCGGAGCATCGTGCTCTTCCACCGCAGCGAGAAGGCGTTCTTCGCCTATGGCTTCGCCAAGCGCGAACGGGACAACATTCGGCGGGACGAGCTGAAGGCTTTCCGAAAGCTCGCCGACGAGATGCTGGCCTATGACGACAAGGCCCTTGCGGCGGCGATGAAGAACGGGACGATTGTGGAGATCAGGTGCCATGGGTAAGCAGTATAAGAGCAACGCGCTGGCGGCCGTGCACGAGACCGCGCTCGGCCTCCATGAGGCGGGCGTCATGGACAAGCGCACGCTGAAGGCGTTCGACGAGATGTGCCTGACCCCCGTCGAGGCGTTGACGCCGGAGGACATCCGCAACATCCGCTTGCGCGAGAAGGCAAGCCAAGCGGTATTCGCCCGCTATCTCAATGTCACGACGGGGCTTGTGAGCCAGTGGGAGCGCGGTGAGAAGCGCCCGCGCGGAGCCTCGCTCAAGCTTCTGACGCTCGTCGCCAGGAAGGGGCTGCAAGCGGTGGCCTGAGCAAGCACATTCTCGCCACCATGGTGGTCATCACCTGACGGGTGCCGCCTCGATGGCTGGGGCCGGGCCCTCAGGCGCTGCCCGCGCCTACCGCCGCGGGGCGGCGGCGCTGGACGTCGGGGTCGGGGACCGGGCTCGCGGCGAGGAGGCGTTGGGTGTAGGGGTGGGTCGGCCGCGCGAAGATCTCGTCCGTCGGGCCCTGCTCGACGATCTTGCCCTCGAACATCACCATCACCCGGTCGGTGAAGTGGCGCACCACCGGCAGGTCGTGGGCGATGAAGATGTAGGCGAGGCGCAGCATGTCGCGCAGCTCCGCCAGAAGCTCGATCACCTGGGCCTGGATCGAGACGTCCAAAGCCGAGACCGCCTCGTCGCAGATGATCACCTCCGGCTGCAGTGCCAGCGCCCGGGCGATCGCGATGCGCTGCCGTTGGCCGCCGGAAAACTGGTGCGGATAGCGCCTGGCGTGCTCCGGCTGCATGCCGACCTGCACCAGGAGCTCGACGACCCGGTCCATCCACTGGTTCTTCGGCAGCACGTCGCGATGGATGGTCCAGGGCTCGGCGATGATCTGGGCCACCGTCATGCGCGGGTTGAGCGAGGCGTAGGGGTCCTGGAACACCACCTGCATCTGGCGGCGGAACTGCAGCAGCTCGGCCGGTGACAGGCCGAAGATCTCGTTGCCGCGGTAGTGCGCGCTGCCGCCGGTCGGCTCCTCGAGGCGCAGCAGCGTGCGGGCGAGCGTCGACTTGCCGGAGCCGGATTCGCCGACCAGCCCCAGGGTCTCGCCGGCTGCCAGCTGAAAACTGACGCCGTCGACCGCGCGCACCACCTCGCCGCTCTTGCGGCGCATCAGGCCCGTGGTGATCTCGTAGTGCTTGGCGAGCTCGTGGACCCGCAGCAGCGGCTCGGCGGCCGCCGGCTGCTCGGCGTGCCGGAGCGACTCCTGGCGGCCGGGGATCGCCGCCATCAGGCGGCGGGTATAGGGATGCTCGGGCCTGTAGAAGACCTGCCCGACCGGGCCGGTCTCGACGATCTGGCCGTCGTTCATCACCGCCACCCGGTCGGCGATCTGCGCGACCACGCCGAGGTCGTGGGTGATGAGCAAGAGGCCCATGCCGGTCTCCGCCTGCAGCTCCGCGAGCAGCGCCAGGATCTGCGCCTGGACGGTGACGTCGAGGGCCGTGGTCGGCTCGTCGGCGATCAGCACGTCGGGGCGCAGCGCCAGCGCCATCGCGATCATCACCCGCTGCCGCTGGCCGCCGGAGAACTGGTGCGGATAGTCGCCGGCACGGCGCTTGGGATCGGGGATGCCGACCCGCTCGAGCAGTGCCGTCGCCCGGGCCATGGCCGCGCCGGGCGAGGCCTCGCCATGCGCGCGCAGCGTCTCGCCGATCTGCCAGCCGACGCTGTAGACCGGGTTCAGGTGCGCGAGCGTGTCCTGGAAGATCATCGCGATCTTGCGGCCGTTGATCCTGCGGCGCTCCTCGGCCGGCAGGCGCAGCAGGTCCTTGCCGCGGTAGAGCGCCCGGCCGGCGGTGACGTAGCCCGGCGGGCTGTCGATCAGGTTCATGATCGCCGCCGCCGAGACGCTCTTGCCCGAGCCGCTCTCGCCCAGGATCGCCAGCACCTCGCCGGCGTCCATGTGCCAGCTCACGTCGCGCACCGCATGCACGGTGCCCTGCGCGGTGTGGAACTCGACCGAGAGCCCCTGCACCTCGAGCAGATGCGCGTCGTCGGTCATGTCCGGCCGCCCGCGACTTCCAGGCGCCAGCGCTGCATCGGGTCGGTCGCGATCCGCATCCAGCCGGAGAGCAGGTTGAGCGCCAGCGTCGTCAGCATGATCGCGACGCCCGGGAAGAACGACAGCCACCAGGCAGTCGCCAGATAGCCGCGGCCCTGCGCCACCATCAGGCCCCAGGTGACCTCGGGCGGCTGGATGCCGATGCCGAGGAAGCTCAGGCCCGATTCGGCGAGCATCACGATCGCGAACTCCACGGTCGCGATGGTCAGGAGCGTCGGCAGCACCATCGGCAGCACGTGCCGCAGCGCGATGCGCAGCGGCGAGGCGCCCATCACGCGGGCGGCGCTCACGAACATGCGCTCGCGGATCTCGAGCACCTCGGCGCGGGTGGTGCGGATGTAGACCGGCAGGCGGGTGATCGCGAGCACCGCCACCAGGGTCAAGAATGCTCGGGCGGAAGGTGTAGAGGATCACCACCGCGAGCAGGGTCGAGGGGAAGCTCATGACGATGTCGGTGAGGCGCATCACGAGATCGCCGACCCAGCTGCGCGTGAAGCCCGCGAGCAGGCCGAGCGACGCGCCGAGCACCATCGCGATGACGACCGCCGCCGCGGCGATGGTGAGCGTGCTGCGGGCGGCGACCAGCAGCCGCGCGAGGATGCTGCGGCCCAGCGAATCGGCGCCGAGGATGTAGCCCCAGCCGTGCTCGAGCGTGAACGGCGGCGCGTTGCGCATGCGCAGCTGCGGCCGGGTCGCGAGCTCCTCGAGCAGCCAGGGCCCGAGCACCGCGCCCGCCACCAGCAGCACGAGGAAGATGGCGGCCGCGAGCGCGAACGGGTCGCTCACCAGGAGGCGCAGCGCGCGCAGCGGGCCCGCGGACGGGGCGTCGACGAGCGCGTCGCTAGTCGCCATCTCAGGCGTGCCGCACGCGCGGATCGAGCACCGCGTAGGCGAGATCGATCGCGATGTTCATGAGGAAGATCACGCAGGCGGTGACGAAGATGCCGGCCTGGATGATCGCGAAGTCGCGCTGGATGATGGCGTCGATCAACAGCTTGCCGACGCCTGGCCAGCCGAACACGGTCTCGACGATCACGGCGCCATTGACGATGCTGGTGGCGAGGTCGCCCGCGACCGTGATCGCCGGCAGCATGGCGTTGCGCAGCGCGTGCACGAAGATGATCGTGCTCTCCCGGACCCCCTTGGCCCGCGCCGTCTTGACGTAGGGCGAGCTCAGCGCGCCGATCATCGCGCCGCGCACCACCTGCACCAGCATCCCGAACGGTCGCAGCGCCAGCACGCCGACCGGCATGAGCCAGTGCCAGACGGTGCCGGTGCCCGAGGTCGGCAGCCAGCCCAGCGTGACCGCGAACAGCAGGATGGCGGTGATCGCGAGCCAGAAGTCGGGCGCGCTGGCGCCGACCAGCGAGCCGACGCTGGCGACCCGGTCGAACGCCCCGCCCGGACGGTAGGCGGCGAGCGCGCCCACCACCAGCGCGCAGACGATCGCGACCGGCATGGCCGCGACCGCGAGCGCCAGCGTGGTCGGGAAGGCCTCGAGCACGACCTCGATCGCGGGCCGGTCCTTGCGGATCGAATGGCCGAGGTCGAGCGTGCTGAGCCCGGCCACGAAGGTGCCGAACTGCACGACCAGCGGCTGGTCGAAGCCGTACCTCTGGTTGAACTCCTGCCGGGCCTCCAGCGTGGCGTCGATCGGCAGATAGAGGTCGGCGGGACTGCCGGTCAGGCGCGCCAGGAAGAACACGAGCATGATGAGCCCGACCAGGGCGAACAGGCTGTGGAGCGCGCGTCGGATCAGATAGGCGCCCATCAGGGCCGTGCCTCCTCCGCCGAGCGGCGCCCATCCGACCCGAAGAGGGCCGGACGGGCGCGCCGACGCGCTCAGTCGTTGAAGGTGACCGTCGAGATCTGGATCTCGCTGTTGGTCGAGATCGTCGGCGTGAAGTTGATGCGCGGGCTCACGCGCGTGAAGCCGATCATGTGGAACAGCTGCACGTCGCTCACGATGTCCTCGTGGATCATGCGGAACGCCTCCTGCCAGAGCTTTTGGCGCTCCGGATTGACCGCGACCGTCGCCTCCTCGATCACCTTGTCCAGCTCCGGAAAGGAGATCACCGACTGGGCGCCGTCGGTGTGATACTTGTTGAACACCGTGAACACCGCGTCGCCGTTGTTGTTGTCGTGCATGGCGTGGAACAGGTTGGGGCCGCGGTCCTCGGCGTAGGGCTTGGTGTAGAAGTCGACCCACTCGGCGACCTCGACCATGCGCAGGGTGACGTTCAGGCCGACGTCCTGGAGCATGGCGAGGATCGCCTCCAGCTTCTCGGTGACGCCGGCATGGGTGCCGTGGCGACCGATCATCACGATCTCGGTGTCGACCGGCACGCCGTCGGCGGCAGCCTCGGCGAGCAGCGCCTTGGCCTGCTCCGGATCGTACGGGTAGGGCTTGAGGTCGGGATTGAAGCCGTTGATGCCCGGCACCACGAACTGGGCCGAGGGCACCACCTTCTCGCTCAGGATCGAGCCGCGGAAGGCCTCGCGGTCGATCGCGAGGTTGATCGCCTTGCGCACCCGGATGTCGTCGAGCGGCGGGAACGGCATGTCGATCCGGAAATGCGTGGTCTCGCAGTCGAAGTAGCTGAAGTCCATCTCCGGGTCGGTCGCGTCCTGGGGTGCTATCGAGGGCGCGATGTCGGCCTCGCCGGTCGCGACCATGGCGGCGCGCACCGCCAATTCGGCACGCCAGACGTAGGTCGCCTCCTCGACCTCCGGGGTCTCGCCCCAGTAGTCCTCGAAGCGCGTGAGCACCACGTTCTGGCCCGGCTGCCAGCTGGTGAACACGTAGGGGCCGGTGCCGATCGGCTCGCGGGTCAGCTCGTCCATCGGCGTGCTCGGGGCCTGGACCGTCACCGTGCCCATCATGGTCGGCAGGATCGGCGACGGCTCTGCCGTGGTCGAGCTCCAGGGTATGGCTGTCGACGGCCTTCGGCGTGACCGTGGTGTTGCCGAAGAACTTGGTGCGGATCTCGCAGTCGAGGTTCGGATTGAGCGTGCGGTTGATCGAGGTGGCGACCGCCTCCGCGTCCATCGGCGTGCCGTCGTGGAACACCACGTCCTCGCGCAGCTGGAAGCGCCAGGTGAGGTCGTCGACCCGCTCCCAGGAGGTCGCGAGCCGGGGCGTGATGGTGCCGTCGTCCGGGTCGATCTCGGTGAGCGTCTCGGCGACGTTCTGCTTGACCACGCGGCCGATGTTGGAGCGGCTGGCGTGGCACGGGTCGACGATGTCGGGCTCCTCGGGCATGACGATCGTGATCTTGCCTTCCTCGGCCGCGAGCGCATGGCCGCTCAGCCACGCCGTCAGCCCCATGGCGACGGGCAGCGTGGCCAGCCGCAACGCTTTTTCTACAGACATCCTTGCCTCCCAAGATCGATGCTACTTCCCTGCTGCCGGCCGATGTTAACCCCCACACGCCCGGGCCGCAACGCCACCGGGCCGCACCATGCTGCAGAATGCGAAGGATACGCCCATGCTGTTCATGACCATCGAGCGTTTCAGGGATCGCGACGCCAGGGCGGTCTACCGCCACTTCCGCGAGCACGGCCGCATGCTGCCGGACGGCCTCACCTATGTCGGCAGCTGGGTCGAGGCCAATCTCGACCGCTGCTTCCAGCTCGTCGAGTGCGACGATGTGCGCCTGCTCCAGCAGTGGGCGAGCAGCTGGCACGGCCTGATCGAGTTCGAGTTCATCCCGGTCGTGCCGGGCAAGGAGACGGCGGAGATCATGGAGATCGGCGCGGCTACCTGACGACGAGATCGAGCGTCGCGGCCGAGAGCGGCTCGCTGCCCCGCTCGGTGATCAGCGAGGTGCGCCCGAGCGTCATCGCGAGGCCCGCCTCGCTGTCCATCAGGATCATGTGCAGGAAAAACACCATCCCGGGCGCCAGCGGCACGGGGTTGCCGTGGAAGAACATCGGCCAGTCCATCCAGGACGGCGGGTAGACGGCGCCCAGCGAATAGCCGCAGGCATTCAGGCGATGCGCCTGCATGCCATGCCGGTCCAGGACCTCCGCCTGGGCATCGTAGACGGCGCCCATGGCCGTCCCGGGCACGAGCTTCGCCTCGGCCGCGGCCAGCGCATCGCGGCAGGCGGCGTGCATCGCCCGGTGCCGGGCCGTCGCTTCACCCACCAGCAGGGTCCGCATGAGGCAGGCGTGGTAGTGGCGATAGACGCCCGCGTGCTCGAGCGTGAGCTGATCTCGCGGGTCGAGCCGCCGCCTGCCGGACTTGTAGCGGCAGAGCAGGGCGTCACGGCCGGAGCCGATGATGAACGCGTTGCCGGGATAGTCGCCGCCGCCCCTGAAGATCGCGGCGTGCATGGCGGCGAGGATGTCGCCCTCGTCGGCGCCGGCCCTGGTTTCGGCAATTGCCGCCTCGAGCGCGGCGTCGGCCAGCCCTGCGGCGGAGCGGATGTAGGCCAGCTCGGCTTGTGATTTCACGAGGCGCAAGCGGTCGATCAGGCCGGATGCGTCGGCTATCTCGGCAAAACCATCGAGCGCCGCGTCGAGCCGGCGGCCGTTGGCCGCGGTCAGGCCGTGGCTGTCGTACTCGACGCCGATGCGCCTGCCGGCCAGCCCCTGCTCGGCCAGCAGCGAGCGCAGCTCCAGGGGAGGATCGCTGCCCTCGCGGTCGACCCAGACGCGGATGGCATCGAGGATCGAGGTGTGCTGCGCCTGGCGCAGATCCGGGGCGCGGGTGGTCAGCACCATCTCGCCATCGGCGCGCAGCACCAGGCACTGGAAGAAGCAGTAGCCGAAGCTGTCGTAGCCGCAGAGCCAGTACATGCTCTCCTGCTTGAAGATCAGGAGCGCATCGATGCCCGACGCCGCCATCGCCTCCAGCGCGCGTTGCCGCCGGAGGTCGAACTCCTCACGGTCGAAATGCAGCGCCATCCGGTGCCCCTCTCCTCGCCCGTTGCGCTAGCGCAGCTCGTCGAGCAGCGCCTTCGCCTCCTTCAGATCGGCGGTGTCGAAGCCTTCGGTGAACCAGCCATAGACCGGCGCCAGCAGATCGTGGGCTTCACGACGCCTGCCCTGCCCGCTCCACAACCGGGCGAGGCTGGTCGCGGCGCGCAGCTCCAGCGAGTGCGCGGTTTGCTTGCGGGCGATGCGGATCGCGTGCTGGAAGCACCCTTCGGCGTCGGCGCGTGCCCGGGCACGCCGGGCAAGCAAGACCTCGCCACGTAGCCGATGCACCTCCGCCTCCCACCAGCGCTCGCCGCTCTCACGAACGAAGCGGAGCGTTTGGTCCAAGATTGAGAGGCTTTCATCGTGTCGACCGGCGCGCAGATGCGCCTCGGCAAGCAAAGCCAGAAAATAGTGGTGGCATTCGTGACCCAAGCGCCTGGCTGGCGGCCAGGGCGCTGCCGATCTGGACAATGGATTCTTCAGCGTCGCCGCTCGTCAGGAGCAACCAGCCGTGGTGCAGTTGGCCTCCGGCGGCGCGGAGTGGAAAGCGCTGCTCGATTGAAATTTCGATAAGCGACCGGACGTACTTTTCAACAGACGTGGGCTCGCGGCGGAACTCGTACACGAAAGGAATGAACTCAAGTGCAAGCGTGTGGCTGAAGGGGTGCCCGAGCTCACGTGCGAGATCCAGGCTCTCGTGTGCCCACCGTACAGCGCGGTCCGGATAGCCTTGCAGCAAAGCAACCATCGCGCTGGCATAGCGGCAACAGACTCCGGCGTCGTGGCCACCATACGCACCGGCGAGGTGATGATGAAGGGCGGGTCGGTAGAGTTGCAGACCGCGCTCCGTATGCAGACGGCCGGTCTCGAGCTCACCGCAATGCCAGCCGGTCGTCCACATCGCATGATGCGCTTGCAGAACCAGACCCGAGTCCTGCTCCTGCTCGACCATCGCCAGCAGCTCACGGGCCAGTCCGATCGAAGGCTTGAACTTTCCCTGTCGCTGGCTAAACAACCAGAGACCATAGATCGCCCGAGACAGCTGCTCCGGATCTGTCACCTGCCGACACAGCTCTCGAGCCCGCTCATGCGCTTCGAGGACTTCCGGCACAAAACCGCGCGCCGCCGATAGAACCACCCCCAGGGAGTTCTGGACCCTGATCTCCTGGCCCACGCACCAAACAGCGTCGCCGGCCAGCTTCAGAACTTCGAGTGCCTTGCGAAGGTGCTCGACAGCCTCGCGGTAGGCGGAGCGTTCTGCGGCCTGCTGACCGGCGGCGTGCCAGCGATCCGCCGCCCTCTCGTAAGACCCCGCCTCGGTCAAGTGGCGGGCGAGAGTTTCGGGGGCGGCTGAAGGAAACCGTTCGGCGAGCACGCCAGCAACCCGCGCATGAAGCTGCTGGCGTCGGCTCTTGAGCAGGGTGCCGTAGGCGGCATCCTGGACCAAGGCGTGCTTGAAGCCGTAGGTGGCCTCGGGCGGCGTACCGCGGCGGAGAACCAACCCGGAAGCAACGAGTTGGTCGAGGGCAGCGTCGAGATCGGCACCGGCCAGAGGCGAGACCGCCGCGATCAGCTCGTGGCTGAACTCGCGGCCGATCACGGCGGCCGTCTGGGCCACCTCCTTGACCGGGGCGAGGCGGTCGAGTTGGGCCATCAGAGAAGTCCTGCAAGGTCGCCGGGATGGCCAAGGGCGGGAGTGGCGCGGTGAGTTCGTAGCGATCGCCAGCATCGGTGAGCAGGCCCGACTCGAGCACCGTCTTGGTCAGCTCCTCGACAAAGAGTGGCACCCCGTCGGTGCGTGCGACGATCTGCTCGAGCACCGCAGCCGGCAGAGGCTTGTCACCCACGACCCGTTCGACCATTGCAGCACCCTGGCGCCGACCGAGGCGATTGAGCGGCAGGGACGTAACGTGGGCGTGGCCCGACCACGGCGGGCTGAACTCTGGCCGGTAAGTGAGCACGGCCAGGACCGGCAGGTCGCGCACCCGCTCAACCAGAAGGTCGAGCAGCTCCAGGGTCGAAGGATCGACCCAGTGGAGATCCTCGTACAGCTCGAGCACCGGTCGGTCACGGGCGAGACCGGCCAGCTGCTCGAGCAGGACCTCGAGGGTGCGCTGCTTCTGGCGCTGCGGGCTGAGGTTCAGGCCCGGGCCACGCGCGTCTGTGGGAAGCCCGAGCAGCGCCCCGATCAGCGGCACCGCATCGTCGAGGTCCTCGGTCGCTTGGCCAAGCAGCTCCTCAAGTTTGGCGCGCCTGGCCTTCGGCTCGTCAGCGCGCGCAAAGCCTGCGGCCCGTTCAAGCTGCGCGATGATCGGATGGAGCGCGCTGTTGGTGTGGTAGGGCGAGCAGAAATGGCTGAGCGTGAGACGCGGCTCTCCGCTCAGCTCCTGGCGGAGCGCCCGGAGCAGGCGCGATTTGCCGATGCCGGGCTCGCCAGCGAGCAGCACCACCTGGCCGTCGCCGTCCTTGGCCCAAGCCCAGCGTTCGAGTAGGATCGCCAGCTCCTGCTCGCGACCGACCAGCGGCGTCAGATGCTGGCCATGGAGGGCCTCGAAACGGCCCTCGGCACGCCCCTCACCTTCGACCCGCCAGGCCGACAGCGGCTCGGCGAAGCCTTTGAGGCGCAAAGGGCCGAGATCGGCCAACTCGAACAGCCCGCCTACCAGACGGCGGGTCGCCTGGCTGATCACCACGCTGCCCGGTGCCGCCAGCGCCTGCAGGCGGGCCGCGAGGTTGGGTGTGTCGCCGACTACTGTCCGTTCGCGCGCCGCGCCCTCGCCGATCAGCTCGCCGACCATCACGAGCCCCGTGGCGATGCCGACCCGCGCCGCCAGAGGCTCGCTGCCAGGATCGCTGAGATGTCCGACTGCCGTCGTGATCGCGAGCCCGGCCCGCACCGCCCGCTCGGCCTCGTCCTCGTGCGCTTGCGGCCAGCCGAAATAGGCCAGGATGCCGTCGCCCATGTACTTGGCGACATGCCCGCCCCAGCGGTCGACCGCCTCGCTGCAGCAGCCCTGATAGGCGCGGATCACCTGCCCCATGTCCTCAGGGTCAAGTCGCGCCGCCAGCTCGGTCGAGCCCACCAGGTCGACGAACATCACCGTCAACTGCCGCCGTTCCGCTTCGGCGCGTCGATGTGGCGATGGCTCCTCGGCGGAGGATACGCGGAGAGGCTCCGATCCCGCAGCAAGCGCGGCGATCGCGTGCAGCAGCTTTTTGCGATGGCCGAGCGAGACCCCGAGCTTCTCCAGGTCCTGCTCGCTGAGGTGAGGCAAGACTTCGAGGTCGATATCGTTCTCGGCGAACGTCCCTGCGTATTGCGCAAGCCCCAAATCTTGCAGCCAACGCTCGACGTCCACCATCACTGACCTCCGACCAAGTCGAACCGGCCTGATCTTTTCAAATCACGTCAAGATAACGGCGAAGGGACGGCCGGTCCATCCGGAACGATGGTAACCGTGCGCCACGGCGAGCCGTCGCAACGGCGCCAGATCGTGTGGCCCGAAGAGCGCGGCGGGCAAGGGGCGCGATCGTCGCAGGACGCCCTCAGGCACAGTCTGCGTGCCCAGAAACTTCTGGTTTGCCCCCGACCGCTACGGCTCCTAGCCGGTCTGCGGCGATTCTCCGGGTCATGTTCTGGTGGGCGCGCTGGGACTCGAACCCAGAACCCGCGGA
>CAVWCI010000024.1:0-33390 GCA_963753315.1 uncultured Alphaproteobacteria bacterium
GGTCACGAGCGGTGGTCGCCGTCGCTGCTTCCGATTCCTGCTCTTCGATCGGGAAGCGGTCGTCCACCAATCTCGCTGTAGCCGTACTGTCCGGCCAGCATTCCCAAGGCCGCGATCAGGATCCCCCTGGCCTCCTTTTGATCCACAGATCGGCCGCACCAGCCTCGACGGAGCGCCCACTCCCGGATCGAACAGCCGCAGCCCAGCACATGCCACAGACAACTAGCGCCAGGGCCACCGAACCCGCCTGATGCCTCAAGCGCCCCGTGCACGCGCCGCCTCGCGTCCAGCTGGCGCTCGCTCAGGTCCGGCACCCCACGACCCACTGGCAACATCAAGGGCCGCGCTCGGATGGGGTCCAGTCCCGCAAACTGAAAGTCTCGCTGGAACGCCCGTCCTGCATCATGCATGGTCTCGGTAATGGCGCCGGACCGCCGCAGGTTGCCCAAAGTATCGACGGTCCGATGATGGACCACGATCCTCCCCTCCGGGTCGACCTCGCGGATCTCCTCGAGCTCGCGGCCGCAGACCTTGTGCGGCTTGCTCCGAGCGCTCATCGACCGCTCTCCGTGCGCTCACCGTAGAGCTTGTCACCGAGCTGTCGGATCAGCTCGCGCTCAGGCCAGCTGAGACGCGGATCCTGCTCGGCGGTCTGCTGGTGATGACCGAGGTGGCTGCGCAGCTCACGCATCGACCAGCAGCTCCGCCAGGATGGCCGCGTAGCCAGCGATGTCGGTGATCAAATCCAGGTGCCGGAATCGTTGGCCAGCCTCGCAAGCTTCAAATCGATCACGCAGGTTGCGACCTGGCGGGGCGTCACACGCACACCAAGCAGCTGGGACCAGCGAACCGCTACGCGCTCGAACAGCTCCCGCGGCTGGCCGTAGGTGCGGCGGCGCTCGCGCACGACCGCTGCGGCCTGCTCCAGGAGCTGCTCGGCCTTCATGGCAGCCTGCTCCCGATCACCCATTGGCAAGCTCCCAGACGAGACACCGCTCCGCGGGGTCAAGGGGTCGCGCTGCTTGCGGCGATAGGTCTGGTGGGCGCCGCTAGGCGTGCGGATCACCGCCTCCGTTGCGGTCAGGGCGGCCAGCGGTCGCCGTGCAGCAGCAGCACCAGGCCCATGCCGTGGATCCGGCCCCATGGCGCGCGGCGATGGCAGCCGAACAGCTCCCAGCCCGGCCAGCCGAGCGCCGCCGCCTGCGGCGCCCAGTCCGTCCAGGAACCGCTCGGCATCCAGGATCAGCTGCTGCCAGGCATGCGCGGGATAGGTGCGGGGCGGTGGCATGGTCGCGCAGACGAGCGACACCGTCGGTCCAGGCCACGACCTCGCTGGAGCGTGCGCAGCGCCTGTGGTCCTTGCAGGCTCCCCGAGCCCTGGCTCTCGTGCGTGCTGCAGATGATCGATCACCTCCGCCTTGTGAGCCCGAAGCTCCTGGAGGAGGTTCTCGGGCAGCGGCTCGGGAGCGGACAGCCGGAGCCGATCGCCCTGGAGCGTGATCGCGCCGCCGGCGCGCTGCACCGCCTCGATGCAGGGGAAGAGCGCTCATGGCTGCGGCGCCCATCGCTCGGGCGCGCTGCGTGGCGCGAGTACCCGGCGTTCCTGGCGCTGGTGGGCAGGAATCCGACCGCTGGGCGGTTCCGCTGGTCAGTTTCGGAGGGCAGCTGGTCAGTTTCTGGCCTGGAGGGCGCGCCGAATTCCTCAGCGTTTTCAATGCGCTGGTCAGATTGGGCAGTTTGGTCAGTTTTGGAATCATAGGTACCTCACGAGTTGCGCAATTTGCGCGAGCCGCTGCTGAGCACTGCACGATCGGTCGCCGGCGGGATCATATCTCGACCTCCCAGCCGACCGCGTCGCGCAAATCACGTTCTTCCAGACCCCTATGTTCTGTTTTCTGCCCAAACTGACCAAACTGACCACGGCCAGGGAATCCGCGGCTTTCCGGGCCTCTCTCCTGGTCAGTTTCGTCGCGCTGGTCAGTTTCGTCTCCCCGTTGGTCGGTTCCGGCGGCGAGAGCGCTCGGTCGAAGGTGCAGCAGATCGCGCCGCATGCCCTCGATCGTGCGGCGCACCGTGTTCGTGCCCCGAGCCGCGTCGCGCGATACCAGCAGTCCCTGCTCGGCCAGCCGCTTCCACAGCGTCCGCTGCTTGATCGGCATGCTCGTGCCCTGATCGCGCGCCAGCTTCTGCGCCGCCGCGAAGGCGGTTTCGGGATCCAGCAGCAGTACGTCCTCGCGGATCCAGCCGATCCGCTCGCCGTTCGGATGCCAGACTCTCGTGTCCTGGAGCCGAGGCTGAGCTGCCAGCCCCAGCGAGGCGGCATCGTCGGGGTGTATCCCGCTATCGGCATCGGCGAGGTGAGCCCGGCCGCTGCTGATCGCCGCACCGAGCAGGGCAAGGAAGCGGGCGACCGGCTCCTCGCTCGCCTGGTGCGCCCGCTGTGCCTCGGCCGAGTCGGTCAGGGCGGCACGCACCCGGTCGAGCAGTGGACGCTGCATCGGCGAGCTCGATCGCGCCGGCCTCCTCGGCGAACCGCAGGAACGTCTCCCAGCCCACGATCAGGCTCGCCGCGATCTCGGGCGTGCGGCGATGCTGGGCGCCTTGGACAAGCATGTCGCGCAGCGTCACGCTGCCGCTCCGGCAGACGTCTGCCTCAGATCGGTCGATCTGCGGGGCGAGCCAGCGCAGATATCCCGCCATGGCTGTGGCGAAGACGCCCGTCGGCCGCGTCGGCCTGCGCCGCCGAGAGGGCGTCGGCGGGGATCTCGCCCGGGGTCAGCTCGAGCACGAGAAGGCGAGCGCGCAGGCTCTGGCCGCTCGGGATGTCCTCGCCGGTGGAGATGAGCAGGCCGCGCGGGTAGTAGGTCGGCCGGCTGCCGCCGTCGGCGCGCATGCGGGCTCGGCCGGCGCGGTTGCCGGCGGCACGGAACAGCCGATCGGCCTCGCGGTGCAGCCGCTGCACATCGGTGGTCGTGCCGGTCGGCGCGAAGTCGTCGACCACCAGCACCGCGTCCTTGGCAAGGAACGCCTTCTTCTCGAGCATGTTGGCGGTGTCGGCCCAGGAGGCGGGCAGGCGTCTGCCGTTGAAGGCGGCGCCGAAGTGCGCCTGGGCCAGGGCCGCGAGCTCGGTCTTGAAGGCGCCGGTCGGCCCGGTGAGATGCAGCGCGAAGTCGACCGGGCTCGGTTCGCCGAGCGGCGCGCGATAGATCGCGCCGAGGACGGCCGCGGTGATCGTGTCGGGTCCGAGATCCAGGAGAGCGAGCGAGGCGCGCACCGCATCGGCGAGCGCCGTTCCTTCGGGTGGCGCCGGAAGCTGGTAGGCCAGGAAGCCGTCGGTGCCCGGTGTCGACCTCGATGTCGCTCGAGCGCACCGTCGGCGCCGATCGCGCCGCCGCTGTGCAGGAAGGCCCAGCGGTCGCCGATCCGGCGCCAGCCGAGGTGGCCATAGACCGTGCGCCTGGGCACAGAGCCGCTCAGCATCTGGATCGCGGCGCGGAGGTGGTCTTTCTTGCCCTGCCCGGCGAAGATCACCGGTGCCGTGCCCCACGCCTCGGTCACCCAGTTCATGGCCGGATAGCGTTCCGCCGGCACACGCGTGGGCGGCAGCCTCCGGCCGTCGGGCATGCGTCGCCCTCGATCACGAACACCGTGCGCTGTTCGGCGCCGTCGTCGAGGACTTCCTCGGCGACGATCCGCGCCGTGAAGTTGCAGAGCGGACGGCGACCAGCCGTCGCGCGTTTCCTTGCGCCAGGCGATCATGCCGTCGCGGGTCACGAAGTAGGGGCCGGCCTCGATCGCCGGATCGGTTGCCGCGGTGTCCGGTCCGCCTTCGATGACCCGCAAGCTGGCGCGGCGCACCTCCCGCTCGAGGTCCCGCATGCGGACGCCGGCCTGCTTGAGCTGGCCGATGGCCCGCTGATAGCCCGGCGGGTCATCCTGCCGGGCCGCGGCGAGCGCGCCCAGCGCGTCGCGTTCGAACGGTGCGCTCGGGTCGGCTGCGGCGCGAGCGAGCGATGCATCGCGCAGCGTGGCTTCGCTGTCGATCGTCGCCGTCTCGGCAAGCACCTCAGGCTGTCTCAGCGGCTCGCCTCGTCATCGGCTGGGCTCGAACGGTTGGCGGCGGCGATCCCGGCTCCGAACCGCCTCGGCGCCGTCGCTGCGCAGCACGTCCAGCCAGTCGATGTCCTCGCCCGGCTCGCCGGGCAGCGCGATCCGGACCTCGAGGCGCTCGTGATGGGCGAGGGCGAAGGCGCGGGCTGCCCGCTCGCCGGCACGATAGCCGCGGTCGTCGTGTGGCCTGTCTTCATCCCGGTCGGCCGCGATCGTGACCGTGCCGCGTCGCGGGCCAGGAGCGAAGGCCCGGATGCCGCCGGTCGACAGAGCCGCGGCAACCGCGAGTCGCCGGCATCGATCTCCGCCCGATGCGCCAGCGCGAGCGCGGCTGCGGTCTCGATGCCTTCCGCTACCAGCAGGTGCGGCGCCTCGCCGGATCGCCCCACAGCACGGCGCACCCGGCAGCGCTCTGGCCCTCCTTCAGCCGCGCCGACTTCTTCGGGTCGCGCGGACGTCCGTCCGGGCCGACGCCGAGGTCGGCTTTGCCGGCGCCGTCCGGCGCGACGTAGATGCGATGCGCGTGACGCCGGCCATCCGGCGCCATCGTGCCGAACACCACGCAAGGGTAGTGCCCGACCAGGCGTGGCTTCTTCTGCCTTCGCCGCCGGCGGATCGTAGTAGGCGCAGCTCGCGCCAGCCGACCACGCGGGTCGAGGGCATCGGCACCTGGCTCCGGCGGCACGCCGAGCCGATAGGCCGAGGTAGCGGCTCCCGAGGCGCGTCGTCGCGCTGATCGGCCGGTGGCTGCAGCAGGCTCGCGGCGTCCATGCGCTGGCCGCCTTTGGTCTTGATCAGATCGTGGCGGCCGAGGATCTCGGCGACGCGCAGCTTGGCGGCCTCGAAGTCGATGCTCTCGATGCGCATGACGATCTCGAAGATCGAGTGCCCGCCGCGCTCGATGCAGGTGCAGAAGGCCTTGGCCTTGCGCTCGTCCCAGCGCCAGGACGGGTTCTGATCCGCATGATCGGGATAGGGGCAGGAGATGTGCCGTGCGCCGTCCTCCCATGGGATCCCGAGCGCCCTCAGCACCTCCGTCTCGCGGCCGCGGACGGCCTCGCGGATCGCCGTGCGTCGGCACATAGCGATCCGAGGTCATGGCTGCGGGTGGTCCGGGCAGCGAGGCCTCGCGGTCATCGTTCCGGCCTCCGGTCACGCGCGTCCACGCGCTCCCGAAGCCAGCTCTCGACCTCCTCCTCGACCCATCCGACCGCGCGGCGGCCGAGATGGACCCGCTGCGGGAACAGACCCGCACGTTCCAGCCGGTAGATGTGGGCGAGGCAGTAACCGACTTTGTCGGTCAGCTCATGGCGACGGATGATCCGCATGGCACCGGAGCGTCTCCAGATGGCGCATCGCGCAACGTCCGGTGACGTTTAGTGGCCTTGCTCTCCGCAAATGCCGGGACTTGCGGAACTTTTGCGTTACTCGAGCTTCTGCCCGCTTGCGCGCGTTGAAGATCGTCTTGCAGCTCACGCCGCGTTCTTCGGCCGCAAGCGACTCCGCCGCGGTGATCGAATGGCCGTTGGCGCGATATCTTTCGAAGGCGCTCACGTGCCCCCGCCAGCGAGCTTCCTTCATCTCCTTGGTGCCATGCACCTGCTCGTGGCCCGCGCGGGCGCTCGACACGGCCTTCAGCCCCCGTGCGGCGTCCTCGCCGTGGCGTCAAATGGGCCCGGGCCTCGCCGATCAGCTCACCGAGCGTCAAGCGCGATACCCAGGACGAGATCAGGTTCCTTCTCGCGAAGCCTTCGGATCTCGGCGGCGAGGGAACGGATCTGCGATGCATACCAGACCTTCTGCGGGTAGAGGTCATCGGGCACGACCCAGTTTGGCTTCATCCCGGCTTCGGCGTACACCGCGCGGGACCATGCTTCAGCCGGGGCGAGCAGACGATCGAACTCGCTCGGGAACTCTCTCTTGCCACGTGCCAGACGGCTTAGTCGGTCCGTCAAGTACTCGATCGCCGCCCGGCTCTGTTCGGGATCGGCAAAATCGAACTTGACCAGTTGACGTGGTGCCAAGGGGCTGGGTGGCAGATTGTGCTTGCGGCGCATGGAGTCGACCCTGAGGCAAGGACGGCGATCCGGACAGCTCACCCGCAAGTCTCTGCACTTGCGGAGCAGAAGCGGCGCACATGTGATCGCATGCGCCGTTCTGCAAAGTCATACGCTCTCGGGCGCGAGGCAATCCACCCCTCGCCGATGACCCCGAGCGAGCGCCTCGACGAGGTGGCGCGCCTGCTGGCGCTCGGCTACCTCCGGCTGCGCGCTCGGCGCCAGGCGGAAAAAGCCAATGATCCGAACCACTTGAGAGAGTTTGGACTGGACTTCGCGCGCCGAAGGAAGCGTGTGTGACACCGACACCCACGCCGACAGAGAGCGCCCATGACCGCCACCTCACCGGTCCTGAAGCAGATCGCCGGACTGCCGAAGCTCAGCCACGCCGAGCTGAAGGCGCTCTGGCGCGAGTACTTCGGGGTCGAGCCGCCGGCCTACCGCCGCGGCTTCCTGATCCGCGGCCTCGCGCATCGCCTCCAGGAGCTGACCTACGGCGGGTTGAAGCCGGCCTACCAGGCGCGGCTCGATGCGATGATCGAGGGCACGGAGAAGCCGAACGGCACCGGCCGGCCCGGGCGGCGGCCGCGCCAGGATGTCCACCTGCTCGAGGGCACCAAGCTGCTCCGCGAGTGGCGGGGCGTGACGCACGAGGTCACGGTCATCGACGGCGGCTACGAGCACCAGGGCAAGCGCTACCGGAGCCTCTCGGCGGTCGCGCGCGCGATCACCGGCACCCAGTGGTCAGGGCCGCTGTTCTTCGGCCTGCGCAAGACCGGGAGCGGCGGATGAGCCGGCCCGAGGTCAAGCGCAAGGTCCGCTGCGCGATCTACACGCGGAAGTCCAGCGAGGAGGGCCTGGAGCTGGCCTTCAACAGCCTCGACGCCCAGCGCGAGGCCTGCGCGGCCTACATCGACAGCCAGCGCCATGAAGGCTGGCTCGCGCTCGACGACCGCTACGACGATGGCGGGTACAGCGGCGGCACGTTGGAGCGCCCGGCGCTGCAGCGGCTGATCCGCGACATCGAGGCCGGCAGGGTCGACACGGTCGTCTGCTACAAGATCGACCGGCTGTCCCGCTCGCTCACCGACTTCGCCAAGCTGGTCGACGTGTTCGAGCGGAACAGCGTCACCTTCGTCTCGGTGACGCAGTCGTTCTGCACCACGACGTCGATGGGCCGGTTGACCTTGAACATCCTGCTCTCGTTCGCGCAGTTCGAGCGCGAGCTCGCCGGCGAGCGCATCCGGGACAAGTTCGCCGCCTGCCGCGCGCAAGGGCATGTGGATGGGCGGCCACCCGCCGCTCGGCTACGACGTCAGGGACCGCAAGCTGGTGGTGAACCCGGCCGAGGCCGAGCTGGTCCGCCTGATCTTCCGCCGCTTCCTCGACCTCGGCTCGGCCCTCCTGCTGATCCGGGAGCTGAACGCCCAGGGCCACCGCACCAAGTCCTGGACGACGCAGGCCGGCACCTTCCGCGAGGGCCGGCCGTTCGACAAGGGCACGCTGTACAAGATCCTGCGCAACCGCACCTACCTCGGCGAGGCCGTGCACAAGGGCAAGAGCTACCCGGGCGAGCACGAGCCGATCGTCGACCGCGCGACCTGGGATCGGGTGCACGAGGTCCTGGCCTCGAACGCCAAGCGCCGGGGCAACGAGGCGCGCGCCCGGACGCCGGCGCCGCTCCGGGGGCTGATGCGCTGCACGCACTGCAGCTCGGCGATGACGCCGACCCACACGCGCCGGCGCGGCCGGCTGTACCGCTACTACGTCTGCCTCGGGCGCGAGCCGCAGGGGCCACGACACCTGCCCGGTGCGCTCGATCGCCGCCAGCGAGGTGGAGGGGCTGGTGCTCGGGCAGGTGCGGCGGCTGCTCGCGTCGCCCGAGCTGGTCGCGCGGACCATCACCGCGGTGCGCCGGGAGAACGGCGCAGCTGAGGACACCGAGCTCGAGGAGGGCGATGTCATCGAAGCCCTCGGCGCGCTCGAGCCGGTCTGGGACGAGCTCTACCCGGCCGAGCAGGCGCGCATCCTGCGGCTGCTGATCGAGCGGATCGACGTCGCGCCCGACGGCATCTCCGTCACGCTGCATGCTGCCGGGATTCGCAGCCTCGTCGCGGAGCTGGCGGACCAGGAGCCTCCTGCTCTGGCCGCCTCCGAACCCTTGCTGGAGGCCGCAGAGTAATGACCGAGCGCGCGGCTCTCGAGGTCGAGACCCTGACCATCCGCATCCCGATACGGCTGCAGCGCCGGGGTGGCCGGAAGCTGATCATGACGCCCGAGGGGGTAGCGGTGCCGACGCCGAAGCCGCGCCGCGACGAGACGCTGATCAAGGCGCTGGTCCGCGCGCACCGCTGGCGGCGCAGGATCGAGAGTGGCCAGGCGAAGTCGATCACTGATCTTGCGGAGCAGGAGGGTGTCACCGACGCCTACGTCTGCCGGCTGCTCCCGCTGACCTGCCTCGCGCCGGACATCGTGGAAGCAATTCTCGACGGGCGACAGCCGAAGGGGCTCAGGCTTGCCGAGATGCTGGGTAATGGGCCGCTGGCCTGGGAGGAGCAGCGAGAGAGTTGGGAGCTCTAGATCATGAGTGCAGACTGCAAGTAGCGCTTTGCAGCGTCAGCTCGCTCACCTGAAGTGATGGTTGCTAAGCGGGCACCACCAACTAAGTGCGCTCCTTCGTCCGCTGAGGTCGAGGCACGGCTGACACGAAATCGCGGCGATCTCAATACTGATCGGTCAACTCGATGAAGGCGCGCAGCTTGAATACCTCGTCCTCCGAAAGCCGTGCGCGGAAGGCCGGCATTCCCGTGCCTGAGCGACCCTCAGCACGGTGCTCACAAAGCCGTGCTCGCTGATCCCGCTCTCGAACAAGTTCGGTCCCCGCCCTCCGGCGCGTCCGTGGCAGCTAATGCATTTCGAGCGGTATATCTGCCGACCTTCGTCGATCGCGGTCGCCTTGCCCAAATACGGATTGGCGGCGATCTCGTCGGCTTGGCCGCCGACACCGTCCAGGAGCGAAGACCCGAACGCCGCGAACCAACCCCGCGGCCACCACGATGGAACGCATCGTGGCCGTCAGTCGCTGGAGCTGCCGATAGATCACTTGCCGTAGGTCGGCAGCGCGCCCTCGATCGGAACCGGGTTCATGGCCTCGGTCTCGATCGCCTTGCTGTCGAGCGCAAATACCCAGAGCATGCCGCCCTTTGGCCCTGAGTAGTAGAAGCTCGGATCGCCGCCCAGGCCCGAGAGGATGGCGACATACTGCGTTCCGTCCAGTTCGTAGGTGATCGGGGAAGCGTTGATGCCCGAACCGGTCTGGAACTTCCAGAGCACCTCGCCGGTCTTGCCGTCGAGCGCCATGAAGTAGCCGAGCTCGTCGCCGGTAAACACCAGGCCGCTCTTGGTTGCCAGCATGCCGGAGAACAAGGGCAGCGGGCTCGACACCTGCCACGCGAATTGCTTCTTGGCGATGTCGAAGGCCTTGATGTAGCCGATCTCCTTATCCAAGCGGAACATCTGATAGTCGGCGCCCCAGTAAACGTCGCCGGCCTTGTAGACGACATCCTCGGCCTTCCATGCGGTCATCGACATCGCCCACCGATTGGTGGCAAAAAACACGTAGCCAAGGTCTGGGTTGTAGGCCATCGGGAACCAATTGGTGCCGCCCTCGAGACCGGGCACGATGGGCTGGATCGGCGGGCCACCGGCGCGCGGCACCTTGTCTTCGTTGATCTTAGGTCGGCCGGTGTTGGGGTCGAGACCCGAGGTCCAATTGATGCCATCGATCGTCGGCACGGCATAGATGAACTTGCCGCTTGAGCGATCGAGCACATAAAAGAAGCCGTTTCGGTTTGACTGTACCGCCCCTTTGATCGGCCGTCCGTCGATCTCCCGGTCGATCAGAATTGGCGCGTTGTTGCCGTCGTAATCCCATGCGTCGTGCGGCGTGTACTGAAAGCCCCATCTGATTTTGCCGGTGTCCGGATCGAGGGCGAGAACCGACGAGCTCCAAAGGTTGTCGCCCTTGCGCAGATCCGAATTCCACGGGCCCGGGTTGCCGGTGCCCCAATAGAGCGTGTTGGTCTCGGCGTCGTAGGCCCCGGTCTGCCAGGTGGTAGCCCCGCCGCGCATCCAGGTGTCGCCGGGCCAGGTCTCGTTGCCGGGCTCGCCCGGCCCGGGGATGGTGTAAGTGGTCCAGACCTCCTTACCGGTTTTCGCGTCAAAGGCCTGGAGGTAGCCGCGCACGCCGTACTCGGCGCCGGCGATGCCGGCGATCACCTTGTCGCCCACCACCAACGGCGCGCCGGTCGCGGTGACGGCCTCTTGCCAGTTGCCGAGCGTCTGCTGCCACGCGACCGAGCCGTCCTTGGCCTTGAGCGCATAGAGCTTGGCGTCCAGGGTATTGACGAACACCAGGTCGTCCTTGAGCGCCACGCCTCGGTTAACCGGGCCACAGCACACCATGGCCTCCAAACCTTCCTCGTATTTTGGCTCGAACGACCAGAGCACCGTGCCACTTCTGGCGTCGACCGCGAAGACGCGCGAGTAGTCGGCCGAGAAGTAGAGCACGCCATCGTTGAACAGGGGTGTCGCTTCGAGGCCGCCCAGCTTGCCGCCAGTCGAGAACGCCCACACCGGCCGAAGCTGCGCGATGTTCTCGGGCGTGATCTGGGCGAGTGGGCTGAAGCGCTGGTTGCGATAGTCGCGACCATACATCAGCCATTCGGCGGCGTTGCTTTGGGCGTTGAGGAGATCCTCGCTAGTCACAGGGCCGGCAACCGCCGCCGACGCCCAGAACCCTGCGGCCAAGGCTGCGGCCATGCCCGCGGCCGTGCGGATCGCCAATTTCGCCATGACTGCCCCCCAGATTGATACCCGGCAAGCGGAAGTTGCTGGCTCGGGCCTGATCATCCAACTCAGAGGCGAGAGGCGTCAAGGATGAAGCCGAAGGATCTCGCGGCCGCGCGGCATTGAATCGGCCGCTTGGCGCTGCTACGCGCCGACCTTGTTAAAAGCGCTGGCGCACAGGTACGGCTGGTAGGTTTTGCATACACGCTTGAACTGAGGATTAGCCCCAGTGCGCTTCTGAATGACCACCTCCCGTGCCTAACGAAAAGGCTTCCATGAACGCGGGCTACCACTGTTTGATCTGAGACCCTGACGATTCGTATCCCAATCGGCTGCAGCGCCGCGGCGGCCGGAAGCTGATCATGACGCCGGAGGGGGCGGCGGTGCCGGCGCCGAAGCCGTGCCGCGACGAGACCCTGATCAAGGCGCTCGTGCGCGCGCACCGGTGGCGGCGACGGATCGAGAGCGGCCGGCGCGAAGTCGATCACCGACCTTGCGGAGCAGGAAGGCGTCACGGACGCCTACGTCTGCCGGTTGCTCCCGCTCACCTGCTTGGCGCCGGACATCGTCGAGGTGATCATGGACGGGCGGCAGCCGAAGGGGCTCAGGCTGGCCGAGATGCTGGGAAACAAACCGCTCATATGGGAGGAGCAGCGCGTTAGATCGGCCGGCTGGAGCCGCACCAGGCACGGTTTGGAGGAGTTGACCTACTGATGCCGGCCATAAATCGCTGTTGCTTCCGAGCCGCTGCGGCGTGCGCCACGCGGCTCGGCCGCGTACCGCATCACTGACATCGGCGATCGCCGGGTGGTCGTCCAAGGACGCTTACGATGGGCTCGATCGCAGCGATCCTCGGCGCGGCCCCGAAGGATCAGCTTGTACCATCAGTTGAGCTGCTCCAAGATGCGCTGATCGGAGCGGGGAGAGGCGCAGACATGCAGCCGTCCCAGGATCTCGACGGCGACCAGGATCCAGGGTTCCGAGCACGTCCGCGGACCATGGTCCTTGCGGCGCTTGCGGTCGCCGTCCTCTGCCTGGTGCCGTTCTGCTTCTTCGTCGTCGACCAGGCCGAGCACGCCGTCGTCACCGAGTTCGGCGAGCCGGTCCAGGTCGTGACGGCGCCGGGTCTCGGCCTCAAGCTCCCCTATCAGAGCGTCCAGAAGTTCGACAGCCGGCTGTTCGTCTACACGCCGCCGCAGGGCGAGTTCCTGACCCTCGAGAAGACTGCGGTCGTGGCGTCCGGCGCGATCCTCTGGCGCATCGCCGAGCCAAGAAAGTTCTTCGAGACGGTGTTCGACCGGACCGGCGCCGAAGCGCGGCTCAGCGACATCCTGTTCGCCGAGCTCGGCGCAGCGATCGGCCGGACCCCGCTCGAGGCTTTCGTGGCAAAGGCGCCGGCGACCTACCGGGCCGATGCCCTGCTCGAGGAGGTGAGCGGCACGCTGGCCGAGCGGGCCCGGCGCGACTACGGCATCGAGCTGGTCGGCGTCCAGCTGCAGCGGTTCGATTTCCCGGAACGCAACCGGCTGCGGGTCTACGCCCGCATGAAGTCGGAGCGCGCGCAGATCAGCATGAAGTACCGCTCCGAGGGCGAGGAGGAGGGCCTCAAGATCCGCGCCGCGGCCGCCGAGGAGAAGTCCCGACGGCTGGCCGATGCGTACCGCGTCGGCCAGCAGCACCGCGGCCAGGGTGAGGCCGAGGCCGCCCGGATCTATGCCGATGCGCTCGGCGAGGCGCCGGAGTTTTACCAGTTTCTCAGGACCATGGAGGCCAGCCGCAAGTTCGTGCGGCCAGGCACCACCATGGTCCTGCCGGCCAACTCCGAGCTGTTCGGGCTGCTCTACGACAGCGATTACTACAGCGGCGACGAGCCGGCCGGCGTCGCCGAGCGGAGGAGGACACGCCGATGCGCTGAGCCGATCAACCAGAAGAGGCCGCATGCGGCCAATCACAGTGAGATCTAAGGGGGGACAACTCAAAATGAACAAGATCCGTATCCGATCCGCGAACCGGCTGCCTGTCGATCCTGTCTGCTGGCCTGGCCGTCGCGCTGGGCACGCCCGCGCTCGCGGCAGAAGTCGAGTACGACCCGGGCGACACCGTCTATTTCACTTACTGCCATGCCCATCCGCCGGCGCTGCGCATCAATCCCGGCGACACGGTTAAGACCAGCACCCGGGATGCGTCGAACGACGTGTTCTCGACCAGCGACACGACCGTGATGTCGAAGCTCGACCTGTCGGCGGTCAACCCGCAGACCGGACCGTTCTACATCGAGGGCGCCGAGCCCGGCGACACGCTGGTCGTCCACATCGACGACATCAGCCTGAATCGGGACTTCGGCTGGGGCGCATCGATCCCGTACTTCGGCGCGCTCGCGCCCGAGTACAAGACCGCCATGATCACCGACCCGGTGCCGGACAAGCTGTTCATCTGGCGCCTGGATGCCGAGCGCAACGTCGGCATCCTCGACCTGCCGAACAGCAAGATCGGCCAGGTCGAGGTGCCGCTCCGGCCGTTCTTCGGCACGATCGGCACAGCGCCTGCCGGCAAGGAGTGCTGGAGCTCGCTGACGCCGGGGCCGCACGGCGCCAACATGGACTACAACGAGGTGGTCGAGGGCGTCACCATGTACTTCCCGGTGTACGAGCCGGGTGCTTTGTTCATGCTCGGTGACGGCCACGCCGCCCAGGGCGACGGCGAGATCGACGGCGCGGCGATCGAGACCTCGTTCGACACCACGTTCACGGTCGATCTGATCAAGGGCAAGACGATCGCCTGGCCGAGGCTCGAGAACGACGAGGTGATCATGTCGATCGGCAGCACCCGGCCGCTGATCGACGCGCTCCGGATCGCCTGCTCTGATCTGGTCAACTGGCTGGTGGCCGACTACGGCTACGACAAGTACGAGGCGCTCCAGCTTCTGGGCCAGGCGGCCCGGATCGAGGTCGCCAACGTGGTCGACCCACAGTATTCGGTCGCCTGCCAGATCGAGAAGAAGTACCTGCCGGAGGAGATAACAAGAAGTAGACACCCATCACTGGCTGGAGACGCGTCCGACGGGCGCTCTCCAGCCCCTTCCAGAGGAGGACGATGGTCGATTTCCTGATCCCGAGACTTGCGAGGGGTCGTCCTGCTGTTCGAGCTTGGTGCTCGCGGGCTTAGTTGCGGTTCTCGTGCCCGTCGGGTCGGGGCGGCTTTTGGCCGTTCGTTAGTGGTCACGCACCCTCATCAGGCGAACGCGCAAGGCCATACCGGCGATCACGCCTGCCGTGGCCATGATCATGGCGCGGACGTCTCGGCGCAGGCCCGTCCGAGGGGGCGAGTTTTCAAGGTCTCGGGTCTGGACTGCGCCGAGGAGGTCGCGGTCCTCAAGCGCGAGCTCGGGCCGCTCGTGGGCGGCGAGGACCGCCTGGCGTTCGACGTCCTGAACGGCCGGATGACGGTTGCCGAGGATGCGCGGCACGTGCCCGATCGCGACATCACGGCCGCCGTCCAGCGCACCGGCATGATCGCCAGCCGCTGGGAGCCGGGCCGAGACGAGGATGGTGCCAACGAGCGCCATCGCCGCCTGCAGGTCTGGTTGACCGCGCTCAGCGGCTTCTCGGTGCTGACAGGCCTCGTGCTGCATGCCTGGCTCGCGGGCGGGATCTGGGAAGCGCTGCGGCTGCTCGGGCACAGCGGCCAGACCACGCCGCTCCCCGAGGTCGTCGCCTACGGGTTCGCGATCGCCTTCGGCGTCCGCTACGTGCTGGTGAAGGCGTGGTACGCCGCCCGGCGCCTGCGGCCAGACATCAATCTCTTGATGGTGATCGCCATTACCGGCGCGATCGGTATCGGCGAATGGTTCGAGGCAGCGACGGTCGCTTTCCTGTTCGCATTGTCGCTCACGCTCGAGAGCTGGAGCGTCGGTAGGGCGCGCCGCGCGATCTCCGCGCTGCTCGACCTGTCGCCCCCGATTGTGCGCGCGCTGTCGGCCACCGGCGAGGAGCGAGAGATCGCGGCGGCGTCCGCCCAGGTCGGCACGCGCTTCATCGTCCGGCCGGGCGAGCGCATCGCGCTCGACGGTCGCGTCGTCGGTGGGACGAGCGCGGTCGACCAGTCGCCGATCACCGGCGAGAGCATGCCGGTCGGCAAGGAGCCCGGTGGTGACGTGTTCGCCGGCACGATCAACGGCGACGGCGCACTCGAGGTCGAGAGCACCAAGGTCGCCGAGGACACGACGCTCGCCCGCATCACGCGCATGGTCGAGCAGGCGCACAGCCGGCGCGCCCGGGCCGAGCAGTGGGTCGAGAGGTTCGCCCGCGTCTATACGCCGGCGGTGATCGCGCTCGCGCTCGCGATCTTCGTCGTGCCACCGGTGCTGTTCGACGCGGCGTGGGCTGACTGGTTCTACCGCGCGCTCGTCCTGCTGGTGATCGCCTGCCCCTGTGCGCTCGTGATCTCGACGCCGGTGAGCATCGTGGCGGCGCTTGCCGCCTCGGCCCGGGAAGGGGTCCTGATCAAAGGTGGCACCTACGTCGAGCAGCCTGCCGTCCTCAAGGCCATGGCATTCGATAAGACCGGCACGTTGAGCTGGGGGCAACCGGCCGTGGTAGGGGTCGTCCCCTTCGACGGCCACAGCGAGCAGCAGCTGATCGAGCGCGCCACAGCCCTCGAGGCGCGGAGCGCCCATCCGCTCGCCAAGGCGATCGTCGCGTACGGCGAGCGGCGCGGGATCGAGATCGTGCCGGCAGACGGGGTACAGGTCCTCCAGGGCAAGGGCGTTCTCGGCCGGTTCCGGGGCGAGACCTTCTGGCTTGGCTCGCACCGCTACCTCATGGAACGCGGCCAGGAGACCAGCGAGGTGGTCGATCAGGCCGCGGCGCTCGAGCGGGCCGGTCGGACGGTCGTAGTCATCGGCAACGAGCGGCATGTCTGCGGGCTGATCGCGGTGGCCGATACGGTGCGGCCGGAGGCTGCGGGCGTGATCGCCGACCTGCGATCGCGCGGCGTCGAGCACCTGATCATGCTGACCGGCGACAACCGGGCGACCGCCGAGGCGATCGCGCGCCAGCTCGGCATCGACGAGGTTCATGCCGAGCTCTTGCCCGAGGACAAGGTCAGGGCGGTCGAGGACTTGGTCTCGAAGTACCGGACCGTCGCCATGGTCGGCGACGGCGTCAACGACGCGCCGGCCATGGCGCGGGCGAGCCTCGGCATCGCCATGGGCGCAGCGGGCAGCGATGCCGCGATCGAGACTGCCGACATCGCGCTGATGACCGACGACCTCGGGAAACTCCCCTGGCTAGTCGATCACTCGCGTCGCACCCTCGCCATCATCCGCGAGAACGTTGCCTTCTCGCTCGCCGTCAAGGCGTTGTTCGTGGCGTTGACGTTTGCCGGCTACGCCACGCTCTGGGGCGCTATCGCCGCCGACGTCGGGGCCTCGGTGCTGGTCGTGATGAATGCGCTCCGCCTGCTCCGGGGCGAGTCGCTCTGGCTGCGCGAGCGGCTCGCGGAGCTGCACGCCATGGGGCTGACGCCGATCCGGCTCAAGCTCGGCGCGCTTGCGGCGCTCCTTTTGCTCTACCTCGCGACCGGCCTGTTCAGCGTCCAGCCGGGCGAGGTCGGCGTCCGGACCCGGTTCGGCGCGATCGTCGCCCCCGATCTGGCGCCGGGACTGCACTATCGTCTGCCCCGGCCGTTCGAGAGCCATCAGATCGTGCCGACCGATCTCGTGCGCCGGGTCGAGTTCGGGTTCCGCAGCGGCACCGCCGACCTTGGCGCCCGGACGCTCGCACGCAACCGCCTGACCGTGGGCGGACCATCGAACCCGGTGCCGAACGCGATTCAGGCGACCGGTGCCTGGTTCGAGCAGCAGAGCGTGCCGGACGAAGCGTTCCTGCTGGCCGGCGACGGCAACCTGATCGATCTCCGGTTCAGCGTGCAGTACCAGGTCGGGGATGCGGTCGCGTTCTCCTACCAGCTCGCTGAGCCCGAGGCGCTGGTGCGCAGCCTGACGCTTGCCGCGTTGCGCGGGATCGTCGGCACCAGCAGCATCGATGCGCTCTACACGGTCGAGCGCGGCGCGATCGAGCAGCGCACCAGGGAGCGGGTGCAGGCGCTCCTCGATGACTACGGCGCCGGCATCGAGCTGCTGTCGATGCGCCTGCTCTACGTGCACCCGCCGAAGGAGGTCCACGACGCGTTCCGTGACGTGGCGAGCGCGCAGGAGAACAAGCTCCGGACCATCAACCGCGCCAGAACCTTCGCGGTGGAGGACGTAAATCGGGCTGAGGGCGAGGCTGCGGCCGCGATCGAGGACGCGCTCGCCTTCAAGGAAGCTCGGATCCTGCGTGCCGAGGGCGAGGCGGCGGGCTTCGGCCTTCAGGTCGACGCCTATCGGCGGGCGCCGGAACTGACCCGCTTTCGCCTGCAGCTCGAGACGATCGAAGCCGTGCTGCCCGGCGTGCAGAAGTTCGTGCGGCCAGGCGCCGACGATCTGAAGGAGCTCGACCTGTGGCTCCTCGAGCCGCTCGGGGCGGCTGCCAAATGACGGCGACCGGCAACCGGCTGACAACTGCCGGGGCGTCTGCTGTCCGGCGCCTGCTCCTCCTGCTCGCAGCCGCGCTCCTGCTCGTGGCGCTCTACGGTGCGCTGTTCACGGTCGATGTCACCCAATACGGCGTGGTCAGCCGGTTCGGCCAGATCGTCCGCGTGGTCGAGACGCCGGGCCTCCACCTCAAGCTGCCGTTCGATCGCGTGCTGACGGTCGACCGCCGGCTGCTTTATTCCAGGCCGGGCGAGGCCGAATATCTCACCGCCGACAAGAAGAACGTCGTGGTTCGCAGCCTCGCGCTCTGGCGGGTCGCCGACCCCAGGCGGTTCCTCGAGACGGTCGGGACTCCCGCAGGCGCCGACCTCCAGCTCGCCGACGTCGTGCTCGCCGAGATCGGCGCCGCGCTCGGCAACTACCCGTTCGCCTCGTTCGTCTCGGCCGAAGTCGGCCGAAGCCGGTTCGACGACCTGGTCGCCGAGGTCCGCAGCGCAGTCCAGGCCTACGCTCTGCCAGCGTTCGGCATCGAGGTGGTCGAGGTCGATCTGCGCCAGCTCTACCTGCCGGAGGGCAACCGGCAAAGCGTGTTCGAGCGCATGGAGGCCGAGCGCGGCAGGATCGCAACGCAGTTCCGTTCCGAAGGCGAGCGCGACGCGACGCGCATGATCGCCGCGGCTGATCGGGAGAAGGCCAGAATCTCCGCCGAGGCCGATCGCGAGGCGGCCCGGATCAGGGCCGAGGGCGAGGCCCGGGCGATGGACGTCTACACCGACGCCTTCAGCCAGGACCCGGCGTTCTACAAGTTCCTGCGCAGCCTCCAGGCGTACGAGAAGTTTCTCGACGACAGGACCACGCTGTTCCTGCGGGCCGACGCCGAGATCCTTGCGATCCTGCACGCCGAGGGCGTGATCAGCCGGCCACCGGTCATCGCGCCGGAGGCGCCGGTCGCCGACGACGCGCCGGGCGAGCATCTGGATGGCCGACCGCGCGCCGAGGCGGAGCCTGGCGCCGGAACACCGACGGAGGCGGTGCCATGAGCCGCCGGCAGGCCGGACCGAGGAGCCGCTGGCGCTGGCTCGGCCTCGGGCTGGCGCTGCTCGTCGCGGCCTATCTCGGTACTGGCTTCTACCTGGTCGACACCGACGAGCAGGCGGTAGTCCGCCGCTTTGGCGCGATCGCGGCGCGGGTCGGCCCCGGTATGCACTATCGCCTGCCCTGGCCGGTCGATCGGGTCGACGTCGTGAAAACCACGAGCGTGATGACGACCGGCGTCGGCTTTGCCCTGCCCCAGGGCGAGCAGTCGACCGTGGTCGGGATGGAGCTGCTGACCGGCGACACCAACATCCTGAACATCGCGCTGGTGCTGCAATACGTGATCCGCAGCCCGGCCGATTTCCTGTTCCAGATCAGGGATCCTCAGACGCTGATTGGCCATCTTGCCGAGACCGTCCTGACCAAGACGGTGACCGCCATGGCGGTCGACGAGGTCTTGACCACCGGCCGGCTCACCATTCAGGAGCAGGTCAAGACCGCGACCCAGGCGATGCTCGACCGCTACCAAAGCGGCATCCAGATCACCTCCTCGAACATCATGACGATCACGCTGGACCCATCGGTCGCGGAGGCCTTCCAGGACGTGACCGACGCCATGGCCGATCGCGAGAAGAGCCGGAACGAGGCGCGGATGTACGCCAACAATACGATCCCAAAGGCACGCGGCGAGGCCAATGCCGTCGTGCGCGAGGCGCAGGCTTACAAGCAGCAGCGAATCGCCGAGGCGATCGGCAACACCGATCGTTTCCTCGCGGTGCTCGAGGAATATCGCAAGGCGCCCGAGATCACCCGCTCAAGGCTATACCTCGAGGCGATGGAGCGGATCCTGCCCAGGGTCAAGATGTACGTCGTCGATTCCGAGGGCGGCCGGGTGCCGTTCACGCTCCGCGTCGGCAAGCCCTGAGCTCCGAGCAGCCGTTACATGAATCAGCGCCAGCGTGGTGGTCGCGTCCATCAGATAGATCATGACCCCCGAAGGGTCAGCGACGCCGACGCCGAAGCCGCGCCGAGACGAGACCCTGATCAAGGCGCTCGTTCGCGCGCATCGCTGGCGGCGGAGGATCGAGAGCGGTCAGGCAAAGTCGATCACCGACCTTGCGGAGCAGGAAGGCGTCACGGACGCCTACGTCTGCCGGCTCCTGCCGCTAACTTGCCTGGCGCCTGACATCGTCGAGGCGATCCTCGACGGACGGCAGCCGAAGGGACTGAGGCTCGCGGAGATGCTAGGGAATGGGCCGCTGGGCTGGCATGAACAGCACGCGACCTGGAGCTTCGGGTGCAGGTAGAGGGTTCCTAGCTGTTCAGCCATGGTCTTGGCATCCGACACCCAGTCCTTCAGCGCGAGACCGACGAAAACGCATGAACGACAGCTGCGCCCTGGAACTGGTACTCGGTTTGATGCCCACCACAACATATGGCCAAGAATCACGTTCCGCCCTCTTCCGCCAGCGATTTTTCGAGAACCCCAAGAGGCTATGTTGCCGATAGGCGGAAAGCCAGGGATACTGCGGCACATGGGATGCTGAGGAACGACGGGAGAGAGGAGATGCTGCCCACAATCGGACGCTCGGCCGCATGCCGACGCCTGTACGGGGTCGTCACGATCTTCGCCGTGATCGCTGCGGCCATGGCTCCGACCGCGGTGCGTGCGACTTCGCTGAACGCGCTGGTCTGGTGCGACCATGCGGATCCGGAGCTGCTCGGGCCGTTCGAGGAGACCAACGGCGTCACCGTCAATGTCAAGGAATACGAGGGCACCGGCGCCGGCCTGGCCATCGTCGAGCAGTCCCAGCCCGGCGACTGGGACGTGATGGTGATCGAACTCGATCGACGTCCGGCGCGGCGTCGAGAGGGGACTGTTCGCGCCCCTGCCGGAGGACCAGCTGCCCATCGCGGACCTGTATCCGCAGGTGCGGCTGGACCAGTTCACCATGGCCGACGGCAAGCGTTACGGCATCACCGAGAAGTTCGGTTACAACACGATCGGCTTCAACCGCGACGAGGTCGATGTCGCGGACATGCGGACCCTGACCTCCCTGTCCGATCCGAAATACCAGGGCCGGATCGCCATCTACGACTACTACCTGCCGGTCATCGGCATAGCCGCTCTGGCGACCGGCAGGAAGACCGCCGATCTCACCGCCGACGACCTCCCCGCCATCAAGGACGTACTCCTCAAGTGGAAGGCCAATGCCCGCCTGGTCGGCGAGGTCACCGCCAGCCAGACCGCGCTCGCGACCGGTGAGGCCGACATCCTCGTCGGCGGGGGTGAATGGGTCACCGCCGTGCTCGCCGCGGAGAATCCCGCGCTCGACTTCTCTATCCCAGAGGAAGGCGGGATCCTGTGGTCGCAGTCGCTCGCCATGTTCGCCGACAGCGAGAGCAAGGATCTGGCGCTGAAGTTCATCCAGTACATCATGAGCCCGGAGGGCCAGGCCCAACTCGCGACCTCGTCGTGCTACTGGGGCATGCCCGCGAACCGGAACGCCGCGCTCACCGACGAGCAGAAGGCCGTGCTGCGCTTCGACGAGCAGCCCGAGTTTCTTGAGCGCGCTCAGCTCTACCCCGCGCCCGATGAGGCCCTCGACAAGAAGATGCAGGACGTCTGGACGGACATGCTGCAGGCCCAATAATCACGGCAGATACGGCTGGCGCGGCGCGGCTGACTGGGGCTCCGAGGCGATGGCGGCCGAGCGCACCGCGCAGCGATGGACGCCATGGGCCTACGTCGGCCCGGCCCTCGTCTGGACGGCGGCGTTCTTCATCCTGCCGCTCCTGGTGATGGTCTGGGTTAGCCTGACCGCTCTCGGCACCGGCGAGGGCCCGAGCCTTTCCAACTACGCGCAGTTCTTTGCCAACGAAAGCTACTGGCGGGCGCTGGTCGCCTCGCTCGAGGTGACCATCGTCGTCACTCTCGTCTCGGTCGTCCTTGCGTATCCCTTCGCCTGGTTTCTGGCCGAGATCGTGCCGGAGCGCTGGCAGCGCCTCGGCCTGATGCTCGCCGTCCTGCCGTTCTGGACGTCCTATGTCGTGCGCTCGTACAGCTGGCTCCTGGTGCTGGCCGAGAACGGCGTCGTCAACAAGGCCCTGGTCGGCGTCGGCCTGCTCGCGGAGCCCGTCCAGATCGCCAATACGCGCTTTGCGACCGTCACCGGCTTCGTGCATTTCTTCGTCATGCTGCTGACCTTGACCATTTTCGCCAATCTCAAGCAGCTGTCGCCAAGCTACCGCAAGGCCGCTGCCGATCTGGGCGCGAATGGCCTCCAGACCTTCCTCTACGTGGTGCTGCCCCTGACGCTTCCCGGCATCATGGTCGGCGCCTTTCTCACCTTCGTTCTGGCGATCGGCGACTACATCACCCCGCAGATCCTCGGCGGCAACAACGAGCTGCTGATGCCCCAGCTGATCATGATGCAGATCGGCCGGCGCGGCGACTTTCCCTCGGCCTCCGGCGCTGGCGCTCATCCTGATGGCGGTGGTGACCATCGCCTATCTCGCCTGCGCCCGCTGGCTCAAGATCGCGCGGGCATGAAGCGCGATGAGGAGAGTGGTCGCGATTCTCACCGCCGGTTACGCCCTGGCGGTCTACGCCTTCATCTTCCTGCCAGTCGCGGTCCTGGTCCTGTTCTCGTTCCAGGGAAGCCTTTTTCCCGTGCCGCCCTTCACGGGCCCGTCCCTGCGCTGGTACGATGCCGTTCTTGGTGACCGCAGGCTGACCGCCGGCCTCGTCAACTCCATCGCGGTCGCGGTCCTGTCGTCCCTGGTCGCGGTCCTCCTGGGCTTCCTGTCGGCCTACGGTTTCGCCCGCTTCCGCCTGCCCGGCGCCGCGGCTCTGCGTACGCTCGTCACCGCCCCGTTGATGGTCAGCTACCTGATCATCGGTATGGGCCTGCTCATTCTGTTAAACGCGATGGGCGTCGCCAAATCGCTCGTGGCCGCCGGCATCGGCCACGTCGTGATCAACCTCCCGCTGTGCTTTGCGATCATCTATTCCCAGATGGGCGACCACCAGCTGTACGCCGAGCGCGCCGCCCGCGACCTCGGCGCGCGCAGCTGGCAGGTGCTCGCGCTCGTGCTCGTGCCCATGCTTTGGCCGGCGCTGTTCGCGAGCTTTTTCCTGGCGATGACCTTCTCGTGGGACGAATTCGTGATCGCCTTCCTGCTCACCCAGTTCGAAACCACCCTGCCGGTGGAGATCTGGGGCCTTCTGAGATCCGGCCTCAACCCGAAGACCAATGCCGTCGGCTCCCTGGTTTTCGGCGTGTCGATCATCCTTGTCCTCGTCCTCGAGCTCGTCGTTTTCGGGAAGCCGCGGAAGTGACCGCACCGCTGGTCGAGATTCAGGCCGTCTCCCACAGATTCGGCGCGGTCCGGGTACTGGACAGCATCTCGCTCAGCATCGCGCCCGCGAGCTACACCGTGCTGCTCGGCCCCTCCGGATCGGGCAAGACCACGCTCCTGTCCATCCTCGGCGGCTTCCTGGCGCCGAGCGAGGGCCGCGTTCTGATCGCCGGCGTGGACTGCACGAACGTGCCCCCCGCCAGGCGCCCCACCACGACGGTCTTTCAGGACTACGCCCTGTTTCCCCATATGAGTGTCGGGGCCAATGTCGGCTTCGGGCTGATGATGAAGGGGGTTGCCCGGGCGGAGCGCCGCCGCGTCGCCCGTGAGGCGCTCTCGCTGGTCGGCCTCGAGCACGTCGCCGAGCGCAAGCCCCACGAGCTCTCCGGCGGCCAGCGTCAGCGCGTGGCCCTCGCCCGCGCGCTCGTGGTCGAGCCGGCGGTGTTGCTCCTCGACGAGCCGCTCGGCGCGCTCGACCTCAAGCTCCGTCGCCAGATGCAGGACGAGCTGAAGGCCATCCAGAAACGCGTCGGCACCGCCTTCGTCCACGTCACCCACGACCAGGAGGAGGCCATGGCGCTCGCCGATCTCTGCGTGGTCATGAGCAACGGGCGGATCGAGGACACGGGCCCGCCAGAGCGGGTCTATCGGCGTCCGCGCACCCGCTTTGCCGCCACCTTCATGGGCGAGAGCACGATCGTCCCGGGTCGCGTCATCGCCCACGCTGCCCCCGACCTGGCGAACGCGGATGGATCAACGGACGGCATCTTCGTCGCCATCCGCCCCGAAAGCATCGGCCTCGGTGCCCCGCCCGACGATCATATCGGCCTCGGCGCCGGAACCGTGAGCGATCTCGTCTTCCAGGGTGGCTTCAAGCGGGCCAGTATCGCCTCCGAAGCCGATCCAGGACTGAACTTCACCGTCCACGTCCCTCTCGCCAGGTCGCTCGCGGTCGGCGAACGCGTGGAGCTGCATTGCAGCCCGGACGACATCATCGTGCTCAAGGAGTGAGCCATGGCCGATGCCGACCTGGTCAGGGCACGCTACTGGTACGAGACGATCCGCATGGCCGACGACATCACGCTGATCCATGAGCCATGGATCAAGCCGTTCTACCGCTGCAACATGTGGCATGTGCGCGGCCGCGACCGCGATCTGCTGTTCGACAGCGGCCTCGGCCATTTCAGCCTTCGCCGCCACGTCCCTCTGGTGACCGGCCGGCCGCTGGTCTGTGTCGCGAGCCACACGCATTTCGACCATATCGGCTGCCACCACGAGTTTTCCGACCGCTGCGTCCACCATGCCGAGGCGCGAATTCTCGCCGACCCCCGCGCCGAGTGGACGCTCGCCGAGCGCTATGCGACCGACGACATGTTCGATCGCCTGCCGGAGGGCTGGGACGCCGCGCGATACCGCGTACCGCCCGCGCCCGCGGGCCGCGAGCTCGAGGATGGCGACATCGTGGATCTGGGCGACCGCACCTTCGAGGTCGTGCACACGCCCGGCCATTCCCCCGGCGGCATCGGCCTGTTCGAGCGCGCCACCCGCATCTTCCTGTCCGGCGACATCATCTATGACGGTCCGCTGATCGATGACGCCTATCACTCCGACCGCAACGACTACCTCGCGACCATGAACAAGCTCCGCACTCTGCCGGTGTCCGTAGTCCATGGCGGCCATTTCCCGAGCTTCGGCGCGACGCGTTTTCGTCAGATCATCGACGAATACTGCGCCGGGCGGCGCAAGCCCGGATGCCATCTGGCATGATCGGTGCCTGTCTACCCTGCTCACCTGCAGATACATCACGGCTCTTGAAACCGTCGCGGAGTCGGGCACGCCTCAGACTGCGAAGTCGCTCGTGCCATCGGGCACGCTTGTGATGTGGTAAGCTGAAGCGCCATCACCGGCATCGGTCGTGTTGGTGCACAGGGGTGACCAGTGTAGACCCAAGGCCGCACGTCAGAAAAGCGTCAATTGACGCTATTCGGCCCGTAACGTGCTGTCATTCCAACCTTTTTCGGGCCTGAGGCAATAACGTCAAGCGTCAACGTCATCTCATTGACACATGAATGGATCGGTCGCCGTTTTGGGATCGACGGTTCCTGCGGACTTGCAAAACCGAAGTGCGAGAGGGTTTTCGGAACGTAGTGCTCTCACGCTGCCTGAACGGGACTTGGAGCGAAGGTTTGTGGAGCTGAACCGACGATCTCGATCAACGTTTGCTTCGCGCGATGATCACCGATCGGCGGCTCAGCGGATCAACGCCAAGCGCGACGCGAGCTTAGGATCTCGGCGGGTGACCACAAGTCGGGTCGGTCCGATGTCCGCTTACCACCGCATTCTCGTCATCGGCGGTGACAGATCCAGAGTTCCGCCTGTAGCCCACAAGCGGTCCTTCCGATCCCCATGGCAACACGAGCGTTTGTGTTCCGATCTTGCTCGCGCAAGCGGTGGTCCGCGATGAACGGTGGAGACGGCTCCGCGGCAATCTCAAAAGAATCTCCAGCTCAGCGGGGGCCGGCCAGCTCATTGAAAGAAAGTGTTGGCGGAGAAGGATTTGTCACAATCTCCGCCTAGTTATGGAGTGACTACAAAGCCAATTCATTTCGATCTATCACTGTCGTCAATTGGTCGTGACCCAATTGATATCCCACGCGCCGTCAACTGTAACGAAGTACATCGCCTCTCCATCCGACCCCGTCCAGGCTTCGTAAATCATTTTGGCGGGCATGTAGGCGAAGGAGCCTGCATCTAGCGTCATCCGATCACTTTCACCTTCGTGTGCTATGATGAAAGTGCCGTGGATAATAGTAATTGTCTCGTTAGCGCTGTGCCAATGCTTTGGAACATGGGTGTCTTTTGGGGTACGTATTAGCATCTCTGTAGCTTGTGTAGTTGGGTTTACATGCAAGACTGCGATTTCAGCCGACTTGCTTCCCATCTCGGGGTTAATCTTCTCCCATTTCAGATCCTGATACTTCTGAACGGACGCATCAGAAGGGTTTTGCGCGAGTGCAGGCGAGACAGCCATGCTTATCGCGATCGCACCAAGCCAGCCTTTCATGAGCACCTCCGCTTAACCGACATTCCCCAGATGGGCCGGGTCCCGGATGGAGGGTTACTGCTAGCCGAAAAATCGCCGGGCCACGCTAATGTGGATCAGCGCGACAAAGAACTGCGGGGCCTGGGAATGGGCAACCGTTAGGCTGGCGAGCGAACGTCGACGCCTGTGGTCCGAAACGACCGTTTGGGTCACGAGCTGCGGTCGGTGTCGCGATATCTTATTTCCGCTTGTCGACTCGAAAGCAGCCGTTACGGCTGAAATCGCACGACGGACTGGTCATGACAAAAGCCGGTCGATGAGACGGACGCTGCGGAACGAGACCTCCTGTCCGCTACCCAAACAGGGATCGCGCAAGGTCATGCCTCTTGAGCGCGCCGGCAGCGGGCCGATCGGGCTTTACGTTGCCCATCGGGCGAGTAGGATCGCCGGAACGCTCTGCGGGAGCGGCCAATCACAGGGAGGCGAGCATGCGCAAGACATGGCGTGGCGTGATCCTGACGGCGGCGTTGCCGCTTCTGGCTGTGGGCGCAGCCGCGCCGGCGGCGGCGCAGGAGGCGCTCGGCGAAGGCATGACGATCTACATGCAGATGGGCGGCACGGAGGGCGACGGGGCGACCCTACCGCGCACCAACGGCGCGCGCGCCGCGGCGCAGGCGCTCGGCGTCACCGACCTGATCGAACAGTATTCCGGCTGGCTGCCCGAGCAGATGCTGGACCATTTCCGCGAGGCGCTGGCCGCCGACCCCGACTGCATCGTGATCATGGGGCACCCGGGCTCGGGCGCGTTCGCGGATCTGGTGGCCGACGCCGAGGAGCGCGGCATCGTGGTCACCAGCGGCAACGCGCCGCTCACCGAGCTGTTCGAGCAGTACCAGGCGGAGGGCTTCGGCTATGCCGGGGTCGAGCTGTATGCCGGCGGTTGGCTGACCGGCAAGCAGATGATCGAGGTCGGCGGGCTCAAGGCTGGCGACAAGGCGCTGGTCTATGGCCTGCTCGCCGAGGCCGAGCGCGGCCAGAGCGACCGCGGCCTCAAGGAAGCGCTCGAGGATGCCGGCCTCCAGGTCGACTACATCGAGATCAGCCCCGAGGTGAACAACGACGCCTCGCTCGCGGTGCCGATCCTGACCAGCTACCTCGCCTCCAATCCCGACGTGAAGGCCATGGGCACGCAGCACGGCAACGTCACCTCGTTCATGCCGAAGGCCCTCGAGGACGCCGGCAAGCAGCCCGGCGAGGTGATCGTCGGCGGCATCGATCTGGTGCCGGCCACCATCGACGGCCTGCAGGACGGCTGGATCAGCGTGGTCCTCGACCAGCAGCTCTACCTGCAAGGCTTCCTGCCGGTCACGCAGTGCGTGCTGTCGAGGAAGTACGGCATCACCGGGCTGTCGATCAACACCGGTTCGGGCGTGGTCACGCCCAAGACCATCGACGCGCTGGTGCCGCTGATCGAGGCCGGCATTCGCTGAATTTTTTGGGGGCCGGCAATCGCGCCGGCCCCTCCCGCGCCGCTCAGAACGTCATGGTGACGCCGCCGTCGACGGCCAGGATCTGGCCCGTGACGTAGCGCGCGTCGTCTGAGCACAGGAAGAATGCGGGCCCGGCGATGTCGTCCGGCGTGCCGGCGCGGCCGAGCGGGATCTTGCCGTACTTCAGGTAGACCGTCTTGAAGTACTCGGTCTGATGCTCATGGCCGCCTTCACGCGTGACGGCCATGCGGGTGTCGATGAAGCCGGGCGCGATCGCATTGACGGTGATGTTCTTGTCCGCGAGGTCGCAGGCCAGGCAGCGAGTCAGGTTGACCAGCCCGCCCTTGGCGGTCGAATAGGGGATCGATTCCTTCGAGCCGACCAGGCCCATGATCGAGGCGATGTTCAGAATCCGCCCGCCGCCTGCTCGCTCGAGCGCCGGCACCGCCGCCATGGCGCAGAGCAGGGCGCCGTCGAGATTGACCCGCAACACCTCCTGAAAGCGCGCGTAGGTCAGCTCGTCCCAGGTGGTCATGTCCAGGACCGCGGCATTGTTGACCAGGATGTCGAGGCGGCCGAAGCGGCTCTCCGCCTCGTCTACCGTGGCCGCGATCTGCTCTTCCTGCGTGATGTCGAGGCGGTGGCCCAGAACCTCGTTGGCAGGGCCGAGCGCGGCCGCTGCGACCGAAGCTTCGGCGCCGTCGATGTCGCCGATCACGACCTTGGCACCCTCGGCGACGAACCTGCCGGCGATCGCGAGCCCGATGCCGCGTGCGCCGCCCGTGACCAGGGCCGCCTTGCCCTCGAGCCGCCGCGCTACGCCTATTGCGAGGCCTCCTTTAGATAGGCCAGCAGATTGGTGATGTCCTCCTCCTTCTTCAGCCCTGGAAAAGCCATCCGGTTGCCTGGAACATAGGCCTTCGGGTCGGCGACATATTCCGCGATCGTCGTCTCGTCCCACACGATCCCGGAGTCCTTCATCGCGCTGGAGTACTTGAAGCCCTCGGCGGTGCCGGCAGGTCGGCCGAAGATGCCGTGCAGATAGGGCCCGACCCGGTTCTTGTCCTCGTCGAGCACATGGCAGGCCCTGCATTTGTTGAACACCTTCTCGCCAGCCGCGGGGTCGCCCTCCTGGGCGAGCACGGAGCCGCTGGCAAGGGCCACCACGGCCACGCTCAGCATGGCCTGCAGTCGTCGCGTCATCTGGATGCTTCCCCTGTCGTTCATCCCTCTCCGGGCGGCAACTTCAAGCTTCGCACCGCTCCGTCGTGCATAGACAACGCGCAATCAAACAGAAGTTCCCTCGGCGGTCCAGGCCCAGGTCCGACGTGGCAGATCCAGGTACGCCGGACGGCAGCGCTGCGGGGTACATCAGCTTGCGACGCGGCGCGCCCTGCGCCTATAACCGCGCCATGATCCCGGACCTGGCGCAGCGGGCGTAAGCGACAGCCGTGCCGACCTTGGCGCTGGCCTTTCCTTCGATCGATCCGGTCCTGATCGAGATCGGACCCTTTGCGATCCGGTGGTACGCGCTCGCCTACATCATCGGGCTGGTGGCCGGCTGGCGCTATGTCCGCCGGCTGGTGCAGCGCCCCGGCTGGCGGCTGACCCCGCTCGAGGTCGACGATCTGCTGCTCTACGTCACGCTGGGCGTGGTGCTGGGCGGCCGGCTCGGCTACGTCCTGTTCTACCGGCCCCTGCACTATCTCGGCCAGCCGCTCGAGGCGCTTGCGGTTTGGCAGGGCGGCATGTCGTTCCACGGTGGCGTGCTGGGCGTCATTGTTGCCATGTGGCTGTTTGCCCATCTGCGCGAGCGCTCCTTCCTTGAGATCGGCGACGCCGTGGTCTGCGCGATCCCGATCGGCCTGTTCCTCGGCCGCCTGGCGAACTTCGTCAATGGCGAGCTGTTCGGCCGCACGACCGACGTGCCATGGGGGATGGTGTTCCCGAATGGCGGTGCGGAGCCGCGTCATCCGAGTCCAGCTCTACGAGGCCGAGCTTGAGGGGATCGTGCTGTTCGCGGTGCTGGCGGCCTTTGCGTGGCGGCCGCGGATTCGAATACGGCCGGCCGGCTCAGCGGCATCTTCCTGATCGGCTACGCGGTCGCGCGCTCGGTCGCGGAGCTGTTTCGGGAGCCCGACGCCCATCTAGGCTTCCTCTGGGGCGGGCTCACCATGGGTCAGCTGCTGTCGCTGCCGATGCTGGTGGTCGGCCTCGCTCTGGTGGCGTGGAGCTTCGTCCGGGCCGGGCGCGCGGGCCTTGAGCGCTCTTGAGGCGGCGATGATCGAGGAGATCCGGCAGGCTGGCCGATCTCGATCGCACGCTTCATGGATCTGGCGCTGACCCATCCGACGCTCGGCTACTACGCCAGGCACGATCCGCTCGGCGCCAGCGGCGACTTCGTCACCGCACCCGAGATCAGCCAGGTGTTCGGCGACATCGTTGGGCTTTGGCTCGCCCGGGCATGGATCGAGATCGGCCGGCCCGATCCCTGCCTGCTGGTCGAGCTCGGCCCCGGTCGCGGCACCCTGATGGCCGATCTCTTGCGTGCGGCGGCGCAGGTGCCGGGATTCCGTGCGACGCTGCGCCTCCATCTGGTCGAGACCAGCGAGCGCCTGCGCGCCCTGCAGCGCGCGCACCTGCCCGGTGAGACGGTTCGGTGGCACGCCGCGCTCGAGCAGGTGCCGCCGGGACCGATGCTGCTGGTCGCCAACGAGTTCCTGGACGCGCTGCCGGTCCATCAGCTGGTCGCAACCGAGCGAGGTTGGGTTGAGCGCATGGTCGATCTGGCGGGGACCGGGCTGGTGTTCACGCTGTCCGACCGGCCGTCGGGGCTTGCCGAGAGACTTCCCGCGACCGACCGCGCGCTCGGCCAGATCGCCGAAGTCAGCCCGAGGCGCAGCGAAATCGTCGCCGCGATCGGCAGGCGGCTCGCGGCGGACGGCGGCGTTGCGCTGCTGGTCGACTACGGCGCCTGGGCAGAGGTGACCGGCGACACCCTGCAGGCGGTGCGCGACCACGCTGCCTGGCCAGTGCTGTGCGCGCCCGGCGAGGCGGATCTATCGAGCCATGTCGATTTCCGGACGCTGGCCGAGGGCGCATGCGCTGCGGGGGCCGCGGTCTATGGGCCGGTGCCGCAGGGACCGTTCCTGCGCGCGATGGGGATCGATCTGCGCATTGCCCGCCTGCTCGGGCGCGCGACGCCGGGGCAGCGCCGGGAGCTGCGCGCCGCGCTGTTCCGCCTGACCGATGGCGGCGCGATGGGCGAGCTGTTCAAGGTGCTGGCCTTGGCCAGGCCAGGCGCGCCGCCGCCGCCCGGTTTCACCGCAGCCACGTTGTCCCCGGAGCGACCATGATCCGGCGAAGCTCATGATCGAAGCCAGCAATCTCGCGGCGCTCGAGAACCTGCGCCATGGCTTCTTCACGCGCGAGGGCGGCGTGAGCGAGGGGGTGTTCGCTTCGCTGAACTGCGGTTTCTCCAGTGGCGATGACCGGGCGCTGGTGGCGGAGAACCGCGCGCGGGCGCTGCGCCGTCTCAACCTGCCGGCGCACAGCCTTTGCACGGTGCGCCAGGTCCACAGCGCCCGCGTGGTGGTAGCGGACGAAGCGGGACACCAGCCGGTCGAGGCCGATGCCCTCGTGACCGATCGTCCGGGCATCGCGCTCGGCGTGGTGTGTGCCGACTGTGCGCCGGTGCTGATCGCCGATCGCGAGGCGGGCGTGATCGGCTGTGCCCATGCCGGCTGGCGCGGCGCGCTCGCCGGCGTGATCGAGGCCACGGTCAACGCAATGACTAAGCTCGGCGCGCGGCGGGAGGCGATGCGCGCCGCCATCGGTCCCTGCATCGCGCAAGCCTCCTACAAGGTCGGCCCCGACATGCTGGCGGCGTTCATGGCGAACGACCCGGGCAGCAAGCCCTTGTTCGCACCGGTCGCAGGCTCCGATCGCCTGCTGTTCGATCTCAAGGGCTATGTGCTGCGCCGCCTGGCCGCGGCAGGCGTCGATGATCGCACGGCAATGCCTGACGACACCCTGGCCGACGAGGCGCGGTTCTTCAGCGCACGCCGGACGCGGCGGCAGGGCGGCGAGCGCTTTGGCCTGCTGCTCTCGGCGATCGCCCTTACCGAGTAGCCCGTAGCCGGACTGGTAGTTCTCGCTCTTGCAATGATTACCGGCTCGCGTCGCAATCCTGAACCGGTCAATGCGCGCCTGGGATGGTTGCGGCAATTCGCTGATCGACGACTACCACAACCTTCGGATCCGCGGCCAGGAAAAGCTCAAATCGGCTCTCATCCCGAGGGCGCCGATGATCGACCAGCGGCACGCGCACCTGCGTGCTCCTGGTACCGGGAGCGAGTGTGATCACACCCTGCTGCGGCTCGTAATCCGTTCCGGCTCGTGCGGTCCCGTCGACGGTTCCGTAGATCAGCACGATCGGCTGTTGCGCGGGCCGCGACAGCTCGATGGTGAAGACCACGCCAGCGGCGCCCGGCTTCGCAGGGTCGACCGATGCTTTGAGCACCACTGTCTGGCTGTCGCTTTCTGCTGCTTGCGCGCCGATCGTTTCGGCTGCAGGCACGACGGCAATGTCGCCATTGGCGACCACAGGCGTTGCGACGATCCTCTGGGCAGCAACTGCTGCCGTGTCCACCGTCCGTGCACCGCGAGGCCGCGGCGGTGTTTGTGAGGGTTCAGCCTCGAGCGGCGCACGGCTCAAGATGCGGCCCTCGCTGATGCTGATCACCTCGCCGCCTGAGCGAATCTGGTACACGCCGTCGGCCCAGTCAGCAGCTGCCCGGAGATCTGCTCACCCTGCGCCCGGTCGATCCGCACCTCCGCGATGTCTTGAAGCGGCATCTGATGCATGCCGCCGATCGCTCGCCGGACGATCAGCGTGTTGCGTGTCGCCTGAACCAACGAGCCGTCGACCACCTCGCCGCTCTTCAAGACGATGGTATCGGCCCGGGCGGTGATCGACGCGCCTGTCCAAGTCACCACCAGGATCGCCAGTGTCCATGCAGCCAAGCCCACAGCGCGGCCTTGCGCACCTCTTGCGGAGGACATCGGCAATCCTCGTTCCGTTGCGCATGGCGCCGACCCGCTGCTCTGTCGCCGGAAGTGCGACAGCCATGCAGCCGTTACCTGGCCGCCACGGCCAACGTGCTGGCAGGCGCGATCCGTTGCCATCCGGGCACCGGCGCCGCAAGATCGACCTCCCGCCACTTCGGATGGAAGGGCGGCTCGAGCAGCTTTTGAAGTTCGCGAAGTACCTCTGGATGAATCGATCCAGCTTCTGACGGCGGGGATGGTCAGGGGGCCAGTTGTAGGCTGCCAGCACGGCGCTTACTGCGACCGTCTTCACGGGATCTCCCAGCTCCACCAAGTTCGGATAGGCATCGGCGGTGAGCTCTGCCTGGAGATAGGCGGCCTTGATGCGCCCGGCTGGAATGTCGAGCAGATGCAACTGATCCTGGCGGCTCCGTTTTGGACGAATTCGACCGGCTTGCCGCCGACGAACACAGGGATGGCTTCCCCAGATCCTACATGACCTCGATGCCAAGATCATCGAAAATGATGCTCGCGGTCATGAACGTGCCGCTGCCCTCGGTGCCAAAATTGACCCCCTTTCCGTTCAGCTCATCGACCGTACGAAACTCCAACCTTGCGAGCAGATGGACTTCCTCGTTATAGAGCTTACTGATGTAGCGGACCTTGCCTTCGATATTCGACACCAGGTCCGCACGCTTGTAAAGGTGCAAGACATCCAATTGGACGATAGCGACATCGACACCCCGCAGGAGCACCAGGTCCTCGATGTTGCGTACGGATCCCTTGCCGATGATCGGGAGGACGCGTAGCTCGTAGCCGTCGTCCAGCGCATTGGCGAGATCGGCCGCGATCCGGACATAA
>CAVWCI010000025.1:0-87463 GCA_963753315.1 uncultured Alphaproteobacteria bacterium
GCTGGACGATCCGCGCCTGCTCGGCTGGGAACAGCTCCTTCCAGACCGTGGCGAACTCGGCCAGCAGGACCGTGAGACCTCGCGCTCGGTGATCTCGTTCCGTCCTCGCGCTTCGCCGTGGCCCAGGCCCGCGCGACGAGTTCCGGCGCCGCGAGCAACTTCTGGACTTGGTCGAGCACTGCGCCCTCGGCGTCGGCGGCCGGGACGCTCGTTACCGCGCAGGTCTCGTACCCTTCCGCGATCGCCTCGCGGGTCACGTAGTAGCGGTAGATCCGGCCGCGCCGGCGCGTGTGGCTCGGCGACATGGGCCGGCCGTTCGGGCCGAAGATCAGGCCCTTAAGGAGCGCAGGGACCTGGGCACGGGTCGCGGCGCTGCGTCGGTGAGCCGGCTCGGCCATCACCGCGTGGACCTGGTCCCAGGTGTGCTGGTCGATGATTGCGGCGTGCTCGCCGGGATACGCCACGCCCTTATGCACTGCTCCGCCGACGTACACACGGTTCGCCAGGTCGGGCTTGCCGCCCCAAGGACCAACCGGTCAGCATCGGAGGTGCCCTGCAGCGGCTTGCCGGCGATGCGTGACGAACCCTGCACAATGGGGGCATTAGCTGTCATGGGGCGCGTGAACTCCGTTGACCGTACCGATCCTGCGTCAACACCAGGACGCTAGGCGATCTCAAGGTTTGGTCAGCGTGCGCCTGCTCCTCGTGAATTCTCCGGGCTAGGCGGGAGCAACGTCCGCGTAGGCTCGGCCGCAAGCAACGGCTTGCAGAGGATCGCCGCCATGAATGATCGGTCGAACGAGCGGGTCGCCTATTTCAACGGAGAGCTCATGCCCGAGAGCCAGGTCCTCGTGCCGTTCCGGGACCGGAGCTGGATCTTCGGCGACGGCGCGTTCGATGTCGCCCGCACCTTCAAAGGCCGGGTCTTCAAGCTCGAGGAGCATGTCGAGCGGCTCTATCGCTCGCTCAAGGTCCTGCGTATCGACCCGGGTCTTTCTCCGTCCGAGATGATCGACATCAGCCGGCAGGTGATTGACCGCAACGTGCACCTGCTTGGTCCCGACGACGACTATTGGGTGGCCAACGCATCTCGCGCGGCGTGCAGCAGGTCAACGGCGACCTCTGGGACCACTACGGGCCGAACGTCATCGTCGAATGCATGCCGCTGCCGCTCAAGGCGCGAGCGCGCCTGTTCCGCGACGGCATCGACGTGGTCGTGCCGTCTGTGCGCCGCGTCCCGCCGGATTCGCTGACGCCTCGCGCCAAGACGCACAACTACCTGAACCTGATTATGGCGGATCTCGAGGTCCACGCCCAGCATCCCGATGCCTGGGCGGTTCTGCTCGATGTCAACGGCAACCTGTGCGAGGGCCTCGGCTCCAACATCTTCCTGGTCCGGGACGGCAGGGTCCTGACGCCGCGCGAGCGCTTCGTCCTGCCGGGCGTGAGCCGGGCCACCGTGATCGAGCTTGCCGAGGGGCTCGGCCTCCCGCTCGCCGAGGCCGACGTCGACCTCTACGACGCCTACACGGCGGACGAGGCGTTCATCACCTCGACCAGCTTCTGCATCTGCCCAGTACGCAGCATCAACGGCAACCAGATCGGCGACGACAGCGTTCCGGGCCCGATCACCAGGCGCCTGACCGATGCCTACGCCCGCGTCGTGGACCATGATTTCGTGGCCCAGTACCTGAAGCACTTGGCCTGAGCGTCTCAGTGGAAGGCGCGGCCGAGGACGCCGGCGCGCCGCATCAGCCAGGCGACGATGCCGATCGTGATCACGCTCAGCGCGATCAGGAGCGTCGCGATCGCGGTGATGGTCGGATTCACCTGCAGGATCAGCTCGTTGAACATCCGCTTCGGGATGGTGTCGTAGGCGCCTGCCAGGAACAGCGTCACGATCACCTCATCGAAACTGATGATGAAGGCGAAGATCCAGGCGGCGAGCACGCTCGGCAGGAGGTTCGGCAGGAGCACGCTCCTGAACATCCGGAACCACGACGCGCCCAGGCTGTAGGCGACCTGCTCGATCCGCACGTCGAACTGACGGATCGCAACCGACATCAGCAGCACCACGTAGGGCACGGTCAGGATCGTATGCGCGACGATCAGGCCCGCAATTGTGCCGAGCAGACCGATCCTGGCGAAGAAAATGTAGAGCGCCACCGCGGTGATCACCGGCGGCAGGATCAGCGGCAGGATGAAATTGCTCTCGATCATCGCCCGGCCGCGAAACCTGCCCCGGACCAGGCCGTAGGCCGCGATGCTGCCGAGCGCCAGCGCCAATACGCTCGCAGCCAGCGCGACGAACAACGAGTTCTGTGCCGCGCGCAGCCACCTCGGGTCGCCGAAGAACAATTCGTACCATCGCAGCGAGAGGCCGGGCGGGGGGAACTCGAGGGATGGCGCGCTCGAGAACGACATCGGCACGACCACCGCGATCGGCAGGCAGAGGAACAGCAGCACCGCGCCGCCGAACAGCGCCAGCAGGTAGCGTGCAGGCCGTCCTTGCCGCGCTGGAGGTGCGACGGCCGCGGCGTAATCCGCCAACTCAATCTCCGCACGCTCGAGCTGCCCGGCCATCGCCTGTCTCAGGTCTGCGCCCGGGCGCCGACCCGGCGATAGGCGGCGTAGCAGGCGAGCGTCATGATCATGAGGATGGTCGAGATCGCCGCCGCCAGTTCCCAGCGCGGCAGCCGGTTGACCAGTAGATCGAGCATGTTGGCGATCATCGGCACGCGGCCGCCGCCGAGGATCGCCGGCGTGATGAAGAACCCGAGGCTCAGAATGAACACCAGGATGGCGCCTGCCGCGAGCGAAGGCAGGGTGAGCGGAAAGAACACGCGCCAGAACACGGTCCAGCTCGAGGCGCCGAGCGAAGCCGCCGCCTGGAGCAGGCGCTCGTCCAGCCTGAGCATCGAAGCGAACAGGGGCAGGACCAGGAATGGCAGGAGGACGTTCGCGGTGCCGAGGATCACGCCGAACTCGTTGTAGAGGAAGCTCATCGGCGTGCCGATCAGGCCGAGCCCCTCGAGCATCCGGTTGATCAGGCCGTCGTTGCCGAGGATCACGATCCACGCATAGGTGCGCACCAGGATGCTGACCCAGAACGGCAGGACGACCAGAGCGATCGCAATGATCTGGCGGCCAGGCGACAGCCCTCGCATCCAATAGGCCAGCGGATAGCCCAGCACCACGCAGACCGCGGTCGCGATCAGCGCGATGCGGAATGTGTTGCCCAGCACCTTGAGATAGACTGCCCGCTCGAAGATCTGGGCGTAGTGCGCGAGCAGGTCGGGCGGCGCGGCGACACTCCAGCTCAGCATCAGCGCGATCGGCAGGTTGAATGCGAGCAGCATGAACAGGAACAGCGGCGCGACGTAGGCCGCTCCTGCAGGGATCTGTGGGGCCGGCGCCGCGCTCACCGCCATCAGATCATGCCGCAGCGATCAGTCGCGGCGCGCACGGCCGCAAAAGGCCGTGCGCGCTTGACACCCACAGACGGTCTCACGCTGGCAAGAGGGTCGTCACAGACCCAGCTTGAACTCCTGCCAGCGGGTCTCGACCTCCTCGGCATTGTCGAACCACCACTTGGCGTCCGAGAGGAACTGCACGTCCTTGTTGGCCGCGGTCGTCGGGAACTGCCGATGCGGTCCTGGGGCAGCAGCGGCTCGAGGTCCGGGCTGTTGCCGGTATAGGAGACCACATCGGCGGCGACCGCCTGATTCTCCGGCACGCTCATCTCGTAGAGGATGCCGTTGGCCAGCTCCTTCTGATTGGGGTCGGCTCCCTTGGGCACGACGAAGAAGGCGAGGTCGAGCTGGCCGTCGTCGAAGGTGTAGTCGATGCCTTCCTGGCCGGCTACCCGGCCCGACCAGGCAACGGCGTACTGCACCTCGTTGTCCTGCAGGAGCTGTGGCGGTTGCGCGCCGGCCTGCCACCATACCGCAACGCCATCCTTGATCTTCTCGAGGCTCTCGAACGCCCGGTCCAGGTCGAGCGGGTAGAGCTCGTCGACCGGCACGCCATCTGCGAGCAGGGCCATCGGCAGGATGTAGGTGGGATAGTCCGGCAGCGCGCGCTTGCCCGGGAAGGCCTCGACGTCCCAGAAATCCTGCCAGCTCTGCGGCGCCTTGGCGTCGTCGCGCCATGCCATGATGGTCGAGTAGTACTGGTAGCCGTAGCCGTAGTCGTCCTTGGCCTCGTCGAAGATCGGCTGCGGGTCGATCTCGTCCCAGTCGAGCGGCTCGACCAGATCGAGCGCCTTGGCCTGCTCGAGCTCGGGGCTGGAGAGCTCGAGCAGCATGGAGGTCACCGCGCCGGCCTCGACCATGGCGCGCAGCTTGCCGAGTCCGCTCGGGTTCTCGCGCACCACCGCGACGCCGCTGCCTTCGGTGAACGGGTCGAGATAGCCCTGCTGGATCGAATCGCCGGAAGGGCCGCCAGCCTCGGTCATGCGCAGCTCGGTGATGCCGTTCTCTTCGGCGATCTGCTTGATCTTGTCGTAGTCGACGGCGGACGCGATCTGCGGCAGCCCCACGATGGCGCCCGCAAGCGCAACCGTCGCAGCCTGCAACGGCAGACGGCAATGCAGCTTCATTCCTTTGCCTCCTTGTTTCGCTCCCAGCGTTTGAGCAAGAACCATACCAGCCGCGCGCCATCCCGCAAGGTCGGCAAGGCGCGCAAGGCCTATGGCGCTCATAGCGCACAGTTCTGTAGTCTGGCCGATACAACGACACTCGAGGGAGGACCGCATGAGAGCGCCGGCGTACCGCAACATCAGCCTCGAGGACGCGCTTCGCGAGGCCGAGGAACGTTACATCGCCGCCAACCCGAAGAGCCGTGCGCGCCATGTCGACGCCGGCCGCCATCTGCCGGGCGGCAACACGCGCAGCATCCTGTTTTACCCGCCCTTCCCGGTCACCATGGTGCGCGGCGATGGGCGCGCGCCTGTTCGACCTCGACGGCCACGCCTATCTGGACTTCCTCGGCGAATACACGGCCGGGCTCTACGGGCATTCGCATCCGGTGATCCAGGCTGCGGTCGAGCGCGCGCTGAAGAGCGGCACCACGCTCGGCGCGCCGAACACCTATGAGGCCGAGCTTGCGGAGCTGATCTGCGCGCGGTTCCCGTCGTGCGACATGGTCCGCTTCTGCAACTCCGGCACCGAGAGCAACCTGAACGCTCTGTCCGCCGCGCGCGCGCTCACGGGCCGCACGCATATCCTTGTGTTCGACGGCGCCTATCACGGCGGCATGCTGTCGTTCGCACACGGCCCGTCACCTGCCAACATTCCCTTCCCCTACGTCTTCGGGCGCTACAACGACCTCGAAGGCACGCTCGAGCAGATCCAGCGGCATGCCGGCGAGCTGGCCGCGATCGTGGTCGAGCCCATGATGGGAGCGGGCGGCTGCATCCCGGGCGAGCCCCAGTTCCTCCAGGGTCTGCGCGATGCCGCGACGCGGCACGGCATCATCCTGATCTTCGACGAGGTCATGACCTCGCGCCTCTCGCCCGGCGGCCTGCAGGCGATGCTCGGCATCACGCCGGACATGACCACCTTCGGGAAGTACCTCGGCGGGGGCATGAGCTTCGGCGCCTTTGGCGGGCGCGAAGCGATCATGCGTCGGTTCGATCCGTCACAGCCCGACGCCTTGCCGCATTCTGGCACCTACAACAACAACGTGCTGTCGATGGCCGCAGGTGTCGCAGGACTCTCCGAGGTGTTCACGCCGGACGTTGCGAACGCGCTGACCGAGACTGGCGAGGCTCTGAAGGCCCGGTTGAACGCGCTCGGCGAGCGGCACGGCGTGCCGGTCCAGGTCACAGGCATCGGCTCGATCCTGTGCATGCATTTCCAGCACGAGCCGATCCACCAGCCGCAAGATACCGAGCATACGCTGGCCGAGGCGCGGGCGCTGTTCCATCTCGAGATGCTTACGCGCGGCATCTACACCGCGAGGCGCGGCTTCGTCGCTTTGTCGCTGCCGCTCACGAACGATGACTACGATGCCTTCGTCGACGCCTTCGACGACTTTCTTGTGGCCAACGGACCGGCGCTAACAGCCTGAGCGGTGCTTCCCAACGGCCTGAGCCCGCCGCTTCCGGAATTACCCAGACGTCGTCACTTGGCCAGGTCAAATGGACCGGTTCGCCGGGCGCGAAACGGATGCCACGGTCGGTGGAGGCGGCGACGATCTCGTGACCTTGACGGGTCTCGAGGTGGTAGCGCACCGACTGACCAAGGTAGATCACATCCGAGACCCTGGCCGAGAGGCCGACCTCGGCAGCGCCCGAGGCGAGCATGATCCGCTCCGGCCGGACGATCGCCGAGACCGCCTTGCCCGCGGTCATGCCGGGATCGGCGCAGGCAACCACGTCCCCATGCTCGAGCCGGATGTGAACGCTCTCGCCGTTGCGCTCCAGGACACCGTCGAAGAAGTTGGCGGTGCCGAGGAAATCGGCGACGAAGCGGTTGCGGGGCCTGAGATAGACCTCCTCGGGCGTCCCGATCTGCTGCACACGGCCGTCGTCCAGCACGAGAATCCGATCGGAGAGCGAGAGCGCCTCCTCCTGGTCGTGGGTGACCAGGACGGTGGTGATGCCGAGCGAGCGTTGCAGCTGCCGAAGCTCGACCTGGACCTCCTCGCGCAGCTTGCGGTCCAGCGCACCCAGCGGCTCGTCGAGGAGCATGATCTCGGGCTCGAAGACGAAGGCGCGGGCAAGGGCGACCCGCTGCTGCTGCCCGCCGGAAAGTTGGCCAGGCCGGCGCGGCTCGAAGCCCGAGAGGCGAACCAGACGAAGCGCCTCGGTAACCCGCCGCCTGATCTTCGCCTTGTCCAGGCTCCGCACCGAGAGCGGAAAGGCGATGTTGTCGAACACCGACATGTGCGGGAACAGAGCGTAACTCTGGAACACAAGACCCACGTTGCGCTTCGCCGCCGGCAGCCAGGTGACGTCACGTCCACCGATGTCGATTCGCCCTGCGGTCGGGTCGGCCAGACCGGCTATCATGGTCAGGAGCGTGGTCTTGCCCGAGCCGCTCGGCCCGAGGATGGTGACCAGCTCGCCCTGGTCGACGTGGAGATCGACCCGATCGGCCGCCACGATCGGACCAAAACGCTTGGTCACCTGGAGCAGATCAATCGTGCTCATGACGCCTCAACTCAACAAGACGCTCGCAATTGTCAATGATGCATTGCGAGCTGCTGCAAACTGGGGTCACGTCGCGCATGGCGTGAGCTGCCTCCCCAAACTCGGGCGAATGAGCAAGACGAAGACTGGAGCATGCAGCTCGCTTTCGAGCTATTGGCGCGGCTTGCTGAGGGGGCGACAGAGTTCAGCTGATCGTGCGAGACTGCTCCTCCCAACTCGCCGGCAGCGGCCGCTCCAGCCTCTCCAGCATCAGCGCCTGATCCGTCCTGCCCGCGAGGATCGCCTCGACGATGTCGGGCGCCAGCAGCGCCAGCCGCAGGATCCGGCTCACGTAGCTCTTCGAGATGTTCTCGGCGTCGCCGATCTCGCTGACCGTGGCGTAGACGCCCTCCTCGAGCATGCGCTGCAGGGTGTACCTTGATAAGGTGTGAGCCGCGCGCCGGTGCTGGGAAACTAGGCGGCGCGCCTGCGATTGACACCGCCGCGGCCGCGCGGCCAGTCTTCGCGCCAGTGCAGGCAAGGGAGCGTGCCATGGCCGGGAAGGGACTGCTGGAGCGGCTGGCCGAAGGGCCGGTGATCTGCGCCGAGGGCTATCTGTTCGAGCTCGAGCGGCGCGGCTACGTCCAGGCCGGGCCATACGTGCCCGAGGTCGTGCTCGACGCCCCCGAGGCGGTGCGCCAGTTGCACCGCGAGTTCGTGCGCGCCGGCTCCGACGTGGTCGAAGCGTTCACCTATTACGGCCACCGCGAAAAGCTCAAGATCATCGGCAAGGAGGAGATCCTCGAACCGCTCAATCGCCAGGCGCTGCAGATCGCGAAGGAGGTGGCGGACGAGAGCGGGGCCCTGCTTGCGGGCGACCTCTCCAACACCAACGCCTACGATCCGGACGATCCCCAATCCTTGCGCTTCGTGCGCCAGGCGTTCGAGGAGCAGGTCGGCTGGGCTGTCGACGCGGATGTCGACTTCATCGTCGGTGAGACCTTCAGCTGGCTCGGCGAGGCCACCCTGGCGCTCGAGATCATCAAGAGCTCGGGCAAGCCGGCCGTGATGACGCTCGCCATGCATCAGGCAGGGCATCATGCGCGAGGGCATGCCGATGCACGAGGCGTGCAGGCGCCTGGAGGACGAAGGCGCCGACGTGGTGGGCCTGAACTGCTCGCGCGGGCCGGCCACCATGCTGCCCGCGATCGAGCGGATCAGGCAGTCCGTGTCCTGCCATGTGGCGGCGCTGCCGGTGCCTTATCGCACCACGCCGGACCAGCCGACCTTTCAGTCGCTGAAGGACCCGGCCTGCCACTGCTTGCCGGAGGGACGGCCGTTCCCCGTGGCGCTCGACCCGTTCACCTGCAACCGCTACGAGATGGCCGAGTTCGCCAAGGCCGCCTACGCCATGGACGTGCGCTATCTGGGGGTGTGCTGCGGTGCCGGTCCGCACCACATTCGTGCGCTCGCGGAGGCGATCGGTCGCCGCCCGCCGGCCAGCCGCTACTCGCCCGACATGGCGCGACACTCCTACTATGGCACCGATGCCAAGATCACGGCCAAGAACCGGGAGTACGCCGCACGGCTGTAGCCCGGCATGTCTCCCAGCATCTCCGCAAGCGGCCGGCTGTACAGCATTGCCCGAGCGCTGAGAGTCGAGGCCGGCTTTCCTTATCTGCATTGCGCGGGATGGGCAAATGCCGATCCTGCATTTCCTGAGGCGCACAGCGTCCGATCGTTGCTTCCTTCCTGACGCAGGAGCAAACTCTCCAGGGCAACAATCCGAAGCTGGACCATCGATGGGGAGAAAGCGCAGGAGGTCGGTATCGCAATTGGCGCATGCCGAAGGCGCGTGAGTGTGCGGCGGAGAGAAATCGCGCAAGCGGTATTCGAAGCGCAGGCTGTCACGGGCCTTTCCAACGCGAAGCGGAGGCATCGATGAAGTACAAGAACCTAGAGCAGATTGCGCGCGAGGCCGACGTTCACCCGACTGTGGGCATGTCCCGGCGCGAGCGCCTGGAGCGCTGGGCCAGCTTGCTTGCGCAGCAGCCTGAGCGCCGCTTGTGCGCGATCGAAGGCACCGAGTTCGGCACCCGTCCCGAACGCCTGGCCAAGCGCGCAGACGGTTCGCCGATAGCGGTGGCGTTCCAAGATCCGGTGCTGCGCGCTGCAGGGTTGCGCGGCGATCGCGTGGGTGATGCGGTCGACTTCTTCGAGCTCTCAGAGCGCGCCGTGCATCACCTGATCTGCTACTGCCACCACGGACATACGGTGTCGGCCGGCACCGTGGCCGCGCTGCTACGGCCCATGGCGCGGCGGGCCGAGGCTCCTGTTTTGCCGGCTCGGACAATCCTCGTCGGCGGGCTGTCCGTAGCGGCCGCGCTTGGGCTGGTGGTTCTGGCGCTTTAAGCTTTCCGATGCGGTCGGGGCTGTCGCGCGTGCCCAGCGCGAGACGGCCCCGCTGCCGATGCGGCTGCAGCAGGGGCAACTCGCTGCGGGCGCGCAATGGGCGTTGAACAAACCCTTTTTACAGCTTAGACCGGGGCAAGGCTGCGCAGTCGCGACCAGCCGCTACGGCGCCTCTCGTCAAGATCGCGCATCCGCGGGTGCAGCGCAGGTAGCGCTCGGCAGCTTGCCGCACACCGTGCTCCGACTCGGAGGCAGGTTTACTGCTGCGGTACCACTGCCGGCTCGCCGCCAAACCAGCCGGTCGCGTAGCCGATGACGATGAGCACGATGATCACGGCCGCCACCGCATACCAAGTGCGCCGATCTTTGAAATTCATTGGTGGTCCTCCCTTCCGCCTGTCTCAATTTTGACCGAGATGCCCTTGGCATGCCACAGGAGCGTATGGGCCCGCCTCAGGGAGCCCTTGCAGACAATCTGGATGCTGCCGATCTATCACGGACAACTACTATCCTGGAGGCGGGTGTGAGGGTCAGGGTCGAAAGGATCCGCGGTGGCCGCCGGTTGCCGAGACGTCGAGTACATCGAGACGCGGGCACCGCGTCGGCCGCCGGCGGACAAGCGGGAGCTCGTGAGTTCTTGGGCTCCTTCCGCACCAGTGAATGGAGCGGCCAAGCTTCGCCTGCCCTGGAAGATCAACCGCTCGGATTAGCGCATGCTCGGGCGGGCGCATGCCGTCGTAGCCGCGTCTCGGATCGTCGTGAGCTTCCTCAAAGGCACCGCTGCCGCTGTCTCGCCCACTCGACGGGAAACGGCTTGAGGAACTGCGGCAAGCCTGCCGTCGGCCGGCCGTCGAGGATCCGCTCGGCGATGTCCGGCGCGAGGAGCGTGAGACGCAGGACGCGGCAGACGTAGGAGCGGCTGATCCGTTCCGCGTCTGCCAGATCGGCCAGCGTGCTGAACCTGCCCTCCTCCAGCAGCCGGCGCCAGCGGTGGGCTCTCGCCAGCGCCTTGACCAGCGTGCGGTCGGGCTGCGGGTTCGAGATCGGCGCGATCTCGCTGCCGTCAGGGGAGATCGCTTGCGCCCGCCTCGGCGCTGGAAGTGCATTGGGATGGCTCAAGTCGGCCGGTGAACGTGGCTCTCGGCGCTGAAGCTTCAACCTCGTGAGGTAGGCGGCGGCTCAATGCTTGTGCTGGGCGTCGTAGTAGTCGTTGCCCTGTGAGAATTCGATAAACTGGCAGGGCTCGTCGCCGACGGTCCAAGCATCATGGCCTGGTGGCAACATCATGACGTCGCCGGCCTCAAACAGCTCCTCCGAACCGTCGTCCATTCGGACCATGAGGCGTCCGGTGAGCACGTAGGCTACGTGCGGCAGCAAACAACTCTCAGTGGCTGCATACTCTTTGAGATCCTCCGACCACTTCGCGCCCACATTGAACCGGACTCGCGTGACCTTGACCGTGTCGAGCTGAACGGTCTGTTTTGAGATCTTGCCGTGAACGTCCCTCTCCGCCAAATCAAGGCGCGCCTTTTGCATTGTCTCCAGGGCCATAGCTCCCTCCTATTTTGCAGTGTTTCCGTCTGCGTGTTGCTGATCCGCGGATGTAATCATACCGCATCTCCAGCTAAGCGGAAGATCACTCCTGTTGAGGCAATCGGTGGAACCGCAGCGGTCGTGGGGATCGGATGGGAGCACTTCTCCAGCTCTAAAACGCCTGAGTCGCCGTCGAGCTGCAAACAGACAACAGATCGCGCTGCTCCTCCCAGCTCGCCGGCAGCGGCCGCTCCAGCCTCTCCAGGATGAGCGTGTGGTTTGTCGTTCCCACGAGGATCGCCTCCACGATGTCCGGCGCCAGCAGCGCCAACCGCAGGATTCTGCTGACGTAGCTCTTCGAGAGGTTCTCGGCGTCGCCGATGTCGCTGACCGTGGAGTAGGCGACCTCATCAAGCATGCGCTTCCACCGCCACGCTCGCGCGAGCACCTCAGTCGACGTGCCTTCCGGCTGCGGCTTGGAGCTGGGCACGATCGCTGTCCCGTCCGGTGCGACGATGCGCTTGCGTCCGCGCGGCGCTGGAACCGCATCGGGATGCGCACGATCAGCGACCTGGCATCAAATTCGGCTTCGAAGCCCTGTATCGGCCAGCCCTCGCCGTCTGCCCCGCCGCGCGGGCGCAGCTCCGACTAGGATCACCAGAGCCACGGCCCGTAATCCGCCGCAGCGCAATGCATAATCCGAATTGCTAGGCGATGCGACCGGTGCAAGCTTTGGTCGAAGATGGTCTGGGCCATCGAGGCCCGAGAGGATGTGGCATCGCCAAACATGACGCTTGATCAGGTGCTCGCGTTCGCCGTCATCCTCGGCACGATCGCGCTCTTGATCTGGGATCGGGTCCGCTACGACCTGGTGGCGCTTTTGGCCCTGCTCGCATCGGTCGCCTGCGGCATTGTCCCGGCGGCGCAAGCCTTTCGCGGCTTCAGCAGCGACATCGTCATCATCATCGGCTCCGCCCTCGTCGTCAGCGCCGCGATCGGCCGCTCGGGGCTGATCGAGACGCTGATGAAGCCGTTCGTGCCGAAGATGACGACCAGTGGGATGCAGGTGGCGGTGCTGGCGTCCGCCGTGACGGCGCTTTCCGCCTTCATCAAGAATATCGGCGCCGTGGCGATCTTCATCCCGATCGCGCTCCAGGTCGCTCGCAAGACCGAGAAGCCGCCATCGCGTGTGCTGATGCCGCTCGCCTTCGGTTCGCTGCTCGGCGGGCTCATCACCCTGATCGGCACGTCGCCGAACATCATCGTGTCGCAGATGCGCGAGCAGATCACCGGCGAGCCGTTTCGCATGTTCGACTTCGCGCCGGTGGCCATTTGCCTGGCCGTCGCGGGAGTCGCCTTCCTCACGGTCGGCTGGCGGCTGCTACCGAGGATCAAGAAGGGGGCCGGCGCGACGCCGGAGACCCGCTTCTCCATCGAGGACTACATCACCGAGGTGCGCCTGCCGGCGAGTTCGCCCTGCATCGGCAAGACCGTTCGGGAACTTGAAGCGCTGGGCGATGGCGGCGTCACGGTGGCTGCCATCGTCCGCGAGGGCTACCGTCGCTACATTCCGGCTGGCTACTGGCCGCTGTTCGAGGGCGACATCCTCGTCCTCGAGGCCGACACCCACGCGCTCTCAAGGCTCGTCGATGACGCCCGGCTGGAGTTGATCCACGGCAAGCGGCTTGCATCGGACGAGGCTCCCCAGGAAGACCTGGCGGTCATCGAGGCGGTGGTGACCGCCAACTCGATCATGATCGGCAACACCGTGGAGCAGCTTGCCCTGCGCGAACGCTATGGCCTGAACCTGCTGGCGATGAGCCGCTCCGGCGAGCAGGATCGCCCAGCGGCTGCGCCGGGTCCGCTTCCAGGAGGGCGATCTGCTGGTGCTGCAGGGCCGCGCCGAGCGCATCAACGACAAGCTTGCCTCTCTCGGCTGCCTGCCTCTGGCCGAGCGCAACGTACCCTCGGGCCGTCCGCGCAACCTCTATTTGCCGGCGGCGATCCTCGGGGTCGCGATGGTTCTGGTCACGATGGGCATCGTATCGGTGCCGATCGGCTTCCTCGGTGCCGCGGTAGCGATGCTGGTGCTGCAGTTGCTGACGCTCAAGGAAGCGTACGAGGCCGTCGAGTGGCCGGACTGATCCTGTTCGGTGCCCTCATCCGGTGAGCGAGGCGCTGCAGTCGACGGGCGCCACCGGGCTGGTCGCGGGCTGGCTGTCGGCCGCGGCGCAGCACCTCCCGGCGCTTGGCGCGCTCGGGCTGATGCTGGTCGCTGCCATGGCGCTGACGCCGTTCCTCAACAATGCCGCGACCGTCCTGGTGATGGCGCCGATCGCAGCCGGCATGGCCGGCAAGCTGGCGCTGAGCCCGACCCGTTCCTGATGGCGGTGGCGATCGGCGCCGGCTGCGACTTTCTCACGCCGATCGGGCACGAGTGCAACACGCTCGTGATGGGACCCGGTGGCTATCGCTTCGGCGACTACTGGCGTCTCGGCCTGCCGCTGTCGGTCATGGTCGCCGTGCTCGGGACGTTGCTCATCAGCATCTTCTGGCCGCTGAACTGAGCGAAGCTATCGCTGACGGCGTGCCGGTCAATGGGCCGGCAGGGTGCACCGCTCACACGCATCGTGGCTGCCGTGCGCCAGAGCCGCGAAAGAGAGCACAGCGAAGGGGCCGTCGGGCGCCAGATCGCCGCTATCCGGGCGTGGCTCGACGCATTCGAGAAGGCATGGCGCAACAAGCCGAGGGCCCCACCACACCACCACCACCACCACGAGACGCGGGTTTTTCGGCTCGCCCCCTATTCTTGCCGGGTCATGAACGCAGTGTGAAAGCTTCGTCACGTCCCTTGCCAGGCCACAGCGCGGCAACATGGTCATGTTGGGGAAGCGAGCCCAATGGAGCCGCGGTCTTGAGCCTGCGCCGCCGCCGGATAAGCCATTCGTGCGCGACTATTCCCATTGGTGGACGCTGCCGCCGCCATTGCTTCCTCGCCTTCCGCTTGCCGGCGCTGTGCGTCGCGGTGCTTGCGAGCGACGCGCTCCCTTAGCAGCCGACCTTGAGCAGAGTGGCTCCGCTTCGGCGGAATCTTTGCATGCCGCTCTTGAGGCACCCGTAGAAGCCTCACCAGCGGGCGCTGCTCCTGGCCCAGCTGGCGGGCGCTCAGGCTGCTTTTCGCGAGCCGTCCGCTGGATCGACCGCCGGGATCCCGATTATCGTGCTGTCCGCTGATCCGTTGCAGGCCAGCGGCGTGACCCGCCAGGCGCCGGCACATAACTCGCGATCGCCCGGGTCGGCGAACCAGAATACGCCATCGACCAGGCGGACCCGTCCGGACCCGAGGCCGTCGCGATGGACCACGAGCAGCGCGTCCAATGGATCGCTGCCGGGCACCATCTTGTAGGTTCGCGTGACATCCGGATCATACGGCAGTGGGCCGAACACGTCGAAGCGGCGAGCGAGCTTTGGCATGGCCGGCATATAGTGGGCGGCACGGGCGAGGGCAACCCGGTTTCATTTGCCACCCGATTTGCCACCCAACTCGGTGGCACGGGCCGATACGGGGCGGGATATGAGCTCGAGGCGCGGGCCGGAAAGGCGCGCAAATCCTAACAGAAAGAGACGGCTCGATATGCGGCGGGACGAGCGCTAACGGTTTTCGAGACCGCCCCGTTCGACCGCTCCGGCATCCCTCCATGCGGTGGATCGGCACGTCAGGCAGGGGTGTAGTGCCTTGCCGTCGGCTTCGCAAGAGGTGCGCCCGATCGGTGCGGCGAGACCGCGCAAGGTATGTAAGATGAGGGTCCGAAGCGAGGCAGTCCGGACGAGGCCGGGCGCGCATGCCGACCATATGATCGCGCAAGCGATCGACCTGCTGGGGTTCGCCATCGTCGGCGCTGCGATCGGTGCGCTGTACTTCGGCCGCCTTTGGCTCGCGATGCGCCAGCTGCCGCGCCTGAGGCATCCCATGCTGTGGCTGCTCGCCGGCACGCTGGCGCGGCTGACGCTCGTCCTGGCGGCATTCCTGCTCGTGAGCCGGGGGGAGTGGGCGCGGCTGGGCGCCTGCGTGGCCGGCCTCGTCGCGGCGTGGATCTTTTTGCAGCGCAAGCCGCCGCGGCCGCCCTGATCCGGCTGCCGGCTACGCGCCGAGCAAGGCCTCCCGGAACCGATCCTTCAGATAGGCGCCATCCTTGGGCGGCAGCACGAAGGGGAGGGACTCGGCGCGTACCTTGATGGTGTAGAACACCGGCCCAGGCTCGGCGCGGATCACCGGCAGGGCGGCCCCGAGGCCGGCCTCGTCATGCACGGTGCCGGTCAAAGGGATGCCCGCGGCCTGCGCCATCGCGGCGAGATCGACGCCGTGCGCCGTGTGGGTCGGCTGCATACCGGTCTCGCCGTAGCGCTCGTTGTCGAACACCACGATCGCGAGGTTGACCGGTTGCTGTACGGCGATCGTCGCGAGCGAGCCCAGGCCCATCAGCATGTCGCCGTCGCCCGTGATCACCAGCACCCGCCGCTCCGGCTGCGCCAGCGCCAGACCGAGGCCGATCGAGGCAGCACCGCCCATGGCACCCCAAAGCGGGAGATTGAGCGGATGGTCCCCGACCGCGGTGATGTCCCAGGCGGTGCTGCCGAGCCCGGCGACCACCAGCATGTGGCCACGATCGGCGAGAAGAGCTTGGGCGACCTCGCGGCGCGGCAGGGGAAAACGCTCGCTGCGCGTCATGTCCATGGCCTAGCGTCCAAAGCCCTTGGCGCCGATCACGGCCTGTGCGATCAGCACGGCGACCGGCATCTGACCCTCGAACGCCATCACGCCGGCGGCGCGCACGGTATCCTCGGCGCGCTCCGCCTCGTCGAGACGATGCACGATCGTGCCGCAAAGCTCGAGCGTGCGGGCGGTCCGCTGGCCCATGTGCAGCTGCCACGGATTGAACTCGCCCCACTCGCCGCGCATGGTGATCAGCATCAGCAGCGGAAAACGACAGGCCTGGGTCAGCGAGAGCATGTTGACGCAGTTGCCGACGCCACTGCTCTGCATCAGGAGGACGCCGCGCTCGCCGCCCAGCCATGCCCCCGCGAGCAGCGCCACGCCTTCCTCCTCGGTGGTGAGCGGCACGCTGCGCATGCCGGCATCGCCGCCGCAAAGCATGATCAGGCGCGCGTGCCCGGCATCGGGCACATAGGCCACCTGACGCACCTCCAGCGCGCTCAACTCCCGATAAATCCCCTCCGGCCAGCCGCTCACAAGGTCCCTCCGCTCGCTCGCTGCAAGTGTGGCGGGCCGCGGTCCGTTCGGCAAGCCGCCGTGGCGCGCATCGGGCCGGCTGCGGCTTGCATCCAACCTGTCCTCGAAGCGGGTTCGCCGTCAGCCCGGCTCCGCGCTCCCGCGCAGCGCATGCGCGAGCGCCGGGACGTCGAGGCGGCGCGTCATCTCGTCGAACACGCGGCACAGCGCGAACCGCACGCTGTTGCGGAACATCTCGCGGTCCTGCGGGCGCAGATCGGGGTGGATCGGCAGGCGGGCGTAGATGGCGTCGGCCGCGCCGAAGCCGACCAGATGCACGGCGCGTGGTGCGGCGAGCACGGATTGCGCCAGATGCTGTTCGATCGCGGCAGAGGCAGCGTCCCAGCTGGTTCTGTGATCCGGCACGGGATGGCGCAGCAGCGCGGCGCCAGCCGCCGCGGCAAGGCCCGGCAGGTAGAGCTGCGGATCCGCCGGGCTTTGCCGCCGCAGCAGGATCAGGGCGAGCTCGGCCACCTCGGCGAGCACCTCGGCGTAGGCTTCCCAACGGCAGACCTCCAGGCTGTCGATAAACGCCTTTTCGCGGAAGAGCTTGTCCCAATTCAGCCCGCTACGCGCGCGGCAGTACTCGAGCACCGTGCGCTGGGAGACGTACGCCGTTTGGGCGGCAAGAAAATCGGCAAGCTCGTCCAAAGTCGCCACCGGCGGCCGACTTTTGCGGGTCAAGGGCCAGCGCAGCGACATAAATGCCTCGACGATCGACCAGAACCATGCCAACAAAAGAATGGTAAAGGACGCCGACGGCGCAGGCAACGGCTCAAGAACGGCCGGACCGTGTGCGCCTCGGCGTGTTTTGGTGCGATCGTGGCCGGGTCCGGCTCGATCGGAGTTGGTGGGTGACCGCGTCAACAAGTCGGGCAGAAGCGATATGGCTCAGGACAACCCTCCTATCTATCCCCGCGCCGAGGAGCATTGGCGCCGCACGCGCGCGCTGATGTGGACTACTCTGGCGATCTGGTTCTTCTTCAGCTTCGTCATCCATTTCTTCGTCACGTCGCTCAACCAGATCGTCATCCTCGGCTTCCCGCTCGGCTTCTATATGGCCGCACAGGGATCGTTGATCGCCTTCGTCATCCTGCTCTTCTGGTTCGCCTATCGCCAGAACCGGATCGACGAAGAGTGCGGCGTCGACGAGGAATAGGGAGAAGACGCCATGGCGACCAGAGGCGGGTTCGTCGAGAATCTCGGCAAGATCTACGGGATCTACACCGGGGGCTTCATCGGTTTCGTCATCCTGATGGCGATCCTCGAGCAGATGGGCGTGCCGGACCGGGCGATCGGGTACATGTTCATCGGCTTCACGATCGCGATCTACGCGCTGATCGGGATCATCTCGCGGACCACCGAGATCTCCGAATATTACGTGGCGGGGCGGCGCGTGCCGGCGATCTACAACGGCATGGCCACGGGCGCCGACTGGATGAGCGCGGCCTCGTTCATCAGCATGGCGGGCTCGCTCTACGTGCTCGGCTACGACGGCCTCGGCTACGTGCTCGGCTGGACCGGCGGCTATGTGCTCGTCGCGGTCCTGCTGGCGCCCGTATCTGCGCAAGTTCGGCATCTACACCGTGCCCGACTTTCTCGGCACCCGGTACGAAGGCAACCTGCCGCGGCTGCTCGGCATCATCGTGCTGTTCTGCGCGAGCTTCACCTACATCGTGGCGCAGATCGTGGGCGTCGGCATCGTCACCTCGCGCTTCCTGCAGATTCCGTTCGGCGTCGCGGTGTTCGTCGGCCTCGCCGGCATCCTGGTGTGCTCGATGCTGGGTGGCATGCGGGCGGTGACCTGGACCCAGGTCGCACAGTACATCATCCTGATCATCGCCTACATCCTGCCGGTGGCCATCCTGTCGGCGCAGCTCTACGGCGCGCCGATCCCGGAGCTCACCTACGGCCAGGCGCTGCAGCGCATCGGCGCAGCTCGAGCAGGAGCTGGGCGTGGCCAAGGCGCACGTCGCTCCGTTCCTGAACCTCGATGCCCTCAACTTCTTCGCTCTGATCCTGTGCCTCATGATCGGCACGGCGTCGCTGCCGCACATCCTGATGCGCTACTTCACGACGCCGACGGTGCGCGACGCGCGCAAGTCGGTCGCCTGGTCGCTGTTCTTCATCTTTCTGCTCTACTTCACCGCGCCGGCCTATGCCGCGTTCGCCAAGCTCGAGATCTATCAGAACGTGATCGGCCAGACGATCGCAGACCTGCCGATCTGGGTGGCGAACTGGGGCACGGTCGGTCTCGTCACGATCTGCGATGCGGTCGATGCGGGCGCCACCATCGCCAAATGCGTGCGCAACGACGTGCCGGTCAACGGCAACGGCGACGGCATCCTTCAGCTGTCGGAGTTTGTGATTCATCCCGATGCCATCGTGCTCGCGACGCCCGAGATCGCGGGGCTGCCCTATGTGATCGCAGGGCTGGTCGCGGCCGGCGGTCTTGCCGCGGCGCTGAGCACGGCGGACGGCCTCCTGCTCGCGATCGCGAACGCCCTCTCGCACGACGTCTACTACCAGATGATCGACCCCAAGGCATCGACCGCACGCCGCCTGACCGTCGCCCGCGTGCTGCTGGTCGCGGTCGCCGTCGTGGGCGCGTACTCGGCTTCGTTCCAGCCGGCGGTGATCGTGGCCATGGTCGCCTGGGCCTTCTCGCTCGCCGCGGCCGGCCTGTTCGTGCCGCTGGTGCTCGGCATCTGGTGGAAGCGGACGACCAAGGCCGGCGCCTGCGCCGGCATGATCGCGGGCTTCATGGTTTGCATCGTCTACCTGGTCGGCACCCAGTTCTTTGGCATGGAGCTGTGGTTCGGGGTGCGCAACATCTCCTCCGCGCTGTTCGGCCTGCCGGTCGCTTTCGTGGTCACCATCGTGGTCAGCCTGATGACCAAGGCGCCGAGCCAGGAGATGCAGGATCTGGTCGATGCCGTCCGGATTCCGCGCGGCGCGATGCCGGCGCTTGCCGCCAGGGCAATCCAGCACGATCCAGCGGTGCAGATAAGGCTGGCGCGGGCGACGCGCCCGTCTGCCGTCCATCGTTTCGGGGGCCCGCCGCGGCGGGCCCCTTCTTCCTCGACCCCGCTGCCGATGCCGGACGCGCGATGGAACAGCTCGACACCACGCTCCTTCGGGAGTTCTGGTACTACTATCTGGTCTACTACTTCGTTTACTGGCTCGCGGCGCTGCTTCTGGCGCGGTTCGCGCTCAGCCTCTTCGTGCATCCGCAGAGCCTGAACGTCGTCTGGCGCGTTCTCGTCATCGTCACCGACCCGCCGATGCGGCTGACCGCGCCGCTCACGCCGGCCGCGCTGTCGGGAATCGCGCGACCGCTCGTGACGACGTTCTGGCTCGGCGTGCTCCTCCTTGCCTACTGGCTTCTGCTGCACCAATTTGATCTGGCACCGGCGCGTTCGTCGTTCGGCGCGTGAGGGTGGGGTGGACCGGATCCAGGTCGCCGCGGAGATATCGATCGGCCGCGCCGTCGGCTTCGGCGCGCTTGCTGTCGGGACCGTCGTGCTGGGCCTCATCTTCGAGCCGGCACTCGCGCTCAAGACCGGCAGCGCGCTCACGCTGCTGATGGCGGTGATCCTGCTGCTCAAGGCGGCGCGGGCGCTGTCCCAACCGTACCAGCGGACCGAGGTCTGGCTGATTCTCGACAAGCGGCTCGGGCTTCCCGAGGACTGCGCGCAGCGCATGGTGAGCCAGGTGCTGCATGACACCTACCACCGGTACGCCCGCCAGTTGCCTCGCCGTGGCGGTCGGCCTCTGGCTGCTCAGCCTTGGCTTTCAGCTCCTCGCCTGACGCCGCGCTCCCGGCTCTTTCGGTTCAGGCGTCCCCCTCCTGAAGCGCGGTCAGGACCCAGGCCCCATCAGGACGTCCGGCAGCCACAGCGCGATCTCGGGGAAGACGCAGAGCAGCACGATGCCCAGCACCATGCACAGCACGAAGGGCAGGGCACCCCAGAGGATGGTCTGCAGCGACACGTCCGGCGCGATGCCGTTGATCACATAAAGATTGAGGCCGACCGGCGGTGTGATCAGGCCGATCTCCATGTTGATGGTCAAGATGATGGCGAACCAGATCGCATCGAATTCCAGGCCTTCGATGATCGGCAGCAGCGTCGGCGCGGTCATGAGGATGATCGCGACCGGCGGCAGGAAGCAGCCGGCGACCAGCAGGAACAGGTTGATCCAGAGCATCACCAGCCAGCGGTTCATCTCCAGCTCGGCGATCGACATGGCGAGCGTCTGGGTGATGAACAGGGTCGACATCATGTAGCTGAACAGGTCGGCAGCCGCGATGATCATCATGATCATCACCGCCTCGCGCATCGCCTCGCGCGAGATGCGCCAGAGGTCCGCCGGCCGGCGCATCTGGTAGACCAGGATCACCAGAAGGAGGCAGAACAGCGCCCCGACCCCGGCCGCCTCCGATGGCGTCGCGATCCCGCCGTAGAGGACGTAGAGGACGGCCGCGATGATCAAGAGGAACGGGCCGACCTTGGGCAAGATCTCCAGCTTCTGCCGGAGCGTGTAGCGGACGTCCGCGGCGATCACCTGATAGCCGCTGCGCCAGGAAGCGAAGATGCCCCAGGCGATGAACAGGACGGTCAGCATCAGGCCGGGCAGGAAGCCCGCGGCGAACAGGCGCCCGATCGAGGTCTCGGTGGCGATGCCGTAGACGATCAGCGTGATCGAGGGCGGGATCAGGATGCCGAGCGTGCCGCCGGCGCAGATCGAGCCGGTGGCGACGCTCGCGGGATAGCCGCGCTTGCGCATCTCCGGCACGCCCATCTTGCCGATCGCGGCGCAGGTCGCGGGCGACGACCCGCAGAGTGCCGCGAAGATCGCGCAGGCCCCGAGATTCGAGGCCAGGAGCCCGCCCGGCACCCGGTACAGCCAGCGCTCCAGCGCCTCGTACAGATCGGCGCCGGCGCGCGAGCTGGCGATGGCACCACCCATCAGGATGAACATCGGGATCGACAGGAGCGCGAAGCTGTCGAGCGAGCCGTAGAAGATGTCGGGCACGAAGCCGAGCGCGTCGAACCCGTCGGACCAGACCAGAAAGCCCATCGCGACGATGCCGAGGGAGAACGCGACGGGTGCGCCGGTCAGCAGCACGGCGATGGTGACCGCGGCTACCAGCAAACCGAGCTGCAGCTCGCTCATGGCGGTTCCGCCCCGCCGCCGAACGGAGCCTGGCGCCCGGTCACCAGCGCCAGGATCTCCGCCACGTACTGCAGCGACAGCAGGCCCATGCCCAGGGGAACGGCGAAGTAGGGCACCCACAGCGGCGGCCGCCAGACGGTCTGGGCGTGCCAGTTCTCGATGTAGGACTGGTACCAGAACGCGAAGCCGTACCAGGCGAGGATGAGGCAGAAGACCAGCGAGATCAGCGCGGCCAGCAGGGCGAGCGCGAAGCGGCCGCGCGCGCCGAGATAGACCGGCAGGAGATCGACATTGACGTGGCCGTGGGTCAGCAGCACGTAGGGGGCGCCGATGAAGGTCGCGCCGATCAGGCTGAACGTGACGAACTCGTGCTGCCAGATGGCCGATCCCTGCAGGACATAGCGCACGAAGACCATCTGGCAGATCACCAGCACCGCGGCGAGCAGAAGCGCAACCGCTGCGATGCCGCCCAGCTGCGAGACCGCCGCTACGGCGCTGATGAACCGATCAAGCGGACCGCTGCGGGTCGCGCGCGCCTCCCGCGCCGGGACAGGGTCCGCCATGACGGCGGGAGGCTCAGCGCGGCCCGGCTGCTACTCGACCGCGAGCGCCTTCTCGATCAGCGCATCGCCGCCCGGCACCTCCTCGGCGAAGATCTTGTACGAGGAGCCCCTGGCGAGATCGAGCCATTGCGTTGAACTGGTCCTGGCTCATGGCCTCGACGGTGACGCCCGCCTGCTCGAAGGTCTCGACCAGCTCCTGATCCAGCCCCTGGGCCGCCTCGAAGAAGTAATCCTCGGCCTTTTGCCCGGCGTCCAGCAGCGCCTGCTGCTGCTCCGGCGTCAGGCTCTCAAAGCTCTCCTTGGACATCAGGATCGGCTCGTACATGAACCACAAGGCAAACTCGCCGGGCGGGGTCAGGCATTCGACCTGCTCATAGATGCGGTAGGAGACGAAGCTGCCCGAGCTGGTGTTGACGGCGTCCAGCACGCCGGTCTGCAGCCCGGTGTAGACCTCCGAGCTCGGCATCGAGTTGATCGAGGCGCCGGCCTCGGCGAGCATCTGCTCGAAGGCTGGGCCCGCGGCGCGCATCACCTGGCCCTGCGCGTCCTCAGGCTGGAGGATGCAGCCCTCCTTGCTGGCAAAGCCTCCGGCAAGCCACGCGTCGGACAGCACCATGATGCCCTGCTCGTCGACGATCTGCTTGATGTCCTCCATGAACGCCGAGTCGTTCAGCCGCTTGGCATGCTCGTGGTTCTTCACCAGCCCCGGCATCAGCGTCGCGCTGAACTGCGGGTGCTTGCCGCTCGCGTAGTCGAGCGGGAAGGCGGAGATGTCGAGCTGGCCCTGGACCATCGCGTCCCACTGCTGGGTCGGCTTGAACAGCGAGGCGGCGGGATAGACGCGGACCTCCAGGTCGACGTTGGCGTTCGCGACCTCCTTCGCGATGATCTGCACCATCTCGTCGCGCACGTCGCCCTTGCCGCCCGGCCACTGGTGCGAGGCCTTGAGCTGGGTCTGGGCGAGCGCTGCGGTGCTCAGGAGCATGCCGCCCAGGCTGATGGTCAATACGGCTCGTGTTACCCTGATCATCGATCGCCTCCTCGGCATCGTGGCTTGGTACCCTCACAGGGGCTTGCCACCCTTATAAGGCCCGCCGACCGGCTTGTCAGCCCGGCCACGATCGGCGATACGGTCCGCGCACCGTCATCGAACCATCCGCACCCGAGGAGGAGACTTTGCCAGAGGCACCGCTTTCCGACGCCGAGCTTGCCGCGCTGCGCCAGTTCGACACGCCGACCATCTGCAACGCGCTGGAGCTGGTGAGCCCGGAGCGCCGCGCGCTGGGCTTCACCACCGAGACCCTGATCTGCCCGTTCCCGCAGTTGCCGCCCATGGTCGGCTACGCCCGCACCGCCCTGATCCGCTCGACCCTGCCGTCCGGCCAGTCGGGCGCGGAGCAGCGCCAGGCGCGGCTCGACTACTACCGCTACGTCGCGAGCGGCAGCGGCCCCAAGATCTCGATCATCCAGGACGTCGATTCGCGGATCGGCTTCGGCTGCTTCTGGGGCGAGGTGCAGAGCGCGATCCACAAGGCGCTGGGCTGCCTGGGCCTGGTGACCGACGGCGGCGTGCGCGACATCGACGCGATCGCGCCCGAGTTCCAGGTGCTGTGCGGCAAGGTCGTGCCGTCGCACGCCTGGGTGCACAGCGTCGCGTTCGGCGACACGGTCGACGTGTTCGGCATGGTGGTGCGCTCGGACGACCTGGTCCACGCCGATCGGCATGGCGCCGTCGTGATCCCGCACGAGGTCGCGCGTCAGGTCGCCAAGGCCTGTGAGCTGTGCGCCCGGCGCGAGGAGCCGATCCTCAAGGTCGCGCGCAGCGCCGACTTCTCGCTGGACGCGCTCGAGCGCGCCATGGCCGAGGCCGCCGAGATCCACTGAGGCGCGGGCAGGCATCACCGAGGCTGGCGCCGTCCCTGTCCCCGAGACGTCCGTTCGAAGGGGGCAGCGGACGCGCCGGCTGTGTCACCAGAAAACGGGGATTGCCATCCGGCGCGGCCATGTGCTGTATTCCCGCGCCCCAGGCCGTTCGAGTGCGGAGAGTGAAATGAAGGCGTTCATGTTCAGCAAGAAAGGAGGTCCCGCCCATCAAGAGGACATGACGCTTCATGCGAACGTTGAATTTGGGGATTCTGGCGCATGTAGACGCCGGTAAGACGAGCCTGACCGAGCGGCTGCTCTACGCAGCCGGCGTCATCGACGAGATAGGCAGCGTCGACGACGGCAGTACCCAGACCGATACCTTGGCGTTGGAACGGCAACGCGGCATCACGATCAAGGCCGCCGTGGTGTCGTTCGTGATCGATGACGTCACCGTCAACCTGATCGACACGCCCGGCCACCCGGATTTCATCGCCGAGGTGGAACGGGTGCTGCACGTGCTCGACGGCGCCGTGCTGGTGATCTCCGCCGTGGAGGGCGTGCAGGCGCAGACGCGCCTGTTGATGCGGACGCTGCTGCGGCTGCAGGTCCCGACCCTGCTTTTCGTGAACAAGATCGACCGCGGCGGCGCGCAATACGAACGCGTGCTGCGGGGCATTGCCGAGAAACTCACGCCGGCAATCATCCCGATGGGATCGGCGCGCGACCTTGGCACGCGTAGCGCTCAATTCCGGCCCTACGGCGCGGCCGACCTTGCTTTCACGGCCAGGCTGACCGAGGTGCTTGCCGAGCACGATGATGCGGTTCTGGCCGCGTATCTCGACGGCAAGACGACGGTTTCCCATCGCCAACTCCGCGAGGCCCTTGCGGCGCAGACCAGGCAGGCGCTGGTCAATCCGGTGTTCTTCGGGTCGGCCATCACGGGTGCGGGCGTGGAGCCGCTGAGCGCCGCGATCAAGGAGCTGCTGCCTGCGGCCGAACGGGATGTCGACGGCCCGGTTACCGGCAGCGTCTTCAAGGTCGAACGGGGTCCGGCCGGGGAGAAGATCGCGTATGTCCGGATGTTCTCCGGAACGATTCGAACGCGAGACCGGCTGCGATTCGGCCCGGACAAGCAGGCGAAGGTCACCGCGATCAGCGTTTTCGACCGCGGCGCGGCAGTCCAGCGTGCGTCGGTCGCCGCGGGGCAGATCGGAAAGCTCTGGGGTCTCGGCGATATCCAGATCGGCGACATGATCGGCAGCTCGCAAACGACCTCGGAGCGCCACTATTTTGCCCCGCCGACCCTGGAAACGGTCGTCCTTCCCCGCCGTCCCGCCGACAAAGCTGGACTACGCGTCGCCCTCGCCCAGCTTGCGGAGCAGGACCCGCTGATCAACCTGCGGCAGGACGATGTTCGCCAGGAGATCTTCGTCTCGCTCTACGGCGAAGTGCAGAAAGAGGTCATCCAGCAAACGCTGGCGAACGACTTCGACATCGACGTCGGATTCCGCGCAACGACGACAATCTGCGTCGAGCGGCCGATCGGCACCGGTGCGGCCGTTGAGGTGCTTCGCAAGGCACCCAATCCGTTCCTCGCAACCGTCGGGCTGCGCATCGATCCGGCCGCGATCAATTCCGGCGTGGAATTCCGGCTGGAGGTCGAGCTCGGGTCGATGCCGCTCGCGTTCCACAAGGCAGTCGAGGACACCGTGAAGGCAACGCTGCATCAGGGGATCTACGGATGGCAGGTCACCGACTGCACCGTCACCATGACTCATTCCGGCTATGCACCGCGGCAGAGCCACTCCCATGCCACCTTTGACAAGAGCATGTCGAGCACTGCTGGAGACTTCCGTAACCTGACGCCGCTGGTTTTGATGAGCGCGCTGAAGCAGGCCGGTACCAGGGTGTACGAGCCGATCCACCGCTTCCACCTGGAGGTCCCGGCAGACACCCTGGGACTGATCTTGCCGGTTCTGGCACGGCTTCATGCCGTTCCGCAAATGCCGGCGATGCGGGGTTCGTCGTGCACGCTGGAGGGCGAGGTTCCGGCCGCTCGCGTGCAAGTCCTGCAGCAACAGCTGCGGGCACTGACGCGCGGCGAGGGCGTGCTGGAATCCGCCTTCGACCGCTACCAACCGGTGCGCGGCGCGATCCCTACCCGGCGGCGGACCGACCACAATCCGCTCGACCGCAAGGAGTACCTGCTGCGCGTCACACGGCGGGTTTAGCGCCCCGCCAACTCGGGCCCGATCGCCACGCCGGGGAAAGTCCCCTGCAAGCCATCCCTGCTGGGGCGCGTCCCTTGCGTGCCGAGAAATAGTCGCGCACGATCAGCGTATAGCTCGGCACGATCCCGCGCTGCGGCAACCCGAACCTCGTCGAAGGGAGAGAGAGCCAGCATGACCGACGAAGTTGTCTTCTACACCAACCCGATGTCGCGCGGTCGCATCGTGCGTTGGATGCTCGAGGAGGTCGGTCGTCCTTATCGCACCGAGCTGCTCGACTATGGCACGATGAAGGGGCCGGACTACCTCGCCATCAACCCGATGGGCAAGGTGCCGGCGCTTCGCCACGGCGAGACGGTCGTGACCGAGGGCGCCGCCATCTGCTGCTATCTGGCCGATGCGTTTCCCGATGCCGGACTGGCGCCGCCACCGGGGGACCGTCTGCGCGGGCCATACTATCGCTGGCTGTTCTTCGCCGCCGGTCCGCTCGAAGCGGCCGCGACGAACAAGGCGCTCGGTTTCGAGGTGCCGCCCGATCGCAAGGCCATGGCGGGGTATGGCAGCCTCGCGGACGTGATGTCGACGCTCGAGGCGGCGCTCTCCGGCTGCGCGTATCTGGTCGGCGACCGGTTCAGCGCAGCCGACGTCTATGTCGGCTCGCATATCGGCTGGGGGATGAGCTTCGGCACGCTCGACAGGCGGCCGGTGTTCGAGCGCTACTTCGAGCGGCTCAGCAGCCGGCCGGCCGCGATCCGCGCGCGCGAGATCGACGAGGCCCTGATGCCCAAGAACGACAAGCCGGCGTCTGGATAGGTCATCGGCGCCCGACTCCGGGTTACCCGGCGGACGCACGTTGCGCCGTTCCGTGCCCTTCGACCCGCGCAGGCGATTGACGGACCGGCGGGCCGCGTTCACAAATGTGCGGCAAGTCGTCGCCGTCGGCGATGGAAGGAGGGATGACGGCCTCCGAGGCTGAGAGCGCCGTCGCAGAAAGCGGGAGGACCCAAGCGGATGCCGGCGCCTGGCTTGAAGGAGATGGCCCGATCGCGCGAGCTGAAGCTCGGGCATTTCATCGTCGAGTTCGCGACGCCCGGGATCGGGCAGATCCTCAAGGCCGCCGGCTGCGACTTCACCCTGTTCGACACCGAGCATTCCGGCTTCGGCTTCGAGACCATCAAGAGCGTGCTGCGCTACATGCAGGCGGCCGACCTGCCGACCGTCGTGCGCGTGCCGTCGAAGGAATATCATCACATTGCGCGCGCCGCCGACATGGGCGCCGAGGGCATCATGCTGCCAATGGTCGGTTCTGCCGCAGAAGCCCGCCAGATCCTCGACTGCATGAAGTACGTGCCGATCGGCCGGCGCGGCGTGGCGCTCGGCATCGCGCACGATCGCTATCTGCCCGGCCCCACCATGGAGAAGCTCGCCGCAGGCCAACCGCAGGACCACGCTGTTCGCCCAGATCGAGACGCGCGAGGGGGTCCATAACGCTGCCGCGATCGCCGCGGTCGACGGCGTCGACTGCCTGTGGGTCGGCCATTTCGACCTCAGCTGCTCGCTCGGCATCCCGGGCCAGTTCGACCACAAGGACTTCACCGATGCGATCGCCACGGTCGCCAAGGCCTGCAGGAAGCACGACAAGAGCCTCGGGCGCCTGGTGCCGACCGTCGACGACGCCGTCGCGCTGCACGGCCAGGGCTTCGATTTCATCTGCTATTCCGGCGACGTCTGGGCGTTGTATGGTGCGGTCAATGCCGGCCTGAGCGAGATCCGCCAACGCACCGCCAAGCCGGCAGGTAAGGCCAAGGCCAAGGGCAAGGCGAAGAAGAAGAAATGAGGCTCGGGAGGCTGCGGTGAGCAAGTTTCGCATCGCGATCAGCGGCGACTTCAAGAAGCCGGACGGCAGCGCCGCCTTCCCGGACTTCGATCTGTCGCCGCTCGAGCAGAACCCGGCCGTCGAGCAGGAGTTCATCGGCGGCAACGGGACCATCCAGGCCGCCGACCTCGAGGGCTTCGATGCGCTGATCCTGCTGATCCCCCGGATCGAGCCGGAGAGCTTCCCGAGCGACGGCCGGCTCGCGATCATCGCGCGCTTTGGCGTCGGCTACGATACGGTCAACGTCAAGGCCTGCACCGACCATGCCTGCGCCCTGGTGATCACGCCCGACGGCGTGCGCCGGCCGGTGGCCGTCTCGATCATCACCTTCATGCTGGCGCTCACCGGCAAGCTGACGCCGAAGGACCGGCTGACCCGCAGCGGGCCGCGGGGTTGGGCCGAGCGGCATGCGCAGATGGGCGTCGGCCTGGTCGGCCGGACCCTCGGCTCGCTCGGCATCGGCAATATCGGCGCGGAGGTGTTCCGGCTCGCCAAGCCGTTCGAGATGAACTTCATCGCGCACGACCCCTACGCCGACCCGAAGGTCGCGAGCTCGCTCGGGATTCGTCTGGTAGGCCTCGAGGAGCTGTTCCGCGAGGCGGACGTGCTCTCGATCAGCTGTCCGCTCAACGACGAGACCCGCCACATCGTCAACGCCAAGCGGCTCGCCCTGATGAAGCCCGGGGCCTTCCTGATCAACACGTCGCGCGGCCCGGTGGTCGATCAGAAGGCGCTGACCGAGGCGCTGCAGAAGGGTCGGCTGGCCGGCGCCGGACTGGACGTGTTCGAGCAGGAGCCGAATCCGGCGGGCGACCCGCTCTACGAGCTCGACAACGTGCTGCTGACGCCGCATGCGCTGTGCTGGACCGATCAATGCTTCGCCGGCATCGGCGCCGCGGACGTCAAGGCGGTGCTCGACGTGATGCACGGGCGCGTGCCCCGGGGCATCGTCAACCGCGAGGTGGTCGACCGGCCCGCCTGGCAGGACAAGCTCAAGCGCTACCGGCAGGCCTATGGTGGCTAGCCGTTTTCGGCACGTGACCTCAACAGGGAGGCAACCATGAAGAAGAAACCACCTCTGTCCAGTCTGGCGCTATCGGCGCTGCTGACCATCGGGGTCAGCGCGCAGGCACTCGCGCAGAGTGCTGCCGATCGCGCCGTCGAGGCCGCCCAGCAGTATGCCGGGACCGAGATCACGATCGTCTGGGAAGCTGGTCTGCAGGCCCTCGATCCGTTGAATTTCTCGGGTCCGAAGTGGAAGGAGCTGACGGGCATCGACGTCAGCGTGGTCGAGGTGCCGACGGCCGAGATGTTCACCAAGATCCTGCAGGAGCATCGCGCCGGCACCGGCGCCTACGACGCGCTCAACGTGATCCCGTCGTGGATGCCGGACCTGGTCCGCGCTGGCGCGCTGGAGCCGCTTGATCCCTATGTCGACGAGTACGGCTATCGCGAGGAGCTGCAGGAGATCGCGCCGGTCTATCGCGACAATCAGATGACCGTCGACGGCACGATCTACGGCTTCCCGGACGACGGCGACGTCTTCGTCTTCTACTACCGAAAGGACATCTTCGAGGAGAACGGCCTGGAGCCGCCGACGACCTGGCAGGAATTTGCAGAGATCTGCAACCAGCTGACCGAGAAGTATGCGCCCGACATGTACGGAGGCGGGATGTTCCGCCAGAACCCCTATCCGCTGTTCCTGTTCCAGGAGCGCTTCCGGGTCGAGGGCGGCAAGTTCTTCGATGCCGAGACCATGGAGGCGACGGTCAACGACGACATCGGCGTCAAGGTGCTGACCGAGATGCGCGAGGAGAACAAGTGCATGCCGCCCGGCGTCGAGAGCTGGGGCTTCGTCGAGAACCTCGCTGCCTTCCTGGCCGGCGACACCGCCATGACGGTCTCGTGGCCGCCCTATGGCCGCTGGGCCGCGGGCTACGGCACCGACGAGGAGGCGCTGGCCTGGGTCCCGAAGTCGCAGATCGCCGGCAAGGTCGGCTACGCCCTGCCGCCGGGCGGCCATCCGCAGCTCGCGGCCGGCTTCTCGCTGGCCGTCTCGGCCAGCTCCGCCAACAAGGAGGCGGCGTATCTGTTCATCCAGTGGCTGAACAGCAAGGAGATCTCGCTCCAGCGGGTGCAGCTGCCCTACGCCTTGCGCGATCCGTTCCGCGACAGCCACTTCGCGAGCGAGGAGTACAAGTCGCGCTGGCCGGATGCGCCCGCCTACCTCGAGACCTTGCAGGAGGGTGCCGTGAGCGGCCTGCTCGATCTCTCGATCCTGCAGACCGACCGCTACGAGGAGGCCCTGCGCCAGGGCCTCTCGCGGCTGTGGGCCGGCGACGACCCGCAGGCCATCCTCGACGACATCGCCGCGTCGTGGGACGAGACCACCGAGCAGGTCGGCGTCGACGCCCAGCGCGCAGGCCTATGCCGACTGGGCCGGCAAGCCCAACGCCTATCCGAACTGAGCCGATCGGGCGCGCGGCACCTTCTGGCGTGATGCCGCGGCCCCTCCTCCCGTGAGCCTCTGACGAGCGCGCCCATGGCAACGACGGTCGCTCTTGGCTTCGGCGAACGGCTCGGTCGCTTCACCGACCGGCGCTTCAAGCACCTGATGATCTGGCCGGCGGTGCTGCTGCTGCTGCTGATCGGCATCTTCCCGCTGGTCTACACGCTGGTCGTGAGCTTCCAGCACATCACGATGATGGCCGAGGACACCTCGTTCAGCGGCTTCATCAACTACGCCCGGCTGTTCCGCGACGCGCGCCTTTGGGGCGCTATCGGCCATACCGTGCTGTTCACGGTGATCGCCTTGCCGATCGAGCTCGTGCTCGGCATGGCGATGGCGCTCCTGTTCCTCGACCGCATGCCGGGCCGCCAGATCTTCATCGCCTTGCTGGTGCTGCCCACGGTGATCTCGCCGATCGTCGCCGGCGCCACCTGGCGCCTTTTGTTCGACCACCGCTTCGGCCCCATCAACCACATGCTGAGCTCGATCTGGGGCGAGCCGCGTCGACCATCCTGTGGACGGTCAATCCCGCTCTTCGTCTACCCGGCGATCATCCTCTGCGAGGTCTGGCAGTGGACGCCGTTCATGTTCCTGATCCTGCTGGCCGGCCTCTCCAACGTCGACCAGTCGCAGATCGAGGCCGCCGAGATCGACGGTGCCGGCTACTGGCGGATCTTCTTTCGGATCGTGCTGCCGGCGATCCGGCCGGTGCTGGCGATCGTGCTGCTGATCCGCGCCCTCGACCTCGTGCGCCTGTTCGACATCGTCTGGGCGCTCACGCGCGGCGGGCCCGGCACCATGACCGAGACCATCTCGATCTACGCCTACATCCAGGGCTTTCAGCAGTTCGAGACCAGCTATACGGCCGCGATCGCGGTGCTGATCATCGTGATCCTCTCGGCCCTGGTGATCTGGGCCCTCAAGCGCATCGAGATCGCGCGATGAGCCCCCCGCGAAAGCGCCCACCGGCGGAGAGCGTGCGATGAGCATTGTGCGAGAGAGCCCGCTCGGCGCCGCGGACGAGGTCCGGCCGGGCTCGACCTGGCAGGCGCGCGAGATCCGCCGCCTGGCGCTGCGCTACCTGATCGCATTGGCGCTGACGGCCTTCTTCCTGTTCCCGATCTACTGGCTGTTCATGATCTCCTTCAAGACGCCCGAGGAGATCTTTGCCTCGCCGCCGAGCTGGATCGCGGGCAGCCTGCAGTTCGCGAACTACGCCGTGCTGTTCAAGGACGGCGATGCGATCACGGTCTGGAACAGCCTCGTGGTCGCCGGCGTCAGCACGGTGATCGCGATGCTGCTCGGCACGATCGCCGCCTACAGCCTCGCGCGCTTCAAAACCGGCGGCGACAACCTCGCGATCTGGATCATCAGCCAGCGCATGATCCCGCCGATCGCGATCGTGTTCCCGATCTTCCTGCTCTATGTCTGGCTGGGCTGGGTCGACAGCTACATCGGCCTGATCGTCCTCTATACGGCCTTCAACCTGCCTTACGTCATCTGGATGATGCGCGGCTATATCGAGGACATCCCGATCGAGCTCGAGGAGAGCGCCCTGGTCGACGGCTGCACGCGCCTGGAGGTGGTGCGCAAGGTCGTCTTTCCGATGGCGCGCGCCGGCCTGTTCGCGACCGCCGTCTTCACCTTCGTGTTCGCCTGGAACGACTTCATCTTCGCGCTCGTGCTGACCCGGCGCGAGGTCACGACCTTCCCGGTCCAGGTCACCCACTACTTCGGCGGCCAGTCGAATTTCTGGGCCAAGATCGCGGCCATGAGCGTGCTCGGCACGGTGCCGATCTTCATCGCCGTGGCGATCATGCAGCGCTACCTGGTGCGCGGCATCTCGCTCGGCGCGGTGAAGGGTAGCAGGGGCGGGACCCGCGATGGCGCGACTGAAGATCACCGGCCTGCACAAGTTCTATGGCCAGACCCATGCCGTGCGCGGCGTCGACCTCGACATCCCCGAGGGCGAGTTCGCGGTGCTGGTGGGCCCGTCCGGCTGCGGCAAGAGCACGCTTTTGCGCGCGATCGCGGGCCTCGAGCAGGTCGACCACGGCACGGTCGCGATCGACGGCGAGGTGGTCAACGACATGCGGCCGCGCGATCGCGACGTCGCCATGGTGTTCCAGAACTACGCGCTCTACCCGTACATGAACGTGTTCGAGAACATCGCCTTCGGCCTGCGCGCGCGGAAATTTCCGAAGGACGAGATCGACAGCCGGGTGCAGCGGGCCGCAAGGATGCTCGACATCGCGGGCCTGCTCGAGCGCCTGCCGCGCCAGCTCTCGGGCGGCCAGCGCCAGCGCGTCGCGATCGGCCGCGCGATCGTGCGCGACGCCCGCCTGTTCCTGTTCGACGAGCCGCTCTCCAACCTCGACGCCAAGCTGCGCGACGAGATGCGCAGCGAGATCAAGCGTCTGCACCAGGAACTCGGCAAGACCATGGTCTACGTCACCCACGACCAGGTCGAGGCGATGACGCTCGCCGACCGCATCGTGCTGCTGAAGGAGGGTGTGATCGAGCAGGAGGGAGCGCCGCTGGCCCTGTTCGAGCGGCCGCGCACCCGCTTCGTCGCGGGCTTTCTGGGCTCCCCCTCGATGAATTTTCTGCGCGCGACCCTGAAGGAGCTTGGCGCAGACGGGGGGCCGGGCGGCCTGGCCGTGCAGTGCGGCGAGGCCGCTGCTGCCGATCCCCGCGTCCCGCGCCGACGGCCTCGCGTCCTGGGCCGGGCAGGAGGTGGTCTTCGGCGTGCGCCCCGAGCACATCTCCCGGGCGCATGGGCCCGCGCGCGCGGGCCTCGCCCCTCTCGACGCCACGATCGACCTGATCCAGCCGACCGGCTCGCGCACCTACGCGACCTTCCGGCTGGCCGATGCCGAGGTGATGGCCGAGCTCCAGGCGCACGACGTCGAGCACCCCGGCGAGCGCCTCCAGCTGCACGTCGACATGAACCGCGCCGTGCTCATCGACCCCCAGACCGAGCTGGTGCTTTGAAGTTCTTTGGCGCCCCTCCAGCGCATAGCCGACCAGCAATGCTTGCGCGACGCCAGAAGATGCCGTACCGATTTCATGCCCATGGCCGGCAGCAAAGTCGAACGCCCGTTTTCATGGTCCTAGGATGCCCGGCTCTGCTAGGCGAACGGACAGTTTCGACTTCGACTGTCTTTAACTGTTCGGATTCCCGCGACGGCCTTTTGACTTGTAAAGCCCAAATCAACGCGAGCATCAGCGCTCATCAGTCAAATATCAGCATGCTTGATTCTGAGGCGTTGCATCAGCTACTCGGGCCAACAGATTGATATGGCGGCGCAAGCCTGGGAACCCGCACTTCGCAACCCAACCGACTTTTTGCCCCGATGGAGACCCGATGGAGATTTCCAGGCCCTCAAGGCCCTGTCCGATTTCGGTCGCAAAATGCGACACTACCGGTCGGTTTTGCGGTCTGATCGCGTGAAATACGATGCCGCACTGCCACCTCTGGAGGGGTGCCGGAACGCCGCGGTCGGTGGCGAAGGAGGGCCGACCGAACATGGTGCTGTGCTGCGGCTGGGGCTCAAGCCCGCTCGCTACGGTCGCGCCTTGGGGAGGCCCAGCGACCGGCGGTGCTCCGGCTGGCCTTAACCTGTCGCTAACCCTAACCCGCTACCAACCTGCGGTGTGCGAACGTGGGAATCCGTGCGCCGGCCGCTAGAAGAGCGCGCCCGCAGGGCGCGCGGGCAGATAAGCGGGGCATTGGGAGTGTGAGGAGGCGGCGCGGTGGGCACAGGTTCCGCCCGACCGTCTCTCCCGGAACGGAATCCGACCATTTCACGCATGCAGGCATGATATGATAGCTACCCTAGTGGCATTGTGGCGGCGAAATCAAGGTACCCCGCTGCAAGCCAGCTTGATCCCGGCACGGAGGACGCAAAAGCCAGATGCGGCATGGAGTCGAATCAAGGGCTGCCAATCGCCCGGCTATTGATGGTTGTTAGCAGCCTGGCGCCGTTATTCCTTCTCTGGGCAATCCGTGGTGCGGCATCGGTTCCGGACCGCTATTGGATCCCCGCGTGTCTCGGTTTCGCGATCATCCCGAACCTGGCCCTGTTGTGGCGCTGGCGCATCGCTAAGCGTAGAAACGATCACCGGGTTATCCTCGTGGCGAGCGCGCGTGATCAGAGCGAGCATTTGCTTGTCTATCTTTTTGCCATGCTCCTTCCTCTTTACACTGCGAACCTTGCTAACGACAGGGAGCTGTTTGCCGTAGCGGCGGCGTTTGCGTTTATCGTCTTTCTATTCTGGCATATGAATCTTCATTACATGAACATCGTCTTCGCGATGCTCGAGTATCGGGTTTATACGGTCGAAATGTCGGCTCAACACGGTTCGCCGGGAAAGTCGGTGGTCTTGTTATCGAAGAGGCACAGCCCGCCGCCGGCCGGCACGTCAATTGACGGCTTTCGACTCAGCGACACAGTCTTTGTCGAAAAGGAAGGAGCCGATGCAGGACGAGTTTAGCTTCGATCAGATCCGGTCGGTCGAGTTCTGCGTGAATCTCCACAGGAACCGTGACGCTCGCATAAGCTATCTTGTTCCGATCGACCAGTCCGTCCAGGATGAGCTGAAAAATGTTCTAAACGCTACTGTCGGTGACATAGAACCGGAGGACGGCGACTGGATGCCCTACGAGCTGTCAGAGAAGTACTCATCTAAGGAATTGCTTCTGGCCAATATTGACGCAGAAGCGATGGTGTACGTCAGAGCCCTATATGAAGAAGAAGGTTGGGACATAAATGCGGCTGCTCTCGCCGACCCTGCACGGCTTGTCTACTACTTCGGTGTTTTTCGCGATAATCAGGGAAGGAAACTACTAGGAGTCAGACAGGCCACCCAATTCAAAGGCGCCTTCAAGGGACGCTTTCTGTCTGTCATCGACGATACTCTGAGAATGGTTGCGGACCGTGTGTTCAAGCTGGACAACCAGTTCGATTTCCTGATCACGGCCCAGCACGTCTATATTTTGCACCCGACCGGCTTCGAGAGAATCGCAGAGATCGACACCTTCGCAGCAGCCAGAGCGAAAGAGATGACCCTGGCCCTGGGAGCAGCGGTGAGGTTCTTGGATTTCACCGGGTTGGCGGATTACGTGGCTGGGCACAAGCGCGCTGCAAGATTGGTCGCCGGGTTGAACGCAAGAGATGACCTGCGTGCAGTGAGGCGATCGATGTTTCTCAAGGTCGCCGAAGAGACCGGCGTCGAACTTGAACGGGCAGGCCGAAAAATGGCTCCGAAAGAAGGCAACGAGATCGGCTGCCTTGAGCTGCTTGACCACCGGCGCTATACGACCACATTGAAACCCGGCCCGAAACCGGCGTTTGTTGCGACCAGCCGACGGCCAGTCCCACCGAGAGACCGCGCTTGTAGGCGCGGGGGCAGGCGGTCATGTGTCCAGTGACTCCTCCCACCCGGCGCCCATCACCCACGAGAGGGCGGATAGTTTGCCGCTGAGGAGTCCCCACTCGAAATCATCCCAACCAAGATTTTCCGGCCGTACTTGCGCTCGATGCGACGGGCGGCCTTCTTCGCCCGCTCCAGAATCGGCTTCTGCTCATCCGTCAAGACTTCCGCGCCCGTCTCGATCCGGTAAAGCCAGTTCTGGTGACGGTTCCACCAGACTTTGTCCCAGAACTCATTTAGGGCCTCGAGAATGGCTTTATCGTTCCGGCGGAGCAGCATCGGCCATTCCTTGCCCGGCTCATCATCGTCAGGCAACCATTCCACCTTGTCGCCGTCCTTCGTGTAACCCACCCGGTGTCCGTTCGGCCCAACCGCGCCCGGCTCCGCCGGGTCTGTTGTCGCTGCCTTCGAGCGCCGGCGGGGGCCGAGAAAATCGTCTCTGTAGCGCTGGAATTCCTCCGGTGTGATATCGTTCTGCTTGTGTAGCCGTATCAGCTCCGTGAGCCTGAACGCCTGTTCAAGCTTTTCGCCCCTGGCCGATCTGCGCGCCGGGAGCTGCCGCACCTGCCGGGTCAGGTCCCGCAGCAGGACCTGGCGCAGCTCATCGAGACTGCGAATGCGCCCGTCAATGCCTTGCCATAGGTTGCTGCCTTAAAGGCTCTCAGCTTGCGATGCTGCTTCAGGTCAATTTTGTTGGGATCAATCGGGCGGCTCGAAAAATAGAGCATGGCCTGCTTTCCGGCGGCCACGAACTGGTCGATCTCTTCCACGGTGCCCGACTCGGCCACGCCCGTCGCCGTGCCGAGCTTCGTCCAGAACATTCCAACCAGGATGTCGCACTCCTGAACAAGCTGGCGGTTGATGGCCTCCTGGGGCCGCCGCCCGGTTTCCGGTAGGGCATGGTTTCCCATTTCACTGGCAGCAGGACGATGCCTTCGGCAGCGGCATGCTGCTCCCCTGAGGATCCCTCGGTTGATATGAGAGTCCGTCATCAGGAGACGGACGATGAGGAAGAGCCGGTTCAGCGAGGAGCAGATCATCGGCGTGCTGCGTGAGCAGGAGGGCGGGGCGACAACGGCGGAGGTCTGCCGCCGGCACGGGATCAGCGAGCAGACCTTCTACCGGTGGAAGGCGAAGTATGGCGGGCTGGGTCCGTCGGATGCGCAGCGTCTGAGGAGCCTCGAGGACGAGAACCGGCGCCTGAAGAAGCTGCTGGCGGAATTGATGCTGGACGTCGCGGCGCTGAAGGATCTGCTGGCAAAAAACTGAGCTCGCCTGCGGCGCGGCGTACGGCGGCGCTACGTCTGATAGCGGCGCACGGCTTCTCCCAGCGTCACGCCAGCAGGCTGGTCGAAGTGGACCCGAGGACGGTGCGGCGAGCGCCGGTGGCGGATGCGCCGGAGATCCGCCAGAGGCTGCGCGACCTGGCGGGCGAGCGCCGACGCTTCGGCTACCGCCGGCTCGGCGTCCTGCTGGCGCGGGAAGGGATGATGATGAACCACAAGAAGCTCTACCGGCTCTATTGCGAGGAGGGGCTGACCGTTCGGCGCCGACGCGGCCGCAAGCGGGCCACCGGCACGCGCGCACCGATCACGCTCCCGCAGGGACCGAGCCAGCGCTGGTCGCTCGACTTCGTCGCCGACGTGCTGTCCTGGGGTCGGCGGTTCCGGGTTCTGGCGATCGTGGATGACTTCACGCGCGAGGCGCTCGCCCTGGTCGTCGACACCTCGATCGGCGGCCGGCGGGTCGTGCGCGCGCTCGACGCTCTGATCGCCCGGCACGGCCGACCGGCGATGGTCGTCAGCGACAACGGCACCGAGCTGACCTCGCGGGCCGTACTGGAATGGACCAACCGGACCGGCATCCTGTGGCACTACATCGCGCCCGGCAAGCCAACCCAGAACGCCTTCGTGGAGAGCTTCATCGGCAGGTTCCGTGACGAGTGCCTGAACGAAGAAGTGTTCGCCAGCCTGGCCGAGGCCCGCGCCGTGATCGAGCGCTGGCGGCGCGACTACAACCAGGTGCGACCGCACTCCGCCCACGCTGGCCTCACCCCCGAGGCAGCGCATCTCCGGTCAGCGGGCGCCCGGCTGCGCAACCCTGACCAGCTCCGCCGGGCGCCCGCTACCATCGAGGCACCGGAGCCGGTATGAACAACCAGGACTCTACTGCCGCTGCGGGACCGAAGGGGAGCAGGTCAGGTGCGTTCCACTCGTTGACGGCATCCGCAGCGGCCTGGCGTTCCTCCTGCAGGTCGGACGGCGAGGCAATCAGCAGGCGGAAGGTTTCGGAACTAAAGGACATCACATAACTCCGGCCACGCCCGTCGGGCGAGCCGCTTGAACTCGGCGACACCAAGCGCGCCCCGCTCGCGGGCCTTCGAGCCGGGTACGGCCAGCAGTTCCGCGACGGCGGTATAAGGCGCCTCCCACATTTCGCGTGGCTCCAATGTCCTGTTGTCAAGCAGGACAAGCAGCACTGTGTCGCACGCCGCGCCCTGCTTGATCCTGCCGAGACGCTGACCCGGCTTTGCGTCCTTGCCGTAGGCGCGGCCTTTGATCTGAACGCGTTGCCGCCCTTCGGGTGTTTGCCGGATGGCGTCGTAGCCAGCTGTGCGGGGCGGGGCGAGCTCCAGACCGAGCGTCTCCGCGGCGACATATTCGGCCACCTCTCCCGTTACGCCTAGAGGCTTACCGGTCAACTCATAGTATTCGGCGGCGAGGCGTTTGACGGCTTCAAGAACCTCCCGAAGGCGATGTGCCGCTTCGCTTTCGCTCATTCCACACCCCTCGTCTTTCAGCGCCCCACAGCGTCGTCGGTGACACGCCCAGCAAAGCGGCAACCTCGCCCCGGCTGGGCAGGTTCGACCTCGTGCGGCGCCAGCTTCGGGGGCCGTCAGAGGCGAAAGCGGCGGCGGCGCGCCTCCACTCGCTGGTCAGCTCGCGCCAAAGTCGGCGACCGCCTCGAAGGTGCCGGAGAGTAGCGACCGTTGGTAACTCGCCAACACGTCGCAGCGACGCCCTTGCATCGCTGTCCGCCGGCCGCCGACCGGCAATGTAGTCCTGAAATCTCGATCAGATCTTGCCTGGCTGGTGCGGCGTAGCGGATCTTCATCCCGAGGCGTCGGCCGCCTGCCGGTAGCGGTCGAAGACCGCCTGCATCTCCTCATCGCTCGCGAACTCGCCCGCATCGGCGCGCCGCACCGCGTCCTTGACCTTTTCCGCCTTCCAGCTCTCGTACTCGACGTACCGCAGCAGGGCTTCCTCGGCGAGCTGCTCGGACGGGCGGCCGGCCGCACGCGCGAGCGCCTCGAGGCGGGCAAGCGTCTCGTCCTCGACGTTCAGGGTCAGCGCTCGATCGCCCATGATCGCACCCGCGTGGCTGAGGTGGCTTCCGTCTCATCATACGGCCCGGTCTCGGGGCTCACAACGGCCACGCGAGCCAGCCGCTTGACCTCGGACGCGCGAACCCTCGCTCGGCAGCGGGCGGGCCACCCATCGGTCCACAGGCAGGCGGGCGGTTCGGGGATTTCGCCGGCGGATGACGCTCACCTTGCGGCTCCGATCGGCGTATCAATGCTGCCATCAGGGACGTCATCGGGAGGGGAGTCGTGAACACCATCGAACGGGCCGCGGAGCCGCCCAGGGAGCTGTCGGCGGCCGAGCTCGGCGCGCTCGCGCACCTCTATCGCGGCGAGGTGTATCGCAGCACGATCTGGCGCACGCGCCTGGACACCACCACCAACTGGTCCGTGGTCACCCTGGGCCTGGCACTCTCGATCACCTTCGCCACACCTTCCGCCTCGCCCCTGCCGCTCGTGCTGGTGGGCTTCCTGGTGCTGTTCTTCCTGCTGCTGGAGGCGCGCCGCTATCGCTACTTCAACGTCTGGCGCGCGCGGTGCCGCTGGATGGAGCGGCATCTCTACGCGCCGATGCTGGACGACGGCGACCTGCACATGGAGGCGGGCTGGCAGCGGGTCCTGGCGCGCGACTACCGCGAGCCGCGCTACCATATCGGCCTGCTGCGCGCCGTCGGGCGGCGGCTGCGCAACAACTACATCTGGATCCTGCTCATCCAGACGATCGCGTATTTTGGCAAGATCATCATCCATCCGACGCCGGTCGCGAGCCTCGATCAGCTGTGGCAGCGGGCGGCCGTGGGCCCGATCCCGGGCGAGCTGATGGTGGCGGGCGGCGTGCTGTACGACGGCACCTGCATCGCGATCGCCCTGACGACGATGTATCTCGATCGCCGGAAGCATCGCAGCAGGCCGAGCACGGCGGCGATGGGCTGAGGGCCTGCGCGTCGGCGGGGAGGCGCGCGGGCCGCTCAGCCCTGGAACGAGCGCCGGTGCACCAGCTCGCCGGCGGCGAGGTAGGCGAGCTCCTCTTCGGTCGAGGTGCGGCCGAGCACGGCGTTGCGATGCGGCTGGCGGCCGAAGCGCGCGACGACGTCGCGATGGCCGCGCGCCTGCGATGCCGAGAAGGCATAGATCTTGCTGCAGATGCGCCGGCGCCTCGAGGGCCAGCGCCTCGCAGAGCGCGACGCAGCGCTCGAGAAGGTCCAGCTGCTCGGCATGGCCGAGCGGCAGCACGAAGAAGGTCTTTTGCCAGACCGTCTGCAGCGTGGCGTAGTGGCCGCACTGCAGGCCCTCGAGCGCCAGGTGTTGCGCCGAAAAATCCTGGGCGTAGGCCTGCGGCGTGCCCTGCCAGACCGTGCGCGAGAACTGGTCGAGCACGATGATCAGCGCGAGCCGGGAGCACGGCGTTTCGCGCCCAGGCAGTCCAGCTCGCCGCGGCAGGCGGCTTCCAGCACCGGCCGATAGGTCGTGAGGATGGCGTCGTTGGCGCCGCCGCCGAACCACCATTGGAACTGGCGGCGATGGGTCTCCTGGTCGGCATCAAGTCCCGGCGGGAACCAGAACGCCAGAATATCGTCCGGCTGTGGTCATGGCGGTGCTCCAGAAGGGCTCCTTCGGCCGCATGGCGGAGCGGCGCGCGCATCAGGAGATAGTCCTCCCGATCCGGATCCGCCACCGCCTCGTCCTCGATGGGTGCGGCGCCGATGAATGCGGCCGGCGTCAACCATTCGTTAACCAAAGGGCATTAACCATAGGTTTGGCGGGTCCATGCGACCGTGGGAATCCGTGCCCATGAAAGCGTGGCGGGCGCCGGCGGGGCAGGGGCGGGCGGCGAGGCGGTTCGGTGCGATGCGATCCGAAGGATGACGTGCCTGGCGTGAGGTGCACCAAAAGAGGTTCTGAGATGCATGCCGGTGGCGGCTCGCAGAGTCCATCGCCCGTTGTCGCGGCTCCGGCGCGTCGCTGTCGCATGGGTGATGCGACGGTTTTGACTTTTGCTGTCCGCAAGGCGCGCAGCGGACGTACACCCCATGCCTTCAGCCACCGCTGCCGTCCCGGACCGTCAGCTTCAGCTCACTGCCCGGGCCGTCGTGCGAGAGGATGAAATCGAAGCGGTCTGCCGCATCGAGGCCGGCGATCTGGGATGTCCGGAGGCACAGTCCGGTGCGCAGTCCCTCCGCTCTGGCCTGCTTCAGGAACTCGATCTCCTGTGCGAGACCGAAGTCCAGCGAGCGTAGCGTCGCGGCGGTGCGGCCGTCGAAGAAGGTCACGCTCGGCAGATTGACGATGCGCGAGATTCCGCGCGCGCGCAGCCGCTGCAGCAGCCGTGCCGGTGCGCGGAACCGGTCGAGCGCGAACACGCCGAAATAGACGAACGGCTCCAGGGCCGGCGTGATGGCGACGGCCTCGTCCAATTCGGCAAGCGCATTGACGTCGTGGACCGGCAGGGCCGAAATCCACAGCCCGGTCTCTCTCGGCAGCCCGGCAAGCCACGGGCACACGATCATCAGGCAGCTGCCCGGCTGACCACCTTCCACATTGGCCCAATGGTCCGTGATCACGAGCCGCATCGGCGATCCTCCAACGGCGGTTGCGCCAACGCCGAGCGCCTGGCGTGAACGGGCGGCGCCGGTCGACATGCCGTGCGCTCACCCCGCGGCCGGCACGGATTGCCCAGTTTTACCCCTATCCGCCGACGTGGCGAAGCGTGCGGGCTTGTCTCGGCAAGCTCGCCGGCACATCCTGCCGGCGCCAAGAGGGAGGGTTCGACATGGATCGCAGCAACCAGAGGTTCCCTGGCTGGTGCGCGCTGCGCGCCTTCGACATCCTCGACCTCATCGAGGGGCAGGAGATGCCGCAGGAGCGGCGCGCCGACAAGGAGCGCCTGATCGCCACGACCGGCACCACGCAGCTGATCCTGCCACGAGGCTCGGTGGTTCTGAAGGAGAATCAGTTCTACGACCTGCCTGGCGACCGCTGGCGCGCTGCGCGCCTGCTCGTCGACTGCACAGCTGGTGCGCCTGTCCGGCCGCTGGGGCGCCGAGCTCGGCGGCTGCGGCATCTTCCGCGTCGTCCGGCAGGACAATCCCGTCAATCTCGGCGACCCGGTCGGCTACCCGAAGACGACGTCCGTGGACGTGCACTACCATGACTGCGACGAATACTGGATCGTGCTCGAAGGCGAGGGCGCGGCGGCGATCGGCGATCGTCAGATCCCCGTCCGGCCGGGCGATTGCGTGACCATCGGCATGGGCCACCACCACGACTTCCCGCTGGTCGATGCGCCGGTCAAGGCGGTGTTCTTCGAGACCACCCTGGAAGGCGCCAAGCGGGTCGGTCACCTGTGGAACCATACCCACGGCCCGGCGCAACCCAGGCCCGAGAGGATCTGACATGCCAAAGCGCGTGATTCACGTCGGCATCGGCCGGTTCGGCACCCGCTGGTGCAGCGAGTTCCTCGCCGCGAACGTCGCCGACGGCACGATCGAGGTGGCAGCGCTCGCCGACCTCGACGAGGCGGCGCTCGCCTACGGGCGCAAGGTGCTCGGGCTGCCCGCAGACGTATGCTACACGGATCCGGCCGAGGCCTTCGCGCGCCACCGCGCCGACTTCTGCACGGTCGTCGTGCCGCCCAATCACCACGAGGCGGTCGTCGACCTCGCCATCGCGCATGGCGTCGACATTCTGTGCGAGAAGCCGATCGCCGACAGCATGGCGGCATCGCTGCGCATCGCCCGCAAGGTGCGCGAGGCCGGCCGCAAGATGGCGGTGACGATGAGCCATCGCTTCGACCAGGACAAGACGACGCTGCGTCAGATCGTGCACTCCGGGCGGCTCGGCCGGGTCAACACGGTGAGCTGCCGCTATGCCGCCGACCTGCGCGAGCACATGGCCTGGGGCGCTCTGTTCCGGCACACCATGCAGGACCCGTTGATGATCGAGGGCGCGGTCCACCACCTCGACCTGGTGGCGGATCTTGCCGGCGCGCCTTGCGAGACCATCTACGCCAGCACCTGGAAACCGGCATGGGCGGCCTATGCCGGCGATACCGACGGCATGGTGATGATGACCTTCGAGAACGGCGTGCGCGGCGTCTACGAGGGCACGTCTTGCGCTGCGGTCGGGCTGAACGACTGGAGCCGCGAGTACGTCCGCGTCGACGGCGAGCTCGGCACCGCGATCTTGAACAGTCGGGAGGTGGAGATCTTCGTGCGCTGCGATCTCGTGCGCCAGCGCGCTCGCGAGGGCCAGGGCCAGAAGATCCAGCTGATCAGCCAGCCGAAGTGGCTGAACACCTGGCTGATCGAGAAGTTCTGCCAATGGCTCGACGGCGGACCGCAGATGGAGACCCACGTCGAGGCCAATCTGCATGCCGCGGCGCTGATCTTCGCCGGCATCGAGAGCCAGCGCCGCGGCGAGGCGGTGCGCATCGCCGACTACGTCGGATCGCATGCCTGAGCCGCGCGATGCGCTGATCGATCGGCTGTCGCGGCGACGCGACGGCCTGACCGCTCTTGCCGAGCGCGGCCGCTTCTGTGTCGGTGCTGCGATCGGCACGGGCATGGCCGCGCAGTCCGCGATGCGCGGCGGCGCCGATTTCCTGCTGGCGCTGAGCGCCGGCCGGATGCGCAACATGGGCGAGCCCTCGATTGCGGCCATGCTGCCGCTGCTGGAGACCAACGCCCTGGTCATGAGCTTCGCGCGCCAGGAGATCCTGCCGCGCGCGAGCGTGCCGGTGTTCTTCGGCGCGGCCTCGTTCCATCCCGGCCTGGACCTCGATGCGCTGGTCGCCGAGATCGCCGCGGCCGGCTTTTGCGGCATCGCGAATTTCCCGACCGCGATCCTGATCGACGGGGCCTATCGGCAGTTCCTCGAGGACGCCGGGCTCGGCTTCAATCGCGAGCTCGAGCTGCTCGAGATCGCGCAGGCGCAGAGGCCTCGCGACGCTCGCCTACACGCACACCCTGGACGAGGCGTGCGCCGCCGCCGAGCGGGGCCTCGATCTGATCAACATCGATCTCGGCTGGAACATGGGCGGCGTGCTCGGCGTCGATTCCGATCTGCGGATCGAGGACGCCGCGCTGATGGCGAACACCATCGCGCGCGCCGTGCATGCCGCATCGCCCGACACGCTCTGCGTGGTCGAGGGTGGCCCGATCGTCAATCCGCGTCAGCTCGAGGAGGTCTGCCAGATCGCCCGCGTCGACGGCTACATCGGCGGCTCGACCATCGACCGGGTGCCCTCGGAGAGCGCGATCGAGGCGGTCACCGCCGCCTTCAAGGCGATCGGCGCCCTGCACCAGCGCCTCGACGGGCTCGAGCGCTGGCGCGATCGCGGCGCGTTTCCGCTGGCGCTGTGGGGCCGCTCGCCCGCAGCCGAGGGCGCGCGCGAAATGTTCGCGCGGCTCGTCGCGACCGATCATCCGGTGCTGGTGGTGGGCGAGCCCGGCAGTGGCCGGCGCAACATCGCGCGCGCCCTGCACGCGGCGAGCCCGCGGCGCAGCCGCAATCTGGTGTCGCTCTCCTGCCGGGAGCCCGCGCCCGGGCGGCTGCGGCTCGACCTGTTCGGCTGCATGGCCGGCGCGCATCCCTCGGTGATCAAGCATCGCCTCGGCTGGCTCGAGGTCTCGCGCGGCTCGACGATGCTGCTCGAGGATCTCGAGGCGCTCGACATCGAGGTGCAGCGCCAGCTGGTCGAGACGGTGGAGGCCGGCCGCTTCTGGCGGCTGGGCGGCGAGATGCCGATCCCGCTGGATGTCCGGCTCATGGCGACGTCCGAGAACGATCTCCTGGCCGCGGGCGATCGCCTCTTCGATGCGCGCTTCGTCGAATGGATCAGCCGGTTCGCGATCATCATGCCGCCGCTGCGCGAGCGGATCGACGATCTGCCGATGCTGATCAACGAGGCATTGAACCAGATCCAGCTGCGCGCCGAGGGACCGCGCAAGAGCCTCGACCCTTCTGCCTATCGCGCGCTTGCGAGCTATCACTGGCCGGGCAATCTGCGCGAGCTGATCGCGGTCCTGGAGCGGGCCGTCGTGGTGAGCCCGGGCCAGGTGATCACGCCGGACCATCTGCCGCCCCTCGACGAGCCGGAAGCGCTCTCGCGCGGCGTCTCGGCGTTCGAGTCCGAGAAGGCGTGGGTGCTCGACGGCCTGCGCCGCAACCGCTATCGGCGCGGCACGACCGCCGCCTGGCTCGGCATCTCGCGCAAGACGCTCTACAACAAGATGCGGCGCTACGGCCTGTCGCCGGGCAGGCCCGGCTAGAGCTAGGCGAGCTTCCTCGCCAGCGCCTCGATGCCGGCGGCGAAGGTGTTGCGGCCGACCTGCTCCTTGATCGCCGCTTCGTCCTCCGGCGCGACCTCGAACTCGGCCATCCATTCGACGAAGGTCTTGTCGCCCTCGGTGATGGGCTTGCAGCGGAAGGTCGCGACGTAGTTCTGGACGGGCAGCGGCGACTCGAGGATGTTGTAGGTGAAGCTGCGCTCGAGGTCGCTGAACGAGAGCAGCTGCTCGCGCAGCCGGCCGCCGCCGGTCAGCGTGAAGTTGCGCACGCAGCCGACCCGATCGCTGGGCCAGCCGTTCTCGACCTCGCTCTGCGCGATGATCGGGTGCCATTCGCCGTGGCCGTTGAAGTCGCGCGCATACGCCCAGAAGCGGTCGACCGGCACGTCGACCACGCCGCTGACATAGACCTTCGCCATCGCATCCCTCCTCCTTTTGGCCTTTTGCAACGATCAGACGGCGCGCGGCCGCTCGATCGCCTTGAAGCTGCGCGTCCGCTCCGTCAGCGCCACCTCGGTCGGCAGGCGCTCCATGGAGCTGGCGCCATAGAAGCCGTGGCAGTTCTCGCAGCGCGCCAGGATATACGTGGCATCCTCGGGCGTGGCGATCGGGCCGCCGTGGCAGAGCACGATGACGTCGTCCCGGACGCCGCGCGCCGCCCTGGCGATCGCCTCGATGCGCGGCACGCAGTCGTCCAGGCTGGCCGCGGTCTCGGCGCCGATCGAGCCGCCCACGGTGAGGCCCATATGCGCCACCACGATGTCGGCGCCCGCCTCGGTCATGGCGCGGGCATCGTCCTCGCCGAACACATACGGCGTCGTCAAAAGATCCAGCGCGCGCGCCTTGCGCACGAGGTCGACCTCGAGGCCGTAGCCCATGCCGGTCTCCTCGAGGTTGGCGCGGAAGACGCCGTCGATCAGGCCGACGGTCGGAAAGTTCTGGATGCCGGAGAAGCCGAGATCCTTCAGCCGCGCCAGAAAGTCGTCGAAGATGCAGAACGGGTCGGTGCCGTTGACGCCGGCCAGCACGGGCGTGCGCTCGACCACGGGCAGCACCTCGCGCGCCATCTCGAGCACGATCTCGTTCGCGTTGCCGTAGGCCAGCAGGCCCGCGAGCGAGCCGCGCCCGGCCATGCGATAGCGGCCGGAATTGTAGATCACGATCAGGTCGATGCCGCCGGCCTCCTCGCACTTCGCCGACAGGCCGGTGCCGGCGCCACCCCCGACGATCGGCTGACCTTTGCGGATCATCGCGTGGAAGCGCTTGAGCAGAGCCTGTCGTTCGATGCGTGCCATGGTCGGGCTCCCCTCTAGGCTTTGAGCGGCTCGATCGGCTCGACCCGCTCGTTGACGAAGGTGTCGGGTGCGATCGCGTCGGGCGCCGTCCAGCGCACGGCGTTCGCGATCACGCGCTGCACCGTCGGGTCGAGATAGGTCGGGAACGTCTCGTGCCCGGGGCGGAAGTAGAAGATGCGGCCGCGGCCGCGCCGGTAGCAGCAGCCGGAGCGGAACACCTCGCCGCCCGCGAACCAGCTGACGAACACCAGCTCCTCGGGCGGCGGCACCTCGAACGGCTCGCTGTACATCTCCTCCCGCTCCAGCTCGAAGCGCGCCGGCACGCCGGCCGCCACCGGATGGCCGGGGGCGACCGTCCAGATCCGCTCGCGCTCCCCGTCGTCACGCCATTTCAGGGTGCAGGGCGTGCCCATCAGGCGCTTGAAGATCTTCGAGAAATGAGCGGAATGCAGGACGACCAGGCCCATGCCGGCGAGCACCCGTCGCTGCACCGCATCGACCAGCTCGTCCGTCGACCTCGCCGTGCGCGCGATGGCCCCACCAGACCAGCACCTCGGTCGCCTCGAGCACCGCCGGCGGCAGGCCCTGCGATGGCTCGTCCAGCGTCGCCGTGCGCACCTCGTCGAGCCCGGCCGCATGCAGGGCCTCTGCCAATACGGCGTGGATGCCGTCGGGATAGACGCGGCGCACGGCCGGATTGTCCTTCTCGTGGCGGAACTCGTTCCAGACGGTCACGCGGGTCATCGGGTCCTCCCGGAAAAGCAGCGGCTACTTCAGCGCACCGGCGGTCAGGCCGGCGACGATCCGCTTCTGCAGCAGCAGGAACAGCACGAGAATGGGCAACACGAAGACCGAGGAGAAGGCCATCACGCGATGCCAGTCGGCATATTCGGCGCCGACGAAGCCATAGATGCCGACGGTCGCGGGCTGCAGCTCCTGCTGGCTCAACAGGGTCAGCGGATAGACGAACTGGCCGTATGCCTGCACGAAGCTGAGCGCGCCCACCACGATCAGCGGGATGCGCATCAGCGGCAGCACGATCAGCCAGAAGACCTTGAGCCGGTTGCAGCCGTCGACCAATGCGGCTTCCTCGAGCTCGAGCGGCACCTGCCGGAACATCGGGCGCAGGATCACGAGCGCGAACGCCAGGGTCTTGGAGGCGGTCGCCAGGATCACGGCGGCGAAGGTGTTCAGCATCTCGATGGTGCGAAAGATGATGAAGATCGGCGTGACCAGCAGCGCCTCGGGAAACACCTGCAGCATCAGCACCGTGATCAGGGCGACGTCGATCAGCCGGGTGCGCAGGCGGCTCATCGCATAGGCGCCCATCGAGCCCAGGACGAGGGTCAGCGCCGTGACCGGGACCGCGATGATCAGGCTGTTGCGCAGGTAGCGCAGCACGTTCTCGCGCACGAACACGTACTCGAACGATTCGAGCGTCGGGCTGGCCGGCACCAAGGTCGGCGGATTGGCGAAGATCTCCGCGGACGGCTTGAAGCCCGAGACGAACATCCAGTAGATCGGGAACAGGTAGAGCGAGCACGCCGAGCGCGCCGATCACGGTCAGGATCCAGGGATTGATCCCCGTCGCGCCGAGCCCGGTGCCCCTCACAGCTGCGCCTCCTTGCCCAGCGTGCGCACGTAGAGCAGCGCCACGCCGAATACGATGAAGAAGGCGAACGTGCCGATGGCGGCGCCCAGGCCAAACTGGAACTGCAGGAACGAGAACTGGTAGGAGAACAGCGGCAGCACGTTGCTGGAATCGAGCGGCCCGCCCTGGGTCATCGCGAAGATCAGGTCGAACGCCCGCATCGTGTAGATGATGACGAGGCAGCAGACCGCGAGCAGCGTCGGCTTGAGCGCCGGCAAGGTGACGTAGCGGAAGCGCTGCGAACGCGCCGGCGCCATCCAGCGCCGCAGCCTCGTACTGCTCCTGCGGGATCGCGGTCAGGGCCGCGGCGATCAGGATCATGCTGAACGGCATGCCGAACCAGATGTTGGCGAGCGTCACCGACAGCAGCGACAGGGAGGGATCGGAAAGCCAGTGCACGCTGCCGCCGATCAGCGGCACGTACGACAGGAAGAAGTTCGCAACGCCGTAGTCGCTGGCAAAAATCCATTTCCACAACGCGCCGACCACGAGTGCCGGCAGCATCCAGGCGGCGAGCAGCACGCCGCGCATGAAGTGCGCGCCGGGGAACTGCTGCGAGAAGAACAGCGCGACCAGCAGGCCGATCCCGACCTGCGCCACCATGTTGGCCGAGACGAACACGATCGAGTTGACGAAGACCTTGCGGAAGACCGGGTCGGCGAGCACCTGCCGATAGTTGTCGCAGACCGACGAAGGGCCGCCAGAAGTCGACGATGTTGCCGATCGTCACCTCCTGGACGCTCATGACCAGGTTGTAGACGACCGGAAACCCGATCAGGACCAGCAGATAGCCGACCGGCACGGCCAGGAAGACGTAGAGCAGTGCCGGCCGGGAGTGCGCCATGGTCGGCTCCGAAGCCCAGGTGAGGCGGGATCGCCGGTACCGCGATCCCGCCTGCACCCTCAGAGCGGCTGTCTCGGCCAGGATCGGCGCGATCGCCGCGGCCGCGTCGTCGAGCGCCTGCTGCGGCGTCTTGCTGCCGGTCAGCGCCTCCTGGATGGCGAGCTGGATCGGCCGCGAGATCTCCGGCCAGCGCGGGTGCGGGCCGCGCGCGCGGGCGCTGCCCAGCTGCTCGCGATAGACCTCGTAGGCCTGCGGCCACTGCGGGTCCTCGACCACGATGTCGGAGCGCGGCGCCAGGCGCCCGGTCTTCCAGCCCTCGTTCAGGATTTCCGGCTGCGACATGAACTCGATGAACTGGAACGCGCCTTCCACCTGGCTGGCGCCCTCCGGGATCAGGTAGTCGTAGCCGCCGAGCGAGGAGGCGCGAATGTCCTTGCCGTCCTTGACCGGCAGCAGCGCCAGGCGCCAGTCGAAGTTGGCGTCCTTCTCCATGCGCGGCAACTCCCACGGGCCGCCGATCACCATGGCCGCGTTGCCCGCCATGAAGGTGTTGGCGACCTCGTACTGGCGCATGTTGATGACGTCCTGGGTCACCAGGTCCTTCTCGACGAAGTCGACCCACAGCTGCAGCGCCTCGACCGCCTCCGGTGAATTCAGCTCCTCGATCGAGCCGCCGTTCTGGTAGAGGAACGGCAGCCACTGGAACGGCCCCTCCTCGCTCTGCAGCGCGCAGAAGCCGAAGCCGAAGACGTTGTTGTCGGGGTCGCGCAGCTTCTCCGCGGCCGCCATCAGCTCGCTCCAGGTCTGCGGCGGATTGTCGGGATCGAGGCCTTTCTCGCGGAACATGTCGGCGTTGTAGTAGAGCGCCAGCGTGTTGGAATCGCGCGGCACGCCGTAGATCCGATCCTCCCACAGCACCGAGTTCCAGGGCCCCTCGAAGTAGTTGTCGGGCTTCACCATGTCGGATTCGGCGACGAGGTCGGTCAGGTCCTCCAGGACGCCCTGCGCCGAGAAGCTCGGCACCACCGGATTGTCGATCGTGACCAGGTCGGGCACCGAGCCGGTCGCGATCGCCTTGACCAGCTCGGTCGCGATCTGCGGACCCGGCACGATGCGGGCTTCGACCTGGTAGGCGTCCTGCGACTCGTTGAACGAGGCGATGCCGCCATGGATGATGTCGGTCTCGAGCGAGAACGGATGCCACAGCGTGACCGTCTCCTGCGCACCCGCAGCGCCGGCCGACATGGCCACGGCGGCGGCCGCATAAAGCAATGTCCTTGGCTGCACGACGTTATCCTCCTCTTGGGGAGCTCATCCCAGTTCAGCTCCAGGTGCAAGGTGATCTGTTGCGGCCGGCAGAGACAGATCCAAAACCTATCTGTCTGGGTAAAACTGGGCAATCAGCACGCCCTGTGAGGATGCCGCTGGAACAGCGGTGCTCGCGGGCGTAGGTTGCTCCGGTCGGCCGGGCGTGGAAACATCCGCCCGCTCAAGAACCCTGCGCCCGCCCGGGGGAGGCGGCTTAAGCGAGCAAGGGACGTCGTCGCCGCGCATGAAAGTCGTCACCGACCTGCAGCGCCCTGTGCGCGAGATCGAGAATCTGTTCATCGAGCTTGCCGATGGCTGCCGGCTCGCGGCGCGCGTCTGGCTGCCGGAGGACGCCGAGGCAGATCCGGTACCCGCGATCCTCGAGTACCTGCCCTATCGCAAGCGGGACGGCACCTCGCAGCGCGATGCCCTGACCCATCCCTACTTCGCCGGCCACGGCTACGCCTGCCTGCGGGTCGACATGCGCGGCAACGGCGAGTTGGACGGGCTGATGCTCGACGAATATGCCAGGCAGGAGCAGGATGACGCGCTGGAAGTGATCGAGTGGATCGCGCGCCAGCCCTGGTGCACGGGTGCCGTCGGCATGATCGGCATCTCGTGGGGCGGCTTCAACGGACTGCAGGTCGCGGCCCGCCAGCCGGCGGCGCTGAAGGCGGTGATCACGCTGTGCTCGACCGACGACCGCTACGCCGACGACATCCATTTCATGGGCGGCTGCCTGCTCAACGACAATCTCAGCTGGGCCTCGACCATGCTCGCCTACACCTCGCGGCCGCCCGACCCGGCCCTGGTCGGCGAGCGCTGGCGCGAGATGTGGCTGGAGCGGCTCGACAACACCGTGCTCCTGGTCGAGGCCTGGCTGCGCCATCAGCGGCGCGACGGCCAGTGGCAGCACGGCTCGGTGTGCGAGGATTTCGCGGCGATCCGGTGCCCGGTCTACGCCGTCGGCGGCTGGGCCGACGGCTACTCCAACGCGATCCCGCGCCTGCTCGCCGGGCTCGAGGTGCCGAGCAAGGGCCTGACCGGCCCCTGGGCGCACAAATACCCGCATTTCGCGACGCCGGGGCCGCGGATCGGCTTCCTGCAGGAATGCCTGCGCTGGTGGGATCAGTGGCTGAAGGGGATCGATACCGGCATCATGGACGAGCCGGCCTACCGGGTCTGGATGCAGGACAGCGTGCCGCCCAGGTCCGAATACGACGAGCGTCCGGGCCGCTGGGTGGCCGAGCCGTCCTGGCCCTCACCCGACATCGAGGACGCGGGATTACGTGCTGACCCCAGGCCGGCTGACCGCGCCGCCGGGTGCGCCGGAGGCGGTCGAGATCGCCGTGCGCACGCCAGAATTCCTCGGCATGGCCGCCGGGCTCCTGGTGCGGCTTCGGGCTGAACGCCGATGCGCCGTGGGACCAGCGCGCCGACGACGGCATGTCAGTCTGCTTCGAGACCGCGCCGCTGCCCGAGCGCCTGGAAATCCTCGGCGCGCCGGTGCTCACCGTCCAGCTGTCGTGTGACAGGCCGAACGCCCTGCTGTGCGCGCGGCTTTGCGATGTCGCGCCGGATGGCGCCTCGCTGCGCGTCACCTACGGCCTGCTCAACCTCACGCATCGCGACAGCCACGAGCATCCCGAGCCGCTCGAGCCCGGCCGGCGCTATACCGTCCGCCTCCAGCTCAACGATGCCGCGCATGCGTTTCCGGCCGGACACCGCATTCGCCTCGCGCTGTCGACGACCTACTGGCCGATCGCCTGGCCCTCGCCCGAGGCCGCAACGGTCACGGTGTCGACCGGCGGCAGAGCTTTCGCTCCCGATCCGGGACGCACGCCCCGAGGATGCCGAGCTGAGGCCGTTTGCGGCGTCGGAAAGCGCGCCGCCGGAGAGCCGGACGACCCTGCGCCCGGGCAGCTTCGAGCGCAGCTTTGCCTATGACGTCGCCACCGACACCATGACCTACACTTCGATCAGCGATTCCGGCCGGCAGCGCATCGATGCGAACGGTCTCGAGCTCGAGGAGATTGCCCGCAAGGTCTATCGGATCGGGAAGGACGATCCGCTCTCGGCCGAGAACGTGATTCACTGGACGACGCAGCGCGGGCGCGGCGAATGGCAGGTCCGGGTCGAGAGCCGCACCCGCATGCGCGCGAGCCGCGAGCATTTTCTGATCGATGCCCAGCTCGACGCGTATGAGGGCGAGCGCCGGGTGTTCTCGCGCAGCTGGTACACCGAAGTCCCGCGCGACCTGGTGTAGCCGCGGCTCCGGCGCGCCATGCTGATCTACACCGTCAAACGCATCGGGCTTGCCGGGCTGATCGTCCTGGCGGCGATGACCATGCTGTTCGGCATGATCTACCTGGTGCCCGGCGATCCCGCGAGCATCGCGCTCGGGCCCCGCGCCACGCCCGAGATGAAGGCGGCGCTGAGCGCCCGCATGGGCCTCGATCAGCCGATCCCGGTGCAGCTGCTCAACTTCATCTCCGGTACGCTCACGGGCAACCTCGGCGTCGACGTCTGGTCGAACCGCAGCGTCGCGACGATCGTCCTCGAGGCGCTGCCCTATACGCTGGCACTGACCGCGGTCGGCCTCGGCTGGTCGGTGACGCTCGGCATCGTGCTCGGGTGCTTCTCGGCGACCCATCGCGGCAGCTGGATCGATCGGGCGATCGGCGTGCTCTCGGTCAGCGCGATCGCCGTGCCGTCGTTCGTGGTAGCGCTCTACCTGCTGCTGGTGTTCGCGGTCGCGCTGAAATGGCTGCCGGCGATCGGTGCAGGCGAAGCGGGCGACCTCGGCGACCAGCTGCGCCATCTGATCCTGCCGGCGTTCGCGATCGGGCTCGGCTGGGTCGGCTACATCGCGCGCCTGGTGCGCGCTTCGATGCTCGAGGTGATGGGCGAAAACTTCATCCGGACGGCGCGCGCTTTCGGCCTGCCGGAGCGCCGGGTGGTCTACCGCTATGCGCTGACCGTGGCGATTCTGCCGACCGTAGCACTGCTCGGCGTCGGCATCGGCAACCTGCTCTCGGGCGCGGTCTTCGCCGAGATCGTGTTCGCGCGTCCCGGCATCGGCAAGCTGATCTACGATTCGGTGCTCAACCGCAATTACCCGGTGGTGATGGGTGCGGTGCTCGTCACCACCATCCTCTACGTGCTCACGACGCTGATCGCCGACCTTCTCGCAGCGTTGCTCGACCCCCGTGTCCGTGCCAACTTCTGAGATCGCGCCGCGTCGCGGCGCAGGGGCCGCGCACGGCATGGGCCGACGCGCTCCGCCGCATCCTGCGCGATCCGCTGGGCGCGCTCGGCACGGCGCTCGTCCTGCTGTTCGTCCTGAGCGCCGTCCTGGCGCCCTGGATCGCGCCCTACGAGCCCAATGCGCTCGACGTGCCCGCCCGCCTGCAAGGGCCGTCCGTCGCTCACCCGCTCGGCACCGACAACCTCGGCCGCGACGTGCTCTCGCGCGTGCTCTATGGCGGGCAGATCGCGCTCGCCGTGGCGCTGACCGCGGTCGGCCTGTCGCTCGTCGGCGGCATCGTGCTCGGCCTGATCGCCGGTTACGGCCCGCGCTGGCTCGACAACGTCCTGCTCCTGCTGTTCGATTCGGTGCGCGCCTTTCCGGTCGTGATGTTCGCGCTCGCCGTGATCACCGTGGTCGGCCCGAGCCTGCAGACCGTGATCCTGGTCGTGGTCGTGACCTCGGTGCCGCAATACGCAAGGATCATCCGCACCCAGACGATGTCGCTGCGGCACACCGAGTTCATCCTGGCCGAGCGCTCGCTCGGCGCCGGCGCGCCGCGGGTCCTGCTCGTGCACATCCTGCCCAACGTCATCGGCCCGCTCATGATCCTCGCCAGCATGGAAATTCCGGTGGTGATCACGATCGAGGCCGGGCTTTCCTTCCTCGGCCTTGGCGTGCGGCCGCCGACCCCGTCCTGGGGCAACATCCTGAACGACGGTTATGCCTTCATCCGCAACACGCCGTGGCTGGTGATTGCCGGCGGCCTTCCGGTCGTGCTGACCACGCTCGGCTTCACGTTCCTGGGTGAGACGCTGCGCGACGTGTTCGATCCGCGGCTGCGGCGGGACTGAGACGACGTGGACACGCTTCTCGAGGTCCGCGATCTCTCGGTCGATTTCCTGACGCCGCGCGGGCGGGTGCACGCGTTGCGCAACGTCGATCTCGCCGTGCCGCGCGGCGAGATCGTAGGGCTGGTCGGGGAGAGCGGCTGCGGCAAGACGACGCTGATCTCGACCGTGATGCGGCTGCTCGCGGACAATGCCGAGATCCGCGGCGGCGAGGTCGTGTTCGACGACCGCGACATTCTGCAGCTCGGCGAGAGCGAGCTCCGGCGCCTTCGCGGCGATCGCCTGGCCATGGTCTTTCAGGACCCGATGACCGCGCTGAACCCGGTGCTCTCGATCGCGACCCAGGCGATCGACATCCAGTACCGGACCGGGGCGAGCAGGTCCGAGAAGCGCCGCCGCGCGATCGACATGCTGCGGCGCGTCGGCATCCCGGACCCCGAGCAGCGGGTCGATCGCTACCCGCACGAGTTCTCGGGCGGCATGCGCCAGCGCGTCTGCATCGCGCTGGCCCTGATCGCGGGGCCGGACCTTCTGATCGCCGACGAGCCGACCACGGCGCTCGACGTCACGCTCGAGGCGCAGATCATTCACCTTTTGCGCGAGCTCAAGGACGAGGTGCAGGGGTCGCTGCTGTTCGTCTCGCACCATCTGGGCCTGGTGGCCGAGCTTTGCGACCGGGTCACCGTCATGTATGCCGGCGAGGTCGTGGAGAGCGGCACGGTGCACGATGTGTTTCACCGGCCGCAGCATCCCTATACCCAGAGCGCTTCTGCTGTGCGACCCGGCGCGGATCGAGCAGCCGAGCCGCGAGCTGCCGACCATCGCAGGCGACGTGCCGAGCCTGATCGAGGTGCCGCGGGGCTGCGTGTTCCGGCCGCGCTGCCCGAAAGCCTTCGAGCGCTGCGTCGTGCCGCCGCCGCTCTATCCGGCAGCACCCGGGCACGTCGCCCGTTGCCATCTGCTCGACCATGGCTGAGCTGCTCGAGGTCGAGAACCTGGTCGTGCGCTACCGCGCCCTGGGTCAGGTGGCGGCTCTGCTGCGGGGCGTGCGGGACCCTTATCTCGACGCCGTGCTGGAGGTGTCGCTGGCGCTCGGCACAGGTCGGACGCTCGGCATCGTCGGCGAGAGCGGCAGCGGCAAGTCGACGCTCGGCCGCGCGATCATGGGGCTGGTGAGGCCCGCCGCCGGCACCATCGTGTTCGACGGCAGGCACCCGACCGGACGCTCCGATGGCGCGCTCCGCCCCTGGCGCCGGCAGATGGCGCTGATGTTCCAGGACCCCGTCGCCTCGCTGAGCCCAAGGCTCACGGTCAAGAGCCTGATCACGGAGCCGTTCAGGATCCACGGCCTCGCCGGGCGCGACCTCGATGCCGAGGCGGTACGCCTGCTGCGCATGGTCGGGCTCGATCCCGGCTTCGGGGCGCGCTACCCGCACCAGCTTTCGGGCGGACAGGCGCGGCGGGTCGGCGTGGCTCGCGCGCTCGCGCTCTCGCCCAAGCTGATCATCGCCGACGAGCCGACCGCGGGACTGGACGTCTCGGTGCAGGGCGAAGTGCTCAACCTCATGAACCGGCTGCAGCGCCAGGAGGGCCTCGCCTATATCGTCATCACCCACAACCTGCCGGTGGTGCGCCACATCAGCGACCAGCTCGCGATCATGTACATGGGGCGGTTCGTCGAGCAGGGTGCGACAAGCCGGCGCTGTTCGCAAGGCCGGCGCACCCCTACACCGAGGCGTTGCTGACCGCGACGCCGGTGCCCGATCCGGACCGCCGCCGCCCGCCGCCCGCCCTCAGAGGCGAGGTGCCGAGCCTGCTGAACCGGCCCGCGGGCTGCGAGTTCCACACCCGCTGCCCCTACGCCCAGGAGCGCTGCCGGCTGGAGCGTCCCCTGCCGCAGCTCCGCCCGCCCGGCCAGACCGTCCGCTGCCACTTCCCGCTGGCGTAGGCCGCGGCGCGGATGCCTGGGAGTGTCGGCTGTCGAATTTGCACGATTTGTCTATATTGAACGATGAGTAAAGAGAGGAGCGGTCATGCGGTACGTCTCGGCCACGGAAGCCAAGCGGGCGCTTGCTGCCGTTCTGGACGCTGCGCAACGGGAACCGGTCGTCATCCGGCGCCAGCAGCGTGAGATAGCGGTGATCCTGTCGATGCAGGAGTACGAACGGCTCACCGCCTTGAATATCGAAGAATTCCAACGCTTTTGCGACCGGATCGGCGAGCAGGCCAAGCAGCGAGGTCTGACCGAGGACAGGCTGAGCGAACTGCTGGCCAGTGACTCGTAGAGGAGCGGTCATGCGATCTCTGATCACGGCCGATCGCGACTTGCGCGCACTCGCCGGCATGGGAACATCCTGACGCCCGGCCGCCGATCGGTCCGGCTTCGAGCCGCTCCCCCCTCGAGCTTATGACTTCGCCAGCTGGAACTCGGCGAACCGCACGGTGCCGTCGGGCAGAAGGCCCGGGACGACATCGTCGCGGTAGATCGCGGCGTTCAGCTCGTGGGTGAGGAACACGTAGGCTCCGGATGCGTCCATCAGGTCCTGCATCTGCACGTACATCTCGTGCCGCTTCTCAGGGTCGGTCTCGATGATCGCGCGGTCGTGCAGTTCGCCGAACTCCTTGGAATCGAAGCGTTCCCAGTTCCACAACCCGATCTGCTCGGGCGTGAACCAGGCGGTCGCGAAGCTCGGATCCGGCTGCATCGAGAAGCGGTTCAGGATCAGCTGGAGGTCCTTCCAGGCATCGCCCGCACTCTCGTCGCCGATGGTCCAGAAGGTGCCGGAATCGTGCGGCTTGATCTCGACGCCGATGCCGATCTCGGCGAGGTTCGCCTGGATCACCTGGGCGGCCGAGGTGTATTCGGTCTTGTTCAGGAGGTCGAGGCTTAGCGCGAGGTCGCTCACTCCGGCCTCCTCGAGCAGCGCCTGCGCGCCCTCGAGGTCGCGCTTGGGGGGCGCGATGTCGCGGTGCCCCGGCAGGCCCGGCGCGATGATCCCGGTCGACCGCTCGGCGACCCCGAAATACGCGGCCTCGACCACGGCATCGACATCGACCGCCTTCTGGATCGCCTGGCGCACCCGGACGTCGCCAAGCGCGGGGTTGTCGACGTTCATGCCGAGCCAGACGTAGGACATGGCCGGTCGCTCGACGATCTTGACGCCCGCCGGCGGGCTGGCCTTCAGCTCCGGCAGCGAGGACAGGCTGATCTCCGTGTAGTCGAGCTCGCCCGCCTCGAACGCGATCTCGGCGGTCTTCTCGTCCTCGATCGGGTAGATGTGCACCTCGTCGAAATCGGGTGCAGGCCCGTAGAAGTCCGGGTTGCGGGCGAGGATCGTCCTCTGCTTGGGCTGCCATTCCTTGAGCACGTACGGCCCCGACCCGGCCGGCGGCTCGGTGGTGAACTTGCCGCCGACCAATTCCATCGCCTTACGCGAGAGGATCGAGCCCGAGGCCCGCACCAGGCTGATCGTCCACAGCGGCGCGAAGGGCTCCTTGAGGACGATGGTGCCGCTGTAGGGATCCTTGACCTCGACGCGATCGAGCACGACCCAGTCGTCGCGATAGGGCGATTCGTTCTTGGGGTCGGCGATGCGCTCGAACGAGTACTTGACGTCCTCGGCGGTCAGCTCGCCGAAGCCGCCCGTGAACTGGATGCCCTTCCGGAGCGTAAAGTCGATGTGCGTGTCGTCGACCTGCTCGATCGATTCCGCCGCGTCCAGCTGCCAGTCCCAGCTCTCGCCCGGCTTCGCCTTGACCAGGTTGCTGAAGATCGCGTCCATGATGTCGCCTTCGGGCTGGGCGAGCCTGTCCAGCGGATCCAGCACCTGGAGGTCCGAGTACGATCGGATACGCAAGACGCTCTGGTCCTGCCCCGACGCCCGCCAGGGCCGCAGCGCGACGCCGGCGCCGAGCGTGCTGGTCAGCAGCAGGAACGTGCGACGGTTGAGGGCCACCGATGGCATCATCGCCTCTCTCCAATCCCGCTGGCAGGGCATCGACGCGCCCGCCGCAGCCACGAATGTGCGTCAGGAAACGAGCAAGAGCAACGGCGACCAGGGGCTCCCCGTCCCGCCTGCACCTGCGCGCGAGGGGAGGCATGTCGGTCGGCGGGAAAATCCACCGCCGGCGGGGTCCTGGATGACGGCCACGTTCGAGCGAGGAAACTGGCGGATGGGGTGGGATTCGAACCCACGAGGGGCGTGAACCCCTGCCGGTTTTCAAGACCGGTGCTTTTGACCGCTCGGCCACCCATCCGCATGTGGATAATCAATCACTTAGGCTCGGGCGCCAGCAAGGAACAAAAGGGGAAATTGGCACCCAATTGGCACCCAAGCGTTTATCATGCCTTCCCGAGCCCGGCCAAGGCAGCGTTGATCGCGTCCGACGCCTTGCTGTCATCCTTTCGGAACAGGTGGGCATAGACCTTGAGCGTGATGTTCGGCGACGCGTGCCCGAGCCGCTTGGAGATCGTCACGATGTCGACGCCGGCATCGATCAGCTGTGAGGCATGGGTGTGTCTGAGCGCGTGGAAGCCTACGTCAGGGAAGCCGATGCTGATCGCCACCCGCGCCCATTCTTTGGAGAAGGCGCGAGGCGACTGGTGACCGCCCTTTAGCGGGGCCGGGAACACCAGCAGGCTGTTGAAGAAGTCATGCGTTCGGCCTTAAGGACGGCCTCGTCGCCGAGGTGGTAGGCGAAGGCGACCTCGATGGTGCCGTCGTCGTTGAGTTCGGCGGAGCCGGAACCAGTGATTTCGTCGCCTTCGTCGAAGCCGGCCCCGGTGAAGAAGACCATCGAGCGGCTGTATTCGAGCTCGAGGCTGGCCTGCATGGCGCCGTAGGCGATCTCGCCATGGCCGTCGGCGCCGATGGTCATGGTGGCGGGGACGACCAGGTCGAGGTAGTCACGATCCCACAGGTCGGCCTCGACGATCCGCCAGCGGCCGACGAGCCGGCAGTCCATCGGCGCCGTCACGGTAGGGCTCCGGCCAACAGCCTGGGCAGCCGCACCAGATTGTAGGCGCCGGCTGCGAAGGTGAAGGCCAGGTCGACGCGTGCCAGCCCGCAAAACCGGGTCTTCCTCAGGCCGGCCACCGTCTTGATCCAGCCGAACGCCTCCTCGATCCGCTTGCGGATGCGCTGGCTCATGGCATAGCCGGGATGCCGGGTGGTGCGCCGGTCGATCGCCGAGCGCCGGCCGTTGCTGTGCCGGGCGACGTGCGGGCGCACGTTGAGCTCGCGCAGCTCCATCACGAAGTCCTTGGCGTCGTAGCCCTTGTCGGCGCCGAGGGTTACCGCCTGCGGCCGCTCGCCATGGGGCGCGATCAGGTCGAGCGCGGCCAGCCGTTCGGCATGGCCCGACACCCGCGTCAGCCGGGTGCCGACGATCAGGCCGGAGCGGTTCTCCATCAGGCCGTGGCCGATGAAGCACAGCCTGGCCTCCATGCCCGGTCCCTTGCGATACAACATGGCATCGGGGTCGGTGGTCGACGCGTGGGTCGCGTTCGCGCGCTTCTCGCCCTTGAAGTCGGCCGCCGCGTTGCGGCCCCCGTCCCTGCGGTCATCGCCGCCGTGATCACCGCCCGGTACCTGCCTGGGCTTGAAGCTCTTCATGCTCGCCCAGGCCTCGATCAGGGTCCCGTCGACCGAGAAGTGCTCGCTCGACAACAGCCGCTTCACCCGCGGCTGGGCCAGCACCGCCGCCAGGAACTTGGCCGCGATGTCGCCGGCCAGCAACCGGTCGCGGTTCTTCGAAAAGCTCGAATGATCCCACACCGGCTCATCCACCCCGAGCCCGACGAACCAGCGGAACAACAGGTCGAACTCGAGCCGCTCCATCAGCTGGCGCTCCGAGCGGATCGAGTAGAAGGCCTGCAACAGCATCGCCCGCAGCAGCATCTCCGGCGCGATCGAGGGCCGGCCCATCCCCGAATAGAGCCCGGCGAAGTCACCCGACAGCGCCGCCAGCGCCGTGCCCACCACCTTGCGGATCGCCCGCAACGGATGGTCCGCCCGCACCCGCTGCTCCAGATCCACGTACGAGAACAGCTCGCCCGACCGCTTGTCCGTCCCGCGCATCATCACCTCGGCCAATCACCACGGCCAACGGTGAATCACGCCACCGCCGCACAGACCATCCCTTTTTCAACAGCCTGTAGCATCGTCCGGCAGCTTGCCGGCACCGAGTGCGACGCGAAGCTCGAGCTGCTGCCGGCGGTGATCGCGCAGCGCCTGTACCACGATCGCAGGCAGGCTCAAGTCGCGCTTGCCGGCCTTGGTCTTGGGCGCCTTCACCTGGATGTGCTCCCTGGTCGCTTCGCGGACCCGGATCAGCTTGCCGTCGAGGTCCACGCTCAACCAGCGGAGCGCCAGCACCTCGCCGCGGCGCATCCCGGTGAACAGAGCAAACGATCGCTCGCGCATAGATGGAACGCCCGCGCAGTTTGCCGATCTGCTCTTTGGCGACGATCTGCCCCTCATCATCGTCGACCGTCGGCGCGCCTTCCAGCTTGGGTTTCGCGACGAGATCGTTCCGCACTGCATCATCGAGCGCTTTCGACAGAATGCGGTGCGCGTGCTTGATGGTCCGGGTCGAGACGCCGCCCTTGCCGTCCTTCCTGCCGCTCGTTCGCAGCGTGGTGTGCCACGCCTCGATATCGGCCGCCTTCAGCTTTTGCATTAGCTTGGCGCCGATGTGCGGCGCGATCTGGTTTTCAATCAGCTCGCGATAGCGCTCGGCCGTCTTGGGCGAGATGCCGGTCTTGGCCGCGGGATCGTACGCAGCTTCCCATTGGTCGACCCTAACTCGTAGATGCTCCGCGACCGTGACCTTGGATGGCTCGATGTAGGAGCCGTGGCCGACCGCGGCGACCAGCTCGCCGAGCTTGACCTGGGCCTCGCGTTTGGTGCGGCGAAAACTGACGTACTGAATGTTGCGCTTGCTCGTGGCTGGGTCGCGGGGGGCCGTGATCCGGCCGTCCGGATCACGGCGGCGAAATAGTGCGCTGGGCCGGAGGTGATCGAGGAGCCCGCGAGCTCGATCGGCCGCCGGACCCATCCATTTGACCGCGCCGACGAAATCATGGTTCGACGGGAGGCTCGACGGGCGGGAGATGGACGCCGCCTTTCCGACTTCGGGCCGGCGGTGTGCCGGTGATGGATCAACCCCGGCATCCTGCGGAGTGGCCTGAGCCGGCCACCTGCGCCTGGGGGGTCAGCTCTCGCGGAAGCTCTTGGTTACCAACTCGACGAACGGCCGAACCAGGTAGTCCAGAAGGGTCCGCTCCCCGGTGAGGATCATGACATCGGTCGGCATGCCGGGACTTAGCTCGATCTCGGGCGCTACCCGCTCGAGCTCGGCTGGTTCGACTTCCACTTTCGCCAGGAAGTAGGGTTCGCCGGTGCGCTCGTCGGTGAGCCGGTCAGCTGAGACCGACCGCAACCGGCCGAAGATCTGCGGCAGATTGCGATGGCCATAGGCCGGAAACAGCACTCGGGCGGCTTGGCCCGCGTGCACCGTGTCCATGTCCGTCGGCTTGACCCGGGCATCGATCACAAGCCGCACATCCCTTGGCACGAGGTCGAGCAGAGGGTCCCCGGGCTCGATCACCCCGGTGGTCGTCGTCACGCGTACATTCATGACCGTACCGGCCAGGGGGGCAGTGACCACGGTGCGCGTCAGCACATCCTCTCGAGAAGGCAGCTGCGTGCGCACGGCTGCAAGATCCGTCCGCACCAGGCTAAGCTCCTCGGCGACTTCTTCTTGCAGCTGCTCGCGCATGGTGAGCAGTTGCAGCCGAGTCTCGCCGATCGACTGCTGGTGGCGCGCGATCTGGGCTCGGTTGGTCGACCGATTGGCACGCACATCGGCCCGCGCTCGTTTGAGCTCGAGCAGTTTTGGCAGGCGACTCAAGCCCTTCTCATAGAGGGTCTGAACGCCCGCGATCTCCTGCCCGATCAAGCCAAGTTGTTCATTCTGAGCCGCAATCACCTCGCGAAGGCCGCCAATCTCAGACTCGATCTGCAGAATGCGCTGGCCCAGGATCTGCTCGCGCCCCTCGAGCGTCGCGCGCCGGCTCGCAAACAGCCGATGCTGGGCGGTCAGCGCCGGTTCGATGATCGCCGGATCGAAGTCCTCCAGCGCGGGCGGAGACGCAATCGAGTCGGCGCCCGCCTGCTCCGCGAGCAGCCGCGCTTCGCTCGTCACGAGATGGACAAAACGCTCCCGCAGTTCTTCGAATTCGGCCCGCGCCTTGACGTCCTCGAGGCTGACAAGGACCTGACCCGCCTGCACCTGATCGCCCTCGCCCACGTAGATCTCGCGCACGATCCCACCTTCGAGATGCTCGATGGTCTTGCGGTTGCCGTCCGGGCTCACCACACCAGGCGCTATCGCCGCACTCGCGAGCGTTGCGATCATTGCCCAGGCCCCGAACCCACCGAAGAACAGCAGAATCGCGCCGTAGCCCATGAGCTTGGGTCCGCGGACCACTCGTGCCAGCGGCAGCGACACGCGACGGCGGCGCCGCCAGCGTAGCTTGAACAGCAGACGGACCATCACGAGCGCAACCGCCAGGGCGAGCACGGCGAGAGCGAGAGCCTCGGTCCGCGTCAGCGGCAAGCCGAGCTCGGCTGACCGAGCCAGGGCGTCGTTGAGCAGAACGTTCATCGCTTCAGCACTCTACACCGCCTTCACGCGGCGTCGGCAACATCTCACGATGTTGGCCTTGCATCGCCACCACACGCTGCTGCTGCGGCTGACGCATGAGGGCGCGCAACATTCGATCGCGCTCGCCGAACGCCGCGACGCGGCCCTCTTTCAGCACCAGCAAACTATCGGCGGCGCGCAAAATGCTCGGCTGATGTGCCACGATCAGGATCGTACGGCCCCGGTTCTTGAGTGCCACCAACGCCTGATGGAGCGCCTGCTCGCCGGCGCTATCGAGGTTTGCGTTCGGCTCGTCCAGGACGATGAGCGCCGGCTCGCCGAACAACGCCCGGGCGAGTGCGATGCGCTGCTTCTGACCGCCGGAAAGGCGATGCCCATGCGTACCCACATCGGTGTCGTAGCCGTCGGGCAAGCGCAGAACCATCTCGTGGACATCGGCCAGCATCGCCGCGGCGATCACCGCAGCATCATCGACCTCCCGCATGCGCGCTATGTTTTGGGCGACGGTTCCCGGGAACAGCTCGACCGTCTGGGGCAGATAGCCGACGTGCTTGCCGAGCTCGTCGGGGTCCCAGCTGGTCACGTCCGCGCCGTCCAGCCGCACGTGACCGGCGGTCGGCCGCCAGGCTCCCACGAACAGGCGGCACAACGTCGACTTGCCCGAGCCCGACGGCCCGATGATGCCGCAGGTTTGGCCGGGCTCGACGCACAGGTCGACTATCCTGATGATCGGCTTGCTGCAATCCTTCGGCTGGAATCGAAGGTTCTCGACCATCAGCCGGCCAGTGGGTTTTGGCAGGCTCAGCGATGCGTCGCTGGCGCGCATTGCTCGGAACAGCTTGGCCAGGTTGGCGCGAGCGGCTCGCGCGGACACGTAGCTGCGCCAGGCGCCGAGCGCCCGCTCAACCGGCGACATTGCGCGGCTGAGGATGAGCGCGGCGGCGATCATGCCGCCGCCGGTCAGTTCTCCCTGAAGCACCAACCAGGCTCCCACCCCCAGGATCAGGATCTGTAACGAAAGCCGGGCCGACTTCGTCAGATAGGTAAGCCCGCTCGTGACAGCGGATGCTCGTTCGGTGTCTTCGCGAAGGCTGCGCCGCGCGTCCTGCCAGCGGTGGAGCAGCGGCCCGAGCATACCCAGCGCTCGAACGGTTTCAGCGTTGTCCAGATAGTGCTGCGCTCCACGCTGGTTGCGCTGCAGCGCAGCGCGGCTTCGCTGCAGCAACGTTCGCGTCAGCAGATCATTTGCCACGGCAACGATGAGCAGAATGATCGCTCCCGCCAGCGCCAGCCAGCCCAGCACCGGGTGCATAAGCCAGATAACGGCGATGAAGACCGGCATCCAAGGCGCATCGAGGAAGGCCAGGATGGCGTCTCCGGCCAGGAACGACCTCATCTCCTGAAGGTCGGAAAGCCCAGCCTCGCTCCGGGCGCCGGCAAGGCGCGCCTCGACGCCATGACGGATCACGGGGCCGGCCAGCTCGGTATCGAGCCAGGCGGCTGTCCGGGACAACAACCGCCGGCGCGCAAGCTCGAGCACGCCATAGACCGCGATGGCGAACACCGCGGCGAGCGTGAGCCACAGCAGCGTGTCGACCGAGCCGCTCGACAGCACCCGGTCGAACACCTGAAGCATATAAATCGAGCTCACCAGCAGGAGCAGATTGGCGGCAAGACTGAAGATCCCGAGCGGCAACATCTGCCCCCGGATCTGAGCCATGCAATCGTCGAATAGGTTCCTGTGCTGCATTCCCGACCTCGCCCGGCCTAGACGTTCCTTGGGTTAATGCTTTAAGAACCGGCAACCGGGGAACTCCCGGCTGGGGCAGCTGGCGGCCCGGCGCCGCTTAGGCGACCACAGCGTCGGGGTTGGTCGCTGTGTTGACCTAGCCGAGCAGCTCGTCGGCCGTCGGCTCGGCCAGAGGCGCCCCGGTCACCGCGACGAGCACATCGTCGTAGTCGCCGTCGAAGCCCGGGTCGGTGGTCAGGAGTTCCTCGAAGCCGAGCACCGTGACCTCTCCGCCCGTCGCCGTGTCCGCGACCGCGTCCGTCTCCCGCTCGACGGCGTGCACGCCGGCCGCCGGGTTGAGGAAGTTGAAGCCATCGGCGGGATCATCATCGAGGGCGTGCAAGGCGGTGATCGGCAGAACCTCGCCCTCTAAGCCCTCTGCGTCGGTCACCAGGGGCGCGAGGCCGTCACCGAGTGTTGCAGCTTCGCCAGACAGAAAATCGGTGAAGAACAACCCGCCGTCCTCGAACTCCGACAGGTCGAGGCCTAGATCGGCGCCACCGGGCACCAGGAACAGTCCAAGACCCTCGCCTTCCGCGACTTCGACCGAAGCCGTCGTTCCGGCTGCGAGCTCGTCGGTCGCCGCGAACAGGATGCGCCCCTCTCCGATCTCGCCGGTACCTGCATCGAAAGTGTATGCGCCGATCGCGTTGTTGAGGCCGGTGCCCCCCAGGAACGTAACCTGCAACTCGGAATCAGCGCCGATGAAGTCCTCCGCTTCCGGCTCTTCGAGGTTGTTGGCGTCGAGCGGTGATTGCTCGACAAGATCGCTCAACGCAGTATCGTCCTGCACATCGTCATCTCCAACGGTCCGCACACCCAGGAGCTCGCTCGCGAACTCCACCTCGCCCTCGTCGCCGAGCTCCTCCTCGAGCACTTGGCCGACCCCGGGCGCGTAGTACTTGAACTCGGCCAGGTCCGGTTCGAGCGCCGTGGTATCGAGCGTCTTGAGGACCCCGTCGAACTCGCCGAGGCCGATCGTGACCTCCTGGTCGACGCCGACGACGATGGCCTCGTCCTCGGCTACACCCGGCGCGAACTCCTGGAAGTACCCGGCGCCGAAGCCGGGATCGGCCGGCATGATGTGGCCCGGCTGTGCTCCATCCACCCCGGCCTCCCAGGACCCTTCCGTGCTGGACTCGACGAAGTTGCCCTGGTCGTCGTACTCGAAGCTGAAGGTCACCTCGCCGAAATACCAGACGTTGCCCTCCGTGTCCTGGGCGTACCGGTCGATGGTATCCTCGACCAGAACGCCATCTGCGTACTCGGTATGGCGCACGACCTTCGTGGTGACGCCCGCGATCTCCTGGGTTTCGAAGGTGACGAAGAGGTTGTTGCGCTCGACGACGGCCTCACCCGTCTCGTCATCGATCTGGGTCCCGCCGGAGCTGAAAACGGTTCCCGGCTCGAGCGGGAAGAACGGGTTGTCGATCGGGGCGCCGGGCTCAAACCGCGCCGTGTCGAAATCGGGCAGGACCGCCATCGGAGTGCCTCCCAAGCATGTGCCTCAACACTCGGCGCAAGCCCGAATTGCGATCGCGAGCGGAGGTGGTGCGACCCCCGCTCGCTTCTTACGACCAACGATCGCGAATCTATGCGATCGCCTCCTCGGGCGCGCCAGTCTCCGCGACCTCGTCGTCGGCGCCAGCATCCTCCTCCCCATCGGCAGCGTCGTCACCGCCATCGGCAGCGTCGTCACCGCCATCGGCAGCGTCGTCACCGCCATCGGCAGCGTCGTCACCGCCATCGGCAGCGTCGTCACCGCCATCGGCAGCGTCGTCACCGCCATCGGCAGCGTCGTCGCCACCATCGGCACCGTCGTCGCCGCCATCGGCACCGTCGTCGCCGCCATCGGCACCGTCGTCGCCGCCATCCACGGGAATCGGCGCGGTGAACTCCACGCCATCGACCTTGATCACCGCGCCCAGGTCGTCGATCGTCTGGCCGCTGTCCGCGACGCCGGTGAACTCGACCGATCCATTGGGATGGCTGAACAGCAGACTGCCGCCTTCGGATGTCTCGAGATTCCAGTTGGGGCTTGCGACGAAATCATCGAGCGACAAGGAGTCGGCGTCGCCGTCGGCGGCGGGAAGGTCAGGATCGGCCTCGAGGAGATCCGCCAGCGCAAAGTTGATGAAATCCCCCTCCACCGTACCGTCAGCGCCGTCGTCACCGTCGTCGAATCCAAATCACTCGCGCCAGTGAAGTCCGTGATGACATCGTCGCCTTCGTCGGGATTGCTTGGATCGATGTTCACCGTGTCGCTGCCAGCACCCGTGGTGATGCTGTCGTTGCCGCTCAGAGGCGTGATCGTATCGTCCCCGCCACCCGCGTCGATGGTGTCGTCACCCTCCGTGCCCTCCAGGTCATCGGCGCCCTCGGTACCCTGGCTGAAGTTCCGAAAGACTAGGGAACCTTCCTCCTCCAGCTCGGCGAAGGTTGGCGGATCCTCGCCCTCGGGGACGGTCACACCGTTCAGCGTAATCGTCCCACCAGGAGTTCCGATCACAAGGTCGCCGGTTTCCTCGTCTGGGGTGATCGAGAAGTCTTCGCTCTCGTCCAACGCTGCGCCGGAAGACTCCTCCAGCCCCAGGTCGGCGAGGCCGATGGCCGACAGCACGATGACGTCTTCGCCTTGCGTGAAGTCGACGATCAAGTCAGCGCCTTCTTCTTGTGAGGGGTCGAACCGGAACCTGTCTGCACCCGCGTCACCCCGCAGGACATCATCTCCAAGCCCGCCCAGTACGCGGTCGTCGCCCTCTCCGGCCAGAACGGTATCATTGCCATCGCCGGCGTCGATCTGGTCGTTGCCGGCGAGCGCCTGCACGACGTCGTCGCCGCCAAGCGCATCGATCACATTGTCGGCGTCGGTGCCGATGATCAATTCGCCGGCTTCGGTGCCCTCAATGGTTTCTTCGGCTCCGCCGATAACCGCCGGAATCGTGCCAAGTAGATTTGTGGTTACGCTCACGTGACGTCCCTCCTGTTGCGATACCCTGCTAACTTATGAGTTCAGCATGGGCCTGACGGCTTCGGGAGTACGTTACCGTAAGCACACGGGACGCCCCGGCCGTGGTGATCCGGCGTGGTGATACCGGCGTTGGCCTCGATGCCCCTGGTTCGGCCGGAGGCGAACTTAAGTGTTGCGTCATCGGGGCTTAGGTGAAGGAGGCTTGCCGGGAATGACGAACCTTCACTAGCGGGTACTTGACGCCTATGCGTCGTCCTTGGGCGCCACCTCGCCCGCCGCACCCGGGTAGTTGTAGTTTACCGTAACTTACTTCCTAGCGGGGCTATCCCGGATCACACTTCTGATGAATGATCCCTCGAGGTTCGATTGTGCCGGGATCGGCGGCGGTGATGAAGGCCGATCAGCCGACCCCGGCAGCTTTGCCTGACGCTGGTCGCCCGCTGGATCGCGGCCGGTTCTCTCCCCGCCGACGGAGTTCGGTAGACCGTAGACCGAGCCGCCGACCTCGGAAAGCCTAAGATCGACCAGCTCATGAGAGAGCTGTTCGCCGACTTGAACTGGGTCGGTGCCGCCTTCATGACCCGCTACTGAGGGCGGCAGGCCCGCAGGGGCGCCGGTCAGTAGAGATTTGGCACAACCTGTCCGGCCCGCAGCCGCTCCTCGACGCCCTTGCGGCGCGGCGTAGCTCTGGGGATCTTATAGGGGATCTGCTCAACATATGGCTGATGAGGTTCAGCCGCGCACGCCGCTTGTCGTCGGCCGGCACCATGTGCCACGGTGCCGACGGCGTGTCTATGGCCTCAAGCATGACCTGGTAGGCTTTGGTGTAGTCCCACCAGCGCCGGACTGATTCGACATCCATCGGGCTCAGCTTCCAGTGCTTTACCGGGTGGTCATGGAGCGCTCCGAGGCACGGATTCGATGCATCCATCCGTGATCGGTTGCGTCGCTATGGCACCGGGCACGGCTTCGCCTGCCAGATCTCGGCCGCGTACTCGGCGATGGTGCGGTCGCTCGAGAACGTCCCGGAGCCGGCCACGTTCAGGATCACCTTGCGCGCCCAACCATCCGGGTCGGCGTACAGCTCGAGCAGCTGCCGGTCGGCCTCGAGATAGCCCGTGAGATCAGCCAGATGCATGTAGTGGTCGCCGCGCGTCAGCAGGGTCTCGCGCAGCGGCTCGAAGACACCGGGCTCGCTACGGCTGAAATGGTCCGAGAAGATGAGGTCCAGCGCCGCGCGGGTTTCCGGCTCGTTGTCGTAGTGCCAGTGCGGATTGTACCAGCCGCGGCCGTCGGCAACCTGCTCCGCCGTCAAACCGAACAGAAAGAAATTCTCCTCACCCGCGGCCTCAGCCATCTCGATGGTCGCGCCGTCGCGGGTGCCGATCGTCAACGCCCCGTTCATCATGAACTTCATGTTGCTGGTCCCGCTCGCCTCGTAGCCCGCGGTCGAGATCTGGTTGGAGACATCGCTGGCGGGGATCAGGCGCTCGGCCTGGGACACGCAGTACTCGGGCAGGAACACGACCTTGAGGCGGCCGCGCACTGCCGGGTCGCCGTCGATCGTGCCGGCCAGGTTGTTGAGAAACTTGATGATGATCTTGGCCAGGTGGTAGGCCGGCGCCGCCTTGCCGGCGAAGAAGAACGTCCGCGGCGCCATCTCGAGATCCGGGTTCTGGCGAAGCCGGTCATAGAGCACGACCACCCGCAGCCCGTTCAGCAGCTGCCGCTTGTACTCGTGGATGCGCTTGACCTGGCTGTCGAAGATCGAATCGGGGTCGACGCTCACATCGCAGGTCAACCTCAGCCATTGCGCAAACCGTGACTTCGCCTCGCGCTTGGCGCTGCCGATAGCGGCCCGAAAGCCCGTATCACCGGCGAGCGGCTTGAGCCTTGCGAGCTCGGCGAGGTCCGTGACCCAGCCGTCGCCGATGGCCTCGGTGATGCAGCCGGCCAGCGCCGGGTTGGCCAGCAGCAGCCAGCGCCTCGGCGTCACGCCATTGGTCTTGTTGCTGAAGCGCTCGGGGAACATCTCGGCCAAATCCTTGACCGTCATCGTGCGCAGCAGGCCGGAGTGGATGGCGGCGACGCCGTTGGTGCTGTGCGAGCCGACGATCGCGAGATTGGCCATCCGGATTTTCCCCTCGCCGGCATTCTCCACGATGCTCACGCGCTCGACGCGGCCCTCGTCGCCGGGAAAGCGTGCCCGCACATCTTCGAGGAGGCGGCGGTTCATCTCGAGGATGATCTCCAGATGGCGCGGCAGCAGCACCTCGAACCACCGCAGAGGCCATTTCTCCAAGGCCTCGGGCAGGAGCGTGTGATTGGTGTAGGCGAGGGTTTGTCGAGTAATCTCAAACGCCTCATCCCATCCGAGCTGCGCCTCGTCGAGCAGAATCCGCATCAGCTCCGGCACGGCCATGCTGGGATGGGTATCGTTGAGCTGGATGGCGACCTTGCCGGGCAGGGTGCTCCAGTCGTGATTGTGCCGGCGGAAGCGCCGCACGAGGTCCGCCAGCGAGCAGGCGACGAGAAAATACTCCTGCACGAAGCGCAGTCCCTGCCCCATGCTCGTGGAGTCGTCGGGATAGAGGACCCGCGTCAGGGATTCGCCCGTGAGGCGCTCGGCCAGCGCGCCCACGAACTCGCCGGCGCTGAACGCCTGGAAATCGAAGGCATCCGGCGCGGCCGCGGCCCAGAGCCGGAGCGTGTTGATGGTCTTGCCGCCGTAGCCCACCACCGGGCGATCGAACGGCAGGCCTAGCAGGCTCGACGGCCGGCCGACGACCACGCCCAGGCTGCCGCCGCGCACCTCGAACGAGCAGCCGAACTTGACCTCCACCTGGTCCTGTGGCCGGGCGACCTCCCACGGGTCGGGCCGGCGCAGCCAGTTGTCCGGCTGCTCGCGTTGCCAGCCATCCTCGATCGTTTGCCTGAAGATGCCGTACTCGTACCGCAGCCCATAGCCCATGGCCGGGATCTGCATCGTGGCCATCGAGTCGAGGAAGCACGCCGCAAGTCGGCCGAGCCCGCCATTGCCCAGGCCGGCGTCGGGCTCCTGCTCGAGCAGGGCGAGCCAGTCGAGACGCTTGTCGTCGACGACTCGCTTCGCGATCGGATCGAGGAGGAGATTCACGACGTTGTTGGCGAGCGAGCGCCCTATCAGGAACTCCATGGAGAGGTAGTAGACGCGCTTGGGGTTCTCGCGGTCGTACGTGTTCTCGGTCCGCAGCCACCGTTGCGAAAGAACGTCCCGCACAGCGCGGGCAGCGGCCTCGTAGCGCTCGCGCGGACCGAGCGTCGCGGCATCGATCACGTTGTCGAACATGAGGTGCCGCTCGTAGAGCGCATCGCCCGTCCCGGTGAACTGGATCGGGCCACACCCGTACTGCTCGAGAAGCTTCTTGATCTTCGGCTCGGCCGATGCCCGAGGCGCTGTCGCAATCTTGTCGCTGCTCATAGGGTCATCCTCCCCGCGCAACTAGAGCTGTCTGCAGGAATTTGCCGACGCGCTAGCTGACCAGCGGCCCATTCCAGATCCTCACGGCAGGTATGTCGCGGTAGTAGCCGAGCACGCACAAGGTGCCCGTATCCAGCAGGAAGTGCTGCCCGGCGCCCGCGGGCAGCCCGAGCCAGCGCGCCGCAAGGACGCGCAGCACGTGACCGTGCGCGAACAGCGCCACGTCGCCCTCGACTGACCGCGCGCGAGTGATCACCCGATCCACCCGCGCACCCACCTGGTCGGGCGCCTCGCCGCCCGGGCAGCCGTCCCGGAAGATCAGCCAGCCCGGCGCCTGCTCGTGGATCTGCTTGGGCGTCAGTCCCTCGTACGCGCCGTAGTTCCACTCAACCAGGTCGGGCTCGATGACCGCCCTGTCGCCGAAACCGGCCAGCTCGCAGGTCTCCCGGGCCCGCTGCAACGGGCTGACGACAACCAGCGCGAATGTTTCCTTGGCCAGCACGGGCCGCATCCGCTCGGCAAGCCGACGCCCGTTGTCGGTCAGAGGGATATCGGTCGTGCCCGTGTGTTGCCCGCTCAGGCTCCACGCGGTCTCCCCGTGCCTGATCGCGAACACGTTCACGCCCTTGTCCTCCTGGCTCAGACGTTGTCGGCCTCGGTCGAACGGACCCCCGCGGACGCCGCTGCCTGGCCCCACTTCCAGCCCGAGATCTCGGGCATGTCGTCGCCATACCGGGCAATGTGCTGCTTGTGCTCGATGAGCTTGTTGTGGATCGCCTGCTTCGCGTAGGCGGCGCGGGCGCCGAGCCCCGGCACGCGGTCGATCACATCGTTGACCAGGTGGAAGCGATCGAGGTCGTTCATCACGCACATGTCGAACGGCGTGCTGGTGGTGCCCTCCTCTTTGTAGCCGCGCACGTGGAGGTTTCGGTGACCGGTTCGCCGGTAGGTCAGGCGGTGAATCAGCCACGGGTAGCCGTGGAAGGCGAAGATGATCGGCTTGTCCGTGGTGAACAGCGCGTCGAAATCGTGGTCCGAGAGGCCGTGCGGGTGCTCGCTCGGACGGTTGCAGCTTCATGAGGTTCACGACGTTGATGACGCGGACCTTCAGCTCGGGCGCGTGCCGGCGAAGGAGGTCGACGGCGGCCAGGGTTTCCAGGGTCGGCACGTCGCCGCAGCAGGCCATCACCACGTCGGGCTCCGCACCGCGGTCGTTGCTGGCCCACTCCCAGATCCCGAGCCCGGCGGCGCAGTGCTTGATCGCCTGGTCCATGGTCAACCACTGCGGGGCCGGCTGCTTGCCGGCGACGACCACGTTGACGTAGTTCCGGCTACGCAGGCAGTGGTCGGTGACCGAGAGCAGGCAGTTGGCGTCGGGCGGCAGATAGACGCGGACGACCTCGGCCTTCTTGTTGACGACGTGGTCGATGAACCCGGGGTCCTGGTGGCTGAAGCCGTTGTGGTCCTGCCGCCAGACGTGGCTGGAGAGCAGGTAGTTCAGCGAGCCGATGGGCCGTCGCCAGGGAATGTGATTGCACACCTTCAGCCACTTGGCGTGCTGGTTGAACATCGAATCGATGATGTGGATGAACGCCTCGTAGCAGGAGAAGAAGCCGTGCCGGCCGGTCAGGAGATAGCCCTCGAGCCAGCCCTGGCACTGGTGCTCGCTGAGCATCTCCACCACCCGCCCGTCGTTGGCGAGGTGGTCATCCCACGGATGGGTCTCCGCGACCCAGGCGCGATTGGTCACCTCGAGCACGTCCTGCCAGCGATTCGAGTTGCTCTCATCGGGACTGAACAGCCGGAAGTTCCGCGCCTCCATGTTCAGCTTCATCACATCGCGGAGGAAAGCGCCCATGATCCGGGTCGATTCGGCTGTAACGGCGCCGGGGGCGGGCACCGTGATTTCGTAGTCGCGGAAATCCGGGAGCCGTAGATCTCGGAGGAGCAAGCCGCCGTTGGTGTGCGGGTTGGCGCTCATGCGGCGGCTGCCGTCTGGAGGGAGCTTGGCCAGCTCTGGCCGGAGGTGACCGCCGTCGTCAAAGAGCTCCTCGGGCCGATAGCTCTTCATCCACTCTTCGAGGATTCGCACGTGGCCAGGATTCTCGTGCATCTCTCCCATCGGCACCTGGTGCGAGCGCCAATAGCCCTCGGTCCGCCTGCCGTCGATCTCGGCGGGGCACGTCCAGCCCTTGGGCGTGCGGAGCACGATCATCGGCCAGCGGGGTCGCTCGGTGAAACCGTTGCGTTGCGCGTCGGCCTTGATGCGCCGGATCTCGCCGACGACAGTGTCCAGGGTGGCCGCCATGAGCTCGTGCATCTTCTCCGGCTCGTGGCCTTCGACGAAATGCGGCGTGTACCCGTAGCCACGGAAGAGATGGTCCAGCTCCTCATGGCTGATCCGGGCCAGGATGCAGGGATTGGCGATCTTGTAGCCGTTGAGGTGCAGGATCGGCAGGACCACCCCGTCGTCGACCGGATTCAGGAACTTGTTGGAGTGCCAGCTCGTCGCCAGCGGCCCGGTCTCCGCCTCGCCGTCGCCGACAACGCAGGCGACGATCAGATCGGGGTTGTCGAATGCGGCGCCGTACGCGTGCGAGATGGCGTAGCCGAGCTCGCCGCCCTCGTGCATCGAGCCGGGGGTCTCCGGCGCCACGTGGCTCGGAATGCCGCCAGGGAACGAGAACTGGGTGAAGAGGCGCTTCATGCCCTCCTCGTCCGAGGAGATGTTCGGATAGACTTCGCTGTACGTGCCCTCGAGGTAGGCATTCGCGACAAGGCCGGGGCCGCCATGCCCGGGGCCGGTGATGTAGATCATGTCCAGGTCGTGCTTCTTGATCATGCGGTTCAGGTGGACGTAGATGAAGTTCAGACCCGGTGTGGTCCCCCAGTGGCCCAGGAGCCGCGGCTTGATGTGCTCCTTGGCGAGCGGCTTCTTGAGCAGCGGGTTGTCGTAGAGGTAGATCTGGCCGACCGACAGGTAGTTCGCGGCGCGCCAGTACGCGTCGATAAGCGCCCGTTCCTGGTTCGACAACGCGTTCGCCATAGTCGCCTCCTCTGATCCTGGGGTCGCTGACTGCGCATTGTAGGGTCAGCGCATGTCTGTTTGACGACGGGCGGGCCCGTCCTCCGTTTCAGTCGTCGTGTCAGTCGCGGCGATGCTCCGAACCGGGAGCCTTCACCGGTTCCGCCTCCATCTCTTCGCTGTACTTCCCGAGACTCGCCGCGCTGTTGCAGCGGGCTCTGTGGTAGAAGGCACGCTGGCCGGCGGTCAGATTCTCGTCCCGCCCGCGCCAGGCCCCCATCGCCGCATCCTGGAGGGCACGTCCATACGAAAAGCTGATCTTCCAGGGTTTGGGCCCCGGCAGTCGGCTGATCTCGTTCAAATGCGCGGTGGCCATCCGGTCGGTCTGGCCGCCCGACAGGAAGACAATGCCGGGCACCGCCGCGGGCACGTACCGGCGCAGGCAGCGGAGCGTCGCGCTCGCGACCTCATGCACGGAAGCACGGCGGGCACACTCCATGCCGGCGATGACCATGTTGGGCTTGAGCAGCATGGACTCGAGTGAGACACCCTGCTCGAAGAGGGCATCGAAAACGGCGTGGAGCACTCTACCTGTGACCTCCTCGCAGCGCTCGATCGAGTGCGCTCCGTTCATCAGCACTTCGGGCTCGACGATCGGCACGAGCTGCTGCTCCTGACAGAGCGCGGCGTAGCGCGCGAGGGCATGGGCATTCGCGCTCACGCACGCCTGGCTCGGCAACGTTGGCGTGATGCGGATCACCGCCCGCCACTTCGCGAAGCGGGCGCCCATGCCGTGGTATTCCGCGAGGCGATCCCGCAGCCCGTCCAGCCCCTCGGTGACGGTCTCCTCAGGGAAGCCGGCAAGAGGTTCTGCGCCGGTATCGACCTTGATGCCGGGAACGATGCCCTGGCGTGAGAGCACTTGGGCAAGCGGCGTCCCATCGGAGCTCTTCTGACGGATGGTCTCGTCATACAGGATGGCGCCGCTGATGAACTCGGCCGCACCGCTCGTGGTGAACAGCATCTCGCGGTAACGCGCGCCGGCTCTGCTCGGTGGACGGGATCCCGAGCTTGTCGAACCGTCTGGTCAAGGTGGCGACGCTTTCGTCGGCCGCGAGAATGCCCTTGCCGTCGGCCACCAGCGTCGCCGCGATGCTCTCCAGATCCTCGCTCATCCTAGTTTCTCCCGATGTCCTAGCCGTGGTGCGCCCCTATCCTCCGGTCGCGTCGGGCGGGCCGACGTCGTGCATTGTCGATCGTGGCGATGAATAGCGTCCTCGGCCGAGCTATGACGTGTCGGGCGCCTATCTGGGCTGAAACTATGGCGCATCCTGGATAAATCCATGGCTATAGATCGCGTTGCTGCGATTGGCCGTTCTTCAAGACGATCTCTTCTTCTCGGTGCCAGAAGGTGAAGTCGTCGCCCTGTTCGAGACGATAGGTGATCGCGTCATCGCGGATGTCGACCATCAGCCGGCAGCCCCGCACAGTGAGCTTGAAACGCAGGTCTTTGGCGATCCGGGTCGGGTTGAAGGAGATGCGGCCTTGGTAATCACGCAGACCGGCCAGGCCGTACACCACCGCCATCCAGGTGCCGCCCACCGAGGCGACATGGGTGCCGTCCTTGAGGTTGCCTCCCACGTCAGCCAGGTCCATCAGGAGCGCGAACGTGAAGTAACGACGCGCGACGTCCTCGTAACCGATCTCCGCCGCCACAATGCTCTGGATGCAGGCTGACAACGACGAGTCGCCGGTGGTGAGCGGGTCATAGTAGTCGAAGTTGCGCTGCTTTTGCTCGAGGCTGAATTCGTGGCCATGCAGAAACATGGCCAGCACAACGTCGGCTTGCTTGATGACCTGGTGGCGATAGATGACCAGCGGATGAAAGTACAACAGCAAGGGATACTTCTCAGGCGGCGTGTGCTCGAAATCCCACACGTCGTGCTCCAGAAAGGTATCGTCTTGCGGGTGAATACCCAGCCGCTCATCAAACGGGATGTACATCAGCTCGGCGGCGCGTTTCCAGTCGTCTACTTCGCTGGGATCGAGGCTGGTGCGCTCGGCAACGAGCCGGTAGGCGCGCGGATTGGATGACTGCAGCTGCTCCACGGCGAGGGCTGCCTGACGCAGGTTCTCGCGCGCCATCAGGTTGGTGTAGGTGTTGTTGTTGACGACGGTGGTGTACTCGTCCGGACCCGTGACGCCGTGGATGCAAAAGCGCCCGTCTCTTCGCTTCGAGAAGAAGCCCAGGTCACGCCACAGGCGCGCGGTCTCGATCAGCATCTCGGCGCCGCATTCCTCCATGAAAGTCTGGTCGCCGCTGATCTGCACGTATTTGACGATCCCATGAGCAATCGCAGCGTTGATGTGGTACTGCGCCGTCCCCGCCGCGTAGTTGGCCGATGCCTCCTCGCCGTTGATGGTGCGCCAAGGGAACAGGGCGCCTTTCTGATTGATCTCACGCGCCCGAGCACGCGCCTTGTCAAGGATGCTGTAACGAAAGCGCAGCAGGTTCCCGGCCAGGCGCGGCGCCGTGTAGATGAAGAACGGGAGCATGTACATATCCATGTCCCAAAAGTAGTGGCCGTCGTAGGTCTGTCCGGTCAGCCCCTTGGCCGGCACCCCCGCGTAGTCGGCCCGGCCGGCCGCTTGCAGGAGCTGGAACAGATTCCAGCGAATGCACTGCTGCGCCCGAGGATGCGTGCGGCCCCCCTGGATGTCGCTGCACTCCCAGAAATCATCGAGATAGGCACGCTGGTCCTTGACCAGCTGGTCGAAGCCGTGGGTCAGCACGCGATCGAGCGTCCGCGCCGCCCGCGCCTTAAGCTCGTCGGTCTTGTCGGAACGAGACGTATGGTAGGTGATGTACTTCGTGAGGTGGATCGGCTGGCCCGGCTCAGCATCGACGTTAAAGACGACCTGACCAGTCCCTTTCGCACAGGTTGTGTCGACGGTGAAAGCGCAGGTGGTGTCGAGCGTGTGATCGACGCCAAGGCTCAGCCCCATGCCGCTTCTGCGCGTCACGAAGGAGAACAGTAGACGTTGGTCCGCGCAGTTGGACGCCTGCGGCATCAAGACTTCTCCGACCTGACGACCGAGCCGTGGATCCTCTTCCTGCGGCTGCGGGGCCGGATGATCGACGACTTCCGAGGAGAGCACGAGCGAAGCCTGGGCGTTGATCACCGTGACGCGATAGGAAATCGCCGCCACGTGTTTCTCATGAAAGGAAACCAGCCGCCGGGACTGGACCAGGATCTGCCTCCCCGCAGGGGTCTCCCAGAGGACCTCGCGGTCGAGGGTGCCATTCTGCATGTCCAGGACGCGTTCGTAGCGCTGGATGAAGGCGCTCTCGACGTCGAAGGGTTCGTCGTCGATGTAAAGACGGATGATCTTCCCGTCTGGGACGTCGACGATGGTCTGGCCATGCGTTGCGAAGCCGAACGCCCGTTCGCCATAGGGAATGGGCCAGGACTCGTAGAAGCCATTGATGAAGGTACCGTGCTGACCCGCCGGGCCACCTTCCTCGAAGGCGCCGCGCATGCCCAGGTAGCCATTGGCCGTCGAGAAGATAGTCTCGGTCTGGGCAATCTTCTTGAGATTGAGCCGACTCTCGACCACACGCCAGTCGTGGATCGGAAAGATGTCCTCGGGCGGGAGTACGGGTTCGTGTCGGATCATCGGGCCAGGCCTCGAACCCATCAGCTCGGGATCAGCTCGGCCAGGTCCGTGACCACGATGTCGGCGCCGTGCTGCCGCAGTAAGGCGCCGACATCACTACGATCGACGCCGACAACCAGGCCAAAACGGCCGGCGCGCCCGGCCTCGACGCCCGCCAGGGCATCTTCGACCACAACGGCACTCTTGGGGGGAACATCGAGAGTGTGGGCGGCATGCAGGAAGGTATCGGGAGCCGGCTTGCCGTGCAGATTCTTCTCGGTCGCCACGATCCCGTCCACACGAGCGGCGAAGAAGTCAGCGATCCCAGCTGCCTCGAGGACCTCCTTGCAGTTGTTGCTCGACGAGACGACCGCCATGAGCATCTTTCTCTCGCGCAGCTTCCGAAGGAGAGCGATCGATCCGGGGTAGGCTTCCACCTTGCCCTCGGCGATCGCCTGCTTCACGAGATCATCCTTGCGATTACCAAGGCCGCAAACGCTCTCGGTGGCCGGATCGTCGGCGGGGCTGCCGTACGGTAACCTGATGCTCCGCGACTCCAGAAAGCTGAGCACGCCTTCGTAGCGCGGCTTGCCGTCGACGTAGGTCTTGTAGTCGCTCTCAAGGTCGAACGGAGTGAAGGGCTGCCGGTTGCGGTCGGCGTGCTTTGTCAAAAAATCGTCGAACATCGACTTCCAGCATGCGGCATGGATCTTGGCCGTCGAAGTGAGCACACCGTCGAGATCGAAGAGCACGGCGTCGAAGGGCAAGAGCGCGGTGCGTGAATCAGCCATCGCAATGTCTCCCCAGGTGTGACGGAGATGTCGCGGCGGATCCTCTCGCCAGGAAAGACACAACGCCGCTCCCAAGGGGGATAGGCGCGTGCTGCGAGGATGCCCTTGCCGTCGGCGACCAGGGCCGCTGCGATGCTTCCCAGATCCTGGTTCATCCTGTGGGTCCCTCCTGATGCATTCGCCGTCGTACGACTTGCTCGCCGTGGAGAACCGGATCGGTCGCGCCCGTGATCGCCGCTAGGTCGGCCACTAGAATTGGTAGTTGATCAAGGCACCGCCGAAGAATTGGTTCGCATCGCCGACGTCGTCGACGATCGGGCTGTCCTTCGCGTCGTTGAGCAGACGGGCGTAGGTGCCGAGAGCTGCGACACTCCAGCGTTCAAGGAAGCGATAGCTGAGGGCGCCGCCGAAGTTGATGTCCTTGAAACCTTCGTCGGCGTTGAACTGATCGAGCCCGCTGGCCGCGGAGCCCGCGGCGTCGATCCCGAAATAGGAGCTCATGTAATCGTCGTCCGCCCAAGTCGATCCAACAAACGCAGCCATGCCCCAGCTTTCCGTCAACCTGCCCCGGTAGGCGCCCCGGATGGTCGCCAGGAATCCGTTGTCGTTGGCGACATCCTGCCGGGCCTCGACCTCCAGAAGAAGATCCCGCTGTGGCTCGGCAAGGAAGTCATAGCCGCCAATGAGCCCCAGCATGACCGACGCGTCGACGCTCTCGAGGTCGTCGACCCGATCGTTGTGGACGTTGTCGCGCTTCTTGATGAATTGTCCGGCAACACCTAGCCGCCAGTGATCATCGGGAATGAAATTCGACCGAAGCAGCGGGCCGAGCACCTGAACGTACGTCTTCTGATGGTAGAGATTGCTGACATTCAAGTTCCAGAGCGGAACTGCCTGGTAGTAGTCCGAACCTTCGTAGTCCGGCGCCACGCCCGCGCCAGCGCCCAGGGTAACCCTGATGCCGTCGCCGGGGGCAGTGTCGACGGGATCGACTGCGTCTCCCGTACTCGCCGGCTGGGCAAGAGCAACGCCGGTACTCAACCACGCGCCGATCACCACCACAGCGATCACTAGAGCGGACCTACGCATGCCGTTGCCCCTCTGGATTGGTCGTCTCAGATCATGCTAGGGCGGAGACTGGAGCGCCGCAATGATCTCAAGCTCCAGCCCTTCAGCAAGCTCTCGATACTCCTCGATGCGAGCGCCTCTGTGCGGGTCGTGTGAGGCCTGCCACCGCTGCAACGTTTCCAACGTTTCGGCGTAGTCGCTGCACATCTCCCGCAAGCTTTGATCGGCAGGGAAGCGCTCCTGAAGCGACGCCGCGAGCTCAGGAAAACGCTCGATCACGCGTTTCATCCCCGGGTCCATGCGGTCTTGCACCAAGCAGTAGCCCCTACGCCGAGCTTGAGCTAGAATGACACGCTCGGAGGGCACAGGGCAGCACGTAACGGTAACATACGGGTGTCGCGATCGCGCCAGTCCACTGACGCAGCGGACCGGAAGTCGATCGACGCAGGCGGGTTGGGTGGAGACACCCAGTCTGAGTCGTCTTGATGAATGGCTTATTGAAAACGTCTAGGGAGAACCGCGGTGAGCGCGGGAAGAGGCGTTGCCCATTCAAATTCCGACGGGATGTCCTCTGATCTGGTCCAGATTGAACTGGAGTGCATTATCGCCAGCAGCGCATTCGATGCCGGATCGTCGATCAGCTCCAGAAGCTCGCCGACCTGCCTGGGCGGATTTCACCGGCTGCCGACGCCGGGCTCTGGGCCCACGCCGGGGCCGCGATCATGCCTTCTGGCTCAGGCATGCCGCACCGAGTTACCCCCCTTGAGAATCGTCTCGATCAGCGAGGCGGCTTCCTCGTGGTCCGTGGTGCCGCCGTCGGTCACCAGCGGTATGGAGTTGCGATGGGCGGCCGCCGCGTCCTCGAGGATCGCCCTCGCTTCGGTTTCGTCGATGATCTTGTTCTCGGTCAGCGACAGAAGCATCGATTCGCAGATGGCAAGCGCCGCGTGCCCTGCCGCACTTGAAACGCTGCTCATGGCTTCCTCCTGTGAGCGGATCGTGGGGACCGGACGGCATCGCGCGTGGTGGTGGCAGGGGAGACTATCCGTTTGAGAGCGACGCCAGACTAATCTAGAGTAGTAGCCAACGTTGTCTCGTGTCCGCTCACACAGGGCTGATCGGCCGGACGGCGGACGCGGCCGCGTGGTTGAGGAACTCATGGTGGCGGGCGCGAGCGCTCTGGTTCAGAAGCTAAATCGGTTCCTGCCACTGGAGCCAGACGAGCTGGCGAGCCTTGCCCGCCTCGAGGCGCGGCGACGCCCAATTCCTGCGCACACCGAGCTCGTCCACGAGCGCCAGGAGGGTCACCACGCGTTCATCCTGCAGGAGGGCTGGGCGTGCGCCTACAAGCTGCTGCCCGAAGGCGGGCGGCAGGTGATCGAGTTCTCGCTCCCGGGTGATGTCATGGGCCTGCGCAGCGTGCTCCTGCGCACCTCGGACCATGCCTTCGCAGCCGTGACCGACATCGTCGTCGCGGAGGTCTCGGCGCGGCAGATGATGGACACCTTCCAGCGGGTGCCACGCTTGGCGGCGGCGGTCCTGTGGGCCGCCTCGCGGGACGAGGCGATGGTGGTCGAGCATCTGGTCAGCATCGGCCGGCGCAGCGCACTGGTACGCACCGCTCATCTCCTGCTCGAACTCGGGCTGCGCCTGCAGCTCGTGGGGCTCGGATCGGAATGCGGCTTTGCCTGCCCGCTCAACCAGTATCTCCTGGCCGATGCGCTGGGGCTCACCGCGATCCACGTGAACCGGGTCCTGCGGCAGCTGCGCGAGCGCGGCCTGGTGACCTTTCGGGACGGCCGCGTCGAGTTTCACGATCGCGCGAGCTTGCGAGACCTCGCCGAATACCACAGCGGCTATCTCGACCAGAGCAACGGGCTGGGGGTCTGAAGGTCGCGCCAGCCCGCTGAGCTGGCGCTCGCAACGTGCTGATCCAGGTTAGTGCCGCCCGGCGATCAGAGGGCTACAGCTGCGGATTGACAAACTGTCTCAGCAGGCCAATAGCTTGAGGCTAATGCGGTGTCATTGAATGGCACAATGGCGATCGCGCAGGGAGAGACCGCCGTGGACGCGGCAAGGGGCGACGCCGGTTCAGATTGCGAATCGATACCGCCCGATCTTATCCAGGTTGAACTGGAACGAATTATCGCGAGCAGCGCATTCGATGTGTCGCGCAGGAATCGCGCCTTTCTGCGCTTTATTGTCGAGGAGACCCTAGCGGGGCGGGGTGATCGGATCAAAGCTTACACGATCGGTACCAGCGTGCTTCAGCGCGACGAAACGTTCGACCCGCAAGCAGACCCCATCGTGAGAATCGAGGCGAGCCGGCTCCGTCGAAGCCTCGAACGCTATTATCTGATCGCAGGTCAGGGCGACCTGATACGCATTGAGATTCCGAAAGGGGCCTACGTCCCTACGTTTCGGCGCTTGCGTTCCATCCAAGATGAGAGCGCATCTCCCCAAGATGCCCCCGCGCCGGGACTCCCGCGTGGACAGCTGTCAATTCTCGCAGGACATCACGAGGCGCGAACGAGGCGCCCCGGCATCTACACTTCTTTGAGGTCCAGGCGAGTCATTGCTCGGGGCGCCGGGGCAGCCGTGGCGCTGGGGACGGTCGCCATCGCTCTCGCGATCGGCCTCTCGGTCTGGCACGAGACGACCGAGCCGGGGGCCATTGTCGCGGAGCCGGCCGGCCGCGGCCCTTCGATCATGGTGTTGCCGTTCGACAACCTCAGCGATGAGCCGGCGAAGGCTTACCTGGCCGGGGGCCTCACAGAGGAAATCCTTACCGGTCTGGCGCAGTTCAAGGAGCTGTTCGTCTATGCGCACGAGACCGGCGCCCGCTACGGCTCCGCCACGAACTATCGGGAGCTTCATCGCGAACTCGGAGTCCGCTACGTCCTGCAAGGCAGTGTCAGAGAGGCTGCGGGACGCATCCGTGTGACCGCTCGTCTGGTCGACGCCACAATCGGGGCTCAGCTGTGGGCGTCCGCCTATGAGGAAGTCGGAAGTGGAGCGGATCTATTCCAGATTCAGAGCGACATCGCCCGGCGCGTGGTGGTCGAGGTCGCGCAACCGTATGGGATCATTGCCACAGCGGACCTGAAGCTCATGCGGGGCAAGGCACCGGAGAGCCTGAGCGCCTACGACTGCGTTCTGCAGGTTCTCGACCACTATCGTCACATGTCGGCTGCGCGGGTTGAAGAGGCGCGTAGCTGCCTGGAGCAGGCGACCAAGAGCGACCCTGAATATGCCGATGCTTGGGCTCTGCTCGGAATGAGCTACGTGGACCAGATCCGCCTACGAATGGCGCCACGGTCCCAAGACAAGGAATTGCTCGATCGCGCACTGTGGGTTGCGCACAGAGCGGCAGAGATCGCGCCCGACAGCGCTCTCGCACAACGATCGTTGCTGCTCGTGCATTCTTTCCGGGGCGAGGTCGACCAAGCTCTGGAAGCTGGTGAGCGAGCGATTACCCTGAGCCCGAATAACGCAGAGATCCTTGCCGAATTCGGCATGCGCGTGGCGATGATGGGACAGTGGGAGCGCGGTATCTCGTTGATCGGCGAAGCGATCGCGCGCAACCCGGCGCACCCCGGCTGGTATCACACGGCGCCGGCGCTTAACTTCTATCGACAGGGCAGGTATGCTGAGGCGCTCGAGGAGGCCAGGCAGATCGACGCGCCGGGCTGGCTGCACAATCACACCATTCTAGCAATGATCTATGGGCAACTCGGACGAGAAGAGCAGGCGCGGGCTGCGGTCCGGCAGATCCTGCAGTTGGATCCGGATTTCGAGGCGAACGCTTGGTACGAGGTCCAGCTGCGTAATATCCCGGAGCATATGGCGAAGCAAATGATCGAGGGCCTGCGCAAAGCCGGCTTGCATATTCCGGCGCGTCCGCGTCAGCAATTGGTCCGGGCAGCTGGTCTCGGTCGATAGCGAGATCGGGCAGGTTTCCCGGCATACATCCGTCACAGCACGTATCTTGCCGTTATGTACTTCCGAACTCTGGAGCGCGCGCCGCAGCCTTGGCGCCGCAGACGCTGTCCCGTCGCCGCCAGCGTGTCGGCGCGCGCCGTCGGGCCAGCGTCTCCTTGCTCTCCTTCTCTAAGCACAAGGCGGTGTCTCAGCTATCTCTATTCTCCAAGCGCCGCTGCGATCGCTCCTCCCTACTCGATCTGCGCGCGGGTTTCGCTGATCGCCTGGGTGCAGGGCTCGCTCAGGCTGTCCTCGTGCATTGCGAGACACTGCTTGATCCGACCCTGGCCGGGCTGGACGGAGGCGCACTTGCTCTCGATGTCGGCGCGGCACTGGTCGGCGAGATAGGCAACCGTGCTGATCGCCCGATCGAGTACCGATACCTCGTCGTAGAGCGCCTTCTCGCACTGGCCGGAGAGCTTGTCGCCGTGGGCGTAGAGGCAGGCGAGCTGCCGGTTCTGGCCCGGGATCACCTGGCTGCAATAGGCCCCGAGCTCGGTGTTGCAGGACTCTTCGACGTACGCTGCCAGCTCAACCACGGGCACAACCGCGGCGGGCTCGAGCAGCACGATCGCCATCGCGTTGTTTGCATCCTTTAGGCTACCCGAGCCGCTCTCATGGTACCTTACCGACACCTTGTCGCCCTGCTTGAGGTCCGCCAGCGCCGTCCCGACGGTATTGGCTGGAGAGGCAGTGAACTGTGTGTCGCCGACCATGAAGCTGCTCTGGGTGGCATTGATGTTCGTGACGTAGCCGGTCATTTCGGCGGCATACGCCAACTCCGCGCTGAGAAACAGGGCAGCTGCCGCTGCCAGCCCGAACAGACGTTGCATCTTTGTGTCCTCCTGACGGGATTGTTGGTAGTGAGGTGTCATGGCACCCGCAAAGGAGCACTGGGAGCACGTAACGGTAACTTACGGGGAGCACGCGCCGGATCTGTGACGCAGCAGATGCGGGTGGCTTGATCGGCGCAGACAATTCCCGTGCAGCCGCGCCAGAAGGATGGTCCGAGCAGTTAGCCTCGCTCAGTCGCGAAAGTCGCTCAGCGCCTGTTACGCCCCCCGTCGCCGCACGCAATTAACGGTTACGTACTTTTGGGTTCGGGCGCGTGGTGTTGATTCCAAGCAACGACCGTGGTGGTGAACCGAGGGATTCTGCGCGAACGAGGCGGTGGAGGGCTGCGCTGCCACGCGCTGCTGGTTTCGAGTCGACTTCGAGCAGAGACCGGTTTTCGGGGGCGGCCCAGGCCTGGCCGCTCGGCAGTCAATCCGCCCTGGTGCCTTTCCGGTCAGGGTCAGCACAGCGGGAGTAACGCCGTGGCAGAAGGGTTAATCACGCCTGATCAGCTCAGGCGAATTGCAGACGAAAAAGAGATGGAGAAGGCCCGCGAGGCGCTCGAGAAGAAGCGCAAGGCCGACAGCGAGCATGATCAGCTTCGCGACGCCTTCATGTCGCGCGAGATCCATCCGGAGGTGTTCGAGCGCGTGTCGCGGGTGGTCAAGGGTGCCGCCGAGCGGGGTGAGCGCGAGGTGCTCGCGATCCGGTTTTCGAGCGAGTACTGCACGGATGGCGGCCGAGCGATCAACAGCTTCGAGCCCGACTGGCCAAGGACCCTGACCGGCTTCGGAAAGTGCGCGTACGAGTTCTGGCAGAAGGAACTCGAGCCGCAGGGCTACAAGCTGCGCGCCCAGATCATGGATTTCCCCGGCGGCATGCCGGGCGACGTGGGGATGTTCCTGAGAGGTGGTTACGGCGGCCGGGGCGATCAGGTGGGGTTTGATCACGAAGCCGCCGCACTTCTGGAGTCCTGCTTCGAAGGCCGAGCACCGCGATAGTCGGGGCGGGTCGCCTCGGTCCAGCGTCGCATTCGGTCCCATCTGGTCGAGCGCCGCCCGGTGAGCCTGACAGAGCATGATTGGCTCGCCCTGGGCGCGGCCTACAACGGTTGGCAAGCCTTCATGCGGAGTTTGCAACCCCTAGTTGCCCAAGGGATGGCGCTCTGGCCCCACTGCCGGTACCGTAGGCTGAAGAGCCCGCCGTGCCGACCATGGGAGAGGCTATCGCATTTCGGAGGTGGCGACCTACCGCCGATAGTGATCGACCAGGCGTTCCCAATCGAAGAAGTCGATCTCGGCAAGCGACACCGCGCTGCCTCCGAATACCAGGACGGCGCGCAAGCCGTCGGTGTGATAAGACCAGCCATCGGACGTCTGTCCGGGCTCTGCGGCGCTTAGACCGCCTGCCCCTTTGACAAAGCCGATTTTGGCTAGGTCCTGCGAATAGAGCAGATCCTGCACGACATCGTTGCGCGCCTCATCCACGTCAGGCTCGATGCGCCGTTTCCCCTCCCCGGACGCAAAGCGCCCGCCTAGAACGGTGCTCACCTGCCCGACCCAGATCGGCTTGCCCTGGTAGCGAAGAGGCGTCAGCCAGAGCCGCAGCGTGTGCGGCTGGGGGGCCACCCAGCGGCTGATCTTATGCCCTGAAAGATCCTGCATCCGCCCGAAGGCATGCCATGGGCTGGCAGTAGCGTAGCGGTAGTTTCGCCGGACGAAGGCCGGCCCCCATTCGTCAAGCTCGCCGATCAGCACCAGATTGAGCGGCAGGCTTAGGGCTCTGGTCTGGTCGGCCGCGCAACAGGGCAGCCCTTCCAGGGCCGTGCGCAGCGCCGGCTCGTCGTCGATCTCCACAAATTCGGACTCAATATGTAGCCCGCTGAGGGCAGCCATTCGCTGCTGCGCCGCTTCGGTTCCCGGCACTGGCACCACAAGGCCGATGCTGTCGCTCCATTCGCGCCCGATCAGGTCGACCTGGAGCATCATGCTGGGGTCGGCCCGATTCGCGTAGACGAAGCCCGAGACCCTCTCCCCGGGAGCGATTGGGCTGCGGCTGTCGAAGCTGAGGGCTTCGAGGTGCTCGGCCAGCGCCGCCTTGCCCTCGTCGTGAAAAGGTCCTCCGTACAGGAAGGCAACTTCCAGGGGCGCAAAGTATTCCGGGTCCAGCCCGGTCGGCAGGAAGTAGACCGATCGCTCGCTGCCGTTCTCAATCTCCAGCCAGAGCGGTTGGATGCCGCGCTGGTCGAGGTCGACGCCGAAGATGGATCGGGATTCATCCCCGCTGGGGACCGCCGCCGAGACCCGAATGCCGTCGTCGGTCTTGGTCACCGCCCGTGCGCGCAGAG
>CAVWCI010000026.1:0-51974 GCA_963753315.1 uncultured Alphaproteobacteria bacterium
CGCCGCTCAAGCCGTCGCTCCGCGCGCCGTGGCGGCCAGCTCGGCGAGTGCTGCGCACGCCTCCTTCGCGTCGTCGAACGGCAGGACGCGGTCGCCCACGATCTGCCCGGTCTCGTGGCCCTTGCCCGCGATCACCAGGAGATCGCCCGCCTCGAGGCCGGCGATCGCTGTGCGGATCGCGCTCCGGCGATCGCCGATCTCGATGCCGTCCGGACAGGCCTCGAGCACCGCGCGGCGGATGCCGGCCGGGTCCTCGCCGCGCGGATTGTCGTCGGTGACGAAGGCTCGGTCCGCCAGCTCCGCCGCAATCTTGCCCATGATCGGGCGCTTGCCGCGATCGCGATCGCCGCCGCAGCCGAACACCACGACGAGGCGGCCCGCGGTGTGCGGGCGCAGCGCGCGCAGCACCTGCTCGAGCGCATCGGGCGCGTGCGCGTAGTCGACGAACACCGGCGCGCCGCAGGGGTGCGTGCCGACCTGCTGCAGCCGGCCGGGGGCGCCGCGAAGGCCGCCGAGGCTCGCGAGCGCCGCCCCGGGCTCGGCGCCGGTCGCGACTGCGAGGCCGAGCGCCGCGAGCAGGTTCTCCGCCTGGAAGCCGCCGACCAGGCCCGTCTCGATGCGCTCGCTGCGGCCGTCGAGGTCCACGCTCAGCACCTGGCCGTGCGCCAGCGCGGCCTGCTCGACCAGGCGCAGCCGGCGCGCCTTGCGGCCGTAGTCCAGCACGGCGATGCCGCGCGCGCGGCAGGCCTCGGCGAGCTGTCCGAACTGCGGCTGATCGGCGTTGAGCACGGCGGTTCCCTCGGCCGCGAGCAGCTCGCCGAACAGGCGCTGCTTGGCCGCCAGATAGTGGTCGAGGTCACCGTGATAATCGAAGTGGTCGCGTGTGAGATTGGTAAACGCGGCCGCCTGAATTTTTACCCCATCGAGACGATGCTGATCGAGGCCATGGCTCGAGGCCTCGAGCGCCAGGTGATCGACGCCGGCATCGGCGAGCTCGGCGAGCAGCCGGTGCAGGGCGATGGGATCGGGGGTGGTGAGGCCGGCGGCGCCGAGGCCGGCCGGGCCATGCAGGCCGAGCGTGCCGAGCGATGCGGCCGGATGCCCGAGCGCGCTCCACAGCTGGCGGGTGAAGCCCACCACCGAGGTCTTGCCGTTGGTGCCGGTCACCGCGACGACGCAGCGCGGCTGCTTGCCCCAGAAGCGCGCAGCGAGCAGGGCGAGGCGTCGGCGCGGCTGCGGGTCGAGGACGAGCGGCACGCCGAGGTCGCCGCGGTACGACGCGTCGGCGAGCACCGCAGCCGCACCCCGCGCCAGCGCCTCGGGGATGAAGGTGGTGCCGTCGACCCTGCTGCCCGGCAGGGCCGCGAACAGCGTGCCCGCTGCAACCTCGCGCGAATCGGTGGCGAGGCCCGTGATCTCGACGTCCTGCCAGGCAGACCCCTCGGCGATCACCCCGTGACCCAGCAGGGCCCGCAGACGCATGCCTGCTCTCCTCCATCGCCTTGCCGCCAGCTCACGTTCGGGGCGGCCGCGAAGCTCGGCTCGGGCGCATGGGTGCGGCCGTTGACCGCCTGTCCCTCGATCAGCCGGCTGCGGAACCACAGCTCGGCGTGCGGATCGGCCGGCGGCAGCCCGAGCAGCGGGCCGATCCGGCTGACGATCCGGCCGGCGGTCGGCGCCGCGGTCCAGCCGCCGGTGCCGTGGCCGTAGGTCCCGGCATCGCCTTTCGGCTCGTCGATGGTGACCAGCACGACGTAGCGCGGCCGGTCGATCGGAAAGGCGGCGACGAACGATGCCATGATGCCGCGGCCACGATAGCCGCCGCGGCCCGCCTTGTCGGCGCTGCCCGTCTTGCCGCCGACCAGGTAGCCCGGCACCGCCGCCTGCGCCGCCTGTGCCCTTTGCGACCGTCAGCCACATCAGCCAGCGCAGCTTGGCGGCGGTCTCGGCCGACACCGGCGGCTCGCCGGGCGCCGGGCAACGGGCCCTCGGCGACGAGATGGGCGCGCGGCAGGGGCTCGCCGCAGATCGCGCCGGCGACCGCGTCGACCGCCTGCAGCGGCGAGACGGCGATGCCGTGGCCATAGGCGGCGGTCACCGTGTTGATCGGCCGCCAGGGGTCCGGCACCATCGGCGTGCCCACCTCGGGCAAGCCGATCGGATGCTGCTCGAGCAGCCCGAAACGCTCGAAGTAGGCGCGCTGCGCCTCGCCGCCCATCGCGTCGGCCATCCTGGCGGCGCCGATGTTGGACGAGAACGCCATGACCTCGGGCACGCTCAGCCAGCGTCGGTGCGCGCGGTAGTCGTCGATGCGATAGCGGCCGATCTCGAACCGCCGGCTGGCGTCGTAGCCGTCGCTCATGTCGACCACGCCGGCATCGAGCGCCATCGCCACGGTGAACACCTTGAACAGCGAGCCCAGCTCGTAGCTGCCCTGGCTGTTGCGGTTGAAGCGCTCTGCGACCGTCGCCCGCTGGTAGTGGTTGGGGTCGAAGTCGGGCAGGCTGACCATGCCGACGATCTCGCCGGTCGCGACGTCGAGCACGAGGCCGGTGCCGCCCTTGGCCTTGAAGCGGTCGACCGCGGCCGCGACCTCGCTGCGCACCACCTCCTGGACGCCGAGATCGATGGTCAGCGTCAGCGGTCGCGGCATCGCCGAGCAGGCGGGCCTCGAGGCCGCGCTCGAGGCCGGCGAGGCCCTGGTTCTCGACGCCGACATAGCCGACGATGTGCGCGGTCAGCGCGCTTTGCGGATAGACCCGGTGCAGCTCGGTGCGAAAGCGGATCCCGGGCAGCCCGAGCCGGATCACCGCGCGCTGCTCGGCATCGGTGATGTGGCGCTTGAGCCAGATGAAGCGGCGCTCGGACGACAGCTTGGCCAAAAGGTCGGCCTCGTCGACGCCGTGCAGCACGCGCGCGAGCTGGCGGGCGGATGCCGCCGGGTCGATGACCTCCATCGGATCGGCGAAGACCGAGGCCTTGGGATAGTCGGCCGCCAGCAGGACACCGTTGCGATCGACGATGTCGGCGCGACGGGGGCGCACGGCCGCGGGCGCGCTCACGGCGGCGACCGCCTCGCCGGCGGTCGGCAAAGCGAGATCGACCACGCGCGCGCCAAGACCGACCAGGGCCACGGCGAACACCGCCGCCACGATGCGCAGGCGTGCGCGCGCCAGGCGGACGTCCGGGTCGATGTTGGGGCTCATGGCTTCTCGCTCAGCCCCGGATGGTTGAGCAGGCGGGCACGCGGCTTGAGGCGCAGCGAGGTCGCCTCGCCCGACGGCAGGACCACCTGCAGCGGGCGCCCGCCGAGCTCCAGCTCGCTGCGCAGCGGGATGTCGTCGATCTGCACGATCTGGCCGGGCTGGGCGGGCTGCAGGCCGACATGGGCCGTGGCCAGGCGGGCGATCCGGCCGGGCTGGTTCAGGATCGCCCATTCGGTCTCGAGGCGATCGATCGCGACCGTCTCCTCGCCCAGCGCCCCCTGAAGGTCGCGCAGCTCGCCCTCGAGGCGCCGGACCTGATCCTTCATGGCGAACAGGGCGCAGGCCGCGAGCACCGCGATCGAGAGGCTGGCAAGCCCGAGCTTCACGGTCATGGCGTGTCCTCGTGGGCCGGTGGATCTGCGGGCAGACGCAGGGCAGCGCGCAGCCGCGCCGAGCGCGCCCGCGGATTGGCTGCGATCTCGGCCGGGCCGGGCCGGACGACGCGCCCGGACAGGGGCCGGAACAGCGCCTGCGGCCGGGGAGCGAGGTCGGGCAGATGGCGCGACGGCCGCGCCTGCCGGTCGCTGCGCGCGCCAAGGAAGCGCTTGACGAGCCGGTCCTCGAGCGAGTGGAAGGCCACGACCACGAGGCGACCGCCGGGCGCCAGCAGCGAGGGCATCGCCGCGAGCGCGCGCTCCAGCTCGCCCAGCTCGTCGTTGACGTGGATGCGCAGCGCCTGGAAGCTGCGGGTCGCCGGATCGATGCGGCCCTGCTGCCGGCCCAGCACGCCGGCGATCAGGGCGGCGAGCTCGGCCGTGCTCTGGATGGGGGCGCTCTGGCGGCGCAGGACGATCGCCCGGGCGATGCGCCGCGACGCGCGCTCCTCGCCGTAGCGGTACAGGATGTCGGCAAGCGTCGCCTCGTCGGCGCCATTGACCACATCGGCGGCCGAAAGGCCCTCTGCCGACATGCGCATGTCGAGCGGGCCGTCGCGCGTGAAGGAGAAGCCGCGCGCGGCGTCGTCGAGCTGGGGCGAGGAGACGCCGAGATCGAGCACCGCGCCGTCGAGCCGGCTGACGCCGTGGCCGCCCAGCAGCGTGGCGGCGTCGCCGAAGCAGCCCTCGATCATGGTGAAGTTGGGCCAGGTGCGGGCCAGCGCCCGGCCGCGCGCGACCGCGGCCGGATCGCGATCGATCGCGAGCACACGGCCGGCGCCGGCCGCGAGGATCGCCCGGCTGTAGCCGCCGACGCCGAAGGTGGCGTCGAGATAGACGCCCTCTGGGCGCACCGCGAGCGCCGCCAGCATCTCCTCGAGCAACACCGGCTCGTGGCCACGGCGCGCATCGGCCGCGCCATCCCCCCATCGCCGTCCCGCTCTCTCCCACGCTCACCGGGCATCGCCGCGGCTCGGGCAGCCTGGAGGCGGCCCGCCTGCGGGCGACCCGCAGATGGCCGATCCCTGCATTCCCGTGGTCTTGGCGATCAGCCATCTGAGCAATACCCACCCGATCCGGACCACTAATGCCGCGTCGCGCCCGCCAGCGGCCCCGGCTCCCCGAGCGCCCCTCGGTCCGGACGGCAACGTCGTGAAGCGGCGCGCGCGTACCGACGTTTACTCATTCTTGCCTGCTTTCGCCAGAGCAAAGACAAAATGTACCGTCGATTCCATTGGCGCTTGACTTCGTTCGATTGCGGGACGACTTGCCGGTTCGGGTTTGCGATTTTTAGGGGCGCGAACTTTCACCCTATAGTTATCCGCCGGCGCAGTCAAGGCCTATTTCGAAGAAACCCCGGTAACACACTGAATAGCCGATGCTATTCAAGCCGGCCCGAGCGGCCGTCGCGGAGCGGACCTGGTCTCTGGCGACATGAGCACAGCAACAGGGCGCAAGTTCAGCTTTGTGCGGTTACTTATGTTCTCTTTTTGTTCTTTAACCGCCGCGCGATCGCAGCACGCCGGCGAGACGGATCAGGCAGCCTGTAAGCCGGGTTCTGTCCCCGCCGCCGCAGCGCCACGGCCCCGGGGATGGCCATTCCTCTGGGACGCCCGTTGCCGGGCGCCTCGCGCGACCTACCCGGACGACCGGCCCGGAAACCCGCCTGCCCCGTCTGACGGGGCTGTCGTCCCTACTTGGTCTTGCTCCCGGTGGGGTTTGCCGTGCCGTCGCCGTTGCCGGCGACGCGGTGCGCTCTTACCGCACCCTTTCACCCTGACCCGCAGGCCCATTCCTGAGCCCCGGCGGGCAGACTGCTCTCTGTGGCACTTTCCCTGGGGTCGCCCCCGCCGGGCATTACCCGGCACCGTGTTTCCGTGGAGCCCGGACTTTCCTCCCCCGGACGGGCACCCGCAGGCGCCGCCCGAGAGCGGCCATCCGGCCGCCTGATCCGGGCTGAATGTCGCCCCGATCGGGCCGCTGTTCAAGCCTGCGCGCGGCCGCTCAGAGCAGCGCCAGCAGGCCGTCCAGGCGGGCAAGCGTCGCGGGGTCGGCCACGCCGTCGACCCGTTGCGGCCGGAAATGGCGCTGAAAGGCGGCGATCACCAGCTCCGTCGCGTGGTCGATGCTGCCGTGCCGCGGCACCGCATAGCCGAAGCGGGCGAGCTCGGCCTGCAAGGTCGCGATGCTTCGCGGCGCACCCTCGCCGTCTTTTGGCCACAGGCCGATGCCGGCCGCCGCCAGGCGTGGCCAGTCGAACAGCTCGCCCGGATCCTCCTTGCGCGCCGGCGCCACGTCGCTGTGGCCGAGCACCTGGCGCGGCGGGATCGGCCAGCGCGCGACGATCGCCCGGCACAGCGCGATGCAGGCCCGGTACTGCGGCTCGGGGAAGGCACGATAGCCCCATTCGTGGCCGGGATTGACCAGCTCGATGCCGATCGAGCGATCGTTCAGGCCCTCGCGGCCAAGCCAGGCGCTGACGCCTGCGTGCCAGGCGCGCGCCTGCTCGGGCACCAGCGCCACCACGCTGCCGTCCTCGTCGATCAGGTAATGGGCGCTGACCTTGGCGGCAGGGATCGCACAGCCGCTCTAGCGCCGCGGCGGCGCTCGGCATGCCGGTATAGTGCAGGATCAGCGTGTCGACCGGCGCGCCCGCCGGACGCGCGTCGACGTTCGGCGACGGCCGGCTGAGGGGCGGCGCGCTCAGAACCGGCGCAGCAGCCGCTGCAGGTAGTCCAGCTCCTCGCTCGGCCGGTTGCGCTGCGAGGCGCGCCGCTGCAGCTCCTCCATGATGGCGCGGGCATGGCCGAGGTCGAGGTCGGTCGGCACCCGCTCACCGTAGAGGTCGGCGCCGCCCTGGTTGTAGAGCGAGCGGCCGAGCGGATCGCGGTTGTTGGGGCTCTGGCCGAACTGCTGGCCCGGCATCTGGCCCTGGCCCTCGCCGTACATCCGCTGCATCTCCTGCATCATGGCCTGGCCGCCCTGCTGCAGCTGGTCGATCGCCTGCGCCTCCGGGTCCAGCGCCACGCCGGGCTGGCTTTGCTGCAGGGCATCGCGGGCAGCGCGCATCGACAGCTCCGCCTCGCCAAGCGCGCGCGGGATCGGCATGCCGGTCTCGCCGAGCGAGGCCATCAGCTCGCCGAGCGCGCGGCGCAGCGCCTCCTGGGTCATCGCCGCCTGACCCATCTGACCCATCTGGCCCTGGCCCGACTCTGGCCCTGGCCCATCTGGCCCTGCTGCCCGGGCTGCATCTGGCCCATCTGGCCCTGGCCCATCTGGCCCCTGCCCTGCTGGCCCTGCTGGCCTTGTTGCCCCTGCTGGCCCTGCTGACCCTCCTGCTGGCGCGCCATCGCGTAGGTCTGGTCGAGCAGCTCCTGCTGCCGCTGGATCATCTCCTGCAGCTGGCTCATCATCTGCTCGCCCTGGCCCATCTGGCCGGGCTGCGCGACCTGGAGGTTCTCGAGCATCTCCTGGAGCTGCGCCAGCATCTGCTGCGCCGCCTCGCGGGCGCCGGTGCGGACCATGTCGCGCATCGCATCGAGCATCTGCTGGAGGTCCTGGCGCTCGACCTGGATCGCGTTGGGATCGATCGGCTGCATCTCCTGGCCGCTTTCCGCCATCTCCTGCGCCTGGCGCATCAGGGCATTCAGATACTCGTCGATCGCCCGCTGCAGCTCGGCCATCAGCCGCTCCAGCTCCTCGTCGCTGGCACCCTCGGCGAGCGCATCGCGCAGCGCCTCCTGCAGCTCGCGCAGGCCCCGCTGCGCCAGCGACAGACCGCCGTCCTCGAGATGCAGTGCGGTGTCCCAGAGCAGCGACATGACGTCGGGAAGCGTGGTCTCCTTCTCCTCGAACAAGAGGCGCATCGCCGAGGACTGCAGCGCCAGGAAGACGGCGGTGTCGTTCTGATACGCCGCGGGCGCGCGGTTGAGGCGGTCCAGCGCCGTGGCGACGTCGTCCCGCTCGTCGGGGCGGTCCGCCAGACGACGGCGCTGCTCGATGATCGCGCGTGCGACCGGATGGAGGAACTCGCGCATCGGCAGCACGAGCCTTTCCGGCTCGCTCTGGCCGCGCTGGTCGATGCCGTCGATCGCCTCCAGGCGCAGCACCACCGGCAGTCCGGCCCAGGGATGCGGCGTCAGATCGAGATAGGTGGCATCGTTGACCTCGGTGACGCCGCCGGCCGGCCGCACCAGCTCGATGCGCTCGGCGTTGGCCTCGTCGCCCGGGCGCGCGAGCAGCAACGCGATGCTGACCACGCCGTAGTCGTCCGCAGCGTCGAAGCCGGAGCGCAGCGCGCCCTTCTGGGTCGCCTGCGGCGTCTCGGCGAACGCGATCGTGGGCGCCTGGTCGGGGATCGCCTCGAGCTCCCAGGTGCCCAGCTCCTCGGTCGCGGACCCGACCCGGAGACTGCCGGACTGCTCGATCACCAGGGTGGCCTCGGCGCTGTCCTCGCCGACCGTGGCGAAGGCCGGGCCCTTGTCGTCGAGGGTCAGGCTGAACTGCTCCGCAGCGTCTGCCAAATGATGCAGCTGGGCCAGCGCCTCGCTGCCGGCCGGCAGGCCGAGCGGCGGCCGGATCGTCAGCGGCTGGCCGGTCGGGACGCGCTCGGCCTCGAGCCGGACCGGCGGCCGCCCGGTGTAGGTCGGCGGCGTGACCCACAAGGTCAGCTCGACCGGTGCCGCGGCGACGCGGCCGGGGCGGTCGAGCTCGAACGCCTGGACCAGCCGCTGCGGCGCCATGCTGCCGGCCTCGACCAGCGCGACCACCAGCAGCAGCAGCAGCGCCGCGCGCAACGCCCACGGATCGCGCTTGGGCAGGTCGGAGCGCGGCAGCCCGATCTTCAGCCCGTGCAGCATGCGCTCGAGGCGCTCCTGGTGGCGGCGCCACAGCAGCAGGGTCCCCGGGTCGCGCCCGCCGCCGGACAGGCGGTCGTCGAGCGAGCGCAGCGGCTGATGCGGCAGCCGGTTGACCGTCTCCAGGCGGCCGAGCCCGCTCGCCTGGTCGGGCCACCGCATCGCGCTGCGGGCGCGCACCACTGCCCACACCAGGCCTGCCGCGAACGCCGCCAGCCCGATCGCGTGCAGCCAGCCCGGCAGCCAGGACCAGAGCCCCAGCAGGCTGACGACCAGAAAGCCGGTCAGCACCGCGAGCGCCGGCCACAGCGCCGGCCACAACCGCTCGAAGCCGAGGGCAGCCCGCGCGAGAGCCAGTCGCTGCCGGAATGCTCGACCGTGTCGCGGATCCGATCGGCTCATGTTGGCCCCCTGCTAGCCGGTGGCGTTCCGGCTCAGGTCAGTCGCTCTCAACCATGGCGGTAGTGCTTCGTGCGCGAAACGCGTGCATGGCTCCTGCCGCGGCCTGACCACGGCGAACCTACGATCCTCGACCAGGATTTCCGCAGCCAGCGGCCGGGAATTGTAGTCCGAAGCCATGACCGCACCATACGCGCCTGCGCCGGCGAATGCCACCAAATCCTCCGCCTGCAGCCGCGGCAATTCGCGCGCCCGCGCAAACACGTCGGCGCTCTCGCAGATCGGGCCCACCACATCCACCGGTTGCAGAGGCGCTGCCGGATCCGGTGCCTGCACCGGCAGGATCGGATGATAGGCATCGTACAGCGCGGGCCGCAGGAGATCGTTCATGCCGGCATCCAGGATCACGCAGGGCCGCTCCGCACCCTCTTTGACATAGAGGACGCGGCTCAGCAGAACCCCGGCCTGCGCGACGAGAAAGCGGCCCGGCTCGAACACCAGCTCGAGATCGAGGCCACGGCCGAGATCGCGCACCAGCGCGGCGTAGCCGGCGAGGTCGATCTCGGGCTCGCCGCGATAGCCGACCCCAAGGCCGCCGCCGAGATCGAGCCGGCGCACGCCGATGCCCTCGGCGCGCAGCTGCCGGACCAGCTCGATGGCGCGGCGGTAGGCCGCCTCGAACGGCGCGAGGCTCAGGATCTGCGAGCCGATGTGCAGATGCAGACCGACCACCTCGATCCCCGCCAGCCGCTGCGCCAGCCGGTAGGCCTCGAGCGCCTGATCGTAGGGGATGCCGAACTTGTCCTGGCGGCGGCCGGTGCTGATCTTCTCGTGGCTGCCGGCGGCGACGTCGGGATTGATCCGCAGCGCTGTCGGCGCGCGCTGCCGGCGGGCCGCGGCCAGCTCGCCGAGCACGACCAGCTCCGGCACCGATTCGACGTTGAGCTGGGCGATGCCGGCGTCGAGCGCCATGGCCATCTCGTCGCGGCTCTTGGCGACGCCTGCGAACACGATCCGGTCGGGCGGCACGCCGGCCGCGAGCGCCCGCTGCAGCTCGCCGCCCGAGACGATCTCGGCGCCGGCACCCGCCTCGGCCAGGGTCCTGATCACCGCGAGGTTGCTGTTCGCCTTGACCGCGTAGCAGACCGTGACCGGGTGGCCTGCGAACGCATCCTGGAACCGCCGCAGCTGGTGGCGCATGTGGCCGCCGGCATAGACGTAGGCGGGCGTGCCGACGGCGCGCGCGATCTCGTCGAGCGGCACGGCCTCGGCGCACAGCACACCGTCCCGATAGCTGAACGGCGCGCTCACTCCGTCGCCTCGTCGGCGGCATCGGCCTCGGGCGCGGCGGGCGCGGCCGGCTCCGGCAGGCGCAACGGCCCCTGCTTGCCGCAGGCGCCGAGCGCACCCGCCACGCCAAGGCCGAGCAGGGCCAGAAGCCGCCGCCGCTCGAGGATCCTGCCCGGCGGGGAGGCCGACTGCCAGGTCGAACGGTCGGCTCACAGGAAGCGCTCCCTCGCTGCGGTGACGGCGGCGCGCACCTGCTCGGGCGCGGTGCCGCCAAAACTGTTGCGCGAGGCGATCGAGCGCTCGATCGCCAGCACGTCCTTTGCCCCGGCGCCGATGCGCGGCTCGATCGCCTGCAGCTCCTCGAGCGGCAGGGCGGCGAGATCGACGCCGAGCGCTTCCGCCCGCCGCACCGTCTGCGCCGCGATGCCGTGCGCATCGCGAAACGGCAGGCCGATCTCGCGCACCAGCCAGTCGGCGAGATCGGTCGCGGTCGGATGGCCCACCGCGGCGGCGGCGGCCAGGCGCGCAGCGGTCGACCGCCATGCCCTCGATCATAGCGGCGCTGGCCGCGAGGCAAAGGGCCAAGCTGTCGGCGGCGTCGAACAGCGGCTCCTTGTCCTCCTGCAGGTCCTTGCTGTAGGCGAGCGGCAGGCCCTTGAGGGTCAGCAGCAGGCCGCAGAGGCTGCCGACGATCCGGCCGCTCTTGGCGCGCACCAGCTCGGCGGCATCGGGATTGCGCTTTTGCGGCATGATCGAGCTGCCGCTCGAGAACTCCTCGGCCATGCGCACGAAGCCGAACTGCGGCGTCGACCATAGCACCAGCTCCTCGGCCAGGCGCGACAGGTGGATCGCCGTGACCGAGGCCGCGGCCAGGAACTCGAGCGCGAAGTCGCGATCCGAGACGGCATCGATCGAGTTGCGCGCCGGCCCCGTAAAGCCCAGGCTCGCGGCGGTCGCATGCCGGTCGATCGGAAAGCTGGTGCCGGCCAGCGCGGCGGCGCCGAGCGGGGATTCGTTGAGGCGCGCGCGGCCATCGGCGAAGCGGCTGCGATCGCGCCCGAACATCTCGACATAAGCCAGAAGATGATGGCCGAAGGTGACCGGCTGGGCCGCCTGCAGGTGGGTGAAGCCCGGCATCACGCTGGCGCTGTGCTCCTCGGCGCGGCCGAGCAGCGCTGCCTGCAGGTCGCGCAGCAGCCTGTCGGTGGCATCGATCGCATCGCGCACCCACAGGCGCAGATCGGTCGCGACCTGGTCGTTGCGCGAGCGTGCGGTGTGCAGCTTGCGGCCCGGCTCGCCGATCAGCTCGGTGAGCCTCGCCTCGATGTTCAGATGGATGTCCTCGAGCGCCGCGCTGAACGAGAAACCGGTCGCTCTCGATCTCCTGCCTGATCTGCTCGAGGCCCGCAAGGATCGCGTCGCGCTCGGCGGGAGCGAGCAGGCCGACGGCCGCGAGCATGCGGGCGTGCGCCGCCGAGCCTGCGATATCGTGAGCGTAGAGCCGCTTGTCGAACCCGATCGAGGCGTTAATCTGCTCCATGAGCGGCGCCGGGCCGCGCTCGAAATGGCCGCCCCAGAGATCGCGGCCGCTTGGCCCCGAGGCCGGATCGTTGCGCTTGCTCACGGCCCGGCCCCAGAAATCCGGAGAGAAGAGATCCGAAGAGAGATGATGGGCTGCATGAGACCTCGTCTGCTCGTCTGGTTGCTGCTGCTCGCGCTCGCACCGCTGCCGGCCTGGGCGTTCAACTTCGCGCCCACCGAGCCGAAGCCGGCGCCCGAGCTCGACTTCCTCGATGGCCAGGGCAACGCGCTAAGTCTAGAGGATTTTCGCGGCAAGGTCGTGGTCCTCAATCTCTGGGCCACCTGGTGCGCGCCCTGCCGGCACGAGATGCCGAGCCTCGATCGCCTGCAGGCAGCGCTCGGCGACGAGGGCCTGCAGGTCCTGCCGCTGTCGCTCGATCGCGGCGAGGTGAGCCAGATCGAGGCTTTTTACGACGAGGTGGGTCTGCCGACGCTCGGCATTTACCACGATCCCAAGGCGGCGGCCGGCCGGGCTTTCGGCGCCTACGGCCTGCCGACGACCATCGTGATCGACCGTGAAGGGATGGAGATCGGCCGCCTGCTCGGGCCGGCCGAGTGGGACGGCGAGGAGGCGATGACGCTGATCCGGGCGGTCCTCGCCGAGTAGTCCTGGCGCCCCGGACATGGCCGCCGGAGCCGCACCGGCGGAATAAACCTTGTTCATAAACTGTTTATTGGCTGTACCGGCCTAAGCTCGTCGGCCTGGGATCGCTGTCCCGCAAAGCAGCATCCTGGGCCGAACCGATGCCGGCAAGAAGACATAACGCCTCAATAATTTGGGGACGGCGCCGATGCACTGGTCTCGCTTGTTTGCGGTGGCTCTGGCCACGATCTTTCCTCTTACCTTTGCGCAGTCGGCGCAGGGTATGACTAGGATGGCCCAGAGCGCGCAGCAGTGTCTTGCGCTTGCCATGTACTGGGAGGCCAAGAGCGAGGGTCCCGACGGCATGCTCGCCGTGGCGTCGGTGGTCCTGAACCGGGTCGCCCATCCGGAGTTCCCGGACACGGTCTGCGGCGTGGTCAAGCAAGGCGGCGAGAGCCCGCCCTGCCAGTTCTCCTGGTGGTGCGACGGCAAGAGTGATCTCCCCGTCGAGGCGCGCCCCTGGGCGACCGCGACGCGGATCGCCGAGCGTGTCCTGCGCGACCCGCCATCCGATCTCACCCGGGGCGCGCTGTTCTTTCACAACATCTCGGTCGAGACGCCGTGGGTGCGCGAGCGCACGGTCCAGATCGGCCAGCACATCTTCTACCGCTAGCCACCGGCTACAAACCGGCCCCCGGCAGGCCCACCTTAGGAGGGAAGCCGGAGGTCGCCATGGCCAGGTCGCTGTTGCTCGTCATCCTCGCGCTCGTGGTCGCGCTGCCTGCGGCGGGCATGGCGCAGCAGATCCTGTCGCCGCTCGCGCGCAGCATCGAGACCGATCTCGACCGGCTCGAGAGCCCGCCGGTCGAGCGCGACGACCGGCTCGAGAGCGATCGCATCCAGCCCGCCGAGCGCGGCCGGGCCGCCCGCCTGTTCACGCCGTCCGAGCTGCGCTCCGCCCAGGACATCGCGCGCTCGAGCGATCTCGGGGCGGCGCAGCAGGACCTGCGCACGCTCAAGACCCGCAAGCCCGATGCCGATTCGATCCCGCTGCTGGAGCGGCAGCTCGATCGCGTCAGCCGCGGCACCCACCTCTACCAGCCGTCGCGCGATCCCGCCGCGCTCTACGCCCGCTAGCGCCCGGCCGTCACCCTCTTGCGCGCGTCATTGCGGCCGCGGCCGCAGCAGGTTGACGAGGCCGAGCAGCAGCACCGCGCCGAGCACCGCCATGGCGAGCTCGACGAACCAGCTGCCGACCGGGATCTCCAGGAGGGCGAAGAGCTTGGCGCCGATCACGCCGCCGATGATGCCGACGATGACGTTGACCACCAGGCCGTAGCCGGCGCCTCTGACCAGGCGGGCGGCGATCCAGCCGGCAAGGCCGCCGGTCACGATGATCGCGATGGCCTCGAGCATGCGCCGGACCGTGGCTGCCCGCCTGGCGGCGCGCCGCTAGAACCGCGTCAGCGCGTCGTGCAGCGCCGCGACCTCGGGGTTGGCCGCGACGGTATGCTGGCGCACGATCTCCTCGGGCTGGATCGGCCGGCCATAGTACGCCTGGTTCCAGTCGTTCTTGGGCCGGAGCAGGCTGCCGTCGAGCCAGAAGCCGCCGAACAGGCCCTGGCTCATGCCCCAGGCATAGATGTCCTCGCCCAGATGCGTGGTGGTGCCCGTGCCGACCGCGGCGCCGAGCGGCCCGGCCGCCACGCCCGCGTCGGCGCCGAACTTCACGCCGTGGTCCAGCAGCTTGCCGAGCGCGCCCTCGTTCATGACGGTGAAGATCATGTCCGAGGACTGCAGCCCGATCTGCAGGCCGATGCTGCCGCCGCCCATGCCGTAGAACGCCGGGTCGCCCCAGGCGCCGCTCTGCGGATCGCGCGCCACCAGCACGCCGGTGCCGTAGTTGGCGCCGAGCAGGAAGCCCGCCTTGAGCATCTCCGGTATGATCAGGACGGCGTAGGCGTTCTGCACGTAGACCCGCACGGACTCGAACTGCGGGTCGCTGAGGAAGGCGTCGAGCACCAGGCGCGAACGCTCGATCAGCTGCTGCTGCTCGCTCTTCTGGGCCTGGGCCGGCTGGCCCACGAGGCCCGTCATCACAAAGGCCAGCACCGCAATCAGGCGTGCGGCGGACTTGACCATGCTTGTTCCTCCTCCAGGTCGTCCCCGGCCAAGGGGTGCCTGCGCCAGGGCAGGCTCTGACGACCGGGCGCAGGCTAGCCAAACCTGTGGTAGACTGTCAAGTTGATGGCACAAGATGTTGTAGTCAATAGAGAGCTGGAGACGGATGTCTTGAGGTCATGCGTCTATTCCTGATCGCCCTGGCGGCGGTGCTCGGCCTCGCGGCGGCGCTGGTCGCGGCGCTGCCGTGGCTCGCGGAGCCGGCGTTGCGCGTCGGGCTGCGCCTTGCGGCGCTCGATGACCTCGATTTCGAGCGCCTGCGCTTCGACTGGGGCGATCTCGAGATCGAAGGCGTCGTGCTCGGCCAGGCGGATCAGGAGGCGCGGCGCCTTCGCGTGGCCTGGCGCCTGCCGGACCTGCTCGACGGCCGGCTCGAGCGGGTCGAGATCGAGGGCCTGGTCGTGCGCGCCGCCTGGCGCGACGGGCGCCTGCATCTGGCCGGCATCGAGCCCGCGGATGAGGCGGACGAGGCGGGACCCCTGCCCATACCCGACGTGGATCAGGCGGTGCTGCGCGATGCGCGCCTCGAGCTCGAGACCGACCTCGGCACGCTGCACCTGCCCTTCTCGGCGCAGCTGCACGCGATCGGCGAGCGCCTGGCCTTCGAGGCCACCATCGACGATGGCCGTCTTGCCGGCACCGGCAGGATTTCAGCGAATGCTCGCTTCGAGGGCGACGTGGCGCGCGCAGCACCGCTGGCACTCGACCAGGCGAGGGCCACGGGCCACCTCGCGGTGGTGGCGGAGCAGGCCATGGTCGGCGGCGAGGCCACCGCAAGTTTCGATCTGGCCGATGGCCGCTTGCAGGTCGAGAGCAGGATCGTCGATGCCGTCTGGCAAGGCGGCAGGCTCGGCGCGGCGCGGATCGAGCTTGCAGCCGAAGGCAGCGCACAGGACGCGCGCGGCAGTCTGGATCTGGCCCTCTCGGATGCCGCCTTTGCCGCGGCCGCTCTCGCGGTCGACGGCGCCTCGCTCGAGCAGCGGCTCGACTGGCGCTATGCGGCGAGCACCCTGAGCCTGCATGCGGGCGAGCCCGGCGCGCTCGCCATTCAGAGCCTCACGGCGCCGGACGTGGGCTCCGGGTCGCTGCGGGCCCGCGTTGAGCCATCCGTGCGGCCGCTGCTCGAGCTTGCGCAGGGCGAGGCGCAGCCGGCCACCTGGCGCGTGCACGCTGCTGCCGTCATCGAAACCCTGGAGGCGCATCTCGCGGCGCCGGCGCCGCTCCATCTGCAAAGCGGGGCAGGCACGGTCACGCTGGCGGCCGAGGGCGCCGGGCAGAGCCTCGCCCATGCCGGCATCGGCCTCGCGGCCGGCCAGCTGCGGCTGCCGGAGCACGCCCTGGCGCTCGATGGCATCGCCGCCGAGGCGGCCTTCAGCGCCACGGGCCTCGCCCCGGACCAGACAGTGCCGATCAGCGTCGAGCGGATCCGGCACGGGGGCGAGCCGGCGTGGTTCGCGCCGCTCGCACTGCAGGCCGAGCTGTCGCCAGGCGCCGAGGGCATCGCATTTCAGGGCACCCTGACGCGGATCGGCGGCGGCCTCGCCCTCGAGGTGCGCGGCAGCAGGCGGCCGTCGGGAGAGGGCCGCGCCACGGTCGAGCTGGCGCCGGTCAGCTTCGGTCCAAACCTGCAGCCCCAGGACCTGGCACCCATCGCGGCCGGCATGGTGAGCGAGGTCTCGGGCGGGCTCGCGCTGAACGGCGATCTGACCTGGGGTGCTGCCGGCATCACGGGCGACCTCGCGATCCTGGTCGACCAGCTGGCGCTCAGCACGGGGCCGGCGCGCCTCGAGCAGGTCAACGGCGTGGTCCGGCTCGATCGCCTCTGGCCGCCCACGACGCCGCCCGGCCAGCAGCTCGCGATCGGCCTGCTCGATCTCGGCCTGCCGCTCACCGCCGGCACCACCACCTTCCAGCTGACCGAAGGCCCTCGCCTCGAGGTCGAGCAGCTGCAATGGCGGCTTGCCGGCGGCACGGCGCGTGCCGAGCCGTTCAGCATTGGTTCACCGCGCGAGGGGCTTAATGTCACCTTGCGAGCAGAGCAGCTCGACCTCGGCCAGCTGCTGGCGCTGACCCGCATGGACGGCCTGAGCGGCGAGGGCAGCCTGGACGGCGTGTTGCCGCTGCGCGTCGCGCAAGGGGCCGCGAGCATCGCGGGCGGCAAGCTTGCCGCGCGTGGGCCCGGTGTGCTGCGCTATGCCGCCGGGGCGGCGCCGCCGGCGCTGCAAGCCGGTGGCGAGGGTGTCGGTCTGCTGCTGCAGGCGTTGGAGAACTTTCACTATGAGGCGCTCGAGATCACGCTGGAGGGACGCACCGATGCCGCCATGGACATTGGCCTGCACCTCGCCGGCGCCAATCCCGACCTCTATGACGGCCATCCGGTCGAGTTCAATCTCGACCTCGAGGGCGAGCTCGCCAATATCCTGCGCCAAGGGGTCGCCAGCTACCAGATCCCCGAGCGGATCCGCGAGCGGATGCAGGGCTTTGGCCGCTAGGCTGCGGCCCGCGGGCTGGCTGCTCGGCGCGCTGCTGGCGCTGGCCGCCTGCCAGCACAAGGTGCAGATCGAGGCGCCCAAGGAGCCGATCGTGATCAATCTCAACGTCAAGATCGAGCAGGAGGTGCGGGTCAAGGTCGAGGAGGACGTCAACGAGCTGTTCGAGACCAACGAGGACATCTTCTAGGAGCGCTGACCATGAAGCTCACCTTGCGCATCGGTGCGGTGCTGTTGCTGCTTTGCGCCGCCCTGCCGGCGGCGGCGCAGTCGCTCGACCAGGCCAAGGCCGCGGGCCAGGTCGGCGAGCGGATCGACGGCTATGTCGGCGTGGTCGACGCCAATGCGCCGGGCGACATTCGCGCGCTGGTCGACGAGGTCAATGCCGAGCGCCAGGCGAAGTATGCCGAGATCGCGGCCGAGCGCGGCATCTCGGTGCAGGCGGTGGCGCAGATCGCCGGCCAAAAACTGATCGAGCGGGCGCCGGGCGGCCAGTATGTCCTGGGCGCCGACGGGCAGTGGCGCCAGAAATAGCGCGCCACCCCATCCTGGCCACCATCGCTCCGACGCCGGCGCCGGCTGCCCGCAAGGGCCTCGGTTGTGTTGCACCCGGCGCTGGGCTATAGACCCGGCGCACGAGCATCCGTTCCGATCATCCCCTTTGGGGCCTCGCCGCCATGGACCGTAGCAAGAGCCGTCGCCGCACCGTCTACGAGGGCAAGGCCAAGGTCCTCTTCGAGGGACCGGAGCCCGGCACCCTGATCCAGTACTTCAAGGACGACGCGACCGCCTTCAACAACCAGAAGCAGGGCGTCATCACCGGCAAGGGCGTGCTCAACAACCGGATCTCCGAGTATCTGATGCTGCGGCTCGGCGCGATCGGCATCCCGACCCATTTCGTGCGCCGCCTCAACATGCGCGAGCAGCTGATCAAGCAGGTCGAGATCATCCCGCTCGAGGTGGTGGTGCGCAACATCGTCGCGGGCTCGCTCGCGCAGCGGCTCGGCATCGAGGAGGGCACCTCGCTGCCGCGCTCGATCGTCGAGTACTACTACAAGTCCGACGAGCTCGGCGATCCGATGGTCACCGAGGAGCACATCACCGCGTTCGGCTGGGCCAGCTACCAGGAGATCGACGAGATCCTGAACCTGTCGCTGCGGATCAACGACTACCTGACCGGCCTGTTCGCCGGCGTCGGCCTGCGGCTGATCGACTTCAAGCTGGAGTACGGCCGGCTGTGGGAGGACGAGGACCTGCACGTCGTGCTCGCCGACGAGATCAGCCCGGACAGCTGCCGGCTGTGGGACACGGAGACCAACGAGAAGCTGGACAAGGACCGCTTCCGCCGCGACCTGGGCCGGGTCGAGGAAGGCTATCAGGAGGTCGCGAGGCGGCTCGGCATCCTGCCCGAGGCGGGCCCGCGCGATCTCAAGGGGCCGGAGACCGTCCAGTGAGCCGCTCGGCCGCAGGCGGGCCGGAGATCGAGGATGCCCGCCCGATGAAGGCCCGGATCCATGTCCGCCTCAAGGACGGCGTGCTCGACCCGCAGGGTGCCGCGATCGGCCGCGCCCTGGTCCAGCTCGGCTTTGCCGAGGTCGGCGACGTGCGCCAGGGCAAGCTGATCGAGATCGACCTCGCCGAGACCGACCGCGCCAGCGCCGAGCGCCGCCTGCAGGCGATGTGCGAGCAGCTGCTCGCCAACCCGGTGATCGAGACCTATGCCGTGAGTCTCGAGGACTGAGCAGACCTCGCCCTGTGACCATCTGAGGAGCGCGCGCCCCGTGCGAGCAGGCGTGATCACCTTCCCCGGCTCGAACTGCGATCGCGACGCCGCGGTGGCGCTGGCCGCCTGCGGCGCTGCGGTGACCTCGATCTGGCATGCCGAGACCGAGCTGCCGCGGCTCGACCTGATCGTCCTGCCGGGCGGCTTCACCTACGGCGACTACCTGCGCTGCGGCGCGATCGCGGCGCGCGCGCCGGTGATGGCGGAGGTGGTGCGCCGCGCCGAGGCGGGCGTCGCCGTGCTCGGCATCTGCAACGGCTTCCAGATCCTGGCCGAGGTCGGCCTGGTGCCGGGCGCCATGATCAGCAACGCCGGCCTGAAGTTCCTTTGCCGGTCGGTCGATCTCGAGGTAGCAACCGAAGCCTCGATGTTCACCGCCGGCTATGCCCGCGGCCAGGCGATCAGCCTGCCGATCGCGCATCACGACGGCAACTACGTGTGCAGCGAGGACGAGCGCAGCCGGCTCGAGGACGAGGACCGGATCGCGTTCCGCTATGTGGGCAACCCGAACGGCTCGACCGGGCGGATCGCGGGCGTGCTGGGGGCCGGGCGCAACGTGCTGGGCATGATGCCGCATCCCGAGCGCGCGGCCGATCCGCGTCTTGGCGGCACCGACGGCAGGATCCTGTTGCAGACCCTGATCGAGGCGCTGGGCTGAGGCCTTGCGCCGGCCTTTCGCCGGCGGCGTTTCATGCTATATGGCCGCAGCGCCGGCCCGCTCGTGGGCACGCGCTTCGACATCGGCTCAGCAGGGTGTCGGGGATCCAGGATGCGCACCGAGTCCAACGAGATCACGCCCGAGCTGATCGCCGAGCACGGCCTGTCCGACGACGAGTACGAGCGCATCCTGGCGATCCTGGGGCGCGCCCCGAACCTGCTCGAGCTCGGCATCTTCTCGGTCATGTGGAGCGAGCACTGCTCCTACAAGTCGTCGCGGCACTGGCTGCGGCGGCTGCCGACCGAGGCGCCCTGGGTGATCTGCGGGCCCGGCGAGAACGCCGGCGTCGTCGATATCGGCGACGGCATGGCCGCGGTCTTCAAGATCGAGAGCCACAACCACCCGAGCTTCATCGAGCCCTACCAGGGGGCCGCGACCGGCGTCGGCGGCATCCTGCGCGACGTGTTCACGATGGGCGCGCGCCCGGTGGCGCTGCTGGACTCGCTGCGCTTCGGTGCGCCCGAGCACCCCAGGACCCGCTATCTGGTCGACGGCGTGGTCGCCGGCATCGGCGGCTACGGCAACTGCGTCGGCGTGCCGACGGTCGGCGGCGAGACCACCTTCCATAGCGTCTACAACGGCAACATCCTGGTCAACGCGATGTGCGTGGGCCTGGTCGCCAAGGACCAGATCTTCTATGCCCGCGCCGCCGGCCCCGGCAATCCCGTGGTCTATGTCGGCGCCAGGACCGGGCGCGACGGCATCCACGGCGCCACCATGGCATCGGCCGAGTTCAGCGAGGCGGCCGAGGCCAGCAGGCCCACCGTCCAGGCCGGCGATCCGTTCACCGAAAAGCTGCTGATCGAGGCCTGCCTGGAGCTGATGCGCACCGATGCGATCGTCGCGATCCAGGACATGGGTGCTGCCGGGCTGACCTCGTCGTCGTTCGAGATGGCGGCGCGCGGCGGCGTCGGCATCGAGATGGACCTCGAGCGCGTGCCGACCCGCGAGGCCGGCATGACCCCCTACGAGCTGATGCTCTCGGAGAGCCAGGAGCGCATGCTGCTGGTGCTGCGCCAGGGCGCCGAGGCTACCGCACGCGCCGTCTTCGCGAAGTGGGACCTCGCATGCGTCACCGTCGGCCGGGTCACGGACAGCGGTGCGGTGGTGCTGCGCTGGCATGGCGACGAGGTCGCGCATGTGCCGGTGGCACCGATCGGCCGCGAGGCGCCGCTCTATGAGCGCGCCTACGAGCGCCGGCCGGCGTCGGTGCCGATCGCCGCGCGCGACGTCGCGAGCCCGCTGGACGCCAGGGCGGCGCTCATGCGCCTGCTCGGCTGCCCCGACCTCGCCTCGCGGCGCTGGATCTTCGAGCAGTACGACCACATGGTGATGGGCGACACCGTGCAGCTTCCGGGCGGCGATGCCGCGGTCGTGCGCATCCACGGCAGCGATTCCAAAGGACCCGGGCGCGGCCTGGCGCTGACGACCGACTGCACGCCCCGCTACTGCGCCGCCGATCCCGTGCGCGGCGGCATGCAGGCGGTCGCGGAGGCCTGGCGCAATCTCTGCGCGGTCGGCGCACGGCCGCTCGCGATCACCGACTGCCTGAACTTCGGCAGCCCCGAGAATCCGCAGGTGATGGGCGATTTCGTCGGCTGCATCGAGGGCATGGCCCAGGCCTGCCGGGCGCTCGACTTCCCGGTCGTCTCGGGCAACGTCTCGTTCTACAACGAGACCGACGGCCAGGCGATCTGGCCGACGCCGACGATAGGCGGCCTCGGGCTCCTGGCCGATCTCGACCGCATGGCGACCATCGCCTGGCGCAGCGAGGGCCTGGCGCTGGTGCTGATCGGCGAGACTTTCGGCTGGCTCGGCTGCTCGCTCTATCTGCGCGAGGTCTGCGGCCGGCAGGAGGGCGCGCCGCCGCCGGTCGACCTCGCGACCGAGCGCCGCCATGGCGAGCTGGTGCGCGCGCTGTGCGAGCAGGGCCACATCGAGGCCTGCCACGACCTGTCCGACGGCGGCCTCTACGTGGCGCTGGCCGAGATGGCGCTGGCCTCGGGCATCGGCGCCGATCTCGAGCTGCCGGCGGACTGCGAGAGCCCGCACGGCCTGGCTGTTCGGCGAGGACCAGGGGCGCTATCTGCTGGCGGTCGCCCCGGAGCGCCTCGCCAGTGGTCGAGACCGCGGCCGGCCGCGCCGGGGTGCTGGCGCGCCGGGTCGGCACCACCGGCGGGGTCGCGTTGACGCTCGCCGGTGGCGATGCCATATCGTTGCAGGAGCTCGCCGAGATCCACCGAAGCTGGCTGCCGTCGCTCATGGGCACGACCTGAAGGGCGCGCCGGCCGCCGACGAGGAGTTTTGCGCCGTGGCCATGACCGCCCTGGAGATCGAGGAGCTGATCTGCGCCGGCCTGCCCGAGGCGCGGGTGACGGTCGAGGATCTGGCGGGCGACGGCAACCACTACCGCGCGCATGTCGTGGCGCCCGGCTTTCGCGGCAAGAGCCGCGTGCAGCAGCACCAGATGGTCTACCGCACCCTGGGCGAGCGCATGGGCGGCGCGCTGCATGCCCTGGCGCTGACCACAGCACCACCCGACTGAGACCCGAGTGACCTTCGAGAATTCAAAGGATTCGACGATGACCGACGTCAACCCCACCTTCGAGCGCATTCATGGCTATGTCGAAGGCGACCCGGTGGTGCTGTTCATGAAGGGCACCCCGGTGTTCCCGCAATGCGGCTTCTCCGCCCAGGTGGTCCAGGTGCTCTCGCTGGTCGGCGTGAAGTTCAAGGCCTACGACGTGCTCGCCGACGACGAGCTGCGCCAGGGCATCAAGGAGTTCAGCAACTGGCCGACCATCCCGCAGCTCTACGTCAAGGGCGAGCTGGTCGGCGGCTGCGACATCGTCCGCGAGATGCATCAGAGCGGCGAGCTCGGCCAGCTCCTGGAGCAGCACGGCATCGAGACCCAGGCCGCCGCCTGAGCGACCCAAATTGCCCGGCTCGGAGGCGAGCCGGGCCGGCGGTCAGCGCGAGTAGTACTCGATGACGAGGTTCGGCTCCATCTGGACCGGATAGGGCACGTCGGCGAGCTTGGGCGTGCGCACGAAGCTGCCCTTCAGGCCCTTGTAGTCGACCGCGAGGTATTCCGGCACGTCGCGCTCGGGCTGCTGCACGGCGCCCAGCACCATGGTCAGGTTCTTGGACTTCTCGCGCACCTCGATGGCGTCGCCCTCGCGCACGGCGTAGCTCGGGATGTTGACCCGCCTGCCGTTGACCAGGACGTGGCCGTGGTTGACGAACTGGCGGGCGGCGAACACCGTGGGCACGAAGTTCAGCCGGTAGATCACGATGTCGAGGCGGCGCTCGAGCAGGCCGATCATGTTCTCGGCGGTGTCGCCGCGCAGGCGCGAGGCCTCCTGGTAGATCCGCCGGAACTGCCGCTCGGAAAGATTGGCGTAGTAGCCGCGCAGCTTCTGCTTGGCGGCGAGCTGCTGGCCGTAGCCGGAGATCTTGCGCCGCTTCGCGCCGTGCTCGCCCGGCGGGTAGTCCCGCTTGACGATCGGATTTTTGGCGCGGCCCCAGAGATTGACCCCGAGGCGACGGCAGATCTTGTTCTTTGATTGCACGCGTTTGGTCATGACGGTCCGGTACTGACGGCGCGGGCGCCGGTGGGTCGAACCGCGCCGTTATAGCGATCGATCGCCGCTTGTCAAATCGCTTGACCGCCCCGCAGGGTCCAGAACGCGCGCTCGCTTCACTGGCCGATCGGGGGAGCGACAAGCGGCGCGCCTTTGCCGTCCTTCACGTGCCGCCAGGCAAATCGGCTGGGGTCGCGCCCTAGCCGCCCTCGCGCCTGCCGCGCACCTGAAAGCGCCAGCGCTCGATCGTCTCGGCGATCAGGCCGTCGTCGGCGACGTCGCGCTGCCAGGCGTCCGAGAACGCGGGCGTGGTGCTGGCCGGCCGATGCTCCGGGGCGAGCTCGTCGAAGCGGATGTGCATGGGCACCGGCACGCCGTCGCCGATCACCACCGCCTCGCCGGTGTTGAGCGCCGGCATGGCGTCGGTCAGCCAGCGCGCGCTGTCCGGGATCGCGTGGCGCACGAAGGTCAGGTCGTTCTCGTTGCCCAGGCGCAGCGCGAAGATCGTGTTGCACTGCGACAGGCTGCTGATCGACAGCTCGGACGGCCGCTGCGTCACCAGGCACAGGCTCAGGCCGTATTTGCGGCCTTCCTTGGCGATCCGCGAGATCGAGCGCTTGGTCGGCGCGAACGCGGCCTGATCGTCGCGCGGCACGTAGCGGTGCGCCTCCTCGCACACCAGAAGGATCGGCGGCGCCTTTTCGCGCGGGCTCCACAGGGCGAACTCGAACACCAGCCGGCACAGCACCGAGACGGTCACGTCGACGATCTCGGACGGCACCCCCGACAGGTCGATGATCGTCACCGGCTTGCCGTCGACCGGAATGCGCAGGATCCGCGCCAGCACATGCGCCATGGTGTCGTTGACCATGAAGCTCGAGAACATGAAATCGAAGCGCTTGTCGGTGGTGATGCTGTCGATGCGCGCGATCAGGTGCTGGTAGGGCGCCGTGCTCTCCGCCTTGTTGAACGCGCCCATCGCCTCCTTGATCAGGCGGACCAGCTCCGAGAGCCGGTAGGGGCAGGGCGTGTCGACGGTGATGTGGTCGGTGTTGACGCCGCTGCCGTAGGCGCTGCGCCTGGCATGGAGGATCGCGCTGCGCAGGATCGCCGAATTCGGCATAGGCGCGCTCGGGCGAATCCCTGCTGACCAGAACCTCGGCGATCTCCTCGAAATTGAGCAGCCAGTAGGGCAGCTTGAGGTTGCCCGGGTTGAGCAGCTCGGCCCGCTTGCCGAACGCCGGGGCGTACTCGTTGTGCGGGTCGAGCATGATGATGTGGCCGTGCGGATTGGCCGTCCAGGATCGCGCGCAGGATCACGGTCACCGCGCACGACTTGCCGGCGCCCGTGGTGCCGAGGACGGCGAAATGCTTGCCGAGCAGGCTGTCGGTGATCGCGTAGGCCGGCAGGTCGGACGCCTGGTGCAGGGTGCCCAGCCGCACGGTCGGCTTGTCGGGCCGGCCGAAGATCGCGCGCAGCTCGTCGCGGCTCGCCATGTAGATCAGGCTGTCGAGCGCCGGGTGGCTCGACACGCCGCGCTGGAACCGGTCGCTTCCGCCGACCATCTCGCCGAGCAGCCTGATCTCGACGAGCCGGGCCGTCTGCTCGGCGTTGCGCCGGCCTTCGGCCTTGAGCGTCGTGATGATGCCGAAGCTGCGCATCTGGCCGCCCTGCAGGCGGACCATCGCGCCGATCTCGGCATGGGTGGCGCCGGTCGGGTCGAGCACCGCCCAGACCACCGAGCCCGCGACCGAGATCACGTGGCCGAGCAGCGCGTTGGCCGACGTGCTCGCGGCCGGAAGGGCGGGTGCCGGCTGCTTGTGGCCGAAGCCGCGCTCGGCCTCTGCCGCCGGCGGCGCCGCGCGACCGTTGCCGCTCGGCCTCGCAGGCTGCTTGTGCTCGTCGGCGCTGCGGGCAACGGGCATCGAGCTGTCCTCGGCTGTTCCGGGTTCTGCCTGCCTGGTCCCGGCCTGCCCTGGCTGCCCGGCCTCCGCGGGCTTGGCCTCGGACTGTCGGGCCTCGGGCTCGAGGTCCGGCTGTCGGGGCGCCGCGGCCAGGGCTTCGCCGAGCGCCTGCCGCACGGCAAGGGCGAGTGCCGGATCCTGGCCGCGCGGCGCGTCCTGGTCGGCGGCCGGTGCCCTGCGCAGCAGGGGCCCTCGCGGCGGCCTGCACCGCCGCAGGCGTGGCAGCGACGGCGCCATCCGACGTCCCGGCTGCCGTGTCGGGTGCGCGGCTCGGGGTGCGGTGCAGAAGGGCGCATCGGCGTCCGCATCGCCGGCCTCGCCGAAGCGCCTGCCGTCCTGGCGTTGCTGGCGCAAACGCTCGCTCATCGACGCCCAGCTTCGCTTGTCGCTACGCCCGCGGCCTGGTGCGGTATCTGCGGTCGTTGCCGAAGTCGGCGTCGGCTGCCGCCGGACGAGCCCGTCTGAACATCGAGCCTCCGAGTGCCCATCCGGCGACCCGACGCCGCCGTCTTAAGGCGGGACGGTATCAAGTCAGGTTTGCCGAACCGTAAAGGGACAATCCCCAACCGCCCGGCGGCCGTCGATTCAGGCGCTTGGCAGGTGGCGGCGCGGGCCTCTGGCCAGCGCCTTGATCACGCCGCGCAGCAGGTGCACGTCGGCCTCGTGCAGGTCGGCGCGCTGCACGATCACCTTGAGCGTGCGCACCATGCTCAGGCGCCGATCGGCGGTGCGAAAGAACCCCGCCGCGTCGAGCTCGCCCACCAGGTGCTCGACCAGCCGATCGAGCTCGCCCTTGGTGGCGCGGCGCGAGGCGGCGCTGGCCTGCCGCGGCGGCGCCGGCCCGCCCGCCTGGAACCACTCGTAGCCGACCAGCAGCACCGCCTGGGCGAGGTTGAGCGAGGTGAAGTCGGGATTGAGCGGCACGCTCAGCACGGCATCGGCGAAGATCAGGTCGTCGTTGGAAAGGCCGGTGCGCTCCGGCCCGAACAGCACGCCGACCCTGCGGCCCTCGGCCAGCGCGGCGCGCGCCTCGCGCGCGGCGCCGGCCGCGCTCACCACCCGCTTGGGCAGATCGCGCGGCCGCGCGGTGGTCGCGAACAGGAGCTCGAGGTCGGCAACCGCCTCCTCGACCCGATCGAAGATCCGCAAGCCGTTCAGGATCGCGGTGGCGCCCGAGGCCGCCTGCAGCGCCTTGATGCTCGGCCAGCCGCATTTCGGCTCGACCAGGCGAAGCTCGCTCGAGGCCGAAATTGAGCATCGCGCGCGCCGTGGTGCCGACGTTCTCGCCGAGCTGCGGCCGAACCAGGATGACGACGGGCGCGCCGGCAGGCCGCTCGGCCGAGGGCCGGCCGACGGCAACTCAGGCCGCCGCTGGCGCGCCGTCGACCAGCAGCTTGTAGGTGATGCTGTCGTGCAGCGCGTTGTAGGAGGCGTCGATCACGTTGGTCGAGACGCCGACCGTCGACCAGCGCCGCGCCTCGTCGTCGACGCTCTCGATGATCACCCGGGTGACCGCCGCGGTGCCGGCGTCCGGCGTCAGGATGCGCACCTTGTAGTCGGCGAGATGCATGTGCTCGAGCGCCGGGAAGGTGGTGCTGAGCGCCTGGCGGAGCGCGACATCGAGCGCGTTCACCGGGCCGTTGCCCTCGGCGACGATCATGCGCTGCGCCCCGCCGACCTCGACCTTGATGGTCGCCTCGGAGAGCGTCACCAGCTCGTTGCGGGCGTTGAACCGGCGCTCGTCGATGATGCGAAAGCTGATCAGGCGAAAGTAGTCCGGCACCTGGCCGAGCGCGCGCCGCGCCAGGAGCTCGAAGCTCGCGGCAGCGCCCTCGTAGGCGTAGCCGTTGGCCTCGCGCTCCTTGATGGTGGCCAACAGGGCGCGGATCTGCCCGTCCGAGGGCGTATCGCTCAGGCCAAGCTCCCCCAGCCGGGCCAGAAGGTTGGCGCGGCCGGCCTGGTCGGAGATCACGATGTTGCGCCGGTTGCCGACCACCTGCGGCTCGATGTGCTCGTAGCAGGCGGCATGCTTGGCGACCGCCGAGGCATGCAGGCCCGCCTTATGGGCGAACGCGTTGGCGCCGACATAGGCGGCATGGCGGTCGGGAACGCGGTTCAGGCGCTCGTCCAGCGCCCGCGAGACCGCCGTGAGACGGGCAAGGCCGTCGTCGTCGACGCCGGTCTCGTAGCCCATCTTCAGGGTCAGCGTCGGGATCAGGCTCACCAGGTTGGCATTGCCGCAGCGCTCGCCCAGGCCGTTCAGCGTGCCCTGGACCTGGCGTGCGCCGGCCTGCACGGCCGCGAGCGTGTTGGCGACCGCGTTCTCGGTGTCGTTGTGGGTATGGATGCCGAGGCGCTCGGGCGGCACGATCGCCGTCACCCGCTCGACGACCTTCGCGACCTCGTGCGGCAGGCGGCCGCCATTGGTGTCGCACAGCACGATCCAGCGGGCCCCCGCCCGGTTCGCCGCCTCGAGGCATGCCTCCGCATAGCCGGGATCGGCCGCATAGCCGTCGAAAAAATGCTCGGCGTCGAACATCACCTCCGGCACGCGGCGCGCCGCCTCCGCGAGGCTCTCCTCGATCATGCGCAGGTTCTCGTCCGGCGAGACGCCCAGCGCCAGCTCGACCTGAAGCGTCGAGCTCTTGCCGACCAGGGTGACGACGTCGGTCCTGCCCTGGAACAGCATCGCGAGGCCCGGATCGTTGGCGGCGCTGCGCCCGGCCCGCCTGGTCATGCCGAAGGCGCAAAGCCGGGCGTGGCGCGAGCTTGGGCGGGTTGGCGAAGAAGCCGTCGTCGGTCGGGTTGGCGCCCGGCCAGCCGCCTTCGATGTAGTCGATGCCGAGCTGGTCGAGCATCTGGGCGATCGCCACCTTGTCGGCCGCCGTGAAGTCGACGCCCTGGGTCTGCGCGCCGTCGCGCAGGGTGGTATCGTAGAGATAGAGCCGCTCGTTCATCGGCCGTGGTGCTGCGGTGCCTCTGTGAAGGGAGCCCGGCCGCCAGCCGGCGTGCCGGGCCGGAGGGTCTAGAGCTGATCGAGAAGGGCCTGGCGCCGGGCCTGGTACTGGGCCGGCGTGATGTAGCCCTTGGCGGCGAGCTGATCGAGCACGTTCAGCTGGTCCTCGATCGTCGTCGCCGAGGGCACTGCCGCTGCGGGCGCCGCCGCCGGCGTGACGTACACCGGCTGGACCACCTGCGCCGGCGGCGCGCTCTGCTGATGCTGCTGCTGGCTGTGGTAGTAGAGCGCGGTGAGCCCGGCGCCGCCGACCAGGCCGCCCACCAGCGGCAGGCCCCAGTCGCTGTGGTGCGCCTTTGCGGTGCTGGCACCGGCACCGGCGGCCAGAGCCGTGATCGCGACGACGCCAAGCCCCCTGCCGAGCATGTTCCTCATGTCATCCTCCAAGGACGCCGCCGCGGGCGCCCGACGCGCGCCTCTGCCTGGCGCGCGCTTTTGATAGCAGATTTTCCGCTTCATGCCAGCGCGCCCCTTGCTATGCTGCGCGGCAACCGCGGGTCGACGCGGGTCGCAGCAATCGAGGAACGAGGATGCTCAAGCGGTTCGTCGCCTTTCTGGGAGTGCCAACCTTCGCCGTTGCCCTGGCTTCGGCAGCCTTCGCGCAGGACCCTACAGACGAGATTCCCCTCGAGGGCACGTGGGCAATCGGCGACGCTCAGGCGTGCGACGATCCGACCAGCGAGCGCCTCACCTTCGATACCAGCGGCACCTTCACCGCCGAGCAGGGCGGCGAGCCGACCGCGACGGGTTTCTGGCAACTGGCCGACGATAAGCTGGATCTGCACATGGTGAGCTCGCCGGCGTTCTTCGACGACCAGCTGCAGCCGTCGGTCGGCGGGTACACCTACTACTATGCCCAGGCGCTGGTGTTCGACTACGAGGAGCAGTCGTTCCGCATGGTCGCCTACATGGCGGGCCAGCTACAGGGCGCCAACCTCGCCCGCTGTCCGTAAGAGCGCGCCGGAAAGACAGGCCGGCCACGCGGACCGGCCTGCTCGTGCGTTGATCCGAAGTCGGGCTACGTTTCCAGGCGCTCGTGGATCGCCACGATCTTCTGATGCACCTCGGCGACCGCCTCGGCCGGGTCGACGCCGTCGACCAGCACCAGCTGCATCGCCTCCGGGATGACGTTGGTCGCCAGCACCTCGCCGGCCGTGGCGGTGGGCGGAGCCTCGTAGCTCACCGGCACGCCGGTCTTGGCGATCTCGATGAACTGGCTGAACTCGGGTCGCGAGGTCCACCAGGGATCGTTGAACAGGTCGGGATAGACCGGCACGAAGCGGCCGTTCGTCTTGGTGATGACCTCGTTGTAGAGGCTCGGCTGCATCAGATGCTGGGCCAGGCCCTTGGCGAGGTCGGGGTAGGGCGACTGGTTGAACAGGCCGAGCGACCAGGTGTCGATCTGGTTGACCGCGCCCGCCGGCCCTTCCGGCACGCCGAACAGGCCGGTCTTCTTCATCAGCTCGGGATCCTCGCCGGACAGATAGGCGTAGACGCTGGTCGGGTTCTGGATGAACGCCACCTGGCCCGACTGATAGGCCTTGTTGTTCCACGCGGTGTCGCCGTTGCCGATCACGCCGCGCGGAATGATCTGGTGCTCGTTGTACATCTCGTTGATGAAGGCGAAGCCCGCGACGTTGCCCTCGTTGTCGAAGGCGGGCGTGCCGTCGGCATTGAAGGTCTTGCCGCCGAAGCACCAGCAGATCTGCATGATGTTGTCGGTCGCATCGGAGGTCAGGCCGAGATCCATGCCGTAGCCATAGAACGGCGGGTTCTGGATCTTGAGGCAGGTCTCGACGAACTCCTCCCAGGTCTTCGGGTAGTCGAGGCCGTTCTCCTCCAGGATGTCCATGCGGACATGCATCGGCCAGGGATTGATCGCGAACGGCACGCCCCAGTACTTGCCCTCGTAGCCGACCGCGGTGAGGCTGGACTCGAAGAGGCCGCCTTCCTCGGCCTCCATCTTCGCGACCACGTCCGAGACGTCCATCATGTGACCCTGCTTGCGGTACAGCTGGACGTAGGATTCGTAGAGGCGGACGACGTCGGGCGGGGTGTCGTTCTCGAGGGCCGCCGACAGACGTTGGATCAGCTCCTGGTTCGCGGTCGGCACGAAGGCGGCCTCGCTCTCCTCGAGCCCCGCCATCTTGCGGAACTCCTCGAACTGGTCGCGCACCGCGTCGTCGGCGAGCGGCGTGAAGGTCGGCAGATGCCAGTAGATCAGCTTCTGCTGGCGTTGCGCGAGCGTCTTCCGCGAAGCGAGGATGGTCACGCCGGCGAACGCGCTGGCCGCGGCGCCGGTCTTGAGCGCCTCTCTGCGATTGAAGGTGTTCGGCATCGTTGGCTCTCCCTGGTTATGGCCGCTCAGGCCTTGACCGCTCCCATGGTCAGTCCGGTGATCAGCCAGCGCTGGAAGAAGAAATAGATCAGCAGGGGCGGGACCACCGTCAGCGCGGTCGAGGCCATGATCGGGCCCCAGAAGAACACGTCCTCGACCACGAAATTGCTGAGCCCGGTCGGGATCGTCAGCACGTGGGGATCGGAGTTGAACACCACGGCGTAGAGATACTCGTTCCAGGACAGGGTGAAGGAGAAGAAGGCCACGACCGCGAGCGCCGGCAGCGAGATCGGCAGGACGATGCGGAACAGCACGCCGAGCCGTGAGCAGCCGTCGACGAAGGCGGACTCCTCCAATTCGATCGGGATCGACATGAAGAAGCCCATCAGCAGCCAGGTGCAGAACGGGATCGTGAAGCCCATGTGCGCGATCGTGAGGCCGGTCAGCGAGTTCGTGAGGCCGACGCCGGCCATGATCGCGAACAGCGGGATGAACAGGAGCGACTGCGGCACGAGGTAGGTGTAGATCATGCCGCGCGCCAGAAAATTGCGCCCCGGAAACCTGAGCCGGACGATCGCGTAGGCCGCGAGCGAGGCGCACAGCACCGTGAGGAACGTGGTCGCGAGCGCCACCGTCATGCTGTTGCGGAAGAACAGGAAGTAGTCGGTCTCGAAGAACAGCGTGCGGTAGTTGTCGAGCGTCGGCCGCTGCGGCCAGAGCGTGGCGCTGGTGCCGTAGATCTCGTCGTGCTCCTTCACCGAGGTGACGAGCATCCAGTAGAACGGGATCAGCGTCCAGATCACGAACACCACCAGGAAGACGTTGCCGATGATCTTGAGGCGGCGCTTGGAGCCGCTGATGGTGGCTGCTGCCATGGCCGCTAGTCCCGTCGTGCCAGCATGCGTCGCGACAGGATGTAGATCAGGATCGCGAGCAGCGGGAAGAACACCATGTTGACCGCCGAGCCGATGCCCAGCCGCCCCGCCAGGAGCGCGTATTTGTAGGAGAGGTTCGGCATGATCTGGGTCGCGTTGGCGGGGCCGCCATTGGTCAGGATCTGCACGATCACGAGGTTGGTCGAGGTCCAGATCGTCGACAGCATGACGACGATCACGAACACCTTGCGCATCTGCGGCACGGTGATGTGCCAGAACTCCTGCCACACGCTGGCGCCGTCGATCCGCGCCGCCTCGTAGAGCTCGTTCGGGATCGCCTTCAGCCCGGCGAGGAAGCTCATGGTGTAGAACGGCGTCCCCGACCAGATCACGACCGCGATCACCGAGGCCAGCGCCAGATTGGGATCGCCCAGCCACGAGATGACGTGGCCCATGTCGAACAGGGCGAGCAGCACGTTGTTGTAGAGGCCGCTGAAGTCGTCGTAGATCCAGCGATAGCTCAACGCCGCGACGATCGTCGGCACCGCCCAGGGAACGAACAGGATGGTCCGATACAGGAAGTTGAGCCGCCTGTCCTGCGAGAGGACGAGCGCCATCGCCAGCCCGAGCAGGAACTTCAGCGCGACCGCGACCAGCGTGTAAATGATGGTGTTCCTGATGACTTTCAGGAATACCCGGTCGCCGAACAGCTCGTAGTAGTTGCCGAGGCCGATATAGCTGGCGGTGCCGCCGATCATCTTGTCCTGGAAGCTGATCGCGATCGCCGAGAAGAACGGATAGATGACGACGAAGCAGAGCACCAGGATGGTCGGCAGCAGGAAGAACAGCGCGATGAGCCGTTGGTCGTTCAGCAGCTGAGCCCACCGCGACGGCACCGCCGCATGCCCGCGCACGTCCGAGCCGACCGTCTTCTCCAGCATGTCCAGCCCCGTCCTGATCGGGTCTCGACGCGGACACGGCCGCTCCCTCAGGCTGTGCCCCCGCATGCTCGTTCCGAGCAACGTATCGCCTAAGCCGCGTCTATGCAAACGGCACAGGTCACCAGCGGGCGCTCGACTGCTGGTTGCGTGCAGCGCCGCCCTTCCTCGGCCCTGCGCAACGCGCTAGCTTGCCCGCGCAGGGGCGGGATCGCAGCGAGAGGCACCATGGCGAAGTTCGACGTGAACCAAAGGCAGCTGGTGGTCGCGATGGACCATGGCCGGGCGATGGGCGCAGTCGCGGGCCTGGAGGATCCCGGCCGCGTGATCGAGAGCGTGATCGAGGCCGGCTGCGATGCGATCATGACCAGCTTCGGCGTGATCAAGCGCTATCGCGACCGGCTGGTCGGGCGGATCCCGACCTTCATGCGGGTCGACGGCGGCCCGAGCCTCTATCGCGAGGACTGGCTGCGCAACACCGAGTGGAGCCTTCTGCACTCGTTCGAGGATGCGCAGGAGCTGAGGTCGACGGCATCTGCACGATGGTCTTCGTCGGCGCCGATTGCGAGCTCGAGACCCTCGAGATCACCGCCGAGCTTGCGGGCCAGTGCTTCTCCGCCGGCCTGCCGCTGATGGTCGAGGCCCTGCCGTGTCCCTGCGAGCGGATCCCGGACCCGACCAGCGCGGATGCCATGGCCTCGGCCTGCCGGATCGGCTTCGAGCACGGCGCCGACCTGGTCAAGACCTATGCGCCTGGCGGCGTCGAGGCCTTTCGCCAGGTGACCGCGAGCACGCCGGTGCCGGTGCTGATCGCGGGCGGCCCCAAGGCCGGCGGCCCGCGCGAGGCCTTGCAGGTGGTGCGCGACAGCCTCGATGGCGGCGGCCGCGGCGTCGTGTTCGGCCGCAACATCTGGCAGAGCCCCGACCCCGCCCGGATGGTGGCGGCGCTGCGCCACCTGATCCATGCCGACGGCAGCGTCGACGAGGCGCTCCAGGTCCTCGGCTGAGGGCCCGCGCGCGCATGGCAGGTCCCCTGCTCGTCGGCATCGATGCCGGCACCACGGGCATCCGCGCCCTGGTCTTCACGCCGGATGGCGAGGTGGTGGCGCAGGCCGGCCGCACGGTGCCGCTCGAGCGGCCGCGGCCGGGCTGGGCGCAGCACGACCCGCAGGCGCTGTGGGAGGCGACGTGCGCCGCCTTGCGCGAGGCGACCGGCCAGCTCGAGAGGCCCGGGCGCATCGCAGGCGTCGCGGCCGCGAGCGTCGGCGAGGCGTTCGTCGCGATCGACCCTGACGGCCAGCCGGTCGGCCCGCGTGATCGCCTGGTACGACGAGCGGCCGCGGGCCGAGCTCGACTGGCTGACCCGGGAGATCGGCCTGCGAGCGGCTGCACGCCCTTTGCGGCCTGTCGCCCGATCCGACCTTCACGCTCTGCAAGCTTCTCTGGCTGAAAGCGAACCAGCCCGAGGTACTGGAGCGCGCGGTGCGCTGGCTGAACGTCACCCACTACCTCGCCTGGCGGCTGTGCGGCGAGATGACCTGCGATCCCACGCTCGCCTCGCGCACGCTCGCGTTCGATCTGCGCCGGCGCGTCTGGGCGGACGATCTGATCGCCGAGACGGGCCTGTCGCCCGACCTGTTCGCGCCGATCCGGCCCAACGGCGCGAAGATCGGTCAGGTGACCGGAGAATCGGCCACCCTGACCGGTCTGCCGGCGGGCTGTGCCGTCGGCGTCGGCGGCCACGACCACATCGTCGGAGCCCTGGCGCTCGGCGCGCTTGGGCCGGGCATCCTGTTCAATTCGCTCGGCACCGCTGAGGCGCTGACGGTCACCCTGGCGCATCCGAGCGCCGAGCCGGAGCTGCTGCGGCTCGGCTACAGCCAGGGTGCGGTCGAGGTCGAGCGGCCGCTCTACTACGTGTTCGGCGGCTTTCCGACCTCGGGCGCCTGCATCGAATGGTTCCGCGCGCTGTTCGACGGCATCGGCCATGCCGCGCTGATCGAGGAGGCGGGTGCCGTGCCGGCGGGCTGCCACGGCGTCACCTTCGTGCCCGATCTGCGCGGCCGCATCTCGCCGGTGCCGGACCCGCTCGCGCGCGGCGCGTGGTTCGGCCTTGCCGCCGATACCACCCGCGCCGCCCTCTATCGTGCCGTGCTGGAAGGCCTGGCCTTCGAAGCGCGCCAGACCGTCGATTCCCTGGCGCGCCTCGGCATGGGCACGATCCGCGAGATCCGGGCGATCGGCGGCAACACGCAAAATCATCTGCTGATGCGGATCAAGGCCTCGGTCTACCGGCAGCCGGTCAAGGCGACCGAGATGGTCGAGGTGAGCGCGCTCGGCGCCGCGCTGCTCGGCGGCCTCGCCGCGCGGCGTGTTCGCGGATCTGGCCGAGGCCCAGGCCGCGCTCGGGCCCGCGCTGCGCACGATCGAGCCGGTGGACGCGTGGCTCGCGCGCTACGAGGCCCACTATCGCTGTGTCTACCGGCCGGCCTATGCGGCGCTGCGCGCTCTCCACCACGCGGCCGATGCGATCGAGCGAAGCGCGGTCTATAGTGAGCAGGAGCGACGAGGGTAGCCAGGAGGAGGGTCCGGCGATGACCTCGGACAGCATTTTCTCGGGCTCCGTTCCAGCCATCTACGACCGATATCTGGTGCCGCTGCTCTTCGAAGTCTGCGCCGAGGAACTCGCCGAGCGCGTTGCCAGCCATGCACCTGCGCGGGTTCTGGAAACGGCCGCCGGCACGGGCGCTCTGACCCGGGCGCTGGCGCGACGGCTGCCACCCGACACCACCTTGGTGGCCACCGACCTCAATCAGCCGATGCTCGACCATGCGGAGACCAGGCAGGCGCCAGACCGGCGCATCGTCTGGCAGCAGGCCGACGCTCTCGATCTGCCGTTCGACGATGAAGGGTTCGATGCCGTCGTCTGCCAGTTCGGCGCGATGTTCTTCCCCGACCGGGTGGCAGGCTATCGCGAGGCACGCCGGGTGCTCAAGCCGGGCGGGCGTTTTCTCTTCAATGTGTGGGATCGCATCGAGGCGAACGCGTTCGCTCACGCCGTCACCGAGGCATTGTCCGGCCTGTACCCCGAGGATCCACCCCTGTTTCTCGCACGCACGCCGCACGGCCATCACGACACCCAGCGGATCTGCACGGAGCTGGCCAGCGCTGGTTTTGCGGATGTCGCGGTCGAGACCTTTGTCCGAACCAGCCGGGGCCGCTCTGCTCGCGAGGTGGCTGTGGCCTACTGTCAGGGCACTCCGTTGCGCAACGAGATCGAGGCGCGCAGTCCCGCCGGCCTCGAAGCGGCGACCGAGCATGCCGCAAAAGCGCTGGCCGCACGGTTCGGCGACGGTCCGATCGAGGGTCAGATCAAAGGCCATCTCCTGGTGGCGACCCGCTAGTGCACGTGCTCCCGGATATCGAGCAAGTCCTGTTCGATGGGTCCGCAGGCGCCGCCATGGCGACGCGCGGCCACTTCCGCTACGAGTCCGGCCACCATGGCGATCTCTGGCTCGACCTCGACGCCCTGCTCGTGGATGCGCGGGCGGTCCAGGGCTGGGCCGCAGCGCTGGCGCAGCAGGTGGCCGCGTGTCGCCCCGAGGTCGTCTGCGGCCCGCTTATCGGCGGGGCGTTCGTCGCGCAGGCGCTCGCGGCGAGCATCGGCGCCGATTTCGTGTTCGCCGAGCGCAGGCTGGTCGAGGGCGGCGTGGCATACCGCATCCCGGATGGGCTGCGCGCGCGCCTCGCCGGCCGTCGCGTCGTGCTCGCCGACGATGCGGTCAATGCAGGCTCGGCCCTGCTCGCGACCCTGGAGGATGCACGCCGTTGCGGGGCAGAGCTCGCAGGCTTCGCAAGCCTGATCACGCTCGGCGATGCCGCCGCCACGCTCGCGGCCCGGCATCGGGTGCCGTTCGCGCATCTGGTCGCGCTGGAGCGCTCCTTATGGCCCGCGCAGGCGTGCCCGCTTTGCGCGAAGGGCGTGCCGCTCCAGGATCTCGTCGCCTGAGTCAGGCGCTCGCGGTCTCCACGGGCTCGCGCACCCTCTCGTCGAGCGAGGCGGCGATCGCGTCGTCGACCTGCTCGAGCCAGACGAACTCCAGCGCGTCGCGAGCACTCTCGGGGATGTCCTCGAAGTCCTTGCGATTGCGCGCCGGCAGCATCACGCGCCGGAGCCCGGCACGGTGCGCCGCCAGCACCTTCTCCTTGATGCCGCCGACCGGCAGCACCAGGCCGCGCAGGCTGATCTCGCCGGTCATCGCGGTATCGTTGCGCGCGGTGCGGTCGGTCAGCAGCGAGACCAGGGCCGTGTACATCGCGACGCCGGCGGACGGGCCGTCCTTGGGGATCGCGCCGGCCGGCACGTGGACGTGGATGTCGCTCTTCTCGAACAGGCTCTCGCCGATGCCCAGCTGGCGGGCGCGCGACTTCACCAGGCTCAGCGCCGCCTGGGCGCTCTCCTTCATCACGTCGCCGAGCTGGCCGGTCAGGATCAGGCGGCCACCGCCTGGTATCCGGGTCGCCTCGACGAACAGGATGTCGCCGCCGACCGGGGTCCAGGCGAGGCCGGTCGCCACGCCCGGCACGCTGGTGCGCAGCGCCACCTCGCTCTCGACCTGCCTGGCGCCCAGGATCGCGTGCAGGCCCTCCGGCTCGATCGCGACCCGCTCCACGCTGCCCTCGGCGATCCGCATGGCGACGTTGCGGAACACGCTGCCGATCAGCCGCTCGAGATTGCGCACGCCCGCCTCGCGGGTGTAGTCGCGCACGATCGCGCGGATCGCCGCCTCGCTGATCGAGGCCTGCTCGGCCGTAAGACCGTTCGCCTCGAGCTGGCGCTTGACCAGGTAGCGCTTGGCGATCTCGACCTTCTCGTCCTCGGTGTAGCTCGGCAGCTCGATCACCTCCATGCGATCGCGCAGCGGCCCCGGGATCTGGTCCAGCACGTTGGCGGTGCCGACGAACATCACCTGGCTGAGGTCGAACGGCACGGCCAGGTAGTTGTCGCGGAAGGTCGAGTTCTGCTCGGGATCCAGGACCTCGAGCAGCGCCGAGGACGGATCGCCGTGGAAGCTCGCGCCGAGCTTGTCCATCTCGTCGAGCATGAACACCGGGTTGCGCGTGCCGGCCTTGCGGATGGCCTGGATGATGTTGCCCGGCAGGGCGCCGATATAGGTGCGGCGGTGGCCGCGGATCTCGGCCTCGTCGTGCACGCCGCCCAGGCTCGCGCGCACGAACTTGCGCCCGGTGGCATGGGCGATGCTCTGGCCGAGCGAGGTCTTGCCGACGCCAGGCGGGCCGACGAAGCAAAGGATCGGGCTCTTGCCGGTCGGATTGAGCTTGCGCACCGCGAGATACTCGAGGATGCGCCGCTTGATCTTGGCAAGGCCATAGTGCTCGTCGTCGAGCACCTGGCGCGCCTGCGCGATGTCGATGGCATCCTCGCTCAGCACCGACCAGGGCAGCTCGATCAGCCAGTCGAGATAGGTGCGCACCATGGAGTACTCGGCCGCGGCCTCGGGCATGCGCTCGAGGCGCTTGAGCTCCTTGCGCGCCTGCGCCTCCGCCTCCTCGGGCATCTTGGCCTTGGTGATGGCCTCGTCGAGCTCGGCAAGCTCGGCGCGGGTGCCCTCCTCCTCGCCGAGCTCCTTTTGGATCGTCTTCATCTGCTCGCGCAGGATGTACTCGCGCTGGCGGCTGTCGACGCTCTCCTTGGTCTGCTCGCTGATGTCGCGCGTCAGGCGCAGGACCTCGATCGCGTGGCTCAGCATCTGCAGGACCTTGTCGAGCCGCGCCTTGACGTCGATGGTCTCGAGGATCTCCTGCTTCTCCTCGACCTTGATGTCCATGAAGCTCGCCACCAGATCGGCGCCGGCGGCAGGCGTCGGGATCGCCTGGATGGCGGCGGCCAGCTCGCGCGGCGCCTGCGGCAGGTACTGCAGCGCCTCGAGCGTGCGCTCCTTGAGATGGACCAGGCGCGCCTCGACCTCGGGGCTGGTCGTCTCCGGCTCCTCGATGCGCTCGATGCGCGCGACCAGGAACGGATAGCCCGGCAGATACTCGAGCGTGCGGAAGCGCTGCTGGCCCTGGATGACGATGTGATGGGCGCCGTCCGGTGCGGTGACGTAGCGCATGATGCCGGCGACCGTGCCGACGTCGTGCAGCTGCTCCGGTGCCGGGTCCTCGTCGGCCGGATTGCGCTGCACGATGACGCCTAGCGGGCGCTGGCGTGCGAGCCGCCTCCTGCGCGGCCGCGATGGTGCGCACCCGGCCGAGGCTGAGCGGCACCACGACGCCCGGAAACAGCACGACGTTGCGCACCGGCACGATGACGATGGCATCGTCCGGGATCGGCGGCAAGTCCGTGCCGCGGTCCGCCACGGCGGCCTCCGGCGACGTGGTGGCCTGCGCCTGCTCGGTGCGGGCCTGGTTGGTCTCGTGTTCCCTCATCTGATCAGTCATCTCGGCGATCCGGTCAGGGCAGCTTGCGCAGCGTGAGCAGAAGGCAGCCGTCGGTGAGCTCGCGGCGGTCGATCTCGAACCGGCCGACCGGCAGCTCGATGTGGCGCTCGAAGCGGCCGTAGGGGATCTCGAGGCGCCGGATCATCGTGCTGCGGGACTGGCCCGGCATCGGCCGCAGGCCGACCACGATGAGCGTGCCGCCGTCGATCACGACCTTCACCTGGTCGGGGGCGACGCCCGGCAGCGCTACCAGGATCGCCAGCTCGTGCTCGGTCTCGAGCACGTCGACCGGCGGCTCCCAGGTGGGCCCCTTGGCGAGACTGCGCGCCGGCACGAAGAACTGGCGGTGCAGCCTTTCCGCCTCCTCCAGAAGCTCGCAGGCTTCGGCCCACATCCAGGTCCGCGGATCGCGTGATCGCATGGCCAACCCTCGGCGTCAGGTTTCTCCCGACCACGGCGCACGCCAGGGCGCTCGCCGGACGGGCTGTTGTGGCTTCTATGTCGGTGATCTTTACTGGATCTTCAACTCACCCGATCTCAGCATCGACCATGCGATCCGCCATGCCCCTCGCCCTTCGCGACGTTGCCGCTCTCACGCAAAGCCAACGCGCCGCAGCCGCTCGGGTGCTCCGTGAGGCGCTCGCCCACCTGCCCTCGGGCTTTCAGGGGCCGGGCGAAGCCGAGGCCGAGGTCGATGCTCTCTGCAACGACCCGCAGTGGCTCGGCTTCGCGGCCATGGACCAGGAGCGGCTGGTTGGCTGGATCGGCGCTCTTCGTACCTATTCCCATGGCTGGGAGCTGCACCCGCTGGTCGTCGACCCTGGCCGTCAGCGGCGCGGCGTCGGATCGGCGCTCCTCGCGCACCTCGAGGCGCGCGCCCGTGCCGAGGGCGTGATCACCCTCTATCTTGGCACTGACGACGACTACGGCGGCACGAACCTGTTCGGCCGGGATCTTTTGCCCAACCTTCTGGGGCATGCCGCGGCGGTCGAGCCGGCCGGGCCGGGCCACGCCTTCACCTTCTACCGGCGGCACGGCTACCAGGTGGTCGGGCTTCTGCCGGATGTGAACGGGCCGGGCCGGCCCGACATTCTGATGGCGAAACGACTGGCTGATGGCGAAACGACTGGGCGCAGGCGCTCTTGAGCGAGTTCTTGGCTCGCCGAGGCGCCAGCCCGGAATCAGCAAGGAGCAACGGCAGGAAAGCTCTGGAAGGATGTAGATCACCGATCCAGACGCTAAGATGCCGGGAAGACGAACGGGGGAGCGGACCGATGGCTGGGAACGAACTCCACGACGAGATGATCGTCTTTGACGGGCTGATCGTCTCGAACTGGGAGCGGAGCGTCTTCGAGGACATGCGGGCGGGCGGTCTGACCGGCGCCAACTGCACCTGCTGCGTCTGGGAGAATTTTGCCGGGACGATGGCGAATATCGCCCGGTGGAAGTCGTGGATCGACGAGAACGACGACCTGCTGCTCCAGGCTTACACGACCGAGGACATCCGGCGGGCCAAGCGCGAGCGAGCGGACGGCCGTCGTGCTGGGGTTCCAGAACGTCTCCGCCTTCGAGGACCAGCTCGGCTACATCCGGCTCTTCAAGGAGCTGGGCGTCGGCATCGTGCAGATGGCCTACAACACGCAGAACCTGATCGGCTCGGGATGCTACGAGGCGAACGACGGCGGCCTCTCCGATTTCGGCCACGAGGCGGTCGCCGAGATGAACCGGGTCGGCATCATGTGCGACCTGTCGCACGTCGGTCCGCAGACCTCGGAAGACGTGATCCGCGCCTCGGCGGCGCCGGTCTGCTACTCGCACATCGCGCCGGCCGGGCTGAAGGCCCACCCGCGCAACAAGTCCGACGAGCAGATCCGCTTCATCGTCGAGCACGGCGGCTTCGTCGGCGTGACGATGTTCCCGCCCTTCCTGCGGCGCGGCACGGATTCGACGGTCGACGACTACGTCGAGGCCATCGACTACGTCATCAACATCGCCGGCGAGGATGCGGTCGGCTACGGCACCGATTTCACCCAAGGCCATGGCGCGCCGTTCTTCGACTGGATCACCAGGGACAAGGGCTATGCCCGCAAGCTCACCGAGTTCGGCGAAGATCAAAGGCCTCGCGGGCATCGAGACCATCGGCAGGACGCCGAACCTGACCGCGGCGATGCAGCGCGCCGGCTGGCCGGAAGCGAAGATCCGCAAGGTGATGGGCGAGAACTGGCTGCGCGTCCTCGCGGAGGTCTGGGGAGAACGCGCGCAGAAACCCTAAGGCCCGAGTGCCGGCGAGCCCAAGAGAGCAAGGGTCAGCCTTCCAGGGCCTGCATCAGCGCGGCAATCTTGATGGTCGCGAAATTGGAGAAGGTGTCGGAGACCGCATAGGGCAAAATGATCTGGTCGTTGTGCCGCATGGCTCCACATGTGTAGACGACGTTGGGGACGTACCCTTCACGCTCGGACGGCTCGGGCCGGACCAGCGGCTCGCGTGATCGTGCGAGAATCTTGGAGGGATCCTCCTTGTCGAGGAGGACCGCTCCGATCGAATATCTCCGAACCGGACCTACGCCGTGGGTCAGCAGCAACCAGCCCTCGTCAAGCTCGATCGGCGACCCGCAATTCCCGATCTGCACGAACTCCCATGCGAACCGAGGCTTCAGAATGGCGAGGCCCCCGTCCCATGCGTACAAGTCGCTCGAATAGAGAAGGTATAGGTTCTCGTTGTCCTGCCTGCCGATCATGGCGTACTTGCCGTCGATCCGGCGGGGAAACAGGGCCATGCCCTTGTTCTGCGCGGCGGCCCCCCGCAGGGGCGACATCCGGAAGGATATGAAATCGGTCGTCTCGATCAGCTCGGACCTGATCGCCCTGCCGCTGTAGGCGGTGTACGTGGCGTGGAAGGTCCTTCGCCCGCCATCGTGCAAATTCTACGAAGCGGGCATCCTCGATGCCGTTCGACTGGGACTTGGTGACGGGAAAGATCACCCGCTCGCTGATGTCCTCGTTGGGCTTGAAGGTCAGCTCGACATGGTCCCCATCCGGACCTGATATTCGATTGCTTACTCTCGGAATTGCAGCAAGCCGTGCTGTCGGGTCGACGCTCACGCTGCCATCGGCCGCGATGGAGCCTGAGCGAAACGTCAAGGAAGAGACATGCCCTTCCCCGACGGCGCGAAGACTCAGGATGAAGCGACGCCCGCCTTCCGGCGCACCAGACTGGTCAGGGTGAGAGACGATGCTCGGATTGAACAACGCCGCCGCCTCGAACGAATATTCATGCATAAAATAGGCGCCGACCAGTTGGCGCTGCATCTTGGTAAAAACAACATGAGCAGCAAAGGCGTCTTCCATTTCCTCGGCACGCGCCTCGAACGTCTCCAGCAGGTTGCGGTGGCGACCTTGAAAATTCTCAAGAACATCGCTGAGTTGGTGGGCCGCCGTCTCGGGATCGAGCGCCAGGACCCGCTCGACGATATGGTTCGCCCGTGTCTTGTCCAGCGGGTTGAGGTCCCGCGGTTCGGTCGCTGGCCTGAACGGGCGCACGACCACTCTCGCTGGATCGGGGCGCAGATAGAGGGTCTGCCGGTTCAGGAACGGGGCTTGTGACAAGGCGCCCTCGGCTCATTCAAGTGGTGGTTTCAGGGAGCTCAGGCGCGTGCGGCCCGAAGCGGTGCCAGTTCCCTGCGATCCCCGCTCATGCGAGCAAGCTGGCGAATCTCCGCGAGACCGAGCAGATAGGAGATGACGGATTCGCCGCCCCTGTTCTCGTTCGGGCGGTCGGCATGCAGCCCATCGCGACAGCTACCCGTTTCCAGGTCGACCAACGGCAACGACAGATCATTGCTGCCGAGGAACCACGCGAAGGCGCGCGCCGCGTCGGCCCGCCATCCGGCATCACCATCCGCACGCCACGCCGCAAGGCAGGCTGAGATCGTCGCCGTGGCTTCCAAGGGCTGCTGATCGAACGCCTGTGGCGGCTTCCGCTGGTCGCCGAAGCCCTCCGTACCGACGGGCCTGAACAAGCCTGCCGGCGTCGTCTGCAGCGTCATGAGCCAACGCAGGGATCTCAAGCCCGCCTCGACATAGGCAGGCGTTCCGGTGGAAATCCCGGTAACGATCAGGGCCTGGGGCAGACGCGCGTTGTCGTAGGCAAGCCCTTCCTCGAGCCACACCCAGTCCTCGGTCTCGACCGCCGACATGATGGCAATCAACCTGTCAGCAAGGCGAAGTCGGACGCGCTCGGCAACGGCATCCTCTGCCGCTGCGGCGCAATAGGCGTCCAACCCGAGCAGCGTGAATGCCCATGCACGTGGCGAGCGAAAGCTCTCCGCCGCCGGCAGCGCTTCGGCGAACAGGGAGGCGGCCCACCGCCGCCGCGATGGACTGGCATCGTTGCGGGCACACTCGCCCAAGGCCCAGAGCGTCCGCCCGTGGCTATCCTCCGAACCGCTGTCTTCGAGCCAGCTTCGATCGAAGCTCATGAAGTTGCGAAACCGCTTCGTTTCAGGATTCCACGCATGCTGGACAAAGGCAGCCAGTCGGGCCGTCAAGGTTTCGGACAAACGTTGCTCACCTGGGTTGTTGAGCGCACAGGCCAGCAGCAGCGCTCGGGCGTTGTCGTCGACGCAATAGCCGTGGGAGCGATCCGGCACCGAATGGATCGCATGCTGGAACAGCCCGGTGTCGTCGCACATGGACAGAAGATGACCGATCTGCATCTCTGGCGGAGCGGCGTGCCTGTCGCGTGAGGGCTCGCTTTGCTCGGGCCGCGCAACGACCCTGAGCCGATGCCCGCGCCGGGCGCTTTCGAAAGCGGCAAGATAGCGCTCCGCGGTCCGTTCCCATGTCATCGAGCGGCTGCTGGCGTAGGCGCGCTTGCGCATGGCCTGCCGCCTGGCATCGTCGGTCAGCAATCCCACGATCTCGCTGCCGATGGCCGTGGCATCGCCAAAGGGAACCAGAATGCCGCGGCCATCAGCCAGCAATTCCCGCGCGTGCCAATAGGGCGTCGAAACGACCGCTTTTCCCAACCCGAAGCTGTAGGCCAATGTGCCCGACGTCATCTGTGCCTCGTTGAGATACGGCGTGACGTAGACGTCGCACATCGAGATGAAGCCGAGCAGCGTCGCCCGATCGACGAACTGGTCGAGAAAAACGACATGGTCCTCGACTCCGTGCGCTCGCACGCGCGCCATAAGGCTCTCGCGATAGGCCTCGCCTTGATCCCGGACGAGATTGGGATGCGTCGCGCCGAGAACGACATACACGGCATCCGGACAACTTTTCAGGATCGAGGGCATGGCGTCGATCATGACCTCGATGCCCTTGTTCGGAGAGAGAAGACCGAACGTCAGAATGACGGGCTTGCCGCTGAAACCGAGTTCGGCCTTCGCCTGGCCGGGCTCGACGAACGGGAAGTCGGGAATCCCGTGCGGCAGGACCTCGATCTTGTCAGCCGGCACCCCGTACACCGTACGCAGCAGGTCCCGACCTTTCTCGGCCATGACGACGACCGTCGACGACACATCGACGATCCGCTCGGTAACGCGACGTTGCGCCGGTGTCGGCTCGGCAAGAACGGTATGAAAGGTCGTGATGATCGGCATGGTCAGCCGCGAGAGCAGCGCCATGATGTGCTCGCCGGCTTCACCGCCAAAGATGCCGAATTCATGCTGGAGGGAGACGACATCGAACTGACCTGCATTCAGGAAGTGGGCCGCATGCAGGTAGTCCTCTATTCGGCCATCGTCAACCTGAAGGCGAACAACGGATGGATAGTCGTAGGCCTGACCATGGTCGGTCATCGCCACGATGCAGGTTTCCACGTCCGGGCATGTCGTTGCGATCGCCCGCTGCAGATCGGTCGTGAAGGTGCCGATACCGCAGCGGCGGGGGAGCGAATTCCCGATCAACGCCAAACGCCTCACCTGGGTCACGCTCGCGCCTCGGTGAAGCCGAGCGGCGACCCCGCCGTTGCTCGGTGGCGGAGAGGCGGTCATTGCGGTCGATGGGTGCTGGTCGCCGTGGAGATCATGGAACGCCGCGGCGACCGGCGTTGCGATCAGCCCAGGTCCTTCAGATTGTCGGCCGACATCTTGCCGCTCCTCTGGTCGGAGACGAGGTCGAAGCCTACTTTCTGGCCTTCGCGCAGATCGCCGAAGCCTGCGCGTTCCACGGCGCTGATGTGGACAAAGGCGTCGTTGCCACCGTCATCCGGCGCGATGAAACCAAAGCCCTTCTGGGCGTTGAACCACTTCACGGTCCCCGTCGTCATGGATAACCCCTTTACGAACGTAGTTTTTGCGTACCCGCGAAGCCGCAGGCCGTCGAAATCGCATTTTCAGGTGAGAAGAGCATCAGCCAAACGCAAGTTTTCTTGGGCGCCAGGCTAAGTCATCTTGCCGTCTATCGACCTCATGAATGTGGCCCGACGCGAATGGAAATACAAGGAGGCTTTATGAATTTCCTCACATTGATCGGGTTGGCCCCTCAGGAGTCGAGCAGATACTCGATGGTCGAGACGACGCGGACCTTCTTGTCGATCTGGCCGGCCTCGCTGATCCCGGGTGCCGCGTCGCGCGGCAGGATCTCGAAGATGCCCTGCGAGGCGCGCCGGATGCCGGCGAGCGTGCCGTCGACGTCGGCGGCGAACTGCGCCGCGGCCTCGCGCGCATTCGCGCTCGCGTCGGCCAGCATCTGCGGCTTGATCGCGTTCAGGCCGGTGAAGACGTAGGTCGGGCCGCCGGTGTCGACCAGCACCACGCCGCGGCTGACCAGCTCGCCGGTCGTGCGGTTGAGCTCGGCGACCAGGTCGACCTGCTCGGTGCGCACCAGGATGGTCTGGGCGATGATGAAGCGGTTGTCCGCGGCACCCTCCGGCCGGTACGCCTGGGCCAGAAGGTCGGTGACCTCGACCCGCTGCGGCGCGATCGCCTCGGGAGCGATGCCCTCGCGGGTCAAAAAAGCCGTGATCTCGGCGCCATCGGCATCGATCTTGCCCTGAACCTGGTTGAGATCGTCGCCGGTCGCGGTGTAGCGCAGCGGCCAGATCGCGAGATCGGCCTGCACAAAGGTCTCGGCCAGACCCTTGACCGTGACGTAGTGCTCGTCCGCGCGGCCCCTCCGGAAGCCATCGCCGATCAGCCAGCCCGCACCCAGCATGCCGAGCGCGATCAACGCAGCGGCGACCAGACCCGATCTTGCTTCCAGGAATGCCATCCGCAAGCCGTCTGCTCAGTCGCCAGGAAGCCGGTCGCCCTTGCCTTCGAACAGATCGAGGAGATCGTCGGGCAAGGGATCATCGAAGTTGTCGTGCATGACGAACTTGCCCTTGGCGCTGCCCGGCCGACGCGGCTGGCGGGAGGGCTCCGATACAAGCCACGCGACCGGCTCGCCTGCCGCGGTGATGACGATCTCCTCCCCCAGCCGCACGCGCTCTATCAGCGTCGACAGATCCGCCCTTGCGTCGAAAAGATCGTCCGTGACTGGCATGACGCTCTCCCTGTCGGACCATGTGACCGAAGTCATGCGCCGGGTCAATTCACGTCAGCGCGGCCAGACCACCAGAATTGGTGGGATCGCGACCGGCACGATCAGGATCTCGAGCGGCAGGCGCGTCCGCGAGCAGTCGCCGAGGCGGTAGCCGCCCTGCCGAGGATCAGGGTGTTCTCGCAGCGCCCGCAGCTGCTGCCACCGGCCGTTGCCCCGCTGGCGACCGCACCTGCTTTTGGGTTGTGGGCGACATCGAGCGTGGTAGGCTTCGGGCAAGGGGTACCTTCCGGGTACCATCATCCGCACCCTGGCAGGATGAAGGAGGCTCACATGACCAGAAATCGACAGGCAATCAGCTCGCTCGCTCGCTTGGGCGCGGCTCCTGGGCTCGGTGTCGCTCTCGTGCTCGGGATGGCCCTGGCAACCGGGATCGGCGCGTCCGGCGCGTCGGCGCAGACCACGCTGCGGGTCGCCAACTCCGGCGAGCCGGACAGCCTCGACCCGCATCAGGTCTCCGGCAACTGGGAGGACCGGATCATCGGCGACATGTTCATGGGCCTGACCACCGAGGCCGCCGACGGCACCGTGATCCCCGGCGCCGCCGAGAGCTGGACGATCTCCGACGACGGCCTGACCTACACCTTCACGCTGCGCGACCATGCCTGGTCGGACGGCACCCCGGTCACCGCCGAGGACTTCGTGTTCGGCCTGCGCCGGATCCTCGATCCCGAGAGCGCCGCCGAGTACGCCTACCTGCTTTTCCCGATCAAGAACGCCGAGGCGATCAACAACGGCAGCCTCGCCGATCCCGAGGCGCTGGGCGCGCGCGCGGTCGATCCCAAGACCCTCGAGATCACGCTCGAGCAGCCGACCTCGTACTTTCTCGGGCTGCTGACCCACTATACCTCGTTCCCGATCCCCAAGCACAAGGTCGAGGAGCTGGGCGACGACTGGCTCAAGCCCGGCAACATCGTCGGCAACGGCGCCTATACCGTGGTCGAGTGGGTGCCCAACAGCCAGGTCCGGATGGAGAAGAGCGACACCTTCTGGGACGCCGACAACGTCGCGATCGACGAGGTCGTCTACTACCCGACCGAGGAGCGCAACACCGGCACCAAGCAGTTCCGCGCCGGCGAGGTCGACGTCCAGTGGGACTTCGCCTCCGAGCAGATCGACTTCCTCGAGGAGAACCTGCCGGAAGCGACCCACATCTCGCCCGAGCTCGCGGCCTACTACTACGTGTTCAACACCAAGGTGCCGCCGTTCGACGACGTCCGGGTGCGCAAGGCGCTGGCCATGGCGGTCGAGCGCGACGCAATCACCGAGAAGGTGCTGCGCACCGGCGAGATCCCCGCCTACAACCTGGTGCCGCCGGACGCCGGCACCTACGGCGAGCCGCCGCAGGTCGACTGGGCGGACCTGCCGTACGAGGAGAGGGTCACGCAGGCCAAGGCGCTGCTCGAGGAGGCGGGTTTCGGCCCCGACAACCCGCTCCGCTTCACCCTGCGCTACAACACCTCGGAGAGCCACAAGAAGGTCGCGATCGCGGTCGCCGCGATGTGGAAGCAGCTCGGCGTCGAGGCGGAGCTGTTCAACACCGAGGTCAAGGTCCACTACAACGACCTGCAGTCGCACGATTTTCAGGTGGCGCGCGCCGGCTGGGTCGCCGACTACAACGACCCCGAGAACTTTCTGTCGCTCCTGCGCACCTCGACGGGTCCGATGAACTACGGCCAGTACAGCAACGCGGAGTACGACCGAGCTGATGGCCGAATTGGACGTGATCACGGATGCCGAGGCGCGCAACGAGCTGATGCGCGAGGCCGAGACCCTGATGCTCGCCGACCTGCCGATCATCCCGATCTACCACTACACCTCGAAGAACCTGGTCTCGCCGAGCGTTCAGGGCTGGGTCGACAACGCCAAGAACACCCACCGCACCCGCTGGCTCAGCATGGCCGAGTGACCGTCTCCGGGGCGGCGGCTGCGGCCGCCGCCTCACCTCTCCCGCGGGTGCGCCGGCCATGACCGGTTACCTGTTGCGCCGGCTCATGATCGGCGTGCCGACGCTGCTGGTCATCGTCACGATCGCCTTCTTCATGATGCGGGTGGCGCCCGGCGGACCGTTCGATCAGGAGCGCGCGTTGCCGCCCGAGATCGAGCGCAACATGCTGGCGGCGTACAATCTCGACGCGCCGCTGGTCGTGCAGTACTGGGACTACCTGAAGGGCGTCGTCCACGGCGACTTCGGGCCGTCCTTCAAATACCAGGACTTCACCGTCGCCGAGCTGCTGCTGCAGGGCTTCCCGGCGAGCCTCAAAGTCGGCGGCATCGCGATCGCGCTCGCCGTGGTGATCGGCATCACGCTCGGCACGATCGCCGCGCTGCGCCAGAACAGCGGCATCGACTACGCCGTGATGGCGACCGCCATGACCGGCATCACGATCCCCAACTTCGTCATGGCGCCGCTCTTGACCCTGGTCCTGGGGGTCTATCTCGGCTGGCTGCCGGTCGCCGGCTGGGGCGGCGGCGCGCCGAGGTTCCTGATCCTGCCGGTGATTGCGCTCGCCCTGCCGCAGATCGCCTATGTCGCGCGCCTCACCCGCGGCAGCATGATCGAGACCCTGAACGCGAATTTCGTCCGCACAGCGCGCGCCAAGGGGCTGCGCGAGCAGATCGTCGTGGTGCGCCACGCGCTCAGTGGCGCGCTCTTGCCGGTCGTCTCCTATCTCGGCCCGGCGACCGCCCAGATCATGACCGGCTCGGTCGTGATCGAGACCATCTTCGGCATCCCGGGCATCGGCCGCTACTTCGTGCAGGGTGCTTTGAACCGCGACTACACCCTGGTGATGGGCACCGTGATCGTCTACGGCGTGCTGATCATCCTGCTCAATCTCGTGGTCGACATGCTCTACGGCCTGCTCGACCCGAAGGTGAAGCAGCGATGAGCATCGCGGCACGCCAGGACGTGCTGACCGCGGCCGCGGCCGTCCAGGGCCGCTCGCTCTGGCAGGACGCCCGCCGCCGACTGTTCCGCAACAAGGCGGCGGTGGTCTCGATGGTGCTGCTGGCCATCATCGCCGGCATGGCGGCGGCAGCACCCTGGCTCAGCCCGCACGCTTATGACGCGGTGTACTGGGAGCGGATCGCGGCGCCGCCCGACTTCGCCAACGCGCACTGGTTCGGCACCGACGGCAACGGCCGCGATCTGTTCGTGCGCACCCTCTATGGCGCTCGCGTGTCGCTCATGGTCGGCATCCTGGCGACCGGCGTCAGCCTTCTGATCGGCATCACCTGGGGTGCGATCGCCGGCTATTTCGGCGGCCACCTCGACAACCTCATGATGCGGTTCGTCGACGTCATGTATTCGCTGCCGTTCATGTTCTTCGTGATCCTTCTGATGGTCGTGTTCGGCCGCAACATCTTCCTGATCTTCATCGCGATCGGCGCGGTCGAGTGGCTGACCATGGCGCGCATCGTGCGCGGCCAGACCCTGTCGGTGAAGGGCAAGGAGTTCATCGAGGCGGCCCGGGCGGCGGGGGTACCGAACCGAAAGATCATCCGCCGGCACATCATCCCGAACCTCTTGGGGCCCGTGGTGGTCTACGTCACGCTGACCGTGCCGCAGGTGATCCTGATCGAGAGCTTCCTGTCGTTCCTGGGTCTCGGCGTGCAGGAGCCGCTGACGAGCTGGGGCGTGCTGATCGAGGAGGGTGCCGCGAACATGGAGAGCTCGCCCTGGATGCTGATCTACCCGGCCACCTTCCTGGCCGTGACCCTGTTCTGCTTCAACTTCATCGGCGACGGCCTGCGCGACGCCCTCGACCCGAAGGATCGTTAATCGTATGCCGGTCAGTGAGGGATGCTGCTACGTAGTGGTCGTATGGAACCGGAACGGGCAGATCGCCGGTATCGTGGCCACAGCTCCAGCCGGACCCGCTCGAGGCTCCGCTAGCCGGTTCTGGGGGGTAGCATCAAACCTGTCCTCGCAGCACGGCAATAGGATCGGAATATGGCGGCTGATCACAAACGCAGCGCGGAGGCCGAGGGGCGCAGGCTTTCCAACGCCGAAAGAGGTGGGAGCGATACCAGGAAGCCGCTCGGCAGCCACCTCCGGGCCCGCTTCGCCGAGATCGGCCTCGACGAGGATCTGCCGGAGTTGCGCGGCGAGGCGGCCAGGCCCGCGGCGTTCGAGAAGTTGATTGTCGGCGACACGAACGTAGTCGCTGAGCTGGGTCAGTTGCGGTGCCTATTGTTTGCGATCCAGTCCTGCATGCCGGTCATCAGCTCGGGGATCGATGTCGCGCTCCGAGTGGCCGTTCGCCAGCAACACCGCATAGTTCTCCGCCATGAAGTCGATGAAGCGCCCCCAGAGCCCGGTCGGCCCCGGCGCGCGCAATCCAGCCTCGTTGGCGAGCCAGTTCCGAACCTGTGAGGAGGCCTCGACGGGATCATTGCCATGCACGGCGATGTCGGAGTTCGACATGTCTGAGAGTGCAGCCTGATACCGGTACCGTTCGGCCTCGAGGATCAGGCACTTCTTCTCGGCCCATCGATCGCTCCTGAACAGCCGGCACCCGACGTCCAGGCCAAGCTCGAACGGCATGTTCAGGCGGTAGTATTCCCCGGCCTTCCTCGCCTTCAGCCTGGACAGGTCGTGGATGGCGTACTTCGATTCCCTGATCAGGGAGATGATCTTCTCGATCCGCGGCCGGCCGGAATCGAGGCGTTCCAACGCAATCCGCGGCATGAGCCCGAGGTCGAAAATGACGAACAGGACGGGCCGCAGTAGCGGCCTATACGCGTCGTCAAAAGGGCAGTTCAGGAAAACACTTCGCTCGAAATCCATCCAGGATGCTACCGTTTGTCCCTAGGGGGGAAAGGAGCGTGGCCGTAGCTGTCCCTTTCCTTAATAGTCCCGTCCCTGCGATGAATGTAGAGCTCACTGCTCTCCTTCCTTGCGAACTCGGCGCGCAAAGTCAATGGCGTCCTTTTGCGTCTCGAAGACGCGTGTGGCTCTGGCGGCGCCGGTGTGGCGCACGCTCCATCCGCCTCTTGGATTGGGCGCTACATGCTGATCCTTCTTCATCCAGTCTTCTCCGAGCGACGGCATCGTGCAGAATCCAGGTAGGATAAGGTTCTCGAGTTGTCTATCGGTTTGCCGCGCCGCAGCTTCCTGGAAGACGGCTAGGCCGACAAACCTCCGGCGTCCCACCCGCATCGTGGTTACGCTTGCGCAGCGCAACCACGATGCGGCGGACTCTATCGCGACATTCCCAACCTAACCAAGACACGAGGAACCTTTTCGAGAGGTGAACTAGCCCGGCTTCGGGTTCAGGCCGCAACGGTCTGGCGGCTGTGGAGGACATTGCATCGTTCATGCCGTCAATTGCCGCGGCCAGCCTTGTCGCATGCCAGAATCTCCCTGAGCACCACGGCGTGGTTGCGCTCGTGTCCTTCGCCGCGAACAGGAGCGAGGCCGGGCCGGAGGCGCATCGCGCGCGCAGGTTCGCCAACGCCTCCGTCCGCAGCTTCAGCTCGCTCCGATAACGCGACTGGAACTCCTCCCATCTGCCCGGATCGTGATGGAACCATTTGCGCAACTCGGTGGACGGCGCGACGTCCCTGGCCCAGACGTCCACCGCCGCCTTCTCCTTGGAGAGGCCGCGCGGCCAGATCCGGTCGACCAGGACGCGCAGCCCGTCGGAGGCGTCCGGCGGGTCGTAGACGCGTTTCAACCGGATCTCCGGCGGGCCGCTCTTGTCCCCAGACATCACGTCCTCCATCC
>CAVWCI010000027.1:0-87660 GCA_963753315.1 uncultured Alphaproteobacteria bacterium
GCAGATGTAAGCCCGGGGCCGGGCGGCCGCCTGACCGCGGAGCGCGGCCCGAGGCCTCGCCGGGTTCAAGGCTCCGGCTGCGTCATCGGCGGTGGGCGGGAGCCGCTGGTCGTGCGATAGCTCTGCCGGCCGGCACGGGGCAAGGGGAGGCTGCGCATGACCATCGCATCGGTACGGGCGGATCACTATCGGATCCCGCTTCCGGTCGCGCTGTCGGATTCGACCCATGGCACCATGGAGGCGTTCGAGCTGGTCACGGTGCGCGTGCGTGATGCCGACGGCGCCGAGGGGCTCGGCTACACCTACACCGTCGGCGCGCGGCGGCGGCGCGATCCGCGACCTGATCGCGCGCGATCTCGGGCCGGCGCTCGCCGGCGCCGACGAGACCCGGATCGAGGCGATCTGGCAGCAGCTCTGGTGGCAGGTGCACTACGTCGGCCGCGGCGGGCTCGCGGTCCACGCCATCTCGGCGATCGACACCGCGCTCTGGGACCTCATGGCCAAGCGCTGCGGCCTGCCGCTCTGGCGCCTGCTCGGCGGCCACGATCCGCAGCGTTCCGGCCTACGCCGGCGGCATCGATCTGCAGTTCACGCTCGATCAGCTGCTGCGCCAGACCGTGGACAATCTCGCGAAGGGCTTTCGCGCGATCAAGATGAAGGTCGGCCGCGAGCGCCTGTCCGAGGACGTGGCGCGGGTGCAGGCGATGCGCGAGCTGCTCGGGCCGGATACCCCGCTGATGGTCGATGCCAACATGCGCTGGAGCGCCGACCAGGCGATCCGGGCGGCGCGCGCGCTCGCCGCGCACGACGTCTACTGGCTCGAGGAGCCGACCATCCCGGACGACGTCGCCGGCCACGCCCGGATCGTGCGTGAGGCGGCCTGCCGGTCGCGGCCGGCGAGAACCTGCAAACGTCGACGAGTTCCACGCCCTGATCGCGGCCGGCGGCGTGACCTTTCCCGAGCCGGATCTGTCCAACTGCGGCGGCATCTCGGTCTGGCTCAAGGTCGCGCGCCTCGCCGAGGCGGCGAACCTCCCGGTCACCTCGCACGGCGTCCACGACCTCCACGTCCACCTGCTCGCCGCCGTGCCCAACGCCTCCTACCTCGAGGTCCACGGCTTCGGCCTCGAGCGGTTCATGGCCGAGCCGCTCACGATCGAGGACGGCCACGCGAACGCGCCCGAGCGCCCCGGCCACGGCGTCGAGCTGGACTGGGCCGCGCTCGAGGCGCTGCGGGTGTACAGGTCGATGCGCACCGCGGCCCTGACGCCGGGCGCCCAGGTCCGCAGATATGGCCGCGCAGGCCGGCTTGACGCAGATCAAGGGTGGGGCGGCGGACGATCTAGGGTCGTGCGACCGCACTGATCGGGGGCGAGGCATGACCACCGGGATCGAGGCGTTCGATCATTCGCTGCAGCTGACCAACTCTGGCTCAAGGATCTGATGGCGCGGCTCGGCACCGGGGACCGCCATCTCGCCTATCTGGCGCTGCGCACGACGCCTGCCCGCGTTGCGCGACCGGCTCGCGGTCGACGAGGCGGCGCATCTGGGCGCGCAGCTTCCCATGCTGGTCCGCGGCTTCTACTATGAGGGCTGGCACCCGGCGGGCAAGCCGCTGAAGGAGCACGCCGAGACGCGTTCCTCGCGCACGTCAAGGCCGAGGCGCACGCCCCCGGCTTCGAGCCGGAGCCGGCGGCGCGGGCGGTGTTCGGCCTGCTCGCCGAGCGGATCAGCGCCGGCGAGATCGCGGACGTGAAGGGCGTGCTGCCGGGGCCGATCCGCGCGCTGTGGCCGCAGTGAGGCAGCGCCGACCGTCGGAACGCAAGGGGAGAGCACGATGGCCTACAAGGACCTGCTGGTCCACCTCGACGACAGCAAGGGCTGCGCCGCGCGGGTGCGCGCCGCGATCGACCTCGCGATCGCGCACGAGGCCCATCTGACCGGCGTCTACATCATCAACGACCCGTCGCCCGCGGCCTTCGTGCGGCGGCTATCTGCCGCCGGAGACGCTGGAGATGCTGCAGCGGAGGCGCGCAAGCGCGCCGAGGCCGCGCTCGCCCGCTTCACCGAGGCCGCCAAGCGCAACCAGATCTCGTTCGAGAGCCGCACCGATCGGGTGCTCTACACCGCCATGGCCGAGGCGCTCGCGACCCACGCCCGCTATGCCGACGTCGCGATTCTCGGCCAGGCCGATCCGGACGACAGCGAGGCGCCGCGCTATCTGCCCGAGGAGGTGACGCTCGCCTCGGGCCGGCCGAGCCTGGTGATCCCGTACATCGGGCCCGCGGCGACCCTGGGCCAGCGGGTGACGGTCGCCTGGGACGCCAGCCGCGAGGCGGCGCGCGCGGTCAACGACGCGCTGCCGCTCCTGAAGCGGGCGCAGGCGGTCGGCGTCGTGTCGGTCAATCCGCAGCGACGACGCCGTTCGGCCACGGCGAGCAGCCGGGCGCCGACATCGCGCTCCATCTCGCCCGTCACGGCATCAAGGTCGAGGTCCAGCGCATCGAGTCGCGCGACATCGACGTCCCCAACATCATCCTCTCGCACATCGCCGATCAGAGCAGCGATCTTCTGGTGATGGGCGCCTACGGCCACTCGCGCCTGCGCGAGCTGGTGCTCGGCGGCGTCACCCGCACGATCCTGCGCGACATGACCGTGCCGGTGTTCATGGCGCGTTAGGCGCGCCAGGCGCCGCCGCTCCGACCCGGCAGAAGCGGTCGCAGGGCGGTGATCGGGTCGGGCTCCCCGCCCCGCCGGCGACTCGGGCGTTGCGCGCGCTGACCTCCTGCCGCGAATCGTCAGCAGAGGATGTCCGCGAACATCTCCCGGTAGTGCCGGTACCAGTCGCTCTGGAAGCGCTCTTCGGGGTCGTGCTGCGCGCTTCAGCCGCAGGAACTCGGCGAACTGCGGGTAGCAGGCCTCGACCTGCTCGCGCGGTCGGCCCAGCGGTGGTAGGTCAGGTAGTAGCTGCCGCCGCGCTCGATCGCCCGGTCGATCAGCCGGCGGAAGTCGCCGGCCGCCTTGCGATCCCCTCCGGCCGTGTGCTCGACGTGCAGGTTGAAGATGATGCAGGCCCACGGCTCCCGCGCCCAGGCGAGGAAGCTCTCGTCGTCGCGCTCGATCAGGCGGATCGTGCCGTAGATCACGTCGACGCCGGTGGCGCCGGAAGTCCTCGCGCGACCTCGGCCAGGAAGCCGGCAGAGTCCGCGCGCGGCACGTAGAGCTCGGTGATCATCTCCGTGCCGGCGTGCGGCGCCGCAGGCGCCGGTCGAGCGCCAGGTGGTAGCCGTCGAGGTAGTGCCGCCAGCTGGTGCATGTCCGACCAGTAGATCTGGCCCGCCGTGGCCAGGTAGTAGCCGGTGTAGCGCTCGAAGGCGCTGCTCTTGTCGACGTGCGCCGAGGTAGACAGCTCGCGCCCAGTCCTCGCGCGGAGAGCTCGCTGCTGCGCCGTCCGGGATCGGCGTCGTCGTCGGCGACCGGCCGGTAGCAGGAGAAGACGCCGCGTCGCAGGAAATCGTCGCGAGTCCGGGTCGGTCGCGAACTGGAAGTCGCCGTAGAGGAAGCCGTCGGCGATGCGCTCGTCGAAGCGCGGCGATCAGCTCGTCGACGTCGATGACCTCGACCACCCGCTCGACCTTGCGCCGCCGGCGCGAGCCGCAGCGTCACGCGAGCGATCGACGCCGAACAGGCCGTAGCCGCCGATGGCGAGCCGGAACAGCTCCGCGTTCTCGGTCGCGGCTGCAGCGCCGCGACGTCGCCGTCGGCGTCGACCAGCGTCGAACGACTCGACGTCGCCGACGAACGGCTTCATGTCGAGCCCGCGGCCGTGCACGTTGGCGGCGAGCGCGCCGCCGAGGCGTGAGGCGGTCGGCGCCGGTCTGCTTCTGGGCGATGCCCCACTGCGACGCGGCCGTCCTGCCTGGACGCGCTGCAGTAGCGATCAGCTCCGGCCACTGGATGCCGGCCTCGACTTCGACCATGCCCCGCTCTGGGTCGAAGTCGAGCACGCGGTTCAGCCGCGTCATGTCGAGGAGCCGAGCCGTCCGTCAGCCGAACTGCTGGCCGCCCATGGCGTGGCGGCCGCCGGCGATGCTGAGCTGCGTGGCCGCTCCGCCCGGCCGCGCGGATCACGGCCTGCAGCTGCGCGAGCGAGCCGGGGCGATGGACCGCGCGCACCATCGTGCGGTTCAGGCCCGAGTGGACGTCGTTCAGCCAGCGCCGGGAGCCGGCGCCGGCCGGCCGCGCGGCCGCCGCCGCCAGGAGCGACGCGGTGCCAAGGTCGAGAAACCGCCGTCTGGTCAGCATCCGATCGGAGTCCTTCGCCCGCACGGTTCGATCAAGCCGCCAGGGGGCATCCGGCAGGCGCGCGGCAGAGCCCGCGAAGGCCTCCTGCCCAAAAGAAGCGAAGGTTTCCTTACCCGCCGGCGGACCCGGGCGAAGGAGCGTCGTCGACCGGGTCGTCGTTCATCACCTGAAGCCGGCCCCCGCTCGTGCAATCCACGTAACACTAACAACGTGACGGTGAGCACGCCGTGCGACTCGGGTCAAGCCGGCCCCGGCCAGCCGGCACTCAGCCGGTCCGCACGTCCTCGATCGCCCGGGCGAATTCGGCGCTCGCCATCAACCGCCGGCAGCGCTCGAAACGGTTGATCGAGTACCCCCAGAAGTCGTCGACCGGGTTGTCGTTCATCACCTGAAGCAGGCCCCAGAGCGTCCACACGAGATCGCACAGGCCCTTGGCCAGCACCATGCGGCCGCGCTGCCCGGCGGGCGGCGAGCCCTCGAAATAGGCGCGAAGGAGCGCCTCGTCCTGCTCCGGCCCGAAGCCCGCCTCGACCGAGAGGTCGCCCAGATCCCACATCGGATCGTTCATGCCGGCGTACTCCCAGTCGACGAGGTACATGCGCGTCGCGCTGTCGATGAAGTTCTCGGCGAGCGGGTCGTTGTGACAGGGTGCCAGCGCCGTCGGGCGGTCGGCCAGCACCTGGCGGGCGCCCTCCGCCTCCCTCTGCAGCTCGTCGTAGCCGTCCGGGATGCGCGCGCGGTTGCGGCGCAGCAGCGAGAGATACTCGTCGATCTGAGCGAAGACGTCGAAGCGCCCGGCGAACGCCTGCGGAAAGCGATGCATCTGCCGGAAGGTGCGCGCCGCACGCTCGACCCGGGCGAGATCCTTGAAGGCGCTCTCGCTCATGGTCTGCGCGCCGTCGACGTAGCGCGCCAGCATCGTGCCGCTCGCGACCTCGAAGAACAGGACCTCGGCGCCCACCCCGGCCGCGGCGGCGACCTTGGCGTTGTGCGCCTCGGCGCGGCGATCGATGTACGCGGCGGTGCCGGCGCCCGCGAGTCGCAACACGTAGCTCTCCGGACCTGTGGTGATCCTGTAGTTGCGATTGGTCAGGCCGCCGATCCGTTCGATCTCCAGCCCGTCGATGGGCCTTCTTGCGAAGTTCGGGATGCCGCCGAGGACCCGCGCGATCTCGTCCCGCTCCGCCGGCTCCGGCATCGCCTCGCTCATCGCTCCTCCCTGCTCCGTCAATGGCCGATGTGATAGTATGTCTCGTAGATCGCCTGCGCCCGGCGCCGCGCCTCGTCCCAGTTCCAGGCGGTCCCGGTGAACGGTCCGGGGCTCAGGCCGCGGACGTAGGCCGAGGGCTTCGGCTCCAGCAGCGCCTCGACCACGTGGCGCCCGATTCCCGCCGAGCCGGAGACGCCATGGGCGTTGCAGCCGCGGCCATGACCAGCCCGGGGACAGCGCGGCTCTCGCCGACGATGAAGCGACCATCGGGGGTGAAGGTCGGCCAGCCGCGGAACACCTGCCGGATCCCGGCGCTCGCGACCGGTGGGTAGAGCGGCGCCATTCGCTCGGCGAAGTCCGCGAGCACCGGCCAGTCGGGCTCGATCGCCGGCGGCTCGCCGGCCAGCTCGTACGCGCGCGGATCGCAGGACAGCGCGCGCGGCTCCCAACCTCCGAGAAACAATGCGTTGACGTCCGGGCCGCCCGTACAGGGGGCGTCCGGCACCCGGAAGGTCGGCAGGTCGGGGCGCAGCCCGGCGACCGGCACGGTGATGACATATTCGTGGCGCACCGGCACGATCGGCAGATCGAGACCCGCAAGGCGCGCCACGTGCCAGGCATGAGCGCCGGCGGCGTCGATGACCTTGGCGCAGCGGACGCGGCCCCTCGGTCGCGACCCCCGCCACCGCGCCGCGCCGCCCGATTGCGGTGACTTGGACATCGGTCGCGAAGCGCACGCCGGCGGCGCGCGCGTGCTCCGGTAAGCCATCGCGAGATCGTAGGGCTGCAGATAGCCGTCGCTCGGGCACCACAGGATCGCCCTGGCAGGGGCGGTCACCAGATCCGGCCAGCGGGCCTGCGCGCCGCGTGGTCGATCAGCTCGACTTCGAGCCCGGCGCCGCGGGAGGTTGCCAGAAGGCGCTGAAACTCCTCGACGCGCGCGTCGGTCGGCGCGATGCGCAGGCTCCCGACCTGGCGCCAGTTGGGCGTCGCGCCGTCATGCCGCTGCAGCGGAGAAGGTCGCAACCAAATCCATCGCGAGCCTGACCCGGTCCGGCGAGCTGCGGACTGGCCGACCAGCCCGGCCGCCTGCGCGGTCGTCGCGGCGGCGAGCGCCGGGTTCTTCTCGAGGAGGAGCACATCGGTCACGCCGGCCTCGGCGAGCCGGTACGCGACCGCGCAGCCGATGGCGCCGCCGCCCACGATCACGATCTCGGCGTCGCTCAGTTCGCCCATTTCGCCGCGCCCGTCGCCTCGGCCGACGCCAGTGCACAGAGGCGTTCAGAACATTCACCTTTTCGGCGCTCCGGTGTCGCCGGAACCGAGGAAGCGTGGCGTACGCCCTCAGGGAGGGATGAATTTTTGGTCTGCTCCTGTGCACCAGCACGCGGATGAATTACCCGAGGCTAACATACCGGGGCAGGCAAGCACGATCGACAACGCCACGAAAGTGCTGCCGTGTGCGCCGTCCGGTCGGTCCTCGGGGGCCAGTCTCGGGCCGCTCCTCCCTCGAGACACCTCCCGCTCGCGGCACTCGGATCAGGTGGCGCAGGGCGAGCGGTCCTCTGCCTGCAGGCGCTCGCAGACCGCCTCGATGATGCCGATCAGAGCGGATGCGGCCGGATTGCGCTCGCTGCGCCGCCGCGTGATGATCCCCGCCGCCCGCCGCCAGGTGGCGTCGGGGACGTCGAGCGGCCGGAACCGCCCGGGATCGACCTCGCGCAGGTGCGCGGCGGCATGGAAGCTCAGATAGTCGCTGTCCCGCATGAGCTCGAGCTTCAGGCTGATGATGTCGGTCTCGATCACCGGCTCCGGCGGCGGCAGCCCATGCGCGCGGAAGATGACCCGCAGGCGCTCCGCCATCTGCGTCGCCGCCCCCGGCAGGATCCAGGGATACGTCCAGAAGGTCCGGCAACGCCGTGCGCTTGCGCGCGTGCAGGGGATGGCGCGTCGCGGCGATCACCCGGTAGTCGTCGGCCATCAGGGGGCGCCAGTCGAGATCCGGCTCGAGCTGCGGCGCGTCCGGGGTCGCGGCCAGCACGAAGTCGAGATCGCCGGCGCGCAGCTGCGCCTTGAGCGCGTCGTCGGCGCCGCCCAGCACATGGATCTGCACCCCGGGCTGGCCGGCGCGTGAAGCAGGCGATGGCCTCCGGCAGGACGATCCGCTCCCAGGACGGGCCCGCACCCATCCGGACCCGGCCGGCGATGCCGGCGCGCAGCGCCGCGATCTCCTCCCGGGCCTCCTTGTGCGAGGCCTGGAGGTTGCGCGCGTGGCGCAAGAGGGTGCGGCCGTAGGCGGTGAGCGTCACGCCGCGCGCCTGGCGATCGAACAGCACCACGCCGACCTCGTCCTCCAGGCGTCGGATCGCCTTGGTCAGCGCCGGCTGGCTGATGCCGAGCCTTGCGGCGGCACCGCGAACCGTGCCGGCTTCGGCCACGGCGGCGAAGTACGCGATGGCCCTCAGATCCACGCGAGCGATATCCTGCGGTTATCGGTTATGTTCCGGTTCGGACTTGATCGAGTGCCCGGGCTCCTGTCAACATCGGGCCGCACGACAACGCCGCCGCCGGCAAGGCGGCGCTCAATCGAGGGATCGCGCACATGCTCGAGCTGCGACGTCGGAGAGTCCTGGGCGGCCTGCTCGCCGGTGCCGCGACCGCGGCGCTCGGCCCCGCCCTGCGTGCGCAGGGCACCGCAGAAACGGTCGATCTGGAACAGGCCCGTGGCGAGGGGACGGTGATCCTCTACACGAGCCTCGATACCAAGATCCTCGACTCGATCATCGCCTCGTTCACCGAGACGTACGGGATCAAGGTCGAATACTACCGCGGCGGCTCGGCCGACGTCACCTCCAAGGTGCTGGCCGAGGCCGATGCCGGCCGGCTGCAGGCCGACATCGTCGACGCCTCGGACGTGGCCGCCCTGATGCTCATGAAGGAGCGCGGCATCCTCAAGCCCTACCGGTCGCCCGTCACGGAGACCGTGCCCGCCGAGCTGCGCGACCCCGACGACTTCTGGGTGGCCGACCGGCTGACCCAGGCGATCATCCAGTACAACACGCAGGAGGTGGCGAACCCGCCCGCCACCTGGCAGGATCTGACCGCGCCGGAGTACCAGGGTCGGCTCGCCTTCTTCAGCAGCAGCAACGGCGACGGCGCGCCGCGCCTCTATACGCTCGCCCAGCATTTCGGCTGGGAGCTTCTGGAGCAGCTCGCGGCGACCGAGCCGATGCGCGTGCAGACGCCCGCAGCTCGTCACCCAGGTGCTCGAGAGCGGCGAGCGGGCAGCGGGGTTCCTGAACAACGACAACATCGCCTGGCGCTCCAAGCTCGAGGGCAAGCCCACCGACTTCGTCTACCCGGCCGAGGGCGTGCCGACCGAGCTCGGCGCGGTCGGCCTGATCGAAGGCTCGTCGCGCCCGACCGCGGCGACGCTGTTCTACGACTGGTGGATGGGCGACGAAGGGCAGGCGCTGCTCGTCGAGGGCGGCAAGTATTCGAGCCGCACCGATCTGGCACCACCCAAGGGCAGCCCGCCGCTCGGCGACCTCAAGCTGCTGCTGCTCGACTATGGCGAGTACCAGGCGAACCGCACCGACATCCTGGAGCAGATGGCCGACACGTTCGGTGGCGAGTGGGGGGTCTGACAGCGCGGCGCTCAGCGGCAGCCGGTCGATCGCGGCCGGCCGTCCGTCCGTCGTGAGCCGATCGTTCGTCCACGGCGGCGGCCTCGTCCTCGGGGTCGCCGTCCTCGCGCTGCTGGTGCTGGTCGGCTATCCGCTGCTCTGGTTGCTGCTGGGCGCGCTCGGCCTGCCGAGCGAGGTCGGGCTCGATCACTTCGTGCGGGTCTACGCGCGCACGCAGAACTTCGAGCCGCTCAAGAACACGCTGATCCTGGCGCTCGGGACCGGGCTCCTGAGCGTGGTGCTCGGCGTGCCGCTCGCCTGGACCGCGGCGCGCAGCAACGTGCCGTTGCGCCGCTCGATCCACGCGCTCGTGGCCCTGTCCTACATCACGCCCCCCTATCTCACCGCACTCGCCTACATCATCCTGCTCGGGCCCGATGCCGGCTACTTCAACCGGGTGCTGCGCTGGCTGCTCGGGCTCGAGGCGGGGCCGTTCAACGTCTTCAGCATGGGCGGGATCATCTTCGTCATCGGCATCCATGTCTTCGCATTCACCTATTTCCTCACCTACACAGCACTGCAGTCGGTCGATGCCGCCCTGGAGGAGTCCGCCCAGGTGCTGGGGGCCGGGCGCTGGACGGTGACGCGGCGCATCACCCTGCCGCTCGTGGCGCCCGCCATCACCGGCGGCGCGCTGCTCTCGGCCGTCGATTCGATGGCCCTGTTCGGGCCGCAGGCGTTCCTGGGCCTGCCCGCCCAGATCGTCTTCCTGCCGACCCGGATCTACGGGCTGCTCGGCAGCTATCCGCCGCGCTGGGGCGACGCCTCCGCGCTCTCGCTCATCCTGGTGCTGCTGACGGTAGCCGGCCTCGTCGTGCAGCGCGGCTATCTCGAGCGCCGCTCCTTCGTCACGGTGAGCGGGCGCGGGGTGCGCACGCAGCGCATGCAGCTCGGCCCGGTGAAGTGGCTGCTGCTCGCCTTCTGCCTGCTGGTCGTCTTCTTCAGCGCGGTGGCCCCGGTCGCGGTCCTGACGGCTGCTGCCTTCAGCAAGAGCTGGATCGCGCCGCCCTCGCCCGACAACTTCACGCTCGCCCATTTCCAGGCGGCCCTGCTCGACGACCAGGTCGCGGTGCGCGGCATCGTCAACAGCTTCAAGCTCGCGACCGGCGCCGCGCTGATCACGGTGCTGCTCGGCCTCGCGATCGCCTATATCGACCTTCGCACCCGCATGCGGGGCCGGCGCCTGCTGGACTATCTCGCGATCCTGCCGCTGGGCCTGCCCGGCACGGTCATGGCGGTCGGCATCCTCTTGGCCTTCATCCGGCCGCCGCTCGTGCTCTACGGCACGATCTGGATCCTGCTGGTGGCCTACGTCGCCCGTTTCGTCCCGCTCGCCGTGCGCAGCGCCAACGCCACGCTCCGGCAGATCGATCCCTCGCTGGAGGAGGCGGCGCGCATCACCGGCGCCTCGTGGTTGCAGACCATCCGCCTCGTGCTGCTGCCGATCGCCCGACCCGGCCTGATCGTGGCCTTCCTGCTGGTCTTCATCCCGGCGCTCGGCGAGCTCAGCGCGACCATCCTCCTCTACACGGGCGGCACCGAGACGATCGCGGTCGCGATCTTCCGCCTGAACGATCTCGGCCAGCTCGAGGTCGTGGCGGCGCTCGCGGTCTTCATGCTGGCCGTGATCCTGGCGGTGAGCCTGACGCTGAACTGGCTGGCCGGCCGCTACGGCGCGCAGGTCGCGGCCGACATGCCGGTACCGTAGGAGACGACCGATGGCGCACATCGTGATCGAGGAGCTGAACAAGAGCTTCGGTCGCCATCACGTGCTCCAGGACCTGAGCCTCGCGATCGAGGAGAAGGAGTTCGTGACGCTGCTGGGCCCGTCGGGCTGCGGCAAGACGACGACCCTGCGCCTGCTCGCGGGCTTCCTCGTGCCCGACGGCGGCGAGATCCGGGTCGCGGGCCAGCTTCTCTCCTCGCCGCGAACCACGATCCCGCCCGAGCGGCGCCGCATGGGCATGGTGTTCCAGAACTATGCCATCTGGCCGCATATGAGCGTGTTCGACAACGTCGCCTTCGGCCTCAAGCTCGCGAGGCTCGGCCGCGCCACGATCGGCGAGCGGGTCGCCCGGGTGCTGGCGGCGGTCGGCCTCGAGGGGCTCGAAGGGCGGCATCCGGCACAGCTCAGCGGCGGCCAGCAGCAGCGCGTGGCGCTGGCCCGCTCGCTGGTGGTGGAGCCGTCGATCCTGCTGCTCGACGAGCCGCTCTCGAATCTCGACGCCAAGCTGCGCGAGCGGATGCGCGGCGAGCTCAAGAGCCTGCAGCGGCGCACCGGCATCACCTTCGTCTACGTCACCCACGACCAGGCGGAGGCCATGGCGCTGTCCGACCGGATCGCGGTCTTCCACCAGGGCGTGCTGCAGCAGTACGGCCGCCCGCGCGACATCTACGAGCGCCCGGCCAACCTGTTCGTCGCCGACTTCATGGGCATCGTGAACCGGTTGCCGGGCGAGATCGTCGAGCGCGGGGACGGGCAGGTGCGCGTGCGCGTCGGCGACCACGTGCTCGCGGCCGTCGGTCCGGCGGCCGCCGCAAGCCCGGCGCGCGAGGTGACCCTCGCCATCCGGCCCGAATCGGTGCGGCTCGGCGCGACGGCGGCCGACGGCCCGGGCAACCGCCTGGAGGGCAGCGTGGTCGAGGCCACCTTCCTCGGCAACATCGTCGACTACCAGATCGACGCGGGCGGGCTCCTGCTCCGGGTCCAGACCGACCGCCACGTCATCCAGGAGGTCGGCAGCAGGGTCCAGCTCACGCATCCCGATCGAGGAGTGCGTCGCGATGCCGACGCCGCCCTGAGATCGGCTTTTGGAGCCTCAGCACCGGCCGTCGACCAACCACCCCAACTTTGGAGAACCAGGAATGGCGGGGCAGAACGTCCTCTTCATCATGTCGGACGAGCACAGCCGGCACGTGCTCGGCGCCTATGGCAACGGGATCGTCAAGACCCCGCACCTCGACCGGCTGGCCGGCGAAGGCACGCTGTTCGAGAACGGCTACGCCAACTGCCCGATCTGCGTGCCCAGCCGGGCGAGCTTCGCCACCGGCCGCTACGTCCACGAGATCGGTTGCTGGGACAACGCGATTCCTTATACGGGCTCGCCGCCGTCCTTCGGCCACCGGCTGCACGAGCATGGCCACCGCTGCGACTCGATCGGCAAGCTGCACTACCGCGGCAGCGACGATCCGAACGGCTTCGACAACGAGATCCTGCCGCTCCACGTGCTGGACGGTAAGGGCGACGTCCAGGGCATGCTGCGCCAGGACCCGCCCAAGCGCACCAGCACGGCGCAGCTCGCGGGCGATGCCGGGTCCGGCGAGTCGACCTATCTCGCCTACGACCGCCAGATCCGCGATGCCGCCATCGCCTGGCTGGGGCGCGCCGCCCGGGAGAGGAGCGACAAGCCCTGGTGCCTGTTCGTCTCCTTCGTCTGCCCGCACTTTCCGCTGGTAGCCCCGCCCGAGTTCTACGCCCTCTATCCGCTCGACGACCTGCCGCTGCCGCGCCTGCGCGCGCCGCACGAGTTCCCGGACCATCCGGTGCTGCGCAAGCTGCGCGCGGTCCAGGACTACGAGGACCATTTCCGGGACGAGACCCACGTCCGCATGGCGATCGCGGCGTATTACGGCATGGTCTCCTTCCTCGACGACAACATCGGCCAGGTCCTGCGCGCGCTCGAGGCGGGCGGCCTGCGCGAGGACACCCTCGTCGTCTACACGAGCGATCACGGCGACAACCTCGGCAGCCGCACCTTCTGGGGCAAGTCCAACATGTACGAGGAGGCAGTCGGCGTGCCGCTGATCCTGCGAGGGCGCGGCGTGCCGCGCGGCCGGCGGGTCGAAACGCCGGTCTCGCTGGTCGACGGCTATCCGACCATCCTCGAGGCGGTCGGCGTGCCGCGGACCGAAGCCGAGCGCGGCCTGCCCGGCAGCTCGCTCCTGGACCTCGCCCAAGGCGAGGATGCCGGGCGGACCGCGTTCAGCGAATATCACGCCGTCGGCTCGATCGCCGGCATCTTCATGGTGCGCTTCGGCCGCTGGAAGTACGTCCACTACGAGGGCTACCGGCCGCAGCTCTACGACCTCGAGGCCGACCCCGGCGAGACGCGGGATCTCGCGGGCGAGGCGGGTCACGAGGAAGCGATCGCCGAGGGTCTGCGCCGGCTGCGGGCGATCTGCGATCCGGCCGAGGTCACGGCGCGCGCGTTCGCCGACCAGGAGCGGCGGGTCGAGGACCTCGGCGGCGTCGAGGTCGTGCGCAAGATGGGAAGCTACCCCTATACCCCTGCGCCGGGCGAAGTGCCGCGGATTTCGCCCTGAGGCGCGGACGTCGCCGCTGATCGGACATGCGGGCTCCGCCTGAGCTAGAGCCTTTCGCGGTCCGGCGGAGCATGGCCATCGGGGCCGGGCTCGATGCCCAGATAGGACGGCAGGATCTCCTCGACCGAATGCGGGGCGATGCCGAGGTCGGCGAAGGAGAGGGCGTCCGGGCCGACCACGTTGTCCTGCTTCATCAGCACGACCTGATCACGGGATATCGGGCGCTTCGGCAACGGCGCCATCATGGCCGCCAGAAGCTCCCAGGCGCGATACGGCACCGGCAGCAGCAGGCGCCTGCGGCCGAGCTGCTCCAGCAGCAGCTGCAAGAGCGCCTTGTAGCTGTACGCGCGCGGCCCGCCCAGCTCGTAGGTGTTTCCCTTGGCGGCCTCGGTCTCCAGCGCCCGCGCGACCGCTTCTGCCACGTCGCCGACATAGGCGGGCTGCAGCCTGACCTCGCCGCTGCCGAAAAGCGGCAGCACCGGCGTCACGCGCGCGATCGCGGCGAGCTGGTTGAAGAACGCGTCGTCGGGCCCGAACATGACGCTCGGGCGCAGAATGATGGCCTGCGGAAAAGCCTCGCGCACCAGCCGCTCGCCGATGGCGCGGGCGCGCACATAGGACGAGGGCGACCTTTCGTCGGCGCCGATGCCCGAGATGTGCACGAGCCGGCCGATCCCGGCCGCTGCCGCCGCGCGCGCGACGTGCAAAGCACCCTGGCCGTGGATCGCCTCGAAGCTCGCTCCGCCGCGCTCGACATAGTGGCCGACGGTGTTGACGACCGCCTCGGCGCCGGCGAGCGCCGGGCCGACGCTCGCCTCGTCCCAGACGTCGGCGCGCACCGCCGTGACCGTCCCCGCCACATCAGGGTCGCCGGGGAGGGCGGCGCGCTCGGGGTGGCGCACGGCGACCTGCACCACGGCACCGCCCTCGACCAGGCGCCGCACGATCGCGCGGCCCAAGAAGCCCGAGCCGCCGAACACGGTGACGCGGGACATCATCCCCGCTCAGCCGGCTTCGAGGACCGCGGAGAGGAACTGCTGCAGGCGCTCGGTCCGCGGCGCGCCGAAGATCGCCTCGGGCGGACCGTCCTCGAGGATGCGGCCGCCATGGAAGAAGCACACCCGATCGGCGAACTCGCGCGCAAAGCCCATCTGGTGCGTCACCATCAGCATGGTGAGGTCGTGCTCGGAGCCGAGCCTGCGGATCACGTTCAGCACCTCGCCGACCAGCTCCGGGTCGAGCGCGGAGGTCACCTCGTCGAACAGCATGACCTTCGGCCGCATGGCGAGCGCGCGCGCGATCGCGACGCGCTGCTGCTGGCCGCCCGAGAGCTGCGAGGGGTAGTGACCCTCCTTGTCGGCGAGGCCCACCATGTCGAGCAGCTCCCTGGCGCGACCCGCGGCCTCGTCCTTGGTCAGGCCCAGGACGTAGACCGGCGCCTCGATGCAGTTCTGCAGCGCGCTCATGTGCGGGAACAGGTTGAAGTGCTGGAAGACCATGCCGATCTTGCCGCGCACCCGGCGCAGGTGGCGCTCGTTGGCCCGCACGAGCTCGCCGTTCTGCATCATGTGGGTCAGCGGCTCGCCCTCGACCTCGATCACGCCCTCGTTGATCTCCTCGAGCGTCATCAGCATGCGCAGCACGGTGGTCTTGCCGGAGCCGGACGGGCCGATGATGGCGACCCGCTCGTTGCGCGCGATGTCGAGGTCGAGCTCGTCGAGCACGGTGAGCGCGCCGTAGCGCTTGGTCACGCCCTTGAAGCGCACCATGAGGTCGTCGCGCGTCTGGCCGTTGTTCGCCTCAGCCATCGATCAGCCCCTTCGCGTCTTCAGCCACCACTCGACCCGCCGCACGCCGGCCGACGAGATCAGGCTCATGATCAGGAAGAACAGGCCCACCATGGTGATCGGCTCGAGGTAGCGGAAGGTCTCGGAGCCGATGATCTTGGCGGTCTGCATCAGCTCGACCACGGCGATCGCCGACAGCAGCGGCGTTTCCTTGAACATGCCGATCAGGTAGTTGCCGAGCGCCGGCACGACCGGCGGGATCGCCTGCGGGATGATCACGTCCTTGTACGTGCGCCACGGGCTGAGGTTGAGCGCGATCGCAGCCTCCCACTGGCCGCGCGGCAGGGCCTCGAGCCCGGCCCGGTACACCTCCGAGCAGTAGGTCGCGTAATGGATGCCGAGCGCCAGCACGCCCGCCAGCAAAGCGGGGATCACGACGCCGAACTGGGGGAACACGTAGAACATGAAGAAGATCTGGATCAGCACCGGGGTCGAGCGGATGAACTCGACGAAGCCGCCCGTGAGCATGCTGACCCAGGGATTCTTCGAGCGCCGCAGCAGCGCGAAGACCAGCCCCAGCACGGCGGCGAGCGCGAAGCCGACGAAGGTCGCCTCGATCGTGATCACCGCCGCGCGCGCCAGCTGCGGCAGGATCTCGAGCGCGAACTCCCAGTCGAACAGCATCACGCCCGTCCGGTGGCCCTGGCGACGCGGCGCTCGAGCCCGCGCATCAGGAACGTGATCACGAGCGCGATCGCGAGGTACATCACGAGCACGAGCGTGAAGATCTGCACCGTCTGCAAGGTCGCCTGGTTGAGCTGATAGGCCTCGAAGGTGAGGTCCGACACCGTGATCAGCGAGACCAGCGCGGTCGCCTTCAAAAGCTCGATGAAGAGGTTGCCCCAGGGCGGGATCATGGCGGCTGTCGCCTGCGGCAGGATGATGCGGCGCATGCGGGTGGACGGCCGCATGTTGAGCGCGATCGAGGCCTCGTACTGGCCCCTCGGAACGGCCAGGATGGCGCCGCGCACCACCTCCGCGCCATAGGCGCCGATGTTGAGGCTCAAGGCCAGCACCGCGACCGGGATCGGGTCGAGCGTGAGGCCGAAGTGCGGCAGCACGAAGAACAGCCAGAACAGCTGCACGAGCGCCGAGGTGCCGCGGAACACCTCGATATACGCGGTCGCGATCCAGCGCAGCGGCCAGAACGGCGAGATCTTGGCGAGGCCGGCAGCCAGCGCGAAGACCACGGCGAGCACGCAGGACATCGCCGTGATCTGGATCGTGATCCAGGCGCCGTGCAGCAGCGCCGGCAGGAACAGGCGGAAATCCGCGAAGCTCGCCACCACGAGCCCGGCCGTGAAGCTCACCAGAAAGCAGATGAAGAGGTGCCGGTAGTCGAAACGGCCCTCCTGCTGCACCGCTAGCCTCCCACCGGCGGCATCAGCCTTCCTGCGCGCAGAGCTCCTCGGTCGTCATCTGCGGCAGCTCGTCCTCGGTCCAGCCGAACGGCGCCACCAGCTTGAGGTGCTCCTCGCTGCCGATGAACTCGGCGAGCTGCTTGTTGAACTCCTCGAGGAAGGCCTGGTCGTCGGGTCGGAAGGCAAAGCCGCCGTGGCCGACCACGCTCGTCCCGCCCACCTCGCCGAACGGCTCCGCCATCTCGACGCCCTCCGCATTCTCGGCGAGGCGCCGGATCGAGAGGCTCGTGAGCGCGAAGGCGTCCGCACGCCCGGCCTGCACGGACGCGGTGCCGGCCGCGGTGTCGGGCACGACCATCACCTGGTCGTCCGGCACCTCGGCGTCGCGCGCATAGGTGCGCTCGATGGCCCCGCCCATGACCGCGAGCGTGCTGTCGGCGTTCGCCTTGAAGTCCTCATAGGTCTGCAGGTCCTTGGGGTTGCCCTCGGCCACCAGAAGAGCCTGGCCGATGCCGTAGGTCGGCTCCGAGAACGCGACCTGCTCGCAGCGCTGGGGCGTGATGAACATGCCGGCGGCGACGATGTCGAAGCGCCCGGCCATGAGGCCCGGGATCAGCGAGCCGAACTCGGTCACCACGGCCTCGACGTCCTCGATGCCCATCTTCGCCAGGATGTGCTTGGCGATCTCGGGCGCCTCGCCGGTAAGCTCGCCCTCGGGCGTCATGTACCCATACGGCGCCTCGTTCGCGATCCCGACCGTGATCGAGCCCGACTCCTTGGCCTCCTCGAGCAGATCCTGCGCCTGCGCGCCGCTCGACGCTCAGCGCCAGCACGGCAGCGCCCAACAGGCCGCTAAGGTACGTCATCTCCTGTCCTCCCCTGCGTCTTGCGCAGCATCATGCCGCAGCGGCTGCTTCCCCTGCTGCCGACCCTAAAGACGCTGCACCTTTCTTGCAAGTTGCCGGCGGCGGTGGCGACGATAGGCCCGGATCTCTGCGGCGCCCGCACATGCCGGGACGCCGCTGAACCCTTACCAGCCGCGTGGCTTCTGCGCCCCACGGAGATGCTAAGTCGTTGAGAACGCTTCATGTGATTGGGTTCGTTTGCCGTTTTTTTTCGCAAGCTGCGGCGAAGCCGGCGCCGCCCTCGCTCGGGGTCCCGGCACCACCACACTATAGCGCAGAGTAGGAATTTGTTCAACGCGTGCGGCCGGCGCGACGATGAGCAGATCCTACTACTCGACCGTCGACGGCTGCGCGCCCGGCCGGAAGAACCACTCGTAGGGGCGCGGCCGGTCCTCCATCCCCTGTCCCTGATCCGCTCCTGTCCCTCTGTCGCTCTCGCTCTAACCCGCTTTCTCGTCTAGACATGCTGCCCGCGCCCTGCGGGCGTGCTCCTTTGGAGCGGGCTCTCGGATTCCCCGACATTGCGCATCCGCCTTGCTGTCGCGCTAACGTTAACGAGCGGTTGACACTGCGTCGCTGGCGCGACGATCTCGACGCGACGGAGGTGGGGGCTCGGAGAGCCATTTTCACGGGCGCCGAGGTGGCGGCGGTGTCCCTCAAGCGCGCAGCGCGTGGGACGAACCGAGCGCAGCGAGGATGATGCGGAAGCCGGAAACGAAAGGATTTCTGAGTATTGAGGCGGCGCCGGGCCGGCTGGTACGATGGGAGGGCGTAAGAAGCAGAACAATCCGTCTTGGAGGCCTCCCTGACCGGGTCCCTGTCCCGGGCTGCGGCAGGCCGTGGCGAGAGGTCACTGACGCGATGGTAAAACGCAAGCGCGGCAACAATCTCGAGCGATGGGAGATCGCGCTCGTGAAGGCCATGCTGGCCCGCGGCGGCTATAACGACCAGGATATCCTCGCCTATTTCACACGGCCGGCACGTTCCGTGAATCATCGCGTGATCAGCGAGATTCGCAATGAGGTAAAACATAAGTCTGTCCGGCCTGCCGCTGAAGAAGATCTGGACGACTTTCTCGTAACATGGCCTAACGTTGACCATGAGACTGGTTTGAGCTTGAGCGGCGACGAGCTACTGATCAAGGCGCGAGAGGCAATGATCGCCGCCGTTCATATTTTTAACAGCGCCGGGCTGTCGTTCCGTTCCGAGCTATTTATTGTGACAGCAATCATTGCATGGACTTACTTATTGCACGCCTACTTCCGGCGTGAAGGCGTCGACTATCGGTATTATCGCAGCGTGAACGGCGTGCGCGAGGTCGAGAAGACCGAGAATGGCGCGGAAAAATATTGGGAGCTTGGAAAATGCCTCAGGTGCAACAAATCTCCGATAGATAAAGGCATGAAGCAGAATCTCGAATTCCTTCTCGAGATAAGGCATGAAGTCGAACACCGCTCGACGACGCGAATAGACGACGCTCTCAGCGCCGCGCTTCAGGCCTGCTGCATCAATTTCAATGACAGCATCAAAAAGCTGTTTGGGAAGCAGTACGGGCTGGAGCGCAGATTACCGATAGCGTTGCAATTCGTGACTTTCGATCCGGACCAGCGTACGGCGCTCAAGAAGGCGTCCAACCTGCCGCCTCATATCGCTACGATGATGAAGACATTTCTGGATCGGCTCTCTGACGAGGAGCTGGCCGATCCGAGATTCACCTATCGCGTTGCCTTCGTGCCGTGGGTCGCCAATCGGGCGAGTGCTGCGGACATGGCTATCCAGTTCGTGCGTCCTGATTCCGACCAGGCGGCCGAAATCAACCGGGTGCTCCTGAAGGGCGTCGAGCCCAAGAAATATAAACCCGCCCAGATTCGCGCCGCGATGCAAGCGGAGGGCTTCCCCAGGTTCAACATGGGCCATCATACCGCCCTTTGGCATGAGCTGGATGCGAAAAACCCGGCCAAGGGTTTCGGCGTCCGGATGCTTGATGGGCAGTGGTATTGGTACGAGAATTGGCTCGCCCGGGTCCGGGCGCATTGCGAAGAGAATGCTGATCGTTACCGGTAAGCCGTTCGCCGCCTTCGGCGGACGGGTGCTGGAGGCACGGTGCCATGAACAAGTCCTACGATGCCATCGTGATCGGCGCGGGCGTGATCGGCGCGGCGACGGCGCTCGGGCTCGCGCGCAAGGGGCTGGGCGTGCTCTGCGTCGACCGGCTGCCGGCGGCGGGCTACGGCTCGACCTCGTCGTCGTCGCGCGATCATCCGGCCGTACTACTCGACCGTGGACGGCTGCGCGCTCGGCTGGGAGAGCCACTTCTACTGGCGCGAATGGGCGGATTTTTTGGGCGTGCAGGACGAGCGCGGCCTCGCCCGCTACGTGAACTGCGGCTGTCTGCGCCTGAAATCGCCGGCCAACGGCTTTCTGGAGCAGACCGTGCGCCTCATGGACGAGATCGGCTGCCCGTACGAGCACTGGAGCGGCGAAAAGGTCCGCGAGCGCCTGCCGGTCGTGGTGCTGGACAGCTTCGGCGAGGCCAGGCGGGTCGACGATCCGGCCTTCGCCGAGCCCGTGGGGCCGCCGCTGCCGGGCGGCGTCTTCTTTCCCGACGGCGGCTATGTCAACGACCCGCAGCTCGCCGCCCACAACCTGCAGCGCGCCGCGGAGGCGGCGGGTGCTGACGTTCCGCTTCAATGCGGGCGTGAGCGCGATCCGCAAGGCCGGCGGCCGCGTCGCGGGCGTGACGCTGCATGGCGGGCAAGCAGATCGACGCGCCTGTGGTCGTGAACGTCGCCGGGCCGCACTCGCACAAGGTCAATCGGCTCGCCGGGATCGAGGGCAGCATGGCGATCGGGACCCGGGCGCTGCGCCAGGAGGTCTGCCAGGTGCCCTCGCCCGGGGGCTTCGACTACGAGCACGAGGGCTTCGTGTTCAACGACGGCGAGACCGGCGTCTACATCCGCCCGGAGATCGGCAACCACATCCTGATCGGCGGCGAGGAGCCGGCCTGCGATCCGCTCGAATGGGTCGATCCCGACGACTACAACCGCGACCTTACGGACCTCGCGCAGGTGCAGGTCATGCGCCTCGCGCAGCGCATGCCGGAGGTGCGCATCCCGCCGCGCCCCCAGGGGATCGTCGACCTCTACGACGTCTCCGACGACTGGATCCCGATCTACGACCGCTCGGACTTGCCGGGCTTCTACATGGCGGTCGGCACGAGCGGCAACCAGTTCAAGAACGCGCCGATCGTCGGCGAGATGATGGCCGAGCTGATCACCGCCTGCGAGGGCGGCCGCGACCACGACCGCGACCCGATCGATTTCCGCCTGCGCCACATCGACCGGCGGGTGAGCCTCGGGTTCTACTCGCGCCGCCGCGAGATCCACCGCGACAGCAGCTTCTCGGTGCTGGGATGACGGCGGGCGAGCGGCGGCATGGTGCCCGGCTTCGACGAGGAGGAGTATCGCGCCCGCCTCGACGCCGTGCGCGAGCAAATGGCGGCGCGCGACCTCGATCTCTGCCTGGTCTCGACGCCCGAGAACATTTTTTATCTCACCGGCCTGGATCACTGGGGCTACTTCGTGCCGCACGTGCTGATCGTGCCGGCAGGACGGCGAGATGGTGCTGGTGACGCGGCAGATGGAGCGGGTGACGGTCGCCAACCAGGTCCGCCATGCCGCCTTCCAGGGCTACGCGGACCACGAGACGGCGGCCGACGTGGTGGTGCGCCTGCTGGGCGACCCCGCGCGGGCGCAGGATCGCGTTGGCGCTGCTGCCGCGGCCGTGGTCGAGGCGGTCGGCGCGCGGCCGCAGCGCTCGGCGCATCGGCATCGAGAAGTGGTCGGCGGGCCTGCCGCACGGTCTGGCCGAGAGCGCTGGCCGCCGCGCTCGAAGGCGTCGAATGGCTCGACATCTCGGGCCTGATCGACGCCCTGCGCCGGGTCAAGAGCCCGCGCGAGCAGGCGTGCATGCGTGCAGGCGGCGAAGATCTCGGATGCGGGCATGGCCGCGGCCATCGAGGCGGTCCATGACGGCGCGCGCGAGCGCGACATCGCCGCCGAGTGTCACCGCGCCATGATCCAGGCCGGCGGCACCTTTCCCGGCTTCGGACCCTTCATCCGCTCGACCGCGCGCCTCGGCGAGGAGCATACCAGCTGGGGCGATGGCGACTGCCGCACCGGTGACGTGGTCTTCCTCGAATTGTCGGGCTGCTACCGGCGCTACCACGCGCCGCTCGGCCGCCTCGTCTTCATCGGTCGGGCGCCGCAGGAATCGGTCGCCATGGCGCATGTCTGCAGTCGCGGCGTTCGATGCCGCCGTGGCGGCGCTGGCGCCCGGAATCCGCGCCCGCGACGTCTATCGGGCCTGGCAGGAGGTGGTCGATTCGGCCGGGCTGTCGCATTATCGCCGCCATCACTGCGGCTACCTGGTGGGCATCGGCTTTCCGCCGTCCTGGACCGGCGGCAACAGCGTGACCGGGCTGCGCCACGACAGCGACCTCGAGATCAGGAGCGGCATGAGCTTTCACATGCTCTCCTGGCTGATGGGCACCGGCCGCGGCGACTACTTCGTCTCGAACACCGTGCTGCTCGGCCCGGACGGGCCGGAGGTCCTCACCAGGACACCCGCCGGCCCGATCGAGAAGCCCTGACTTCAGCCCAGCCCGGCGAGCACCCGCTCCAGGCCCGCGAAGAACCGCTGCCAGCCATAGCCCGCACCCTTGTAGCCGGCCTCGTCTTCGGTCCGGAAGCCCGACTGCTCCATGCGCACGCTGCGTGCCGCCCGTCGTCGGCGTCAGCGTCCAGGTGACGACGGTCTTCAGCCCGCCCGCCGCCTCGTCGCCCGAGGCGTTCCAGCTGTAGGAGAGCCGCTCACGGGGCTCGACGACCAGCACCTCGCAGTCGACGACGCCGTTCCAATGCGGCATGGGCGCGGCGCGAAAGTTGAACCTGTGGCCCACGACCGGCCGAAAATCGTTCTTCATGAGCCACGCCTCGATCAGCGGATTTTGGGTGAGGGCGCGCCAGACTTTTTCCGGCGGGTGCGGCATCTCGCGCTCGACGACGACGGAGCGCGTGGCGGCGGCGGGCTCACTCATGGGTCCATCCTGCTCAACAGATCCTCGAGGCGATCGAAGCGGTCGCGCCAGAAGGCGCCGTACAGGCTCATCCAGTCGATCAGCGGCGCCAGACTTTGCGGCTGTGCGCTGTAGTGGGTCTGGCGGCCGTCGCGCCGGTCGCGCACCAGGCCGGCATGCTTCAGGACGCCCAGGTGCTTGGAGACCGCCGGCTGCGAGACGCCGGCCCGGTCGGTCAGCGCCCGCACGGTCTGCTCGCCCTCGCGGCTCAGCCGCTCGAAGATCGCCCGGCGGGTCGGATCGGCCAGGGTGCTGAAAAGCTCGCTCGGCGTGACCGGCATGCTGCATTCATAACTGCAGAGTTATGAATTTGTCAAGCCGACGGCGGCGCAACATTGCGCTTGCGGCATGGTCCAGGCGGCAGCAATCTCCCCGGCATGAGCGAGCCCGACGCAAAGCCGTCGACCCTGGCCGCCCAGGCGATGGGCTGGGTCGACCCCTCCACCAGGGCGGTGATCCCGCCGATCCACACCGCCACGACCTTCATCCGCGATCCCGACAACCAGTATCGCTCCGGGCGCTCCTATGCGCGCGCCGACAACCCCACCTTCGACCATGCCGAGGCGCTGCTGGCAGCCCTCGAGGGCGGGGCGGCCTGCCTCACCTTCGCCTCGGGCATGGCGGCGGCGACGACCGTGTTCCAGGCCCTGGTGCCGGGCGACCACGTCGTAGCGCCAAACGTGATGTACTGGGGCCTGCGCCGGTGGCTCACGACCTTCGGGCGCGAGCGCGGCCTTCTGGTCGACCTGGCCGATGCCAGCGACCTCGATGCGATCGCCGCGGCGCTGCGCCCGGGCAGGACGAGGCTGGTCTGGATCGAGACGCCGGCCAATCCGACCTGGGCGATCACGGACATCGCCGCGGCGGCAAAGCTCGCGCATGACGCGGGCGCCCGGCTTGCGGTCGACAGCACCGTGGCGACGCCGGTATTGACCCGGCCGATCGCGCTCGGCGCCGACCTCGTGATGCATTCGGCGACCAAGTATCTGAACGGCCACAGCGACGTGGTCGCCGGCGCCCTGGTCACGGCGCGCAAGGACGACTTCTGGCACCGCCTCGAGACGCTGCGCCACGACGGCGGCGCGATCCTGGGCCCCTTCGAGGCCTGGCTGCTGCTGCGCGGCATGCGCACGCTGCCCTTGCGCGTCGAGCGCGCCTGCCGCACGGCGGCCATGCTGGCCGAGCGCCTGGCCGCGCATCGCAGGGTTTCCGCGGTGCTCTATCCGGGCCTGCAGGGTCATCCCGGCCATGCCGTCGCGGCGCGCCAGATGCAGGGCGGCTTTGGCGGCATGCTGTCGATCCGCGTCGCGGGCGGCGAGCAGGCGGCGATCGCCACCGCCGCCAGGGTCCGGATCTGGAAGCGCGCGACCTCGCTCGGCGGCGTCGAGAGCCTGATCGAGCACCGCGCCTCGGTCGAGGGGCCGGGCACGCCAGCACCGCCCGATCTGTTGCGGCTGTCGGTCGGTATCGAGGACGCGGACGACCTGCTCGACGATCTCGATCGGGCGCTCGGGGCTTGACCTGACTATTTCAATCCTTCATGAAATATCGAAACGGAGCTCTTCCGGGATGAAGACACCAGACGCCCTGCAGGCGCTCGCCGCGCTGTCGCACGCCATCCGGCTGGAGGTCTTCCGCCTCCTGGTGCGCGAGGGCGCGATCGGCCTGCCGGCGGGGCAGATTGCCGAGCGGCTGGAGGTCGCACCGTCGACCCTGTCGCCGCACCTCGCCCAGCTCGAGCGCGCTGGCCTCGTCACCTCGTCGCGCGACGAGCGGCGCATCATCTACGCGGTCAACATCGAGGGTATGCGCGCGCTGCTGACCTACCTGACCGAGGAGTGCTGCGGCGGCCATCCCGAAATCTGCGGCTACCGGCCGCGCGAGGCTGAGCAAGAGGGCGCCTCCATGGAGGCCGACGCGGCGGTCGACGTAACCGCCGAATAGCACACAGAGGAGAGGCCGCCGTGGCCCATCGGATGTTCAATGTCCTGTTCGTCTGCACCGGCAACTCGGCGCGCAGCGTCATGGCGGAATGCGCCATGAACCGCTGGGGCCTCGGCAAGTTTCGTGGCTACTCCGCCGGCAGCACGCCCAAGGGCCAGATCCACCCGATGGCGATCGATGTGCTGCGGAGGCTCAACTACAACACCGACAAGCTGCGCTCCAAAGACTGGACCGAGTTCGCCGAGGGCGAGGGCGGGCCGCCGCTCGATTTCGTGTTCACCTTGTGTGACCAGGCGGCCGGCGAGGTCTGCCCGGCGTGGCCCGGCCAGCCGATGACCGCGCATTGGGGCGTCGAGGATCCGGCCGCCTTCGTCGGCCCCGAGGACAAGGCGCGCAGGCTGTTCCGGGCCGTGTACGGCATGCTCGAGAACCGCATCAAGATTTTCAGCTCGCTGCCGATCAGCTCGCTCGACCGCCTGTCCCTGCAGGGCAGGCTGCAGGAGATCGGCAGGATGCGGGAAGGCGCCGAGGTCCCGGAAGAGAGCCTGAGCCGGGCATGACGTTCGATCTCCGCCGGCAGCTGATCGCCGAGGCCCTCGGCACTGCGTTTCTGCTCGCGGCGGTGGTCGGCTCCGGCATCATGGCCGAGCGCCTGGCGGGCGGCAGCGTCGGCCTCGCCCTCTTGTGCAACACGATCCCGACCGGCGCGATCCTGGTCGTCATCATCCTGATGTTCGGGCCGGTCTCGGGCGCGCACTTCAACCCCGCGGTGACCTTCGCCTTCCTGCTGCGCCGCGAGATCGCGCCGGGCGTGGCCGCGCTGCATTCGTCGGCGCCCAGATCGCGGGCGGCCTTGCCGGCACCTGGCTCGCGCATCTGATGTTCGACGAGCCGGTCCTCATGCTGTCGGCCAAGCTGCGCACCGGCACCGGGCAATGGGCTGGCGAGGCTGTGGCGACCTTCGGCCTGGTCGCGACCATCCTCGCCTGCATCCGCTTCCACAAGGAGGCGATCCCCTATGCGGTCGGCCTCTACATCACCGCGGCCTACTGGTTCACCAGCTCGACCTCGTTCGCCAATCCGGCGGTGACCATCGCGCGCTCACTTTCGGACACCTTCGCCGGCATTCTGCCTGGCCACGCGCCGGCCTTCATCGCCGCACAACTGGTCGGCGCGGTCCTCGCGACCTGGCTGTTCGGCTGGCTTCTGCGGCCGAGCGCCGACGCTGTCCGGGCCAAGAAGCTGCGCACCGCAGCCGCCCGCGACCTCGGCTGAGTCCTCCCTCGAATTGTTCTTATTTCGGTATTTCCCGGATTATCGAATTCGTGATAGCTTTGTGACAATCACGATCAACGACCGGCCAACTGCCCAACGGGGAGACGGACGATGCGGGAATGCCGAAGACTGGTTGAGGTCGGCCGGCGCCAGTTCCTGAAGGGCAGCGGCGTCGCCACGGCCGGAGCGGTCGCGGCAGCGGTCGTGCCGCAGGCGCCCGCCCGCGCCACGCCGGCACCGGCGCGGATCACCTATCCTTCCAACCGGCTCGCCAACATCGCCGAGCTGGAAATCGATCAACCCCTCGACATCGCCTATCCCGACGCCGATTCGCCGGGCGTGCTGCTCAAGCTCGGCACATCGGTCGAGGGCGGCGTCGGCCCGGACGGCGACGTGGTGGGCTTCTCGACGCTCTGTCCCCACAAGGGCTTTCCGCTGAGCTACGACCCGTCCGACCGAGTGCTCAACTGTCCGGGTCACTACTCCCGTTTCGACGCCGAGAAGGGCGGCCTGCAGATCTGGGGCCAGGCCACCCAGAACTTGCCGCAGTTCATCCTGCGGATCGACGATCAGGGCGACATCTTCGCCGAGGGTGTCGACGAGCTGATCTACGGCCGGCTCAGCAACGTGCTCTGAGGGAGGCGATCATGGCCTACAAGCGACATATCGACCGCCTGCCGATCATCCCGCCCGACGCGAAGGAGCACAACGTCGTCTGCCACTTCTGCATCGTCGGCTGCGGCTACAAGGCGTACACCTGGGACATCAACCGCCAGGGCGGCACGGCGCCGGCCGACAACAAGTTCGGCGTCGACCTCGGCGAGCAGCAGCCACCCGAGACCGAGGCTTGGTACTCGCCCGCGATGTACAACATCGTCAAGCAGAACGGCCGCGACGTGCAGCTGGTGATCAAGCCCGATACGGGCTGCGTGGTGAACTCGGGCCTGGGCTCGATCCGAGGCGCGCGGCTGGCCGAGGAATCCTACTCGCGCACGACTTTCAGCCAGATGCAGCGGCTGACCGACCCGCTGGTCTGGCGCTACGGCTCGATGATGCCGACCAGCTGGGACGACGCGCTCTCGCTGGTCGCCGAGGTCACGCGGCGGGTGATCGAGGAGCAGGGCGAGGACGGCGTGTTCGTGTCCGCCTTCGACCACGGCGGCGCCGGCGGCGGCTACGAGAACACCTGGGGCACCGGCAAGCTCTATTTCGAGGCGATGAAGATCCGCAACATCCGGATCCACAACCGCCCCGCCTACAACTCCGAGGTGCATGCGACCCGCGACATGGGCGTGGGCGAGCTCAACAATGCCTATGAGGATGCCGAGCTGGCCGACACGATCGTCGCCGTCGGCACCAATGCGCTCGAGACCCAGACCAACTATTTCCTGAACCACTGGATTCCGAACCTGGACGGGCGCTCGCTCGGCAAGAAGCAGGAGCAGCTGGCGGGCGAGCCGCACGCGGCGGCCCGCATCGTCATCGTTGACCCGCGCCGGACCGTCACCGTCAACGCCTGCGAGGCGGCGGCGGGCGCCGACAACGTGCTCCATCTCGCCATCAACTCGGGCACCGACCTCGCGCTGTTCAATGCGCTGCTCACCTACATCGCCGAGCAGGGCTGGGTCGATCAGGCGTTCATCGACGCGCACACCCGCGACTTCGATCAGGCGCTCGCCGCCAACCGCATGTCGCTCGAGGAGGCGGCGTCGATCACCGGCCTGTCGGCCGACGACATCCGCACCGCGGCGGCCTGGATCGCCGAGCCCAAGGAGGGCGCGCGGCGCCGCACCATGTTCGGCTACGAGAAGGGGCTGATCTGGGGCAACGACAACTATCGCACCAACGCCGCGCTGGTGAACCTCGCGCTCGCGACCGGCAATGTCGGCCGGCCGGGCGGCGGCTGCGTGCGTCTGGGCGGCCACCAGGAAGGCTATGTCCGCCCGTCCGACGCCTTCATCGGCCGGCCGGCACCCTATGTCGACAAGCTGCTGATCGAGGGCCAGGGCGGCGTCCACCACATCTGGGGCTGCGACCACTACAAGACGACGCTCAACGCCGACACCTTCAAGCGGGTCTACAAGGAGCGCACCGACCGGGTGAAGGACGCGATCAACAGCGTGCCGGCGGGCGATCGCGGAGCACTGGTCGAGGCGATCATGGCGGCGATCCGCGAAGGCGGCCTGTTCGCCGTCAATGTCGACATCGTGCCGACCAAGATCGGCGAGGCCTGCCACGTCGTGCTGCCGGCCGCGACCTCGGGCGAGATGAACCTCACCTCGATGAACGGCGAGCGGCGCATGCGCCTGACCGAGCGCTACATGGACCCGCCGGGCCAGGCGATGCCCGACTGCCTGATCGCCGCGCGGCTCGCCAATCACCTGGAAGCGGCGTTCCGCGCCGCCGGCGACGATGCCGGCGCCGACAAGTTCCAGGGCTTCGACTGGCAGACCGAGGAAGACGCGTTCATGGACGGCTACCACCAGCACGCCGGCGGTGGCGAGTTCGTCACCTACGAGCGCCTGCGCGCGATGGGCACCAACGGCTTCCAGGAGCCGGCGGTCGGCTTCGAGAACGGCCAGATCGTGGGCACCAGCGCCTGTACACCGACGGCGCTTCGGCAGCGAGGATGGCCGCGCGATCTTCATGGCGGCGCAGTGGCGCGGCCTGCGAGGCGCCGGGCAAGGAGCAGGAGCGGGCGACCTTCCCGTTCCTGATCAACAACGGCCGCACCAACCACGTCTGGCAGTCCGCCTATCTGGACCAGGACAACGCGTTCGTGATGGACCGCTGGCCCTACCCGTTCATCGAGATGAACCCCGACGACATGGCGCAGGTCGGCGTCAGGGAGGGCGACCTGGTGGAGGTTTACAACGAGAACGGCGCGACCCAGGCGATGGTCTATCCGACGCCGACTGCGAGGCGCGGCCAGACCTTCATGCTGTTCGCCTACCCGAGCGGCGTCCAAGGCAACGTGGTCTCAGCCAGGCGTCAACGAGTTCATCATCCCGAACTACAAGCAGACCTGGGCGAACATCCGCAAGCTCGCCGACGCGCCGGCGGTGACGCGGCATCTGTCGTTCAAGTCGCAGGAGTACAAGCTCGCCTGAGGCCGCGGCCGCATCTGCCGGGACGGGGGCCGGCGGCCCCCGTTCGATGTTCCCGGCCCTGCTGCACCGGATCGGCTCAGACGCCGTTGCCCGACTCACGTTGCGAGTAACGCTGCAAGATCGTCCTCAGCCGCTCGTGCCAGTCATTGATCGTGTCTTGATTCACCTGATCTTTCCCCTGGCTCGACACATGGCGAAGCACCAGAAAATGAATGTCGGCTTCCAACTCCGTCAGATCTTCCGCCATATTTTGACTGAGCCTCCTATACTCATCGAACTGATAATAGGCGTTGATCGAAGTGACCGCGGCGATCATCGACGACAGAACGATGGGAGCAATAGCAAAGTCAATTCCTCTCATAGTTAACTTTGGATATAACTTCGTTATCGCTGCGGAAATCGTCGTTAGCAAGCTCAAGATCACGATAATCCATTGCACGACCTCATCTCTGCCGTAGTATAAGTACTTATCTGTTCTGCATAAGTCTTTCTATCTTTGATTTGTTCCAGCATCCACTTGACTGTATCGGCATCGCTCTTGATATTTGCATCAAGGTACTCTTCGCATGGCTCAAACTCCTCATCATCGCCTTCTTCCTCGTCATCCTCGCAGACCGCCAATGGGGCCCCCCGAGGCGTCGCCTGGCTGCTCGTCGGTCTGAGCATGCAGCCCTGCCGGCAGAGCCGCACAAAGCAGAGTGGCGACCAACATCGCCGCTGCCGCCTTCTGCACCGCCGGCCTCATGATGTAGGGGATCCACCGGGTCGGCCCGACGGGGCTGCTCGCGGGTCGAGCCCGCCGCTGCGCCTCTCGGGCGCGGTCAGCAGGTCGTCAAATTCCTTCGGATCGGGCTTTGGCGGACGCATTGGAGCACGCCCAATTTCAACAGCTTGTGGCCACCTGATGACAGTCTACTACATTTGGTAGGGTCGCGGAATGCTTAAAATTCTACCAGTCCGCTATTCGTCGCCGTCGGTCACGAACGCAAGGGAACGGGGACCGGCGGCCCCCAGCCCGTCCCGGCGCAAGCGGTCGTTTGCCCTTGCGCGTGCCGGCTGGCTGCGTAGCGTAGCGCGTGTGCACGGAGCATTTTTGGGGGGAGCAGGCATGGATCCGACCGCAAGGCGGCAACTCGGCCGGACGGGCCTCGCGCTCACGCAACTCGGCATGGGCACCGCACCCTTGGGCGACCTTTGGGAGCGCATCCCCGAGGAACGCGCCCAGGCGACCTTCGCCGCCGCCTGGCAGCACGGCGTGCGCTACTTCGATACAGCACCTTGGTACGGCAACACGCTGGCCGAGCAGCGGCTCGGCCACTTTCTGCGCCAGCAGTGCGCGCGCCGAGTTCGCGATCTCGACCAAGGTCGGAAGGGTCTACACGCCGGCCGCGGGACCCGGACGGCTTCGACCCGGGCTTCTGGGCCGGCGGCCTGCAGTTCCAGCTGCGCTTCGACTATGGCTATGACGGCGTGATGCGCTCGTTCGAGGACAGCCTGCACCGGCTTGGCCTGCCCAAGGTCGACCTGCTGGTGATCCACGACGTCGATCCCGGCTATCACGAGGACGATGCCGGGGTGGAGCGCTGCTTTGCCCAGCTCGAGGGCGGCGGCATCCGCGCCCTGCAGGAGCTGAAGACGGCAGGCGACATCAAGGGCTTCGGCGCCGGCATCAACGAGGGCCCGATGCTCGGCCGCTTCCTCGATCGCTTCGATCTCGACTTCTTCCTGGTCGCGATGCCGTACACGCTGCTCGACCAGGCGCCGCTCGAGGACGCCCTGCCGCGCTGCGTCGAGCGTGGCATCGGCATCGTGATCGGCTCGCCCTATGCGTCCGGCGTCCTGGCCACGGGTGCGATCGAGGGCGCCAAGTACAACTATGCGCCGGCAGCCCCCGAGATCCTCGAGAAGACCCGAAAGATCCAGGCGGTGTGCGCGCGTCACGACGTCGCCCTGGCCGCGGCGGCGCTGCAGTTCCCGCTCGGCCACCCGGCGGTCGCGGCGGTGATCCCGGGCGCGGTGGCGCCCGAGGAGGTCGAGCGCAACGTCGCCACCCTGCGGGTCGAGGTTCCGGCGGACCTCTGGGCCGAGCTGAAGCGCGAGGGCCTGCTGCACCCCGAGGCGCCGGTGCCGGGCTAGCGGCGGGCGAAGGCGAGGTCGATCAGCAGCGCCGCCAGGATGGCGGCGGCGCCGAGCCCGAACAGCAGGCTGTAGTCGCCGGTGCCTGCGAACAGCCAGGACAGGCCATAGGCGCCGACAGCCTGTCCCACGGCGAACGCGATCGTTGCCATGCCCCAGGCGGCGCGCGCCTGCTCGGGCGCCGCCAGCTCCTGCACGCGCCCGAGGACCAGCGACACGACGCCCGGAACCAGGCAGCCGATGACGAGGCTCGAGAGGGCGAGCCCGACGGCGCCGGTCGGCAGCACGGCGAATGCGACGGCAACCGCCTGGGCCGCGAAGGCGAGGCGCAGCGCCCAGGCAAAGCCGATCCGATCGCCGAGATGGCCGGCCAGCAGCGGCCCGAGCACCGCACCCACGCCGAACAGCACCCAATACCGGGCGCCGGCCTCGATCCCCTGACCGAGGCCATGCGCGACGAAGACCACCAGAAAAACCATGTGCGGCACGAGGCCGAACGCATTCAGGCCGTACTCGACGTAGAGTGCCCGGAGCCTGGCGCCGCCACGCGCGACCACGGGAGGGCCGGCCGGCAGCACGCCGTCGCGCGGCCAGCCAGGCCAGGCCAGCGCGGTCAGCAGCAAAGCGATCGCGCCCAGGCCGCACCAGGTCGCGACGAGGCCAAGCTCCAGCAGCAGCGGCACGAGCGTGCCGGAGGCGGCGATGCCAAGGCCGACGCCGGTGAAGATCGCACCGCTTGCGAGCCCGCGCCGCGCCGACGGCACATGCGGCAGCACGGCCGGCGCCGCCAGCACCATCAGCACGCCGCCGGCAAAGCCGGAGGCAAAGCGCCAGACGAAGAACCATCCAAAAGAGAGCGGCATCGCCGAGGCGAAGAAGGTCGCGGCAGCAAGCGCCATCATCGCGCGCAGCACGGACGGCGCGGAACGGGCGCGCGCCATCGCCTGCGCCGCCAGCGCGCCAGCGAGATAGCCGGCGAGGTTCGCGGCACCCAGATAGGCGGCCTCGGCGGCCGTGAACCATTGCGCGTCGATCAGCGCCGGGATGAGCGGCGTGTAGGCAAAGCGCGCGAGGCCGATGCCGACCAGCACGGCGCACAGGCCCGCAAGCGTGGCGTGCAGAGGACTGACCTGGTGGCAGGCTGCGGCATCGGTCCGATTCATCGCTGCGCGAGGTTAGGGCCGCGAGCAGATCGTGAGAAACGCTTTTGTCGGATTGCAGCGATCTCGAATTGCGATGGCTACTCCGCAGCGGCAGCGTGCGCCGGCTCGGCCGGGCGCATGTGCTCCAGAAAGGCTGCGAGCGCGCTGGAGACGAACGCGTCGCGGCGTCGGATGAATACCGTGTCGACCTCGGCCTCGGCCGTCGGCGGGGCATGGAGGGCGACGCGGCCCTCGCGCGCGGCAGCTTCCACGACGATCCTCGGCAGCAGCGTGATGCCGATGCCGGCGCCGACGCAGGCCAGGATCGAATCGAGCGTGCCGAACTCGAGCAGGCGGACGCCGACGATGCCGCGCGCCGCCAGCAGGCTCTCCAGCCGCTGGCGGTAGGAGCAGCCGGCGCGCAGCACCACGATCTTCAGCCGGTCGTGCGCGCCAAGCTGGTCGAGCGAGCGCACCGAAGCTGCCGTGACCACGACCAGCTGCTCGCGAAAGACGGTCTGCTCGTGCAGATCGGGATGATCGACCGGACCGCAGACGAAAGCGCCCTCCAGCCGATGCTCGAGCACCGCATCGACCAGCTCGCGGGTCGTGCCGGTGGTCAGCACCAGGTCGACCTCGGGCCAGGCCGCCGCATAGGCGGAGAGCACGGGCGAGAGGCGGAGCGCTGCGGTGGTCTCGAGCGAGCCTACGGTGAGCTGGCCCCTTGGCCTGCCGTCGTCGATCGCCGCGCGCCGCGCATCGGCGAGCAGGCTCCCCACCTGCACGGCATAAGGCAACAGACGCCGCCCAGCGGCCGTGAGGGTGACGCCGCGGCTGTGGCGCTCGAAAAGTGTGGTGCCGAGCTCGCCCTCGAGCCGGCGGATGCGGGCCGTCACGTTCGACTGCACGGTGTTCAGCTCGGCCGCCGCCCTGCTCATCCCGCCGAGCCTCGCGACCGCCTCGAACACCCGCAGATCGGTTGCGTCCATCGACGCCCTCCGCTGTCAGAACAGCCGCTGCGAGGCGAGCCTGGCGCCGTCGCGCAGCGCGCAGAGCTTCGCCCAGACGACATCCTCGGCGACCCGGCCCATGCCGGCCGAGGTATCGAAGCCGCAATCGGTGCCTGCAAGCACGCGCCGCGGATCGCCGACCGCGGCCGCCACCCGCTCGATCCGGTCGGCGACCACCTCGGGATGCTCGACGAAGTTGGTGAGCGTGTCGATCACGCCCGCGACCAGGACCTGGTCGTCGTCCAGCGCCCTGCGCGCGGAGCCCTTGGCCTCGAAGCAGCGATACTCGTGGGCGTGGCGCGGGTTGGCGAACGGGAAACACGAAGCCGCCGACGTGCGCCTTGCGGATGATCGGCAGGATCTCCGCCAGCGGCACGTCCATGTCGTGCGGGCCCTCGTAGTTGCCCCAGCAGACGTGCAGGCGGACCCGATCGCGCGGCACACGGGCCAGCGCGCGGTTGATCGCGCTCACCACCCGCTCGACGAAACGAAGGAAATCGGCGAGCGGCCGGTCCTGGTAGCTGATGTGCCGCTCCAGGGCGAGGTCCGGGCAGTCCAGTTGCAACAGAAACCCGTGGCCGACGATCGCCTCGTACTCGACCCGCAGCGCATCGGCGAGCGCTGTGAGATAAGCCTCCTCGCTGTCGTAGTGCTCGTTCTTCATCGCCGCGGCGACGATGCCGGGCGATGGTGCGGTCAGGAACGGCTCGACGAAGCCGCCTGCGGCCTCCTCCAGCACGCTCCGAAAATCCTCGCACTCGGCGTGCACCGCCGCCGGGTCGAGGTAGCGCACCTCGGAGGTCGCCTTGGGCGGCAGAAAATTGCTGACCGCGGTGCGGCCCGCCTGCTGCTCCTGCAGCATCTGCTGGAAGATCGGATAGCGGGCGACGTCGCCGCGCTGCCGGCGCTGCCAGCTGCCGCCAAAGCCGCTCATGCGGCGCTGGACGTAGAGGAAGAAGCCCTCGCGCTGCTGCTCGCCATTGTTGCCGACGTCGATGCCGGCCTCGATCTGCTTTGGCACGATCTGGCGCAGGGCGTCGCGGCCGGCGGCATCGAGCGCGGCGGGGTCGACCGCCTCGCCGGCGGCGCGCCTCGCATAGAGCTCGAACCAGCGCCGGCGGGCGCGGCAGGCTGCCCGCATGTGTGGTCAGGATCCGATCGTCGCTCCAGCGCATCGCCGCCTCCTTGGATGCGAGCCATGCTAGTGCAGGCGGTGACGGCTCGTCATCGTACGTACGAGCCAGGCGATCAGGCGTCCTCGCCGAGCAGCGGCACTGCCACCGTGCGGGCCGCGGCGGCAAGCCGCCTGTCCAGGGTCGCAAGCGGCGCGGCACGGCGCAGGGCAAGCTCGAGATAGGTGGCATCGTAGAAGGTGAGGCGATGTGCGCGCGCAAGCGCAAGCACTGCATCGCCAGCCGGGTCCCGATCCAGGGCGATAGGGAGCCTCGCCAGATGGGCAAGGATTGCGGCGGTCTGGGGCGCGTCCAGCCGGGCTCGGCGCTCGTTCATGAGGAGGACGTTGCGGATCTCGAACCACCACAAAACTGGTGCAATCGCCTCGCTCTCGCCGAGCCGCTGGAGAATGGATTGGGTTGTGGCGCTGGCCTCGTCGGCCAGATACCAGCTGATCGTCACCGACGCGTCCACCACCATCGGCATCAGTATTTGTGGCCCTCGTGGATCGACGCGATGATCTCGTCAACTGACACTTTCGGCAGCTGACGCCGCAGTCGCTTGATGTCCTCGATCGCCTCGGTGACCTCCTCACGCCGGTCCTTGATCGGACCGAGCTGGGCGACCGGCTTGCCGTGCCGGGTGATGATCACGATCTCGCCGCGCTCGACTGCACGGATCAGCTTAGGCAGATGGGTCTTGGCCTCGTAGGCGCTTACGGTGGTCATCTCGGCCGCTCTCCGCTGGTCCAAAGAATAGACTAGTTCCTCGTCAGCGATTTAGCCAGCTTCGGTTGCCAGCCGATCGGCCGCTGGTGTTCAATGCGCGCCGCAACAGGAAGGCGAGGGGGGCACATGAGCAAAATCGACCGGGTCGAGATCAGCAGCTTCACGTACGAGGTGCCGAATCTCGGCCTGCCGCGCCACGGCGCCGCCGGCGTCGCCAACGTGGAATACATGAAGGGCGGCAGGCTGCCGGCGAGCCGCTACGCGATCCGGATCGGGACCGACGACGGCCTGGTCGGCGAGTACGTCACGCACTGGGTCGGCACGCCCGCCTCGCTCGCCCAGACCATCATGCTGGCGCCGCACCTGATCGGCCGCGACCCGGAGACGCGCGAGCAGATCTACGACGACCTCAAGCGCGAGCTGCGCGCTTACGACCACATGGGCCACGGGCCCCTCGACATCGCCCTTTGGGACCTCGCCGGCAAGAAATACGGTGCTCCGGTCGCAGCCCTGCTCGGCGGGTTCCGCAAGCGCCTGCCGACCTATGCCAGCACCTACCACGGCCAGGAGAGCGGGGGCGGCCTCGGCAGCCCGGCCGCGTTCGCCGACTTCGCCCAGCACTGCAAGGATCTCGGCTACCGCGGCTTCAAGATCCACGGCTGGCACGACGGCGACGCGAGGCGCGAGGCTGCGAACCTGCTGGGCGTGCGCGCCCGGGTCGGCGACGACATGGCGCTGATGATCGATCCCGCCTGCCAGCTGCGCACCTTCATGGACGCCCTCCATGTCGGCCGGGCCTGCGACGAGGCGCGCTACTTCTGGTACGAGGATCCGTATCGCGACGCCTCGGTCTCGGCGTTCGGCCACAAGCGTCTGCGCGAGAAGCTGAAGACGCCGCTCCTGGTCAGCGAGCATGTGCGCGGGCTGGAGCAGAAGGGCAGCTTCGTGGTCGCCGGCGGCTGCGACATGGTCCACGCCGATCCGGAATACGACATGGGCATCACGGGTGCGATGAAGATCGCCCATCTGTGCGAGGCGCTCGGCCTGGACCTCCAGCTGCACGCCTCGGGCCCGGCGCAGCGCCATTGCATCGCGGCGATCCGCAACACGCATTTCTACGAGCAGGCGCTGGTGGGCCCGGACATGCCGAACTGCATGCCGCCGGTCTATGCCTGCGGCTACAGCGACTATCTGGAGGACATCGGCGAGGACGGCTGCTTCCCGGTGCCGGACGGCCCTGGCCTGGGCGTCACCTACGACTGGGACCTGATCGTGCGCAACCGCACCGCGCACCACGTCTTCGAGTAGCCATGCAGATCATCGATCCGCACCATCACCTGTGGGACCTGGAGCGGCACGACTATCCGTGGCTGCGGCCCGAGACCCCGCATCCGGCGGGCGACCTCACGCCGATCTGCCGGAGCTACCGGCTCGACGATTTTCTGGCGGATGCGGCGGGGCTGGAGCTGGTGAAATCGGTGCATCTGCAGGCCGAGATCGACCGCCGCGACCCGGTCGCGGAGACGGCCTGGCTGCAGGCGGTCGCCGATGCGCCGGGCTCGCGCGGCTTCCCGCACGGCATCGTCGCGTTCGCCGATCTCGCCGACCCGAGGGTCGAGGCCACGCTCGAGCGGCATTGCGGCCATGCGAACGTGCGCGGCATCCGCTACCTCCTGAACTACGAGGCGGGCGAACCCCTTTACTGCGCGACCGAACGCGGCGACTGGCTGCGCGATCCGCAATGGCGCCAGGGCTATGCCCTGCTGGCCAAGTACGGCCTGTCGTTCGATCTGCAGATCTTTTGGCAGCAAATGGAAGACGCGCTGGACCTCGCGCGGACCTTTCCGGATACGCAGATCATTCTCAATCACACCGGCATGCCGCAGGAAGCGCGACCGCGACTTACGTCGAGGCCTGGCGGAACGGCATGCGCACGCTTGCCGCAGCGCCCAATGTGGCCGCGAAAATCTCGGGCCTCGCCATGTTCCACCACGACTGGACGGCGGAGCTGATCCGCCCGTTCGTGCTGGATACGATCGAGATTTTGGCACCGACCGCTGCATGTTCGCGTCCAACTTCCCGGTCGACAGGCTGCACGCCGACTACCGCGCGATCTGGCACGCGTTCGACCAGATCACCGCCGATTTCTCCGAGGCCGAGCGGCGGGCGCTGTTCCACGACAACGCCGCCCGGTTCTACCGGCTGTGATCGAGGCTTCGGTGGACGCTGCGCCGCTGCCGGTCGGGCCGGGTCCCGGAAGCCGCTTGCGGCGCGGCCGCGTCCGGCGCAGATTTCCTCCGCCCCTCAACCAAGCATTGCGGTGCAGCCATGCCCATGTCGATGTACCAGGCTTCGGTCCCGGCCTTCCTGCAGACACTGAACGCCCTCTCCTCCATCCTGGGCAAAGCCGAGGCTCTTGCCGCGGAGCGCAAGATCGACCCGGCGGTGCTGCTCGGCTACCGGCTTGCGCCCGACATGTTTGCGCTCACCCGCCAGGTCCAGATCGCGACCGATCACGCCAAGGGCTGCTGCGCACGGCTCGCCGGCGTCGAGGTGCCGAAATACGCCGACGACGAGACCACCTTCGCCGCTCTCAAAGCGCGCATCACCAGGACCATCGAGTTCGTGCAGGGCTTCAAACCGAGCGACATCGACGGCTCGGAGGAGCGCGACATCACGATCACCGCCGGCACCCGCGAGCTGCGCTTCAAGGGCCAGCAATACCTCGTGAGCTTCGTGCTGCCGAATTTCTACTTCCACGCCACCACCGCCTACGACATCCTGCGCCACTGCGGCGTGCCGATCGGCAAGCGCGACTTTCTGGGGCTGACCTGACCGCACCGCTCGGCCGATCCGATCCTGACCAGGAAAGCCGACAGCACCTCAGGCGGCGAGCATGCTCTGGCGCAGGCGCAGGGCCTGCTCGTTGCGGTCGATCGCGACGTCGCGAAGGCTGAGGCGTTGGCCGGCCGCGACCCGCCGGGTCAGCGCGACGCCATGCGCGAGGCCGATCGGCAGGCCCTCCTCGGCGATCGAGGTCGCGACAGGCACGAGGCTGCCCCAGACGGTCTCGCCGCCCTCGCCGTCCAGCATCTCGCCGACCTCGAGATCGCGCTTGGCGGTCGCGATCACGTCGGCGCGAAAGCCCCGCGGGCAGCCGGTGGGCTCGCCGCGCAGCGCGGCCGAGGCGACGCTGATGCCGAGCTCGAGCCCGATCAGATGGAACGGCCGCCAGAGCGCTGCGATCGTGCCGCTCGGATCGACGGTGACGCCATATTGCCGCGAAGCAGGCCGCCGCGTATCCGGTCGGCGCCGCGGAAGGTGACGTAGACGCCCTGCCGCAGGTCGTTGTGGACCTGCCGGCCGTCGCGCTCGCGATCGGAGATCACCTCGACCGTGCCGTCGCGCTCGAGCTGCCCGCCCATGCTCTCGGGCCGCAGCACGCGGGCGAGGTCGTGGGTGCCGCAGGGGAAGAACGAGAGGCCGCGCGCCTGCGGCTCCAGGCCGGTGGCGTTGGCGACCGCGGCCATCTCGATCGACGACTTGGTGCCGTCGACGAAGCTGTTGAACATCTTCGGGTTCATGCCGGCGGCCTCGGCCTGCTCGGTCGGTGATGCCGAAATGGGTCCAGACCGTGGCCGGCGTCGACTGGTGGAAATGCGGCTGGTAGCGCGTGCCCTTGCCGGCGCAGACCACGTCAAAGCCGCTGGCGCGCGCCCAGTCGACCATCTCGCAGATCAGCGCCGGCTGGTCGCCGTAGGCCAGGCTGTAGACCAGGCCGGCCTTGCGCGCCCGCTCGGCGAGCACCGGCCCGACCAGGACGTCGGCCTCGACATTGACCATCACCAGGTGACGGCCGTGCTCGATCGCCGCCAGCGCGTGGCGCAGGCCGGCGCGCGGGTCGCCCGTCGCCTCGACCAGCACATCGAGCCCGGAGGCCGCGATCAGGGCGCTCGCATCATCGCCGACATGGGTGCTGCCGCTGGCCAGCGCCTGGCCGAGATCGCCGGCGGCAAGCTGCTCCTCCGGCCAGCCGGCGCCCTGCAACGAGCGCCGCGCCCGCTCGGGGTTCAGGTCGGCGATCCCCAGGACATGCAACCCCGGGGTCAGCCGCGCCTGCGCCAGGAACATGGTGCCGAACTTGCCGCAGCCGATCAGCCCGACCCGCACCGGCCGGCCGGCCTCGGCGCGTTCCGAGAGCAGACGATGGAGATTCATGCTCGCCTCCAAAGCAGGCACGCCGCCCGCTGCCTGCGCGGCGACCGCGGCTGCTGCGTCGTCCCCAACTGCTGGTATAACAAGAAAAAGGAGGCCAAAGGCCTCCCCAACGGAATGATGCTCTAAGAGCGTGCCGTCTTTCCGGCTTATCTAGAGGTGTGAAAGTAACGGTTTTCCACAGACTGTGCAAGAGATAACAAAGTTGAATTCTACAGATCTCGATCAACCATCAGTTTCTTGATGCTGCCGATCGCCTGGGCCGGGTTCAGCCCCTTGGGGCAAGTATTGGTGCAGTTCATGATCGTGTGGCAGCGGTACAGGCGAAACGGGTCCTCGAGCTGATCCAGCCGCTCGCCGGCGTTCTCGTCGCGCGAGTCGGCGAGCCAGCGATAGGCCTGCAGGAGCACCGCCGGCCCGAGGAAGCGGTCGCTGTTCCACCAGTAGCTCGGGCAGCTGGTCGAGCAGCAGGCGCACAGGATGCATTCCCACAGCCCGTCCAGCTTGGCGCGATCGCCCGGATCCTGCCGCTGCTCGCGCTCCGGCAGCGGCGATTCGGTCTGCAGCCAGGGCTCGATCGATTCGTACTGCGCCCAGAACTGCGAGAAGTCGGAGACCAGATCCTTGATCACGTACATGTGCGGCAGCGGATAGACCAGGACGTCGCCGTCGATGTCCTCGATCGCATGGGTGCAGGCCAAGGTGTTGCCGCCGTCGATGTTCATCGCGCAGGAGCCGCACACGCCTTCGCGGCACGAGCGGCGGAAGGTGAGGCCGCTGTCGAGCTCGGTCTTGATCTTGATCAGCGCGTCGAGGACCATCGGGCCGCAGTCGTCGAGGTCGATCGCGAAGGTGTCGAGGCGCGGGTTGCGGCCGCTGTCGGGGTCGAAGCGATAGACCTTGAAGTTGCCGCACCCGTTTCGCGCCGGGTCGCGCGGCGTGCGTGGCACCCGGTTCGACGCGCGCGTTCTTGGGCAAGGCGATCTCAACCATCCTGTCTCCTCGGCGCCCGAGCTGCGGACGAGCTCAGTAAACCCGCTTTTGCGGTGGAATCGGCTCGACCTCGTTGGTCAACGGCCTGGTGTGCACCGGCCTCTCGCCGAGGCGCGCCGTGTGATCGGCATCGACCCAGCACAGCGTATGCTTGAGCCAGTTGACGTCGTCGCGCTCGGGAAAATCCTCGCGCGCGTGCGCGCCGCGGCTCTCGGTGCGATGCTGGGCCGAGTGCATGGTGGCGACCGCCTGCAGCATCAGGTTCTGCAGCTCCAGCGCCTCGACCAGATCGGAATTCCAGATCATGGAGCGGTCGGTCAGCCTGATCTCGCCCAGGCTGTGGGCCACCTGATGGAGCTTGTGCGCGCCCTCCTCCAGCACCTCGCCGGTGCGGAACACCGCCGCATAGCGCTGCATGGTGCGCTGCATGTTGAGCCGGATCTCGCCGGTCGACATGCTGCCGCCGGCGTGCCGCACCCGGTCCAGCCGGTCGATCGCGGCCTCGCCCGCATCCTTGGGCAGCGGCCTGTGCGCGGCGCCGGGCGTCACCAGCTCCCGCGCCCGATGCGCCGCGGCGCGGCCGAACACCACGAGGTCGATCAACGAGTTGCCGCCCAGGCGGTTGGCGCCGTGGACCGAGGTGCAGCTCGCCTCGCCGACCGACATCAGCCCGGCGACGATGCTGTCCGGGTCGTGCGCGCTCGGCGCCACCACCTCGGTCGTGTAGTTGGTCGGGATGCCGCCCATGTTGTAGTGGCAGGTCGGCACCACCGGGATCGGCTCCTTGGTCACGTCGACGCCGGCGAAGATCTTGGCGGTCTCCGAGATCCCGGGCAGGCGCTCCTGCAGGAGGTCCGGGTCGAGGTGATCGAGATGCAGGTGGACGTAGTCTTTGTCGGGACCGCAGCCGCGCCCCTCGTTGAGCTCGACCTGGATCGCGCGCGAGACGACGTCGCGCGATGCCAGATCCTTGGCGTTGGGGGCATAGCGCTCCATGAAGCGCTCGCCTTCGCTGTTGGCGAGATAGCCGCCCTCGCCGCGCGCGCCCTCGGTGATCAGGCAGCCGGCGCCGTAGATGCCGGACGGGTGGAACTGGACGAACTCCATGTCCTGCAGCGGCAGGCCGGCGCGCAGCACCATGGCGTTGCCATCGCCCGTGCAGGTGTGCGCCGAGGTGCAGGAGAAGTAGATCCGGCCGTAGCCGCCGGTCGCCAGCACGGTGAGCTGGGCCTGGAAGCGATGCAGCGTGCCGTCCTCGAGGCACAGTGCCACGACCCCGCGACAGGCCTTGTCCTCGTCGAGGATCAGGTCGAGCGCGAAGTATTCGTTGAAGAACTGCACCTTGTTCTTGAGCGCCTGCTGGTACATCGTGTGCAGCATGGCGTGGCCGGTCCGATCGGCCGCGGCACAGGTGCGGTGCGCCTGCTTCTTGCCGTAGTCGGTCGACTGGCCGCCGAACGCGCGCTGATAGATCTTGCCTTCCGGGGTGCGCGAGAACGGCACGCCGTAGTGCTCGAGCTCGATCACCGCGGCCGGCGCGTTCTTGGTCATGTACTCGATCGCGTCCTGGTCGCCGAGCCAGTCCGAGCCCTTGACCGTGTCGTACATGTGGAAGCGCCAGTCGTCCGGCTCGATGTTGCCGAGCGCGGCGTTGATGCCGCCCTGCGCCGAGACCGTGTGCGAGCGCGTCGGGTAGACCTTCGAGACGCAGGCGGTCTTGAGGCCGGCCTCGACCATGCCGACCGCGGCCCGCAGGCCCGATCCGCCGGCGCCGACGACCAGGCAGTCGTAGGAGTGCTCCGTGATCGGATACGCCTTGGTCATCGTCAGCCTCCGACTGCCACCGTGAGGACCGCAACGATGCAGGCCACGGCCAGGGCCAGCACGATCAGCGCGATCGCCACCAGCGATGCGATCCTGGCACCTTCGTGGTGGACGTAGTCCTCGACCACGACCTGCAGGCCGAGGCGCGCGTGGTAGAAGGTGGAGATGATCAGCAGCACCACGAGGCTCGCCGTCACCGGCGAGCCCAGCCAGGCGCGCACCTGGTCGTAGCCGCTGCCCGAGAGCGCCATGGCGCTGAACATGAACCACAGCACCAGCAGCACGTTGGCGATCGCGGTCAGCCGCTGCATCTTCCAGTGCTGCAGCCCCGAGCGGGCGGCGCCGAGGCCGCGCACCTTGGCGATCGGGGTCCGATAAGCCATCGCGAAGGATCTCCTCAGCCGGCGAGCGCGATCACGAGCCAGGTCAGGACCGTCATCGCGCCGGCGAAGATCAGCACCGCGATCCCGGACCTGCGCGCCGCATCGAGCTCGAAGCCGTAGCCCGCGTCCCAGATGAGGTGGCGAACGCCGTTGCCGAGATGGAAATAGAGCGCGAGCGTCCAAAGGAACAGCAGCAGAAGGCCGAACCAGGAGCGCATCACCGCCTGCACGGTGGCGAACGCCTCGGGCCCGCTTGCCAGCGCCAGCAGCCACCAGGTCACCAGGATCAGCCCGAGCGCCAGGCCGATGCCTGTCGTGCGATGAGCAATCGAGAGCGCCATGCTGAGCGGCCACCGGTAGATCTGGATGTGGGGCGACAGGGGCCGATCGGCCTGAGCCATCATGGAGCTCCGCGCTGGTTCGAATGCAAGCAGACGCCGCTCGGGCGCGGCTGGCGAGAGGATAGTGCCAGCATTGCGCAAGTCAACGCCAGCGGCCGGCAACGCACGGTCACCACCGGGCGCGGATCGCCCGTTGGTGTGCAGCATTCAGTCGCGTCCCCGACCCCGGTCGCCGCGGTCGCCCCGGTCGCCCCGACCATCACGGTCAGCACGGTCGCCTCGATCACCACGGTCGCCGCGATCACCCCGATCGCCTCGATCGCCTCGATCACCACGGTCGCCGCGATCGCCGCGATCACCTCGATCGCCTCGGTCACCTCGATCGCCTCGGTCACCACGGTCGCCTCGGTCACCTCGATCCCCGGTCGCCGCGATCACCACGGTCGCCGCGATCACCACGGTCGCCGCGATCACCACGGTCGCCGCGGTCACCTCGATCGCCGCGATCGCCCCGGTCACCGCGATCGCCTCGATCGCCGGCCACGCCCCTGTCGCCGCGAGTGCTCCGGTCGGAGCCTGCGCTCTGGTCGTTGCTCGAGCTTCTGTCGCCGTCCGAGCTGCGGTCGCTGCCGGCGCTGCGGTCGCTGCCGGGATTCCGATCGCTGGGCGGGCTGCGATCGCCCGCAGCGTCATCGCCCGCGCCGGTGCCAGCCTGTCCGCTGCTGCGCTCCGTGGCGCCTGGCTGGATCCCGGCCGCCACATTGGCAGCAACATTGCGCTGGCGCTCGCCATCGCCGCGGCCCGCCATCGTCGACGCCGAAGCCGGCTCGAGCAGCGTCAGGAACCGTGACCAGAACGATTCCGTCGCTGCCCAAGGCGAGGGTGCGGGCTCTTCAGTCACATGGTACGCGAGCAGCCATTCGACCGGCTTCAGCGCCGGCTCGGGGGGCGACCACGCGGTCTGGGTCGACTTCGTGGCGCTTGGCGCGGGCGATGGGACAGGCGCCACATCGGCGGGCCGCATCGGTTGCGCCTTCATCAGGGCCGCGACGCGCTCCTGCAAGCGGGCCTGCTGGCGCGCCCACGCCCGCCATTCATCTGCCGGCAGCACCGGCTGCGCCTCGAGTCGGTTCCGTCGCCAGTGGAAGGTCACTGCGGGGCGATCGATCGAGTTCCAGAAAGGTGGCCCAAACGGTCGTGCCGAGCGCGGCGGCATAGGCTGTGACGAGCGAAGAACGCACGACCAGCACGCGAAGGCCCGAGGCGCTCTCTGAGAGATCGCCGGATGGTGCCGAACAGATGACCTTCGGCACGTAGGATCTGCGGCCCTGGCGCGAGCGTTTAACACCCCCTGACCCTTATGGCATCGGTCGGCCGATCCCGCAAGCCGACCCACCCTTCCTCCGTTCCGGCGCTAGCCGACCAGCCGGTTGTAGATCGACGCTGCCAGGGCGAAGAACCCGAAGCCGACCGCGAAGCCCCACAGGGCGCCGATCAGCGCGCCGCCGAGCGTCGGGCCGAAGCCTACGTAGAAGCTGCCGATCATCTCCGCCATCGCACCACCCCAGCCCGAAAGGGCGGCGACAGCGCCGTAGAGGAAGAACACCACGGCATAGACGATGCCGAAGGCGAGGCCGAATTTGGTCGTATGGAGCTTCATCGCGAGGCTACTCTCAGCGCGGCAGGATGCCCCAGTAGTCGAAGTCGAGCACGACCTCGGGCAGGTAGGCGCCGCCGGCATCCCTGAGCGGGAAGTCGGAGCATGGCCGGTCCTTGGTCGCGACCAGGCGCAGGCGCAGCGCGCCGAGGTCCGGATGGCCCTCGAGATCCGCCCGATCCAGCACCTCCGACCAGGCGTAGATGGTATCGCCCGCGAACACCGGATTGACGTGCGTCGCGCCGTTGATCGCGGCGAGATGGAGAACGTTGCCCAGGCCGTTGAACGACAGCGAGCGGGCGATGCTGAGCACGTGGCCGCCATAGACCAGGCAGCGGCCGAAGCGGCCGTCGCGCTCGCGATGGGCGTTGAAGTGGACCGCCGCAGTGTTCTGGTAGAGGCGCGTCGCCAGGCGATGCTCGGCTTCGTCGATGGTCACGCCGTCGACATGGTCGATGCGCTCGCCGACCGCGTAGCTCTCGAAGGCGTGCAGCGAGCCGGCCAGCGCGCGGTTGAAGTGCCGCGGCCGCAGGCCGGCCGGCACCACCAGCCGCTCGGGCGCGACGTGGTCCGGCAGCGTCGGGATCACCGCCTGCGGCGCCGGGCTCCCCGGATCGCGCTTGTTGACCATCACCCAGCGCACGAAGTCGAGCAGATGGCGGCCGTCGTCCTTCGACGCGTGGGTGCGCACCCAGACATTGCCGGTCTTGCCGCTGGAGTTCTCCTTGAGGCCGATCACCTCCGAGGTGGCGAGCAGCGTGTCGCCGGGATAGAGCAGCGCGCCGAAGCGGCCGTCGGCATAGCCGAGATTGGCGATCGCGTTGGCGGAGACGTCGGGCACGCTGCGCCCGAACGCGAGATGAAAGGTCAGGAGCTCGTCCAAAGGCGCACGCGGCAGGCCCGCCATCCGCGCCATGGTGGCCGAGCAGTGGAGGGGAAAGCGCGAGCCCGTGAGGGCCAGATACAAGGCCGCGTCGCCTTCGGTCACGGTGCGCGGCGTCGCGTGGTGAATCGTCTGACCGATCGCGAAATCCTCGAAGAACTTGCCACGGCTGGACTTGGTCATGATCGCACCGGTTGTTGCAAGCACCGTGCCAGACGGTGTTGCGATGCTGGCTTTGCCATCGGTACCGCACTGGGGCGGCAGGGGCAACGACCGCGTACATATCAACCATGGGGCGGGAAAGTCGACCCTGGACAGCGCCAACGGCTGTGTGTAATGCCTAGTTCAGCTTGGTCTTTTGCGGTGCGATGACATGCCCGCCGCAAATGGGGATGACATGCCCGCCGCAACCGGAAAGACGATCACATGATGGCATCTCGATCCCTCGCATGCCTCGGCGGCGGCGCGCTCGCGCTCGTCGCGGCCATGGGCTGGCAGGCCGCCGGCCATGCCCAGGAGGACGGCGCGCTGACCATCGAGCTGAACAAGATGGAGGACACCGCGCAGGGCTGCCTGTCCTCGTTCCTGTTCGACAATCGGACCGGCCACCAGCTGAGCCGCTTCCAGATCGATCTGGTGGTCTTCGACGCCGACGGGATCGCGGCAAAGCAGATGCTGCTCGACATGGCGCCGCTCTATGAGGACAAGAAGACGCTGGCCTCGTTCCTCCTCGACGAGACCGCCTGCGACAAGATCGGCAGCATCCTGGTGAACGGCGTGCCGCGGTGCGAGAACGGCTCCGGCAACGAGGTCGGCTGCATCGATCTCCTGGAGGTCAGCTCGCGCAGCCAGGTGCCGCTCGAGCGCTAGCCACTGCGCCGGCTGCAGCGCCGGCGCGCCGGCGATCGCAGGATTTACGGGTCGCGCGACAGCCCGCGCTGCTCGAGCGCGGCCAGGTAGTCGGCCCAGAGGCGCTCCCGGTGCTGGCCGAGATGGTACAGGTAGCCCCAGGAATACATGCCGGTGTTGTGCAGGTCGTCGAACATGATGCGGACCGCGTAGTTGCCGACCGGCTCCAGATCCATGATGCCGACATGACGGCGCCCGGCGACGATCGTCTTCTGGCCGGGGCCGTGCCCTTTGACCTCGGCGGACGGGCTCTCGACCCGCAACAGCTCGGCCGGCAGCTCGAAGCGGGCACCGTCATCGAAGGTCGCGATCAGCAGCTTGGCGGCGCGATCGACCCGCAGCTCGGTCGGCCACGGCCCTGCCTCAGCCGTCATCGTCGGCTCGGGAGCGGGCGGGCGTGGCCTGAACCTCCTCGGGGATCGCCTCGTCCTCGTCGATCGGGCGCGCCTCGTCGACCAGCATGATCGGAATGCCGTCGCGGATCGGATAGGCGAGCCCGGCCTGCTCGCTGACCAGCTCCTGGCGCTCGCGGTCGTAGCGCAGCGGCCCCTTGGTCAGCGGACAGACCAGGAGATCGAGCAGCTTGGGATCGACCGGCGTCGGCTCGGGCTTGTCCGTCATCAGCGCCTCAGTGTCGTGCCAGCATGTCCTTGTCGCCGAGCGCGCCCATCTGCAGCAGCGCGATCAGCACCCGGCAACGCTCGTCGACGCCTGCCGCCTCGAGCAGCGCCTGCTTCTCGCACGGCTCGAAGGGACAGATCATCGCGAGCGAGGTGATCAGGCCGGCGAGCGGCGCAGCCTCGATCTGCGCCCAGTCGGCGCTGATGTCGTTGACCTCGAAATAGGCGCGCAGCGCCGCGCACAGCGTCGGCCGCAGGCTGTCCGAGGGCACCGCCTCCTCGAGATCGCGGTTCCAGCGCTCGAAGCTGGCGACGACCTGGCGATAAGGCGTCGTCACCGTCAGCTCCTCGAGGACGTCGTAGCGGCAAAGCCCCGTCAGGCTGATCAGGTAGCGACCGTCCTCGGTCTCGGAAAAGCTCGCGATCCGGCCGACGCAGCCGACATGGTAGATCTCGGGCCGCTCGCCGGTCGCATCGCCGCAGGGCTGCACCATGCCGATCACCTGGTCGGTCCGCATCGCATCGCGGGTCATGTGCAGATAGCGCGGCTCGAAGATGTTGAGCGGCAGATTGCCGCCCGGCAGCAGGATCGCGCCGGGCAGCGGAAAGATCGGAAAGCGGCTCGGGATGGCGCCGCTCAGGCCCGTCTCGACCTACCGCCATCACGTCAGCCTCTCGCCTTCCCGGCCTCAGGAGAACAGCACCGCGGACAGCTTGCGGCGGCCGGCAACCGTCGCCGGATGATTGGGGCCGAGCGCCTCGAAGAACTTGATCAGCTGCTTGCGCGCAGCCTGCTCCTGCCATTCCCGGTCCTTGCGCACGATGGTCAGCAGCTCGTCGATCGCCGCCTCCACCTGGCCGCGCAGGAACAGGCTCGTGGCGAGATCGAGGCGTGCTGCGTGATCGTCCGGATCCGCCTGCAGCCGCGCGCGCAAGGCCTCGGGGTCTGCCAGCGTGCCGGCCTCCTCGGCGAGGCTGAGCGCGGCGCGGGCGCCGCCGATCTCGACGTGATTGGCGTGCTGGGTCGGCACGCCGTCGAGGATCTCGCGTGCCGCCGCCAGCCGGCCGGTCGCGATCTGGCAGCGCGCAGCGCCTGCGAGCGCCTCGGGATTCTCGGGCTCGGCGCCGAGCACCCGCTCGTAGAGCTGGCGCGCGACGTCGATCTGGCCGGCGCGCGATGGCGCCCTTGGCCTGCTCGAGCGCGGCCTCGACCGGGCTCGGCCCGACCGGCCCGGCGAGGCGCTCGACGAACGCCTTGATCTGGCTCTCGGGCAGCGCGCCGGCAAAGCCGTCGACCGGCTGGCCCTGGACGAAGCCGTAGACCATCGGGATCGACTGGATGCGAAGCTGCTGGGCGAGCTCCGGGCTCTCGTCGATGTTGATCTTGACCAGCCGCACCTTGCCGCCGGCGGCGCGCACCACGCGCTCGATGATCGGCCCGAGCTGCTTGCAGGGGCCGCACCAGGGCGCCCAGAAGTCGACGATGACCGGCTGGCTGCGCGACGCCTCGATCACGTCCTTCATGAAGTTCTGGGTGTCGCTGTCCTTGACGACGTCGCCGTTGGCCGCGGGCTTGGCGTCCGCCTTCCTCATCAGTCCCGACAACAGAGCCATCCCAATCCCTTCTGCTTGGCAAGACCGGCGCTGGCCCTAACATGGCGAACAGCGCAGGCCCGATCAAGGGGAGGCGCCGGCTGCGACCATCGCCAGCGCTTCTCCCTTGCCAAAGGCGCCGCCGTCTCTTATCTAGCGGCCGATCGCGGCGTGTCGTGCTGCGGCGCTGCGGGCGTAGCTCAGGGGTAGAGCGCAACCTTGCCAAGGTTGAAGTCGAGGGTTCGAATCCCTTCGCCCGCTCCAGCTTTTCCCGACAATTTCAAGTTCTGGCGGTGGCCAGGGCGGGGGTGGGTTAGCCGCGCGCCTTCAGGTTCGCGGCTTTGCGCAAGTTTCGTTGATTCGCGACTGCCAGCCCGGACCCGTCGCCCGATAGTGCGCGATCTCGTCGGGATCGAGGCGCAGGCTGAGGGCCTCTTTCGGCGCCTCCGATTTCGGCCGGCCACGCCGAACGAGCTTGTCGCCTTCGTAGTAGTCGGCGGTATCGAACCACTCCTCGGTCAGCTCGGGCGCGTCATCGGGATCGATCCATTCGCGCGCTGGTAGCGCTCTTCTTCCTGCCCATGTCCGTACCTCATCGAGATGATGCGCTGCCGGCCGTCACGCGGTGTCCCTTTGCACCATACAAGGCTCCGGTCCGTAAAACGACGCCTACGCGATGGCGCGCATCAGCCACAGCCCCGCGAACAGGGCGAGGATCGCCAGGACCGGTGAGCTGAGGGCGTAGAGTGCGGCAAGGACGAACTGGCCCCGCTCGAGGAGCAGGGCGGCGTCCAGCGAGAAGGCCGAGAACGTCGTGAAGCCGCCGAGAATGCCCGTGGTCAGGAACAGGCGCCACGTCAGCCCCGGATCGGCCTTGTGCGCGAACCAGCCCGCGAGCAGGCCCATGATCAGCGAGCCCGCGACGTTCACCGTGATCGTGCCGTGCGGGAATCCCGGGCCTAGAAGACGCAAGGCGGCGACGTTGACGCCGTGGCGAAGCGCGCCGCCGATGCCAGCGCCGAGGAAAACCACAAGAAAGCTCTTCACGCCATGCCTCCTACCTGCCCAGACCCCATGGTGCTCGGTAGGAGTCATCAGCCCCGGCGGGCGGTTGTCGGGGGACCCCATCCCCATCGCCTCCGCTGATACAGGAGCCCCTCCAACGAGGCAAGAAAGACGGACGGTTCCGCCTCAGGTGGTGGAGGATGGCCGCGAGCGGCCGCTCGCGCGCCTGCCGGCGGCCCCGTCGCGGGCGAAATACGACGCCGTCGAGCGCCGCCGCGTCGATGTAACGCCGCGGTAAAGGCGGCTTATGTCACATTTCTAGAGCACCGCCTGCGAAATCGAGCGCAAGCCCGCAAAAATCCGTGTGCCTGATCGAACCTGTACAGTCAGCCCTCGACCATCAACGAGCAGGACGCCCATGCGTCACCGTCTATTGCAAATGACGCAGGTGGCGCAAAAATGCGACGGCCTTTTGATTTGTCCTTCTGTTCTTTCCGCAAGTAGTGCCCGGATCTTGATCCGATTGATCCGAGCCTCCACCGCATGCCCGTTGCGAGCATCTCAGCCTAACAGTCTGCTGTGTCGGGATTTTATCAAATTACAGTCAACTAGTGTCCATGTCGCTCTGAGAAAAGCTTGAGTCTCGCCTCCAGCCTCCTGGAGCCAAAACCGTCATGCGACAGGGCGACGCAAAAATGCGTCAGGTGACCGATCGCCGCGAGCCGGATCACCCTTTCGCGCAGGGTTGGGAGATTTTCTACACTCTCGCCGAGGCCAGGGTCCTGATCGGCGCCTCGCGACCCTCATGCTGGCGCCTTTGAGCCCGAAAAGAACCATGACGTCGGCAGCAACACACCGAGCAACCACCCCCTTGCCCGATTAGAGACCCTTTTCGCGCGGGGCCTTCCGGGACGAGATGCAGCGCTTCGTGCCAAGCGCGCTCAAAGCCGCTACAGCGCCCCTCACGTCGCCTGAGATCGCGGTCGAGGTGGTGGTATGAGGGGGAGTTGCACCCAACGGGATTGTGAAGGGGAGTGGGTCGACCGCTGTTCATCCAGCGGGTCAAATCACCGGCGCCGCCGAAATCACGAGGAGACGGTTGCGTTGGCCCGCCGGGACAAAGACGACCCGACCGACCTGGAAGAACTCGCGACCTGGACGTCCCGCATCATCGTCTTTGGCGGCCTCGCCGTAGGGGTCATCATCATCGGCGGCTGGTCGTCCTTGCCGTCTGGGCCTTCAGCGGCACGCCAACGTAGCCCGAGCGCGGCACGCTGCATGATAGGCCGGCCCCGTCTTGGTGCGCTTGCTACCTGATCAGGAGATTTTCAGATCCAGACGTTACCGGCCTCGCCCGCTGGTTGACGCCGCTCGAGGCCGGTTGTACACTTCAGTTGCCGAAATCCTTCCGCGCGGATGTCGGGCCGGGGCAATGAAGGGAGGGTCGGGCGATCATGGCGCGCCGATTTCCTGGCGGGGCCAGAGCAGCCGCCGCGCTCGCATCGGCGGTGCTTCTCGCTGCCTGCGCCGTCCAGCTGGTCGCACCTTATGACGAGGTGATCGACGACGGGCTGATGACCTTCAATCGGGATTTCTTGCAGTTCATGGCGGGGATCAAGGAGAACGTGCCGGCCGAGGACGCGAGCTACGCCAGCAACACGGGCTTCTACAACGCGCAGCAGGCGGCGATCGGCACGCTGGTGCAGCGCTCGGAGGCGAGCGACCCGGACGGATCGTGCAGCAGCAGCAGCGATCACGCAAAGTGCGGTGCAGCGGGTCGATGCGATCGTGCTGCCGGACGAGGCGAAGACCGATCAGCCGCCGCCTGCCGGCAGCTGCACCACGATCCTGCTCACCTACATCCAGGAGCAGCTGACCGATACCGCCTGCTTTCACCAGGCGATCTACGGCCAGACCTCGGCCACCTGCGAGGCTCAGGGCTTCACGCCGGCGATCGCGCAGTCGCTGCAGAACGCCCCGCGGGCCACCAAGCAGACGCTGCTCGGCCAGGCCGAATCGGCCGTCACGGCGTCCGTCACCGCGGCGATGACCTTCGAGCTGGCGAAGAAGCAGGGCGTCAACTGAGGAGAGCAAGGTCATGGCACTCAAGAGCGGCAGTCTCGCGAAGACCATGGTCTCGGCCGCCGAAGGGGCGTTCACCGGCTGCTGGGAGCAGATCGAGAGCTACACGGTTCCGGAGCTGCAGAAGATCGCCGCGACGATCGTCTCCATCGAGGCCAACGTCGCCGCGAAGAACTACACCCAGGACGTCGCCGATCTGATCCTGCGGATGCAGCTGCGCGCCACCCAGTCGGTCATCGTCGCGACCACCGGCCTCTTGCTGCTGCAGGTCGAGCAGGCGCTCAACAAGATCCTGGGCGCCATCGCCGACGTCGTGAACAAGGCGATCGGCTTTCCGCTGATCGTCTGCGGCTGACGGCGAGACCTTTCGATGAGCGCTGGCGACGAAGCCCCGCTGGCCGGCATCGACGTCTCGCATTTCCAGGGCGAGGTCGACTGGGGTGCGGTCGCGGCCGCGGGCGTCCGCTTTGCCTTCATCAAGGCGACCGAGGGCCTGGACGACGTCGATCCGCGCTTTGCCCAGAACTGGCAGGGCTCGCGCGCGGCCGGGCTCCTGCGCGGCGCCTACCACTTCCTGCATCCGAACCTCGATGCCAGGCAGCAGGCGGCGCATTTTCTCTCGGTCGTCACGCTCGACGACGACGCCCTGCCGCCGGCGCTCGACGTCGAGGTCACCAATGGCGTGGCGCCCGCGACGTTGGCTGCCTGCATCGAGACCTGGCTCGGCACGGTCGAGGCGGCGCTCGGCTGCAAGCCCGTGGTCTATACCGATCCCTCGTTCTGGCGCGACAACGTCGGCGCGGACCTCGGGGGCTACCCGCTGTGGCTCGCCTGCTACGCGCCGCAGCCGGAGGTGCCCGCGAGCTGGCAGGCCTGGACTTTCTGGCAGCATTCGCAAAGCGGGACGGTCGACGGCATCGCGGGCCCGGTCGATCTCGACTTCTGCCGGCTGAGCCTCGAGCAGCTGCGCCAGCTGCGCACCGCCTGAGCAGGCCGCGGACGGTTGTCCGCTGCGGCGCAAGGCCTATCCTCATGCCACGTACGCACAACGAAGCTCGGGCGTCCGTCATGCTCGGTCCGCAGACCAGGACAGGCCATCTCGCGCCGCTGGACGCGCGCCAGCAGCGCCGGCACAAGCTGCGCAACTTCGTGCAGTCGGCCATCCTGCTCGGCGGCATGGTGGGCCTCCTGGCGCTGTGCGGCTGGGTGCTGTTCGGCCCCGACGGCCTTGTCGGCATGGCACTCGGCAGCGCGCTGGCGCTGGCGTTCAGCCCAAAGATCTCGCCGGGCCTGGTGCTGCGGCTGTATCGGGCGCGCGAGCTGGGGCCGCCGGAGCTGCCCGAGGTGTTCGCCGTGCTCGACCGGCTGGCCGCGCGCGCCGGGCTCGCGGCACCGCCCGAAGCTCTACTACATCCCGAGCCGGATGCTGAACGCGTTCGCGGTCGGCGAGCGCGACGATGCGGTGATCGCGCTCACCGACGGCATGCTGCGCACCTTGAGCCTGCGGGAGCTGGCCGGCGTGCTGGGGCACGAGCTCAGCCACATCCGCAACAACGATCTGTGGCTGATGGGGCTGGCCGACCTGGTCGGCCGGCTGACCCGCCTGATGACGCATGGTCGGCCTGCTGCTCCTGGTCCTGGCGATACCGTTGTGGCTGGGCGGTGCGACCGGTTTCCCCTGGTTCGTGATCCCGCTGCTGGTGCTGGCACCACAGCTGACGACGCTCCTGCAGCTGGCGCTCTCGCGGGCGCGCGAGTACGAGGCCGACCTGGATGCGGCCGGGCTGACCGGCGATCCGATGGGGCTCGCCTCAGCGCTCGCCAAGCTCGAGCGCTTCCAGCGCGGGGTGTGGGAGCAGATCCTGATGCCGGGCTACCGGCTGCCCGAGCCGTCGCTGCTGCGCTCGCATCCGCCGACGGCGCAGCGCATCGCGCGCCTGCAGGCACTCCAGGCCGCGGCACCCGCACGCGCCGGCCTTCGAGGAGACGATGCCGTGGCCCGGCGCACGCACGGCGGCAGCGCAGCAGCCGCGCGGCCGCATGCTCGGCTTCTGGTATTGAGGCGCGGCTCAGAGCTTGTTGATCGGGATCTTGATGTAGGAGACGCCGTTGTCCTCGGGCGGCGGCAGCTCGCCCGCGCGCATGTTGATCTGGATCGAGGGCATCAGCAGGGTCGGCACGGCAAGCTTGCCGTCGCGCTCGGTGCGCATCTTGACGAACTCGGGCTCGCTCACGCCCTGGTGGACGTGGACGTTCTTCGCCCGCTCTTCGGCGACCGTGGTCTCCCAGGCGATCGCGCGCCCGCCGGGGCCGTAGTCGTGGCAGATGAACAGGCGCGTCTCCGGCGGCAGCGCCAGGATCTTTTCGATCGAGCGATAGAGCGTGGCGGCGTCGCCGCCCGGAAAATCGGCGCGCGCCGTGCCGCCGTCCGGCATGAACAGGGTGTCGCCGACGAACGCGGCATCGCCGATGACGTAGGTGATGCAGGCCGGCGTGTGGCCGGGCGTGTGCAGCACATGCGCCTCGAGCGTGCCGATCTCGAAGCGGTCGCCTTCCTTGAACAGCCGGTCGAACTGCGAGCCGTCGGTGTTGAAGGTGCTCTCGACGTTGAACAGGGTCTTGAACAGCTTTTGCACGTCCGTGATGTGCTCGCCGATGCCGATCCTGCCGCCGAGGCGCTGCTTGAGGTAGGGAGCGGCGCTCAGATGGTCGGCATGGGCATGGGTCTCGAGGATCCACTCCACGCTCAGGTCATGCTCGCGGACATGGGCGACGATGCCGTCGGCGAAATCCGTCTTGGTGCGGCCGGCGGCCTGGTCGTAGTCGAGCGCCGCGTCGATGATCGCGCAGCGCCGGTCGCCCGGCGCATGCACGAGGTGGCCGACGGTGTTGGAATCCGCATGGAAGAACGAGGTGACCTCCGGCTTGATCATGCTGCATCACCCCTGCTGTGCCGACCCTGCTCCATGGGCGCGCTACGGGATCCGGTAGAAGGGATTGGGCAGGAGAAACGTCCGCTCGGCGTGGCCGCCCGCGAGGTCGGAGGGCTGATCGCCCATGTTGGCGATGATGGTGAAACCTTCCGCCTCGATCTTTGCCCGCTGCGGCGCCTTGAAGTCGGCGGCCGATGCGAAGTGGGCGCCCACGGGTATCATGGACAGCCCGGCATAGTCGCCGTAGCCCATGCTCGAGAGGTTCTCCTCGGTGGCGGCGCGCTGCGTCTCGTCGCGGCCGGTGATGAAGAACACCGCGACGTCCAGGACGCGGGCCTCCGCGAAGACTGCCAGCGTCTGCTCGATGGCGGGCGTGGCGGCGCGCAGGTCCCATGCGACCCAGCCGCACGGCCCCGCGGGAAGCGTATCGCAAGGTCCGTTGAAGATGCGGCCGAAGTCATCCGCCATGATGACTTCCCAGTTGGTAAGCGAGGTGTCGTCGATGTCGAGGACCAGGGCGGGGCGTTCGACTTGCGGCGCGCGCTCGGCGATCCAGGCGCTGGCCTCCTCGGTCACGGCAATGATGTCGCGCTGGTAGGCGCCCGAATTGTAGTAGTCGGTCGCGGCGATCTTCGCTTCGCCTACGTTCGGCGGCTGCGAGAGCCCCGGCCCGCCGGGCCACATGGGCGCGCAGCCGAGCAGGGCGACGGCCGTCAGCGCGCTTGCCAGCCCTCCGGCAAGCCGGGCTCGCCGGCTTGATTGCACGCTCATCGCCGTCTCGGATTCCTGCACCGCCTATCCCTTCTCGACCGGCATGCCCACGAGATTGCCCCATTCGGTCCAGGAGCCATCATAGTTCTTCACCTCGTCGTAACCCAGCAGGTACTTCAGCACGAACCAGGAGTGGCTCGAGCGCTCGCCGATGCGGCAGTAGGTGATCGTCGGCCGCTCGCCGGTGATGCCCTTGCCGGCATAGAGCGCGCGCAGCTCCGGGGCGGACTTGAAGGTGCCGTCGGCGTTGCAGACCTGGCTCCAGGGGATGTTCTTGGCGCCCGGGATGTGGCCGCCGCGCTGGCAGGTCTCGGGCAGGCCCGGCGGCGCCAGGATGCGGCCCGTGAACTCGTCGGGGCTGCGCACGTCGACCAAGCCGGCGCTGCCGCTCGCGGAGGCCGCCATGGCCTCGGCGAGGAACGCGCGCAGGGCCAGATCCGGGCCGCTCGCGACGTAGCGGGCCGGCGGCGGCGACGGCACAGCGGTCTGAGATCGCGGCCTTCCTCGACCCACTTGCGGCGGCCGCCGTCCATCAGCCGCACGTCGGCGTGGCCGTAGAGCTTCATCTGCCACAGCGCCCAGGCGGCGAACCAGTTGTTGTTGTCGCCGTACAGCACGACGGTCGTGTCGTTGGCGATGCCCGATTGCGCCATCAGGCGCTCGAAGGCGTCCTTGGACAGCACGTCGCGGCGCACCGGGTCGCTGAGCTGCGTCGTCCAGTTCCAGGCGAGCGCACCCGGCAGGTGGCCCTGCTCGTAGGCCGAGGTGTCGACGTCGACCTCGACCAGGCGAACGCCGGGGTCGCGCCCGTGCGCGGCCACCCACGCCGTGTCGACCAGTGCCTCCGGGTGGGCATAGCCCGCCATCGCTTCCACTCCTCCGAGCGCGCACGATCGTTGTTGCTGGCGCGCGGCACGCCGTCAAGGCGCTGCGAGCGGCTTCAGACGTCCAGCTCGATGCCGATCGGCTGATGGTCGGAGCCCTGCGCGCGCTCGTCGATCCAGGCGGAGCGGATGCGATCCTGCCAGGCGGCGGCGACGAAGATGTAGTCGATGCGCTTGCCCTCGCAGGTAGCACCCTCGTGCTCGGCATGGCCGGCCGCGACCCAGCCGTCGACGAAGCCTTCGAGGTTGTTGAGGCGGCCGTAGCTGCTGTCGGGGCCGACGATGCGCCGGTACTCCTCGGCATCGGGCGAAAAATTGAAGTCGCCCATCAGCACCGCCTCGCGCGGCATCGGCGGCATCTCGCCCTCGGTCCAGCCCGCGGCAGCGCTCGGATGGCCGCCGCACCAGGCGCCGCCCTCGGCCGGCGCGCGGCGGTGGATGGCCAACAGCGCCTCGACCTGCGGCAGCCGGGTCGCCGGCGACAGGTGGCTGAGATGCGTCGAGTAGACCCGCAGGGCCGTGCCCCGCTCGGAGCGGATCACCGCCTCGAGCGCGCCCTGCTGGATGCTGTGCTGCGTGAGCGTGCCGAACTTGGGCAGCGGAAAATTGCGGCAGGAGATGATGGGCGTGCGGGAAAGGATCATGGTGCCGAACTGGCGGCGCCGGTGCACCGGAAAGCCGCTCGTCGTCCGGCTGGCTCGCGTCCATGTCGAGGTTGGCGCCAAAGACCCAGTGGAAGGCGCGCAGATGCCGCGCGAGCTCCGCCGGCTCGTCGCGCTCGCCCGAGCGCTGCCAGAAGCGCTCGACCTCCTGCAGGGCGATCACGTCGGCGTGCTCGATCTCGCCGGCGATGCGCGCGAGATCGTAGCGGCCATCCTTACCCTTGCCGTACTGGATGTTGTAGCTGATCAGCTTCATGGCGCGATCGTAACCCCCAGCACGTCGTGGTCCGAGATCGCGACGCCGCGGGCGTCGACGGCGGGCAGCGTCGCGGGATCGCTCGCCAACAGGCCGCGGCAGAGGAACCAGTCGATCTTGCCGAGCGGCGGTGCCGGCGTGCCGTCCGGCCGCGTGCGCTGGGTCGGCACGTTCAGCGCGTTGCAGGCGCGCCAGTCGTAGCCGTGCGCGGCCGCGACCTCGAACATGGGCTCGAAGGGCACCGGGTCGAGCACGCGCTCTTCCGGCAGGACGGGCTTCACCCCGGTGCCGCGCGCCCAGTCGCGGCTCACGGTCGAGGTGTTGAGATCGCCGCCGATCAGCACCGGCCGGCCCGGCGCATACGTCTCGATCGCCTCGATCAGCCGGCCGATCTGGGAAGCACGCTGGGCGGGGTCGCCGTGGCTCTCGAAGTGCACGCTCACCAGGGTGACCGCCACGCCCTCGATTCGCACGGTGGCGACGATCGCGATCCGGCCGCCGACCCGGCGCTCGCCGTGGCGGCCGTCGAACCAGTCGCCCGTGGTCTCGAGGCGGATCACCGCCGGGCGCTCGAGCGTGCAGGCGCTGAGGATCGCCGCACCATGCAGCCCGGCCTGGTTGAGCTCGCCCTGCATGCCAGGCCTGCTCGCGGGCATCGCCGAGACCGAGCTCCAGGAACTCGACGGCGAAGGCGTAGCCGGTGCGAAGGCGCCGGGCCAGCTCGCGCGTGGTGTGGGCCTGGCCGGAGCGGGCCATGCCGAGGTCGAGCTCGCACAGCAGCAGCACGTCGGCGGCGAGCCCGCCGAGCAGCGCTGTCGAGGCGTCGAGGTCCTTGCCGCGCTCGGCGTTCCAGAACGCGATCCGCGCCGGCGCGACGAGGGTTTTTGCGGCCGGCGGCGGCGCCAGCTCGACCCGATCGAACAGCGCAGCGATGCCGCGCCAGCGCCTCGGCATGCGCCGCGCGGGTCGGCGGCAGGCGCAGCAGCGCCGCGCGCTGCTCCTGCGAGGGCGGCTCGAGCGCCGCCGTGGTCGTCTCGCAGACGAGGTCGAGCACGGCGGCTAGGAGGGCATGCGGGCGTGGCCCTGGACCAGGCGCTCGCTCGCCCGATCGAAGATCAGGGTCGCGTCGGCATCGAACGCCACGGTCACCGGGTCGCCGAAACCGTGCCGCACCGAGGAGCCGGCCTCGAGCACGCGCAACGTGCCGAGATCGCTCTCGACCAGGTACAGGGTCTCGCGCCCCATCGGCTCGACCTCGGTGATCCGGCCGGGAAGGCCGCCCGCCTCGAAGCGCAGCGCCTCGGGCCGCAGCCCGAGCACGACGGCACCGCCGGCCTCGCCCGCGTAGGGCAGGGACGCGCCGTCGATGCGCAGCCGGTCGCCCGCGACCTCGCCCGAAAGGAGGTTGATCGGCGGCGCGCCGATGAAGCCCGCGACGAACAGGCTCTGCGGGCGCAGATAGAGGTCGTCCGGCGTGCCGATCTGCTCGATCTCGCCCTTGCTCATGCAGATGATGCGATCGGCCATGGTGGTCGCCTCGAGCTGGTCGTGGGTGACCAGGATCGAGGTCACGCCGAGCTGGCGCTGCAGGGTTTTTATCTCGGCACGCATGGTCAGGCGCAAGGTGGCGTCGAGGTTGGAGAGCGGCTCGTCGAGCAGCAGCAGCTGCGGCCGCTTGACCAGGGCGCGGGCCAGCGCCACGCGCTGCTGCTGGCCGCCGGAGAGCTCCGCCGGCCGGCGTTGCAGCAGCTCGTGCACCTGCACCAGGCGGGCCGCCTCCTCGGCGCGCCGGCGCGCGTCCGCCTCGGGCACCTTCTTGAACTTGAGCGGGAACATGATGTTCTGCAGCACGCTCATGTGCGGATAGAGCGCGTAGGACTGGAACACGATGCCGACGTTGCGATCGCGCGCCTCGACCTCGTTGACCAGGGCGCCGTCGAACAGCATCTCGCCGCCGCTCGGCAGGTAGATGCCGGCGAGCATCAAGAGGCTCGTGGACTTGCCGCAGCCGGACGGGCCGAGCAGGGCTACGAACTCGCCGTCCTCGATCACGAGGTCCATGCCCGGGATCACCAGGACGTCGCCGAAGCTCTTCTGGATGTTGCGAAACTCGATGCGCGCCATCGGCTCAGCCCTTGATGCCGCCGACCGACATCTGCATCAGGTATTTTTGCGCCGCGACGTACATGACCAGGCTCGGCACCAGATAGAACACGCCCACGGCCGAGACGACGCCGAAGTCCGTCCCCATGACGTCGTCGCGCACGAAGAACATGTACAGGCTCATGGTCCAGTTGGTGTTTTTGATCAGGAACGTGAAGACGAAGATATACTCTTCCCAGCCGCGGATGAACGAGAACACGGAGATCGCGATCAGGCCGTTCCTGACCTGCGGCAGCACGACCTGGAGGAAGGCCTGGCGGCGCGACGCGCCGTCGGTCAAGGCGCTCATCTCGATGTCCCAGGGCACCGCGTCGAAGAAGCCCTTCATGATGAAGATCGCAAACGGCAGCTCGAGGCCGACCAGGACCAGGATCACGCCGATCAGCGTGTCGAGCAGGCCGACATAGTTCAGGATCAGGAACAGGGGCACGATCAGGGTCAGCACCGGGAACGCGTGCAGGACCAGCAGCGAGCGCAGCATGGCGCCGCGCGCCGGGAACTGGAAGCGCGAGAGGTAGTAGCCCGCGAGCGAGGCGACGGTCGCGACGATCAGGGTCTGGCCGGCGGCCAGGTAGAGCGAGTTGGCGAAAGCGAGCCAGACGCTCGGGAAGTTGATGCTGCCCGCCACCTCGCCCGTGCGCGAGCGGACGACGTCGACGAAATCGGGCTGCCAGATGAAGATGAAGTTGCGAAGATGCAGCTCGGGGCCGACCAGGATCAGGAACGGCACCAGGGCGGCGACGACGATCACGATCGAGCCGATCGCGATCTGCCGCATGCTCTTCGCCACGAGCGACCAGATCCAGAACGCCAGCAGTGCCGGCACCAGGACGAGGACCGAGCGCCACAGCACGGAGGTCTCGGCAATGCCGGTCCTGGCCGAGAACGCGATCGTGACCAGCCAGAAATAGGGCAGGATGACCGGCAGCGAGACCGCGATCAGGAAGGCATAGATCGCCGAGATCCCGGCGCGCCGCGACCAGCGGGCGCGTGCCGCGAGCCGATCCCAGTCGGTCTGCGTGAGGCGGAGCGCCTGCCCGGATTCGCCGACGGCGGTCGCCATGCTCAGTGCACCTCGATCCGCGGCCGCTGCAGCAGCTGGCGCATGTCGAACAGCCGCCAGCCGAGCAGCGCCACCACGATGCCGATCACGATCAGGAACATCGCGAGCGCCGCGCCATAGGCATACTGGCCGCTCTCGAAGGCGCGGCGGTAGATGTAGAGCGCATAGACGGTGGTATCGAAGAACGGCCCGCCCTCGGTCAGCAGCAGGATGTACTCGAAGCTCACCAGCAGCGAGAGCGTCTGATAGATCGTGATGAAGCTGATCGGCCAGCGCAGCGCCGGCAGGATGATGTGGCGCACGATCGCGAGCGTGCCGGCGCCGTCGACCCGGGCGGCGTGGAACAGATGCTCCGGGATGCCGCGAATGGCGGAGGTGAAGATGATCATGCCCATCGACGCGCCGATGAAGCCGTTGGAGATGATGATCAGGGCGACCGGCGCGCTGCTCAGCAGGTCGACCGGCTGCACCGCGCCGAAGACCTGGATCAGGATCTGGTTGAGCAGGCCGAACTGGGACGGATTGATCACCCAGAGCCACAACAGGATGTAGAGCACCGAGGGGCTCATGCGCGGCAGCAGCCAGACGCCGCGAAAGAAGCTGCCCGACGCCTTCGGGATGGCGGTGGTCAGGAGCGCCAGGATCAGCCCGAAGGTCACGTTGAAGATCGCGAGCGTGCCGAAGACGTAGATGAGCGTCAGCCCGATCACCTGGGTCAGGCGGCGATCGCCGGCAAAGACCTTCTGATACTGCTCGGTGGTGAAGCCGGTGACGGTCAGGGACCGGTCCAGATCGGTGAACGACACGGCGATGTTGACGATGACCGGCAGCACGAAGAAGGCGAGCGTCAGGAGGATCGCGGGGCCGAGAAAGATCAGCATGTTGACGCGCTGGCGCGCCTTCGGCGATGCGCGGCGCGCCCCGGCGGATTGCCTGATCTTCTGCGATCGCGGCCACCCTTGCCCCCCGCCCTCACATCGTGAGCGTGCCTGGTGCGCACCGTGCAGCGCTGCGGGCGATCCGCGCAGGATCGCCCGCGCACCACCCGTGGCTACTTGACGATCACGCCGTCGAGCTGGGCCTCGGCCTCGTCGACCACGAACAGGGCGGCGTCCTCGGCGGTGAGCCGGCCGGTCTCGACCCCCTGGATGGCCTGGTAGATGATCCGGTTGAGATCGCCGAAGCCCGGATTGTTGGGCAGGTACTTGGTGAACTCGAGCATCTCGGTCGCGCGCGCCAGGGTCCAGGCCTCCTGATAGCGCGGGTCCTCGAGCTGCTCCTCCTTGATGCCGATATGCGTGGTGGTCACCGCGTGATCGGTGTTCAGGTCGGCATCGGAGGCAAAGCCCAGCAGCCGGACGGCGAGCTCCGGGTGCTCGACGTCGGCGCTGACCGCATAGATGATCGGGTGGGTCAGGCTGCTCGGCGCGCCGCCCTGCTCCGCCGGCGGTGCCGCGATCCAGCCCCAGTTCTTGAAAAACTCCTCTTCTTCCTGCGGCAGGCCGTAGGTCGGGAAGGCCCGGCTGCCGAGATCCCAGATGCCGTACATCCAGAAGGCCGCGTTGTTCTCGGCATAGAACTCGGTGCGGATCGCATCGAACTCCATCGCGGTGTTGTTGGCGGGGATCACGCCGTTCTGGACATTGCGCTCGAACCAGCCGAAGGCGTCCTCCAGCTTGTCGGGCTCCAGCAGGAGGTCGCCGCTCGCCTCGTCGACGAAGGTGTTGCCGTAGGTCTGGAACACCATGAGGTAGTCCGGCCCGATCGAGGGGCGGTGCAGGATGCCGTACTCGGCATCGGTGTTGTCGACCACCTGCTTGGCGATGTCCGAGAGGTCGTCCATGGTGACCTCGCCCGCCAGCACGCGGTCGGGCAGGCTCTCGATGAAGTCGTCCTCGAAGCCGGCATCGCGCAGCAGCTGCTTGTTGTAGAAGAACATGCGCGCCTCGGCATCCTGCGGGATGGCGTAGCGCTCGCCCTGGCATTTGGTCGATTCCCAGAGGCTCGGGAAGATGCCCTCGAAGTGCTCCGCGTTGGCCTCGATGTGCTCCTCGAGATTGAGCACGAAGCCGTCCTGGACGAAGGCGCAGATCCACTCGTGCGCCTGCACGAACATGTCCGGCCCCTCGCCGATGCCGTACACGCGCAGAAGCTGGAGGGCGTCCGTCGTCGAAGTTGGGAGCCGGGCTCTGCGTCACCTCGACCTTGACCCGCATGTCGGAGCCTTCCGCCTCGAGCGCGGCGTTGAGCCGCTCGGCGGCCTTCTCGACGTTGCCCGAGCGCAGCGGCCCGGACGGGTCCTGCCGCGACCAGAGCTGGTAGGTGATCTCCTCGGCCGCAGCCGGCGGCGCGATCGGTCCGGCAAGTGCGATGGCGCTCACCAGCAAGGCGGGTAGCTGTACGCCCTTCATGACCTTCTCCCTGTTGCTGCGTTGCCCACCGCCGGTTCGAGCCGGCGGGAGGAGGCAACGCGCCTCCCGGTGCAGGGTCTCGCAGGGGCGGGCGCACTGTCATCGCAAGCCGTGACAGTCGGATGATCGAGCTTTCGGCACCCCAACCGCGAGCGCTGCCACACGCCATCACTCTAGACAAACCCTCACCCGGCCGAAAGGGGCAAGGGGTGGCGCCCCCGCGCCCCTGGGGGTGCGGCATCAACCGTCGCGGGGGATCCCGCCCGGCCCGAGCACGATGTCGAACAGGCCGCGCTTGGCGCCGCTCTTGACGGTGGGCTCCAGATCCGGCGCCGGCTCGAGGCCGACCGTCACCAGGCGCGCCTGCTCGCCGAGACGGCGATAGAGCCCGTCGCGTTCATTGAGCGGGTGATCTGCGAGGTACATCTGGGTGGTGAGCGGCTCGAAGCCGGGGCCGGCGATCTTGAAGTGGATGTGCGGCGTGCGGCCGGGATAGGGCACCGGCTCGATGGTGCGGAAGCGCCAGGCGCCCTCGTCGTCCGCCGTGGTGGCGCCGAAGCCCTGGAAATTGGACGTCGGCCGGCCCGCCCCGGTCGCCCGGGTGGTGATAGACGCCGAACGCGTCGCACTGCCAGATCTCGACCCTGGCTGCGCGCACCGGACGGCCGTCGGCATCGAGCACGCGGCCGCCGAGGTGCAGGATGGTGCCGGCGGCGCGCTCGGGGCCGCCTTCGACGATCACGAGGTCGTTGTCGGCATCGAGCGGCAGCGAGAGGGGATAGAACGGCCCGTCGGTCTGCGGCGGGGTCGCGATCAGGCTCCGCCGCCCCGGCCGGCAGGGCCGCGGTGGCGGCCAGCGCGCCGGCGCCATGCAGCAGTCGCCTGCGGCTCGGTCACGGAACATGGCGCGCGTCCCCGCCCTGCTTCGCCATGCGTAAAGTGGCGCAGGGCCGGCGCCTGTCCAGTTCACGAGCCCGCGACCCCTCTCCCGCCGGAAGGAGCCGCGCGTCAGGCCTTGCCGAGGGCCTTGCGCATGGTCGCGTCGTCGAACGCCGGCAGCGAGCGGAAGCGGCCGAAGCCCTGCTTGACGTACCAGATCGAGAAGGCGAGCATGGCCTGCGGGTCGGGCGCGTCGACGACGTCGACGAAATCGACCTCGCCCTGGGTGTAGTGCACGGATTCCAGCTTGATGCCGAGCTCGGCGAGCTTCTTCTTGGCCTGATCGGTCCGCTCGCCATGCCGCTCGGCCCAGTCCGCGGAGAGCGTGCCCAGGAGAACGTACTTCATGGTCGGGATCCTCCGGCTGGTGGAGAACGTGGACAATCTAGCCCCGTTCGCCGCCAAGGTCCAAGGCCGCGTGCCAGGCAGCGTCGTCGAGACAAGCCTTGCTTTTGCCGCCAAACTTGCCGACATATCGGCAGCAGTGCTTGGGACACCCATCCGCAGAGACCATGACCGGCATGTTTGGCATCTCGACCTCGCGCGCGCTCCTGGCGTGCCTTGTGGCCCTGTGGGCGGCGCCGGCGCTGGCGCAGACGCCGCAGTTCCTGGGCACGTATCGCGACTGGAACGTCTACGCCTTCACCGAGGACGGCGAGAAGATCTGCTACATGGCGAGCGAGCCGAAGGAGCAGGAGGGCAACTACAGCCGGCGCGACAATCCGGCGGTGCTGGTGACGCGGCGCCCGGGCCCCAAGGTGGTCGACGAGGTCAGCGTGCAGCCCGGCTACAGCTACCTCGACGACAGCGAGGTCGAGGTCGCGATCGCGAGCAACAAGTTCATGCTGTTCACCCGCGGCGAGCATGCCTGGACCAAGAGCGAGGATGCCGATCAGGCCCTGATCACGGCGATGAAGCGGGGCTCCGACATGACCGTGCGCGGCACCTCGACCCGCAACACCTTCTCGCTCGACACGTACTCGCTGCTGGGCTTCACGGCGGCCTACGACGCGATGATCGAAGCCTGCGCCGGATAGGTCCGGGACCGCGGTGCCGAGCGAAGCCCGCAAGCTGCATCAGCCGAGCCCGGGCTCGCGCTGCCGGGGCCGGGCGAGGCGCTGCCTCGACCTGATCGGGCGCACGCGCGAGGAGCTGGCAGGCATCCTCGGCGCGCTCGGCGAGCCGGAGCGCTCGCGGCCGATGCGGGTGCGCCAGATCTGGCACTGGCTGTACCATCGGGGCGTCAGCGGTGCGGCGCAGATGTCGACGCTTGCCGGCCGGCCTGCGCGACAGGTTGACGCAGCATTGCGTCGTCTCGCGCCCGGAGGTGGTCGCCGAGCAGTGCTCGGCCGACGGCACCCGCAAGTGGCTGCTGCGGGTCGCAGAGGGCCGCGAGATCGAGACCGTCCATATCCCCGAGGCGGATCGCGGCGCCTTGTGCATCTCGAGCCAGGTCGGCTGCAGCCTCACCTGCAGCTTCTGCCACACCGGCACCATGCCGCTCGTGGCCAACCTTAGCGCCAGCCAGATCCTGGGCCAGATCCTGACCGCGCGCGACCGGCTCGGCGAATGGCCGAGCCCCAAGGGGCCGCGCCGGCTCAGCCACATCGTGGTCATGGGCATGGGCGAGCCGCTCCTGAACTACGAGGCCACGGCCAAGGCGCTGCGCATCGCCATGGACCCGGACGGCCTCGCCTTCCCGGCGCGCAAGATCACGCTCTCGACCTCGGGCGTGGTGCCGAAGATCGAGACCCTGGGGCGCGAGCTCGGCGTCGGCCTCGCGATCTCGCTGCACGCGGTGCGCGACGAACTGCGCGACGAGCTGGTGCCGATCAATCGCAGATGGCCGATCGCCCGGCTGCTGGATGCCTGCCGCGCCTATCCCGCCGCCGACCGCATCACCTTCGAGTACGTCATGCTGGATGGCGTCAACGACAGCGACGCCGATGCGCGCGAGCTGGTCCGCCTGATCCGCGGCATCCCGGCCAAGGTCAACCTGATCCCGTTCAACCCGTGGCCCGGCGCGCCGTACCGCTGCTCGCCGCCGGAGCGCATCCGCGCGTTCGCCGCGATCGTGGCGCGCGCGGGCTACGCCTCGCCGGTGCGCACGCCGCGCGGCCGCGACATCCTGGCGGCCTGCGGCCAGCTCAAGACCGCCAGCGAGCGCCAGCGGCGCAGCCGGGTCGCCGCCTGAGATGCGCTGGCTGTGGCGCATCCTGGGGCGCATCCTGGTCGGCGATCGCTGGCGATGATCGGCGCGCTCGCACTGCTGGCGCCGATCGGCGTCGGCGCCTTCGCCTGGTTCATGCTGCCGGGCGCGGCCGAGCCTGCCCGAGCGCATGGTGCTGACCCTGGACCTGCGCGAGGGCCTCGAGGAGGTGGCCGGCAGCGACCCGCTGGCGGCGCTCGCGGTCGGCTGGCAGCCCTCGCTCGCCGACGTGGTCATGGCGCTCGACCAGGCGGGCGCGGACGAGCGGGTCGCGGGCCTGCTGGTGCGCCTCGACGGCCAGGGGCCGGGCTTTGCCCAGCTGCAGGAGCTGCGCGACGCCGTGCAGCGGTTTCGCGACCAGGGCAAGCCCGCCGTGGCCCATGCCGACGCCTTCGGCGAGCTCGGCCCCGGCAATGGCGGCTACTATCTCGCGAGCGCGTTCGAGCGCATCGACCTGCAGCCGGTGGGCACGCTCGGCCTCACCGGCCTGATCCTGGAGGCGCCGCTCGCCCGCGGCCTTTTGGACAAGCTCGGCGTCCTGCCGGCCGGCGATCGCCGCGGCGCCTACAAGACCATCTACGACACCTTCGTCGAATCCGAGATGACGCCCGCGCACCGCGAATCCCTGCAGTCGCTGGTGGGCTCGCTCGACGAGCAGCTCAGGCAGGGCCTGGGCGAGGGCCGCGGCCTCGAGCCGCAGGCGGTCGCGAAGCTGATCGACGGCGGCCCCTACACGGCGCCCGAGGCGCAGAGCCTCGGCCTGGTCGACCGGCTGAGCTACTGGTACGACACGGCCGCCGAGATGCGCGATCTGGCCGGCGAGGACGGCGCCATGGTCGACCTTCTCGACTACGCCGCGGCGATCGAGCCTGCGGCCGACGCGCCTGTGGTCGCCCTGGTGCACGGCATCGGCCAGATCCAGCGCGGCAACAGCGAGCAGAGCCCGCTCGGCGGCTGGGTGATGGGCGGCGATACGGTGGCGCGCGCGCTTGCCGATGCGATCGAGGATGCCGACGTCGAGGCGATCCTGTTCCGGATCAGCTCGGGCGGCGGCTCCGCCGTGGCCTCGGACACCATCGGCCGCCAGGTGCGGCGCGCGGTCGAGCAGGGCAAGCCCGTGATCGTCTCGATGGGCGACGTCGCCGCCTCGGGCGGCTACTGGATCGCCATGGACGCGAGCCGGATCGTGGCGGCGCCGGGCACGCTCACGGGCTCGATCGGCGTGGTCGCGGGCAAGCCGGTGCTGACGCAAGCTCTGGCAGGACATGGGCGTCGCCTGGGGCCGCGCCCAGCGCGGCGCCAACGCCGACATGTGGACCACGACCAGCGAACTACAGCCCGCGCGGCCGCGCCAGGCTGGAAGCCTTTCTCGACTGGACCTACCAGTCGTTCGTCGAGGGCGTCGCGCGCGGCCGCGACCTGTCGCAGGAGGAGGTGCTGGAGGTCGCCCAGGGGCGGGTCTGGACCGGGCGCGCAGGCCAAGGAGCGCGGCCTGGTGGACGATCTCGGCGGCTTTGCCGATGCGCTCGCGGTGACCCGGCGAGGAGATCGGCCTCGAGGCCGACGCGCCGATCGAGCTTCGCCCCTTCCCGCCGCCGCGCACGCTCTGGGAGCAGGCGCTGGACCTCGCGTTGCTCGGCGCCCAGGCCCGCCTTCTCGGCGTCGAGACCTGGCTCGAGCGCCTCTCGCCGGGCGTGCTCAGCACCCCGCCGATCGTGATTCGCGTAGCCAGAGCGCGCGTCCGGCGTAGACCGTCACGGATCGCCGCCGGTGCGGCCGTGGCTCTTGCGCATGTCAGGATCTGCACGCTCTGTCGGCAGCTCGATCAGGAACTCGGCGTCGCGCTCGAGGTGGTGGATCTGGGTCGGGTCGCCGCCCGTAAAGCTCGACATCGCCTCGCGGCTTTCCCAGTACGAGATCGTCATGAACTCGGTCTCGTCGTCGCGCGATCCTCGCGGAACGTCTGGACGCCTGCCGCCTTCTCGATCAGCGGCCTGATGCCGACCTCGTAATTGTAGGCCTCGTACTCGTCGGCACGCTCCGGCCGCGTGCGGCCTCGCCAGATCCGGGCGATCGCAGGTTGTCTCGCAGCACTTCGCTCGCTCATGAAGCCATCCTCCCCGAGGAGTGATCCCGACGGCGCTCGAGCGATCAACGGGGATCTGGCGCTTTCGATCCACGGACCACGAGGAGGGACCGTTTGACCGCCTGCCGCGGCGGTGTGCTATGACCGGGCGACCCTCTTTCCGCGAGCACACCTGTGGAGCTTGGTAATCAGCTGATCCTGCTGGGAGCGTTCTTGCTGCTCCTCAGCATCTTCGTAGGCCTGGTCTCGTCCCGCATCGGGGCGCCGCTGCTGCTCGCCTTCCTGGGCTCTCGGCATCTTCTTCGGCGAGGACGGTCCCGGCCAGATTTTCTTCGACAACTATTTCGCCGCCTACACCATCGGCAGCATCGCGCTCGCCATCATCCTGTTCGACGGCGGCCTGCGCACCGACTTCGGGAACTTCCGGCGGGCGGCCTGGCCGGCGCTGCTGCTGGCCACGCGTCGGCGTCGCCTTGACCGCGGCGCTCACCGGCGCCGCGGCCAAGCTGCTCCTCGGGCTGGGCTGGATCGAAAGCATGCTGATCGGCTCGATCGTCAGCTCGACCGACGCGGCGGCCGTGTTCTTCCTGCTTCACCTGCACGGGCTCGACATCAAGCCGCGGGTGAGCAGCCTGCTCGAGATCGAATCCGCGATCAACGACCCGATGGCCGTCTTCCTCACCGTCGGCTGCGTCGAGCTGCTCCTTACCGGGACGAGCGGTGGGCCATGGCAGCTGGCGGCCGATTTCACCATCAGATCATCGGCGGCGCCGTGCTCGGCGTCGGGGCGGGCTTCCTTCTGGTCGGGCTGATCAACCGGCTCGAGCTCGCCGCCGGGCTCTACCCCGTCCTCGCCATGGCGTTCGCCCTCTTCACCTTCGGCCTCGCGCAAGTCATCGGCATGCGAGCGGGTTCATGGCCGTCTATTTCGCCGGACTGGTGGTCGGCAACCGGCGCCACCGGGCAACGCAGCTGATCGAGCGCTTCCACGACGGCCTCGCCTGGCTCGCGCAGATGGTCATGTTCGTCATGCTCGGGCTCCTCGTCACGCCGTCGGATCTTCTGCCGATCCTGATCCCTGCGGTGCTGATCGCGATCTTCCTGGTGGTGATCGGCCGGCCGATGGCGGTGGTGCTGTGCCTGCTGCCCTTCCGCTTCGCCTGGAACGAGCACGCCTTCATCGCCTGGGTGGGGCTGCGCGGCGCGGTCGCGATCTTCCTCGGCACGATCCCGGTGCTGTCCGGCCTCGAGGACGCCTCGATCTACTTCGAGGTGGCGTTCGTGGTCGTCCTGGTCTCGCTGATCGTGCAGGGCTGGACGCTGGCGCGCGCCGCGCGCCTGTGGAACGTCGAGCTGCCGCCGCTGCCGAAGACGCCGGAGCGGATCGACATCGACCTGCCGGCCTCGGGCGATCGCGATCTCATGATCTACACGGTCGGGCCGGGCAGCCGCGTCTCGCTGCGCGGCGTGCGCCGCGTGCTGCAGCTCGAGAACACGAGCCTCCTGGGCGCGATCCGGGATGGCCGGCTGGTGCGGCCGCGCGACCTCGATCGCCTCGAGCCCGGCGATTCGGTCATGGTGCTGGCACCACCGGCGCAGGCCATCGTGCTCGACGAGCTGTTCGCGGAACGGCCCGCCTCGGACGACGGCGCCGGCAGCTTCGGCGCGTTCACGTTCGACGGCGAGCTGCCGGTCGGCAAGCTCGCGGATTTTTACGACCTGCCGGTGCCCGAGGAGCAGCGGGCGATGCCGCTCGCCGATTTCGTGCCGAAGCGCCTGCGCCGCCAGCCGCAGATCGGCGACCGCGTCCGGCTCGCCGACATCGAGCTGGTGGTGCGCGCGCTGCGGGACGAGCGGATCACCGAGGTCGGCATCGACCTCGAGCCCAGGACGCCGCAACGCCCGTCGTGGGCGCAGCTGCGCGCCTGGCTGCGACGCCGCCTGGCGCGCCTGCGGCGCCGCGCGCGTTGCCCTGAGGAAGCCAGCCGCGGCTCAGCTCGCCAGGCGCGCCGCGCTGTGGTCGAGCGCGTAGCCGGCCGCGCGCACCGTGCGCAGCAGGTCGGGCTCGCCGCCGGCGTTCAGGGCGCGGCGCAGGCGCCGGATGGTCGCATCCACCGTGCGCAGCTCGACGTCCTGGTCGCGGCCCCACACCAGGTCCAAGAGCTGGCCGCGCGAGAACACCCGGCCCGGGCTCTCCAGCAGCTGGCGCAGCAGGCGGAACTCGGTCGGGCTGAGATGAACCTCGCGCCCGCTCCGGGTCACGCGGTGGGCCGCCAGGTCCATGACCAGGTCGGCGAAGCTCAGCACCTCCTCGGCGAACACCGGCCGCACCCGGCGCAGCACCGCGCGCATGCGCGCCACCAGCTCGTCGATCGAGAACGGCTTGGTGACGTAGTCGTCGGCGCCGGTATCGAGGCCGCGCAGCCGGTCGGGCTCCTCGGTGCGCGCGGTCAGCATGATCACCGGCAGGTTGGCGGTCGCGGCCTTGCGGCGCAGCTGCCGGCACAGCTCGAGCCCCGACATGTACGGCAGCATCCAGTCGAGCACGACCAGGTCCGGCGTGCGCTCGGCGATCAGGGTCAGCGCCTCGTCGGCATCGAACGCCTGCTCGACCGCGAACCCCGCCCGCTCCAGATTGTAGGCGAGGACCTGCTGCAGCGCCGTCTCGTCCTCGACCACCAGCACCAGGGGCCGCATCGCGGGCGCCGCCCTACTCGACCACGGTCAGCGGCATGCGATTGATGCGCTCGCCGTGCTCGATGTAGTGGATCTTCTCGCAGATGTTGGTCGTGTGGTCGCCCATCCGCTCCAGGTTCTTGGCGATGAACATCAGATCGATGCAGGCCGAGATGTTGCGCGGGTCCTCCATCATGTAGGTGAGCAGCTCGCGCACCAGGCCATCGTACATCAGATCGATCTCGTCGTCGCGGCGCCAGACCGTCAACCGCCTTGTCGGCATCGCGCTGGACGTAGGCATCGAGCGCGTCCTTCACCATGCCCTGCACGAGCTCGCCCATGCGCGGGATGGCATGCAGCGGCCGCACGTCGCGCCGGCTCCTTGGCGAGCCGATGGCAGCGTGCGGCGATGCCCTTGGCGGCGTAGTCGCCGATGCGCTCGAGATCGTTCGAGATCTTCATCGCCATGGCGATCAGCCGCAGGTCGACGGCGACCGGCTGGCGGGTCGCGAGCATGCGGATCGCGAACTGGTCGATCTCCTCCTCGAGCGTATCGACCGCATCGTCGCGCTCGACGACCTGGTCGGCGAGGTCGACATTGCCGTCGACCAGCGCCTCGATGCTGCGGCTGACCTGGTCCTCGACCAGGCCGCCCATCTCGAGGATCTTGCGCGTCAGGTGGGTGATTTCCTGATCGTAGGATTTCACGGTGTGATCAGCGATCATGCCACGGTCCCATTCGCTCAGCCGAACCGGCCGGTGATGTAGTCCTGCGTCATGGTCTCGTTAGGGTTGGTGAAGATCTGGTCGGTGTCGCCGTACTCGATCAGCTTGCCGAGATGGAAGAACGCGGTCCTCTGCGAGACGCGGGCGGCCTGCTGCATGTTGTGGGTGACGATCGCGATCGTGAACTGCTGCGCGCAGCTCGTCGATCAGCTCCTCGACATGCGCGGTCGCGATCGGGTCGAGGGCCGAGCAGGGCTCGTCCATCAGGATCACCTCGGGGCTGACGGCGATCGCGCGGGCGATGCAGAGCCGCTGCTGCTGGCCGCCCGAAAGGCCGGTGCCGGGCTGGGCGAGGCGGTCGTGCACCTCCTTCCAGAGGCCCGCCCCGCGCAGGCTGGTCTCGACGACCTCGTCGAGCTCGCTCTTGCTCCGGGCGAGGCCGTGAATGCGCGGCCCGTAGGCGACGTTGTCGTAGATCGACTTCGGGAACGGGTTCGGCTTCTGGAACACCATGCCGACCCGGGCGCGAAGGTGCACCACGTCGATGCCTGCGGTCGTAGATGTCCTCGCCGTCGAGCAGGATGTCGCCCTCGACCCGGCAGATGTCGATGACGTCGTTCATCCGGTTGAGGCAGCGCAGGAAGGTCGACTTGCCGCAGCCGGACGGGCCGATCAGCGCGGTCACCTCGCGCTCGGCGATGTCGAGGCCGACGTCGAAGAGCGCCTGCTTCTCGCCATACCAGAGGTTGACGTTCCGGGCCGAGATCTTGGGCTCGGGCACCGCCGCGACCGTGGCGTGCTCCGGCGTCTCGGCGATCGCCTCGGGGCCCAGCCGCTGGGCTGCCTTGCCGTTGGCGGCCCCGGTGCCATGCCGAAGCGCCCTGGCCTGCTCTTGGATCGAGGACCGCACAGCGGTGCCTTGTGCCTGCGTCACCATTTGCGTTCGAACCTCTTGCGGAAGAAGACGGCCATCGCGTTCATCAGGATCAGGAAGCCCAGGAGCACGATGATCGCGGCGCTGGTGCGCGCGACGAAGCCGCGCTCGGGGCTGTCGAACCAGATGAAGATCTGCGTCGGCAGGGTGGTGGAGGGCGACATGATGCCCTCGGGCGCCGCGGTGATGAAGGCGTTCATGCCGATCAGCAGCAGGGGCGCCGTCTCGCCGAGCGCGTGGGCGAGCCCGATGATGGTCCCGGTCAGGATGCCCGGCATCGCAAGCGGCAGCACGTGGTGCGTGATCGTCTGGATGTGCGAGGCGCCGACGCCGAGCGCCGCCTCCTTGATCGATGGCGGCACCGCCTTCAGCGCGGCGCGCGTCGTGATGATGATGGTCGGCAGGGTGATCAGCGAGAGGACCATGCCGCCGACCAGCGGCGCCGAGCGCGGCAGGCCGAAGAAGCCGAGGAAGACCGCAAGCCCGAGCAGGCCGAACACGATCGAGGGCACCGCGGCGAGGTTGTTGATGTTGACCTCGATCAGGTCGGTCCAGCGGTTCTTCGGCGCGAACTCCTCCAGATAGATCGCGGCCGCGATGCCGGTCGGAACGCTCAGCAGGAAGCAGATCAGCACGAGGTAGAACGATCCGACCAGCGCCCCCTTGAGCCCGGCGAGCTCGGGAAAGCGGCTGTCGGCGGCGGTGAACAGCGTGGTGTTGAAGACCGAGCGGACCCGTCCCGTCCGCCACCAGCGCATCGAAGTAGCCGATCTGCTGGTCGTTGACGCGGCGCCGGTCGGGCGGCAGGTTGCGGTCGATCACGCCCTTGCTCGAGCTGGTCGATCGGATCGGAGGCCGGGACCCAGACGCTGATCGTCTGGCCGATCAGCGCGGGATCGGCGACCACCTGGTCGCGGACCTGGAACTGCGCGCCCTGGCTCAGCAGGTCCCGCAGGCCCGCTTGTCGGCGTTGCTCTGCACCTGCGGGAAAGAGCTCGTAGATCGCGTTGCGGACGAGGTCCTGATAGCCGCCGCGGAACGGGTCCTCGGCATCGATCTCGTTCGGATCGAGGGTGACGTCGAGCCGGATCTGGGTCGCGGTCCAGGCCGTCCAGGACGCGATCACGATCGACGTCAGCAGGGTGACGAGCAGGCCGATCGCGATCGCGATCGCGAGCGATGCCGTAGAGGCGCAGCCTGCGATCGGCGGCATGCCGGCGCTTAGCCGCGCGGCGGCCGCATCGCTCCAGGTCCAGCCGGGTTGGGCGACGCGCGGCGGGCCGACCGGGATGTCAGTCATACTTGCTCTCGATAGCGCTTGACCGTGCGCAGCGCGACGATGTTGAGGAGCATGGTCGAGAGGAACAGCACGAGGCCGAGGCCGAAGGCGGCCAGCGTCTTGGGGCTGTCGAACTCGGTATCGCCGATCAGCAGCGTCACGATCTGCACGGTCGTGGTCGTGACGCCGTCCAGCGGATTGAGCGAGAGGGTCGCGGTCAGGCCCGCGGCCATGACCACGATCATGGTCTCGCCGACGGCGCGGCTCACCGCCAGCAGCACGCCGCCCATGATGCCGGGCAGGGCGGCGGGCAGCAGCACCTGGCGGATGGTCTCGGACTTGGTCGCGCCGAGCGCTGCGGCACCGTCGCGCATCGCCTGCGGCACCGCGGTCAGCGCATCGTCGGAGAGCGACGAGATGAACGGGATCAGCATGATGCCCATCACGGCGCCCGGCACGATCGCCGCGGTCGGCGAGACGTCGAGGCCGATCGAGGCGCCGAGGCCGCGCAGCAGCGGCGAGACCACCAGCACCGCGAAGAAGCCGTAGACGATCGTCGGGATGCCGGCCAGGATCTCGAGCAGGGGCTTGACCACCGTGCGCACGCCGCTGGTCGCGTACTCGGCCATGTAGATCGCGGCAAAGATGCCGATCGGCAGGGCGACGAACAACGCGACCGCGCTGACCATGATGGTGCCCCAGAAGACCGGCACCGCGCCGAACGCGCCGGCACCCGCCACCTGATCCTCGCGGATCGCGATCTGCGGCTCCCAGTTGAGGCCGAACAGGAACTCGTGCGGCGGCACGCGCTCGAAGAAGCGCACGCTCTCGATCAGCAGCGAGATCACGATACCGAGCGTCGTCAGGATCGCGATCAGCGAGCACAGCACCAGCAGGAAGGCGATGATCCGCTCGACCCCGTCGCGCGCGCGAAAGCGCGGCGCGACCCGTTGCCGCGCCCAGACCAGCCCGGCGATGGCGACCGCGAGCACGGACCACGACCAGCGCCGCGCGCGCGCCGAACACCAGCGTGCTGTAGAGCGTCGGCCGCCGCCATGATCTCGGGTTTGGGCTGGCCGAACACGATGCCCGCGGCGGCGTTCTTGATGGTCGCGACCATCAGGTCGATCTGCGAGCGGCGTGGCGCCCGCCGTCATGTCGGCGGGCAGGCCGGCGAGCAGGAGGCGGTCGACCACGACCTGCTGCGCCAGCGAGCCAGATCAGGAGCAGCGCGACCGCCGGCAGGCCGCACCACAGTGCGACGTAGTAGCCGTAGTATTGCGGCAGCGAGTGCAATCGCCCGGCGGCGTCGCGCTCTCTCCATCGCCAGCGCCCGGCTGCGGCCCAGCCAGTAGCCGACGAGTGCCAGCACGAGAATGACGCCGATGAGCGTGACCACGGACATTTCGGGAGTCGCTCGCCTTTCCGAGGCGACGGTCGACCCGGCGCGGTCGCTGCGCGCCGGATCGACCGGTTCGCCTGCTGCGCCGCTAGGAGCTCGGGGTCTCCATCGGCGCGGCGTTGATTGCCGCCTCCTGCACCTGCTTGAGCTTCTCCTCGGGCAGCGGGATCAGGCCGCGCTCGGACAGATAGCCGCCCGGGCCCATGGCGTCGTCGCTCACGTACTCCTCGACGAACTCCTGCAGGTTCGGGATCACGCCGCGATGGTCGTTCTTGACGTAGATGAACAGCGGGCGGGACACCGCGTACTCGCCGCTCTCGATGGTCTCCTCGTTCGGCGCGACGCCGCCGATCTCGATCGGCTTGAGCTGGTCCTGGTTCTCGTACAGGAACGAGTAGCCGAAGATGCCGTAGGCGTTCGGGTCCGCGGTCAGGCGCTGGACGATCAGGTTGTCGTTCTCGCCGGCCTCGATGAACGGGCCATCGGTGCGCATGCGCTGGCAGACCTCCGCCATGCGCTCCTCGCCCAGCGCCTCGATCGCCGGGAACTCGGCGCAGCCTTCCAGCATGACCAGCTCGACCCAGGCATCGCGCGTGCCCGAGGTCGGCGGCGGGCCGTAGACCGTGATCGGGATGTCCGGCAGCGACGGGTCGATCTCGCTCCATTTCTTGTAGGGGTTGGCGACCACCTCGCCATCGACCTCGACCTCCGCGGCGAGCGCCGCGAACAGCTGCGCCTTGGAGACGTCGATCGCCTCGCCCTTCTGCGAGACCGCCATCGACAGGCCGTCGTAGCCGAGCAGGATCTCGGTCACGTTGGTGACGCCGTTCTGCTCGCAGAGATCCCACTCCGAGCCTTCATGGCGCGCGAAGCGCCGGTGATGTCGGCGAAGTCGGTGCCGATGCCTTCGCAGAAGATCTGCATGCCGCCGCCGGTGCCGGTCAATTCGACGACCGGAGCGACGGCGCCGGTGTTCGCGGCGAAGCGCTCGGCGACGGCCTGCGTGTAGGGAAAGACGGTCGACGAGCCGACGATCTGGATCTGGTCCTGCGCTGCGGCCGGGCCGCCGAGGACGAGAGCTGGTCGCCACGCCGGCAACGCCGATCGCGGTCGCGCTTGCACGTCGCATGTGTGATCCCCCCATGGCTGACGTGAATTCTGTCGAGGACGGTGCCCTCTTTCGATGCGGCTTATGTGACCGCTGTGTGACGCTTTGATGACAATCGCGGCTCGTTTGCCGAATCGGCGACCGGCAGATAGACGGTCGCCGTGGTGCCGCGCCCGAGCTCGCTCTCGAGCGCCAGGTGGCCGCGGTGGCGGCGCAGGATGTGCTTGACGATGGCGAGCCCGAGCCCTGTGCCGCCGAGCTGGCGCGAGCGCGCCGTCTCGACCCGGAAGAAGCGCTCGGTCAGGCGCGGCAGATGCTCGGGCGCGATGCCGGGCCCGTGGTCGGCGACGACGATGCGCACGGCCGGCCGGCCCGCGAGCAGGCCCGCCGCGACCGGTGCCGAGGCGACCCGCTCGCAGGCGATCTCCACCTTGCCGCCCTCGCCGCCGTACTTGATCGCGTTGTCGATCAGGTTGCTGATCAGCTGGACCAGCTGATCGCGATCGCCGACCACCTGGGGCAGCTGCGGATCCTGCCGCAGGCTCAGCGTGACGCGCCGCTGTGCGGCATAGGAGCGCAGGGTCTCCACGACCCCCTCGAGGCAGGCCGGCGGCATCGACCCGGCCCTGGGGCGGCTGGTGCTCGGTCTGCTCGATGCGCGAGAGCGAGAGCAGGTCGTCCACGAGCCTCGTCATGCGGGCGGCTTCGCCCGCCATGATCTTGAGAAAGCGCTCGCGCGCCTCGTGGTCGTCGCGCGCGGGCCCGGACAGGGTCTCGATGCAGCCCACCACGACGGCGAGCGGGGTGCGCAGCTCGTGGCTCGCATTGGCGACGAAGTCCGAGCGCATCTGCTCGATCATGAGCTGCTCGGTCAGCTCGCGCAGCGCGATCAGCGCGGCCGGCTGCCCGCGCAGCCGCACCGGCATGACCTGGACCCCGAAGGCGCGCCGCGGCGGGCCTAGAAGCTGCAGGGCGAGCTCGGTGTTGCCGCGGCCCTGCTGCGCCTGATCGACGGCCGCGAGCAGGCCCGGATCGCGCAGCTGGGCCTCGAGCGGCTGGTCGCTCGGATCGGCGCCGAACAGCGCGATCGCCGCCTGGTTGACGTTGACCACGACGCGCCCGCCGGCCACCAGCAGCACGGGATCGGGCAGCGCGTCGAGGAGGGTCGAGACCAGCTGATCGGTCTCCTGCTGCCGCGCACGGCGCTCGGCCAGCGCACGGTCGAGGCGGTGCAGCGCGGTGGCGAGCTCGTCGCCGCCGAGCGGCCCGAAATCGGGCAGGGGATCCGGCTGCCGGCCTTCGGCGAGCGCTGCGAGGTAGCGATGCGTCGCCCGCAGCCGGCGCTCGCGCACCCAGGCGAGCCCGCCGCTCAGCGCCAGCACGACCAGCCAGGCGACCAGCGCCGGGACCAGCGCCAGATGCCCGAGCGCGACGAGGCCCGCGAGCGCCACCGTCGCCGGCAGGGCCAGCCAGATGGTTCGGGCGATCGGCCGGGGCGTGGGCATGGATGCGGCGGCTCGCGGCGCTCAGTCGCGCAGCGCGGGCAGGTCGCGATACAGCGCCAGCGCCTCGGGGTTGGCCAGCGCGTCGACGTTGCGGACGGGCCGGCCATGGATCTGCTCGCGCACCGCGAGCTCGGCGATCTTGCCGTTCATGGTGCGCGGGATGTCGGCGATCGCGACGATCCTGGCCGGCACGTGGCGCGGCGTGCAGTTCTGCCGGATCCGCTGCCTGATGCGATCGGCCAGCGCGTCGTCCAGCGTCGTATTCGGCGCGAGGCGCACGAACAGCACGATGCGCACGTCGTCCTGCCACTCCTGCGCGACCGCGAGCGCCTCGACCACCTCCTCGATCTGCTCGACCTGGCGGTAGATCTCGGCGGTGCCGATGCGCACCCCGCCCGGGTTGAGCACCGCATCCGAGCGGCCGTAGATGATCAGGCCGTCATGCGCGGTCAGCTCGATGCGATCGCCATGGGTCCAGACGCCGGGAAAGCGCTCGAAGTAGGCGGCACGATAACGGCTGCCGTCGGGGTCGTTCCAGAAGCCCACCGGCATCGAGGGGAACGGCCGCACGCACACCAGCTCGCCGGGCTCGCCCACCACGGGCCGGCCGTCGTCGTTCCAGACCTCGACCGCGAGGCCGAGGCCGCGCGTCTGGATCTCGCCGCGCCAGACCGGTGCGATCGGATTGCCGAGCACGAAGCACGACACGATGTCGGTGCCGCCGGAGATCGAGGCGAGATGCACGTCCGCCTTGATGCTGCGATAGACGAAGTCGAAGCTTTCGGGCACCAGCGGCGAGCCGGTCGAGAGGATCGCGCGCAGCGCTCCGAGATCATGGCTGCTGCCGGGCTCCAGGCCCGCCTTCTTGACGGCATCGAGGTATTTGGCGCTGGTGCCGAAGACGCTGATGCGCTCCTCGGCGGCGAGCGCGAACAGGCGGTTGCCGTCGGGATGGAAGGGCGCGCCGTCGAACAGCACCAGGGTGGCGCCGACCGCGAGCGAGCTCACGAGCCAGTTCCACATCATCCAGCCGCAGGTCGTGAAATAGAAGATCCGGTCCTCGCGCTTGAGGTCGGTGTGCAGCATCAATTCCTTGAGGTGCTGCAGCAGCGTGCCGCCGGCGCCGTGCACGATCGCCTTGGGCACGCCGGTGGTGCCGGAGGAATAGAGGATGTAGATCGGGTGGTCGAACGGCAGCTGGGCGAAATCGACCGTCGCCCCGGCGATCCGATAGTCCTGCTCGAGCACCGCGCCGGCAAGCGGCCCCGGGTCCGCCGCGGCATCGAGGAACGGCACCATGACGATGCGCTGCAGGCTCGGCAGCTGCGCCGCGATCTCGGCGAGCCTGGCGCGCACGTCGATCGGCTTGCCGTTGTAGCGGTAGCCGTCGACGGTGATCAGCACCTTGGGCGCGATCTGGCCGAAGCGGTCGAGCACGCCCTGGACGCCGAAATCGGGCGAGCAGGACGACCAGATCGCGCCGAGCGCGGTGACAGCCAGCATGGCGATGATGGTCTCGGGAATGTGCGGCATGACCGCGGCGACCCGATCGCCGGGACCGACGCCGTCCGCCTTCAGGGCCGCGGCCAGCTGCGCGACGCGCTCGTACAGCTCGGCATAGCTCAGCGTGCGCCGCGCTGCCGTCCTCGCTCCAGGCGATCATGGCAAGATGATCGTCGCGATGGCGCAGCAGGTTCTCGGCGAAGTTGAGCTTTGCGCCTTCGAACCAGCGGGCACCCGGCATGCGCTCGCCGTCCTCCAGGACCTGGTCCCAAGGCCGGCTGGCGCGCACCCCGGCGTAGCGCCAGAGCTCGGACCAGAAGTCGGCCGGCCGCTCCACCGACCAGGCGCGCAGCCTGCCGTAGTCGCGAAGCTCGGGGCCATGCCGGGCCGCGACCACGTCTGCGAAGGCCGTCATGTTGGCCGCCGCAATGCGCTCGCCGGGCGGCTGCCAGAGGGGCTGGTTCATCGAACGCCTCCAGTTTGCGGACCGCTTCCTTAGCAGATCTCGCGCGGCACGGCATCGCCGCGCGACCGATCCTGCGCTCGCGGCCGTCCCGGCGGCCAAGTACCGCCTGCCATCGTGTGTTTTGCTTGACGGAATCGCTGGACAGTGGTAGGAAAATATACCTTGTCTACAGAAACGTCACATCGCCGACATAGGAGCACCGATGACTGCCAGCGTCCTGCGCCTGTACGATGGCTTTGCCGACACCTCGCCGCAGCTGCGCGACGAGGTCCGAGAGCTGCAGGCCAGGCTCCGCCATATCGACCGCGGCATCGTCGTCGACGGGCTGTTCGGCCACGGCACCGAGCAGGCGGTGCGCGACTTCCAGCTCGCGCGCGGCCTGCGGACCGACGGCGTGGTCGGCCTCGAGACCTGGACCGCGCTGCTCGATGCGCGGCCATCCGGCCTCGAGCGACCAGCTGGCGACGCCGTATCGCCTCGACGATCCGGAGCTGTCGGAGGAGCTGGTCGCCGCGGCCCGCTACGGCGCCCTGATCGAGGCCGCCGCGGCCGAGGCGGGCCTGCTGCCGGCGGTGGTCGTCGGGCTCGGCTCGCGGCAGTCGCGCTGGGGCATGGCCCTGAAGCCGCGCGGTGCCGAGGGCACGGTCGACCTCGCGCCCAGGCCGTTCACCCGGCCGTGGCGGGACACGCCGCTGCCGCCGGACGGTCTCGGCTTCGGCCGCGGTCTGCTGCGCATCGATTACGACGCGGAGGCGTTCGCGCGCGACGGCGACTGGCGGGACCCGGCCATCAACATCGCGCACGGCTGCCGGATGGTGGCCGAGGCCAGGGCGCTGCTGCGCCGCCGCACCGTGCTGCACGGCCGCGCCCTGCTGCGCGGCGCGCTCGCAGCGCTCAACTGCGGCGCCGGCAACGTCCTGCACGCGATCCGCCATGGCCTCGATCTCGACTTCTACACGTCCGGTCGCGATTACTCCCGCGACGTCCTGCACCGCGCCGGATTTTTCCAGGCGCACGGCTGGGACTGACGTCCGGCACGAGGCCGAGCGCGCCGAATTGCCAGCGGCGAACAGGTGGCCTACGTATGGCGCCATGGCCAAGGTGATCCGCAGGGAGATGAGGGCGTCCGAGCTGCCGCAGACATGGGTCTCGGAACTCGGCGTCGCGCCGGATGTCATGGTCCGCGTCGTCGTGGACGCCCGGCCACGTCGCGACGTGGGGCGATTGCTGCGCCTCGCTAAGGAAGCGAGCGAGGAAGCCCGGCGCAAGGGCCTGACCGGTCGCAAGCTGCGCCGACTGCTCGATGACGCGTGAGCCGCGCGCCGTCATTGACACCAATGTCCTGGTAAGTTTCCTCCTCCGTCGTCGGATCGACACCCTGGCATGGCAGAACATGCTGGTCGACGGGCTCCTGTGCAACGTGGCGCAGCGCTGGCGATCTGCCCCGGCTGCACGCTGCTGGTGCGGCCCGATCTTTCTCGAGCTGGCTCCTGGCAACGCCGATACACCGAGCGCGAGCCCCGGCGACCTGGCCGACGCCATCGTCGACTGCGTCGACGCGGGCGCTCGGATTCTGAACTGAGCGTCGCGCTCGCAATGCCTTCTCCGAACAGGGAGTCGCAAGCTCGAGCAGGCCCTCGACCACGCGGTGGCACGTGGCGCTCTCGTAGTTGCGGCGGCGGGCAATCAGGGCGCTGTCGGCGGTTCCGCGATCACGCGGCATCCTTGGGTCATTCCCGTCGCCGCCTGCGACGAGACAGGCAGACCGATGGCCGCATCGAACCTAGGCAGCTCGATCGCGCGCCGGGGACTGATGGCGCCCGGCGATGCCGTCACGAGCCTCGGCACCAACGGACAAACGGTCACCTCGGGTGGCACGAGCGCGGCGACGCCATTCGTAACCGGCGCCATTGCCCTGCTGTGGTCGATATTCCCTCCGAGTGTGGTCAGGGACGGCTGTGGCGAGCTGTGTTCCGACGCTACGCTTGCCGAGATCGCGGAGGTCTTGGGCGACCTACTCGGTCGGGGTCCGCCCTTGTGCCGGTTGCGGCCGGCGGGCAGCGGCACTGAACCGTTGGGTGGTTTTCACGCGATAATTGAACGCAAGGTGGGATAGGCCTAATGCACGATGAAATAGAAGCCTCAGCCACCAGCCCTCCATGATGAGGGCAGCCCACCTACGATCGCCGCCTCTACGAACCCTGGTATCGCAACCCCGGCACAGGCGTATGACGCGCCACAGTCGACGCAGGACGTAATAGCGGGCTCGCAGCTCAATGGCTAGTCGGGGCCGCGATGTTCGCCTACGTCTACGCGATCGGCTCTTCGAGCAGCAGTTCCTCCACCCTCTCGGCCGAGAAGGAGTTCGCCCAGGCGACCGGACGTGCCGAGACGGCCGGGCTGACCGATCGGCAGGCGCTGCACGGGGTCCTTTCCCAGCGCCAGAACCGCTATCTCGTGCGGCAGCTCTGCTGGGTGTTCACGATCGAGGGGCTGGATACGTACATCCTGCAGCCGCGCGATCCTGCCGATGTCGAGCTCCTGGTGGAAGCGCTGCTGTCCAACGGCCAGCCGATTTCCTGGTGAGCGGTGACAGGGCCTTGCTGTCCATGCAGACGTATCGCTCGGTCGCCATCGTCAGTCCGAGCGGCTATCTGCGGATCGCTCGCGGTCAATCCTAAGCGCCCCTCAGCGCTGGCGCGTCTCCCAGTCGGGCGCGACGTAGACCGGCACCTCCTCGCGCGGCAGCGGCGGCAGGCCTGCGATCATGTCGGCCGCCTTCTCGGCCAGCATGATGGTCGGCGCGTTCAGGTTGCCGGACACGATGCTCGGCATGATCGAGGCATCGACGACGCGCAGGCGCTCGACGCCGCGCACCCGCGTCTGGTCGTCGACCACCGCCATCGGGTCGCTCTCGACGCCCATCTTGCAGGTGCCGCAGGGATGGTACGCGCTCTCGCCCCTGGCGCGGACGAAGGCGTCGATCTCGGCATCGCTGCGCACCTTTGGCCCCGGCGCCAGCTCCGGCCCGCGATAGGGGTCGAAGGCTTTCTGGGCGAAAATCTCGCGCGTGAGGCGGACGGCGGCGCGCATCTCCTCGCGATCGCCTTCGCTGGCCATGTAGTTGAACAGGATCGAGGGCGGCTTGCGCGGGTCGCTCGACGTCAGCGCGATGCGGCCCACCGAGGTCGGCCGCATCGGCCCGACATGGGCCTGGAAGCCGTGCGTGTCCTGCGGGTTGGTGCCGTCGTAGTTCATCGCGATCGGCAGGAAGTGGTACTGCAGGTCGGGATGCTCGACGCCGGCGCGCGAGCGGATGAAGCCGCCGGCCTCGAAGTGGCTGGTCGCCCCCAGGCCGCGCTTGAAGAGGATCCAGCTGACGCCGATGCGCAGCTTGTTCCAGGGCTTCTGCGCGCTGTAGAGCGAGATCGGCCGGGTGCAGGCGCGCTGGACGTAGATCTCCAGATGGTCCTGGAGATTCTTGCCGACGCCTGGCAGGTGCGCGACCACCGGAATGTCGAGCTGGCCGAGCTCGTCGGCATCGCCGATGCCCGAGAGCATCAGGAGCTGCGGCGCGTTGATGGCGCCGCCGCAAACGATCACCTCGCGCAGGGCGACCGCCTGGCGCACATCGTTGCCGTGCGCATAGTCGACGCCGACCGCGCGCCGGCCATCGAAACGGATGCGCAGCGACAGCGCGCGCGTGCGCACCGCGAGGTTCTTCCGCCGCATGGCCGGGCGCAGATAGGCGCTGGCAGCGCTCCAGCGCCGGCCCGCGTACGTGGTCATGTCCATCGCGCCGAAACCTTCCTGGCGGAAAGCCGTTCATGTCGACGGTGAACGGATAGCCGGCCTGGACCCCGGCATCGATGAAGGCCCGGTACAGGGGATTGGCGCAGGCGCCGGTCGAGACGTGCAGAGGCCCGTCGCCGCCGCGGTAGTCGTCGGCGCCGATCTGGCGGGTCTCGGCGCGCTTGAAGTAAGGCAGGACGTCGGCATAGCTCCAGCCGGCGAGGCCGGCCTGGGCCCAGCGGTCGTAGTCGCGCGCATGGCCGCGCACATAGGCCATGCCGTTGATCGAGGACGAGCCGCCCAGCACCCGGCCGCGCGGGCAGTACATGCGCCGGCCGTCCATGTGCGGCTCGGGCTCGCTGCGGTAGAACCAGTTGTAGCGGTCGTTGGCGAGCGGATGCGCGAGCGCTGCCGGCATGTGCAGCTGCCAGGCCCAGCGATGATCGACGGGCCCGGCCTCGAGCACCAGCGCACGGGCGTCGCCGTCACGGGTCAGCCGGTCGGCCAGCACGCAGCCGGCCGAGCCCGCGCCGACGATCACGTAGTCGAACACCTCGTGCGCGCTCATGGCGCGCATCCTACCGCGCACGCGGCGATCGCAAACCCCCTCTGTCCGCCCGGAGACCGGGCGGGCCGCTCACATCTCGCAGGCGGCGTCGAAACCGGCCGGCAGGGCGAGCAGCGTGAGCTCGTCGTCGCCGGGCGTGGCGTCGCGCGACATGAGCTCCGGCACCGCCACCAGCTGACTGCCGTCGGCTGCGCGCCGCACGGCGAGATCGGCCGGACCCGCGAGGTCGGCCCAGCTGCCGCCCGGCTCCAGCACCAGCGTCTTGGCCGTCCCGCCCTGGCAATGCACGGTGAGCTTGGCGGGGATGTCGCCGCGGATCTGGCTGTTCAGCATGACGCCGCCCGCGGTGAAATCCAGGCCGTCCAGAGCGCCGAGATCGCGATCGAGCGGCGGGGGCAGCTTGCCCTGCGCTGCGTCGCCGCCGAAGTCCTCCTTGGTGAAGGCATAGATGCCGCCGCCCGCCGGATCGGGCGCGCCGCCCACCGGACCCACCGTGTTGACATGGATCTTGCCATCGACGGGCGAGACCTCGACACCGTCCGGATTGCCGGGAACCGGGATGAACTGCGGCTGCTCGGCCGGGCTTTGCCCGTCGGCCAGGGCGTCGAGCGCGCCGACCGGGATCATCCAGACGCCGCCCTTGCCCTCGAACGGCGGCTCGAACTGGTCGGCGCCAAAAGCGGTGTCGGCGACATAGAGATTGCCTTCGGCATCGAAGCCGAGCGCGTTGCTCAAGACGATCGGGCTGCCGTTGATCTCCTCGAACAGCGAGCCCTGGCCGGTGTCGATCTCGCCCAGCACCTCGCCGTCGTCGTTGAAGGCGACCAGCTTGGTGCGCAGCCGCTCGGGCTCCTTGACCACCTGGCCCTGGCTGTCGATCAGCGGCGCGGAGCCCGCGCAAAGGAAGATGGTGCCGGCCGGAAACTTCTCGGTGGCGACCGGCAGCACGCCCATGCCGAGCGGCCCGGTCAGGCCATCGATCAGCTTCTCCTCGACCATGCGGAGCTCGCCCGAGGGCAGGACCTCGAGCTTGCTGACGTATCCCTCGCCCTCCGTCCAGCCGAACGTGTCGGAGCGATCGCCGATCTCGGCCGCATTGGAGACGAACAGGAAGTTGCCGTCGGCGCTGAAGATCGCGCCCTCGGGATTGTCGAACGCCTTGACCACCTGCAGGATCACGGCGGGTGCGGAGTGGACGTCGGCGCGCACGTCGGCCGAGACGGCGCCGGCGGCGCCCAAGCCCGTGCACAGGACGGCGGTCGCGACGATGAACTTGTGCTGCATGGCAAGCCCCCCTGAAAGGCGTCGTTTCGCTTGTTGATTTTCAACCGTGGCATGATGGCACCGATGCGGCGCACCGGCACCTCCCGATTGCGTTAAAGACCGCGCGGCTTTTCGCGTGCGGGTGGCGATCGATCCAGCCGCGGACCTGCGAAGAGTGCGGCGACCGCGCGCAAGACGCCGGTTCAGCGGCTTCTCGATGTCCGGCCCGATGCGCCGACGGGGTTGCGATCGTCGGCCTCACCGTCCGGCCCGGCAAGCGGAGGCGGCGTGCCGGGCTCGTCCTCACTGGCCTCGAGTGGTGCCGGCACGACGCGCGAGGCCAAGGCCTGCGGCGGCGCGTGGTGCTCGCCTCGCGCTGGCCTCCAGCTCGGCGCCAAGGCGCGCCACCTCGCGCTCGCGCGCCTCGAGCCGGATCAGCGCCGAGCTGTGCTCGCGCTCCAGCTTGCGCCGCGACTTGGCATCGGCCTCGGCCGCCGCGCGGGCCTGGGCGATCTCCTCCTGCAGCGTGTTTCGGGCGCTGGCCGCCTCGGCGAGCCGCGCCTCGAGCTGCTCACGCTGCCCCTCGAAGTCGCCGTGTGCCGCCCGCGTCTGCATCGCCGCACTCTCGCGCCGGCGCAGGAGTGCGGCGCTGCGGCAAAGCCAGCCCACCGCGAAGCCGATCGCCGCCGCCGCGACCAGGAACCACAGGATCTCCAGGATCAGGTAGACCACGGCCCCGTCCCGCGTCCCGCTACTCGGCCGCGGCCGGCGCGAGCGTGGTGAGGTCGCGCACCGTGCGCACGCCCGGCAGCGCCTGCAGCAGCGCGATCACCTCGCCCTGCGCCGCTGCGTCCGGCGCCGCACCTTCGAGCGTGGCGTCGCGGCCGCTGTAGCGCACGCTCGCCCAGCGCTGGCCGGAAGCGGCAAGCTCGGCCCGGCTTTGCAGGGCGAGGTCGCGCTCGACCCAGCCGACGCCGCAATAGACGGCTGCGAGCGCTACCAGCCCAAAGAGGCCGGCCCCTAGCATGACGACGGAACGCTGATCCATGCTTCGCCCTCGAAGCCCACCGCGACGATGTCGCGGCCATGCTATGGGCGAGCCGCCCGGGTGTCAAAACCCGCAAGCTATCGCAAGCACCGGACATCAACCCCAGATGGCTACTCGGCGGCCTTGGGGCGCTCCGGAAACAGGAACTCGCGGCCGACCTTGACCCGCGGCACGCCGCCATAGGCGATCACGTCGGCGGTGGCATAGGTCTCGCTCCACAGCTCGGGCAGATAGGAGCCGGTGCCGATCACGTCGATCGGGGCGCGCGCGCTCGCCATCAGCTTGCATTTGTGGGGGTTGAAGCCCGAGCTCGCGATGATCTTGACGCGATCGAAGCCGGCCTCGTCCAGCTTCTCGCGGACGTGATAGATCGCGGCCGCGGTAACGCCGGTGCCCACCAGCCAGCGCAGCTCGGTCTCGCTGCGGTAGGTCCGGATCGCGTCGCGCGCATGGGTCTCGAGCATGGCGTAGGACGCGGCGGTATCCAGCCCCTCGACGAAGCGGCCGCCATGGGTGTCGAGCCGGATGCCGAGACGGCCTTCCTTGGCAAGCTCGCGAAAGGCGCGGCAGACCTCGAGCGAATCGGTGACCTCGCGGCCGAAGAAATCCACCAGCACGTACAGGTTGTCGTCCGGAAAAGTCTCGTGGAACAGCTGCGCCGCGCGCAGCGTCGAGCCGGCATAGCCGATCAGCGCATGCGGCATGGTGCCGAGCCCGCGCTGCTGGCCGAAATAGTGCGCGGTGGCGTCGTTGGCGTTGCCGATGAAGCCCTTGGCGCCGGTCTCGCGCTGTGCCCTCGCCGAGCCGACGCTGGCCGCATACGCCATCATGTCCGCCATCTCGGCGCCGGCGCAGTGGCGCGCGTCCATGGCGATGAACGCGACCTGGGGCAGATCGGTGCACATCAGGAACGCGTTGAACGCGGCGACGCAGGGCGGCCCCAGCTTCTGCAGGAACACGGTCTCGAGATCGACCAGGTGCTCGAGCGAGCCGCTGATGTACATGAGCGGCTCGCCGGCGCCGACCCAGTCGCCCTCCTGGTAGGCGCTGTCGATCGCAAAGCGGCTGCCGCGCGCCGCCGCCATCTCCTGCAGCCAGCCGACCGCGAGCCGCGGCGTGAACACCACCGGCCGGCGCATGAACACCGCATAGGTGGCGTCGATGTCGCCAAAGCGGCCGACGATCTCCCTGGTCTTCAGGAAGTACTTGTCGGTGA
>CAVWCI010000028.1:0-27643 GCA_963753315.1 uncultured Alphaproteobacteria bacterium
GCGCGACGATGCGCTTGCGGCCACCGCGGCGTTGGAAGCGCATCGGGATCCGCACGACGAGCGTGTTGCCCTCCAAATGTCTCTCGGCATACTGCACCACGCGGCCCTCGCTGTCTGCTCGCCGCGCCGGGTAGTTCGCGATCAGGCCCGCGAACCGCTCGGCCCTGGGGCTGCTTTCGAGCAGGTTGGCGACGACGACAGCCCTCGCTGAGACGGCAAGCCGTTATGTTAGCTGCGAGGGTCCAGCCCTCTCGTTCTACCGTCGATGTCCATTTCCAGTCTCACGGGGCCCAGCGACCGCGGAAGCGATGGCAGGGCCACGCGCTTGCCGAAATGCCGGCGATGCCGAAGGCGTGTTGGAGCAGCAGGTTGGTGTAGAGGCCGGGTCCGCTCGAGTAGACCCTCCAGCCGCCCTCGAGCGCGACAGTGCCGGTTCTGACGCGCTCCCACTCCGCATTCGCCTGATATCGGTCGCGGAATGCGGCATCGCTGCTGCTGAAGTGGGCGTTGCGCTGCCGCGGCGAGGCGTGCGCGAGACGCTCGGTCACGGCGATCGGGTTCACCACCTGCAGGGCGGTCCAAAGCGCATCGGCTTCGCCGGCCGGGCCGGTCAAGTGGACGCAGCCGCAGGTGACGAGGCGCCCGTGGCGGCATCGCGGGTCAGTGGACGGTTTCGGCCGGCGGCTCCTTCGCCCCGGTCATGAAAGCGACCGCATCGGACATGGTGTAGGCCTTCGGATCGATGACGCAGAGCCGCCGGCCGAGCCGGTGGATGTGGATCCGGTCCGCGACCTCGAAGACGTGGGGCATGTTGTGGGAGATCAGCACGATGGGCAGGCCGCGCCTCTTGACGTCGAGGATCAGCTCGAGCACGCGGCGCGATTCCTTCACGCCGAGCGCCGCGGTCGGCTCGTCCATGATCACCACCTTGGAGCTAAACGCCGCCGCCCGGGCCACCGCTACGCCCTGCCGCTGGCCGCCGGACAGGGTCTCGACGGCCTGGCTGATGTTCTGGATGGTCGCGAGGCCGAGCTCGGAGAGCATCGCGCGGGCGCGGCTCTCCATGGCCTTGCGATCGGTCGACCGGAACCAGCGGCCGAACACGCCCGATTTGCGGATCTCGCGACCCAAGAACATGTTGTCGGCGATCGACAATGCCGGCGACAGCGCCAGGGTCTGGTACACGGTCTCGATGCCGGCGTCGCGCGCTTCCATAGGCGAACGGAAGCGTATCGGGCGTCCGTCCAGCTGGATCTCGCCGTCATCGACCGTGATCGCGCCGGACATGGCTTTGATCAGGGTCGACTTGCCGGCCCCGTTGTCGCCGATGACCGCCAGGATCTCGCCCGCACGCAGGTCAAAATCGGCATTGTCGAGGGCGGTGACACGACCGTAGCGCTTGATCAGCCCGCGCCCGGTCAGAACGTTTTGGGGGGTAGTGGTCATGCCGAAACCTTTCGGATCCACTGGTCTATGGCCACGGCGATGATAATCAGCCAGCCAATGGCGAAGACCTGCCACAGGACATCCACACCTGCGAGACGCAGGCCCGACTGGAAGACGCCGACGATGAGCGCACCGATCAGGGGGCCGATGATCGAGCCGCGACCGCCGAATAGGCTGACGCCGCCGATGACGACGGCGGTGATCGATTGCAGATTGCCTTCATAAAAGCTCTGCGGCGAGACCGACCCGACCCGGCCGATCGCCGCCCAGGCGCCGATCGCGCAAACCAGCCCCGCCAGCGCATAGACCGAGATCAGGGTCCTGTCGGTGCGGATGCCGGCGAGCTCCGCGGCCTCCTTGTCGTCGCCGACGGCGTAGACGTGGCGGCCCCAGGCCGTGCGGTTCAACATGTACCAGAGGATCGCGAAGATCACGATCATCAGGAACGAGCCGTAGGTGAACTGGGCACCGAGAAAGCCAACATTCTCGCCGAAGAACTTGAGCAGCGACGCCGCCGCGTCGATGTCCTGACTACGGATCGACTGCGCGCCCGAGTACCAGAGATTGAGGGCAAAGAAGATGTTCCACGTGCCCAGGGTCACGATAAACGGCGGCAGGCGGAGCAAGGTGACCAGATAGCCGTTGAGGAGGCCGCAACCGGTGCCCAGCACGAAGCCGATCACGATCGCGATCGGCGTCGCGATGCCGAGATCGATCGCGAACTTGCCCATGACCACCGAGCAGAGCACCATGATCGCCGCGACCGAGAGGTCGATACCCGCGGTCAGGATAACCAGGCTCTGCGCTGCGGCCAGAATGCCGATGACCGAAACCTGCTGGATGATCAGCGACAGGTTGAAGGGATGAAAGAAGCGGTCGCCGGCGATCAGGCCGAACCCGATCACGCTGATGACCAGCACGATGACCGGCACCATGGTCGGGTTGCCGTGCAGGAAATGCTGCACACGATCGAGCGGTGACCGGTGGTGCCGCTCGAATTCGGCGACACGGGTGTCGCTGTCCTTCAGCACGGCTTCGAAATCTTGCGTCTTCGACGACCCCTGGGTGTCGCTCACGGACGTCTCCCACCGTTGATCTGGCGCCGGCATGGCGCCGCGTTGTGGAAAGGGCGGCCCGAAGGCCGCCCTGCGCGTCACCTCGTCGTGGCCTCCCGGCAAAAATGCCGGATCAGCCCCAGCATTTCTCCAGGCCCTCGTCGGCCGAGGTCGACGGCAGGCCGTTGACCGGCTCGTCGGTGATCAGCTCGACGCCGGTATTGTAGAAGTCGAGGCCGGGCGAGTTCTCGGGCTTGGCGCCGGTCTCGGCGAAGTTCTTGATGGCCTCCATCCCCATCGCCGCCATGAGCAGCGGGAATTGCATCGAGGTCGCGCCGATGATCCCTTCCTTGACATTCTGAACGCCCGGGCAGCCGCCGTCGACCGAGACGATCAGCACGTCCTCCTCGAGACCGAACGCCTTGAGGGCCTCGTAGGCGCCGGCTGCGGCCGGCTCGTTGATCGTGTAGACGACGTTGATGCCCGGATCCACCTGGAGCAGGTTCTCCATGGCGGTCCGGCCGCCTTCCTCGTTGCCGTCGGTGACGTCGTGGCCGACGATGCGAGGGTCGTCCTCGTCGCCGATGTCGGTCGGTTCCTTGATGTCGATGCCGAAGCCCTGAAGGAAGCCCTGATCGCGCAGATAGTCGACCGAGATCTCCTGCGCATTGAGGTCGAGCAGCGCGATGCGGGCGTCCGCCGCCGCATCGCCGAGCTTCGCGGCCGCCCACTGACCGATCAGCTCGCCGGCCTTAAAGTTGTCCGTGGCAAGGGTCGCATCGGCCGCTTCGGCCGGCTCGAACGGCGTATCGAGCGCGATCACCAGCACGCCGGCGTCACGCGCCTTCTCGACGACCGGCACCAGCGCCTTGGAATCCGACGGCGTGATCAGGATGCCGCTGGCGCCCGACGCGATGCAGGTCTCGACCCCCGCCACCTGGGTCTCGGTGTCGCCGTCGATCTTGCCGGCAAAGGTCTGCAGTGTCATGCCGAGTTCCTCCGCCTTGGCGGCGGCGCCCTCGCGCATCTTGACGAAGAAGGGATTGGTGTCGGTCTTGGTGATCAGGCAGGCGCCGGTCTGGGCCATCGCGGGCGTGATCGAGAGGGCGCCGAGCGCCACGGCGCTCAGGATCGTGGTCGACAGTAGCTTGGTCATCGTCGTCTCCGGCGTTTGTGGTTGGCTGGCGCGATGCGCCGCGTGGGTCGCTGGGCAGCGCCTCTGGAATTGATCGGGCCTCCCATTGGCGGCGACGATTTCATGGCGGGCTCGGGTTGTCAATAGATAAATCAACTTGATTTATTAATTATTCCCGGCGATGCTGTGCTCGGGTGCGGACAGCTCCCAGCCGGGGGACGCGCCCCGTTGGAAAGCGTGATGGCAGTCGGCAGCGAGCAGGAATCCCTGGAAAGCCAACCGGTACAGCGCGATCGGGGCTCGAGCCAGTCCGGCCTGCGCGCCTACAACGAGCGTCTGGTGCTCTCGGTCGTGCGACGCCACGGCGGCCTGCCGCGCGCCGACATCGCGCGCAGCACCGGCCTGTCGGCGCAGACCGTGTCGGTCATCATCCGCGGCCTCGAGCGTGACGGTCTCCTGGTGCGTGGTACGCCGACCCGGGGACGGGTCGGCCAACCTTCGGTGCCGATGTTTCTCGCAGCCGACGGCGCCTATTCGATCGGGCTCAAGATCGGGCGACGCAGCGCCGATCTCGCGCTGGTGGACTTTCTGGGCAAGGTCCGCATGCAGTTGCGCGAGGTCTATCCCTTTCCGGAGCCCGAGCGCATTCTCGACTTCGCCGGCGGACGCATCGGGGACCTGCTGGCCGTGCTGCCGACCGAAGGGCGCGACCGGGTCGCGGGCGTCGGCATCGCGACGCCTTTCGAGCTCTGGAGCTGGGCGGAGGCAGTCGGCGCGCCGCGCGACCGGATGGAGGCCTGGCGTGGGGTTGACCTCGCCGACGCCCTGCGCGAGCGGATCCCGTACCCGGTGTTCAGCCAGAACGATGCGACCGCAGCCTGCGGTGCGGAGCTGGTGTTCGGGCGCGGCGCTGACCATTCCGACTTCGTCTATTTCTTCATCGGCTCGTTCGTCGGCGGCGGCGTGGTCCTGAACAGCGCCGTCTATACCGGGCGGACCGGCAATGCCGGCGCCCTGGGCTCCATGCCGGTGCCCTCCGCTAACGGCCATGCGCACCAGCTGATCGAGGAGGCGTCGATTTTCGTGCTCGAGGGCATGTTGCGCGAGCGCGGGATCGATCCGTCGCCGCTCTGGCTGGCGCCAAGGGACTGGAGCGCGCTGGACGAACCCCTGCAGCAATGGATCGGCCGGGCAGGCAAGAGCCTGGCGCACGCCATCGTCGCAAGCTGCTCGGTGATCGACTTTCCGACGGCGATCATCGACGGCGGCTTTCCGGTCGATGTCCGCGCGCGCATCGTCGAAGCGACCAGCAAGGCGATGACCCGGCTGGACCTCCAGGGAATCCAACCGCCGCAGGTCTGCGAGGGCGAGGTTGGCGCCAACGCGCGGGTGATCGGTGCCGCCAGCTTGCCCTTCTTCGCGCGTTATCTCCTCGACCGCGAGGTTCTGTTCAAGGATGCCTGAGCGACGGCTGCGATCGTGCGGCCGAGCTGCGCCGGCAAGGCGAGCCTGATCGAGCCGCTCCGCCTGTGGAGCGGGCTCGACCGGACAGCCTGCGCCGAGCGGGCGCACGAGCTGGCCACGCTGGTCGGCCTAGACCCCGACCGACATCTGGCGCGCTACCCGCACCAGTTGACTAGCGGCGAGCAGCAGCGGATCGCGATCGCGCGCGCGGTCGCGCTCAATCCGAAGCTGATCGTGCTCGACGAGGTCACCTCGGCGCTCGATCCCAACTCCCGGGCCGCCATCATCAAGCTGCTCCTGAAGCTGCAGCGCGAGTCCGGCTTCACCTATCTGTTCATCTCCCATGATCTCAGTGTGGTCGGGCAGATCAGCTCGCGGGTGCTGGCGATGTACCTCGGCCGGATCGTCGAGAGTGGACCGACCGAGCAGGTGTTCCGACAGCCCGCCACCCCTATACCCGCGCCCGGCTCGGCTCGGTGCTGTGGCCGGACCCGGCGCAGCGCGCGCGGATCAGGGTCCTCGCGGGTGAGATCCCGAGCGCGGTAAACCAGCCACGCGGCTGCTACTTCGCCTCGCGCTGCCCGCTGCGGGAGGCCACTTGTCTGACGCAGCATCCGCGGATGCGCCAGTTGGCGGAGGGCCAAGCAGTGGCGTGCTTCGTCTCGGCCCGGCAGGACGGCGCCCAGTAGTGCTTCATTGAAGCTGCTCCTGTTCCTCCTGCCAGTCCGCCGGCAGCGGCCGCTCCAGCCTTTCTAGCATCAGCGACTGATCCCCTCCCCCTAGGATCGCCTCAATGATGTCCGGCGCCAATAACGCCAGGCGGAGGATCCTACTCAGCGCGGGCACCAGCGCGTCGCGAGCAAGGCGCCTGCCCTTAGTGCTGCTGCCAGATGGCAAACATCAGTTCTTAGTCCCACCGGTTGGCATTCTTCGGGAAACCGGGACGCTGTACCCGTACGACGCAGAAGCGTTGGCCGGTGGGCGCCTGCATCACCACCCAGCGCTCGAGGTGGTTCACCACCTTGGCGCCTAGTTTCCCCAGCCGCGTCACTTCGGCAGGGATGTCGTCGGTCTCGATGTCTATGTGGACGCGACTTCGTGGTCCACGCGCTGGATCTGCACGATGGGCTCATCGGGTGGGGTCTCCAGCATGCGGTAATTGCCGCGGCTGCCCGGATGGCTGGGGTCCACGGGGCGACCTAGCGCCTCGCCCCAGAAGCGGGCGGCCTCGTCCACATCGGAGGTCTTGCAGTCGATCAGCACGGCGCAGAGACGGGAGTGGTGCATATCAGTGGCCCCTCATGCGAACCCGTTGAATTCACGATAAGAGAATTCCACGGATACTGAGTCAAACGCTTAGGGCGTCCGCATCGCTCTGCCGCAGCTTTGGTTTGAGGAGCGTGGTAGCGGCTGGCGGGTAGCCTACGGGCGTTGTGCGACGAGGCTGCCAAGCGGCGTCGCACGGCCGAGCACGAATGGACCGCGTTGTGCCGTCGGTCTGCGGCTTCGTTGCGGGCGTAAGCTGGCTGCCATCCGACGCGACGATCCGCTTGCAGCCGCCTCGACGCTGGGAGCCCACCTAGCGGCGTGAATTCCCGACTGGCACGAGGGCCTATCAGCCACCATGCTCGTCGCAGCTCTTCACCCACCCCCCTCCACCCCCTTTCGAGCGCCGAGCTCGCCGCAGACGAAAACTATTTCCTGCCCTTGCCGGCGCGCTTGCCCTTCGATCCGGCAGCGGCATCCCGCAGGCGCTTGCCGATCTTGAAACGCACCGCCCTCGTGGCTGGGATCTTCAGTGTTTCCCCCGTCCGCAAATTGCGACCGCGGCGGGCGCCGCGCTTATAAACCTCGAAGCGACCGAAGCCGACGAAGTTCACCGTCTCGCCCTTGCCGACGGCCTTTTCGATCCGGGCGAGCGCGGCCCGCACGATCGACTCGACCATGGCCTTCGGCTGGGCGGTTTCGGTCGCGACGCTTTCGATCAAGTCTCCGAGAAGCACAACGCCCTCCCATTACTAAACCACCCTCGCGGCGATAGCACGACGTTGAACGGATGAGGCAACAGAGCACTGGGCAAAGTCGATTCTTGCCATTCGCACGACCTGTGGGCGAGTCCTTAAAGAATAGCCTCTGATCGCGGCGACCTACAGAGCTAGAGTAAGCAGATCAGCCAACCGCTGGCTGCGCGAAGGCCGGAACGCGCTGCTCCTCCCAGCTCGCCGGCAGCGGCCGCTCCAGCCTCTCCAGCATCAGCGCCTGGTCCGTCCGCCCCGCGAGGATCGCCTCGACGATGTCGGGCGCAAGCAGCGCCAGCCGCAGGATCCGGCTCACATAGCTCTTGCTGATGTTCTCGGCGTCGCCGATCTCGCTGACCGAGGTGTACACCCCTCATCGAGCAGCCTCTGCCATCGCCACGCCCGCGCGAGCGCCTTGACCAGCGTGCCGTCCGGCTGCGGCTTCGACGTCGGGCACGAGCTCGCTGCCGTCCGGGGCGACGATGCGCTTGCGGCCGCCGCGGCGATGGAACCGCATCGGGGCACAAGATGAGCGTGCGGCCATCGAAGTGGCTGCGACGCTCTTCATCAGCCGCGCGGCGCAGGCCGTAATGCGTCAGTGCACGTGGTCGTGCGGCATGCCGGCATCCTGCGCGGCCTCGGCCGGCGGCGGCAGCGGCTCGCCCGCGGCATAGGCGAGCGCACCCGCGTGCACCGGGACCGGGCTTGCGGCTGGCTTGGCAGGTGCTGCGGACGCGAGCTCCTCCGCATGTTGGCTCAGCGTCCGCACCACCTGCCATGCATGCCGGTCCGGAAAGTCTGGCCGCACGACGAGCCAATGCGCGCCGAAGCAGAACAGCGCGCGCAGCTCGGTGGGGCCGAATGCCTCGAACGGCGCGCGGCCGTCGCGCAGCGCGGCAACGTCGGCCTCGGCGAGCACTACCACCTCCAGCTGGGCGGTGGTCAGCAGGCTCGCAAGTCGCCAGGGGTCGGGCCCGCGGGTCACCCGCGGGCTGCTCTCCGGCAGGTGCTGGGCCAGGACGGAGACGATCTGCTTGCCGAGCGCATAGCTCCGGGCGTCCGTCTTGCTGGTCCCGATCAGCAGGTGCCGCCGCCGGTAGACCTGCCATTGCCGGTACGGGGTGTGGGCGCTCGCCACGCACCAGACCGCGAGCACAGCCCCGAGCCGGAGCACATCTCGTCGACGCCAACGCTGAGCCATCACGGTCGCCCGGCTGAGTGAGGGATTGGGCTTATGACAGCAGCCGGTGACCGTGAACATCTCCCGACGCGGACCCCGTTCGCGCAGCCACTGCTATTCGAAGACCTCGAGATCGAGGATCGCCGAGACGGTGTAGTTCGGCACGTCCACCACCTGGCCGATCACGAGGTCGACCGCGACGGACGAGAGAACGTACGCCTGCTCGCGTGTCAGGCCGTGCTCGCGCTCGATGTAGTCGATCATGTCGAGCAGGGCGTAGCGGGCCGCAAGCGTGAGGTCTTCGGACAGGTTCTCGAGGCCGCCGATCCTCTGGCCGTCGAGGTAGGCGTGGTAGGGCGGCACCTCGCCGGAGGCTTTGAGCGGGAAGCCGACCGTGGCGTAAAACTTCCCGGGCGCGATCGCCTTCAGCTGGTCGGCGCCCTCGAAGTGCGGTCCCGTGATCTCGCTGCCGCCACCCTCGAGGACCTCGGTCCGCACCGTGACGACAGCGCCCATCTCGATCGCGGTGCCGGAGACCTCGCCATCGCCCTGCGCATAGTGCACGTCGCCTACGAACAGCCCGCAGCCGTCGACGAAACAGGGGAGGAGCAGGGTCGTGCCCACCTGCATCTGCTGGACGTCCATGTTGCCGCCGTTCTCACGCGGCGGGATGGTGCGCAGGCACTGGTCCTTATGGCTGCCCTCGGGGCCGCACACGTCTGCCGGGAGCGCGCTGATCGGCTGCGGCGGCAGCGCGACCCCGCCGACCTCGCCAAGCTGCCGCTCGCGCTCGAGCCAGGTCTTGACCTCGGTATCGCCAGGCAGGACGCCGACCGAGCCCATGAACGCCGCCATCGGCACCCGCACCCCCGGCATTTGCTCGGAAGTCGCATGGGTGCGCGACAGCTGCCAGCCGACGAATACCGGTTCCGTGAACACGTCGCGCAGGAAACCAAAGCCGGGCACGACGATGGTGTAGCCGAATTCGTTCGGCTCGATGTCGACCAGCGTCACCGCGAGCACGTCGCCGCGCTGCGCGCCTTCGATGTGCACCGGTCCCGTCATGGGATGGACGAGATTAAGGTCGAGCGCTGCGACGTCGTCGGCATTGGAACTAAGGGTGAGATCGGTATCGAGCGCGTCCCGCGTCTCGAAGACGATGAAGTCGCCAGGCCGGGCCCGTATCGCCGGCTGGATCGCCGGGTGGTAGCGGTTGAAGCAGTTCGGATCGTCCGCGCAGTGGTCCCCGTTTTTCTGGACCACGACCCGGTTCTGCCAAGTGACATCGCTGGTGTCGGCCTGCGCGCCTGCCGCGATCCCGATTATCGCAAGAATCGCGATGGTCCCCGTTCTGCTCATGACTCGCCCCCCTGATTCGCAACGCCCAGTATTCAAGCGGAGCATTCTCGGCAAAGCAATTGCTCAACGCATTTGTCCGGGAGGCCACGAGATCGGGACACGCCCGCATCGAGCAGCTTCTGCCACCGCCATAGCGACGCGCCAGAGCCTTGAACAGCGTGCCGTCGGGCTGCGGCTTCGAGGTCGGCACGATCTCGCTGCCGTCGGGCGCGACGATGCGCTTGCGGCCGCCCCGGCGCTGGAACCGCATGGGGAGCCGGATGATCAACTTCTGCCCGTCGAACCTGGTCCCGCTACTGTTCAATGGCTGCCCTCGCCGTCTACTCATCACTGGCGCAGCTCGGCAGCGAGGCTCGCAAGCCCCGCTCCTTCAGCGCAACTGTCGCCGACCCGCTCTTGAGCCCCGGATGTCGCTGTCTCCCTCGGTGCGAATCAGCCAGCTTCAGCCAAGGAAGTCAGAGCTTTGCCGCTTGCGGCGTCGAAGAGCTGTGCACCGTCCAGAGAAAGCCTCACCTGCAGCTTGTCGCCAATCGCGATCGGCATGGGCTCGCGCGTGCGGCAGCGCACGAGATCGTCACCAAAGGCGAGCATGATCTGCAGCTCGCGGCCGACCATCTCATGAGCGTACACCGAGGTCGACAGCGCTCCCTCGCCCTCGGGCGCAAGGGTGACGTGGCGCGGACGAAGGCCGACCGTCACGTCCCGCGAGGGAGCGCTCCGCGCCTGTGCGGCAAGGGCGTCGGGCAGCGGCAGCAGCCCGTCGGCGAGCTGCAGCGCGGGTCTGCCCCGGTCGTCGGTCAACGTGGCGCCAACGAGAACTCATGGGCGGATCGCCGACGAAGCGGGCAACGAAGGCCGTGGCCGGGTTGTGATAGAGCACCAAAGGCTCATCGAGCTGCTCGAGCCGGCCCTCCTTCATCACTGCGATTAGATCGGCGACCGCGAGCGCCTCCTGCTGGTCGTGGGTGACGTGGATCGTGGTGGTGCCGATCCGGCCGTGCAGGAGCTTGAGCTCGGCGCGCATGGTATAGCGCAGCCGGGCATCGAGGTGGGTCACCGGCTCGTCGAGCAGGAGCACGCGCGGGTTGCGGATCAACGAGCGGCCGAGCGCCACGCGCTGCTGCTGGCCGCCCGAGAGCTGGTTGACCGAGCGGCGCAGCAGCCAGTCGATCTTGAGCAGCGCCGCGACCTCCTTGATCCGGCGCTGGATGTCGTCCTCGCTGTATTGACCCTTGCGGATCGGCGCGCGCAGCGGAAAGGCGAGGTTCTCGGCGACCGACAGGTGCGGATAGAGCGCGTAGTTCTGAAAGGCGAGCCCGACGTTGCGGGCCGACGGCGGCAGGTCGTCGACCCGCTCGCCGTCGATCCGGATCTCGCCGGCATCGGGACTTTCCAGGCCGGCGACCATGCGCATTAGCGTAGTTTTTCCGCAGCCCGACGGGCCGAGCAGACAGAGATACTTGTGCGCCGGGCAGGTGAGCGAGAGTCCCTCGAAAAGCCGAAAATCGCCAAAACGCTTGTGGATCTGCTCAAAGCGGATTTCGGCCATGGGCTCAAGCGGTCGGCCGCCGGCCGCTCCCGTCGAGCATGAGGTTCAGGCCGTCCGCCGTGAAGACGTGCGCCCGCGCGAGATTGAAGCGGTAGCGAAGCGAAATACCGGGATTTGGCGCGAACTCTGAAGGCACGACCGCGCTGACCCGGCCGAGCGCCGTATCGCCGATGACCACGGTGGTATCACCCTGCGGCTCGAGCACCGCGACGCGCCCGCCAAGGGTCTGTGGGCCGTCCTCGGAAGCGAGATCGACATCTTCCGGCCGGATGCCGAAGGTTAGGGCGGCATTCCCGCCTACTTTCTCCAGCCGGGCCCACTGCTCGGGCGCGAGTGGCAGCAAGGCGTCGCCCACCTGCAGGGCCGGACCATTCGCGTCGTGGGCCGGAGTTGCCGGCAGCATGTTGATCGGCAGATCGCCGATGAACTCGGCGACAAAGCGGTTTACTGGCCGGTCCAGGAGGTCGAGTAGGCTGCCCTCCTGCTGCAGGCGACCGTCCTGCATCACGGCGATGCGGTCGGCGACCGCCGCGGCCTCCTCCTGATCGTGCGTGATGTAGAAGGTGGTGGCGTCGAGACGCTCGTGCAGGCGGCGCACCTCGGCCCGGAGTTGCACCCGGAGATAAGCCTCGAGGTGGCCGAGAGGCTCGTCCATGAGGAACATCCTGGGCGTGCGCACGATGGCGCGGCCGAGCGCCACCCGCTGGCGCTGACCGCCCGAGAGCTTGTGCGGCCGCTTGCTCAGATGCTCGGTGATCTGCAAGGTCTCGGCGACCGCCTCGACCCGCCTGCGGATCTCGCCGCGCGGCAAGCCACGGGCGACGAGCGGCATGGCGATGTTGTCGAACACCTTGAGGTGCGGGTACAGGGCATAGTTCTCGAACACCATCGCCATGTCGCGCGCCTGCGGCGGCACGTCGTTGATGCGCTGGCCATCGAGCAGGAGGTCGCCCGAGCTGATCGAACTCGAGACCTGCGAGCATCCTGAGCGTCGAGGACTTGCCGCAGCCGGACGGCCCGAGCACGCAGAGGAACTCGCCGTCCTCGACGGTGAGGTTGAGACCCTCGACCGCGACCGTGCCGTCCGGATAGGTCTTGCCGATGTGCCGGAGCACGACCTGCGGCACGCCTACCTCACCGCCCCGAAGGTGAGCCCACGCACGAGGTGCTTCTGCAGCACCAAGGTGAAGATCATGATCGGCAGCACGGCCATCGAGCCGACCGCCATGTACTCGCCCCAGGCGAGCCCCATCGAGTTGGAGAAGCCGGCGAGATAGACCGGTATAGTGGCGGCCTTGCTCTGGGTCAGAATGAGCGCGAACAGGAACTCGTTCCAGGAGAAGATCGCTGAGAGAATCGCCGTGGTGGCAAGTCCCGGGCGCACGAGAGGCACCGCTATCCGCCAGAAGATCTGCCAGCGGGTATAGCCGTCGACCAGCGCGGCCTCCTCGATCTCGATCGGGATGTCGGCGAAGAAGCCGCGCATGATCCAGGTGACGAACGACAGGTTGAAGGCGGTGTAGATCAGGATCAGGGCCAGATGGCTGTCGAGCAGACCGGCCTTTTGGACCATCAGGTAGACCGGCACGATGAAGGCCACGGGCGGCGCGAAGCGGGTCGAGAGGATGTAAAAGGCGAGGTGCTTGTCGCCCGGGAAGCGGAAGCGGGCGAAGCCGTATGCGGCCATGGCGCCCAGCGCCACGGCGAGCACGGTGCTGGCGCCGGTGATGACGAGGCTGTTCAGAAGGAACGACAGCACGCCGCGCCCGCCGAATACAAACAGGGCATTGTAGAAGTTCTGCCAGGTCGGCTCGAACAGCCAGACTGGAGGCCATGCGAAGATGTCGGTCTCGCGTTTCAGCGCGGTCGTGAGAATGATGTAGAGCGGGAACAGCGCGAAGCCCGTGAAGGCGGCGGCGATCAGGTAGCAAAAGCCGTGGCGCAGGCGAACGAGGCCGGCCTCGCGCCTGGCCTGCCCGGCATAGTCGGCGCCGAGCGCGCTCGCGGTCGCCACATCAAGCCTCCCTGTAGGCGAGTCGCCGCACGAACAGCTGGCTCACGATGGTCACGAGGATCAGCATCAGCACGGCCATCGCTGCGGCATAGCCGAGGTCGAGCGAGAGAAATCCAGTCGTGTAGAGGTACCAGGGCAGGACCTCGGTGTAGCCGGCGGGGCCGCCTTTGGTCATCATGAACACCAGCTCGACCATCCGGAACGCATCGACGATGCGCAGGATGAGCACGACCCAGATCGCCGGCCGAAGCAGCGGCAGCGTGATCCGCCAGAAAATCTGCCAGCCGGAGAGCCCATCCATGCGCGCCGCCTCGTAGACGTACTCAGGCAGCGACTGCAGGGCGGCGAACAGGACGAGCATGACGAACGGCGTCCACTGCCAGACGTCAGCGATCACTAGAACTCCACAGAGCCAACGTGTCGTGGGTCAGGAACGGAAGGCGCGGGCTGCCGAACAGGGTGACGAGCCAGTTCACCGCGCCGAAATTCTCGTTGAACATGTAAAACCAGACCAGGCCGACCACGAGCGGCATCACCATAACCGGCAGCATCGAGACCTTGCGCAGGGTCGCCAAGCCGCGCAGGCGGGCGTGGAAGACAAAGGCAAGCAGGAAGCCGAGGATGAGCTCGACCGCGACGGCCAGCGTCACGAAAGATAGCGACACCCAGACCGCATTGATGAACCGGTCGTCGACGAGCGCTTCCTCATAGTTGAACCAGCCGGCGAAGCGGGGCGGCTGCGGCCGGGCTAGCGTCCAGTGGTGGAAGCTGATGTAGATGGCATAGACGATCGGGAAGAGATTGATCGCCAACAGCACGATGACCGCCGGCGAGATCAGCAGGAGCGCCGTTCGCCGCTGCTCACCCGAGAGCTTCATGACGGCCCCAAGTCAATGCCCGGAGGCCATGGGCGCCTCCCCCCGGATGTCGAGAAGGCGCCCCGCCTCGGACGCGAGCTCAGTAGTAGCCGGCCTTGACCATGATCCGATCGATCTGCTCCTGCGAATTCCGTGACCGCCTCGTCGGGCGACTTCTTGCCGGCCAGCATCTCGTGCATCTCGGAGCCGAGGACGTCCACGATCTGCTGCAACTCGGGCACCGGCGGACGCTGCCAGCCGGCCAGCTGGCCCTTGGTCGCCATGTCGTCGACGTGGGTGATGACTGGGCAGCGGGCGATCACCTCCTCGTCCTTGCTGACGCCATGTCGCGGACTCACACAGTCGCCATGCTTGGTGTACTCGGTCATCATCTCGGGGCTGGTCATCCACTCGATGGTCTTCCAGGCGAGCGGCACGCGGTCTTGCTCGAGATTGGTCGGAATGCCGAGATACCAGCCGCCGAGCGTCGACTTGGTCACCGCGCCCGGGCCATGCGGGTGCGCCACGTAACCGACCTTGCCGCGGGCCGGCGCGTTCTCGTCCAGCTCATAGATCGCCGAGCGCCCCGACCAGATGTAGGTCATGGCGCAACCGCCCTGAGCGAATACGCGCACCCGTTCGTCCCACGCCATGTTAAGGATGCCAGGAGGCGAGACGTCCATGAGGGCTTTGAGATAGTTGGCGGTGGCGTGCCCGGCCGGCGTGTCGATCATCGGCTTCATGTTGGCCGGCCGGATGTCGTCGAACTTGAAGTCATCACCCTCCTTGGGAAGATCGATTGGCGCCTGGCCGAATGAGCCTTCGACCTGAATGAAGGTCTGGCCGAGCGGCGTGCCGCGGGCCGCGTTCCAGCAGATGCCGCTCAGGCCCTCCTTGGAGCCATGCAGTTTCTTGGCAGCCGCAAGCACATCGTCCGTGGTCTCGGGCGCCTCGAGGCCGGCTTCCTCGAACAGATCCGTGCGATAGGCGAGAATCTCCGGATGTGGCTGGATCGGGATGCCGAGCTGCTGTCCGCCGAACTGGGCGCCGGTCCAGGCCACCTCGTGAAAGTCGGAGCCATCGAAGCCGCTTTCCTGGATCAGCGGATTGAGGTCGGTGAGGAAAGGCTTGTACTCGCCGAATTGGGGTAGATCGATGGCGATGATGTCGTAGTTCGAGGTGGCGTTCTGCGCATTCAGCAGCACTTGCTGGCGGAGCACGTCGAACGGGCGCACCTCGAGCTGTATCTTGCCACCGGCCATCTCCTCCATCTGGCCATGGATCTTCTGCATGACCTGGAATACGGGATCGCCGATCGCGAGGATGCGGATGGTCTCGCCGCCCAGGACATCAGCACCGCTGGCAGGTGCCGCAGTGACCGTGATCCCTCCCAGGAACGTCGCCAAAGCCACGGCTCCGCCGGCGATGGCGGAGGCTTTTTCCGTCGACATGTCTATACCCCCTGGTTCGGCTTTGCGGACCGTTCGGATCGTCCACGCCCGATGCGCCGCAGCCTTCCGTATTGTCATCCACTTTTGGGCGACCGCCAAGGGGTGATGGGCTTTCCAGCACCGCCTTTCCCGCCGCTGGCGGTGGCGGGGATCCTACTGCCTTTTGGTTGACGGGTGCAAAGTCCGCCGCTGCTGCTCCCACTCGACCGGGAAGGGCCGCAGGAACTGCGTGAGCTCTGGCGTCGGCCGCCCGTCCAGAATGCGTTCGACGATGTCGGGGGCGAGGAGCGTGAGCCGCAGCACACGGCAGACGTAGGAGCGGCTGATCCGTTCGGCGTCGGCCAGCTCGGCGAGCGTGCCGAATTGGCCCTCCTCCAGCAGCCGGCGCCACCGGTGCGCCCGTGCCAGCGCCTTGACCAGACGCTCATCCGACCGGCGCCTCAAGGAGCTGCTCAATGAACCGGAAGGCGGCCGGACGGTTTTCCTCCCACGTCGGCTGGATCTGGCTCGCCGGCAGGATAAAGCCGCCCTCCTGAAGCGTGCGCGGACGCAGCTCGATTGTGAATGAGGGCATGCCGTAGATGCCATAGGTCCAGTCGGTAGTGTCGCCGGCGGTGGGATACAGCTCGGACGATTGCTGCGGCGTGTAGACGACGCCGTGCACGCCATGGATCAACGCCTGCATATCCGCGGCGAGCTGAATCATCAGCTCGCGATCGTGACTATCCGGTACCGGCTTCTCGGTGTAGCCCCAAGGGTACAGAATCAGCTGCGAATAGCTGTGGTAGGTGATCACACCCAAGAAGCGCTCGCACGCGATCAGATCGCGAACTGCCTGGGTCTCTGGCTCCGAGAAGGCGCGCGGCCCGACATAGGTCTCGTCGCTGGGGACGTGGCTGGAGGTGGGGACGTTGAGAATGCCCCACATGTAGCCGTAATTCCGGTTCGGATCGACGCCGAACGAGCCGTCCGGGTTGCTTCGGCGGTTCTTGCGCCAGAGCCGCTGGTCGATGCGGCTGTGCTCATGGCCATCGGGGTTGACCATCGGTGCGACCCAGACTTCCCCCTTGGACAACCAGCCAGCGATCTGCGGATCGTCCGCCCGCTCCACCAGCTCCTTGGCCAGCAGGAAGGGAACTTCCACGGCAATCCACTCGCGCGCATGGTGGCAGCCCATGAAGAGGATTTTGGGCGCCTCTCCACCGCGGCGCTCGCCGATGCGGAGCACCTGGATCGGACGGCCCTCGATACTGCGACCGATCTCCTTGAGCTCGGCAATGTCCGACCGAGCCTCGGCGAGCTGCCGCAGGTCCTGATCGAGGCTTGCCGCGGAATGATAGCCGGCGACAGCCTCGGCTGTCGCGAAAGTAGACAGATGCGCCGCTACGTCCTGCAGCTGCTCGACCCCGTAGCCCATGCGAGCCAAGCGATCGATCTGGGCTTCGGCGGCGCGGAGGATCAGATGATCTGGCTTTACCTCCCAGATGTCCAATCCTAAGGGCAATCTTAGGAGGTCTGACAGGGGCAACTGCAGCCCGGGAGATGTGACTTTGACGATCAGCTCCATGGTACCGTCCCCATTCCCGAGAGCCGAAGCGGTCGCAGGTTATCACCGTGCGTTCGGATCATCCTGCGACAGCGCTTTGGCCCTCGCTTCGTACTCCTTCGTGGTGCAGAGGCGCTCTACGCCGGCGAGCCGGCGGCGCTCGAGCTCGCGCAGCGTCATCTCCGATGCGGCCGCCACCAGCGCATCGTTCTCGCGATGCCAGACATCGAGCGAGAGCGGGATCTCCAAAAGGTCACGGATGGTCCGGCCCTTGGGCGGCGTCAGGCGGACAACCCAGCGGATCTCGTCCGCGGCCATCGCGAACTGCTCCTGGTAGGGCCTGCAGGCATGGTGTCGTGAAACTAGGCCATCGTAGCAAACAGGCTGTAGGTCGTCACTCCTGTGCTCAACCGGGACGACTGATCCTCGCGATCAATTCCCCAAAACGCACCAAGGCCTCCTGTTATTGAGCCCTCACCGCAGGACGCTGAAATTGCGACCAATCAGTAGAGATGGCGTTTCGGCTCAATCGGACTGGCTTCTGGGTCAGCTCGAGGCTAACCTGGGATATTGGGAACTTAGGAGGGAGCCATGGGCGGTCGGAGCCTTCTCTCGCGCTTGCTCCTCGCTGTCCCCGCCATCGTCCTGATCGGCACCGGCGCAGCCGTGGCGCAAGAGGCGGTGACCTTGCGGATGATCCTGGTCGCCCCCGAGGACCGTTGGAACACGTTGCTCGAGGCGGCCCAGGAGAAGTTCGCCGCCGAGCACCCGGACATCGAGCTCAGCCTCGACGTCCAGATTCTGCCGTTCGCCGATCGGCTGACGCAGCTCCGTGCGGCGGCGATCGCGGGCACGCCTTTGGACATCGTCTCGCTCGACCAGCCCGAGGTCGGCGATTTCGCGGCGGCCGGCTTCACCAGCGACCTGACGGAGCGCATCGACCAGGACCTCGATGGGCTTTCGGACTGGCTGCCGGCGTACCGGGAAGCCACGCGGTTCGAAGGCGGCTGGCATGCCATCTGGGCTTGGACCGACGCCCGCGTGATGTGGTACTGGAAGGATCTGGTGGCGGCGGCCGGGATCGATCCGGCGACCGACATGGCGACCTGGCAGAGCTACCTCGAGAGCTGCCAGAAGCTCGACGAGGCGGTCTCGGACCAGGGCGCTTCGGGCTGCCTCCTGATCGGCCAGCCCTGGATCGCGGACTGGACCTTCCCGTACGTCTGGATGAGCCAGGGCGACATCGGCTTCGCGGTCAACGCCGAGCTGGCGGAGGACCAGGGCGCGGCCGAGGCCTGGGTTCCGAGCCTCGCGAGCGAGGCCTGGATCGAGGCGCTCCAGTTCACCCGCGACCAGGTGGACGCCGGCATCGAGCCGTTCACCGAGCACCAGTTCGGGACCGAGTTCGTCAATCGCAGCTTCGCCGTGTCGCTGGACGGGACCTGGGTGCTCGGCGCGCTCAAGGGCGCCGGCGCGGATCTCGGCCAGGTCGGCATGATCGGCGCCTTCCCGGTGCCCTCGGCCGACACGACGACGGCCACCATGGCGGGCGGCTGGACCCTGGCCATTCCGAGCACCTCGGAGAACCCGGACGTCGCCTGGGATTTTCTCAAGGCGATGCTCGACATCAGCACGCTCGGCCGCCTGCAGACCGAGTTCGGCTATCTGCCGACCCGGGCCTCGTTCACGACCGGAGCTGGAGGAGCAGTTCACGAGCTTTTGGAACGAGGGCGACGTGGATCGCTGGGCGGAGCTGACCGAGCTGGCGCCCCATGCCTACGGCAGGCCGAGCTTTCCGAGCTGGCCGCAGGTCGGCGCCGCGATCACCGACATGGTGCAGAACGTGATGTTCGACGACAAGGACCCGCAGGCCGCGGCGCGGGATGCCCAGCGGACGGTGCTCGTGGACGTGCTCGGCTGGCCCGCCGAGACGACGGTCGAGGTCCACGACGACGCGGGCGGCAGCTGCGAGCATGACGACCTCGATCGCCAGCTGCCCGCGATCACGCCGGTCCAGCAAACGGCCGATGCCGACGGCAGCGGCATGTTCTGCTCGCACGTGGTCCTGCCGTAGCCGCCGCCTGCGCGGGCGCTCGACGTCTCGGTCGGGCGCCGATGCGGCTCGGCCCTACGGCGTGCTTTGAGGAGAACCCTTCCATCCGATCGTAGGCTCCGATGAAAGCGGCGTTGCAAGCCAGAGCCCTGCCCTATCTGCTGATCCTGCCGGCGCTCGTCACGCTGCTCTTTCTGTTCATCTATCCGATCGTCTGGAACGGCTACATCTCGCTGCACCAGGTCGACTTTCAGACCTACAATCGCGACTGGCCGTTTGTCGGCGTGGACAATTACTGGGCTCTGCTCACCGACAGCATCTCGCCCTTCAAGTTCTACAAGTCCGTCCTGGTGAGCCTGCAGTTCGTCGGCGGCAGCGTGCTCGGGCAGTTCGCGCTCGGCCTCGGCCTCGCGCTGGCGCTGAACGCCCTGGTCAAGGGGCGCCAGCTCCTGCGCGTGCTGATCGTGATCCCCTGGATCCTCTCGGAGCTGGTGGTCGCCTACATCTGGCTCTTCCTCTATCAGCCGAACGGCGTGATCAACGACGCCCTGACGGCGCTCGGCCTGCCCGCGGTGAGCTGGCTCAGCTCCCAGACCGGCGCGATCTGGGCGCTGGTGCTCACCAACATCTGGTTCGGCGTGCCGTTCACCATGCTGATGATGGGCGCGGCGCTGATCACCATCAGTCCCGAGGTCTACGAAGCCGCCACCGTCGACGGGGCGAGCGCGTGGCAGACCTTCCGCCGGATCGTGTGGCCGCTGATCCTGCCGTTCGCCGCGCTCAATCTGATCCTGACCACGATGTGGACGACCAATCTGTTCGCGCTGCCGCTCGCGATGACCAAGGGCGGGCCGCTGTATGCGACCACGCCGACCTCGCTCTACATGTACCGCCACGCCTTCGAGTTCGGCAATTTCTCGATCGGCTCGTCGCTCGGCGTGATGCTGTTCGTGTTCAACCTGGTCGCCGCCGCGGTGTACCTGCGGGCGCTGCGGACCAAGGCGCCATGAGGGTGGCGACGCAGCGGCCCGCAGGCGCCGAGGCCATCCGGCCGAGGCTCACCTTTCGCCAGGCGGCGATCGGCCGGCAGGTCCTGCTCTACCTGCTGGTCGGAACCTATGCCGCGCTCGTGCTGGTCCCGATCCTCATCGTGCTCTCGGCGTCCCTGGACCCCGCCGGTCTGCCGCGGCTGATCCCGCAGGACCTCACGACCGAGCACTACCGCCGGATCCTCGGCGACCCGAGGCTGCTGCGCGCCGCGATCAACAGCCTGATCGTCGCCGGCGGCAGCACCGCGCTCTCGGTCCTGATCGCCGCCATGGCCGGCTACGCGTTCTCCCGCTACGCCTTTCCCGGCAAGGGCATCCTGATCGGCGTGATCCTCGGCATCTTCATGATCCCGGTGTCGGTCAACATCATCCCGCTCTACGTCATGCTGCAGCGGCTGGGCTGGCTGAACACCTACCAGGGCCTGATCATTCCCTATCAGGCGCTGATCCTGCCCTTGAACGTCTGGCTCCTGAAGAATTTCTTCGACACCATTCCGCGTGAGCTCGAGGAGGCGGCATGGGTGGACGGCGCGGGTCCGCTGACCGCGTTCTGGCGCGTCACGCTGCCGCTGATCTGGCCCGGCGTCGCGGTCGCGAGCATGTTCGCCTTCCGCTTCAGCTGGAACGACTTCGTGTTCGCGGCGACCTTCACCTCGACCTCGAGCATGCGGACCTGGCAGGCGGCGATGTACACGTTCCTGGGCCTCGAGCGGACCGACTGGGGGCCGCTCACCGCGGGCGTCGTGATCGGCATGTTGCCCGTGCTGGTGCTGTTCATCGTCTTCCAGCGCCGCTTCATCGAAGGCCTCACGCTCGGCGCGGTGAAGTGACCCGCCCGATGCCAGATGAGCAGCGCGATGTCCGCCGACGATACGGATCGCGGTCGGTCTGGTCCAGATGACGTGCGAGCCGGGCAACAAGGCGGCCAATCTCGAGCGCGCCGAGCACCTGCTCGCAGAGCTCGCGGGACGGGTCAGGATCGCCTGCCTGCCCGAGATGCTCGAGGTCGGCTATGACCTCGGGGGCCTTGGCGCGGCGTTGTTCGAGCTGGCCGAGCCGGTGCCCGGGCCCGACCTCGGACCGGCTGGCGCTGCTCGCGCGCAAGCTCGGCCTCGCGATCGTCGGCGGCGTGACCGAGCGCGACCCGGACGTGGCCGATCTGCTGTACGACACCGCCATCCTGCTCGACCGCGAGGGCGAGCTGGTCGGCCGCTATCGCAAGTCCCACCTCTATCCCACCGAGCACGCCTTCTTTCGGCCGGGCAGCGAGCTGCCGGTGTTCGAGCTCGCGGGCCTGCGCATCGGCATCGCGATCTGCTTCGAGCACGCCTTCCCGCAGATCTTCACGACGCTCGCGCGGCGCGGCGCGGCGCTCGTCGTCAATCCGTCCGCGGTGCCCGTGGGCTTTGGCCACCTGCAGGATCTGCGCACCCGGGCGCGCGCCCAGGACAATCAGATCTTCGTCGCCGCGGTGAACCACGTGGGCAAGGAGGGCACGGTCACCTATTGCGGCCGCAGCCAGGTGGCCGATCCGCGAGGCGAGCTCGTGGCGCTGGCGCCCGACGCGGCAGAGGCAGCCATCGTCGCCGAGCTGGACCTCGACGATCATTCGGCAGCAGCGAAAGCAGGAGCCGATCTTTCGCGCCTTGCGTCCCGAGCTCTACGACATGTGAGGTCGCCATCGAGGTGAAGGCGCCACTCATGGATGATCTGAGCGAGCGCGCGCGTCGCCATCCTCCGCCAGAACGACCGGGGCGGCTACAGCGTGCCGACCGACGGCCTCTACCCGTTCCAGTGGAACTGGGATTCGGGCTTTGCCGCGATGGGCTATGCCTGCTTCGACGAGGCCCGGGCGTGGCGGGAGCTGGAGCGGCTGCTGGATGGCCAGTGGCCGGACGGCATGGTGCCGCACATCGTGTTCCATCGCGACGATCCGCGCTACTTCCCCGGGCCCGAGATCTGGGGCACCGAGCGCACGCCGCCGACCTCCGGCATCACCCAGCCGCCGATCCTCGCGGTCTGCGCGCGCCGGCTGCTCGAGCGCGCGCAGGACCGTGCTGCCGCCGAGGCGGCGGTCCGCGCCGGCTGTTCCCGAAGCTGCTTGCGTATCACCGCTGGTACCATGCTGCCCGCGATCCCGAGGCGACCGGGCTGGTCGCGCTCTATCACCCCTGGGAGACCGGCATGGACAACAGCCCGGCCTGGGACGGGCCGCTGGCGCGGGTGCCGGTCGATCCGCTGCCGCCGTACGAGCGCCGCGACACGGGCCACGTCGATGCGAGCCAGCGCCCGCACCGCGCCGAGTACGATCGCTATCTGACCCTGGTCTACCGCTTTCGCGCGCGTGCCTACCAGCCGCAGGCGCTCTACGCCGAGAGCCCGTTTCGGATCGCCGACGTGGGGGTCAACAGCATCCTGTTGCGCGCCGATCGGGACCTGCTGGCGCTGGCGCAGGAGCTCGGCATCGACGCCGGCAGGGCCGAGCTCGACGGCTGGATCGAGCGCGGCCGCGCGGCGCTGCAGGGTCTGTGGTCGGAAGCGGACGGCGGCTATCGCTCGCGCGACCAGCTCACCGGCGAGCTGCTGTCGGTCGGGACGTCGGCGAGCTTCCTGCCGCTGTTCGCGGGGGCAGCACCGCCCGAGCGCGCGGCCGTGCTCGCCGCGACCTTGGAGCGTTGGGCCAAAGCGGTGCGCTTTCTGGTGCCCAGCACCGATCCCGCGAGCCCGCTGTTCGAGCCGCGCCGCTACTGGCGCGGGCCGGTATGGCTGATCGTGAACTGGATGATCGCGGACGGGCTCGGCACCTGCGGTCGCGCCGATCTGGCCGATCGGCTGCGCGAGGATTCCCTGGCGCTGGTCCGCCGCCATGGCTTCTTCGAGTACTTCGATCCCCTGACCGGCGAAGGCCTCGGTGGCGCCAACTTCACCTGGACCGCCGCCGTCACGCTGTTCTGGTTGCTGTAGGTGCTCATTCTGCCCGTGCAGCAGGTGATTCCCGTCATGTGTCAGTCACCTCTGTCAGGTCGCCCAACGGAACACCGAAAGGCGGCCTACTTGCTCCTCCCAGCTCGCCGGCAGCGGCCGCTCCAGCTGCTCCAGCATCAGCGCCTGATCCGTCTGCCCGCCAGAATCGCGTCCACGAATCCGGCGCCAGCAGCGCCAGCCGCAGGATCCGGCTCACGTAGCTCTTCGAGATGTTCTCGGCGTCGCCGATCTCGCTGACGTGGCGTAGAGCCCTGATCGAGCAGGAAGGCGGGCGAAAAGGATAACGCGCTTATTCGACGACCTCTGCATGCAGCTCGACCGGCGTCATGTTCTCGCCGTTGATCGGGATGAGATCCTGCGGGCAAGCCGACATGACCACGACGCAGTCCATCTCCGCGCGCAGCAGGACGTGATCGCCCGGCCGGGCCACCGGCGCCCGCCAGTCGATCGTCCAGTCCGGCGCTAGAGGGATGTTCATCCAGACGTTGAAAGGCTGCGGCACCTCGGGGAGGTGAGGCCGATCGCCCATCGCCAAGCGCAGGTTGTCCGAGCAATTGTCGTGATACTCGTTCACACCCAGCGTGATGTAGCGGAACAGATCGCAGGCCGCGATCAGGGTGTCGTGCACCCCGGGCGAGGTGTCCTCGACCAGGGTGAGGATCGGCCGACGCCGGTTGGTCACCAGCGCATCACCGGGGATCGGCACGGCGCGATTGATCCAGGCGCGCGCGTGTGGCCAGGACAGATACTCTGCGCGATTGGCCGCGCTGAAAGCCCAAGCGTCGCACACCTGCGTGCCATGCGTGTTGATGATGCGGATCGACTGCCCTTGGGTGAGCCGCAAGGCCCGACCTTGCCTCGCGGGGATCGTGTAACGCCGGCCGATCTCAGGCGTGCCGTCCCAGGAGATTGGCGAGGCGAGCGTCGGGTTGGTACCGCAGGGCGTGGCGTTGTCGGACGGACTGTCGTAAATTCTTGGGGGATCATAGACTGCTTCCTCCTGTTATTTCAGGCGCGCCGGCCACTCAGATTGAGCGCTCTCGCCATGTGTTGAGGAAAGCCCGCAAGCGATCGCTTCCGGGCGTCGCGAACAGCTGTGCCGGCGGGCCACGCTCGACGATCCGACCGTCATCCATGAAGATGGCCGTGCTGGCGACATGGGCCGCGAACCCCATCTCGTGGCTCACGATCAGCATCGTCATGCCTTCAGTCGCGAGCTGTCGCATCACGGCGAGCACCTCGCCCACCAGTTCGGGGTCGAGCGCCGAGGTCGGCTCGTCGAACAGCATCACCCGGGGTCTCATCGCCAGCGCCCGGGCGATCGCCACGCGCTGCTTCTGACCGCCGGAAAGCTGCTCCGGATAGTGGCGCGCATGGGCCTCGAGACCGACCCTGCGCAGCACCTCGAAGCCGCTCGCCTCGGCGTCGGCCCAACTCATCCGCCTGACCATGCGCAGCGCCTCGGTGACGTTGCCGAGCGCTGTCATGTGGGGCCACAGATTGAAATGCTGGAACACCATGCCGACCGAGCTTCGTACCTCGTCGACCTCGCGCTCGCTCGCCAGGATGCGCCGGCCATCCCGCTCGCGGTAGCCTAGCAGCCGGCCCTCGATGCGCACCTCGCCCTCGTCATAGATTTCGAGGAAAGCGATGCAGCGCAACAGCGTGCTCTTGCCCGCCCCGGAGGGCCCGATAATGCAGACCACCTCGGACGCGGAAACGGCAAGGTCGATGCCGCGCAGCACCTCGACCTTGCCGAAGCGCTTGGCCAAACGGCGCACCTCGATCATCCGCGCCGGCGACCCCGCCGCGTCCTGATCGCCCGAGATCATCCCGCTCGTGTCGTCAGGCATGGCGCACCCGGCGCTCGATCCAGCGGCCGGAGCGCGCGATCACCTCGATCAGCACCCAGTACAGTACGGCCACCGCGAGGTAGGGCTCGACCACGGCGAAGGTCTCGTTGGCCATCTGGGTCGCATTCTTGGTCAGCTCGGCGACGGTGATGATGGAAGGCACCGCCGACTCCTTGACGAGTATGATCACCTGGTTGACCGAAGGCGGGACGATGAGGCCCAGCATCTGAGGGATCTGGATCCGGTAGACGATCTGACGGGGGGCGAGGCCGACCATCCTGGCAGCTTCGAGCTGCCCCTTGGGGATCGACTCGAAGCCAGCCCGGAAGATCTCGGCGAAGTAAGCCGCGCCGTAGAAGCCGAGCCCGAAAATCCCGACCGGCTCGGCATCGAGCATCAGCCCGAAAGACGGCCCACCGTAGTAGAGCAGAAACAGGATGACCAGGATCGGCGTGCCACGCATCACCTCGACATAGGTGCGGGCGGCGGCACGCACGACCAGGAGCCGGGCGCGCAGCAGCAGCGCCAGCCCCAGGCCCGCGAGCAGGGCGATCACGGAGGCCAGCGCGCAGACCCGCAGGGTGGTGACCAGGCCGGCCAGGAGCAGCGGGCCGTACCGGGCGATCATGTCGGTGTCGACGCCGATCACGCTTGCGCCCCGGCGATTGTCATATGCCGCTCCATGCGCCGGCCGGCCTGAGCAAGGAGGAGGTTTACGGCCAGATAGATCGCGCCGGCGATGAGGTAGACCTCCAAAGGCTTGAAGGTGGTCGAGGCGATCTGCTGGCTGCGGCGCATCAGCTCCGTGACCGCGATCACCGACACTAGCGACGAGTTCTTGACGATGATGATCGCCTCATTGACCAGCGGCGGCAGCACGAGGCGGAACATCTGCGGGATCAGGATGCGCCGGCGGATCGTCCACTTGTGAATGCCGAGCATGCGCGCCGCCTCGATCTCGCCGCGCGGGATCGCCATCAGGCCGGCGCGATAGATCTCGGCCTGGAACGCGGCCGTGTTGAGCGAGAGCGCGATCACCGCAGCGACGACGGGCGAGACGTCGACGCCGACCTGCGGCAGCATGTAGAAGACGATTAGCAGCTGCACGAGGATCGGCGTGCCCCGCCAGAAGCTGCGGTAGAGGCCGCACAGGGCGGCGAGAGGCCGCCGGTAGGAGAGCAGCCCGAAGGCAAGCGCCAGCCCGAGCACCATGCCAAGGGCGATGGAAAGACCCGAAACGACGACGGTCGTCACGGCGCCGCCAATCAGGACGCCATAGTTGTTGGCCAGGATCTCGATCATCAATCGCCCGTCGGGCCGGCCGCGCCGGTCCGCTTCAGCGGCTGGCGCAGGGCCTACGAGCGTGCGAACCCGGCGCCGCTGCATCGTTCTACTCGGCCGGCTCGGGCAGCTCGTCGGACGGTAGCTCCATGACGTCGCCGAACCACTTGCGCTGCAGCTCGGCGAGCACCCCCAATTCGTTCAGCCGGCGGATCTGCTCGTCCATGAAGGTGTTGAGGGAAGCGCTCTCCTCGTCCTTGCGGCCAGCCCAGGAGAAGTACTTCTTGGGGCCGAAGGTCGGCAGGACGACCTCGAACACGTCCGGCCGCTGCCGCGCCGCCTCGAGCTGGTTCGGCAGGCTGTTGACCACGGCGGCGAGCCGTCCGGCGGCGAGATCGGCATACGCCTCGCCGAAATCGACATACGTGCGGATGTCGGCGACCGGCGTGCCGGCCTCCTCGAGCTCGGCGGCGAGTGCTTCCAACGCCTGGAGCTGGGCGGAACCCGCTTGCGAGCCTACCACCTTGCCGGCCACGTCCTGCGCGCTGCCGATCGAATCGTCGCCCTTGCGCTTGATCACCGCCATGGTGGCATCTGCGATCGGGAGGCTCAGGTGATAGGCGTCGTAGCGCTCCTTGGTCACGGTCACGGAGGTGATCACGTAATCGAAGCGCTTCGCGGCGAGGCCGGGCAGAATGCCCTGCCAGGGAAGATCGAGCTGCTCGAGACTGACGCCCGGCAGCTCTTGCATGATGTGCTCCATCATGTCGGCCGAATAGCCGACAATCTCGCCGCCCTCAACGAATTCGAAGGGTGGAAATCGGGCCTCCGTACCGACGACGAATGTCCCTCGCTGCTTGATCTCCTCGAGCAGATCGGCCTGCGCCGATGGCTCATCGGCGACGGCAAGGGCCAGCGTGAGCACGGCGCCAAAAGTCAGAGCGCGCCCGGTTCTCCGGCTCGTGATCCCGGGGTGATGCATCTTGTTTGCCTCCCTATAGCGGACCCCGCGTGCACCTCGGCACGCACCGTCCACCGGTCCATGGGGCGAATGAAGCATCGGCCGATGCAACAGTAAACCACCGACCTTCTCATCCTCATACCTATGAACCAGATGTTTGATGGTCCTCGTGCGGTCGGGTCACCTGCAGCGCCTCTCGCTGCCGCTCCCACTCGGCCGGGAACGGCTTCATGAGCTGAGCGAAATCCGCGGTCGGCCTGCCATCCAGGATGCGCTCCGTGATGTCGGGCGCGAGCAGGGTCAGGCGCAGAACCCGGCTGATATAGGAGAGGCCGATCCGCTCTGCTTCGGCCAGCTCTCGCACCGACGCGAACTGGCCCTCGTCGA
>CAVWCI010000029.1:0-143086 GCA_963753315.1 uncultured Alphaproteobacteria bacterium
GCCAGCCGGCGCAGCGAGCAGCGCGCTCGGGCTCGGCCAGCAGGTCCCAGCCCCAGTCGATCACGGCGGCCGGGTCCGGTGGCGCGGGGCGCCATGCCCGTGTCCGCCGGTCGAGCAGCCGGAAACAATCGTCGAGGCGCGCGCGAGCGCGTACCCGCAACGCCCCACCCGTGCCGCCGCCAGCTCGATCGCCAGCGGCATCCCGTCCAGCCGGCGGCAGATCTCCGCGACCGCCGGCGCGTCTCGCGCTGAGCGCGAAGCCCGGCTGACCGCGCGCGCGCGCTCGACGAACAGCTGGACCGCCGCGGAAGCGCGCAGCGTCGTCGGCGGCGGTGAGCGCGGCCGCCGCGGCGGGCGCCAGCGGCGCCACGCGGTAGCACGTGCTCGCCCTAGGCCCGCGCGGCGGCTCCCGGCTGGTCGCCAGGATCTTGAGCCCGGGCCGCCTTCTAGCAGACTAGCCGATCAGGGCGGCGCACGCCTCGATGACGTGCTCGGCGTTGTCCAGCACGAGCAGCATCCGCCGGTCCCGCAGCGCGGCGATCGAGCCGGGCAGCGGATCGTCGCGACGGCCGCTCCAGACCGAGCGCGTCAGCGAGCGCACCCGGCACCAGGTGTGGATCGAGAAGCGGGGCGAGATCGATGAAGCGGACGGCGTGCTCGTAGACGTCGGCCAGTCCCCTGGCGACCGCGAGGGCGACCGTGGTCTTGCCGATGCCGCCGGGCCCGACGATGGTGACGAAGCGCTGGCGCGGCAGCTGCAGCATGAGCGCTGCCACGCTGTCGGCGCGGTCGATCATGTCGGTCATCGGCGCCGGCAGGCGCGGCGCTGTCCCCGGCGGCGGCCGGCGGGATCGATCCGCCCGGCTGGTCGGTGCGGCGCACCGGCGCGACGAAGCGATAGCCCCGGCCGGGCACCGTCGCCAGATACCGATTGCTGCCGCGGGTGTCGCCGAGCGCCCGCCGCGGCAGCCGCGAACTGGACCTTCAGATTGCCCTCCTCAACGAAGGTGCTCGGCCAGACCCGAGCCATCAGCTCGTTCTTGCCGACCAGCTCGCCGGGCCGCTCGACCAGCGCGATCAGGATCTCCAAAGCGCGGCTGCCGAGCCGCACGGGTCTATCGCCCTCCAGCAGCAGCAGGCGTGTCGGGAGCAGGCGAAACGGTCCGAATGCGACCGTGGGCTCGTTTGAGGCAGCCGTCCGAACTGCGGAAGCAACCGGGCCGGCCTGGAAGCCATGTGCGAGGCCTCCGCCCCGAGCGAAGGCGGACCGTTCGCACCGAGGAAACGCTGAAAAATCGTGGGTCCGACGGTGATCATGAGCCCCTCCACCGTTCTTGCCTGGCGAAGGGATGCCCTCGAGCAGATCGTCCCCCGCTGAACGCCTCTACGTTAGCAATAGCCCGGGCACTAAACGGGCTGTGCCGCCGATGAGGCGGAATGTCATCTTGGCCGACCACGCCTAGGTCAGAGGTCGGCAAAGGTTAAGTCGTAAGACCGGCCCCTCCCCACGGGCCTTGCATCCACTGTAGGGGTACAATATCTCTCTATTGGCCTACAATCAAGAGAGTGCATGGAGATATGTATGGATTGGGTCCCTACACTTAATGATCGCGGGGGTCCGCTGTACCGGCGCATCGTCGAGGCCTTGGCCGCAGATGTCGCAAGGGGGCATCTGCGTCGCGGACAACAGCTACCGACTCACCGCGCGCTGGCGAAGGCGCTTGGCATCGATCTCACACGGTGACACGGGCATATACCGAAGCGCGCGCTGCGGCCTCACGGAAGCGCGGGTCGGGCAAGGCACCTTTGTCGCCGAAAGCATGGCGCAGGTTCGACATGCGATGGTCCAGCGACCCGAGCTCGACCTTCGATCAATCTCCCGCCGCAGCCAATGGAAGCCGACCTGGAAGGTCGGCTCACCCGGGGGATTGCAGCGCTGCAGCGAGACGTTGGTCTTTCGACCCACCTCAGTTACCGGGAGCCTGGAGGCAGCGAGGCCGAACGCGACATCGCCGCAGCGTGGCTGCGTTCCCGCATCGCCGATGCGGATGGCGATCGATTCGTGATCTGCCCGGGCACCCAAACGCTCTTTTCAACTTGCTGATCGCGCTGATGTCGCCGGGTGACGTCTTACTTGCCGAAGCGCTGACCTATCCGGGCATCAAGGCCGCGGCAGCTTGTGCCGGCGTGCGCCTGGTGGGCGTACCGATCGACCAGGCGGGCATCCTTCCTGACGCGCTTGATGCCGCCTGTCGGCAGCATGCGCCCAAGGCGGTCTACCTGATCCCGACCATCCACAATCCCACCACCGCGACCATACCGCTGTCGCGGCGCGAGCAGATTGCCGGAAATCCTTCGCGCCAACGACGTGCTGCTGTTCGAAGACGATGCTTATGGCATGCTCGAGCCGAACGCCGTGCCGCTCGCTTGCCTCATTCCCGAGCGGACATACTTTGCCGCAAGCCTCTCCAAGTGCATCGCGCCCGGGCTTCGCGTGTCCTTTCTCATGACCCCCGATCATGACTGCGCAAGGCTCCTAGCGACCGCCCTGCGCGCGACGGTGCAAATGCCTTCGTTCCTCATGGTCGCGCTGGTCACACGATGGCTGCAGGACGGAAGCGCCGATGCGGTGATCGGCGCGATCCGAGACGAGGCGACGGCGCGACAGAAGCTGCCGCCGAGCGTGCTCGTACGACATGCGTTTTCCGGACATCCCAATGGCCACCACATCTGGATCCCCCTGCCACGCAGCTGGAGCAGGGCGGAGTTCGCGTCTCACGTTCAAAGGCAGGGGCTTGCGATCGTCACCGCCGAGGCCTTCAGCGTCGAGGAGACGCAACCCCATGCGATCCGGGTTTCGCTTGGCGCGGCGAGCAGCCGCTCCGAACTGGTCAGAGGGCTGGAGATCCTCAACACCGCATTGAAGTCCTCCGCTGCGGCCACACGCGTTGTTTAAGCTGCCGTCGTGTTCGTGATGCTCACCACCTTGCTCTCCCTCGATACAAGGCGGTGTCTCACCTGACTGTAGAGCGCAGGAGCCCTCGGACTTTTGCCCACCGCGGGCGTCTCGTGCCCACGCACGGGTCGACGATCGGAGCGGGGCTGCCACGCACCCCGGTGCGTGCCATCCTCCTCCTCGCTGCGGCACTATCGCCCTGACTGTCCACGACGATTAGCGCGAGGACTGACCATCGCCACCGTGGCCGAGCGCCCATACGACTTCGTGGCCATAGTCGGGGCGAAGCTCTTTCCCGGACTTCCGCGGAGGGCTGGGTCAGCTTGACCCCGAGCCGCGCACGCTTGGTGGCGAGTTCGAACCCTTCCTGTGCGGTCGCGGTCTTCAGCGAGGGTAGCCAGCTCGCTGTCATGGAATTCGCGTTCGATTGTCGGGTGCGGAAGTCCGCCCTAATCCGCCGTCGCGATCATGCAGCGGCTTCGCGCGATCCCTGCGAATGCGCGAGGCACCCCCCGGCCAGTTGCGAAGAGCCTCGTGAGCGCGAAGTCAACTCCAGCATGCCCGCCGAGCCGCTGGTGTGCCTGTTACGTCGCATCGCACGCCGACTGAGGGCAGGTAAATTCTGGTTAAGTCCGATTAAGATAAAGATGCAGAGCAACAAATTGCCGGCGGCGGCGCCAATATCTTGCGCAGCCATACCAATGTCCAGGCCGCCTTTCCAAGAGGCGTGGCGACATTGGTGCCGGGTGTGGGAGGTGGACTACCACTGGACCCGCTCCCGCTTCCAAGATGCTGAATGGACAGACCAGGAGAAGAAACATGACAACTTCTGAAAGAGTCGTCGTAACCGGGGCAACCGGACAATTGGGTCGGCTTGTCATCGCCGACCTCCGAAGATCGCACCGACCGCCCATGTGATCGGCATTGTTCGCAATGCAGCCGCTCAAATTTCAGACCAGGGAGGAACACCATGACGATCAGAGGAACTACGGCTCTGGCCGGGGCAGCGGTCGCGTTGTGCCTGACCTTCGGCCTGTCCGCAGTCGCGCAGGAGGCACCCTGGTACAACGGCTCCACGGTCTTCGAGCACGTAATCCCGAACACCGAAGGAAAGAGCATGGTTGCCGTCGTCGTGAACTATCCTCCAGGCGGCAAATCGCCGGCCCATCACCATGCCCCGTCGGCATTCATCTACGCTCACGTGCTGTCAGGCGCCATTCCAGCCAGGTTGATGATGAGCCCGCTAAAGTCTACCAGGTCGGCGAAGGCTTCTACGAGGTGCCCGGCGCGCATCACAGGATCAGTGAGAACGCGAGTGACACGGACCCTGCGAGCCTATTGGCTGTCTTCGTCGTCAATTCCAATGACAGTCCCCTGACTACACCGGACCAGTAGTAGGGATCGCGATAAATGATCGGCTCGCGGCAATGACATACCGGTTCCCAGTTGCCCCTGCGGGGTCGTGAAAGGACGGACAATCCAACTCGGACTTTGAGGAGTTGCAATGACCCAACGCTTGAACTACGAAACCATCGCGCCGGCCGGCGTAAAGGCGCTCGGCGGCGTCTACGGCTACATCGTACAGTCGGGCCCACCCGGTCCGCTGGTGAATCTGGCTTATCTGCGCGTCTCGCAGATCAATGGCTGTGCCTATTGCATCGACATGCACTCGCGTGACCTGCTGAAGGAGCGCCTTCCCATCGAAAAGCTGGTGCTGGTGCAGGCCTGGCGCGAGGCCGGCGGCCTGTTCGACACACGCGAACGCGCAGCGCTCGCCTGGGCTGAAACCGTCACCCGCGTCGCCGACACCACCGTGCCGGACGCCGAGTTCCAGGCCGCTTCGGCTGTGTTCTCCAAGAAGGAACTGGCCGATCTGACAATCGCGATCGGCCTGATGAATACCTACAATCGGTTGGCCATCGGATTTCGGGTTCCGCCGGCGGCGGCAAAGGGGGCCTGAGATGTGCTCGCCTCTGCGCCCGGACGCCTGCCTTTCTTTCTTCGCCCTGACGTTCGAACGCTGACTACCGCTCTACCGCTCGAAATCTACGTTTCCCCAGACAATCTCACGCATGGAGTCACTATCATGAGGATATTCCTGGCAGGAGCGACCGGCGCTATTGGCAGGCGGCTGGTGCCTCTCCTGCTCGATGCAGGGTACTATGTCGTCGGCACGACCCGCTCAACAACCAAAGAAGATGCCCTACGCTCCACCGGTGTCGAGCCGGTGGTCGTCGATGTCTTCGATGCGCCGGCGCTATCCCGCGCGGTTTCGGCCGCCCGCCCCGACGTCGTGATCGATCAACTAACCGACCTCCCGCCAGGACTCGATCCCAGTCGGATGGCCGAAGCAACGCGCCGAACCGATCGCATCCGCAAGCAAGGAACTGAGAACCTCGTCGCGGCGGCGCTTGCATCGGGCGCGCACCGATTAGTCGCGCAAAGTATCGCCTGGCTGTACGCTCCGGCACCGCAGCCGCATTCCGAAAATGACCCGCTCGATATCCACGCGCAGGGTACGCGGGCAACGGTGGCGGGCCTCGTAGCTCTGGAGCGGCTGACCCTTTCGTCGCCGCCAATCGAAGGCGTCGTGCTTCGCTACGGACACCTTTACGGTCCGGGCACCGGAGCCGACCTGGCCGGAGAGGCGCCATCACTGCTGTTGATGCGGCCGCCTGGGCTGCCCTGCTCGCGATTGAGAAGGCACGCCCTGGCATCTACAACATCGCTGAGCCGTGCGAGTACCTTTCAATAGAAAAGGCGCAACGCGGGTTCGGCTTCAATTCGAGCTTTCGGTCGACCGCCCAAGCTTGATCCTCGCGCATGGCAAGGTCGGACTCAAGTCCGAAAGCCGTCTAATGACAATACGTTCAATCAAGTCCATTGCGGTATTTTGCGGATCGAACTACGGCGCATCGGATGAGTTCGCTGACGGAGCGCGAGCACTCGGCCGGGCACTGGGAAAAGCGGAAATAACCATCGTCTATGGCGGAACGACAAAGGGGCTGATGGGCATCGTCGCTGATGCCGCTTTCGTTCTGGTGGCAACGTACATGGCGTGATTACCAAAAGTCTGCATCAGCGCGGGCATTCGCATCCACGCCTAACTAGACATGAAATCGCGCTGACCCTGCGCAGCCGGAAGGAACGTATGGTCGAGCTTGCGGATGCATTCATCGCACTGCCGGGAGGAATTGGGACATCGAAGAGCTGATGGAAGTATGGACCATGAACCAACTTTCGGAGATCGACAAACCTGTAGAGCCGTATATACGTCTTCGCCCGCGACAATGATCTTTTTTTTGGCATCCTTCATAGTCACATCCACATACTTTTGGTCGCTGGCAACGGGTTCCCGTCACGGGGACGGAACTGAAGGCGGGCGGCCCACCTATAACAACCAAACGTGTTTCGAGAACTTTCCCCTTCTTCCGGGCCGGGATGACGCCGGACATTCCAACCGCTGCGTGCGCGGACGACCCGCGGGCACAGCGGATCGCGGGGGCAGCGAGGCGGCTGAACGAGCTGCGGGAGAACTGGCTGAACCCGCCGGACCTTGTGGTGCGCGTGCCGGAGGTGGTGCCGGGCTACCCGGACCGCATCCTGCCGAAGGACGAGGAGTGCGCCAAAGGAGATGAAGAAGCGCACCCTCACCAACCTCTACAACCAGCGGCCGGCGTGGCTCGACAATATCCACAGGGAACTGGATTAAGCCGTCGCCGCCGCCTACGGCTGGCCGGCCGACATCGCGGACGACGAGCTACTGAAGCGCCTGTTCGAATTGAACCAGGAACGGGCCGTGGTCGACGGAGCACGCGACACTTCAGAACGCGCTGCGGTCGCGCGACAGGGTCGGCGCACCCATCCCGCTTCGCGTCGCCAGCGACGCGAGGTAGCGCATGAGGCGCCCGAACCAGGATGCCCCGGGTCTGCGCCCGGGCATGACCACCAAAGGGGTCGTGCGGATGACCGGTGAGGGAGTGTGCGGGAAGCACACACTCCCTGATCTCAAGGTGCGCGGCCATTCCCGAGAGGAGGTTCGCGGCTTGACATGCGCCGGTGCGATGGCCATGTAGCAGACAAGGTTGCTCGCGATTGCGCGCCAGGCTTTCGGAAAAGTAAAAAAACCGAAGCCGGTCCCGAGACGATCTCCCCGAAAACTCCGTTTGCTCCAGGTGCGCGTGGAAAACGGCGCACGAATGCGTGAGCCTTTTGGGCTGCACGGCGTTGCGTGCAGAAGGAATTGAGTTTGACCAAGAGCTTTGCGGAGCTGGGCGTCGCCCAGCCGCTGTTGCGGGCCCTCGCGGCCGAAGACTACCACACCCCCACCCCGATCCAGGTGCGCGCCATCCCGGCGCTGCTCGCCGGCAAGGACATGCTGGGCATCGCCCAGACCGGCACCGGCAAGACCGCGGCGTTCGGCCTGCCGCTGCTGCAGCGGCTCGCGGCGGATCGCCGCGCGGCCGGGCCGCGTCGCGCCCGCGTGCTGATCCTGGCGCCGACCCGCGAGCTGGCGATCCAGATCCATGACAGCTTCAAGACCTATGGCCGCCATCTGGGCCTGCGCCACACGGTGGTGTTCGGCGGGGTCGGCCAGCAGCCGCAGGTCAAGGCCATGGCGAAGGGCGTCGACACCCTGGTGGCGACGCCTGGCCGCCTGCTCGACCTGATGCAGCAGGGTCACATCGTGTTGGACCGGGTCGAATATCTGGTGCTGGACGAGGCCGACCGGATGCTCGACATGGGCTTCATCCGCGATGTCCGGAGGATCGTGGCGGCCCTGCCCAAGCAGCGCCAGTCGCTGCTGTTCTCGGCGACCATGCCGGCCGAGGTCGAGCGCCTGGCCGCGGACATGCTGCGCAGCCGGTCCGGGTCGAGGTGACGCCCAACGTGCGTGACGGTCGATCGGGTCGAGCAGCGCGTGCTGTTCGTCGAGACCCGGGACAAGCGCGCGGCGCTGGCCACGGCTGCTGCGCGATCCGGCGCTCTCGCGCGTGCTGGTGTTCACGCGCACCAAGCACGGCGCCAACCGGGTGAGCGCCGATCTCGGCAAGGCGGGCATCGCCGCCGCGGCGATCCACGGCAACAAGTCGCAGCAGGCGCGCCAGCGGGCGCTCGAGGGCTTTCGCGCCGGCGGGGCGCGGGTGCTGGTCGCGACCGACATCGCGGCGCGCGGCATCGACGTCGACGGCGTGACCCATGTGATCAACTACGAGCTGCCGCACGAGCCGGAGAGCTATGTGCACCGGATCGGCCGGACCGCGCGCGCCGGCGCCGCGGGCGTGGCGCTGTCGTTGTGCGATGCGTCCGAGCGCGGCCAGCTGCGCGCCATCGAGCGCCTGATCAGGCGGCCACTGGCGGTCGAGGGCTTCAGGCCGAAGGCGTACGGCACGGCAGCAATGCGCAGCCGACCGAGGCGCAAGAGCCAGACCGGCGGCCCGTCTGGCCTCCGGTCAACACGCCGAACCGTGCGGCGCGCGCCAGGCGCCAGGCGCCGTCGGAGCCACGGCGGTCAGCAGCCCCGCGCGGCGTAGACAGCGGGCGGCGGCGGCGGTCAGGCCGGCGTCGCCCGACCGTCCAAGCGCAGCACCAGCAGCTCCTGGTCGAAATATTCTTCGCCGACCTTGAGCGCGCGGGGCTCGAGGCCGTAGGGCTCGAAGCCGAGCTTGCGGTAGAGCGCGCGGGCAGGCTCGGCGGTGACCACGACGGCGGCGTGCAGCTGGTCGACGCGGCGGCGGGCGTGCTCGATCACGCTGGAGACCAGCGCCGTGCCGAGGCCAGCGCGCCGGCGATCGGGGCAGACATAGACGCCGAACAGTGTGCCTTTGTGGCGCTTGTTGCGCGCCTGCGGGATTTCCAGGCCGGCGAGGCCGCAGAGCGCGCCGTCGCAGAAGCGCCGAAGATCGCATCGGCCTGAAGCCGGGCGGCCGAACTCTGTCGAGGCTCTGACCCGCCTCCTCGTCGAAGCTCGCGCGAAACGCGCAAGGATGGCGCTGGAGCGCGTCCAGCCGCAACGCCCGATAGGCCGCAGCATCGGCCGGACCGAGCAGTCTCACGCTTGGCATGACGATCCCCTCCGACGGCACGCTTGCGAGTGACGCCGCGCGGGGCCGTCGACGGGACAGCGCAGGTGCGAGGTTCTGCCGGACGGATGCGGGGGCTGTGGCCATGGCTTCGACTTCGGTTACCGGCCGCGGGCCGGGGGTCGGAACGGCAGCACGGGGCCGCCTGGCGGGCGCGTCCTAAAGAGCGCCCCGTCGTCGCCAGCAGCTAGCAAGGTCGGATGCCGCAAGGATGAGCCATGCGCGCTTCTTAGCGGGCGGCGAGGCCGCGCGGCAAGGGGCGTTGTCGGGTAGCACGAAATCCGACTAGCTTGGCGCCGCGCTCGAAGGTCCGCCGCCGAGGAGCGGGCAGGCATGCCTTTTTCGGGAGGAAACGTCATGGCCAAATGCGCCTTCATCGGGCTCGGCATCATGGGCTATCCGATGGCCGGGCATCTCGTCGCCAAGGGCCACGAGGTGTGCGTCTACAACCGCAACACGGCGAAGGCGGAGGCCTGGCAGAAGCAACATGGCGGGCGGACCGCGCCGACCCCGGCCGAGGCGGCGAAGGGTGCGGAGTTCGTCTTCATGTGCGTCGGCAACGACGACGACATCCGCAGCATCGCCTATGGCGATGACGGCGCGCTCGCGGGCCTAGGCGAGGGCCGCGTGCTGGTCGACCACACCACGGCATCGGCCGACGTCGCGCGCGAGCTCGAGAAGGAGGCCAAGGCCGCCGGCAAGCATTTTCTGGACGCGCCGGTCTCGGGCGGCGAGGCGGGCGCCAAGAACGGCATGCTGACCGTGATGTGCGGCGGCGAGCAGGCGGTGTTCGATCGCGCGAAGCCGGTGATCGACAGCTACGCCCGCGCGGTGACCCTGCTGGGGCCGGCGGGCGCCGGCCAGCTGACCAAGATGGTCAATCAGATCTGCATCGCGGGCCTGCTGCAGGGCCTGTCCGAGGCGATCAATTTCGGCTGCCGCGCCGGGCTCGACATGGAGCAGGTGATCGCGGTGATCTCCAAGGGCGCTGCCCAGTCCTGGCAGATGGAGAATCGCGCCTCGACCATGGTGCAGGACAAGTTCGACTTCGGCTTCCCGGTGATGTGGATGCGCAAGGACCTCAAGATCTGCATGGAGGAGGCCAATCGCAACGGCGCGCTGCTGCCGGTGACGGCGCTGATCGACCAGCTCTACGCCCAGGTCGAGAAGGCCGGCGGCAAGCGCTGGGATACCTCCAGCCTGATCCACAACCTGCGCCTGATGGACTGAGACGCCGCAGGCCACTTGACGATCGGGATCTTGCTGCGGTCGATGGTGATGGCGACGGCGAGCGATCAGCACCGCGCCGAAGACGATGTTCTGGGCGAAGATGTTGACGCCGACGAAGGTCATGCCGATGCGCACCACCGAGATGATCAGCGCGCCGATCAGCGTGCGCCAGACGCTGCCGACGCCGCCGGTGATCGCCGTGCCGCCGACGATGACGGCGGCGATGGCCGGCAGCAGCAGCTCGTTGGCGAGGGTCGGCGAGCCGCTGGCGAGGCGGCCGGCGAGGATCGATGCCGGCGAACGCCGCGAGCGTCGCCGAGAGGGCGAAGGCGATGATCTTGGTGCGGTCGACATTGATGCCGGAGGCGCAGGCGGCCGGCTCGCCGGCGCCGACGGCCAGGCTGTAGCGGCCGAAGCGCGTGTAGCGCTGCACGAACAGGCGAGCAGGCCAGGACGACGAGCGCCGATCAGCACCACCACCGGAATGCCGAAGACGTCGCCGGTGACCCAGGCGAGATAGGCGCGCTCGCTCCTCGACCATGGTGATCGGCGCTGGCCGTCGGAGATGACCAGCGCGATGCCGGCGACGATGCCGCCGATGGCGAGCGTGGCGATGAAGGACGGGACTGCAGCCGGACATGGGCGAGGCCGCTGACAGCAGGCCGACGAGCGGCGCCGGCGAGCGATCGCGAGCGGGAAGGCGGCATAGCCGAAGCGGCGGCAGCAGTAGCGCCAGGATGACGCTGGCCAGCGAGGCCACGGCCTGGATCGACAGGTCGATGCCGCCGAGCATGATGACGAAGGTGACGCCGGTCGGCGAGGATGAACAGCATCGCGGTGTCGGTGGCGAGCAGCAAGCAGCGTCTGCCGGCTGCAGGAAGCCCGGCGTGCAGATGCCGACGATGGCGATCAGCGCGACCAGCAGGCCAGCGGGATCGCACCGGCGGCCAGTCGCCGCGAGCAGGCTCGGCGACGCGTGTCACGGCGCCTCACACCATGTGCTCGATCAGGTCGACCTGCTCCGGCTTCGGCGCCGGCGCGGCGTCGAAGCGCGCGGTGATCTCGCCGTCGCGCATGACCAGCACGTGTGGGCGAGGCCGATCGTCTCCTCCAGCGTGTCGGAGATCAGGATCGACGGCGATGCCCTCGGCCGTGACAGCGCGCGGACCAGCTCGTAGACCTCCTCCTTGGCGCCGACGTCGAGGCCGCGCGTCGGGTGGTCGAGGATCAGGATGCGCGAGCCGGCGCGTCAGCCACTTGCGCCAGCACGACCTTCTGCTGGTTGCCGCCCGAGAGGTTGCAGGCACAGCGCGTCGGTCGCCGGGCGTGCGGATGCTGCAGCCGCTTGACCCAGTCGCTCGCGCCAGCCGGCGCTCCTCGCGCGTAGTCGATCAGGCCGTCGCGCATCGACGCGCCTCAGGCTCGGCGAGCGTGATGTTGGCGGCGACCGGGAGGAACATGACCAGGCCCTCGACGCGGCGCTCGCGCGGGACGTAGCCGATGCCGCGGCCCACCGCCTCGGCCGGGCGAGGCGAAGCGGACGCGGCTCGCCGGCGACCTCAGCGTGCCGCGCGCGTCGCGGGACGAAGCCGGCGAGCGTGCGGGTCAGCTCCTCGCGGCCCGAGCCGATCACGCCGGCGATGCCGAGGATCTCGCCGGCATGCAGCTCGAGGTCGACGTCGCGATAGGCGCCGGCGAGGCCGAGGCCCTCGGCCGCGAGCACGACCTCGTCGCCGTGGCGGCTGCTGCAGCGGCTCGCGGTAATACTCGGCCTGCAGGCCGCGGCCGACCATCAGCTGGTGCAGGTCGGTGGCCGTCGGCCTCGGCGGCCGGCAGCTCGGCGACGACCGCGCCGTCCTTCATGACGTAGACGCGGTCGCTGATCGCCAGCACCTCGTCCAGCCGGTGCGAGACGAAGACGAAGGTGGCGCGGGCCTTCAGCGCCCGCACGCGCGCGAACAGCACCTCGATCTCGGCGCTGCTCGAGCACCGAGGTCGGCTCGTCGAGCAGGATGACCAGGTGGCCGCTCGGCGCTGCTCCTCGAGCGTCAGCGCCTTGGCGAGCTCGACCATCTGGCGGGCGGCGAAGTCGAGCTCGGCGGTCGCGCGTCGCCGGGTCGATGTCGAGCCTGACCTTGGCGAGCTGGCGCCGCGGCCGCGGCGTGCATGGCCCGCCAGCTGACGAGGCCGAAGCGGGTGAAGCGGCCTCCTGGCCGAGATAGATGTTCTCGGCGACGGTCAGGTTGAGGAGCAGCGACTGCTCCTGGAACACCATGCCGATGCCGTGGCGCGGCGGCATCGCGCGGCGCTGCGCAGGCGCAGCGGCTGGCCGTCGAGCAGGATCGCGCCGCCGTCGGGCTGGTAGACGCCGGCCAGGATCCGCATCAGCGTCGACTTGCCGGCGCCGTTCTCGCCGACCAGGCCGACCACCTCGTGCGGGCGGATCTCGAGGTCGACACGCCTTCAGCGCGTGGACGCCGGGGAAGCGTTTGTCGATGCCGCGCAGAGCCGAGCCGGCGTGCGGCCTCGCTCACTTGACGATCCTGAGGCGGGCGCGGTCGAGCGAGAGCGCGACGGCGGCGATGATCATGCAGGCCCTGCACGGCCTGCTGGACGTAGGGCGGGATGCCCATGAGCACCATGCCGTTGGCGAGCACGACGACGATCAGCACGCCGACCAGCGGTTGCAGCACGCCGCCTTAGCCGCCGGTGAGCGCGGTGCCGCCGACCACGACGGCGGTGATCGCGTGAACAGGCGGCCGTCGCCGATCTGCGCGTTGCCGAGGCCGAGCTGGGCGGCGGCCAGCACGCCGGCCAGGCCGTAGAAGGTGCCGGCGAGCGTGAAGGCGGCGATGCGGCACGCGCGCGACCGGGATGCCGGAGAGCGCCGCCAGGTCCTCGCCGCCGCCGAGCGCGTAGATGTGGCGGCCGAGGCGGGTATGGTCCTGGATGACATAGGCGACGAGCGAGCGCCGACCAGGGCGAGCCAGACCGCCAGCGGGAAGCCCAAGAAGCGCTCGAGCACCAGGCCGCGGATCATCGGGTCGGTGATCCGCACGGCGATGCCGCCCAGGATCGCGTTGGCGACGCCTAGCCCGATGAACCAGATGCCGAGCGTGGCCATGAACGAGGGGATGCTGCAGCCGGACGTGGATCAGGCCGTTGAGGAAGCCCATCGCGGCGCCGGTGCAGCGAGCACCAGGAGCACGCCCAGGAGGCCGAAGTCGTTGCCGTTGGCACCGTTGGCGACGAGCAGGCACAGGATCACGGCGCCGAGCGCGAGCATGCCCTCGACCGAAAGGTCGATCGAGCCCATCAGGATGATGAAGGTGGCGCCCGAGGCCAAGGACGAGCGGGATCGTCGCCGCTTGGCGATGCGGACGGGATTGCTGAAGGTCAGGAAGTTCGGGTTGATCGGCCGATGACGATGCAGAGCGCGACCAGCACCAGCAGCGGCGCCCAGCGGCGCGCAGCTGCGCGAGCGCGCCAGCGCTCGGCCGAGCGTCGGAACGCGCGGGGCGTCCGAGCTGCGCGTCTCGGCATCGTCCGCTCGGCGGTCGGCGCGCGGACCGTGCCAGCGCCGCGACGCCTGCCGGCGAGCTCAGCGGTACTGGATCTGGCCCGGTCACGCGGCCCCAGATGTCGTTCCAGTCGATTTCGGGCGTCGGCTTGATGTTGGTCTTGTAGTACTCTTCGACGTTCTCGGCGGTGATCGAGGACGCCCGTGCCGTAGAACTCGCGATGCTCCGTGCGGCTCCTTCGCCGGGTCGAACTTGCCGGTCTTGGCGTGGTAGCCGATCGACAGGCCCATGCCGCCCTGCCAGAACGGATCCCAGGAGACGGTGCCGGCGAATTCGCCGGCGATGATCGCTTCGACCGCGAGCTTGATGCCGTCGATGCCGGTGACCGGCACCTTGCCGGCGAGGCCCTCGGCGCGCAGCGCTTCGAGCGCGCCGACGCCCATGTCGTCGTTGGCGGCCCAGATGCCCTTGATCTCGTCGCCGAAGCGGGTGAGCCAGGCGTTGGTCATCTCGAGCGCCTCGGTCGAGTGCCAGTTCGCGACCTGGAAATCGAGCAGCTTGATGTCCGGGATTTTCGGCCAGCGCCTCGTCGAGGCCCGCCTTGCGCTCGATCGCCGGCACGTTGGAGAGGATGCCGCCCAGCGCCACGATGCCGCCCTAGCCGCCCATCGCCTTGAACAGGGTCTCGGCCATCGGCCTTGCCGTTGGGCACGCCGTCGAACGAGATGTGGGCGACGTAGTTCGGGTCGAAGTCCCAGGGATGCAGGTCGGCGGGCTTGTTCCACTGCGTGACGACGTAGGCGCCTGCCGTCTGCGCAGGCCTCGACGATCGGGCGCGCGTCCGGGCTGTCGTTCGGGTCGACGTTCAGGACCATGTTGCCGCCGGTCTTGGCGAGCATGGCCCGGATGTCGGCGACGCACTTCTCGCTGTTGCCCTCGGTCACCAGCGTCGACGTAGCTCAGCGCCGACCGCACTCGGCGAACGCCTCCCCGCCCTTGTTCCAGATGGCATGGTAGGGGTTGGACAGCGAGCGGATCGAGTTGACCGCGGTGATGCCCTCCTGGGCGAGCAGCCGTCGCGGCAAGGCGCTGGCGAGCGCGCCGGCGCCGGCGAACAAGGCGGTCGACTGGACGAAGCGCCGGCGATCGAGCCGACGGATGAACCTGCTCATTGGCACGCCTCCCTCATGCGATTGTGATCGGTGGTCCGCGACGAAGCGTCTGATCCCGAAGGGCACAGGATCGCACAAGCCCGCCGCCTCAAGGGGGGCAAGCTGAAGCTTAGCTCGCCCTTGCGCGCGGGAGAACGGCCGTTGCCCAGCTCGAACACCGTGTCCTCGCGGCCACCGGACACGCAGCATGCTGGCTTGAACCGCCGGACCGCGTCGCGCAGCATGCGATCGAGGGTGGCGTCATCGTGGGAGGGATCGTGGTGGAACAGCACGAACTCTTCGCACCCGTCCGTGTCGGGCAAACTCGAAGGCGTCGCCGATAGCTGCTGTGGCCCCAGCCAACCCGGCAGGCGTACTCATCATCGGGGAACTGGGCGTCGTGGAACAAAAGATCGACGCCCGCCGCCAGCTCATGACCCGACGTCCAGTCCGGGCCCAGCCAGCCGTTGCGCTGGCCGAGCGCGGGCTCATGGTCCGGAAGATAGGCGATCGACGCGCCCTCCGCCTCGATCCGGTAGCCGACCGTGGGTTTGGGTGACAGACCAGCGAGGTCCGGACAGGAACGGCCCGAGTTCGAAGTCGGTACTCTGGCACATCGTGGCAGGTGACGCGCGGAAGATCGCGAGGTGGACCGGAAACAGCGGCGGCGAAAGGTAGCGTACCATCCGCGCGTCGAGCGAAAGGTGTTGCCGGCATGGGCCCCAGATGTGAATGTCGATGCCCGGAGGAAAGAGCGGACGGAAGAAGCCGAGGCCCTGCATATGGTCCATGTGCAGATGGGTCAGCATGATGTCGATGCGACGGTGAGGTCAGCCTGACGTCGCGACGCCGAGCGGCAGATGCCGGTGCCGGCGTCGAGGACGATCGGGTGCCGCCACCGGCGCGCCTCGACGACCGAGGCGTGTTCCCGCCATAGCGTGCGGTGTCGGGACCCGGCGCCGGCATCGAGCCGCGTGTGCCGAGCAACGTGACGCGCACGGGGGGGGTCATGGCGGAAGTTCCCAGAACAGCGCTGCGGCGCCCAGAAAGTCGCCGGGCCAGGCCGGCAATCGGGATCGCCGTGACCTCGATCTGGGCGCGACACGCCGTTCGTGGCCGACGATGTGGAAGACGCTTGTGCGCCGGCAAGCCGGGTGCGCGAGCGCGATCATCAGCGGCAGATCGGCCGGCGCGATCGGCTGGCCGCTGTTCGTACGGGCGCTGCTAACCTCGCGCTCTACGATTGCTCTGGCCTTCAACCCTGCCCGTCTCCTCGAACCGCCGTCCCAAAAAGCGCCTCGGCCGGCTCATTGTAGAACAAAAGATCGCCTTTAGGGTCGACCAGAAGAAGGGGCACGCTCAGATATTCGGCGAGCTGCCTTGTTAGAGATGATCTCGATCGGATGAGTTATCCACCTCTCCCCCGCACGGCCGCGCTGCCACGGCACGTCGGTTGGGGCAAAGTAGCTGTACCATAGCTGAAAAACAAAGCCTCATTGTGATCAGGAAAGTTGCCCAACCGCCATCGCTTAACAAGCCCTGATCTTGCTGCCCGGGGGCGGCTGCCGACGAGCGATCCGCCTTGGTCTTGCGGGCCTCGCGGCAATGCTGCAGCGCACACAGCGACGCGCATTGGCAACTAGTGACAAAGAAGATGACGCTTTGCGCCACGCAAAGACCGCGCCAACCTTCGCTACGCGCAAAGCTGCTTTGGGTCGCGCGCCGTTGACCGCGCGCGGCGAGCCGGGTATGGCGTCGGTAGCCTCGGGAAGGAGTCGCGGTGAGCCAGGAGGCGTCCCCACGGCAGCGCAGGGATTGACGAGATCGGCGGTGCTGGCGATCGGCACCGGCTCGTTCATCGTGCTGCTGTCGTTCGGCATCCGCAGCAGCTTCGGGCTGTTCCTGCAGCCGATGACCGCGGATCTCGGCTGGGGACGCGAGGTGTTCGCCCTCGCCTTGGCGCTGCAAAAACTGATCTGGGGCGTGGCACAGCCGTTCGTCGGCATGATCGCCGACAAATGGGGTACGCCGCGCACGGTGGTCGTGGGCGGCCTTCTGTATGCCGTAGCCCTCTATCTGATGGCGACCACCGCGAGCGCCTTCGAGCTGCATCTCAGCGCCGGCGTGCTGATCGGCCTGGCGCTCGGCGGCACCGGCTTCGGGGTGGTCCTCGCGGCGGTCGGCCGCGCCGTGCCGGCCGAGCAGCGCTCGAGCGCGCTTGGCATCACCACGGCGATCGGCTCGTTCGGCCAGTTCCTGATGCCGCCGCTCGGCCAGGCCCTGCTCAGCACCTACGGCTGGCAGACCGCGCTCCTGCTGCTGGCGATCGCCTCCCTGCTGATGATCCCGGCCGCGGGCGGCCTGCGCAGTGGGATCGCGGCGGGCGCCTACAGCCACGACAAGCAGACCCTGCGCGGCGCGCTGCGCGAGGCGACGCACCATTCCGGCTTTCTCTATCTGACCGCGGGCTTCTTCGTGTGCGGCTGGCATGTCGCGTTCATCGCGGTGCACCTGCCGGCCTATCTGGCGGACGGCGGCATCGGCGCCGCCATCGCCGCCTGGTGCCTGGCCCTGGTCGGGCTGTTCAACGTGATCGGCTCCTACACGGCGGGCGTGCTCGGCGGTCGGTTCAGCAAGAAATACTGCCTGAGCGTCCTCTACGCCGCGAGGTCGGTGCTGATCCTCGTGTTCATCATGGTGCCGCTCTCGATCACCTCGGCGCTGATCTTCTCGGCGATCATGGGACTGCTCTGGCTCAGCACGGTGCCGCTGACCTCGGGCCTGGTGGCGCAGATCTTCGGGCTGCGGTACATGGCGACCTTGTTCGGCATCGTGTTCCTCAGCCACCAGGTGGGGCGCCAGGACCACCGCCGCCGGCGAGAAGCCGAACAAGCTTTTTGGGCGTCTGGCTCGGCGGCTACCTGTACGATGCCTACGGCAGCTACGACCTGATCTGGTGGCTGTCGATCGCGCTCGGCCTGATCGCGGCCCTGCTGCATTGGCCGATCGACGAGCGTACGGTCGCCCGTCTGCGCGCCCAGACCTAGGAAGGCCTAGGCCGGCTCGAGGCGCAGGAGCGCGCCGTCATCGTGGTCGGTCAAAAGGTAGAGAAAGCCGTCGGGGCCGACCCGGACATCGCGGATCCGCCCGAGCACGCCGTCCAGCAACCGCTCCTCCGCGACCACCCGCTCGCCATCCAGCTCGAGCCGCGCCAGAAGCTCGCCCGACAACGCGCCGACGAACAGGTCGCCCTGCCACTGCGGGAACGCGTCGCCCTGGTAGAACGCCAGGCCGGACGGCGAGATCGACGGCACCCAGTAGTGCAGCGGCTGGGCCATGCCCTCCTTCTCGCTGCCCTCGCCGATCGGCAGGCCGCTGTAGGCGCGGCCATAGGTGATCACCGGCCAGCCGTAGTTGACGCCGGCTCCGCGACAGTTCAGCTCGTCGCCGCCGCGCGGCCCATGCTCCACCACCCAGACCCTGCCGGTGTCGGGATGCACGGCGAGGCCCTGCGGGTTGCGATGGCCGTAGGAGAAGACCTGGGGCGCGGCGTCGGCGCGGCCGACGAACGGGTTGCCCTCCGGCACGCGGCCGTCGGGGTGCAGGCGCACGACCTTGCCGGCGAGGTCGCCCAGCGCCTGCGCGCGCTCGTCCTGGCCGCGCTCGCCGAGGCTGACGAACAGATAGCCGTCCGGATCGAAGCCCAGGCGCGAGCCGAAATGGTGCGTGCCGGGGGCCACGAGGCCCTCGAAGATCACCTCGACGTCCTCGAGCCCCTCGTCGCCCAGGCGGGCGCGCGCGACCCGCGTGCCGGCGCCGTCGTCGCCCTGCGCGGCATAGGACAGATAGATCAGCCGGTTGGTCGAAAAATCCGGATCGATGGCGACATCCAGGAGACCGCCCTGCCCGCTCGCATAGACCTCGGGCACGCCGTCGAGCGGCGCCGGATCCAGCGCACCGTCGCGCAGGATGCGCAGGCGGCCCGGCCGCTCGGTGATCAGGATGTCGCCGTCCGGCAGAAACGCCATGCCCCAGGGATGCTCGAGGCCGCCTGCCACCTCGACGACCCGGAACGAGGCCTCCTCGGACGTGACCGGCTCGTCCGGCACCTCGGCGACCGGCGCGCGCTCACAGCCCAAAGTCAGGGCGACGATCAGCAGGATCAGCCAGGCATGGCGCCGCATCGGCGCTCCCCTCGAAGAGACGGCCATCGATCTCATGAGAAATGGAGCGACGCAGCGTGCCGGCCAGCCTTCCCGATCGAGCGCCTGTCATCGTTTCAAAATCGAGCCGAGCAGGCCGCGCAGGAGCTGGCGGCCCAGCTGGGTGCCGATGCTGCGCGCGGCGCTGGTCATCATGGCCTCCATCGGCGTCTGCCGGCCGCGGCCGCGCGCAGGCCCGGCGGCTGGAACCGCTTCGGCCTCCGCCTGCCTCTGTGCCGCATCGTGCCGGGCCAGCTCTTGGTTTGCCCGCTTCCTCAGCACCTCATAGGCCGAATTCGCGATCCGCCGCCTGATCGTAGCGGCCGGCGAGCGGGCTCGCCGCGATCGCGCTCCGGCGCTCCTCTGGGGTGACCGTCCCCATGCGCGAGCAGGGCGGCCGGATCAGCGTCTGCTCGACGATCCCGGGGACGCCCTTGTCGTCCAGGGTCGAGACCAGCGCCTCGCCGACGCCGAGCTGGGTGATCACCTGCTCGGTGTCGAACGCGGGGTTGGCGCGGAAGGTCTCGGCGGCGGCGCGCACCGCCTTCTGGTCGCGCGGCGTGAAGGCGCGCAGCGCGTGCTGCACGCGGTTGCCGAGCTGGCCCAGGACGTCGTCGGGGATGTCGAGCGGGTTCTGGGTGATGAAGTAGACGCCCACGCCCTTGGAGCGGATCAGCCGCACCACCTGCTCGACCTTGTCGAGCAGCGCGCTGCGGCGCGTCGTTGAACAGAAGGTGCGCCTCGTCGAAGAAGAACACCAGCTTCGGCTTGTCCGGGTCGCCGACCTCGGGCAGCTCCTCGAACAGCTCGGACAGCAGCCAGAGCAGGAAGGTGGCGTAGAGCTGGGGCGCCATCATCAGCCGATCGGCGGCGAGCAGGTTGATCATGCCCCGGCCGTCGAGGTCGGTGCGCATCAGATCCTTGATGTCGAGCGCCGGCTCGCCGAAGAAGTGGTCGCCGCCCTGCTGCTCGAGGGTCAGCAGGCGGCGCTGGATCGCGCCGACCGAGGCGGTGCTGACCTGGCCGTACTGCAGCGACAGGTCGTTGGCGTGCTCGCCGACGAAGTTCATCAGGGCGCGCAGATCCTTGAGATCGAGCAGCAGCAGGCCCTGCTCGTCGGCGACCTTGAAGGCGATGTTGAGGACGCCCTCCTGGGTCTCGTTCAGGTCGAGCAGCCGCGCCAGCAGCAGCGGCCCCATCTCGGACACCGTGGTCCGGATCGGATGGCCCTGCTCGCCGAACAGGTCCCAGAACACCGTCGGAGAGCCGCGCAGCGCGTAGTCGGCGAGGCCGACCGTGGCGGCGCGCTCGTCGAGCTTCGGGTTGGCCGCGCCGGCCTGGCGATCCCGGCGAGGTCGCCCTTGACGTCGGCCATGAACACCGGCACGCCGCGCGCGGCAAAGCCCTCGGCCAGGATCTGCAGCGTGACCGTCTTGCCGGTTCCGGTCGCGCCGGCGACCAGGCCATGGCGGTTGGCGAGCTGAAGCCGGAGCAGCTGCTGCGTGTCGCCCTTTGCCGATCACGATCGGATCAAGCATGCGTGTCCCCCTGATTGTTATTTTTATCGGTCTGGCTAGCACCTGTTTTGCATCGTTTTGCCGGCCTGGTCGAGTGGCATACCCGGGTGCTGCCGCGGCAGGTTTGGCGCGCGGCGCCACCAGGCAATCGACAGGTCCGCACCGGATCGACTAACTTGCCACTCGACCAAACGTTCGGACCGGCAAGACGGAACCGAGGTATTTCGGAAGCGAGAGAGCGCCATATGACCCGAATCACGCGTGCCAGCCTGTGGCTGGCGGTGGCGGTGGTCGCCGCCGGATCGCAGTTGAGCGCCATCGGCTCGTCGCTGGCCGCGACCGAGGGCGAGGACGAGGAGGTCGCGCTGAACCTGGCTGATCTGCTGCGATCGGCCCGCGCCGTGATCGCCGCCAAGCAGGATCTGATCAACGACCCGAGCGGCAGCGACAAGGGCCTGACCGGCGAGGTCGTGCTTGACGAGACGGTCGCCCTGTTCCAGAACGACACCGACCTCGACCCGCGCACGGTCGACCCGAGCAGCCGCATGGGACGGCTGTTCCAGGCGCAGATGGCCGCAATCAAAGAGGTCGTCGACGAGCAGCAGGGCACGATCAACCGGCCAGGCGTCGGCTTCAAGGGCTTCGTGCCGGCAGTGTTCGGACGGCTGGTCAACGAGCGCTTCAAGGAGAAGGTCGGCGACGAGGCGCAGATCAAGGTCACCGCACCTGCGGAGCTGGTGCGCAACCGCGGCGCCCGCCCGGACGCCTGGGAGACCACCCATATCCAGGACGAGCTGCTCGACCCGACCTGGCCGCGCGGCCAGGTCTTCAGCGCGGTGACCGAGCAGACGGCCGTGAAGCATTTCGGATACTGGTGCCGGAGTACTATAGCGCCGGGTGCCTGACCTGCCACGGCGAGCCGAAGGGCGAGATCGACGTAACCGGCTATCCGAAGGAAGGCGGCCAACTCGGACGACCTCGGCGGCGTCATCAGCATCACGTTGTTCCGCTGAGCCGCGCCGGACGGCGGCGCCGGCCTCGGCGCCGCTCGACGGCGACAAGAAGGGTGGCCAGGTTCTCGATCTTCTCCCGCCTCGTCATGCTGGCCGTGGTGCTGCTCGGCGTCCTGGTCGGCACGAACCTCTATCTCGGCCGCGAGCTGGGCAGGAACGCCGACGTGCTGGCCGAGCAGGGCGAGGCGCTTGCGCTGGTCAAGACCGCCGACGCCGCCAACAAGGCGTTCGGCGACCTCAAATACTGGCTTGCCGATCTGGCGGTCAGCCTGCTGGTGCGCGCCGAGCAGAAGGCGGAGGAGGCCCGCCGCACACTGGAGACCGAGCTGACGGCGCTGGCGCGGTTATGCCCCGGCCCTGGTCGGGGCAGATCCGCGGCGAGGTCGACGGCCTGGTGAGCAGGCGCTCAAGGCGGTCGACGCCTACACCGAGGACCAGCGGGTGGTGGGCAACTCGCTGATGGCCAACGCCCGGCTGCATGTCGAGGCGGTCGACGAGCTGCTGAGCGGGCTGGTCGCGCGCCTGCAAGTCCGAGGCGGACGCGGCGCGGAGCGGCGGTGCGCGAGGCCGAGGGCGCGGTCCGATCGTCGCTGCCTGGTGGTCCTGGCGAGCATCCTCGGCCTCGCGCCTGACGGTGCTGATCATCCACTCGATCACCCGGCCCCTGGGGCGCCTGGTGCACGCCACGAGGAGATCACCGGCGGCAACCTCGAGGCCCCGGTACCGAGCGCAGGCCGTGACGAGATCGGCGCCATGGCGCGCGCCCTGGCCCTGTTCCGGGACACCCTGGCGGAGCGCGAGCGGCTGACCGCGGAGCGCGAGCAGGCGCAGGCCGCGGTCCGCCACCTGCAGGGCCGGCTGACCGACGCGGTCGAGAGCATCTCGCAGGGCTTCGCCCTGTTCGATACCGCCGACCGCCTGGTGGTCTGCAACAGCCGCTACCGCGAGATGCTGTACCCGGACGACCCGACGGCGGTCGAGCCCGGTATGCCGTTCGAGGCGATCGTGCGCGGCGCGGCCGGGAGCGGTCGGATCCGCGAGGCGGTCGGCCGGGTCGACGCCTGGGTCGCCGAGCGGATCGCGCGCCACCGCCACCCGACCGAGCCGCTGATCCAGCAGCGCGCCGACGGCCGCTGGATCCAGATCACCGAGCGCAAGACCCATGACGGCGGCATCGTCGCGATCTACACCGACATCACCGACCTCAAGCAGCGCGAATTCGAGTCTCGCCGCGCCATGGAGCAGGCCGAGGAGGCGACCCGCGCCAAGAGCCAGTTCCTGGCCAACATGAGCCATGAGCTGCGCACGCCGCTCAACGCCGTGATCGGCATCACCGAGATGCTGGAGGAGGACGCCGAGGATCTGGGTCAGGAGGACTTCAGTCGAGCCGCTGCGCCGGATTCGCGGCGCCGGCAACCATCTCCTGCAGCTGATCAACGAGATTCTGGACCTGTCGAAGATCGAAGCGGGCCGGCTCGAGCTGCATTTCGAGGACGTCGACGTGCAGGCGCTGGTCGATGAGCTGGCGATGACCGCAGCGCCGCTTGCGGAGAAGAACGGCAACCGGCTCGCGATCCGCTGCCCGAACGACATCGGGCGCATGCGCGCGGACATGACCCGGGTCCGTCAGGTGATGCTCAATCTGCTGAGCAACGCCTGCAAGTTCACCGACAAGGGCGAGGTCGGCCTGGACGTCGCAGGGCGAGCAGGACGGCGACGGCTTCCTCACCTTCACGGTGACCGATACCGGCATCGGCATGAGCGAGGAGCAGATGGCCAGGCTGTTCCAGGAGTTCAGCCAGGCCGACAGCTCGACCACCCGCAAATACGGCGGCACCGGGCTCGGGCTCGCGATCAGCCGGCGCCTCTGCCGCCTGATGGGCGGCGACGTCTCGGTGAAGAGCACGCCGGGCGTCGGCAGCACCTTCACCGCCCGTCTGCCGCGGCAGACCGAGGAGCGCCGGAAGCGCCGCGCCGGCGCAGCCGCGCGAAGCCGCGAGACGGCCGCAGCGGCTGCCGAAATCGCGACTGCGCAGCGCGGCGGCAAGGTCCTGGTGATCGACGACGACGCAGACCGTGCGCGACCTGATGCGCCGCTTCCTCGCGCGCGAGGGCTTCGATGTGGTCACCGCCGAAGGATGGCCGCGAGGGCGCTGGAGATCGCGCGCCAGCTGCACCCGGCGCTGATCACCCTGGACGTGCTGATGCCGGACTGGACGGCTGGAGCGTGCTGCAGGAGCTGAAGGCGGACCCGGAGCTGGCCCAGATCCCGGTGCTGATGCTCAGCATCCTGGACGAGAAGAACAAGGGCTACGCGCTCGGCGCCTCGGAATACATGACCAAGCCGTTCGACCGCAACCGGCTGCGCAAGCTGCTCGGCCAAGTACGGCAGCGCGGCGGCGGCCGGTGGATCGCTGGTGGTCGAGGACGACCAGAACACCCGTCGCTGGCTGGCGCGCGCCCTCTGAAGCCGAAGGCTGGCAGGTGACCGAGGCCGAGAACGGGCGGGTCGCGCTGGAGCGGCTCGCCACGAGCCGCCGGACCTGATCCTGCTCGATCTGATGATGCCCGAGATGGACGGCTTCGAGTTCCTGACCGAGCTCAGGCGAGCGAGGCGCTGCGCGACGTGCCGGTGGTCGTGATCACCGCCGCCGAGCTGACCGAGGAGGACCGGCGTCGCCTCAACGGCGGGGTCGAGCGGATCCTGCAGAAGGCCGCGTTCGAGCCGGGACGAGCTGCTGGCCGAGGTCCGCGAGCTCGTCGAGAAGTCGCTGCGCCACCCGCATCGCGAGCAGGTCGAGAGCGTCGAGGATGCATAGGATCCTCTATGTCGAAGACAACGAGAACAACGTCTACATGCTGTCGCGCAGGCTGCACGCGGCACGGGTTCGAGGTGCTGGTCGCGGCGGATGGCGCGCAAGGGGTCGCAGATCGCGCGCAGCGAGCATCCGGACCTGATCCTGATGGACCTGAACATGCCGGTGCTCGATGGCTGGGAGGCGACCCGCCAGCTCAAGAGCGCGCCCGAGACCCGGGCGATCCCGATCATCGCCCTGTCCGCCCACGCGATGAGCGGTGATCGCGAGCAGGCGCTCGAGGCCGGCTGTGACGACTACGACACCAAGCCGGTGCAGATCGACAGCCTGCTGACCAAGATGCGGGCGCTCCTGCCGGGGATGCGCAAGCCGTGAGCGAGGCCGACGGCAGCGATCCTGGTCGTCGACGACAACGAGGACAACCGCTACACCCTGACCCGGCGGCTGAGGCGGCAAGGCTTCGACGACCTGACCGAAGCGGCACCGGCCGGGAAGCGCTGGAACATCTGGCGCGGCGGCCGTTCGACCTGGTGCTGCTGGATGTGATGATGCCGGGGATGAACGGCTACCAGGTGCTCGAGCATATGAAGGCGGACGAGGCGCTCCGGCACGTTCCGGTAATCATGATCTCGGCGCTGTCCGAGCTCGACAGCGTGGTCCGCTGCATCGAGCTGGGCGCCGAGGACTACCTGCCGAAGCCCTTCAATTCGGTGCTGCTCGAACGCCCGCATCGGCGCGTCGCTCGAGCGCAAGCGGCTGCACGATCGCGAGCGCGCGCATCTGGCCGAGATCGAGCGCCAGCGCCAGCGCGCTGACGAGCTGCTGTACGCGCTGCTGCCCTCGCCGGCCGTGCAGGAGCTCAAGACGAGCGACCGGATCGTGCCGCGCCGCTTCGACAACGTGGTCGTGCTGTTCGGCGACGTGGTCGGCTTCACCAGCTACTGCGATCGCAACCCGCCCGAGGAGGTGGTTGCCAATCTGGATCACTCTCGCCAACCGGTTCGAGGAGATCACCAGCACCTACGGCCTGGAGAAGATCAAGACTATCGGCGACGCGTTCATGGCGACCGCCAACCTGCTCGAGGCCCACGGCGACCCGGTCATGGCCAGCCTGCGCGCGGCGTTCGCCCTGGCTGAGGCGGCGCGCAGCACGCCTGCCGGCTGGCAGGTGCGCAGCGGCATCCACCAGGGGCCGGTGGTCGCCGGCGTGGTCGGGTCTCGCAAGTTCAGCTTCGATCTGTGGGGCGATACCGTCAACCTGGCGCAGCGGCTGTCCACCCTGGGCACCGAGCCGGCGATCCACCTTTCGGCCACCGCCTGGGCGTCGGTCGCCGGCCGCGCCTCCGGCAGCCCGCTGGGCGAGGTCGACCTCAAGGGCAAGGGCGGCGTCGAGATCATTCGATGTACCTCGCTCGAGCCGTGAATGCGCCGGCTCGGCCTCATGCCCACGGGACTCGATTCGCGCGCGGCGCCACAACAGCTTATGATCATGGACCACCGACGACGGCGGCCCGCCGCGAGGATCGTGTGATGGCAACGACGGCCCGGCTTTCGGCTGCGACCCTGATCATGACGGCGGCGATCGCGATGCCCTCGCTGGCGCAGGACGGCGCCACCGCCGCGCAGAGCAAGGCGCCGGCGCTCAGCGATCTGCTCCAGCAGTTCGAGGCGCGGGCGCCGCAGCCCGTGGGCAGCGTCAAGATCGACGCCTGGGTCGAGAGCGCCGAGGCCGGCTCGCAGGTGGTGGTCGCGATCACGCCGGAGGGCGAGACCAAGCTGATCGCCGACCCTGGCATCACGGTCACGCCGGCGCAGCGGCAGGGGGTCGAATGGCTGGTGCCCCTGCCCCTGCGCCATGTCGATCCGACCCGGGAATATTTCGATCCGCCGGCCATGGTCCGGGTGCCGTTCGCTGCGAGCGACGGCCAGCCACTCGACCTGATCGTGGAGTATGCCTACTGCGTGATCGACTTTCAGTGCTTCTTCGGCGAGGAGACGTTGACCGTCGCCACCGCCGCTCCATAGTCTTACGCATGGGGCGCGCCGCCCGGACCGCGGCGGACGCGGGCGTGGCGCGCGGACTTGCTTCGAAACCGCTCGGAGTGCTAGTTAGGCAAGCGCTCTCTGGGCTGCCCGAACTTGCGAGCGAAACAGTGGACAGGCAGACGTTGAGGGTTTGACCTTCGACGCTCTTCCGAACGCGCGAGAGTCCGATGGAAGCCTTGCTTCTCGACTACCTGCCGATCCTGATCTTCGTGGGCATCGCCGTCGGCATGTCCATCATGATCCTGACGGCATCGCTGGTGGTCGCAAGGCAGCGGCCGGACACCGAGAAGCTGTCGCCCTACGAGTGCGGCTTCGAGCCGTTCGAGGATTCCCGCGGCCGGTTCGACGTGCGCTACTATCTGGTGGCGATCCTGTTCATCATATTCGATCTCGAGGTCGCTTTCCTGTTTCCCTGGGCGGTCTCGCTCGGCAACATCGGCCTGTTCGGCTTCTGGTCGATGATGGTCTTCCTCGCGGTGTTGACGATCGGCTTCGTCTACGAATGGAAGAAGGGGGCGCTGGAATGGGAATAGCGCGACCGGTCGACGTCGTGCCCGCTGGCCGTGCCGCCAGCGACGCGCAGCTGTTCGAGCAGGTCAACGAGAACCTGCACGACAAGGGGTTCTTCGTGACCCAGCTCGAGCGCCTGGTGAACTGGGCGCGCGCGGGCTCGATGTGGCCGATGACCTTCGGCCTGGCGTGCTGCGCGGTCGAGATGATGCATGCCGCGGCGAGCCGCTACGATCTCGATCGCCTGGGCCTGGTGTTCCGGCCGAGCCCGCGCCAGTCGGACGTCATGATCGTGGCGGGCACCTTGTGCAACAAGATGGCGCCGGCCCTGCGCAAGGTCTACGACCAGATGGCCGAGCCGCGCTACGTGATCTCCATGGGCTCCTGCGCCAACGGCGGCGGCTACTACCACTACTCCTACTCGGTGGTGCGCGGCTGCGATCGCATCGTGCCGGTCGATGTCTACGTGCCGGGCTGCCCGCCGACCGCCGAGGCCCTGGTCTATGGCGTCCTGCTGCTGCAGCGGAAGATCCAGCGAACCGGTACGATCGAGCGGTGAGCGGGCGCCGCCGGCACGAGGTCGGGTGGCATGGCCATTCAGACGATTGCCGAGCGCGAGGCGGCCCTGCGCGAGCTGTTGGACGAGATCGCACCGGCGCTGGGCGATGTCCTGCTGGAGCGCACGATCGTGCGCGGCGAGCTGACGATCCGCGTGCAGGCGAGCACGATCGCGCGGGTACTGAGCTTCCTGCGCGACGATCCGAACTGCCAGTTCAAGCTGCTGGTCGACATGTGCGGGGTCGACTATCCCGAGCGCGAGCAGCGCTTCGAGGTGGTCTATCACCTGCTGTAGCCGCGCCAGAACCACCGCATCCGCGTCAAGGTCGCCGACCGACGAGACGACGCCGGTGCCCTCGGTGACGAGCGTGTTCTCCTCGGCCATGTGGTACGAGCGCGAGGCCTGGGACCTGTACGGGATCTATTTCTCCGATCATCCCGATCTGCGCCGGCTGCTGACCGACTACGGCTTCGAGGGCCATCCGCTGCGCAAGGATTTCCCGCAGACCGGCTATGTCGAGGTGCGCTACGACGACGAGCAGAAGCGGGTCGTCTACGAGCCGGTCAGCCTGCGCCAGGACTGGCGCAGCTTCGATTTCCTCAGTCCTTGGGAAGGCACCGGCCTGTTGCCGGGCGACGAAAAGGCCGACGAAACGGCGAGCTAGGAGCAGCCGATGCCCGAGATAACGGTCCACAACTACACCATGAATTTCGGACCGCAGCACCCGGCCGCGCATGGCGTGATGCGCCTGGTGCTCGAGCTCGACGGCGAGATGGTCGAGCGCGCCGATCCGCATATCGGGCTTCTGCATCGCGGCACCGAGAAGCTGATCGAGTACCGGCCCTACCTGCACAGCGTCGGCTATTTCGACCGGCTCGACTACGTCTCGATCATGTACCAGGAGCACGCCTATGTGCTGGCGGTCGAGAGCCTGCTCGGGATCGAGATCCCCGAGCGCGCAAGACATTCGCGTGCTGTTCGCCGAAATCGGCCGGATGCTCAACCACATCTTGAATGTGACCACGATGGCGCTCGACATCGGCGCCATGACGCCGATGCTCTGGGTTTCGAGGAGCGCGAAAAGCTCATGGAGTTCTACGAGCGGGTGTCGGGCGCTCGCATGCACGCCGACTACTTCCGGGCGGGCGGCGTGCATCGCGAGATGCCGGCCGGCCTGGCAGACGACATGGCGGCCTGGGCCAAGGCGTTCCCGAAGGTGCTGGAGGACATCGAGCGCATGCTCAACGACAACCGGATCTTTCGCCAGCGGACCGTCGACATCGGCGTGGTCGAGCCTCGAGGACGCGCTGGATCTGCGGCTTCACCGGGCCGATGCTGCGCGCCTCGGGCATGCCCTGGGATCTGCGCAAGAGCCAGCCCTACGAGGTCTACGACCGGATGGACTTCGACATCCCGGTCGGCCGGCATGGCGACTGCTTCGACCGCTACCTGGTGCGCATGGCGGAGATGCGCGAATCCCTGAAGATCGTCCGTCAGTGCCTGGCGCAGATGCCATCCGGCCCGATCAAGTACCAGGATCACAAGATATCGCCGCCGACCCGGGCCGAGCTGAAGCGCTCGATGGAGGCGCTCATCCACCACTTCAAGCTCTACACCGAAGGCTTTCATGTCCCTGAGGGCGAGAGCCTACGCCGCGGTCGAGGCGCCGAAGGGCGAGTTCGGGGTCTACCTGGTCTCGGACGGCACCAACCAGCCGTATCGCTGCAAGATCCGCGCGACCAGCTATCCGCACCTCGCCGCCCTGGACTTCATGGCGCGCGGCCACATGCTGGCGGACATCCCCTCGATCGTCGGCTCGATCGACATCGTGTTCGGGGAGATCGATCGTTGAGCCCGCCCGACCCGTTCACGTTCACGCCCGAGAACGACGCCAAGGCCAAGGCGATCCTGAAACGTTATCCCGCGGGCCACCAGGCGAGCGCGATCTTGCCGCTCCTGACCCTTGCCCAGGCGCAGCACGGCGGCTGGCTGCCCCAGCGCCGCACTCGACTACCTGGCCGGCTATCTGGATATGCCGCGGATCCGCGTGTACGAGGTCGCCTCGTTCTACGACATGTTCAACACCAAACCGGTCGGCCGGATCCAGATCCGGGTGTGCCGGACAACGCCATGCTGGCTGTGCGGCTCGGACAACGTCCTGCAAGGCGTGCGAGGAGACCCTTGGCGTCAAGGTCGGCCAGTCGACCGAGGACGGCCGCTTCTTCCTGCGCGAGTTCGAGTGCCTGGGCGCCTGCGCCAACGCGCCGATCCTATGGGTCGACGACGACTTCTACGAGGATCTCGACGGCCCCAGCGCCAAGGCGGATCATCGAGGCGCTGCAGCGGGGAGAGAGGCCGAAGGCCGGCTCCCAGACCGGCCGTCAGGCATCGATGCCCGTGGGCGGCAAGACCACGCTCTTGGAGATCGCGCCTCAGGATGGCAGGCGCCGCGGGGACGGCGGGGGCCAGCGGGGGAAGCGGGTGAGTGATGCTCAGCGACAAGGACCGGATCTTCACCAATCTCTACGGCGAGCAGCCCTGGAACCTCGCGGCCGCGCGCAGGCGCGGCGACTGGCAGGGCACCAAGGACATCATCCTCAAGGGCCGGGACTGGATCGCCGAGGAGATGAAGCAGTCCGGCCAGCGCGGCCGTGGCGGCGCCGGCTTCCCGACCGGGCTCAAATGGACGTTCATGCCCAAGAAGGCCGACGGACCGGCCTACTTGGTGCTCAATGCCGACGAAAGCGAGCCCGGCACCTGCAAGGACCGCGAGATCATCCGCCACGAGCCGCACAAGCTGCTCGAGGGATGCCTGCTCGCCGGCGCCGGCATGGGCGCGACCGCCTGCTACATCTACATCCGCGGCGAGTTCGTGCGCGAGGCCGAGGTGCTCGAGGCGGCGATCGCCGAAGCATACGACGCGGGCCTGCTCGGCAAGGATGCCTGCGGCTCCGGCTACGACTACGAGATCTACCTGCACCGCGGCGCCGGCGCCTACATCTGCGGCGAGGAGACCGGCCTGCTCGAAAGCCTGGAAGGCAAGAAGGGCCAGCCGCGGCTCAAGCCCCCGTTCCCCGCCGCGGTCGGCCTGTACGGCCGCCCGACCACGGTCAACAACGTCGAGACGATCGCCCAGGCGGCGGTGATCCTGAAGCGCGGCGCCGCATGGTTCGCGGGCTTCGGCCGGCCCAAGAACAGCGGCACCAAGATCTTCTGCGTCTCGGGCCACGTGAACCAGCCCTGCACGGTCGAGGACGCGATGAGCATCCCGCTCAGGGAGCTGATCGAGCGCCATGCCGGCGGCGTGCGCGGCGGCTGGAACAACCTGCTCGCAGTGATCCCCGGCGGCTCCTCGGTGCCGCTGATCCCCAAGCCGATCGCCGAAGACGTGCTGATGGACTTCGAGCGCGCTGGCCGAGGCCGGCAGCGGGCTCGGCACCGCCGGCGTGATCGTGATGGACAAGTCGACCGACGTGGTCGCCGCGATCACGCGGCTGTCGCACTTCTACATGCACGAGTCCTGCGGCCAGTGCACGCCGTGCCGCGAGGGCACCGGCTGGCTGTGGCGGATGATGATCCGCATGGGCGACGGACGGGCCGCGCTCGAGGAGATCGATCTGCTCCAGGACGTGACCAAGGAGATCGAAGGCCATACCATCTGCGCGCTCGGCGATGCGGCCGCCTGGCCGGTGCAGGGCCTGATCCGCCATTTCCGGCCCGAACTGGAGCGGCGGATCAAGGACTATCTGCGCGCGCGGGCGGCCTGAGGCGGGGGCGCGGCAGTCAACGAAGGATACGCGATGCCGAAACTGACCATCGACGGCCAGGAGATCGAGGTCCCGCCGGGCTCGACCGTGCTGCAGGCGTGCGAGGCGGCCGGCCGCGAGATCCCGGTGTTCTGCTTCCATCCGCGCCTCAACATCGCCGGCAACTGCCGGATGTGCCTGGTCGAGGTCGAGCGCTCGCCCAAGCCCGTGGCGTCCTGCGCCATGCCGGCCGCCGAGGGCATGATGGTCAAGACCGACACGCCCCTGGTGCACAAGGCCCGCAAGGGCGTGCTCGAAATGCTGCTGATCAACCACCCGCTCGACTGCCCGATCTGCGATCAGGGCGGCGAGTGCGACCTACAGGACCTGACCCTGTTCTACGGCCCCGACCACTCGCGCTTCGAGGAGAACAAGCGCGGCGTCACCGACAAGGATCTCGGGCCGCTGATCTCGACCCACATGACCCGCTGCATCCACTGTACCCGCTGCATCCGGTTCGCGACCGAGATCGCCGGCGTCGAGGAGCTGGGCGCCACCGGACGCGGCGAGCACATGGAGATCGGCACCTGGGTCGAGGAGCGCGGTCATGTCCGAGCTGTCCGGCAACATGATCGACATCTGCCCGGTCGGCGCGCTGAACTCCAAGCCCTACGCCTACCGGGCGCGCTCCTGGGAGCTGAAGAAGACCAAATCGATCGACGTGCTCGACGCGGTCGGCTGCAACATCGCGGTCGACACGCGCGGCAATGAGGTGATGCGCGTGCTGCCGCGCCTGCACGAGGACATCAACGAGGAGTGGATCTCGGACAAGGCCCGCTTTGCCTACGACGGCCTCAAGAAGCGGCGGCTGGACGTGCCGATGGTCAAGCGGGGCGGCCGGCTGCGGCCGACCGGCTGGCTGCGAGGCGTTCGGCGCGATCAAGGCGCAACTCGATGGGCTCGGCGGCGAGCAGATCGCCACGATCGTCGGCGACCTGGTCGAGTGCAAATCAATGGTCGTGATCAGGGATCTGATGGCCTCGCTGGACTCGCCTCATCTGGACTGTCGCCAGGACGGCGCCAGGCTCGATGCCAAGGCGCGCTGGCAGCTATCTGTTCAACACCACGATCGCCGGCATCGAGCAGGCCGACCTGTGCCTGCTGATCGGTACCAATGCCCGCTTCGAGGCGCCCCTGGTCAATGCGCGCATCCGCAAGCGCTGGCTGCGTGGCGGCTTCACCATCGCCCGCATCGGGCAGCCGGATGATCTGACCTACCCGGTGACCGAGCTCGGCGCCGGACCGCAGGGCTTGGCCGAGATCGTCGACGGCAGCCATGATTTCTGCGACCGGCTGAGGTCGGCCAAGCGGGCCGTTGCTGATCGTCGGCCAGGGCGCCGTCGCCCGGCCCGACGGCAGCGCAATTCTGGCGGCGGCGCGCGCGATCGCAGAAGGTTCGGCATGATCGCCGACGACTGGAACGGCTTCAACGTGCTGCACACCGCGGCCGCGCGGGTCGGCGGCCTCGACCTCGGCCTGGTGCCGGGCAAGGGCGGTGCCAACGTCGAGGGCATCCTCGAGGGCGGCCGGCAGGGGCAAGATCAAGGCCGTCTATCTGCTGGGCGCCGATGAGATCGACACCGACCGGCTGGGCGACGCCTTCGTGATCTACCAGGGTCACCACGGCGATCGCGGGGCTGGGCGCGGGCCGACGTGATCCTGCCGGGCGCCGCCTATACCGAGAAGGACGGCGTCTACGTCAACACCGAGGGCCGGCCGCAGCGCGCCAAGCGGGCGATCTTCCCGCCGGGCGACGCCAAGGAGGACTGGCGCATCCTGCGCGCGTTGTCCGAGGCGCTCGGCCACACCGTGCCCCTCAACACCCTCGGTGAGGTGCGCGCCCGGATGACCGAACTGGCGCCGCATCTGGCCGAGCCCGGACCACATCGAAGCGGGCGCCCTGGCAAAGCTTCGGCCGTCAGGCCAAGCTCGGCAGCGCGGCGTTCGTTTCGCCGATCGAGGATTTCTATCGACCGACCCGATCAGCCGCGCCTCGACCGTGATGGCCGAGTGCAGCGCGCTGCATGCCCCCACCTCCGAGCCGGCGACCGGGACCTATGGCTGAGTTCTGGACCGGCTACGTCTGGCCGACGATCTGGATCGTCATTCAGATCCTGATCGTGCTGGTGCCGCTGCTGATCGCGGTCGCCTACCTGACCTATGCGGAGCGCAAGGTGATCGCCGCCATGCAGCTCCGCCAGGGGCCGATGGTGGTCGGGCCCATGGGGCTGTGGCAGCCGTTCGCCGACGGCCTCAAGATGTTCGTCAAGGAGACCGTGATCCCGACCGGCGCCAACAAGGTGGTGTTCATCATGGCGCCGATGGTGACCTTCGTCCTGGCCACGATCGGCTGGGCGGTGATCCCCTTCGGGCCGGGCCTGGTGATCTCCGACATCAACGTCGGCATCCTCTATCTGTTCGCGATCTCATCGCTTGGCGTGTACGGCATCATCATGGCCGGCTGGGCGAGCAACTCGCGCTACGCGTTCCTCGGCGCCCTGCGCTCCGCCGCCCAGATGGTCTCCTACGAGATCTCGATCGGCCTGATCATCATCAACGTGCTGATCACGGTCGGCTCGCTCAATCTGTCCGAGATCGTGCTGGCGCAGCAGACTTGTGGTACTTCATCCCGCACTTCCCGATGTTCGCGATCTTCGTCGTGTCGATCCTGGCCGAGACCAACCGCCATCCGTTCGACCTCCCGGAGGCGGAGGCCGAGCTGGTGGCCGGCTACAACGTCGAATACTCGGCGATGGCGTTCGCCCTGTTCTTCATCGGCGAATACGCGAACATGATCCTGATGAGCGCGATCTGCTCGATCCTGTTCCTGGGCGGCTGGCTGCCGCCGTTCGACATCGCGCCATTTAATTGGATCCCGGGCCCCTTGTGGCTGATCGCCAAGATCTGTTTCGTGCTGTTCATCTTCATCTGGGCGCGCGCGACCTTGCCCCGCTACCGCTACGACCAGCTGATGCGGCTCGGCTGGAAGGTGTTCCTGCCGGCGTCGCTGCTCTGGATCGTGGTCACCTCGGGCTTCCTGGTCGCCACCGGCAGGCTGCCGGTCTGAGCCTGGAGAGTAAGGCTATGGCCTGGTTGGACCAGACGGCGCGCACCCTGTTTGGCAGGAGATCGTCTCCGGCTTCGCGCTGACCTTCCGCTACATGTTCAAGCGCAGCGTGACCCTGGACTATCCCTACGAGAAAGGACCGCTCAGCCCGCGCTTTCGCGGCGAGCACGCCCTGCGTCGCTACCCCAATGGCGAGGAGCGCTGCATCGCCTGCAAGCTGTGCGAGGCGATCTGCCCGGCCCAGGCGATCACGATCGAATCCGAGCCGCGGCCGGACGGCTCGCGCCGCACCACCCGCTACGACATCGACATGGTGAAGTGCATCTACTGCGGCATGTGCGAGGAAGTCCTGCCCGGTCGATGCGATCGTCGAGGGCCCCAACTTCGAGTTCGCGACCGAAACCCGGGCCGAGCTGTTCTACAACAAGGAGAAGCTGCTCGCGAACGGCGAGCAATGGGAGCGCGAGATCGCAGCCAACCTTGCCGCTGACGCGCCCTACCGATAAACCCGAAAGCGCGTCGGAGAAACGCGCCAGCCAGGCCGAAGTCCGAGGACCGCATGATCGTTCAGATGTTGGTGTTCTACGTTTTGTCCGCGGTCGCCGTCGCGGCGGGCGTGATGGTGATCTCGGCCCGCAATCCGGTCCATTCGGTGCTGTTCCTGATCCTGGCCTTCTTCAATTCGGCCGGCCTGTTCGTGCTGATCGGCGCCGAGTTCCTGGCGATGGTGCTGGTCATCGTCTACGTCGGCGCGGTCGCCGTGCTGTTCCTGTTCGTGGTCATGATGCTGGACATCAATTTCGTCCGGCTGCGCGAGGGTTTTTTGCAGTATCTGCCGATCGGCGGCCTGATCGGCCTGATCCTCCTGGTCGAGCTGGTCTTCGTGGTCGGCAGCTGGGCGCTCACGCCCGGAGGAGCGCGCCATGCGTCGCGCGAGCAGCCGACGCCGCCGCGGTCACCAACGTCGAGGCGCTGGGCGATCTGTTCTACACCACGTACTTCTGGCTGTTTCAGGCGGTGGGCTTGATCCTGCTGGTCGCGATCATCAGCGCGATCACGCTGACCTTGCGCCGGCGCCGCCGGGCGCGCCGCCAGGACATCGGCGAGCAGGTCAACCGGACCGCGACCAGACGGTCGAGCTGCGCAAGATCCCGCCGGGGGGCGGCGTCTGATGGCGGTGCCGCTCGGCCACTACCTCACCGTCGCCGCGATCCTGTTCACCCTCGGCATCTTCGGCATCTTCCTGAACCGCAAGAACATCATCATCATCCTGATGTCGATCGAGCTGATGCTGCTGGCGATCAACCTCAACCTGGTGGCGTTCTCCGCCTATCTGGGCGACCTCGCGGGCCAGGTATTCGCGATGTTCGTGCTGACCGTCGCCGCCGCCGAGGCGGCGATCGGGCTTGCGATCCTGGTGGTCTACTTTCGCAACCGCGGCAGCATCGAGGTTGAGGACATCAACCTCATGAGGGGCTGAGCGATGCTGCACGTGGCGACCGTGTTCGCGCCGGCGGTCGGGCGCGCTGATCGTCGGCTGCCTCGTGCGCGTGCTCACCGGGCGCCAGGCCCATCTGATCACCTGCGCGTTCATGGCGCTTCCGCGGTCTGCGGCGTCGCCTCGTTGCTGACGGTCGTCTATCAGGGCCCCGAGAAGGTCCTGCTGTTCGAGTGGATCGCGGTCGGCAGCTTCGAGAGCGAGTGGACGCTGCGCGTCGACGCGCTGACCGGCGTGATGTTCTTCGTCGTCTCGTTCGTCTCGTTCCTGATCCACGTCTACTCGCTCGGCTACATGGAGGGGTCGCACGACCCGCACATCCCGCGCTTCATGTGCTATCTCTCGATGTTCACCTTCTTCATGCTGATGCTGGTCAGCTCCGACAGCCTCGTGCAGCTGTTCTTCGGCTGGGAAGGCGTCGGCCTCACGTCCTATCTGCTGATCGGCTTCTGGTACACCGGCCCGTCGGCGAATGCAGCCGCCATCAAGGCGTTCATCGTCACCCGGGTCGCCGACTTCGCCTTCATGCTCGGCATCGCGGCCACGTTCATGGTGTTCGACAGCGTGCAGTTCGACATCATCTTCGCCAACGCCGCCGAGCACCGCGGACGAGATCACGGTCTTCGGCACGACCTTCCAGGCGCTGGACGTCGTCGCGTTCCTGTTGTTCATCGGCGCCATGGGCAAGTCCGCCCAGCTCGGCCTGCACACCTGGCTGCCCGATGCCATGGAGGGCCCGACCCCGGTCTCCGCCCTGATCCACGCCGCGACCATGGTGACCGCCGGCGTGTTCCTGGTCGCCCGCATGTCGCCGGTGTTCGAGTATGCGCCCGACGTGCTGGCCTTCGTCGCCTTCATCGGCGGCAGCACGGCGTTCTTCGCCGCCACGATCGCCGTCGTCCAGACCGACATCAAGCGGGTGGTCGCCTACTCGACCTGCTCCCAGCTCGGCTACATGTTCGCCGCCTGCGGCGTCTCGGCCTATCCCGCCGCCATCTTCCACCTCGCACCCACGCCTTCTTCAAGTCCCTGCTGTTCCTGTCCTGCGGCTCGGTGATCACCGCGCTGCACGAGGAGCAGGACATGCGCAACATGGGCGGCCTGTGGCGCAAGCTGCCGATCACCTATGCGGTGATGTTCATCGGCTCGCTGGCGCTCGCCGGCATCCCGTTCTTCGCCGGCTACTACTCCAAGGACTTCATCCTCGAGGCGACCTGGGCGTCGCAGGCGTCGTTCGCGCACTGGGCCTACTGGGCCGGCACGCTCGGCGCCGGGCTGACCGCGCTCTACATCTTCCGCCTGATGTTCATGACCTTCCACGGCAAGTTCCGGGCAATCGGACGAGGCCTTCGCGAAGTCCACGAGAGCCCGTGGGTCATGACCATCCCGCTGATGGTGTTGGCGTTCGGCGCGGCGTTCGGCGGCATGATCGGCGAGGTCCTGATCGAGCCCGACATGGCGATCTGGGACGGCTCGATCTTCGTGCTGCCGCAGAACAACGTGCTCGAGGCGGCGCATCACATCCCGGCCCTGGCCCAGCTTCTGCCGCTGATCCTGGCGGTCGTCGGCATCGCGATCGCGTTCGTGATGTACATCCTCAGGCCGTCCTGGCCGGCGATCGTGGTGGCCAGGGCCCAGCCGATCTACGTCTTCCTGGTCCACAAATGGTACTTCGACGAGCTGTACGACTTCCTGTTCGTGCGCCCGGCCATGCGGATCGGCTACCATCTGTGGCAGCGCGGCGATCGCGGCGTGATCGACGGCTTCGGCCCGGACGGCATCGCCGCGGCCTCGGTCGACATCGCGAGGCGCGCGGTGCGCCTGCAGACCGGCTACCTCTATCACTACGCGTTCGCCATGCTGATCGGGGTGGCGCTCCTGGTCACCTGGTACCTGTTCGTGATCCAGGGATGAGCGCCACATGAGCGACTGGCCGCTGCTCTCCCTGGTGATCTTCCTGCCGCTCGCGGGCGGCGGCGTTCATCATGCTGATCCGCGGCGAGCCCGAGGTGGTGGCGCAGAACGCGCGCGCGGTGGCGCTTTGGACCTCGGGCATCACCTTCCTGCTGTCGCTGCTGATCTGTCGCCAACTTCGACCCGGCCACGCACGATTTCCAGCTGGTCGAGCAGGCCGAGTGGTTCGTCGGCTTCAACATCAACTACCACGTCGGCGTCGACGGCATCTCGCTGTGGTTCGTGATCCTCAGCACCCTGCTCACGCTGCTCTGCGTGATCAGCTCCTGGTACTCGATCCAGACCCGCATCAAGGAGTTCATGGTCGCGTTCCTGATCATGGACACCTTCATGGTCGGCGTGTTCTGCGCCCTCGACATGGTGCTGTTCTACATGTTCTTCGAGGGCATCCTGATCCCGATGTTCCTGATCATCGGCATCTGGGGCGGGCCGAACCGGGTCTACTCGGCCTTCAAGTTCTTCCTCTACACGCTTTTGGGCTCGGTGCTGTTCCTGGTCGCGATCCTGGTGCTGTACTTCCACGAGGGCACCACGGACATCCCGACCCTGATGGCGGGCGACTACGGCCTGACGCTGCAGAAGTGGCTGTGGCTCGCGATGTTCGCCTCGTTCGCGGTCAAGGTCCCGATGTGGCCGTTCCACACCTGGCTGCCGGACGCGCATGTCGAGGCGCCGACCGCGGGCTCGATCCTTCTCGCGGGCGTGCTGCTGAAGCTCGGCGGCTACGGCTACCTGCGCTTCTCGCTGCCGATGCTGCCGGACGCCTCGGAGTTCTTCACGCCGCTGATCTACACGCTCTCCGTCGTCGCGGTGATCTACACCTCGCTGGTCGCCCTGATGCAGGAGGACATGAAGAAGCTGATCGCCTACTCCTCGATCGCCCATATGGGCCTGGTCACGATCGGCATCTTCACGCCCAATGCCATCGGCCTCGACGGCAGCATCTTCCAGATGCTGAGCCACGGCGTCGTCTCGGGCGCGCTGTTCATGGCCGTGGGCGTGGTCTACGACCGCCTGCACACGCACGAGATCGACCGCTTCGGCGGCCTGGTCCACCGCATGCCGCTCTATGCCGCGGTCTTCATGCTGTTCTCGCTGGCCTCGGTCGGCCTGCCCGGCACCTCGGGCTTCGTCGGCGAGATCCTGGTGATCGTCGGCGTGTTCCAGATCAACAGCTGGGTCGCGCTGCTCGCCGCTACCGGCGCCTTCCTCGGCGTCGCCTACATGCTCTGGCTCTATCGGCGGGTGTTCTTCGGCTTCCTGGTCAAGGACGACCTCAAGGGCATGAAGGACCTGCGGCCGAACGAGATCATCGCGTTCGCGCCCCTGGTCGTGCTCACGATCCTCATGGGGATCTACCCCTCCTTGTTCCTCGATCCCATGCAGGCTTCGGTCGACAACCTGCTGGTGCAGGTGGGCGCCCCGGCGGCGGCCGATCTGGCCGCCCGCTGACGGACATGCCGTGATGGAAGCTGCCGCGTTCGATTTCGCCCCGGCGATCCCCGAGATCTTTCTCGCCTGCGCCGCCATGGGGCTGCTGATGGTGGGCGTGTTCCGCACCGAGCCCGAGGCCAGCCACCTCGTCTGGCCGCTCGCGGTGATGGTCCTGGTGGTCGCCCTGTTCCTCCTGCTGGTCGACGACACCGATCCGGCCGTGACCTTCGGCGGCCAGTTCGTCACCGACCGCTTCGCCGTCTATCTCAAGGTCCTGATCCTGATCGGCGCGGGTCTCTGCCTGATGATGTCGCCGGGCTTCATGGCGCGCGAGGGCATCGAGCGCTTCGAGTATCCGGTGCTGGCGCTGTTCACGACCGTCGGCATGATGATGATGATCTCGGCCAACAGCCTGCTGGCGCTGTATATCGGCCTCGAGCTGCACAGCCTGCCGCTCTACGTGATGACCGCGTTCCATCGCGACCAGACCCGCTCGACCGAGGCCGGGCTCAAGTATTTCGTGCTCGGCGCGCTCGCCTCGGGGCTGCTGCTCTATGGCTGCAGCCTGGTCTACGGCTTCACCGGCACGCTCTCGTTCGGGGGCCTGGCGGAGAGCTTCCGCGCCGCGGGCGAGAGTGCAGGGGTCAGCGCCGGCGTGCTGATCGGCATCGTCTTCATCGCCGCGGGCCTCGCCTTCAAGATGGCCGCGGTGCCGTTCCACATGTGGACGCCCGACGTCTACGAGGGTGCGCCGACGCCGGTCACGGCGTTCATCGCCGCAGCGCCCAAGGTCGCCGCGATCGGGCTCACGCTGCGCGTGCTCTACCAGCCGTTCGGCGAATGGGTGCTGGACTGGCAGCAGATCGTGGTGTTCATCGCCATCGCCTCGATGCTGCTGGGCTCGTTCGCCGCGATCGGCCAGACCAACATCAAGCGCCTGCTGGCGTACAGCGGCATCGGCCATATCGGCTTCGCCCTGGTCGGCTTCGCGGCCGGGACCCAGGACGGCGTCTACAGCGTGCTGGTCTACATGACGATCTACATGATCATGACCATCGGCGCGTTCGGCTGCGTGCTGGCGATGCGCCGGCACGGCCACCCGGTCGAGGGCATCGACGACCTCGCCGGGCTGGGCCGCAACCAGCCGCTGCTCGCCGCCTCGCTCGCGATCTTCATGTTCTCGATGGCCGGCATCCCGCCGCTCGCCGGCTTCTTCGCCAAGGTCTACGTGTTCCTGGCCGCGATCCGCGCCGACATGGTGCCGCTCGCCGTGATCGGCCTGCTGGCGAGCGTGGTCGGCGCCTACTACTACATCCGGGTCGTCAAGGTGATGTATTTCGACGAGCCCAAGGAGGCGTTCGACCAGCCGCTGGGGCGCGAGATCTCGATCACGGTCGGCGCCACCGCGGTCTTCAACGTGGTGTTCTGCCTGCTGCCGAGCCCGATCCTGCAGCAGGCCGAAGCGGCGGCCGCGGCGCTGCTGCCGTGATCACCGAGCCGCTGCCGGATGGCTTCGTGCTGTGCGAGCTCGACCGGGTCGGCAGCACCAACGACGAGGCGCGCCGCATGGCCGAGGCGGGCGCGCAGCCGGGCCTCGTGGTGCTGGCGGCGCAGCAGACCAGCGGGCGCGGCCGGCATGGTCGCGCCTGGGCCTCGCCGGCAGGCAACCTCTACGCCTCGGTGCTGCTGCGCGTCGAGGGTCCGCTCGCGGCGAGCGCGCAGCTCTCGTTCGTGGCCGGCCTGGCGCTCGCCGATGCGTTGTTGCGCCATGCGCCCGCCGGCATCGAGCCGCGCCTCAAATGGCCGAACGACGTGCTGATCGGGCGGGCCAAGGTCGCGGGCATCCTGCTGGAGAGCGTCGGCAAGGCCAATGGGGCCGATGCGGCGAGCGTCATCGTCGGCACCGGCGTCAACATCGTGAGCAGCCCGCGCGCGACCCCCTACCCCGCGACCTCGCTGGTCGAGCAGGGCTTTGCCGCGATCACGCCGCGGGCCCTGCTCGGCGCGTATCTCGTTGCGCTCGACCACTGGCTGCGGCAATGGCGCGAGGCGGGCTTTGCCGAGTGTGCGGGCCGCCTGGTGCGCGCGCGGCCTGGGGCTCGGCGAGAGGATCCGGCTGCGGCTCGATCGCGAGGAGCTGCAAGGCCGCTTCGTCGACGTCACGCCCGGCGGCGCGCTGCTCCTGGACCTGGACGGCGGCGGGCGCCGCGAGATCGCCGCGGGCGACGTGTTCTATCCCGATCCCTGAGCCGATCCCAAAGCATGCCCAAGCCCTATCTGCTCGCCATCGACGTCGGCAACACGAACACCGTCTTCGCGCTCTATCGCGAGCGCGTGCAGCAGGCGCAATGGCGCGTCTCCACGGTGCGCGACCGCACCGCCGACGAGCACGCCGCAGCACTCACCCAGCTGATGGCGCTCAAGGGCTTTACGCATCAGGGCGTCGAGGCCGCGGTGATCTCCTCGGTGGTGCCGCAGGCGCTGAAGCCGCTCAAGGGCATGTGCAAGGACCTGTTCGGCTGCACGGCCAAGGTGGTCGGCGAGAATCTGGGCGTCACCGTGCAGATCGCGATCGACAATCCGCGCGAGGCCGGCACCGACCGGCTTGCCAATGCGGTCGCCGCGCATCACCTCTACGGGGGACCGCTGATCGTGGTCGACTTCGGCACGGCCACCAATTTCGACGTGGTCGATGCCGAGGGCCGGTACTGCGGCGGCGTGATCGCGGCCGGCATCAACCTTTCGCTCGAGGCCCTGCATCAGGCCGCCGCCAAGCTGCCGCGGATCGCGGTCGAGCGGCCGCCCCGCGTGATCGGCAGCAACACGGTGAGCGCGATGCAGTCCGGCGTCTATTGGGGCTATGTCAGCATGATCGAGGGCATGGTCGCCCGCATCAAGGCGGAGTTCGGCGCGCCGATGCAGGTGATCGCGACCGGTGGCCTCGCACCCCTGTTCGCCGATGCGACCGATGCGATCGAGCGGGTCGACCAGGACCTCACCATCACCGGCCTGGTCGAGCTGTTCTATGCCGATCTCCCGGCGCCATCGAACTAGAGAGGAAGCGAGCGATGCTACCCCAGGAGCTGGTGTTCCTGCCGCTTGGCGGCACCGGCGAGATCGGGCTGAACCTGAACCTGTACGGCCTCGACCGGCAATGGCTGATGGTCGACCTCGGCATCAGCTTCGCCGACGAGACCCTGCCGGGCGTGGACATCGTCCTGCCGGATCCGAGCTTCATCACGGCCAGGCGTCGCGAGCTGCACGGCCTGGTCCTGACCCATGCGCACGAGGACCACTTCGGGGCGATCCCCTATCTCTGGGACGGCCTGCGCTGCCCGATCTTCTGCACCGCGTTCACGGCCGCGGTGCTGCGGCGCAAGCTCGAGGAGCACAACCTCAAGGGCGTGCCGGTCCACGTCGTGGCGCCGGGCGAGCGCTTCATGGTCGGCGGCTTCGACTGCTGCCTGATCCAGATCACGCATTCGATCCCCGAATCGCACGCGCTCGCCATCCGCACGCCGCTCGGCAACATCCTGCACACCGGCGACTGGAAGCTCGATCCGGCGCCGCTGGTCGGCGCCGACAGCGCGATCGACCAGCTCGAGGCGTTCGGCCAGGAGGGCGTGCTGGCCATGGTCGCGGATTCGACCAATGTCCTGACGCCTGGCACCTCGGGCTCCGAGGCCGAGGTGCGCGACAGCCTGATGCGGCTGATCGGCCAGCAGACCACCCGGGTGGTGCTGACCACCTTCGCCTCCAACATCGCCCGCCTGGATACCGCGATCAAGGTCGCCCGCGCGCTCGGCCGCGAGCCCTGCGCGGTCGGCCGCTCGATGCGCCGCATGCTCGAGGCCGCGCGCGAGGTCGGCTACCTGCAGGACGTGGGCGAGCTGATCGACGAGCGCACCGCGGCCGAGCTGCCGCGCGAGCGGGTGCTGTGGCTCGCGACCGGCTGCCAGGGCGAGCCGCGCGCAGCGCTCGCCCGGATCGCGGCCGGCCAGCATCCCTCGGTCAGGCTCGAGCCGCAGGACGTGGTCATCTTCTCGTCCAAGATCATCCCCGGCAACGAGCGCACGCTCTACAACCTGCACAACAGCCTGGTCGCGCGCGGCATCGAGGTGATCACCGAGCACGACCATTTCGTCCACGTCTCCGGCCACCCCTGCCGCGACGAGGTCGAGCAGATGTACCGCTGGATCAAGCCGCAGATCGCGATCCCGGTGCATGGCGAGGCGCGCCATCTGCACGAGCACCTGGCGCTCGCGCGCCGGCTCGAGGTGCCGGAGCCGATCGAGGCGCGCAACGGCGACATGGTGCGCCTGGCACCGGGCCCGGCGCAGGTTCTCGAGGAGGTGCCGACCGGCCGGCTGGTGCCCGAGAACAGCCATCTGCTGGACGCCGACGACGATCTGTACCGGACCCGCCGGCGGCTGATGGCGCATGGCACCATCCTCGTGGGCCTGGTGCTCGACCGCTACGGCTCGCTGCTCGCGGCACCCCAGCTCTCGACCTTCGGTGCCGTCGACCTCGAGCGCGAGCCGGGGCTGAAGGATGGCGTGGTCGACGACATCGAGGACGCGATCGAGGCGCTCGAGGACCACGTTGCGCTCGACGACGAGCGGGTGCGCGAGGTCGTGCGCGGCGCCACGCGGCGCGCGCTGCGTCTGGCGCGCCAGAAGCGGCCGATCATCGAGGTCCAGGTCACGCGCCTGGCGCAGGAGACCCTCGACGGCCTGCTCGAGGACGCCGGGCTGGCGCGATGATCGGGCGGCTCAACCACGTCGCCATCGCGGTGCCGGATCTGGCCGCCGCCGCCGACCAGTACCGCCAGCTGCTGGGCGCCGAGGTCTCGGCCCCGGCAGCGCAGCCCGCGCATGGCGTGACGACGGTGTTCGTCACCCTGCCCAACACCAAGATCGAGCTGCTGGCGCCGCTCGGGCCGGATTCGCCGATCGCCGCCTTCCTGGCGCGCAACCCCGGCGGCGCGATCCACCATCTCTGCTACGAGGTCCCCGACATCCTGGCGGCGCGCGACCATCTGCTGCGCCAGGGCGCGCGCGTGCTGGGCGACGGCGAGCCCAAGACCGGTGCGCACGACAAGCCCGTGCTCTTCCTGCACCCCAAGGACTTTTCCGGGACCCTGGTCGAGATCGAGCAGGCCTGACCCTGCCGATGACCTGGTTTGCCGCCGGCGTCATCTTCGTCATCGTCTGGTGGCTGGTGCTGTTCATGGTGCTGCCGTTCGGCGCCAGCCCACCCGACGAGGTCGAGCCCGGGATGGCGCCGAGCGCGCCTGCGAGGCCGCGCATGGGCCTCAAGATCGCCGTCACGACCGTGATCGCGATCGCCGCTGACCGCGCTCATTCTCTGGCTGCTGCAAAGCGGCCTCATCCAGCTGCGCCCGGCCTGAGGCGCTCGCGCGTCCCGACCGCCGCGTACCGACGGGTGCCGAAGGCGCAGACGGCGGCAGCCCCGCCGCGCCTGCCCTCCCATGGCCAGCACTTGCCATCACCCCAAGGTTGAGCGCCCTCGCCCCCTCCCGCGACGCTAACGTGCGGTGCGATGTTTCTTGGTTAACATCATGGCACCACGACCATTCACGATCCGCCGTCATCCTGCGAAGCGACGCGTTGCGCGCACGCGAGGGCGCCCGGCGCCCGTCGGTCACACGATCGATCAAGCTTTCGTGATCGCATGGCCGCGCGGCCTGGCGGGAAATCGAAGCAGGCTCAAGTGGACGGCATGAAAGTGGAAAGCCACTAAAATTTGATGAAAAATTCTGAACCTACGTACTGTGAAATTTACCAAGGGTTTACTTATTCAGCCTTAAATTTCTCTTGCAATTGGAAAAGCGCTGATCCATATTAGTGGGGTGTTCATGGGATGTTTCCCCTGTGACACCCGACTTGAGGCGTTTCCTCCCTACCTTGGCCGCGTCAGTCTCTGACGCGGCTTCTTTCTGTGCGCGCAAATGAGTTCGGCGATACCACTATATTACAATAAGATATAGGAATGACCTAACAGATCGCATAAGGTCTTCGAGTGTGCTCTCATGGGAGGCGATCGTCCACGCCACAACCGGGTGTGGCCCGCCAGAGCGAGATTTTATCAACCTTAACGTGAACCGCCCCCGCGTCGGCGGCGCGGCGTTCGTCGTCCCGCGGGTGCGAGGGCCACAGCCGGTGGTGGCGAAGCTCAGCCTTCGGCGTCCTCACCGTCGCCATTGACGGCCTGCGGGGCCGGCCGGCGGCCGGTGCGCTCGCGCCAGACCGCATTGAACTCGGCGCCGAAGATGAAGATGATCGCGGTGATGTAGAAGAACACCAGGGTGATCGCGACGCCGCCGAGGCTGCCGTAGAACAGGGCGTAGTTCGCGAGGTTGCCGACATACCAGGAGAACAGGCTCGCACCGATCAGCCACAGGACCGTGGTGACGCAGACGCCGGGCAGCACGCGGGCGAATGCCTGCGTGGTGTTGGGCAGCCAGCGGTGCAGCAGCAGGAGCGCGCCTAGCAGCAGCACCACGGCGACGACGTAGCGCAGCGTCAGGAACACGAGGCGGTTGTCGAGAGTCCTGATCGATCTCCGCCCCGAACAGCCGCCAGACCAACGGGCCGAAGATGACGACCAGCGACAGGAAGAAGATGATGAAGCCGCTGGCGATCACGAACGCGATGCTCTGCAGGCGCAGCCACCAGATCGCGCGCTCCTCGCTCACGCTGTAGGCGCGATTGAGGCCCGAGCGCAGCGCCTCGACGCCGCTCGAGGCGAACCAGAGCGTCACGAGGATGCTGAAGGTCAGCAGCCCGCGCTCGCGCACGCCGACCACCTCGCGGATCGCCGGCGCCAGCGTTTTTGCGACGTCATCGGGCATGAAGTGGAACATCGCCTGGATGAAGTCGTTGGCCGTCTCGCGGTCGCCCAGGAAGCCCGCCAGCGCCGCCAGGAAGATCAGGAACGGGAACAGGGACAGGAACGCGGCGAACGCGATGTAGCCGGACAGCTCCAGGCCCTCGTCGACCATGACCAGCCGCCAGGCGGCGCGATAGGGGATCTTGAGCCATTCCATCCGCGCGTTTTCCGATTGGGTCCGTGGCGGCACCAGTTCCGCCGGGTCAGACCAGGCTTTCGGCCGCAGGATCCAGGCAAGTCAGGATCGGGCCAGCACACCCGACCGGCGGCGCTCTGCGAGCAGGCGCCGATCGGCCGCTCATGACAAGGGTAGAATCTCCGCCAGGAGCGCTTCGTTGCCGGCTGCAAACGGATTGACGAACGTGACTCCGCCCAGCACGCGCCCATCCTGAAAATCCTCGGTCAGCAGATATCGCACGCCGATCCGGTCCGCGGTAGCCCAGAGCATGGCGTCCCAAAAGGACAGGCCGTGCCGCTGGGCGCCTGCCATTGCCTTGTCGAGGTCCGGCTCGTCGGCGAGCATACACGGGTAGCACGGCGCGCAGCCCGGCAAGGAACGAGCGGGCGTCGTCCGGCGAGGTCTCCAGCTTGCGCGTCGCCATCGTGTAGAATTCGACCAGCGTCTGAAGGATCAGGACGGTCTGCTCCAGAGCCGAGCGCTCTTTCGACAAGGTCAACAGCGGTGAGCGTGGCGCCGCCCGGCAGTGGCATCGATCGCATAGCCGAAGACGTTGGTGTCGAACGCAGACGGTCACCGCTCATGCATCTCATCACGGCTGAACCGCGCGTGCACCCTTGCCGATCCCGGTCGGCGCATCATCTCGACCACCTGCTCGATCGCGGCCTTCTGCTCCGGCGTGAGCGGCGCGTCGCCGGTAGGGCGCCAGCACGGCCACGGGCTTGCCGCGGCGGGTGATGACGATCTCCTCGCCGCTCGCGGCCTCGCCGAGGATGCGCGCGAACTGCTGATTGGCCTCGCGCGCCGACACCGAGCGCATGGCAGCCTCCACAGAAATAGTGACAACACACTACATATGCGGGCGGCGGCCGGCGCGCAAGCTCCGGGATCAGCGCCGTCGCCAGCCCCATGGTCCGGAGATCCCCGGCGCGCAGGGCGGCATCCTGCGCCAGGAAGAACTCGTCGAGCTGCGGCGGCGCCACGGCCGTGCCGGCGAGCATGGCGTGGACCTGGCCGCGGTGGTGGATGTCGTGCTGGAACAGATGCGCCAGCACGTCCTGGGCGCGCTCGCGGTAGCGCCGCTCGCCCGGCCGGTTGAGGATCACGGTAGTCGTCCACCCGATCGTCGGTCAGCTGCTCGCAAAAGCGCGATCAGCCGGCGGTCGGCCGCGTCCTGCTCGCGCCGCAGCTTTTCGAAGCTTTCGCAGGGCACGTCACGCAGCGCGTACAGCTCGCGCCAGCGCCGGCCGCCGTTGTCGAGCGCATCCAGATAGTACCAGTCGACCGAGAGGATGTGGTTCAGGGTCAGCTCGATCGAAGGGAAGAAGCTGGTGCGCTCGGCGCGATAGTCGGCTTCGCTCAGCTTCGCGCAGGCCTCGAGCAGCCGATAGTTGGCCCAGGCATTGTTGCGCGCCATGGCGCAAAGGTGCTCGGCGAGCGAGCTCATGACGGCTCTCCCTGCCCGCTGACGATCCGGGACGATCGGAGCATTGCCCATTCCGCAAGCGACTGGCTAGACGTAGCGGCTAACATCGAGGATAGCGGACATGACAACCGTCACCATCGCACAAGGCCAAGACCCAACTCTCGAAGCTGATCGAGCAGGTCGAGCGCGGCGAGGAGGTCGTCATCGTGCGTGGCAAGAAACCCGTCGCGCGCCTCGTCCCGTATCGTCCAGGAGCGGCCCAAGCGCGGCTTCGGCTCGATGCGGGGCAAGGCGTGGCTCGATGACGAGTTCTGGGAGCCGCTACCCGAGGAGGAGCTGAAGCTCTGGGAGGGTGGCTGACCGTTGCCGCTGCTGCTCGACACACATGCGCTTCCTCTGGTGGCTCGACGGCGACCCGACCCTCACCCCCCGCGCAAGGGCGGCTATCTCCGCCGATCCGACGAAGGTCTATGTGAGCGGCGCCAGCGCTTGGGAGATCAGCACGAAGGCGCGGATCGGCAAGCTGCCCGATGCGCTCGATGTCGCCGCCGACGTTGCCGGCTGCATCGCCCGCGAGGATTTCCGGCCCCTGGCGGTGAGCGTCGAGCACGGCCAGCGGGCGGGCGCCCTGCCCGGCCCGATCAAGGACCCGTTCGACCGGATGCTGATCGCGCAGGCCATGCTCGACGGCCTGCATCTCGTCTCGATCGAGCGGGCCTTTGACGCCTACGGCGTCTTGCGCCTGTGGTGAGCCCGCGACTATCCCAACAGGCGGTCAGGCCTAAGCCGATGCAGGAACTCCTCGGCGAAAGCTGGACAGCGGCCAGAATGGCCCGATCAGGGCACCGAGAGATCGCGTCCCTTGTGGTGTGGCACGGTCGTGGTCCGCCCATCGGGATGGCGGTAGAACACATGGCTCCCTCTTTGGCGCACGCGAGCGAAGCCAAGCTCGTTTCAGCAGCCGGTCCATCGGCACGTGCATCGACCGGCGTGAGGCGCGCCAACTACGCCACCTCGATCTGCTGCACCCCCACGAACTTCGGAAGCCGGTCGGGCAAGGTCCGCATTCTCCTCAAGGCAGAGTCCCAGGACTTCCTCCAGATTTGCCCGCAGCTCATCCAGGCTCGCCGCCTGCGTATGCGCACCGGGTACGCCCGGCACGACGCCAACGAAGAGCCGGGTCTCGTCATCGAACTCGATGTAGGCGGTCAGCGTGGTCATGGCGTCGCCCGTGGCAGTTACTCCAGCGCCGGACCAGGTTCCGGCGCGACCGGTCGATGAATGGCCCGACCAGGAATCAAGGTCACGCCACCTTGAGCGGCTTGTAGCGGATGCGGTGCGGCTGGTCGGCCTCGGCGCCGAGGCGGCGTTTGCGGTCGGCCTCGTAGTCCTGGTAGTTGCCCTCGAACCATTCGACGCGCGAATCGCCCTCGAACGCCAGCATGTGGGTCGCGATCCGGTCGAGGAACCAGCGGTCGTGGCTGATCACCACGGCGCAGCCGGCGAACTCCAGGAGCGCATCCTCGAGCGCGCGCAGGGTATCGACGTCGAGGTCGTTGGTCGGCTCGTCGAGCAGGATGACGTTGCCGCCGCCCTTCAGCAGCTTGGCGAGGTGCACCCGGTTGCGCTCGCCGCCGGACAGCTGCCCCACCTTCTTCTGCTGGTCGGGGCCGCGGAAATTGAAGGCGGAGACGTAGGCGCGGCTGTTGACCTCGCGCTTGCCGAGCTGGATCTGGTCGACGCCGCCGGAAATCTCCTCCCACACCGACCTGTTCGGCGCCAGCGCCTCGCGGCTCTGATCGACGTAGCCCAGCGCCACCGTGTCGCCGATGCGCAGGGAGCCGCCGTCCGGCTGCTCCTGGCCGGTGATCATGCGAAACAGCGTGGTCTTGCCGGCGCCGTTCGCGCCGATCACGCCGACGATGCCGCCGGGCGGCAGACGGAAGCTGAGGTCGTCGATCAGCAGGCGATCGCCATAGCCCTTGCGCAGACCCTGCGGCCTCGATCACCAGATCGCCGAGGCGCGGCCCCGGCGGGATCATGATCTGCGCGCTGCCCGGCGCCCGCTCCTGCGCCTGCCCCAGCAGGTCCTCATACGCGGTGATGCGGGCCTTGCTCTTGGCCTGGCGGGCGCGCGGGCTCTGCCGGATCCATTCCAGCTCGCGCTCGAGCGTGCGCTGGCGGGCCTCCTCCTGGCGCTCCTCCTGGGCGAGGCGCTTCTGCTTCTGCTCGAGCCAGGACGAGTAGTTGCCCTGCCACGGGATGCCGTGGCCGCGATCGAGCTCCAGGATCCAGCCGGCGACGTTGTCGAGGAAGTAGCGATCGTGCGTGATCGCCACCACCGTGCCCTTGTAGTCCTGCAGAAAGCGCTCGAGCCAGGCGACCGATTCGGCGTCCAGATGGTTGGTCGGCTCGTCGAGCAGCAGAAGGTCGGGCTGCTGCAGCAGCAGCCGGCAGAGGGCGACCCGGCGCCGCTCGCCGCCCGAGAGCGTGGCCACGTCCTGATCGCCCGGCGGGCAGCGCAGCGCGTCCATCGCCATGTCCAGGGTGCGCTGCAGCTCCCAGCCATTGGCGGCGTCGATCTGCTCCTGCAGCTCGGCCTGCTCGGCCATCAGCGCGTCCATGTCGGCATCGGGGTCGGCGAATTTTTCCGAGACCTCGTCGAAGCGGTCGAGCAGCGCCTTGGTCGCGGCCGCACCCTCCATGATGTTGCCCAGCACGTCCTTGGCCGGGTCGAGCTCGGGCTCCTGCGGCAGCATCCCGACCTTGGCGCCCTGGGCCGCCCAGGCCTCGCCGGAAAAATCCTGGTCGAGGCCGGCCATGATGCGCAGCAGCGTCGACTTGCCGGCGCCGTTGACGCCGAGCACGCCGATCTTGGCGCCCGGCAGGAACGCCAGCGTGATGCCGTCCAGGACCTTCTTGCCGCCAGGGAAGATCTTGGTCAGGCGCTGCATCACGTAGATGTACTGGTAGGAGGCCATGGCAATCCGCTCGTGATCGATCGCGCGCGTTGTAGCAGGCCTCGCGGCGCGATCAAAGAGCGCTCGAGGGTCGCCATGCCTGCGGCGATCCCCGAAGGTAGACAGGATTGAAAGCATTCAATAAAGGTGGAGGTACCGGATGAACCGACGCCGGCGCCCCTTGCGGCGCCGGCACAGCGCTTCGAGGGGTGGCAATGTCCGATCAGCAATGTCCGATCACAGCGGGAAGCTCAAGTTCTTCACGCTCGAGACCGATGCCGACGGGATCACGGTGGCGACGTTCAACCGCCCGCCGGTCAACGCCGTGTCCTTCGAGGTCTATCCGGAGCTCAAGGTGCTGGCGGACGTCATCGAATCGACCGACGAGACCCGCGTCGTGGTGATCACCTCGCCGCCGGATGCCCGCGCCTGGTGCGGCGGCGCCGACCTCAACGATTTTTTGCCGCTCAACTTCGAATCGCGCCTGAGCCGCTATCGCCTCGTCGAGGACTGCCTGCCGCGGCTCTACAACATCAACCGGCCGGTGATTGCAGCGCTCAACATGCATGCGATCGGCGTCGGCTTCGTGATGGCGACCTTCTGCGACATCCGCGTCGCGTCCGAGGAGGCGTTCTTCGCGATCCCGGAGATCGACCGCGGCGTGATGGCGGCAGGCGGCAGCTTCTTCACCCGGATCAACGCGCCGGTCGGCAAGGTGCGCGAGATGGTGCTGACCGGCCGGCGCTTCACCGCGGAGGAGCTGCGGGACAGCGGCATCTTCAACTACATCGTGCCGAAATCCGAGGTGATGCCGAAAGCGATGGAGATCGCGCGGATCATCGCCAAGAAGAGCCTGCCGGCGCTGAAATTCAACAAGATGACGATGAACCTCGCGGAGACCATGCCCTGGCAGTCGGCCTACAGCATGACGGTGCCGATCAGCGCCCATCTCACGTCCATGCCGGACTCGAAGGAAGGCATCAAAGCGTTCCTCGAAAAGCGCGACCCCAAGTACGGCGACCAGTGAGCCATGCAGGCTGCCGGGAAACGCACGTCAGTGCCGGTTTGACATGCGGCACAGGCGCGGCAAGAATGGCGATTGAAACGCTTCAACGATGCAGCAAGCCTACGCCAAAGTGAGCACAGCAGGGAGCTGTCCGATGTGGAGAACAACGCTCAGCGCAGCGGCCGTCGCGGCATTGGTGACGGTCGCGCCTTCCGGCGCCGTCATGGCGCAGGCCGACGCCTACCCCGATCGCCCGATTCACTTCGTGGCACCTTACGGACCGGGCGGGACGGTCGACCCGACCGCGCGCGTCATCGCGGCGGCGGTCTCGGAGATCCTGGGACAGCCGACCGTGGTGGAGAACCGCGCCGGCGCCGCCGGATCGGTCGGCACGCAGCATGTCATCAACTCGGACGCCGACGGCTACACGGTGCTGATCCACACCAACCTGGTCGCGACCGAGCCGTGCCTGAAGCCCGACCTTCCCTACGACTTCCTGGAATCGATGAAGCCGGTCATGGCGCTCACCGAGACGCCCTTCGTGATCCTGGTGAATCCGTCGATCGAGGCCAACGATCTGGATGCGTTGGTCGAGTACACCAAGGCGCATCCGGGCGAGCTGAACTTCGGCGCGTCGGGCGTCGGATCGTCCGGCCACATGAGGGGCGAGCAGTTCATGACGCAGAACGAGGTCGAGCTCACCTTCATCCCCTACCAGGATGGCGGATCGACGCTCGCCGCCCTCGTCGGCAACGAGATCCAGGTCGCCTTCGACACCCTGCCGGGCTCGATCGGCATGGTCCGGGACGGCCGCCTGAAGCTGCTGGCGGTGGGGACCAAGGAGCGGTTCTTCCTCACCCCCGACACCCCGACCCTGGAGGACCAGGGCTATACCAACCTGGCCCCGCAATGGATCGGCGCCTACGTGCCGAAGGAGACGCCCGACGACGTCACGAGCAAGCTGGCCGAGGCCATGGCCACGGCGCTGGAAACGCCAGACGTTCAAAAGCAGCTCCAGAACCTCGGCTTCACCACGGTCGGCACCGGTCCCGAAGACACCCTGAAGACTCTCGAGGAAGAGACGCAGATGTGGTGCGATACGATCGAGAAGGCCGGCATCTCGATTCAGTGAGCGGCCGCGCCGCCCGGCCCCGGCCGTTCGCAAGGGGGCCGGACGGCGCCCCTTCTCGCCTCAGGGGGTGGACACCGGCGGCGCGTCGCTCCGCCGCGCACGGTCCCTGGCCGCCTTGGCGGTCGATCGCAGGGTAAGCAGCAGGACCAGCACGGTCGCGATGAGAAAGCCCGCGCTGATCGGGCTCGCGACCAGGATGCCTACATCGCCGCGCGAGACGAGCATCGCGCGGCGCAGGTTCTCCTCGATCATCGGGCCGAGGATGAAGCCCAGCAGCAGCGGCGCCGCCGGAAACTCGAGGACCAGCATCACGGTCCCGACGATGCCGAAAATCACGACGATGAAAATGTCGAACACATTGTAGTTGATGCTGTAAACGCCGATGCAGATGAAGAACAGCATCGCCGGGTAGAGGGCGTTGTAGGGAATGCGCAGGACGTTGACCCACAGCCCGATCAACGGGATGTTGAGGACCAAGAGAAGAATATTGCCGATCCAGAAGCTGCCGATCAGCCCCCAGAACAGGCCAGCCTGCTCGGTCACGATGCTGGGTCCCGGCGCGATGCCGTGGAGCAGCAGCGCGCCCAGCAGGACGGCCCCGATCGCATCGCCCGGAACGCCGAGACTGAGGGTGGGAATGAAGGCGGCCTGGGCCGCCGCGTTGTTCGCCGCCTCCGGCGCGGCGATGCCCTCCATGGCACCCCTGCCGAAGCGCTCGGGCTGCTTCGAGACGCGCTTCTCGGCCGCATAGGCCATGAAGGACGCGATCGTCGGGCCGACGCCCGGAAGAATGCCGCAGCCGGCCCCGATGACCGAAGCACGTGCCGTCGGCAGGGTCGAGAGGCGGATGTCGCTCCAGGTCGGCAGCAGGTCTCGCAGCTTCACGGACTGGATCGTGAACGGCGCCGACGCGCCCTTCATGAGGTTCATCAGGATCTCGGCCACGCCGAACAGCCCCATGGCCACGGCCACCAGGTTCAGGCCGTCGGAAAGCTCGAGGAAACCAAAGTTGAACCGGTACACGCCGGAGGTGAGATCGATGCCGACCACGCCGAGCACCACCCCGAACGTCACCATCGCGAGCCCCTTCAGGGGCGAGCCGGCCGACAGCGTCGACGCCGCCACCAGGCCGAACACCATGACGTTGACATATTCCGCGGACTGGAACTTCAGGGCGATCTCGGCGATCGGCGGCGCCAGGAACATCATCAGCAGGATGGCGAACGATCCGCCCACGAACGAGGTGACCCCGGCAATGAACATCGCCGGCCCGGCCCGGCCCTGCTTGGACAGGGGATAGCCGTCGAGACAGGTGACCGCATGGGTCGAGGTCCCGGGGATGTTCATCAGGATCGAGGTCGTCGAGCCGCCATACTGGGCGCCGTAGTAGATGCCGGCCAGCATGATCAGGGCCGAGGTCGGATCCATGTAGAACGTCAGCGGCAGCAGGATCGAGATCGCGGTGATCGCCCCGACCCCGGGCAGCACGCCCGCCAACGTGCCGAGCGTCACCCCGAACGCGACGATCGCCAGGTTGAACGGCTGGAGAGCGGTCGTGAACCCGAGGGCGATGTTCGAGCCGAAATCCATGACTAGAGCCTGATCGCCGGGATGGGGATGGCGAGCGCGTAGATGAACACGCCGATGGAGAAGGCGATCAGGAAGGCCGCCGTGGCCGCGATCATGCCGAGATTCGGCCGGTCCTGGGCGAGCGACACGAGAATGACCAGGCCGAGGGTCGAGGGCACGAGCCCGAACCGCTCGATCGTCAGAGCCCAGAAGATCAGGCCGGCGAAGACCGCGAAGGCGGGTCTGAGCCTGAGCGCCGGCACGGTGGTCGCCGTGGTGCGGCTCACGAAGACGAGACCGAGACCGATGACCGCAAGCGCTATTCCGACGACCATCGGGAAGTAGCCGGGGCCCATCCGGGTCAGCTCGCCGATCTGATAGGAGGTGGCCCCGAGCGCCACCGCACAGCCGCCGGCGAAGACGAGCAGGCCGCCTGCGAGGTCGGCCGCATCAAAGCCTGCTATGCGCATGCTTCCTCCCGGGATCTGCCCTGAACCCCTGCACGCGCGGCGCCCTGCATCGGAGCACCGGCAGTTCTTTTCTCGGTCCGGGCCACCGCCCGGACGCGCACGCTTAACCCGCATCCTATATTTTGAAACCTTTCACGTGAACCCTTTTGTGCTACGACGGATCGAACCGCAATGCGCCCTTCGAGAGGATTTCCGGCGTGACCGAGCCACAGATCCAGGCAGAGCGCGACGATCGCGGCGTGGTGACGCTCTGGCTGAACAATCCCGCCCACCTCAACGCCTTGAGCAACCGGATGGTGATCGGCCTGTGCGAGGAGATGGCGCGGATCGCGGAGGATGAGACCTGCCGGGCGATCGTGCTGCGCGGTCGCGGCGGCGTGTTCTGTGCCGGCAGGGAGCTGCGCGATCTCAAGGCGCTCCAGTCCGCCACCGCCGATGAGGTCGCGACGATGTACGCGTACATGCAGCGGATGAACGAGGTCATCTACCATTCGCCGCACCCGACCATCAGCGTGGTCGAGCGATACGCGCTCGGCATCGCCACGATGATCGTCACCTGGACCGACATCGCGCTCGCCGAGGAGGGCGCGATCCTGGGCTATCCGGAGGTCCACCATGGCATCACGCCCTACGGCGCGGTGCCCACCATGCTCAACGCGATGAACCAGAAGGCGATGCTCGACCTGCTCCTGACCGGCCGGCGCATCGACGCCGCCGAGGCGGTCCGGCTCGGCATCGTCACCCGCGCCGTTCCGGTCGACCGGCTGGGCGAGCAGCTGGACGCCGTGCTGGCCGACCTGCTCCGGGGCAGCGCCGTCGCGATCGCCAGGACCAAGCAGTTCGTCAGGCAGTGCGAGACGCTGACCTACCAGCAGGGCATCGAAGCCGCGACCGACAAGGCGATCCTCGGCATCGGCGCGCCGGAGATGCGCGAGCGCCTGTCCGGGTTCCTCGAAAGGCGCCGCACCGAGCGTTCCTGAGGGAGGCGAGGCATGCAGGCTCTGCGCGCTGCCGACTGCCACGCCCACGTGTTCTGCCGCACCCGCTTTCCGTATGCGCCGGATGCGACCTACGAGCCGCATCCGAGCCAGGCGGGCAGCGTGGCGAGGTTCCTGGCCGTGCTCGACGCGCACGGCCTGACGCATGGGCTCCTGGTCGGCGCCGAGCCGCACGGCACCGACAATCGCTGCCTGCTCGACGGCCTTGCCGCCGCGCAACGGGCGCTTCAAGGGCATCGCCCTGGTGAAGCCCGACGTCGCCGACCGCGAGCTGAGAGCGCTCGCCGACTGCGGCGTGGTCGGGGTGCGCTTCAATCTCAGCACCTTCGGCATGTCGCAGTTCGACCACCCCGCCACCGTAGCGGCTGCTCGCCCGGCTGCAGGAGATGGGCTGGTTCCTCCAGATCCACTGCGAGAAGGACGAGCTGGCCCTTGCGGCGCCCATCGTCCGCCGGGCGGGAATCCGGATCATGGTCGACCACTTCGGCCGGCCGGACGTGGCGCGCGGCCTCGACCAGCCCGGGTTCCGGACGCTGCTCGAGCTCGGCCGCTCGGGCAACGCCGTGGTCAAGCTCTCCGGCCCGTTCCGCTCGTCGCGCGAGGGCTGGCCGTACCGCGACGTCGAGCCCTTCATCGCCGCCGCGATCGAGGCGTTCACGCTCGAGCGCTGCGTGTGGGGCTCCGACTGGCCGTTCGTGCGCACCGAGGAGCGCATCGACTACGGCCCGGAGCTCGCCTGCCTGCAGCGCTGGCTGCCGGACGAGGCCGACCGGCGCAAGGTGCTCTGGGACACGCCGGCGCGGCTGTTCGGCTTCGGCTAGCGTCCCGCGCGAAGCACGCCCTCAGGCCGCTTCCACGATCAGGAGGCCGTCGATCGCGACCACGCCCGCGCGCGACCACTTGACCGGGTTCACCTCGAACGCGAAGCGGGACCAGGGCGCCGTCGCGGCGAGCTCGGAGAAGCGCGCGACGAAGGCGGCTGCGGCATCGCTCGGCAGCAGTCCCCGCGCATCGCGCGCCTGGCGGCGGATCCGCAGGCGCTCCAGCATGTCGGCGGCGAGCGCGCTGCCGACCGGGGCGCGCGCGGTCACCACGTCGTCGATGAGCTCCGTAAGGCCGCCGCCGCTGCCGCAGGAGACCATGGTGCCGAACAGCGGGTCGCGGAAGGCCGAGACGAGCAGCTCGACCCCGCCCTTGTGCATCCTCTGGACGTAGATGCCCTCGAGCTCGACCGGGATCTCGCGCGCCCGGGCCTCGAGGCCGCGGAACGCCGCGAGCGCCTCCTCCTCGGAGCGCAGGTCGACCGCCAGGAGACCGGCGGCGGCGCGATGGGTCACGGCGGCGCTGATGCCCTTCATCGCCACCGGCAGGCCGATGGCCTCGAGCGCGCGCGGCAGGTCGCCAGCGTCCCGCACGAGCGTGCCGGCCGCGACCGGCAGCCCGGCGGCGCTGCAGGATCTCGTGGCAGCGGTGCTCGGGGACGACCAGCGGCGCGCTCCGCTCCGGGACCAGCGGACCAGTCGAACGTCTCGAGCCCGAGCGGCGGCGGGCCGCTGCGGCCGCCGGATCGCCAGGGCGTGCGCGACCAGGCGGCGGAGCGCGCGGACGCCCCGGTCGGGCTCGATGAAGGTGTGAATGCCGTGCTCGGCCAGGCGCTCGACCACGCCCTTGGGCGGCGACGACCAGCTCACGCAGACGGGCTTGGTCGAGCGTTGCGAGAAGGCTGCCGATGACGCCCGTGATCTCGGCCGCCCGCGCGGCGAGGGAGCTCGCGATGAACAGCAGCGAATCGATCGCGGGCTCCGCAGCGATCACGTCCAGCGCCTCGGGCAGCCTGGCCAGCGCTTCCGGCCGAAAGGCGGTGGTCGGGGTGAGGTCGAGCGGGTTGGCGGCCGACGCCACGGAGACCAGCAGCGGCCGCAGCCGCGCGGCGCCCTCGGCGCTGAGCGCTGGCGTCGACGAGGCCGTGCTGCGTGCACTGGTCGGCCGCGAGCACGCCGCTGCCGCCGCCGAAGCTGACGATGCCGACGCCGGGGCCGGCGGGCAGCCGGCCGTGGTTGGCGACCAGCATGAGTGCTGTGTCGATCAGCTCCTCGACCGAATCGACGCGGATCACGCCCAGCTCCTGCAGGACGGCGTCCCACACCCGCTCCTCGCCGACCAGGGCGCCGGTGTGCGCCTCTGCCGCCCGGGCGGTGGTCGGGCTGCGCCCGGCCTTGATCAGCACGACGGGCTTGCGCTGCCGCCTCGCCTCCTCGAGCGCGCGCACGAGCTTCGGGCCGTCCTGCACGCCCTCGAGGTAGCCCACGATGACCTCGGTGCCGTCGTCCCGCGCGAGCGCATGGAGGTAGTCGGAGAAGTCGACGACGGCCTCGTTGCCGCTGCTGATCAGGTGGCGGAAGCCGAAGCCCGCCTGCTGCGCCATGGCGAACGAGGTCGTGCCGATGCCGCCGCTCTGGCTCACCATCGAGACCACGCCCGGGCGCAACGCGTCGAGCTCGTGCAGGGCGGTCGCGAAGGTCGAGGTCGCGGGCAGTGCGGTGTTGATCACGCCGACGCAGTTGGGGCCGCACAGGAGGAACCCGGTCTCGCGGCACAGGGCGACCAGGGCGCGCTGCCGCTCGATGCCCTCGCCGCCGGCTTCGGCGAGGCCGCCCGCATAGGCGATGCCATGCCGCACGCCGGCAGCGGCGCATTCGCGGATCGCATCGAGCAGGCCGTCCGCAGGAATGGCGAGGATCGCGAGGTCCGGCGCTTGCGGAAGCTCGGCGAGGCTCGGATGGCAGGGCAGGCCTGCGACCGTGCCGCCGCTCCGGTTGATCGGGAAGACCGTGCCCGGGAAGCGGAACTTTAGCGAGCCTTCGAACCGTATCGCCGCCGAGGTTGCCGGGCCGCTCGGAGGCGCCGACCACCGCGATGGACCCGGGCGCCAGGATGCCGGAGACGTCGAGGAAGCCCTGCGCCCGCGTCCCGTGGCACGCTCACCTCGGCGCCTCGGACCGTCTCACGCCTGCGGCGCGAACCCGATCCTGGCATCGCCGTCGACCACCTTGGTGCCGTGCTCGTCCTCGCACCAGACGTCCAGCTTGCAGACCGTGCCGCCGTCGTCGCCGCGCTCGAGCGCGAGCACGCGCCCGCGCACGAAGACCGTGGCGCCCAGCAGGACCGGCTTGATGAACTTGGTCCGCAGCTCGCCGCGCTCGAGATAGTCCATGCCGAACCGCTCGACCAGCATGCTCGAGCACCAGTTGGCCATGATCATGCCGTCGGCGATCACGCCCGGCAGACCCTGCGACTTCGCGTAGGCGTCGTCGGTGTGGATGTTGGAGCCGACCTGGGCCAGCTCGCCGCTGGCCGCCGAAAGCATGGCGCTGTCGTACCACTCGATCCGCTCGGCGGTGACCACGCGGACCGGCCCTGTGATCTCGGCGCCGACCTCGAGCTGCTGCGCGCCGGTCTCAGTCATGCCGCTCTCCTCCTGCCGAGCGTAGTTGAGCAGGGTCTTGTCGGTATAGGTCGTGACCAGCCGCCCGTCCGAGGTCCGCACCTCGAGGTAGTAGTCGATGTAGCTGCGGCCCCGTTTCACATACTTGTCGGTGATGCGCCCGCTGACGACGACCCGCTCGCCAATGAAGGCGGGGCTATGGTGCCGGGCATGGTACTCGTAGTGGATGCGCGCGTGCGGCCCCTTGGCGCCGCCGACCCGCTGCTCCTTCAGGCAGTTCTTCTCGAGGATGCGCATCTTGTCGACGTGGATCATGGTCGGCGGGCGGATCTGGCGGCCGCCCGGCGCGCGGGCGGAATGGAACCACTCGCAGCTCTCCTCGACGCCGTGCGCGTACTCGCTCGCCATGAACGGCGTGACCACGTACTCGACCGGCTCGAAGACGTCGCCCGCTTCGAGATCGCTGATGTAACCACCCAGCATGCCCGCTCCCTCTCGTCCGGTTAACGATCCGGCGCCCTTCTTGTAACGTTTCAATTAGAGACAAGCGCCGCGGCCTGTCAAGTCGGCGGCGCCGGCCGCTCGCGGCTTGTGCGCTGCCCGGCAGCCGGGCTATGGCGGTTTAATCCTTTCAAACCACGCGATATCCGAGGCCGACCATGCCCCCACGCCCAGGGCACCGCAAAGATCCCTTCGCCGACGTCCAGCGCCTGCTGGAGCCGCGCTCGATCGCGGTGATCGGCGCCTCGGATGCGCCCGGCAGCCTCGGCGGCACGGTGGTCCGCTTCCTGCAGCGCTTCGGCTATCCCGGGCCGATCTGGCCGGTCAACCCGAGGCGCGATCGGGTCGCGGGCCTGCCCTGCTATCCGGCGCCGCAAGCCCTGCCGGAGCCCGCCGACCTCGCACTGCTCGCGGTGCCCGCCGCGGCCGTCGTCGAGGTGGTGCGCGCCTGCGCCGCTGCCGGGATCGGCCACGGCATCGTCTGGGCCGGCGGGTTCGCCGAGATCGGCGGCGAGGGCCGCGCGCGTCAGGACGCCCTGGTCGAGGTCTGCCGGGAGACCGGCTTTCGCCTGTGCGGCCCCAACTGCATCGGCATCATCAACGTGCACCTGCCGATGGTCGCGAGCTTCGCCTCGGCGCTGCTCGCGACCGACCGGCTGCTGCCCGGCAACATCTCGATGGTGAGCCAGAGCGGCGGCATGGCGACCGTCGCGCAGGCGCTGGCGCAGGAGGCCGGGTTCGGCTTCCGTCACGTGATCAGCAGCGGCAACGAGGCCGTGCTGACCACGGCCGATTTCATCCACGCCCTGGTCCGGGATGCCGAGACCAAGGTGATCGCGGCCTACGTCGAGGGGGTGCGCGACCCCGAAAAGCTCCTCCTGGCGCTTGCGGCGGCGCGCGAGGCAAGAAAGCCCGTGATCATGCTCAAGGGCGGCAGCACGGCCGCGAGCGCCCGCGCGGCGCTCGCGCACACCGGTGCGCTCGCCGGCGAGGAGCGGGTGTGGGATGCGGTCCTGCGCGAGCATGCGGTGATCCGCGTGCACTCGCAGGAAGAGCTTCTGGACGTGGCACTGGCGCTGAGCGGCGCGGATCTCGCGAGGCTCCCGGCCGGCACCGGCGTCGCCACGATCACCTACGGCGGCGGCAGCGGCGTGCTCGCGGCCGACCAGTGCGCGCGGCTCGGGCTCCACACGCCCGCCGCTCGAGCCCGGCACCCGAGACCGGCTGCAGCCGCTGGTGCCGCCGATCGCCTCGATCACCAACCCGATCGACCTCACGCCCGAGGTCTACAACCAGCCGACACTGGCTGGAGCGGCTGCCGCAGGCGCTGGACGTGATCGCGGCCGATCCGGGCCTGGACGCGCTCCTGTTCCAGGGCGGGCCGATGGGACAGCACCTGGACGAGATGATCGAGGCGATCACGGGACTGCACGCGCGCGCCGGCAAGACGGTCTGCGTGAGCTGGCCGTTCGCGCCGGCCGAGGTGCGGGCGCGGCTGCCGGAGGCCGGCATGCCGGTCTTTCCCGAGCACGCCCGCGCCATCCGTGCGATCGCGCACCTCGCGCGCTATCGGAGCGCGCTCGAGCAGCCGCCCCGCGGCGAGGCGTCCCCGCTCCGGGGCTTCGACTGGGCCGCATACGTTGCCGATCCCGCGCCCGGCACCGTGGTCGGCGAGCACGACTGCCATCGCATCCTGGCGGCCGCGGGGCTTCCGGTGCCCGCGGGGCAGCTCGCCGCCAGCCTGGACGAAGCGCTCGCGGCGGCGCGCGCCCTGGGCTTCCCCGTCGCCCTCAAAGGGATCGCAGCCGTCCGTGACGCATCGCGCGGCGGCCGGGCTGCTCGCCCTCGACCTGCGCTCTGAGGCCGATGTGCAGGACGCGTACCGGCGGCTCACCACGCGGGCGCAAAAACTCCGCGTCGAGCTCGAGGGCGTCTACGTCCAGCAGATGGCGAAGGGCGGTATCGAGCTCCTGGTCTCGGCGTTCTCCGACCCGCAGTTCGGCGTGATGCGTCTCCTGCGGGGCTGGCGGAACGCTGACCGAGGTGCTGGACGACGTGGTCCTCGCGCGCGCGCCGGTGGGTGAGGCGCAGGCGCGGCACATGCTCGAGCGGCTGCGGATCGTGCGCCACGCCGCGAGGCTGGCGCCGGAGGTGCGGACGGAGACCGCGGCGGCCTTCGTCGCCGCCTTCTCGCAGCTCGCCGCCAGCGCGCCCTGGCGGCGCTTCGTGCTCGAGGTGAACCCGATCAGGTGGGGGCGTGACGGCGTCGTCGCGGTCGATGGCCTGCTGGTCGTGGAGGAGCCATGAGGGCGCGCTTGTCCCCGCGCCGGCCGGCGGCTGATTGAATGCGTTCAAGCTCTGTGGCATGTTTTCGCACCGCAGCATGGCCGGCGGTCCGGTGCGGAGGAAAGGTGAAGCGTCCCAAGCCTACGATTTTCGACGTGGCGCAGCGGGCCGACGTGTCGGTCGGCACGGTCTCGCACGTCCTCAACGACAGCTGCAAGGTGAGCGAGGGCCGGCGTCTGCGGGTGCACCAGGCGATCAAGGAGCTGGGCTACCTTCCCAACAGCCTGGCGCAGGGGCTGCGGCGCCAGCGCTCCCGTCTGGTCGGCCTCTGCCTGCCGCACACCTCGAGCGCCTATCTCGCCGCGCTGATCGACGTGTTCGAGGAGATCGCGGCGAACCGCGGCTACGAGATCATGCAGGTGCTGAGCCGCAACGACCCGCTGACCGAGATCCATCGCGTGCGGGCGCTGCTCACGCACCGGGTCGGCGGCCTGATCCTGGTGCCGAGCTTCGAGCCGCACCAGACCTGCCAGCTCGTCGCCGAAGCGGGCGTGCCCCTGGTGATCGTCGACCGGCCGAGCGACGCCCGCTTCGATCAGGTCACCTTCGACAACCGCGCGGTCATGGGCGAGGCGACGCGCCGCCTGATCGCGCTCGGTCACCGGCGGCTGCTGTTCGTGGTCCGCTTCCCCTCGCTCGTGATCACGCGGCAACGCATCGAAAGCCTGCTCGAAGCCGTCCACGCCGCGCCCCGACCGGTGGCCGCGGAGGTCCTGGAGTGCGGGGAGGACGAGGGGGTTTTTGCCGGCCGCCTGGCGACGGTCATGGCACGGCCGGAGCCGCCGACCGCGATCATCGTCAGCAACAGCATGATCGCGAGCTGGATGATCCGGGCTCTGCGCGCGCTGCGCATCCCCTGCCCCCAGCAGGTCTCGCTGCTGACGTTCGACGAGCCCGAGTGGGCCGACCTCGTGACGCCCAGGCTCTCGATCGTCCGCCAGCCGACGCGCGAGATCGCACGCCGCGCCTGGGAGCTTTTGATCCGGCGCATGACGGACGGGTCCGGCGAGCCGGAGCGCATCGAGCTGCATGCCTCGATCGAGCTGCGCGAATCGGTCGGTCCTTCGCCCGTTGCTCCGCTTACCCTGCCCGACGGGGACGTGCAGGCGCGCCCGCCTGCCGCGCCATCGAGCGCGACGAAGCGCCGGGCTCGGGCCGAGATGGCCTGAGCGCGGCGGACGCCGGGCCTCGCAAGGTGGCTCGCCTCTCGGCCGATCGGGCGCCTTTGCCGGTCACGATCCTCACCGGGTTCCTCGGTGCCGGCAAGACGACGCTCCTGGCCCGGATCCTGGATCAGCCCGAGGGCGTCCGGTTCGGGGTCCTGGTCAACGACTTCGGGGCGATCAACATCGACGCCGAGCTCATCGTCGAGGCGGGGGCAGACCAGGTGTCGCTCGCCAACGGCTGCGTCTGCTGCTCAATTCGGGACGACCTGATCGGCGCGGCGCGGCGCCTGCTGGAGCGCGAGCCGCCGCCGGACCGGCTCATCGTCGAGACGAGCGGCGTCTCGCGCCCGCTCGCGGTCGTCGATGCGCTCCAGAGCGAGGAGATCGGAGATCGCCTCGTCGTCGATGGCGTCTTCTGTCTGGTCGATGCCGACAATTTTCGGAACCTCGACTTCGCCGACACCGAGCTTGCGCTGGACCAGGCGCTCGGCTCCGACCTGGTCGTCCTCAACAAGTGCGACCTGGTCGACGATACGCGCGATCCTGGCGGTCGAGACGACGCTGCGCGGAGCGATGTCTGCGCTTCGCATCCTGCACACGAGCTTCGCCAACGTGCCGCGCGACCTTTTGATCGGCCCCGATCAGGACCGCCGCCGCGCCGCCGGCGCCGGCCATCGCCACGACCACGACCATGCCGACGGGTTCGTCTCATGGTCATGGCGCAGTCCCGGGCCGCTTGACCTCGTGCTGTTCCGCTCCGCGATGCGGTCGATCCCGCCCGGTCTGCTGCGGGCCAAGGGGATCCTGGCGTTCGCCGACCGGCCGGCGAGCGGGCGGTCTTCCAACTGGTCGGCAAGCGCAAGGAGCTGAAGCTCGAGCCCGGGCCGCCGCCGGCGGAAAGCATGCTGGTCGCGATCGCTCGCAAGGACGCGTTCGACCTCGAGGCGCTGAGCGCGCGCTTCGACGGCTGCCGGATCGAGGCTCAGCGTCGGTAGCGCTGCTGCATCCAGTAGCCGGCGGCGGCGGTGAGCAGCAGCGTCGTCGTCATCAGGATGAAGGCCACCGCAGCGCCGAACGGCCAGTTGTTGAGCTGAAACTGGCCGAACACCAGCGGGGCCATCATCTTGAACTCGGGCCCGCCGAGGAGCACAGGCGTAGCGTACGCGTTCATCCCGAGGATGAACGTCAGGATCGTGCCGGCGATGATGCCGGGCAAGGCCAGCGGCCAGAGGACGCGGCGGAACATGACCAGCGGCGCCGCACCGAGACTGAACGCGGCCTCCTCGACCGCCCGGTCGATGCCCTCGATCACGCTCTGCAGCGTCAGCACCATGAACGGCAGGTTGACGGCGATGATGCCGATGATCACGGCCTGGGGCGTGAACATGATCTCGGTCGGGCCATCCCTCAGGCCCATCTCCTGGAGCGACACGCTCAGGAAGCCCCGGCTGCCGAACAGGGTCATCCAGCCGGCGGCGCGGACCGCGTTGCCGACGAACAGCGGCATCACCACCAGCATGATCATGATGTTCTTGAACCGGCTCTGGGTGCGGGCCAACGCGTAGGCGAGCGGAAATCCCAGGACCAGGCAGACCAGGGTGCAGACCACGCGCGATCCAGATGGTCGTCCAGAACACGTCCAGATAGTAGGGGTCGCTGAAGAACTTGACGTAGTTGTCGAGCGAGAGCGTCTCGATCATGAACTGCGTCGGGTCGTACAGATTGAAGCTGTACCGCAGCAGGAGGACGAGCGGCAGGATCAGCCCGAGCACGACCAGGAGCGTCGCCGGCCCGATCAGCGACGCCGCGCTGATCAGCGAGCCGTTGCGCGTATCGCTCCCGGGCGCAGCCCTCGGGGCAGCCTCTGCGCGCGCGCTCACCGCCATGGGTCAGCCCGCCGGGCTCAGCTGCGAAGCGGCCCGCCCGCCGGCGGGGATGCCGCCGAGCGGGCCCGATGGCGCGATCAGCCCTTGAACTCCTTGTCCCACCACTCCTTGAGCGCGACATCGTTCTCCGTCATGTAGGCGTAGTCGAGGTCGACGAGGTTCTTGACCTCCTCCTCCGTGAAGCCAATCCGCTCGTTGAGCTCCGGCGGCACTTTCGCGTCGGTAACCGTCGGGTTGTAGCCCATGTCGAGCGCGAAGTTCTCCTGGGCCGCCGGCTCGAGCATGGCGTCGAGATAGGCGTAGGCGCCCTCTTCGTTGGGCGCGTTCTGCGGGATCGAGAAACCCGAGACGTAGGCCAGCGCCCCCTCGGCAGGTGCTCCCGACGCCACGTTGATGTCGGCATTTTGCCACTGCACCGTGCGCGCCTTCCACATGATGCCGACGTCGATCTCCTCGGTCTTGAGGCCTTGGGCGAAGGCCTCGTTGGTCGGGTAGATCCGCGCGCCCGCCTTGCGCACGTCGAGCAGCAACGGCTGGCCCGGCTCGAGGTCTGAAGGCGTGCTGCCAGCCGCGAGCGCCGCGGCGACCAGGGTGTACTGGTACTGGATGTCGATGATGCCGAGCCGATCGCCCCATTTGCCGTCGAACACCTCGGCAAAGCTCGCCGGCGGGTCGATCTTGTCGGGATTGTAAACCGGGACCATGCCCGAGTAGATGTGGGCGACGCCGTGCGGATATTTCAGCGCCTGCAGAGATGTCCTGGCCATTCTCGAGGCGGGAATAGTCGATCTCTTTGGTCAGGCCCTGCTGGTGCACCTGGAACATATTGACCGCGCTGAGCCCCTGCAGGTCGGTGGTGCCGCGTGGCAGCCGGCGCTCCGCGGCCATCTTGCCACGCCGCTCGGGGTCGCCCGCCTGGTCCTGGATGACCTCCCAGCCGGCCGGGATCAGGATCGGTTCCTCGATGTTCTTCGCAGGAGCCGGGCATAGTCGCCGCCCCACGTGCCGACCACGATCTGGCCCTTGGTCTGTGCGAAGGCGAGCGACGGCATCCACGCCAGGCCGGCAAAGCCGGCCGCTCCCTGCAACAGCCGGCGCCGCGTCGTTGCCGCTGCCAGAGTAAGCTTCGTCATGATTGGCCTCCTTTTGCTGATGATGCCTCTAGCTCTGGTTCGGGCCTCGTGCCGCCGTCCTGGAACAGGAACGCGGCCGATGCCGCCCAGCCCACATGGACCGGATCGCCGACCTCGGGGACGAGGGTGTCGGCGCTGTTCGGAACCTGCGCGATCACCCGGTCTGCGGCGGACAGGCGCGTATGAATGTCGATCAGCCCGCCGAGATAAGACACGAACTCGACCTTGCCGGTGAAACTGTTGTCCATGTCAAGGGCTCCATGGCGACCGTCACGCGCTCGGGCCGGAGCGCCAGCACGGCGGGGCCCGACGCACGGCGATCGCAGCGGATCTGCAATCCGCCCTCGCTCCGGAACCCGTTCGCCGGGTCGATCTCGCCCTGGATGAAGCTGCTGCGGCCGACGAAGCCCGCGACGAAGCTGTCGGTGGGCCGTTCGTAGAGGTCGCGTTGCGTGCCGATCTGCCGGACGGCGCCCTCGCTCATCACCACCAGTCGGTCGGCCATGGTCAGCGCCTCCTCCTGATCGTGGGTCACCATGACCGTGGTGATGCCGAGCGAGCGCTGCAGGTCCCTGATCTCGACCCGGACCTCCTGGCGAAGCTTGGCGTCGAGGTTCGAGAGCGGCTCGTCCAGCAGCAGGATGTCGGGCCGGAAGACGAGGGCACGAGCCAGCGCCACCCGCTGCTGCTGGCCGCCGGAGAGCTGGCGCGGCAGCCGGTCGCCCAGATCGGCGAGGCGCACGAGGCGGAGCGCGTCCTCGACCTTGGGCGCGATCTCGGCCTGACCCAACCCACGCATCTCGAGCCCGAAGGCGACGTTCTGATTGACGCTAAGGTGCGGGAACAGCGCGTAGCTCTGGAAGACGAGGCCGGTGTTGCGTTTCCAGGGCGGCAGCCGGGTGATGTCCCTGCCGCCGAGGCTGACCGCGCCGGCGGTCGGCTCGATGAAGCCCGCGATGATGCGCAGCGTCGTCGTCTTGCCGCATCCAGACGGCCCGAGCAGAACGACAAACTCCCCTTCGGCCACGTCGATCGAGACGTCGCGCACGGCGTAGAAGTGGCCGTAGCGCTTCGAGACCCGATCGAGCTTGAGCTGCGCCATGATCGGTCACACCGCCCTGCTGAGGCGGACGAAGCGGTCGGTGATCAGCATCGCGGATGCGACCAGCACGATCTGGACCACCGAGATCGCAGCGATGGTCGGGTCGATCTTCCACTGCAGGTACTGGAGGATCGCGATCTGCAGCGTGGTCCGGCCGGGACCGACTAGAAAGAGCGACATCTCCAGATTGCCGAACGAGGCCACGAAAGCGAACATCGCACCTGCGACGATGCCCGGCAGAATCCCAGGCAGCGTGATCCGCCGGAAGGTCGTCCAAGGCGTGGCGCCGAGGCTCTGGGCCGCCTCCTCGAGGGTACGATCGAAGCCTGCCAGGCTCGCGATCACGAGACGGACGATCCAGGGGATCGTCAGCAGGACGTGGCCCCAGACCAGGCCACCGAGGGAGCCCAGGATCGGCAGTCCTGTCGCGATCTCGGTTTCGACATGGAAGATGTAAAGCGCGGTGCCCAGCACCACACCCGGCACCATCAGCGGGAACAAAAGGAGGTTGTTTAAAAGCTCTCGGCCGCGAAAGCGGAAATACGAGATGCAAAGCGCCGCCGGCACGCTCACCAGCAGGCCGAGCACCGTCGCGATGACCCCGAGCTGCAGGCTCAGGAGCAGACCGTCGATGAAGCGCTCATTGCCCGTGATCGCGCGAAACCAGCGCAGCGTGTAGCCCTCGGGCGGGTAAGAGGGGATCTCCTGGCTGTAGAACGACAGCCAGGTCACGAACATGAGCGGCAGCAGAATGTAGAGAAAGGCGACCGCAGCCGACCCGTTGAGCAGCCAGCGCCCGATGCGGCGGCGATCGAGCGTCAGGATGCCGTCCATGCCAGGGCTCAGTGCAGGCGGTTCTTGTGAAACGCGCCGCCCTTCATGATCGCCAGAAGGTGTCGGCCCTGCCCTTCCAGGAGCCGGATGTCCCGGAGCGGATTGCCGTCGACGACAATGAGATCGGCCCACGCATCCGGTGCCACCACGCCAAGCTTGCCCGGACGGCGCAACACCTCGGCAGCGATGGTCGTGGCGGCGCGGATCACGTCGATAGGCTGCTGCACCTCGGCGCGGATCGAGAATTCCCGGCTCTGGTCGTCGAGCAGAGCGCCCAGGAGATCCGAGCCATAGGCGACCTGCACGCCGGCGCGCCGGCAAATCTCGAGCGAGCGGTAACCGCCCTCGAGCACCATGTCGTTCTTCTCGAGCATCTCGCGCGGCATGCCGAACGAGGCCGCGCGCTCCTTCATGGCGACATAGGCGACGAGGTTCGCGACCAGATACGCGCCGCGCTCCGCCATGAGGGCGGCCCCGGCCTCGTCGATCAGGTTGCCGTGCTCGATGGTCCGCACCCCGCTCACCACGGCGCGCTCGATCGCCTTGGCGGCATAGGCGTGCGCCAGCACGTAGCGGCCGAAGGCTTCGGCCTCCTCGACCGCCGCCTCGATCTCGGGAAGCGAGAACTGCAGCGAATTCGAGAGGATCATACGGCGAGGCGACGCCGCCCGAGACCATGATCTTGACGTGATCGCAGCCCTGCCGCATCTGCTCGCGCACGGCTTTCCGCACACCGTCGACGCCATCCGCGATCTGCCGCAGATACGCCTGGCCGTTGCAGCAGGGGCAGCTGTAGCCGTCGTTGGTCCTGGCCCGGCCGTCCGCGTGGCCGCCGGTCGGGCCGATCGAGCGGCCGGCGATGAACAGCCTCGGACCCACGATCAGCCCTTGCTCGACCGCGCTCTTCACCCCCCAGTCGGTGCCGCCGGTGTCGCGTACCGTCGTGAAGCCACGGTCCAGCATCGAGCGCAGTCGGACGGCGGCGCGCGCGGTCGCGAGCGTCAGCGGCACCTCCTCCATGCGCCGCATATAGACTTCGCTGTGCATGCAGTGGACGTGGCAGTCGATGAGCCCGGGCAGCACCACGCCGCCGGCGCAGTCGACCACGTCAGCCGCATCCGCCCTGATCGGCCTGTCCGAGACCTCCTTGAAGCGATGACCCTCGACCAGGATCTCGACGCCGCCCACGACCTCGCCCGCCTCGAGATCGAGGAGCTCGAGGTTTCGCAGCAGGAGTTGCCGGTTTGCCGATGGCGTCATGCCGCCCTGCCGCTCAGTGTAGGGTCACTTTATGGAACCGGCCATCCTTCATGATCGCCGCCATGTGCCGTCCCTGGCCGGCCAACAGATCGAGATTTTGCAGCGGATTGCCGTCGATCACGAGCAGATCGGCGAAGGCGCCGGGCGTGAGACAGCCGAGCCTGCCCTCGTGGCGAAGGACCCGAGCGCCGATCAGCGTCGCCGCCCGAATGATCTCGATCGGGCGCAGCACCTGCGAGCGGAGCGCAAATTCGCGGCTCTGATCGATCTGGAGCTGGCCCAGCAGATCGCTGCCGTAGGCGACCGGGACCCCTGCCCGCTTGCAGATCTCGAGCGAGCGGAGGCCGCCGTCGATCACAAGGTCGTTCTTGGCCAGCATCTCGCCGGACATGCCGAACTCCGCGGCCCTCTCCTTCATCGCGTAGTAGGCGACCAGGTTGGCAATCAGAAACATCCCCTTCTCGGCCATCAGCGCGGCCGCCGCCTCGTCGATCAGGTTGCCGTGTTCGATCGTGCGGACGCCCGCATGCGCCGCCCTCGTGATCGCCTCGGCGGAATAGGCATGAGCGCAGACGTAGCGACCGAAGGCTCTCGCCTCCTCGACCGCGGCCTCGATCTCGGGTACCGAGAACTGAACGCTGTCGAGCGGATCGTAGGGCGAGGCGACACCGCCCGACATCATGATCTTCACCTGGTCACAGCCTTGCCGCATCTCCTCGCGCACCGCCTTTTGGACCTCCGCGACGCCGTCGGCCAGGCCCATGGCGAACGCGAGCGCGTTGCAGCAGTGGCAGCGCACGCCCGGATCGGTCCGCCTGCGGCCATCGCTGTGCCCGCCGGTCGGGCCGAGCGCCTTGCCGGCGATGAACAGCCGGGGACCCGGGCAAAGCCCCTGCTCGACCGCCGTCTTGATTCCCCAGTCGGCGCCGCCGGTGTCGCGTACGGTCGTGAAGCCGCGCTCGAGCATGCCGCGCATCAGGTGCATCGCGCGTGCCGTCATCAGGGTCAGCGGAATGCTCTCGAGCCGGCCGAGTGCCACCTCGCTCAACACGACGTGGACGTGGCAATCGATCAGGCCGGGCATCAGCGTCCGCCCGCCGCAGTCGACGACCTCGGCCGAGCCCGCCGCAAGCGGCCGGTCCGACACCTCCTTGATGATCCGGTCCTCGACCAGCAGCTCGAACCCGCCCTCGAGCCCGTCGCGCTCCGGGTCCAACATCTCAAAGTTTCGAAAGAGGTACTGGGTCAAGCCCGTTCTCCCGGCCGACGCCTGCGCTTTGCGGTGCCGCGAAAGCCAAGACCAAACGAGGGGACCCGTCAATAGCTGGCAGGCGGGATCGGGCACTGCTAGGAATCCCGCATGGCCGGCAACATCGAGCGGACGAAAAGCGATGCGCAGGCGCGTGGTGATGTTCGGGGCGGGCGCCGTCGGCGGCTATGTCGGCGCGCACATGGCGGCGCAGGGCTACGACGTCACGCTCGTCGATTTCTGGCACGCCCATATCGAGGCGATCCGCGAGCGCGGCCTCGAGATCAGCGGGATGACCGAGGAGGAGCACCGGATCGTGCCGGTCCCGAGCCTGCATCTGCACGAGGTCTCGACGCATTGCGCGCGCGCGCCGATCGACATCGCGATCGTCTCGGTCAAGTCGTACGACACCGAGTGGATCACGACGCTGCTCCGGCCCTATCTGGCAGCCGAGCGGCTACGTCGTCTCGCTGCAGAACTGCATCAACGAGGAGCGCATCGCCGGGATCGTCGGCTGGGGCCGCACCGTCGGCGCCATCGCCTCGCAGATCTCGGTCGAGCTCTACGAGCCGGGACGGATCCGGCGGCAGGCGGCGCGCGGCTCGAAGGAGCACACCGTATTCCGCGTCGGCGAGCCGCACGGCCGGATCACCGCGCGCATCCGCGAGCTCGCCGAAGATGCTGAGCTGCGTCGACGGCACCAGGACCACGACCAATCTCTGGGGCGAGCGCTGGTCGAAGCTCTGCCAGAACGGCATGAAGAACGGCATCTCGGCCGCCTCAGGGCTCGGCTCCAAGGAGATCGACCGCAACGAGACGACCCGGCGGCTCAGCATCAGGCTCGGCGGCGAGGCCGTGCGCATCGGGCAGGCGCTGGGCTTCGCGCTCGAGAAGATCGGCAAGCTCGAGCCCGAGCGCCTGGCACGCGCGGCCGAGGGCGATGCCGCGGCCTTCGCGGAGGTCGAGGGACTGCTGCTCGAGAGCGCCGGCTCCGGCGCCCGCGGCGAGCAGCAGCGACCGTCGATGGGCCAGGACATGATCAAGGGGCGTCGGACCGAGATCGAGTTCATCAACGGGTTCATCGCCCTGAAGGGCAACGAGGTCGGCATCGCCGCCCCCGCCAACGCCCGCCTGACCGATCTCGTCAAGGCGGTCGAGCGCGGCGAGGTCGCGCCGGGTCTCGAGGCGATCGCGCAGATCGCCTGAGCGGCCGAGGCCGGGCTTGTTGGCCCGCCGGGTTCGATCGTATACAGGCGGCTGCCTTGCGAAGACGCGCCGCGCCGCCTCGCGAGGACAACGAACGCGTGCAGGAGGCAACGCCATGAGACACCGGCTGACCGCTGCTGCGGCAGCGTTTTCGATCGCCTTCGTCCCGCTCCTCGCCGCGAGCCAGGATGCCTACCCCGATCCGTCCGCGACGATCGACCTGATCATCCCCAACAGCGCCGGCGGCGGCACCGACATCGCGGCCCGCCTCCTGGCCGAGGGTCTCGAGGAGAAGCTCGGCCCGCCGGTCGTCGTCCACAACCTCTCCGGCGCGGGCGGCATCGAGGGCGTGATGCGGGTCATGAATGCCGATCCGGACGGCTACACGCTGGGGCTCGTTCCGGTCCCGATGGTCAGCATGTACTACCTCGATCCGGAGCGCGGCGGCGACTTCGAGCGCGAGAAGGTGGAGGTCGTCGCCCAGCACGACTATGGCCCGCTCGCGATCGCCGTCGCGGCGGACAGCCCCTATCAGACGCTCGACGATGTCGTGCAGGCGGCCAAGGCGGATCCCGGCTCGATCACCTCGGCGAGCAGCTCGGTGCTCGGGGCCGGCCATCTCTCGCTGCTGCGCCTGAACAAGGTTGCGGGCGTCGATCTCAACTGGACCGCCATGGAGCAGCAGGGCACGGCGCTCGCCTCGCTCCTGGGCGGCCATATCGACATCATCACCGATACGTTCTCCGAGCTCTATCCGCATGCCCAGAGCGGCGATCTGCGCATCCTCGCGGCGTTCGACGAGGAGCGCCCGGCGCAGATGCCGGACGTGCCGACGGCGCAGGAGCAGGGCTACGACGTCGTGCTGACCACCACCCGGATGCTCATTGCGCCGGACGGGACGCCCGAGGAGATCATCGCGACGGTGGAGACCGCGGTCGAAGAGCTGATCGCCGATCCAGAATACCAGGAGAAGGCGACGCAGCGGCAGGTCGGGATCAGCTTTCGCAACGCCGAGGACGCGGCCGGCGTCTGGCAGACCATCGACGAGAATTTCGGCCCGATCGTGGCGGAGTTCCGCCAGCAGTAGACCGCGCTCGCGGCCGGCTGCGGTCGCGCTCGCCTGTCGGCCCTTGCGCCTGCTCAGGCCCGCCCGGCCACCGCGCGGCCGCGCTCGAGCGCCCGCAGCGACTGCTCGGGCTGCGGCATCAGCCAGCGGAAGCCCTTCTCCACCAGCATCTCGGCATTGCCATGATCGACATGCGGGTGTCCGCAGACCACGCCGTGCTGCTTGCAGATCGCCAGGATCTCGTCGATCGCCGCCGCCACGTCCGGATGGTCGTACTGCCGCGGGTGGCCCATGTCCTGCGAGAGGTCGCCCTCGCCGATGATCACCACGCCGATGCCGGGCACTTCCTCCAGCATCTTCGGGAGGTTGCGGATGGCCCTGACCTCCTCGCACATGATCGCGACCAGGATCTCGCCCTGCGGAGCGAGCGGCCAGACGTCGGCCCGCTCGTAGTACTCCTGCTGGGTCAGCCCCCAGTAGCGCGCGGCGTGGCGCGGTGCGTCGCCACGCTGTCCGGGCGGGTCGTAGTAGGGGCGCGAGGTCGGCCGCGGATAGCGGCAGGCGGCAACCGCATTGCGGGCCTCGTCGACCGTGCTGACATGCGGCCAGATCACGCCGTAGACGCCGATGTCGAGGACCTGCTTGGCGATCCACTGGCTGAGCTCGCCGCCATTGACGGGGATCCGCACGAACGGCGTCACCGCCGGCGCCAAGCTGCCGGAACGCACGATCTGCCGGCGGTCCAGCATGTATTGCAGACAGTCGCGCAGGACCCGGACGTCGTAGGGGGTGTGCTCCATCTCGAAGACGACGCCGTCGTACGGCGTGCCCGCGAGCGACACGGCGGCGCTGACCTCGGGCACCGTGAAGGTGACGAAGGCGGGCTTGCCCTCCTCGAGGACCTTGATGGCGCCGTTCAGACGGGGCAGTTCCGACATCATCCTCTCCCTGGCGATGTTGTTGAGAACCTGATCTCATAGCCGCAACGTACGCAGCCCAACGGACAACGTCGATGCAGCGGGGCGAAGACCTGACGTGCCAGCGGAGAACGGGATGCCGGACAGCGGCCGCAGCAACCTGACGACGACGCTCGCACGCGTCGACCGCCCCCAGATGATCGCCGTGGCCGCCTGGTTGCTGCTGGCCCTGGGCGTCCAGGTCCTGGGCGCCCCGCTCGCGATGTTCACGAGCTTCGGGCCGGGCCCCGGCTTCTTCCTGAAGAGCCTGAGCGTGATCCTCCTGATCCTCGCACTCCTGCAGGGGCTCGCCCTGATCAGCGCCGCTCGCGCGGTCGCGGAGCCAGCCGCATCCGGTCACCGGCCGAGCCCGCTCACGAGCAGGCGCTCGAACCTTCGCGCGCCGACATCGATCCCCGGAGCATCGCCCGCTTCCTCCTCCTTTGCGCGGCGCTCTTCGCCTATGCCTGGCTCCTGCCGCTGCTCGGCTTCGCGATCGCGACGGCGGGCCTGTGCTGGGCGACGCTCGTCGCTGCTGCAGCGGCGACCGCTCCGGGCGCTGATCGAGGCGGTGGTCGCGGCACTTCTGGTCCGCTACGCCTTCACGGCCGGGCTCGGCGTGCCCCTGCCCGAGGCGCAGCTGCAGCTCCTCGAGCGACTGGGCTTCTAGGTCGAAGGCGCGGGACGCGCGGCATGAACGGTCTCGAGGGCCTGCTCCACGGCTTCGTCGTCATCTTCAGCTTCGATGCGCTCACCTTCGCGCTCATCGGCTGCATGGTGGGCATGCTCGTCGGTGTCCTGCCGGGCGTCGGCCAGAGCACCGGCATGGCCCTGTTGATCCCGATCACCTACCATCTGGAGCCGGTCAACGCGATCATCATGCTCGCGAGCATCTTCTACGGCGCCGCCTATGGCGGGACGCTCACGAGCATTCTCATGAACGTGCCGGGCGAGTCGGAGACCGTCGTCACGACCTTCGACGGCCACCCGCTCGCCAGGCAGGGGCGGGCCGGGCCGGCGCTCGCGATCTCTGCCATGGGCTCCTTCATCGGCGGCTGCTTCTCGACGCTGATCCTGGCCTCTACCGCCGTCGCCATCAGCCGGCTGGCACTTCGCCTGGGCCCGCCCGAGTATTTCTCGCTGATGGTGCTGAGCCTCTGCCTCGCCGCCGGTCTCCTGGGCTCCTCGGTCCTCAAGGGCCTGCTCATGGTCGTCTTCGGGCTGCTCCTCACCCAGATCGGGATGGACCCCGAGCTCGGCGTCGCGCGGCTCACCTTCGGCATTTCCTGGCTGTTCGACGGCGTGCCGCTGCTCGCCATCATCATCGGCTTCTTCGGCCTGTCGGACGTCCTCCTCCACGTCCTGCGACCGGCGCGGGTCGGCAGCCCGATCACGAAGGTCAAGAGCTTCCTGCCGACGCGACAGGACCTGAAGGCCTCCGCTCGGGCCTGTCGCCCGCGGCAGCGTGATCGGCTTCCTCCTGGGTCTGCTCCCGGGCATGGCCGGCGCTGTCAGCACCTTCTTCTCCTACACGATCGAGAAGCGACTGAGCCGCACGCCGGAGCGGTTCGGCAAGGGTGCCATCGAAGGCGTCGCCGGCCCCGAGACGGCCAACAACGCGTTCGCGAACTCGAGCTTCCTGCCGCTCCTGACGCTCGGCATCCCGGGCTCGGCGGCGCTCTCGATCCTCGTCGGCGCCTTCATGATCCAGGGCCTGACGGTGGGCCCGCTCCTGTTCGTCCAGCATCCGGACGTCGTCTGGGGCCTGATCGCCAGCATGATCGTCGGCAACGCGATCCTGCTCGCGCTGAGCCTGCCGCTGATCCGGATCTGGATCGGCATCCTCCATCTGCCGCAGAATCTCCTGGGCGCCATCATCGTGCTGTTCTCGGTCATCGGCGTCTACAGCGTCGACAACAGCGCCAACGACCTCTTCATGCTGCTGGTCTTCACGCTCGTCGGCGTCGGCCTGAAGCTCGCCGACTACCCGCTTGCGCCTGCGGTCCTCGCCTTCGTGCTCGGTCGTCCGATCGAGGCCTCGCTGCGCCAGTCGCTCGTCATCTCGCAGGGCGACGCCACGATCTTCCTGACCCGCCCCATCTCCGTCGTGCTCCTGGCGATTGCCGCGACGGTGATCGTCTGGACCGCCGTGAGCCTGTTCCGCTCGGCCAGACAGCCGGCCCGGCACCCGCAGCTCGCGAAGGATTAGGCCGGCGGGTCGGCGCCGACGCCGCGCTCCTCGAGCTCGTAGAGCCGCTCCAGCCCGATCGTGCGCTCGAGCTCGGCGCGGACCTGCGTGATCTCCTCGCCGTGCAGCCCGCTGTCGCCGGTCTCCTTGAGCCTTGTCAGGTATTGGCGCATCGCCCGCGCCGTCACGTTCACCGCGCTGATCGCGTCGTAGACGATCTTCCAGCCCATTTCCTCGAGCTGTGCTGCGGGATACACGCCGCGGCCGAAGCGGTTGCCGGTGCTGTTGACGTAGACGAGCGGCACGCCCGGCAGGTCCTGCGGCGTGCGCCTGGTCTCCTCCTCGTCGTTCGGGAAGATCATGATCGCCTCCGCCCCGGCTTCCAGATAGAGCCGGGCGCGCCGGATGCCTTCACCGTAGCCGTCCGTCCGCATGGCGTCGGTGCGCGCGACGATCAGGAGATCCGGGTCGGTCCGGGCCTGCAGGGCGGCGCGGATCTTGGCGACCATCTCGGCGGCCGGAACGATCTCCTCGATCCCCGCGTGATACCGCACACGCTTGGGGAAGTACTGGTCCTCGATGTGCAGCGAGGCAGCGCCCGCCTGCTCGAGGACGCGCACCGCGTGCATGACGTGCAGCGGCTCGCCGTAGCCTGCGCCGGCGTCGACCATGATCGGCAGGCGGCAGACCAGGCCGATCGAGCGCGTGATCCGCGCGAAGTCGTCGAGCGAGGCCAGCGGCTCGGTCGTCGCGAGATGCGCGCCGACCGCGAAGCCGCCGAGCGCGATCATCTCGAAGCCGACGTCTTCCGCGATGCGCGCGCCCAGAGGATCGTAGACCACCGGCTGGAGCCGGATGCCCGGCTCTCTCAGGAGCCGGCGGAACTGCTGTCGGGCGGTCACGGTCGTTGGTCCTCCCCCTGCCGTAGGCGGCACATCGCTTTGGCATACGCCGCATGCGGCACCACCGCCACGATGATCTTCGCCCGGTCGGGCGCTCGCGCAAGGAGTAGGCGGCGAGGGATAAATCCGCCACATTAGTATATCATGGAAATTTATTTGCGACATTGATAAGGCCGGCCTATTACTGGGGCTCGGCGCCGCTTGCAGCGGCTAATGAAGAGCAACGAGGGAGGCTCTCGTGAAGATCTCATCGACGTTCCTCGGCGCGGCCGTGGTCGCGCTGGCTGCTGCGGCGCCGGCGATGGCCGAGTATCCCGAGCGGCCGGTGACGCTGCTCGTCCCGTTCACGGCCGGCGGCGGCAGCGACATGGGCGCCCGCACCTACGAGCCCTATCTCGAGGAGTGCCTGGGCCAGGACGTCGTGATCGTCAACAAGCCCGGCGCCGGCGGCGAGCTCGGCTTCGCGGAGCTCGCGCAGACGACGCCCGACGGCTATACGATCGGCTATCTCAACATGCCGAACATGGCGACCGGCGCCATCACCAAGGACGCGCCCTGGACGATCGACAGCTTCGACTACGTCGGCAACGTGATCGGCTCGCGGGTCACGCTGAGCGTGCCTGACCAAAGCGAGATCCAGAGCCTCGACGATCTCGTCGCCTACGGCAAGGAGAACAGCCCGGTGGCGCTGAGCGTCAGCGGCATCGGCGGCGACGACCATCTGATGGCGCTGCGCTTCTCGAAGCTCGCGGGCTTCGACTTCAATGTCATCCCCTTCGGCGATGGCGCCTCCTCGCGCGCAGCGCTGATGGGCGGGCATGTCCAGGTCGGCAGCATGTCGAACAGCGAGGCGGCGCTCTACCAGGACCGGTTCCGGACGCTCGGCGTCATGGACACGGAGCGTTCCTCGTTCCTGCCCGACATCCCGACCTTCCAGGAGCAGGGCTACGACATCGTCGGCGGCTCGACCCAGGTGATCGGGGCGCCGGCCGGGACGCCGGACGAAGTCATCCAGAAATGGTCCGACTGCCTCGGCCAGGTCGTGAAAGATCCCGACTTCCTCGAGCAGGCGGAGACGCGGGCCCTGCCGCTTGCCTATATGACGGCCGAGGAGGCGGAGCAGTTCGTCCGCGAGGAGAACGAGCAGCTCAAGGCCCTCTGGGAGAGCGATCCCTGGATCGAGTAGGTCCGCGGGACGCGTGCGGATCTCGGAGTGGCGGCAGGCCGCTGCAGCCGGATCTGCCGGTTCCGCTCGGCACACCAGCAGGGTTCTGATCGATGACCAAGGCCGCTCAGGATCGCGCGATCGCTGTCGTCGTTTCCATCCTCGCGGGCGCGATGTTCCTCCAGGCAGGGCAGCTGCCGTTCGAGGCGGGCCTTTTCCCGCGTCTGGTGACCGCGGTCATGGTGATGGCCGCCGTCGCCATGTTCGCGCGCAGCTTCATGGAGTCGGGCCGTGGGGCGGCCGAGCCGCTGTTCATCAACTGGCCGCTGCTCGCGATCACGCTCGTCGCGACGGTGCTCTACGTGATCGCGGTCCGCACGATCGGATACTTCACGTCGAGCGCGATCTTCGTGCCGGCCATCGCCTACGCGCTGGGCCTGCGCGACCACAGGGCGATCGCAATCGGTACCGTCCTGTTCGTCGCGTTCCTCTATCTCGTCTTCGTCAGCATCTTCGGGCTGCCGATGCCGCGCGAGATGCTGCTCGAGCATCTCGTCTAGCCCATGCTCGAAGACATTTTTCACGCCAGCATCGCCATCCTGCAGTGGAAGCCGCTGCTCTCGATGTCCGTGGGCGTGGTGATCGGGATCCTGGTCGGTGCCGTGCCCGGCCTCACCGCGACGATGGGCGTTGCGCTGGTCATCCCGTTCACCTTCACGATGGAGCCGCTTGCGGCGCTGGGCTTGCTCGCGGGCATCCACAACGGCGCCTCCTATGGTGGTGCGATCCCGGCCATCCTCCTGCGCATTCCGGGCACGCCAGGCGCGATCACGACCGCCTGGGACGGCTACCCGATGGCGCAGAAGGGGATGGCCGGCGACGCGCTTCACATCTCCGCCGTGTCCTCGGCAGTGGGCGGCATGATCAGCGCGCTCGCGCTGATCACCCTGGCGCCGCCGCTCGCCAACTTCGCGCTCGCCTTCGGCCCGCCCGAGATTTTTTGGGTCAACATGTTCGGGCTCGCGAGCATCGCCGTGCTGCTCGGCGACGACGTGCTGCGCGGCATCATGGCCGCCTGCTTCGGACTGCTGCTGGGCACCGTCGGCCTCGACGGCGTGACCGGCCACGAGCGCTTCACCTTCGGCGCGCTGCCGCTCATCTCCGGCATCCCGCTCCTGATCGTCATGGTCGGCATGTACTCGCTGCCGCCCGCATGGGAGATGGCCGAGCGCGCGATCAAGACCGGCGTGAGCAAGGAGGACCTGGCATTTCGGGCAGCGCAGAAGCTGGTCGATCTCTGGCGGCTGACCGTCATCTGGTGCCGTTCCTCCTTCATCGGCATCATCATCGGCATCCTTCCGGGCGCCGCCGGCATCGGCCAGTTCATCGCCTACAACGAGACCCGCCGCGCCTCGCCTGACCCGGACAGTTTTGGCAAGGGCAATCCGGAAGGCGTCGCGACCGCCGAATCGGTGAACAACGCCGACAATGCCGCGGCGATGATCCCCGCCCTCACGCTCGGCATTCCCGGCAGCGCCATCGCCGCGCTGATGCTGGGGGCGCTCCTGATCCACGGCTTCCAGCCGGGCAGCGACCTGTTCCGCAACGCGCCGGACATCGTCTACGGCTACACCCTGCAGATGTTCCTGACGTCGGCCGTGCTCCTGTTCGTCGGCGGGCAGCTCGCGACGCGGCTGTTCGCGCAGATTCTGCGCATGCCGCAGGTCCTCCTGATGCCGATGATCGTCTGCATGACCGTCGCGGGCGCCTTCGTCTACCAGAACTCCTATTTCGACGTGTACGAGATGCTGATCTTCGGCTTCATCGGGCTCGCGATGGAGCGGCTGCGCTTCCCGATGGCCTGCGTGATCGTGGGCCTCGTGCTGGGCACGAAGGCCGAGTTCAATCTGCGCATCTCGCTCAAGCTGTCGCAGGGCGACTGGTCGATCTTCTACCAGAGCACGATCAGCCAGATCACGATCGCGCTCACCGTCCTCGTGATCGCCTTTCCCCTCATCCGCTACGTACGCGACAGCCGGAAAGGCGGCGCGACGCAGGGCGCCAGGGAGGGAGGCACATGAGCCTGAAGGCCGCGAGCACGGTCAATCTGCGGCACATCCGTGCCTTCCTCGCGGTCGCCCAGCTCGCAAGCTTCACGCGCGCCGCCGATCGGCTGTCGCTGTCGCAGCCGGCACTCACGATCTGCATCCGCCAGCTCGAGGATCTCGTGGGCGTAGCGCTCTTCAACCGCACCACGCGGCGGGTCCGCCTGACGCAGGCGGGCGAGGATTTCCTGCCGACGGCCGAGCGCCTGATCCACGATTTCGAGGCCGCGATCAACGATGTGCGGGCGATCGCCGAGCGCCGGCACGGGCGGGTGTCGCTAGCCACGATCCCCTCGATCGCGACGCGCTGGCTGCCCTCCATCGTGGCGCAATTCCTGCATGAATATCCAGGCATCGGCCTGCATCTCCACGACGACAATTCGCACGGCGTACGCCGGATGGTGCGGCGCGGCGATGTCGATTTCGGCGTCGCCGGGCTTTGGGAGCTCGACCGCGAGCTCGAGTTCACGCCGATCCTGAAGGACAGCGTGGGGCTCGTCTGCCGGCGCGACCATCCTCTCGCGCAGCGCAGCGCGCCGCTGCACTGGATCGATCTGCAGGGGCAGACTTTTCTCGACATGGGGCACGAGGAGCGGACACGGACCATCGTCGCGCAGGTGCCGGAGCTGGCCGACACGCTCTGCTCGACGAAGTACGGGATCGCGAACACGGCGACGGTCGTAGCACTTCTCGAGGCTGGAATTGGGGTCACTGCCCTTCCGGCGATGGCGCTCCCCAAATCATCGCGCTCGCTGCTCGCCTTCGTGCCGCTGACCGAGCCCCGGATCGAGCGCACGATCTGCATCGTGCGGCGCAAGGGCGAGGTCCTGTCGCCGGCCGCGCAGGTCATGCTGCAGGCGATCGTCGACCACGCGACATCCGAGAAGGAGACCGGGGGCGAACCGTCGCCTCCAGGCCCGGCTTCACCCCAAGCGCGAGCGGGCAACGCGTCGCGTGCCGCCCACGACCCTGGCGCGCGCTCGCTGGTGACGATCGACGAGGAATACGACCGGATGCCTTGACTCGCCCGGACAGGCGAGCGGCTTACAGGATGCTGCGGATCAGGCCGCCTTCGACCCGCCAGATGCTGCCCGTCATGAAGCCGGCCTGCTCGCCGCACAGGAAGGCGGCCATCGCCCCGACCTCTTCCGGCCGGCCATAGCGGCCGACGGGAATGTCGGCGATCGAGCGCTGCTTGATCTCCTCGACCGAAACCCCCAGCCTCGCGGCGTTGGTCTCGGCCGAGCCCTGGACGCGGTCGGTATAGACCTTTCCTGGTGCCAGGATGTTGACGGTGACGCCGTCCGCGGCGACCTCGCTCGCGAGCGTCTTCATGTAGCCGACGATGGCGGCACGCAGCGTGTTCGAGAGCGCCATGTTCGGCAGCTGCTGGATCATGCCGCTCGAGCCGATCGTCAGGATCCTTCCCCAGCGCCGTTCGCGCATGCCCGGCAGTGCCAGGCGTGTCAGGCGGACGACGCTCTCCACCATCGGGGTGAAGTGCGCGAGCAGCGCCTTCTCCTCGAGGTCGACCGCGAGCCCGAGCGGCGGGCCGCCATGGTTGTTGAGGAGGATGTCGACCTGCCCCAGCCTCCCCTCGGCCTCCTTCCAGAGCGCGCTCACCTGATCCGCCTCGCTCATGTCGCACGCGGCTGCAGTGACGTTCACCTCGTGGTCCGCCCGGATGGCGAGCGCCGCCGCCTCGAGGCGCTCGAGGTTGCGGCTGCTGATCACGAGGTCGACGCCCTCGGCCGCGAGCGCACGCGCCACGGCAAGGCCGAGGCCACGGCTGCCACCCAGGACGAGCGCCTTGCGCCCTGCGATGCCGAGCTCCATCGCGCCGCTCCTCAGCCGGCCTGCTTGGGCGCGAAGGGCGGGCCCTTGCGCTGCTTCTTGCGTGCGAGGATCTCCTGAAGCACCGGGATCGACGCGCGCGCCTCGATCGCCCGCTCCTGCTCGAGCTCCAGCGCGGCGAGATCGTCGAGCTCGATAGTGACCGCCTCGGCGGCTTCGCCCGGCACGACCACCACGCCGTCGCCGTCCCCGACGAGGATGTCGCCCGGCCGGACCTGAGCGCCCCCGCAGGCGATCGGCACGTCCCAGTCGACAAGCTCGATGTCAGGGCCCGGCGGCCGGACGGCGAGACCGCGCGAGAACACCGGGAACGCCAGCTCGCGCAGCTCGCCGCCGTCGCGCACGCGGCCGTCCGTCACGATGCCGGCGAGGCGCTGGTACAGCGCCATGTGCGCCACGTTCTCGCCGAGGATCCAGGAGCGCGTCCCTCCGGTGCCGATCACCAGCACATCGCCCGCGTCGAACTCGCGCGCGATCGAGTAGATCGAGTGCGAGGTCCGCCTGATGCCGCCACGCGGCGCAAAGCTCACGGTGCGGATGCGACCGCTGATGCGCCAGCCGGGGTCGAGCGGCAGAACGTCGTCCATGAAGCCGGCGAGCCCCAGCCGGCCGAGCGAATCGCAGACCAGCCCCGTGGGGGCGGCTTCGGTAGCGCGCGAGGAGCTCCGGCGCGTGCATGAGGATTTCGGGCAAGCTCGGTTCCTCCTCCAGGATTGAACGCGATCAGTAGGGCGCGCTGCCGGCCATGGTCGTGCGGTACATGAGGCGCTGGTGCTTCGAGGTGTCGTAGCCCATCGCGCAGTGCAGCGCCGAGCGGTTGTCCCACATGATCAGGTCGCCGACCGCCCATTCGTGCTCGTAGCAGAACTCGGGCTGGGTCGCGAACTCACGCAGCTCGGCGAGCAGCGCGCGACCCTCCTCGGTCGGCATGCCGACGATCTCCCATGCGACATTGCCGCCGACATAGAGCGCCTTGCGGCCGGTCTCCGGGTGCGTGCGGACGAGCGGGTGGATGACGTCCGGGACGCGCGCCTTCTCCTCCTCCGTGAGCGGCGGGCGGTTCGGATAGCTCACGGGATAGGCGTTGATGCGGCTGACGAGCACCCTGAGGCCGTCGATCCTCTTCCTGGTTGCCTCGGGCAGCGCATCGTAAGCCGCGAACATGTTGGCAAAGCGGGTGTTGCCGCCCTCCTCCGGGACGATCTTCGCGTGCAGGATCGACCCGCTGCTCGGCTCCTTGAGATAGTGCGAATCGGTATGCCAGTGCCGGCCGGCGTCGACGGCGCCGATCTGCCTGCCGTCCTTCACGATGTTCGAAAGAATGAAGATCTCGGGATGCTCGGCCAGCGTGAACTGCGGCAGGGTGTGGAACTCGAGCTCGCCGAAGTGCCGCGTGAAGGCGATATGCTGGGCCGGCGTCATCCCGGCCTGGCCACGAAGCAGAAGGATCGTGCGGTCGAGCCAGGCCTCGCGCATCGCCGCGTAGGTCGCATCATCGATCGGCCCCGTGAGGTCGATGCCGACGACCTCCGCGCCGATCGCAGGAGTGATGGGCCTGATCTCGATGCTCATGACGCGCCTCTTCGCCGAACGCCGGACCTCCGGCCGCATGCTTCCTGATTTAGCCCACCAGCAGGAAGAGGCAAATAAAAGTGAGGAATAAGTCGATTGGCCGTGACTATCACTGCAGATGACGGCTCCGAACAGTCCAAGGTCAGGCGCGCGTCCCGGCAGACAGGAAGAGGGTACGAGAACGTGGCCCTCCATCAGACGCCGCGCGGTGTTGAATACGGTGGCGCTCCGCACGCGCCAACCGATCTCCGAATTGTCCCGCATTGACATCCGCCTCGACCGGGATCACGCCGGCGGGCGTGCCGACCAGAATCCGGCGCGGCGATGCCGGATCGAGCTTCACGAGGTCGTGCACGAGCGTGCCCGCGATCAACGCCGCGCTCGCAACGCACATGGCATTGGTCAGCGGCAGGGCCGGATGGAAGCTGCCGAAGGTGAGGAGACGCACCGCGAGGCTCATCGCGTCGGCGGGAAGCGTCCGGCCGTCCGAAAGGGCGCAGTCCTGCGGCCGCCCGACGAGCGCCACCTTCGGGCTGTTCTTGGCGGCGATGCTCTCGGGCGTGGGGCCGAAGCCCATGATCACGCCGGCCTGCCGGCGGATCTGCTCGAGCCGCGTGACGAGCATGCGTGTCGGCGTTCAGGTCGGCAGGCGATTCGCTGCCCTGGACGCCGAATTGCTCGGCGCGCACGAACGCGCAGGGATTCGCGGCGTCGACCAGCGAGACGTCGACCCGTCCGAGCCCTGGCACGTCGAACACATCGCAAGGTGCGCCGCTCGGCAGCAGGCGCCCGGTGCCGGCGCCGCCCGGGTCGAGGAAGTCGAGCCGGACCGGCGCACCACTGCCGGAGACGCCGACGACCGCGAAATCGCCCTCGACCGCCGCAAGCCCGCCTTCGGTCGCGAAACGCGCAACCACGCTCTTGCGGGTGTTCGTGTCGAAGATCCGCACCGTCGCGCCGCCATCGCGCGCAACCACGAGCCCCTCGTCGAGCGCGAAATGCGCCGCCGCCGCCATGAGGTTGCCGCAGGTGGTGCGGTAGTGGACCTCCGGCCTGCCGACGGCGACCTGCCCGAAGGTGTAGTCGACATCGGCGTCGGTCCGCGCCGAGGGCGCCATGACGACGATTTTGGAGACGGAGGAATAGCCGCCGCCCATGCCGTCGAGCTGGCGACCATAGGTATCTGGGCTGCCGATCGCGGCGAGGAATATGGGGTCCCAAAGCGCGCGATCCTCGGGCAGGTCGCGGCGGTGGAAGAAGACGCCCTTGGAGCTGCCGCCGCGCATGAAGACCGCCGGGAAACGGGCCTGCGGCTCTGCCATGACGCTGACCTCCCTCTTCCCGCTTACTGCAGCACGGCGATCTTCTTGCGCTCGATCGAGATCGAAGTCGATCTCGGCGCCGAGGCCTGGGCCCGCAGGCGCGTGCACCATGCCCTCGGCATCGACCTCGATGTCGCGCACGAGCCCGTATTTCTGGGCATGATCCGGCTGGATGACCTCGAACATCTCGCTGTTGCGGATCGCCATCAGGGCATGGAGGTTCGCAACGTTGTTCAGCGAGTTGCCGCCATGGTGGATCTCGTAGCGCATGCCGAAAGCCTCGGCGAGATGAGCTGTCTTGATCACGGAGGTCAGGCCGCCCTTGATCGCGACGTCGCCGCGCAGATAGTCGGTCGCCCGCTCGGTCAGCCAGGGCACATAGGATTCGAGCTGTCCCGGCGTGTGCTCGGTCGCCATGATCGGGATGTCGAGCTTCTGGCGGAGCTTGACGTAGTTGTAGATGTCGAACTCGGCGAGCGGGTCCTCAAACCAGTAGTAGCCCATCTCCTCGATCGCCCGGCCGACGCGCACCGCCTCCGTGAAGTCGTAGGTCCAGGTCGAATCGAGCATCAGCATGTAGTCGTCGCCGACCGCCTTGCGGACGGCCTCGCAGACCGCGATGTCGTCCTTCCAGGCGCGCGGCGGGTGGATCTTATAGGCGGTCCAGCCGAGGTCTCGGATCCGCTGAGCATCGTCGATATAGGCCGCGGCGTCCGTCATGGTGAGCGAGCTGGCATAGGCCGGCGCCTTGTCGCGATACGAGCCCAGAAGCTTGTGCACCGGGAGGCCCGCGATCTTGCCGGCGAGATCCCAGAGCGCCACGTCGACGGCGCCGATCGTGCGCGCCGGGGTGCGCCGGACGTGGCGCCACAGCGCGTGATAGAGGCGCTCGCGGTCGAGCGGGTCCTGACCCATGACGGTGGGCTTGAGGTAGCGGATGAGGCCTGCGGCATCAAGCGAAGCCGGATGCGCCGCCGTCCCGAGGAAGGCATGCCCCTCGAGGCCTTCGTCGGTGCGCAGCGTGACGAGGCCGAGATCGCTCGTGCCGCCAACGCTGTGGAAGGAGTAGCTCGCGGGCTGGAGGCCTTCCCAGGCGAACAGCGTGACGGTGACGTCGCTGATCTTCAATGGATCCCCCAGCCTCTCGTCCGTTGCCCTCAGCCTTATGCGAGACCTACGCGGCTATCAGCCGAGAACTTTGTGCGAGACGAACTTGGTCTGCATGAAGCCGTCCAGCGTCTCGAATCCGCCCTCGCGGCCGTAGCCGCTCTCCTTGACGCCGCCGAACGGCGTATCCGGGCCGCTCGTGCCGAAGTGGTTGATCGACATGATGCCGCTCTCGACCCGGTGCGCGAGCTCGTAGGCGCGCGTCTGCGAAGTCGTGAAGGCGAAGGAGCAAAGGCCGTAGGGCAGCCGGTTGGCGATCGTGATCGCCTCCTCGAGCTCGCGGTAGCGGACGATCGGGGCGAGCGCGCCGAACGGCTCGACGTTCATCACGGTGGCATCCTCGGGGACATCGGTCAGCACCGTCGGCTCCAGGAAGTAGCCGCGATTGCCGATCCGGCTGCCGCCGGCGGCCACCTTGGCGCCCTTCTCGACCGCATCCGCGATCATGCCCTGGAGTGCCGACAGGCGGCGGTCGTTGGCGAGCGGCCCCATCTGGACGCCGCTCTCCAGCCCGTTGCCGACCTTGAGCGCCTTCGCGGCCTCGACGAAGCTTTCGACGAACCGGTCGTGGACGCGCTCCTGGACGATGAAGCGGGTGGGTGCGGTGCAGATCTGGCCCGCATTGCGGAACTTGGCGGCGGCGCCCAGGCGCCCGACCTCCGCAGCCTCGGCGTCGTCGCAGACGATCACCGGCGAATGGCCGCCGAGCTCCATGATGGCAGGCTTCATCGCCGCGGCGCAGAGCTGGCCCAGATGCTTGCCGACCGAGATGGGGCCGGTGAAGGTGATCGCCCGGATGATCGGCGAGGCGATCAGATGGGTCGAGATCTCGGAAGGATCGCCGAAGACGAGGTTGACGGCGCCGGCCGGCACGCCCGCCTCGTGCAGGCACTCGACGAGCGCATGCGCGGCGGCCGGCGTCTCTTCCGAGGCTTTCAGGATGATCGAGCAGCCGGCGCCGAGCGCGCCGCCGAGCTTGCGGGCCGGCGACGAGATCGGGAAGTTCCACGGCGCGAAGGCTGCGACCGGGCCGATCGGCTGGCGCAGCGCCATCCGCCAGAAGCCGGGCTCGCCGGGGATGAGCTGGCCGTAGGCACGGCGGCCTTCGTTCGCGTCCCACTCGATGAAGCCGGCGCCACGCGCGACCTCGGCGATCACCTCGCCGACCGGCTTGCCATGCTCCATGGTGACGATCGGCGCCATCGCCTCCGCGCGCTCGCGCATCAGCCGGGCCGCCCGCATGAGGATGTCGCAGCGCCGCTCGGCCGACATCGCGCTCCAGACCGCAAAGCCGCGCGCCGCCGCTTCGAGCGCCCGATCGAGATCGGCGATCGTCGCGTGCGGGACCGTGCCGAGCACCTCCTCGGTCGCGGGATTGATGATGTCGGCACCCCTGCCGCCGCCGCGCGTCCACTCGCCGTCGATCAGCATCATGGGTTCTCTGTAGGCGCTGGCCATCATGCTCTCCCTTCAAGAAGGCCGGAGGTCGTGAGGGGGGCTGCGCCGGTCCCTCAGAGGTGCCCGAGCAGCGCCTGGCGGAACCGGCATTTGAACCAGACGCCGTCGCGCACGCGCGGGAAGACGGGGGGGATCTCGTTCGAGACCTTGAGCGAGACGAGCACCGGCCCGGCGCTTTCGCGCAGCACCGGCACGGCCTGCTCGATCTCGTCCGCGGTCCTCACCTCGCGCGCCTCGGCGAAGCCGCAGGCACGGGCGACCGCTGGGATGTCGACGCCGCGCCCGGTGTGGGTGCGCTGCATCCCGGTCTCGGCGTAGTGCTCGTTGTCGACGACGAGGATCGCGAGGTTTTCCGGCTGCTCGGCGCCGATCGTCGCGAGCGAGGACAGGCTCATCAGCATCTCGCCGTCGCCCGCGACGACCAGCACGCGCCGCGTCGGCTGGGCAAGCGCGAGCCCGAGGCCCATCATGGTGGCCGAGCCCATGGCGCCGCCGAGCGGGAAGTCGAGCGGGTCGTCGCCGGTCGCGGCGGCAACGTCATAGGACGGCCCGCCGAGGCTCGAGACCACGAGCAGGTCGCCGCGATCGGCCAGGATGCGCTTCACTGCGGCGCGGCGGTCCAGCCCCTCGGCTGTAAGGGTCGAGGCGGACATGGTGCTCACTGAAAAGTCTTGGCGCCGATCAGGCGCTGGGAGAGGAGGATCGCGATCGCCTGGGAGCCGCGATAGGCCATCTGCAGCCCCGCCGCGACGGTCTCGCTCACGTCTGCGGCCGTGTCGACGCGAAAGCATACGACGCCGCAGCGCTCGAGCACGGGCTGGCTCGCCTGACCCATCGTCATCTGCCAGGCATTGGTCTCGCCGAAGTCGCCGCGCATGGTGACGAGGGTGAGGAAGGGGAACTGGCAGGCGCGCAGGAGCGAGAGCGCGTTGACGCAGTTGCCGACGCCGCTCGACTGCATGAGCAGCACGCTGCGCACGCCGCCGAGCCAGGCGCCCGCGGCGAGCGAGATCCCCTCCTCCTCGGTCGTGAGCGACACGACCCGCATGCCGGGATCGGCCGTGCACAGCTCGATGAGCTGTCGGTGGCCGCCGTCCGGCACGTAGGAGATCTGCGTCACCTGCGCGGCCGCGAGCAGCCGGTGAATCTCGCGCGGCCAGTCCTGATCAGCCATTCCGCTCCGCCTTTCCCTCCACCGCATGCATGAGTAACGCTTCGGCCTCTCCCGGGTTGCGCCGATGCTCGCTCAGGCCGCGGCCGCTTTGGCGGCAGCGATCCGCGTCAGCTTGTGCACGCGGTGGATGTCGGGCGGGATCGGCTGGCCGGGAAAGCGTTGCGGCCAGGCGCGGCTCCCGACCTCGCCGACATAGAGATTGCCCTGCGAGTCGACGGCGAGCCCATGCGGGGAGAGGAACTGGCCGGGCCTGGTGCCGGCGGGCGGGATGCTCGCGAGCCGCGCGATGAGCTGCCCCTCCGTCGTCGCGACGCTGATCCGCGGCCCGAGATTGGGGCAGTCGCGATTGACCGGCATGACCGGCCCGATCTCGCCGATATAGCAGATCGGGCAGGCGCCGCGGGTGACGAGCAGGGCGCTCGGCCGGTGGAAATTGTTGAGCTGGGTCTCGTAGCGGCCGTTGCCGTCGAAGATCTGGATCCGGTGATTCTCGCGGTCGGCCACGTAGACCCAGCCCTCCTCGTCGCAGCAGATGTTGTGCGGGAGGTTGAACTGCCCGGGATCGATGCCTGGCTCGCCCCAGGACAGGAGCGGCGTCCCCTCGGGCGAGTATTTGTGGACCCTGGCGTTGCCGTAGCCGTCCGAGACGTAGAGGTCCATCTCCGGCGAAAGTGCGGTGTGCGTGCAGCGGTGGAAGGGCTCTCCGCTCATGTAGGGCGACGGCTTGCCCGGGATGCCGAGGGTCATGAGCACCTTCCCCTCGAGCGTGCATTTGCGCATCGTGTGGTCGCCGTCGTCGGTGCAGTAGATGCAGTCGTCGGGGCCGATATGCAGACCGTGCGGGTTCCTGAAATGCTCCCGGCCCCAGCTGTCGAGGAAGTTGCCCTCGGCATCGACGACGATCATCGGGTCGGGGCCGCGGTTGAACAGGTAGACCCGATCGTGCCGGTCGACGGCGACCGCGGCGCAGTCGCCAAGCTCCATGCCCGCCGGCAGCTTCAGCCAGCGCTCTTCGACGCGGTAGGTGTACTCGCCGCTGCCCAGGATCACACCCATCCCCTTCTCCCGTCGTCTAACCTGGGAATTACGATGCCGCTGCGGCTTTCGGCGCGCGGGCAGCAGGCGGCGGCACCACGATGTCGGCCTCGGGCAGCGGCTCGCCGCGCGCCATCCTCTGCATGTTGGCAAAGCCGTGGCGGGCGACGTTCTGGACGTTGTCGAGAACGCTGCCGGCCGTGTGCGGGGTCATCACGACGCTGTCGAGCTCGAGGAAGGCGCTGTTCCGCGCGAGCGGCTCATGCGCGAAGACATCGAGCCCGGCGCCCCGCAGCCTGCCCGAGCGCAGCGCCTCGAGCAGGGCCGCCTCCTCGACCACCTCGCCGCGCGCGCAGTTGATCAGGAAGGCGCCCGGCTTCATGCGCGCGAGCGCCGCGGCGTCGAGGAAATTGCGGTTGGCCGGGGTGCCCGGGAAGTGCAGCGTGACGACGTCGCTCTGCGCGAGGAGGTCGTGGAAGGGCACGAACTCGACCGCCAGCTCGCGCTCGAGCTGCGCCGTCGGGCGGATCGGGTCGTAGTAGATCGTCCGGACCTCGAAGCCGCGCAGCTTGCGTGCGACCATCCGGCCGATATTCCCGAACCCGACGATCCCGACCGTGCGTCCCCGGAGCTGGAAGCACTCGATCCGCAGCTCGGCGGGGATCCAGCGGCCCTCGCGCAGCGAGCGGTCGGCCTTGGCGAGGCGGCGCAGGGTGGCGAGCATCAGCATGATCGTGTGCTCGGCCACGGCACTCGCATTGGCGCCGGCGGTGATGGTGACGGCGATGCCGGCCGCCTCGGCCGCCGCGAGATCGATCTTGTCGACCCCGATCCCCCACTTCTGGATCAGCCGCAGCCGCTCGGCACGGCCGATCATTCGGCCTGTGATCGGCGCGTGCGCGAACACGAAGTCGCTCGTGTCGATCAGCGGCTGCCGCGTCTCGTCGTCGACCGGGCTGAAGACGACCTCGAACTCGTCGGGCGCCACCTGCCGCATCAGTTCCTGGGCAGGCGGCGCCCAGGGGCCGACACAGGCGACCCGCCACCGGTTGCCGCTGCGCGCTTCGTTCATGCCTCACTCGATCGATCTGGATGTGGCCGACGCCGGCCCGGGTGGACAGCGCAGCAGCCTTGTATACGACCGTATCGGATGAGGCGGCAAGGAGGGTCCAGGATCGGTCCGGCAGCTATCGGCCAACGCGATAGATCGATAAGCTCGACCAATCAGTGAACCGCACCGCCACGCGCTCAGGCGCGCGGATTGGCGGCCAGCATGTCCTCGATGCCGATCTTGAGCTCGAGCAGTGCCGGGCCGCCGCAGCTCGCTGCGCGCTGGTAGGCGGCCGCAAAATCCTCGGTCCGCTCCACCTGTTCGCCATAGGCGCCGTAGGACCGTGCCAGCGCCACGAAGTCCGGATTCTTGAGATCGGTCGCAACCGGCCGCCCCGGATACTCGCGCTCCTGGTGCATCCGGATGGAGCCGTAGCTGCCGTTGTTGACCAGCACGACGACCAGCGCCAGCCGATAGCGCATCGCCGTCGCGAGCTCCTGGGCCGCCATCAGGAAGCAGCCGTCGCCGGCGAAGCAGACCACAGGCCGCTCGGGATGGACGATCTTGGCGGCGATCGCAGCCGGGAAGCCGTAGCCCATCGAGCCGCTCACCGGCGCGAGCTGGCTGCGGAACTGGCGGTACTGGTAGAATCGATGGACGTAGCCCGTGTAGGTGCCGGCGCCGTTCGCGACGATCGCATCGGGCGGCAGGGTCTCGCGCAGGTGCTTGACGACCCGCGGCATGTCGATCGCGAGCTTCGCCGCGCGCGGCGTGATTTTTTCGAGATAAGCCTCGCGTCCGGCCGCGATCCATGCCGCCCGGTCGCGCCGCCGCGCCGGAGCTCATGTCCTGCACCGCCTCGGCGAAGTCGCGCATCGTCGCCGCGATCAGCAGCTCCGCCTGATAGACGATGCCGAGCTCGTCCGGGTCGGGATGGACGTGGATGAGCTTCTGCGCCGGCCGCGGGATGTCGACGAAGGAATAGCCCTTGGTCGTCGCCTCGCCCATACGCTCGCCGACCACGAGCAGCAGGTCCGCCTGCCGGACCAGGGCGACGAGGTTCGCATCCACGCCGAGGCCGAGGTCGCCGACATAGTGCGGGTGGTGTGTTGTCAAAAAGGTCCTGGCAGCGGAACCCGACCGCGGCCGGCAGTGCGAAGGCCTCGGCAAAGCGCTGCATCCGGCCGACCGCCTCGGCATTCCAACCGCCGCCGCCCAGCACCAGCAGCGGCCGCTCCGCTGTCTCCAGCATGGCGCGGATCTGGCTCGAGAGCGGCCAGCGCTCGGTGCCGCGACGACGCGCTTGAAGGGCGCCGGCGGCGCGGCGCTGCGTCGTCTCCTTCAGGATGTCCTCGGGCAGCGCCACGACGACCGGGCCCGGCCGGCCGTTGACGGCGATGTGGAACGCCCGGCCGACCAGCTCGGGGATGCGCCGCGGGTCCTCGATCTGGGTCACCCACTTCGCGAACTTCCCGAACATCTGCCGGTAGTCGACCTCCTGGAAAGCGCCGCGGTCGAGATGGCTGCGCTCCGCCTGGCCGACGAACAGGATCATCGGCGTCGAATCCTGCTGCGCCGTATGGACGCCGATCGCCGCGTGCGATGCGCCGGGACCGCGCGTGACGAAGCAGACGCCGGGCCGGCCGGTGAGCTTGCCGCAGGCCTCGGCCATGTTGGCCGCACCGCCCTCGTGCCGGCAGACGATCATCCTGAAGCGGTCCTGCCGGTCGTAGAGCGCATCGAGCACGGCGAGATAGCTCTCGCCGGGCACGCAGAAGGCGAGATCGGCGCCCTCGGCCAGCAGCGTGTCGAGCAGGAGCTCGCCGCCGGTCCGCGTGCTCGGCGCCGTTGTCCGCTGCGTCAGGACCCATCGGCTGAGCCTATTCCTGCTCCGGCATCTTGAACGAGCCCGCGCGGTTGGCGAGGTCCGGGACCGGGACGCCGGCGCGGATGTCGACATGCCGCCTGGCCTCGGCCGCTTGGACATCGCGCGCTCGGTCGAGCACGGCAGGGGCGATGTCGATCGGCACGAAGCAGATCCCGGTCTCGTCGGCGATCACGATGTCGCCCGGCACGACCTGGACGCCGGCGATCGCGACGGTCTGGTTGATCGCTACGGTCTGGATCCGCCATTTGCCGGTGAGCGGGCTGACGCTGCGGCTCCAGACTGGATAGCCCATCGCGCGGCATTCGGCGACGTCGCGCACCCCGCCGTCGACCACCGCGCCGATCTCGCCCTGGCGCTTGCCGATCATTGCCGAGACGCCGCCCATGTTCGAGACCTCGTGCAGGCCCTCGATGACGAGCACGTCGCCGGGCTCCGCGAGGTTGTGCGCCTCGACCTCGGCGAGCCGCGAGATGCGCGCCGAGGCACCTTTGTAGGGGCTGTCGCTCTGCGCGACGTTGCGCAGCGTGAGCGCCCGGCCGACGATCATCGCCCCCGGGTAGATCGGGCGGAGCACCGAGGCCGGCACGGTGCGCGCCACCCCCATCTCGTCCAGGACGTCCGAGACGAGGCTCGATAGGTCAGGACCGAGCTCGCGCAGCCCATCGATCAGTCCCAGCGGCACCGGCGGCAACGCAAGCTGCCCGATGGCCGAGCGCGCGATTTTTCCCAGTCAGTTGCCGCTCAGCCATCTCTGGTTCTCTCCCTCTGATTCGTGATCAGGTGGTGTGGAAACGAGCGGGCCCTGACCCCGCTTGCCGCTTGCGCACCCGTGGACATACATTCGTCGAGGGACAAATACAAACGCCGCCGAGGAAGGGACAATCTCCGGAAATGCCAGCTCCTTATGCGGCCCACCGCGGCCAGATCCACGCCATCCTGCTTGCCTGGGGCGTCCCGGCCGAGCATGCCGACCGGATCGCCGATGCGCTTGCCTGGGCCGATCTGCACGGCGTCGACAGTCACGGCATCTCGATGATCGTCGAGTATGACGGGCGTTGCCGGGCTGGCAGAATCGCCGTCGCGCCGGACATCCGGATCATGCGCGAGACGCCGGTCTCCGCCCTGGTCGACGGCGGCGGGGGCTTCGGCCACGTCGCCTACGGCATCGCGACGGATCTCGCGATCGCCAAGGCCAAGGAGACCGGGATCGCGGTCGTCGCGGTGCGCAACTCCTCGCATTTCGGCGCGGTCGGCTTCTACACCGGCAGAGCCGCCGACGCCGGTCTGGTCGCAATGGGTGCGACCAGCGCGTCTGGGATCCGCGTCGCCCCGACCAGCGGCGCCGAGGCGAAGCTCGGAACCGACCCCTGGTCGTTCGCGGCCCCGAGCGGCGGCGACAAGCCGTTCCTGCTCGACATGGCGACGACGGCCGTCGCCTACGGCAAGATCCGCAACCGGATGAACGAGGAGCAGCCGATGCCGGCCGGCTGGGGCCTCGACAGCGGCGGCCGTGCCACGACGGAACCGTTCGACGTCACCCGGCGCGGCGGCTTCATGGCGCCGCTCGGCGGCAGCCGTGAAAGCGGCAGCTACAAGGGCTACGGCCTCTCGGTGATGGTCAACATCCTGACGAGCTGCCTCGCCGGCTCGACCCTGATCACCGACCCGATGCACACGAAGAAGCCGCAGGGCTTCGATATCGGGCACTTCATCCTGGCGCTCGATCCGGGACTGTTCCGCGAGCGAAGGCGACTTCGAGCGCGACGTCGCGAGCCTGTGCACCGCGTTGCGCGGCACCCGCCCGGTCGAGCCGGAGTATCCCGTGCTCGTCGCCGGCGATCCGCAATGGGCGACCGCGGAGCAGCGCAGCCGGGACGGCATCCCGATCGGCCCCGGCCTTGCCGCCAGGCTGCGCAAGGTTGCCGAGACCTGCGGCGTGCCGTGGACGCTCGACGAGATGATGGAACCCGCGACCTGAGCGCTCGCTCCAGCGGGGCTTGAGTTCGCGGCATGAGCTGCTTAGGGCTGTGCGAGCTCGAGGCAACGAGGATGCCGATAGATGGAGAACGAGGAGCCAAGCAATGCGCGGCCATGGCACGAGCTCGTGCACGAGGAGCTGAAGCGCGCCGATGTCCGCCTCGTGACCTACGTCCCGGACAACGTGCTCTCGCCGCTCATTCGCAGCCTGCACGATGACGACCACTTCACGACTTTCTGTGCGGCGCGCGAGGAGGAGGCCGTCGGCATCGCAACCGGCGCCTGGATGGGCGGCATGCTGGGCGTCGTGCTCATGCAGACGAGCGGCTTTGCGACGCTCGCGAACGTCCTCGCCTCGCTTGCGGTCCCCTACCAGATCCCGCTGCTCATGATCGTCTCGGAGCGCGGCACGCTCGGCGAGTTCAATCTCGGCCAGGCGATGGTCTGGCGGACGATGCGGCCGGCGCTCAACTCCTTAGGCATCGAGCACCACACGATCCGACGGCAGGACGAGGTCGCCTTCGTCGTCGAGCGGACCATCCGGCAGGCCGTCACCATCCAGGCGCCGGCAGCGCTGATCCTCAATCCGCTGCTCACCGGCGGCAAGACCGAGAAGGCGAGGCACTGATGACGATGCCCGAGACCAGCACCCGCCGCGACGATGCGAAGGTCATGAGCCGTGCCGACCTGACCGGCCGGCTGGTCGCCAAGCTGCATGCCGAGGAGGCGATCGTCGCCGGCATCGGCTTCACCAATTTCGACCTGTGGAGCGTCGGGCGCCGGCCGCAGAATTTTTACATGCTGGGCAGCATGGGCCTTGCTTTGCCGATCGCGCTGGGCGTGGCGATCGCCCAGCCGGCACGCCGCGTGTTCGCGCTCGAGGGCGACGGCTCGCTGCTCATGCAACTGGGCGTGCTCGGCACGATCGCGAGCCGCCGCCCGAAGAATCTCGCGATGATCGTCTGGGACAACGCCGCCTACCAGATCACGGGCGGCCAGCCGACGGCCACCGCCGAGGCTGTCGACCTCGTCGGGGTCGCGCGAGCCTCGGGCCTCGCGAGCAGCCATTGGGCGAAGGACGAGGCGCATTTCGGAAAGCTCGTCGACGAGGCGCTGCGTCGCAGACACGCCTGTGTTCATCGCCGCGCGGGTCACGGGTGATCGCCCGGCCGCCACGACCCATCGCGATCCGGTGCAGATCCGCGAGAGCTTCATGCGCGGCCTCGGCGTGCGCCGCGACCCTTTCCAGGCCTGATGCGGCACGCGCGCTCTCAGAAGATCCGGGAGACCAGCGGACGTCCGGCGAAATGCGCCTTCATGTTGTCCGCGATCCTGTGCATCGCCGCGGTCACCGATTCCGGCGAGCGCGAGGCGATGTGGGGCGTGAGCACCGTATTGGGCGCCCGCAGCAGGGCTTCCGGGATGTCGGGCTCGCCGTCGACGACGTCGAGACCGGCGCCGGCGATCCGCCCCTCGTTCAGCGCATCGACCAGGGCTGCGGTGTCGACGACACTGCCGCGCCCGACATTGACGACGAAACCCTGCGGCCCGAGCGCATCGAGGAAGGTCCGGCCGACCATGCCCTGCGTCTCCGCGCCGCCGGGCATGCAGACGACGACGAAGTCGGCCTCGGCGGCGAGCGCCAGCGCCGTCGCTCGGTACGCGTAGTCGACATCCTCGCGCCGCCGCCGGTTGTGATAGCTCACCTGCATGCCGAAGCCGTCGGCCCCGCGCCGCGCCACCTCGCGGCCGATCTCGCCGAGGCCGAGGATGCCCAGGCGCTTGCCGGCGATCGTCGGGCGCGGCGCGCGCGATTGCGCCCACGCCCTCTCCCGCGCGCGCCGATCACCTGTAACGATCCCGCGTGCCACCGCCAGCATCAGCCCGATCGCGTGGTCGGCGACCGAGGAGGCGTTGGTGCCTTTCCCGCTCGTGATGACCACGCCCATGTCGACCGCCGTCGCGGTGTCGACCCGCTCGTAGCCGACGCCGCGGGTGGTGATGATCTCGAGCCGCGGCATCGCCCGCATCTGGGCGCCGGTGAGCCCGATCGTGCCGTTCGTCACGACGCCGCGGATGCGGCCGCCGAGCTCGGCGAGCGCCGTCTCGAGCTCCTCCGGCGTCGGCGTGTAGTGGACCGTGAAGTCGCGCCGCAGGAGCTCGAGCCCCTCCTCCGGCAGCTCGATCCGGACGAGGATCTCCGGCGTCATGCCGATCTTGGCCCGCTCTACCGGCGCATCCGCATCCTGATCGGCCGCGAGCACGGCCAGAAGCTCCGGGAGGCCCGCGCCAAAGGGTACATCGCTCGCTTTGAAGCGCGCATGCGCCGCCGCGATCGTCGCTCCGGATGCCTCCGACATGCGCGGCTCGAGCCCGAACCCGCGCAGGGTCGCAGCCGCCTCCTTCATCTCGGTGACGCGCCGCGCGCCATGCTGCTGGGTGCGTCCGATGTGATACGCGGCGACGTGCCGCCAATCGAGGCCGGGGAAGGTCTCCGCGATCGAATCGAGGATGCGGTCGCGCACCCCGCAACGCTCCGCCGCGGTCAGGCTCTCGAGCATCAACGCCTCGATCCCCTTGACGATCACGCTGCGGATCATCTTGACGGCGCAGGCCTGCCCGACCCGATCGCCGACCGGCTCCGACCTCCATCCCCACCGCGCGCATCAGCGCCGCCGCGCGTTCCGCCGCGCTCCCGGCGAGCAGGATCGGCACTTTGTGGCGATAGGGCGGCACGCGCGCCATGACCGCGCCCTCGACGAACTCCGCCCGGCCGCCCCTGGCGAGCGCCGCGCCCACCGCCGCCTTGGCATCGGGCGAGATCGAGTTGAGGTCGACGAAGATCTGTCCCGGCTGCAGCGCCGGCCCCACCGCCTCGCCGACCGCTGCCGCCGCCGAGCCGACGACCAGCGATAGGACGATGTCGGCCCCGCTCACCGCATCGGCCGGCGTGTTTGCCACGCGCACCTTGCGCTCGCGCGCGCGCTCGCGCAGCTCGGGTCCGCTTCCTGCATCCCCAAAGCGAAGATCGTACGCGCTCAGCCCGGCGACACCCGGCTCATCGCCGAAGCCCTGCGCCATGGCCTGGGCCGCTTCGCCGAAGCCGATGAAAGCGATATGCGTCATGCCTGGAAACCAACTCCTGAAGGCTTCGCAGCCGGTGCGGCGGCGACTTGTCGGGCGAGCGTACACGCTTGTGGAAAAGCGTAAACCACTCTCTAGTATCGCGGCTGGACGAGCAACCGCCAACGATGGCGGGACTGAACGGGGAGGAAGACGGCGTGGCGGGCACAGCGAATTCGCTCAAGCAGAAGATCCTGGCGAACGAGCCCAGCTTCGTCTTCGCCATGCGCATGTCGCGGACCGTGAACATCGTCGCCCTCGCCGCGACGTGCGGCTATGACGGCCTTTACGTCGATCTGCAGCACAGCTCGATCGACCTCGACATGGCCGCCCAGATCTTCCAGGCGGGACTGCTGAGCGACGTCACCGTCTTCGCGCGCGTGCCGAGCCTCGAGCCCGGGACGATCGGGCGGGTGATGGATGCCGGCGCCATGGGCATCCTCGCGCCCGACATCCGCTCCGGGGACGATGCCCGATTGCTTGTCAAGGCTGCCCTCATCGCGCCCAAGGGCGAGCGCTCGGTCGGATCCGGCATCCCGAACCCGCGCTTTCGCGACGTGCCCGCGGCAGCACTCGCCGACCGCATCAACGCGGCGACGCTCCTCATCGCGATGATCGAGACGCCCGAGGGCGTGGCCGCGGCGGAGGAGATTGCGGCGGTCGAAGGCATCGACGCGGTCGAGATCGGCAGCAACGATCTCACGACCGCGATGGGCATCCCGAACCAGTACGACCACGAGCGCCTGCGCGAGGCCTATCGGCATGTCATCGCTGCCTGCCGCAAGCACGGCAAGCCGATGATCGCCGGCGGCATTCGGGGACGCAAGCTGCTCGAAGTCCTACATCGCGATGGGCGCCTCGCGCTCCTACTTCGTCGGCACCGACACGGGCTTCATGCTGCAGGGCGCGCAGGCCGTGCGCGCCGACGCCCAGGCTGCCGACGACGCCGTGGCCGCTTGAGAACGTCTCTGCGGCGTGACCGAGCTGGTCGATTCTGCCCCGAGGAGACCTCCGACTTGGCCGACAACGAACTCGCCTGCCCGCCAGCCGATCCGAACCCGCGCAGCGTCCAAGGTAAAGGCGCCGCCCGGCAGCTGCGACACCCATGCCCACATCTTCGAGGCGCGCTACCCGTACTCGCCCAGGCGCGGCTACACGCCGCCCGATGCGCCCTACGAGGCGTACCGGCACCTGCTGGGCGTGCTCGGCGTGACGCGCGCCGTGCTGACCCAGCCAAGCGCCTATGGCACCGACAACGCCGCCATGCTCGATGCGGTCGCGCGCGATCCCTCGAGCATGCGCGCGGTCGCGGCGGTCGACGCCGCAATCACGGACGAGCAGCTCCGGGCGCTCGATGCGGCCGGCGTGCGAGGCGCTCGCGTGAACCTCGTGGACAAGGGCGGCATGCCGTTCAATTCCTTCGGCGACGTGGAGCGCTTCGCGAGCCGGATCGCGCCGATGGGCTGGCATATCGAGTACCTCGTCCACGTGCACGCGTTCCCCGAGCTCGGCGCGCTCGCCCGCATGCCGGTCGATGCCGTGGTCGGCCACTTCGGTTATATGCCCGCGGCGATCGGCGTCGATCATCCGGGCTACCGGGCGTTCCTGAATCTGGTCGAGGGCGGCCGGATCTGGGTCAAGCTCACGGCGCCCTACCGCATCACCGCATGCGAGGACATTCCTTATGACGACGTCGAGCCGCTCGCGCGGGCGTTGCGCGAGGCGCGCCCGGACCGGCTGCTCTGGGGCAGCGACTGGCCGCACGCGATCAACAAGAAGCCGATGGCGAACGATGGCGACCTGTTTGACCACGTCGCCGCGTGGCTGCCCGAGGAGCGGCTGCGCGAGCAGGTGCTGGCCGATGAACCCCAGGCGTCTCTATGGCTTCGACTGAGCCGGTCAGTCGCAGAGCGCGGCGGCGCGGATCGCATCGGGCGTGAACGGCACGCGGCGCAGGCGCAGCCCGATGGCGTCGTAGATCGCGATCGTCCGTGCCTATACGGGCGCCGGCCCGAGGCGACCGCAGGCCACCCTGCGTCGGTCGCGCACATGAGCACACCCGTCGCGGGGGCTCTTACGATTCGCTACAAGGGATGTTCAGAAGGAGAGGCCCCCGAGATGGGGAACATGGGACGAGCAAATGACGCCCCCATCGACCTCGAGCAAGCCAGCGGAACAGACGTCCGCGCTGAAGGACCGAGTTCGGTCGCGTCCCGTCGAGGTGCTACTCGCCGACGATCATCCGCTGCTGCTGCGCGGCCTGCGCCAAGTCTTCGAGGAGGACGAGCGCTTCCGGGTGGTGGCCACCGCCAGCGACGGCGAGCGCCTTCTCGACGCCATCGATCGCTTCCCGGTGGACGTGGTGGTGATGGGCTGGCTGATGCCCTACCGGGATGGCGAGGCCGTCCTCAAGCAGCTGCGCGGGCGGGTCAAGGCGCCACGGATCGTGGTGTATTCGGGCCTCGAGGATGCGAGCGTGCCGCGCCGGGTGATGGCGCTGGGCGGCGCCGGCTTCTGCTCCAAGCGCGTTGCGCCGGAAGAGCTGCGCGAAGTGGTCGCGGCGGTCGCAGCCGGCCGCATGGTGTTTCCTTACGAGGCGGCGCAGGGCCGGGACGACCCGCTCGCCGAGCTGACCGGGCGCGAGGGCGAGATCATCGAGGCGCTGGCCGGCGGCCAGAGCACCGCCCAGCTCGCGCACACGCTCGGCATCTCGCCCAACACCCTGAAATTCCACCTCAAGAACATCTATCAGAAGCTCGGCGTCGCGAACCGGGCGCAGGCGGTGGCGCTGCACCTCTCGAACCGGCCGCCGCGCTGAGGCCACCCGACCGGGTGGGGCGATACCTACCCGAAAAACTTCGCGTGCCCCTCCGTCCGAGCGTTGGCCTGTCTCCGTCCAGCCCCTAGTTTCGCGCCAGGAAGAGGAGGCTGTCGTGCCGGATAGCGGACTGCCCAGCACCATGCCATCGACCCCGCCGTGGTTCGTCTACGCGCTGCGCGAGGTGAGCGAGGCGGCGGCGCGCGCCGCCTTCGCCTGGATCGGACGGGGCCGCAAGAATGACGGCGACGGCGCCGCGGTGCACGCCATGCGCGAAGCGCTCGGCCAGCTCGGCATCGACGGGGTCGTGGTGATCGGCGAGGGCGCCAAGGACGGCGCGCCCGAGCTCTATCGCGGCGAGCGGGTCGGAGATCCGGCGCGCGAGGCCCGGTTCGACATCGCGGTCGACCCCGTCGAGGGTACTACCTACCTCGCGAAGGGCCTGACCAACGCGATGGCGGTGATCGCGCTCGCGCCGCGCGGCGCGATGCTCGATCCGGGCCCATGCTTCTACATGGAAAAACTGGCGGCCCCGCCTGCAGCCCGGGCTCGGCTCGATCCAGAGGCGCCTACGGCCGAGCGTCTGCGCCAGCTCGCCACCGCGCTCGACAAGCCGCTCGATCAGCTTACCGTCTACGTCCTGGAGAAGCCGCGCCACAACGCGCTGATTGCCGCCATCCACCAGGCGGGCGCGCGGGTCGCACTCTACCCGGCGGGCGACATCGCGGGCGCGATCATGGCCGCGATCCCCGGCTCGGGCATCGACGCGCTGATGGGTACGGGCGGCACGCCCGAGGGCATCCTCGCGGCCTGCGCCGTGCGCGCCCTGGGCGGTGTGCTCTACGCTCGGCTCGACCCGCAGCTGCAGACCGAGAGCTCTCGAGGTGCGGCGCGCCGGGCTCGACACGACGCGGTGGCACGAGGTCGAGGAGCTGGTGACGAGCGAGGACACTTACTTTTGCGCCACCGGCATCACCAGCGGGCTCCTGATCGAAGGCGTCGAGCGCGGCCCGGCCTACGATCGGCTCCAGACCTTGATGATCGTCGGCCGCACCGGCGAGCGCCAGGTTCTGACATCCCATTATCCGCACGCTCGGGCAGCCCGGGCGCGGGCGGAGGACAGCAGATGCCTCTCAATCGCGTGAAGCGGCACGTCATCCTCGGCATCGTAGGCGATTCCGCCGCCGGCAAGACGACGCTGACGGCCGGCATCGCCGACATCCTGGGCAGTGAACGTGTGACCGCCATCTGCACCGACGATTACCACAAATATTCGCGCAGGCGGCGCGCCGAGATCGGCATCACCGCGCTCGACCCGCGCTGCAACTACGTCGACATCATCGAACAGCACCTGCGTCTCCTCCGCCAAGGCCAGCCGATCCTGAAGCCGATCTACAACCACGGCACCGGCGAGCTCGACGCGCCGGAATACGTCGAGCCCAAGGAGTACATCATCGTCGAAGGCCTGCTCGGCTACACCACGCGCGCCATGCGCGAATGCTACGACGTCAAGGTCTACCTGGACCCCGATCCCGACCTGCGCATCCGCTGGAAGATCCAGCGGGACACCGCCAAGCGCGGCTACACGCGCGAACAGGTGGTGAAACAGCTCCAGGACCGCGCGCAGGACAGCCCCGCCTTCATCCACCCGCAACGGACCTTCGCCGACATCGTCATCAACTTCCTCCCGCCCGAGGAAGATCTCGAGGAGACGGGCGCTCACCTCAACGTCCGGCACATCCTGCGGCCCACCCTGCCGCATCCGGACCTCACGCCGATCCTCGAGTCGGGCGCGAGGAACGGCATCCATCTCGAGCTCGCGCGCGACCTGGACGGCAAGCCGGTCGACGTGCTCGAGATTGCCGGTCACATCGACGACCGCAGCGCCCGACGGGTCGAGGATCTGCTCTGGGAGCTGATCCCGGAAGCGGGCCATCTGCGCGAGCACGTCGGCGCCTTCGCCGATCGCACCAACCAGCAGGCGAAGAGCTATCCGCTTGCGCTCACCCAGCTGCTGATCGCCTACCACATGGTGAAAGCGGCCATGGGCGTGCACGCCGTCTGAGGGAGACCACGATGATCAGCCACGCCCGAGCTCTCGAAGCCGACGCCCTGGCGGCGGAGCAGAATGCATCGCCAAGCGAGATGGCGAATGCCCTGCGCGCGCTCGCGATGGACGCCGTGGAGAGAGCGAAGTCGGGGCATCCGGGCATGCCGATGGGCATGGCGGACGTGGCGACGGTGCTGTTCACCCGCTTCCTCGAGTTCGATCCCAACGTACCCGACTGGCCGGACCGCGACCGCTTCGTGCTCTCAGCCGGCCACGGCTCGATGCTGCTGTACGCGCTCCTCTACCTCACCGGCTACGAGGACATGACGCTCGAGGAGCTGATGAGCTTCCGCCAGCTCGGCGCCCGCACGGCGGGCCACCCCGAGTTCGGCCATGCGTCCGGCATCGAGACCACGACCGGACCGCTCGGCCAAGGCATCTCGAACGCGGTCGGCATGGCGCTCGCCGAGCGCATGCTGGCGGCGCGCCACGGCCGCGCGCTGGTCGACCACCGCACCTACGTGATCGCGAGCGACGGCGACCTCATGGAAGGGATCAGCCACGAGGCATGCTCGCTCGCCGGCCACCTTGGCCTCGGCCGGCTGATCGTGCTGTTCGACGACAACGGCATCTCGATCGACGGGCCGACCTCGCTCGCCTGCTCGGACGATGTGCTCGGGCGCTTCGAGGCCTACGGCTGGCAGGCGGTCGGCGTCGACGGCCATGACATGCAGGCGGTCGCCGGGGCGATCGAGGCCGCGCAGGTCGACCCGCGCCCTTCGCTGATCGCGTGTCGCACGGTGATCGGCTTCGGCGCGCCCAACAAGCAGGGAACGGCGGCGACCCATGGCGCGCCGCTCGGCGAGGCCGAGATCGCAGCGGCGCGCGAGCGGCTCGGTTGGCCCCATCGGCCTTTCGAGGTTCCGGAGCATGTGCTCGCTGCGTGGCGTGCTGCCGGCGCGCGTGGCTCCGAGGCGCGCAAGGCCTGGCAGCGGCGGCTCGAGGGGGTCGATGCGTCGGCGCGCCGCCATTTCGAGCGGGCGCTCGCGGGTGAGCTGCCGGCGCGCTGGCAGGAGACGCTCGCGGCGTTTCGGGCGCGACTGGTCGCCGAGCGGCCGACTTGGGCCACTCGCAAGGCGAGCGAGGAAGCCCTCAAGGTTCTTACCGAAGCGATCCCCGAGCTGGTGGGCGGCTCGGCCGACCTCACCGGGTCGAACAACACCAAGACCGAGAAGACGGCGCCGATCACGGCGACCGACACCGCCGGACGCTACATCCACTACGGCGTGCGCGAGCATGCCATGGCCGCGATCATGAACGGGATGGCTCTGCACAAGGGCCTGATCCCCTACGGCGGCACTTTCCTGATCTTCAGCGACTACTGCCGGCCGGCGATCCGGCTGTCGGCGCTGATGGGTCAGCGCGTCATCTACGTCATGACGCACGACTCCATTGGTCTGGGCGAGGACGGTCCGACCCACCAGCCGGTCGAGCATCTCGCGAGCCTGAGGGCGATGCCGGATCTGTTCGTGTTCCGGCCCGCCGATGCGATCGAGACGGCCGAATGCTGGGCGCTCGCCATCGAGCGGCGCGACGGTCCATCGCTGCTGGCGCTGACCCGGCAGAATCTGCCGGCCGTGCGGTGGTGAATGTGCGAGGACAACCTCTGCGCCCGCGGCGCCTACGTGCTCGCCGAGGCGACCGGGCCGCGCGCGCTCACGCTGCTTGCGACTGGCTCCGAGATTCACCTGGCGCTCGAAGCGAGGGAGCGCCTCCAGGCCGAAGGCACGCCGGTGGCGGTGGTGTCGATGCCCTGCTTCGAGCTGTTCGAGCGGCAGGAGACGACCTACCGCGAGCAGGTGCTGGGTAAGGCGCCGCGCATCGCCATCGAGGCGGCGAGCCCGTTCGGCTGGACCCGCTACGTCGCCAGCGAGGACGACGTCGTCGGCATGACCGGGTTCGGCGCAAGCGGCTCCTACCAGGCTCTCTTCGAGCACTTCGGCATCACCGTCGGTGCGATCGTCGCCCGCGCCCGAGCGAAGCTCGCCCGCAGCCAGGCCGCCTGAGCAGGTCGATGCGACTTCAAGGGCCAGCAGGAGGATGAAGCCATGGCGTTGATCACGTTGCGCCAGCTCCTCGACCACGCCGCCGAGCGCGACTACGGCGTGCCGGCCTTCAACATCAACAACATGGAGCAGCTGCTCGCGATCATGACCGCGGCGAGGCGCACCTGCGCGCCTGTGATCGTGCAGGCCAGCCGCGGCGCGCGCGCCTATGCCGGCGACCTCATGCTGCGCCGCATGGTGGAGGCGGCGGTCGAGGCCTTTCCCGAGGTTCCCGTCTGCCTCCACCAGGACCACGGCAACGACGAGGCGACCTGCTTTTCGGCGATCCAGCACGGCTTCACGAGCGTGATGATGGACGGCTCCCTCGAGGCGGACGGCAAGACGCCCGCCTCCTACGAGTACAATGTCGGGATCACGCAACGGGTGAGCGAGCTCGCGCACGCGGTCGGCGTCTCGGTCGAAGGCGAGCTCGGTTGCCTGGGCTCGCTCGAGACAGGGCACGGCGAGGCCGAGGACGGCCAGGGCGCCGAAGGCAGACTGCAGCGCGAGCAGCTGCTGACCGAGCCCGATCAGGCGCAGGATTTCGTCGCGCGCACGAAGGTCGATGCGCTCGCGGTCGCGATCGGCACATCGCACGGGGCCTACAAGTTCTCGAAGCCGCCGACGGGCGAGATCCTGGCGATGGACGTGATCGCGGCGATTCACGAGCGGCTGCCGGAAACTCACCTGGTGATGCACGGCAGCTCCTCGGTGCCCCAGGAGCTGCAGGACGTCATCAACGCGTACGGCGGCGAGATGCCTCAGACCTGGGGCGTGCCGGTCGAGGAGATCGTGGCCGGCATCCGCCACGGCGTGCGCAAGATCAACATCGACACCGACTGCCGCATGGCGATGACCGGGCAGTTCCGGAAGGTCGCGCTCGAGCAGCGGCGCGAGTTCGACCCGCGCAAGTTCCTGAAGCCGGCGATGGATGCGCTCGAGCGGTTGTGCGCCGAACGCTTCGAGCAGTTCGGCACCGCGGGCCAGGCGCCGGGCATCCGACCGCTCTCGCTCATCGAGATGGCCGGCCGCTACCGCTCCGGCGCTCTCGATCCGGCCTTCGGCGACACCGCCGAGGCTGCCTGAGCGCCTGCGCTCCCCCGAAGGAGATCACCAATGGCCGAAACCGCCACCCGCGCGAGCGCCGATCGCTACAAGGCCGGGGTCATGCCCTACAAGGAGATGGGCTACTTCGAGCCGGACTACGAGCCCAAGGACACCGATGTCGTGTGCTGCTTCCGGATCACGCCGCAGGACGGCGTCGATCCGGAGGAGGCGGCGGCCGCCGTCGCCGGCGAGAGCTCCACGGCGACCTGGACCGTCGTCTGGACCGATCGGCTGACCGCCTGCGACAAGTATCGGGCCAAGTGCTACCGGGTCGATCCGGTGCCCGGCAATCCCGAGCAGCACTTCGCCTACATCGCCTACGACCTCGATCTGTTCGAGCCCGGCTCGATCGCCAACCTGACCGCCTCGATCATCGGCAACGTGTTCGGGTTCAAGCCGTTGAAGGCGCTCCGGCTCGAGGACATGCGCCTGCCCGCCGCCTACGTGAAGACCTTCGACGGGCCGCCGACCGGCATCGTGGTCGAGCGCGAGCGCCTCGACAAGTTCGGCCGCCCGCTGCTCGGCGCCACCGTCAAGCCCAAGCTCGGGCTTTCCGGGCGCAACTACGGCCGCGTGGTGTACGAGGCGCTCAAAGGCGGCCTCGACTTCACCAAGGACGACGAGAACACCAACTCCCAGCCCTTCATGCACTGGCGCGACCGCTTCCTGTTCGCCATGGAGGCGGTCAAGCGCGCCGAGGCGATGACCGGGGAGGTCAAGGGGCACTACCTCAACGTCACCGCCGCGACCATGGAGGACATGTACGAGCGCGCCGAGTTCGCCAAGGAGCTGGGCTCGGTCATCGTCATGATCGACCTCGTGATCGGCTACACGGCAATTCAGTCGATGGCCAGGTGGGCGCGCCGGAACGACACGATCCTGCACCTGCACCGCGCCGGCCATTCGACCTACACCCGGCAGAAGAGCCACGGCGTGAGCTTCCGGGTGATCGCCAAATGGATGCGGCTTGCCGGCGTCGATCACATCCATGCCGGCACGGTGGTCGGCAAGCTCGAAGGCGACCCGCACACCGTCAAGGGCTTCTACGACGTGCTGCGCGAGGACCACAATCCGATGGCGCTCGAGCACGGCCTGTTCTTCGATCAGGACTGGGCGTCGCTGCGCCGGACCATGCCGGTTGCCTCGGGTGGCATCCACGCCGGCCAGATGCACCAGCTTCTGCATTATCTGGGCGAGGACGTGGTGCTGCAGTTCGGCGGCGGCACGATCGGCCATCCGGCGGGGATCGCCGCCGGCGCCACCGCCAACCGCGTCGCCACCGAGGCCATGGTCCTGGCCCGCAACGAGGGCCGCGACTACCTCGCCGAGGGGCCGGAGATCCTCGAGCGCGCGGCGCGCCACTGCCAGCCGCTCGCCCAGGCGCTCGAGGTCTGGAAGGACGTCACCTTCGACTATGCCTCGACCGACACGCCGGACTTCGTGCCGACGCCGACCGCCGCCTGACCGGGAGATTACCCATGCGCCTCACCCAAGGCACGTTCTCGTTCCTGCCCGATCTGTCGGAGCAGCAGATCGCCCGCCAGATCCGGTACTGCCTCGACCAGGGCTGGGCGATCAATGTCGAGTACACCGATGACCCGCATCCCCGGAACACCTACTGGGAGATGTGGGGCCAGCCGATGTTCGATCTCAAAGACCCGGCCGGAGTGCTGTACGAGCTCGCCGAGTGCCGCAAGGTTTTCGGCAATTGCTACATCCGCGTCTCGGCGTTCGACACCACGCCGGGGTGGGAATCGCTGCGCCTGTCGTTCATCGTCAACCGGCCGGAGGAGGAGCCCGGCTTCGACCTGGAGCGCCACGAGACGGCGGGGCGGAAGGTCCAGTACACCTTGCGGCCGTATGCCACCGGCAAGCCGATGGGCGCGCGCTACTGAGGTCAACGGAGTCTCCCTGAACTGGGGCCGCCGGACTCCGGCGCGGCGGCCCGTTTTTTCAGCGGGGCTCGAAGGAGGATGATCGTGCAGGCAGCCGAGACCCTGGCGGCCGACGGCCGGTCGGTCGATCTGCAGAAGGCCTTCGAGGCTTCGGGCGTGCCCGCGGTGCTGGATCAGCTCGAGCACGAGCTGATCGGCCTCGTTCCGGTGAAGTCGCGCATCCGCGAGATCGCCGCACTGCTGCTGGTCGACAAGCTGCGCAAGGACCTTGGCCTCGTGAGCGAGACGCCGACCCTGCACATGTCGTTCACCGGCAATCCCGGCACCGGCAAGACCACGGTCGCGCTCCGGATGGCCGACATTCTCAACCGGCTCGGCTACATCCGCTCGAATCACCTGGTCACAGTGACCCGCGACGACCTCGTCGGCCAGTACATCGGCCACACCGCGCCCAAGACCAAAGAGGTGCTCAAGAAGGCGATGGGGGGCGTGCTGTTCATCGACGAGGCCTACTATCTCTATCGGCCCGAGAACGAGCGCGACTACGGCCAGGAGGCGATCGAGATCCTGCTCCAGGTCATGGAGAACCGGCGCGAGGACCTGGTCGTGATCGTCGCCGGCTACGCCGACCGCATGAACCGCTTCTTCGCCTCCAATCCCGGCTTCCGCTCGCGCATCGCTCATCACATCGACTTCCCGGACTACACCTCGGACGAGCTGTTCGAGATCGGCAAGCTCATGCTGACCCAGCAGAGCTACCGCTTCAGCGACGCTGCCGGGCAGGCGTTTAGAGACTACATCGCGCACCGCATGCGCCAGCCGCATTTCGCCAACGCCAGATCGATCCGCAACGCCCTCGACCGGGCGCGCCTTCGACAGGCGATGCGGCTGTTCGAGAGCCGCGCCCGGCAGCTCAGCGCCGCCGATCTCATGACCATCGAGGCCGAGGAGATCCGCGCCAGCCGCGTGTTCTCTGGCGGCATCGACGCCGACCCCGCCGGTGAGGAGGCAGCATCATGACCGTGCCGATCATCGCACCCTCGATCCTCTCGGCCGACTTTGCGCGGCTCGGCGAGCAGGTCCGGGCGGTGGATGAGGCCGGGGCGGACTGGATCCACCTCGACGTCATGGACGGCCACTTCGTGCCCAACATCACCTTCGGCCCGGCGGTGGTGAAGGCGATCCGCTCCTGCAGCGACAAGCTTTTCGATACCCATCTGATGATCGCGCCGGCCGATCCTTATATCGAGGCGTTCGCGCAAGCGGGCGCGGACCTCATCACCGTGCATGCCGAGGCAGGGCCGCATCTGGACCGCTCACTGCAGGCGATCAAGGCGCTCGGGAAGAAGGCGGGCGTCGCCATCTGCCCGGCGACGCCCGAGAGCGCCATCGAGCACGTGCTGGAGAGGCTTGATCTGATCCTGGTCATGACGGTCAATCCCGGGTTCGGTGGGCAGAAGTTCATTCCTGCAACGCTGGAGAAGATCCGGCGCCTGCGCGCGCTGACCGCCGGCCGGCCGATCTCCATCGAGGTCGATGGCGGCATCAACGCGGAGACCGCAGCTGCGGCGGTCGCTGCCGGCGCCGACGTCCTGGTCGCGGGCTCGGCGATCTTCGGCCAGCCCGACTATGCGCAGGCGATCGAGGCGTTGCGCGTGCAGACGATCGCAGCCTGAGAAGTCGAGCCCTGTACCTCGTGCCGCCACGGGCTTTGCCGTCCGGCGCGGCGTGCCTCCAGCAACATCGGCGGCCCTCTGAACTGGGACCGCCACCTCAGCCGCCGCGCCACTGCAATCACTTCCGCCGTGCGCTTCGACTGTCAGTCCCACCTGAGGCAAACATATTTGATGGCGCGGCGGTGATAGGTATAGGCGACGTGGAGGGACCCGTCGGGCCCTTCGAGGATGGAAGGATAGGAGTATTCGCGATTGAGACCGTTCGCTGAGTTGTTCGTCAGGCAATAGCCGCCGCCGGTTTCCAGATCGCGTCGTTCGGGAAAGCTCACGCCGTCGTCGGCCGAAAGAACGAGGCTGAGCAGCGCGCGCTGAATGCCCGAGATGGCACCGCTGGTGCCGGACGGCCTGTCGTCGCGCTGATTCGTGGCGTTGATGGTCATCGCCTACGTGCCGGACATCGTGCTATGGCTGCCGCGCCTCTACGGGTATGGAGGCTGAAGCTCCCTTGAGTACTCCCGACAGGTCGCCGTCAACGACTGGTACCGAGATGACCCCGGGCGGGGACCGGAGGCCCTCGGCACCCCCCCTCTTGGCGCCGCCCGGCTCGACGATCCTCGTTGGCCTCATAGGCGCTGGCATTCAGGCTTCGCGCACGCCAGCCATGCACGAGCGAGAGGCGGTCCATCACGGGTTGCGCTACGTCTACAGGCTGATCGATCTCGACCGGCTCGGCCTGTCCGCATCGGCTCTGGATGAACTGGTCCTTGCCGCCGAAAGACTTGGATTCGCCGGGCTCAACATCACGCACCCCTGCAAGCAGGCGGCGACCCGCCTGGTCGATTTCTTGTCCCCCGATGCGGATGCCATCGGCGCGATCAACACGATCGTGTTCGAGGACGGTCATCGGATCGGGCACAATACGGACTGCTCGGGATTTGCCGAGAGCTTCCGCCGCGAGCTGCCCGAGCTAGCGCGCCAGCGCGTCGTCCTTCTGGGCGCCGGCGGCGCCGGCTCCGCCGTCGGCCACGCCCTGCTGCAAGTCGGTGCCGGGTCCATCGCCGTGTTCGACACCGCGTCCGACAGGGCGACAGCCCTCGCCAAGCAACTCGAAGAGTGCCATGGCCGCGGACGCGCAAGAGCGGTTGAGGATCTCCGCTCGCTGCTGCGGACGGCGGATGGGTTGGTCAACACAACGCCCGTGGGGATGGCGAAGTATCCGGGAATGCCGGTCGCTGCTGACCTTCTGCGCCCGGAGCTGTGGGTTGCCGACATCGTGTATTTCCCCATCCGCACCGAACTGCTCCACCGCGCAGAGCAACGCGGCTGCCGCGTCATGACCGGCGCGGGAATGGCCGTGTTCCAGGCTGCGCACGCCTTCGCGCTGTTCACGGGCCGCGCTCCGGACACGGAGCGCATGCGGCACTACTTCGATTGCGCGGGCGACGCGCCCAGCCGGTCGGGAACGACTGCTGGTCGAGGTTCGGATTGAAGACCCCCGTTGCAGGTCGCCCCCTTGGTCGACGAGCGATCCAGCGGCTCGGCACGCTCTGGCCGGAGATGGGTACGTCGTCAGCAAGGATGAGCTGCTGGACGGGGTGTGGAACGGACGGATCGTCGCAGAATCGACCCTAACCAGTCATATCAATGCGGCGCGCAAGGCCATCGGCGACAGCGGCCAGGAACAGCGCCTGATCCGAACGATCGCCCGCAAGGGATTCCGGTTCGTCGGCGACGTCAGCGAAGGGCAGCCATCGGTTGGCTTGAGTTCTGCAACTGCCGGGGCCGGCGGCGTGGTGACCTGGAACCGGGTGCGCATCGGGTGCGCGAATGCGCGCAGCAAGGGCACCTGCAGCAACAAGGCGACCATACGCCGGGACCATCTCGAGGCGACGGTGCTCGGGGGATTGCAGCATCACCCGCCGGAGGCGGCGCTGATGGAGGAGTTCTGCGATGTCTACACGCGACAGCTGAACGAGCTCAGCGCCACGGAGCGGAATCGGCACCCGATAGGCCCGCCGTACTGCCCACCGCTTCCGGACAGGCGCGGTTAATGCCAGCGCCAAATGCACCAGAACAACAGCGGCGGCCAACCAGGCGGGGTCCGCTGCCAAGCCGATCTGCCGCAGGCTTTTCAGCATCCACCAGGCGGCCGACTTCGCTGGCGTGCCGTGCAGTGGATCTACAACTGGATCATGACGCGCAAGCTTGAGGCCTACGTACTGGCCGCCTGGATTCGTATCGACGAGGTCGGGCTTGCCGACTGCATCTCGTCTCTGGCACCCAAGCAGCCGTAGCGCTCGGGACGCAGCCGGCTTGTCACGTCTACACCAAGGCCGATGACGGCCTCGTACAGCCCTGGCGGGGCTGCATGTTCATGAAATCCGCCGTTCGGTGGCCGGCACGGCCATCTGCCATGACTGCAGAAGTTTCTCGAGCACGGCGATGGCGTCGCGATCGTGCGTGCCTATACGAGTGCCGGCTGGTTCCATGACCTGGCACTCCGCGCCGAGAGCATGCTGTTCCCGCGTGGCAAGACCAAGTTCCTTCGTCCCGATGGCAGTGTCGGCCGCGACCCTGGACACGGCGTCGTGCTGCTCGGCATGGGGGAGAGATCCAACAGGGCCCTGCTGACCAGCCGGCTCGGCTTCTTCGTGCCCGTCGGGGCGGCCGCAAGCTGGTGCCCATCCTGGAGCTGATGGTCACGCCGCAATGGCAGATCTGATCGCGCAATTAATTGCGCGTCCCCAGCCAAGGAGCGCAAGATGACGCACAGCACCACGACCCACCCGCTTCGGCGCGCCGTTCCGGCCAGGTGCCTGACCCTGCTAACCGTGCAGGAGGCGGCGAACTATGCCTCGGTCTCGAAGCAGACGGTGCGCCGTTGGATCAGGGCCGGTGACCTGCGCGTTCTGCGTGCAGGTCGCCAGATCAGGATCGACGAATCCGATCTCCTCGCCTATCTGCATCGCGACGCCGACGTCGGCATAGGTCTGTCATCGGGGCAGTCTTCCCGATGAGCTCGGAGATGCAGCAGGCTGTGGCTGATGCAATGGCTGCCACCGGCGGCGCCGAAGCCATGCCCGTAGGGTGGCGCGTGTTTCGGCCGGCGGGCGATTTGTCCGAACGACATGCCGTGGCTGCCAATGGCGATACGCACAAGGCGCGCGAGCGATGAGGCGGTGTGTGCCGGGCATCCCGATTCCCTGCCCGCCGAGGCTGCGTTCCGGCCGACAGGCCGACGTGAAGGCGGTCTGGCGAGCATCGACAAGTCAGAACAGAGCCACATTGCAGATTTCAGCAATCTCAGCAGCTTACACGAGCGCGCAGCGCAAACATTGCGTATTTCGAGCGCGGATAGCATGCGCTGGCCACCCGCCTGGCAAATCTCTAGCGCTGGCAGATCACGCTTGCGCGCGCCGGCACCTCCGACTGCCTGGCACCGGTCAGCGAGCGGCTTCGGCACCTCCTGCCAATAATGATGGGCGTAGTGCAGTCGGCAGGCCGTTCGCAGCAATTCCTCATCTATTCGGTTCTCGCGCCCGGGCGCCAGCGGCGACAGGTCCATCGGCGGCGCCCCGTCGATGATCCACGCTGCCAGCGCTTCGCCGATCGCCGGTGCAATCGAAAGCCCACCGACGCAGCAGCCGCCTGCCACGTAGAGTCCGCGAACGCCTTGCACCGGCCCCACCGTGTGCTCGCCGTCGGCGGTCATGGTCGGCAGCCCGGCGCGGTGCACGCGCACCCCGATCTCGCCGGGCACGCGCTGGAAGATCGGTAACTGCTCGCGCACGCTGTCGGCCAGACGTCGCAGCACGCCAAGATCAAGCGGGAGATCGGCGACATCGAAGCGCGCTGGCAGAGCAGCGGGATCGTACTGTAGCGGGTCGGCCTCGTAGCCGCCGAGCATCAACCCACCCTCGTCCGGCCGCACATAGACGTTGGCGTCGATGATCCGGGTGATCGGCTGCATCGGATCGACGCCGTCAATCGGCTCGGTGATCATCAGCTGGTGGCGGGTCGGCACCATCGGGACCCTCGCGCCGGCCAGCGCGGCCACCGCCCGCAGCCAGGCGCCGGCGGCATCCACGATGGTCTCGCAGCGGATCGTGCCGTGCTCGGTCTCCACCGCGGCCACCGCATCGCCATGCAGCACGATCCCGCTCACCAGCGTGTGCGGCAGCATCTGCACGCCCAGCCGCTTCGCCGCCCTGGCGTAGCCGATGGGGATCTGGGACGGCTCGAGATAGAGATCGGTGGGCGAAAAATTCACCGCGAGGATCCCTGCGGTCTCCAGGAAAGGGTTCATCGCTCGCGCCTCGGCTGGCGAGATCGCCTCGAGCCCGGTTCCGAGCCGGCGGCTCTGCTCCAGCTCGCTGCGGAGCTGCGTGACGTGCTCGGGGGTGCGGGCAATCTTGAGCGCCCCGGGCTGATAGAAGACGATGGTCTCGCCGGTCTCGTGCTCGAACGCCTCGATCTTGCGCACCGCCCGCTTCGCGAGCGTGGTCATCAGGTCAGTGCCGCGCGCCTGCGACGTCAGCCCAGCTGCCCGCGGCGAGGTCTGCGAGCCGAGCGCGTGCTTGTCGACCAGCGCGACCTGCCTGCCACCGCGCGCCAGGTGGAAGGCGACGCTCGCCCCGAGCGCCCCCGATCCGATGACCACACACTCGCTCGCCTCGATCATCGCATTCTCCAAAGCCACCTGCTCGCCCACGCCCGTGCTATTCTACGGCCCACGTCGTCATCGGGTTCAGGACTCGTCGCAGCGATCGCTACCACAAGAGTTGGCGGCGCTCCATGGTTCGGCGGCTGCTCATGTCGCCCGCATCGGTCGCACGGACGATCGCCGCAGTGCACCGTGAGGGTTGCGGTCCCGACGCTGGATGCGGGTTGCCTCGGTCGCCTCATCCACCGGACGGGCGCCGGGACCGAAGGCCGTCAACGTGATGAACGGCGCGGCTGAAGTCATCCAGCTCGAGGGGGGCGATGTCATCGAAGCCCTCTCTGGTTCGAATAAACCTTGAGGGCGCCGCCGGCCGCGCAAAGGCCAGCCGCAAGCGCAACGCAGCCACCAGGACGCCAGCTGGAAACGCGGTCCCTGAAAAGCCGCTGTTCGGCTGCAAGATGCACCTTGCGGTCGAACCAGGGCCTGGTGCGGCAAGCGATCCGAGGCCGGGCCATGTCTGGGGCAAAGTCGCTGCGCGAGCGAACGCGGTTGTGAATGCGGCCGAGGCCGCGCGCTTGTCAGAGTAGCCGGCAAATCACGGGCGCCGTGGAAGTCACAGGGAGACGGTTGCGTTGACCCGCTGGGACAAAGACCACCCAACTGACCTGGAAGAACTAACGAGCTGGGCGTCCATCCTCATCCTCTTTGGCGGACTCGCGGTGGCGGTCATCATCGGCCTGGTCGTCCTTGCCTTTGTGCTCCCTGAACCGTCTGGCGTCTTTGTACGGTCATGGTAGCCTTGCGCATGGCCAACCCCAGCTCCCACCGGGACACCGTCGCAATCGGCGCCTCCGCTGGCGGGCTGCCACAGATTCGCATGCTGCTGGAGACAAGTCCGCGAAGAGTGTGATCGTCGAAACCCCAGCGTCACCGCCAAACCTATGAAGATCGCCACGTACAACGTCAACGGGGTGAATGGCCGGCTGCCGGTGCTGCTGCGCTGGCTCAAGGAGGCGCAGCCCGACATCGTATGCCTTCAGGAATTGAAGGCCCCGCAGGAGAAATTCCCCCTCGCCGATATTCGCAAGGCCGGATACGGCGCGATCTGGCATGGACAGAAGGCCTGGAATGGTGTCGCGATCCTTGCACGCGGCACCGACCCCGTCGAGACGCGGCGCGGGCTTCCCGGCGACCCCGAGGACCTCCACAGCCGCTATATCGAGGCGGCTGTCGGCGGGCTAACCATAGGCTGCCTTTACCTACCGAACGGCAATCCCGCACCGGGACCGAAATTCGATTACAAGCTCGCTTGGTTCGAGCGGCTTCAGAAGTATGGCAAGACGCTCATCGCCTCGGATGCGCCCTTCATCATGGCGGGCGATTACAACGTCATGCCGACCGACCTGGACGTCTATGCACCGGAGCGCTGGCGTGACGACGCGCTGTTCCGGCCGGAAGTGCGCAAAGCGTATGCGGAGTTCGTAAAGCTGGGATGGAAAGATGCGTTGCGTCACCTCTATCCCGGCAAGCGCATCTACACCTTTTGGAAGTATTTCCGTAACGCCTTCGCCCGCGATGCCGGGCTGCGCATCGATCACCTGCTGCTGAGCCCTTCGCTGAAGAACCGCCTTGTTGCGGGCGGCGTCGCACGCGAGGTGCGCAGTTGGGAAAAAACCAGCGATCACGCGCCGGCTTGGATCGAACTGGAGGATATCGCCCCAATCCGGTTCCGGAAGAAAGCGCGGGATTGATGGCGAGGAAACTTAAGACCTATCAGACCTCTCTCGGGTTCTTCGATCTCGCCATTGCTGCGCCATCGATGAAGGCGGCTTTGGAAGCCTGGGGCTCGAAGACGAACCTTTTCCACCAAGGCTTTGCAAAGGAAACCGATGATCCGGCGATCGTTGCGGCCACGTTCGCCAAACCTGGCGTCGTTCTGCGGCGCCCGGTCGGATCGGATGGCGCGTTCAGCGAACATGCCGAGCTGCCGAAGGACCTACCCATCGACAAGGTGAAGGAGAGGCCAGCAAAGCCTCGAGCGACGACAAGAGAACCGCCGGCTCAGAAGGTCGACGACAAAGCAGCACGCGAGGCCGCCCTTGCGTTGGAGAGAGAACAGAAGCGGCGCGATAGCGAGCGCCGGAAGGAAGAGACCGCGCGGGAGAAGGAACGCAAGCGGCGCGAGCAGGCAATCGCAAAGGCCGAAGCAGCGCTTGAAGAAGCGAAGCGTGACCATGAAACCAAGGTCGAAGAAATCAACAGAGACCGCGCCGCACTCGACAGACGGTCGCAAGCGGAGGACGCGCGCTGGGAAAAGCAGAAGGAGAAACTGGAAACCGCTCTGCGCCGGGCGCGCGACTAGCCATGTAGCGATGTCGCAGGATGCTCGGCGTGTTGACCCCAGCGTGGTGCCCGGCGCCAGGCCTGCGCCGTTCCCCGGCTTCATCGAACCCTGCCGTCCGGCGCTGCGCGAGAAGGCTCCTTTAGATCGGGCTGCGTGATCGTGTTGACGACCCGCAGATCAGTGCGCCAGAACTCGGATGCAAGGTCGACCAGGACGTAACCGGCTCTGACCTCGAAGAACTTGAGTGCGGGTTCGGTAGGAAGCGGTTCGCTCATCCCACAGTGGCCGGAGTTATGCCGCTGTCGCGGACTACAGCGGCAGCCGGCCTTGGGCCGATGGTTGAGGCGATTTCACCGCAGAAATACTTCGTCACCGGCCCCGAGCGGTAGTGGCTCCGGACGCTGGCACGGGGTCTCGATCATCATGTGGTGCCCCTCGACCGACGAGCGCTCGAACGCATCCAGCACCTCCAGCACGTGCAGCGCGAGGTCGCCGTTCGCCCGATGGGCGCGGCCCTGGTGCAAGGCCGCCGCCATCTCGAGCAGGCCGATGATCCGATAGTCGGCGACCTCGACGCCGCTGCGCAGGGTGCGATTGGCGATGCCGAAGGGATGGCCCGCGATGTCGAGCGCCTGCCAGTCGGAATCCCGCGCCGTGATCTGCGGCTCGCCGCCGAAAAAATTAGGGTCGGGCACCAGCAGGCTGCCGTCCGTGCCATAGATCTCGAAGGGCAGCCTTCGATGCTTCCAGACATCCCAGGAGGCGCTGAGAGAGACGTTGGCGCCGCTCACGAACGACAGCACGCCGTTCACGGTGGTGGGCACCTCGACGTCGATCACCTGGCCCTCGGCGAGGCTCGCTGGTCACCGTGCGGGTCAGGCCGCCGATGGAAGCCTGGGCGGCGACCCGCGTGACGGGTCCCAGGAGGTTGACCAGCTGGGTCACATAGTAAGGCCCGACATCGTGAATCGGACCGCCGCCGCGCTTGAAGAAGAACTCGGGATTCGGGTGCCAGTGCTCCATGCCGTGCGACAGCACGGCTGCGGCGCCCCCGACCGGCCGACCGATCAGCCCGGCATCGATCGTCCGGCGGCAGGCTTGGTGCGCGGCGCCGAGAAAGGTATCGGGCGCGCAGCCCACGCGCACGCCGCGGCCGGCGGCGGCGAGCATCAGCGCCTGCCCCTCGCTGAAGCGCGCGGCCAGCGGCTTCTCCGAGTAGACGTGCTTGCCTGCCGTGATGATGTGCCGGCTGACTGGCCCGTGCGCCAATGGCACGGTCAGATTGATGACGATCTCGATGGCCGGATCACCGAGCAGCGCATCCGCCGAGACAGCCTCGATGCCATATTCCCTGGCCTTGGCCTGGGCCGCCTCGGGATTCAGATCGGCGCAGGATTTCACCTGGATCAGGCTGCGAGCGCGCTGCACCCTTAAGGTAGGCATCGCTAATGTTGCCGCAGCCGATGACGCCGATGGTCATAGGTTCCATGGCCGAATCAGGCTCCCATGTTGCTTGGGCCCATGCTGCTCAGGCCCATATTGCTCAGGAAGGCGAAGCTGGCTCGCGCGGTGCGGGCCGGATCCTTCGGCTTGTCATGCTCGACCACCATCCATCGGGCGCCGGCGTCGCGACAGGCGCGCCACAGGTCGCGCCAGTCCAGCACGCCCGCGCCGACGTCCGCCCAGCCGTCTTCGTCCTGGTTCTGCCCGGCCGGGGCCACGTCCTTCACGTGCGCGGACGTGACGTGCGAGCGGTAGCGCTCGAGCCACAGCTTCGGGTCCGGCCTGCCACGCACGAGCCAGGCCACGTCGACCTGCCAGGTCAGCGGGCTGCCCTCGGCCGCCTCGAACAGTAGCTCCAGAGCATTCTTGCCAGCCTCCTTGGGCTCCAGCTCCCAATCGTGATTGTGATAGCCGAGCTCGATTCCCTGCTCGCGCAGTCGCTCGGAACATGTCGCCCAGCTCCCGCCCGAGCGCCCGCCAACCGTCCGCCGGCATGTCGCGCTGTTCGGCCGGCACCGCAGGCATGAACAGCTGGCCCGCGCCGAGCGTCCGGCAGGCTTCGACGATCGCGTCCGGACGCTCGCGCAGGGCGGCAAGGCCGACGTGGCTGGACGACACCTTCAGGCCGCGCGCATCCAGCTTCGCCCTAGCCGTCGCGGCGTCGTCAAGGTGGGAGCCCACCGTCTCGACATGGCGATAGCCGGCCTCAGCCACCGCATCCAGGATGCGGTCGAGGTCGTTCAGCGCGCGCAGCGTGTAGAGCTGGATGGAGAGTACGTCCGCGTTGCTCATGGCATTTTCCCTCGGTCGGCCCGTCCCGAGCGGCCGATCCGCCTGCTTCGCGCGGCTCAGAGCCGCGTGCCCTCGGTCGAGAACAGGGAGATGCGGCTGGAATCGATGCCCAGCGCCAGCGGCGTGCCGGGTCTGACAACCTGCTCGCCGGAGGTGCGCACTTCGAGCGACAGATGGCCATCCGTGCACCAGACCAGGCTGTCGGCTCCCAATGGCTCGACAATGTCGACCGTGAAGCCGTTCCAGTTGCCGCCGCCGTCGAGCGCAATGTGCTCCGGGCGGATGCCGAGCGTCACCGGCCGGCCGGACTCGGGCCGTGTGCCGAAAGGATAGCCGTCGAGCGGCAGGCGGCGCTCGCCGGCCGCGAACGTCAGGCCGTTCGCCGCCTGCTCGAGCCTGCCCTCGACGAAGTTCATGCGCGGCGAGCCGACGAAGCCGGCGACGAACAGGTTGGCCGGGCGGTAGTAGAGGTCGAGCGGCGAGCCGATCTGCTGGATTTTCTGGTCCTTCATGACCGCGATCCGGTCGGCGAGCGTCATCGCCTCGATCTGATCGTGGGTGACGTAGATCATGGTCGTCGCGGCGAGCCGATGATGCAGGCGCTTGATCTCGTCACGCAGCTCGTTCCGGAGCTGGGCGTCGAGGTTGGAGAGCGGCTCGTCGAACAGGAACACGGCGGCATCCCGCACCAGAGCGCGCCCGATCGCCACGCGCTGGCGCTGGCCGCCGGAGAGCTGGTCGGGCCGCCGGTCGAGCAGCTGCTCGATGTGCAGCATGCTCGCCGCCTCGGCGACCCGGCGCTCGATCTCGTCCTTGGGTGTCTTCGCCATCTTGAGGCCGAACGACAGGTTGCCGCGCACGTTCATGCGCGGGTAGAGCGCATAGGACTGGAACACCATGGCGATGCCGCGATCCTTGGGCTCCTCCCAGGTGACGTTGCGCTCGCCGATCCAGATCTGGCCGGTCTCGACCTCGAGCAGGCCGGCGATCGCGTTGAGCAACGTGGACTTGCCGCAGCCTGAGGGCCCGAGCAGGACCAGGAGCTCGCCCTGCTCGACGTCGAGCGAGAGGCGATCGAACACACGTACGCTCTCGAAGGCCACGCTGACGTCGCGGACGGAGACGGTGCTCATCTCAGCCCTTCACGGCACCGGCCGCGATGCCGCGTACGAACCAGCGGCCGGAGGCGAAGTAGACGACGAGCGGGACCAGCGCCGTCAGCACGGTCGCCGCCATGTCGACGTTGTAGGCGCGCTCGCCCTGAAAGGAGTTGACGACGTTGTTGAGCTGCACCGTCATCGGCAGGTTCTCGCGGCCGGCGAAGGTAAGGCCGAGGATGAAGTCGTTCCAGATGCCGGTGACCTGAAGGATGACAGCCACGATCAGCATCGGCGTCGACATCGGCAGCATGACCCGCAGGAAGATTGTCGCGAAGCCACCACCGTCGATGCGCGCAGCATTGAACAGCTCGCGCGGCAGCGATGCGTAGAAGTTGCGGAACAAAAGCGTCATGATCGGCATGCCGAACACGATGTGCACGATCACGATGCCGATGAGCGAGTTGTAGATGCCGAATACCGAGAACAGGCGGACGAGCGGATAGAGGAAGACCTGATATGGGATGAAGGCGCCGATCAGGAGGACCGCGAACAGCAACTCCGCGCCGCGCACGCGCCAGAAGGAGAGCGCATAGCCGTTCAGCGCGCCGATCAGGATCGACAGGATTACCGAAGGGATCAGGATCCGCACGGAGTTCCAGAAGCCGACCTGGATGCCATCGCAGGCGAGCCCGGTGCAGGCCTCGCTCCAGGCGGTGATCCATGGCTGGAGCGTGGGGTCGGCAGGCAAAGCCAGGATGTTGCCGAGCCGGATCTCGTCCATAGTCTTCACGGACGTGAGCAGCATGATCCAGAGCGGCAACAGGAAGAACAGGGCGGACGTCACGAGGAAGGCGTAGACGCCGATCCGGCCCCAGGTCAGATGGCGCGGCCGACGGCCGGCGGGCCCGGCCGCGCTCATGCCGCCCTCCGTTTCGAACGCCGCCCGTACTGCGAATAGAGCCAGGGTGCCAGGACCGCGATCACGGTGATCAGCATGACGGTCGCGCAGGCCGTCGCAAGCCCGACATTGGCGCGCTCGAACAGGTGGTCCATCACGAACTTGGCCGGCATTTCCGACGCGCCACCCGGCCCGCCGTTGGTCATCGCCACCACGAGGTCGTAGACCTTGACCACGGCAATGGCGAGCAGGACCGTCGAGGTGATCAGCATGGGCCGCAGGATCGGCAGCACGATCGAGACATAGACCCGCCAGGTCGGGATGCCGTCCACCCGGGCGGCTTTCCACAGATCCTCATCGACGCCTCTGAGCCCGGCCAGAAGGATCGCCATGATCAGCCCGGCGGATTGCCACACCCCGGCGATGACCAGGGTGTAGACGACCATCTCCTTGTTCACGAGCCAGTCGAACGTGAAGCCCTGCCAGCCCGCGTCCTGCACGAGCTTCTGCAGGCCGAGCGTCGGGTTGAGGAACCACTGCCAGACCAAGCCCGTGACGATGAAGGACATGGCGTGCGGATAAAGGTAGATGGTCCGCAAGGTTCCTTCGGCGCGCACGCGCTGGTCGATGAAGGCGGCCAGAAGGAAGCCCAGGACCAGGCAGCCGATCAAGAACAGGGCGCCGAAGATGACGACGTTCTGGATAGAGATGAGGAAGCGTACATTGCCGAAAAGGCGCCCGTACTGGTCGAAGCCGACGAAATCGAGGGTGGGCAGCAGCTTGGAGCTGGTGAAGGAGAGCCGCACCGTCCAGAACATGCAGCCGAGATAGACGACCACCACGGCAATCGCGGCGGGAGCAAGCGCCAGCATGGCCGGCAGGCGGCGCATGATCGTACGATGCCGCCGCACGGGGATGGGGATGGCGATCGCCATGACCGGATCTCCCGCAAGCCCTGCCGACCAGCTCGATCTGCCGGCCGGCAGGGCGATGTCAGCTCGCGGCCTCCATCGCGGCAGCGTAGTTCTCGACGAAGGTGTCAACCTCCATGGACGGCGTGTTCCAGAACTGCGTGACCACGTCCTGCAGCGCGCCGTTCAGGTCCGGCGTGAGCAGGAAGTTGTCGCTCGGGATCTGGCGAGCCTCATCCTGCAGCGCGGCCATGCCCTTCTGCGCGCACACGTCCATTCCCGACACATCGACGTCGAGGCGGACCGGGACCGAGCCCTTCTTGTTGTTGAAGTCGATCTGGGTCTGCGGCGCCATCATCAGCTCGGCCAGCTCGACCTGCGCCCCCTCCTGCGCCGGGTCGTCGACCACGGGGAAGACGAAGACGTCGCCACCCATGATGTAGCCGCCCGACTCGTCGCCACCGAGGATGACGCAGCCGTACTCCTCGCCCGCGGTCAGGCCGGCGGCGATGAATTCGCCCTTGGCCCAATCGCCCATCACCTGCATCGCGGCCTTGCCCGTGATCACCATGTTGGTGGCGTCGTTCCACTTGCGGCCGGGGCTGCCCTCGTCGACCAGGTCTCTGAGCTGGGCGAAAGTCTCGGCGACCCGGCGAAAGTCCTCGCCCCTCACCGCGTCGATGTTCTTGTTGCCGAGCACCTCGAGATAGAGATCCCGGCCGCCTTCGGTGACCAGCACGAAGTTGAAGACGAAGGCCTCCCAGTTGGGCTCGCCGGCGAAGGCCAGCGGCACGACGCCCGCCGCCTCCAGCTTCGGGCCGATCTCGAGCATCTCGCGATAGTTCGCCGGCGGCTCGACACCCGCGTCCATGAGCACCTTGGTGTTGTACCAGAGCCAGTTCTGGCCATGGATGTTGACCGGCACGGCGTAGAACTTGCCCTCACGGTTGGTCGCCTGGACGATCGCATCGGGCAGCACGTCGCGCCACTTGCCGGCTTGGGCGATGTCCTCGAGATCGCGCAGGAAGCCGTTGCTGACGATCTCGTCGAACTGCAGCCCGGTGTTGAACTGCATCGCGGTTGGCGGATCGCCGCCGACGATCCGGTTGATGCCGGCAGTACGGGCGTTGACGCCACCTGCGACCGCATTGTCGATCCAGGTGCCGCCGGCTTCGGTGAAGGCGTCCGCGAACACCTTGACGGCTGCCGATTTGCCGCCCGAGGTCCACCAATGGATGACCTCGGCCTGCATCTCCTGGGCGCTCGCCGGCGCCGAGCCGACGGCGACCAGCGCCGTCGCCAGACAGATCTGCCGCAACCCCTGCATTGCCTGACCCTCCCTCGGTTGGAGGCAAGATGGTAAACCCCCAACCTCGCCGGACGCAACCAGCGCACCGCGCGCGCTCGGCCTGCGGTTATGGCTGCTGATCGGCAACCTGCATGACGGCGTTGGGAAGGAGGGGGTACGTGATCGATCTCGTCTTCGCGGGTGATGCTGACGGCGTCGTGCTGCTCAACGCCATCTCTCTGGGCAAGGCCGATCGTTTGCTTACCCGCAGCCGCGCGCCGATCCTGGCCATGAGCCTGCCAACATCCGACGTCCCGCAGGTCCTGGTCGGCGAGCGCGATGCTGCCGCAGCGGTCGTCGAGCAACTCCTCCTGGCGCTCCCCCAGCCAATCGGACCTGTCCTCTCGAGGCCGCTCTACGCCTCGCCGAGAGAAGCACACTAAATCGGTCCAACTTGACAGTTGCAGCAAGCTGAAGCTTACGCGGGCCGCCTCAATCAGCTGCCCTTGGCATCGGGCGGCACGTGAGCGGCATCGCCGATCCCTTCAACGGTCATATCGACGCGTTCCGCATCGCGCACGTCCAGCGGTCCGACGGCTGGATCGAGACCACCTGGATGTGAGCTGCGAGGGGCACCCTGGGACCACCCGTTGAGACACATCCTGCCCCTCGTGGACCCGGCCCTAGTGATCTCTCACCCGACTTCGCCAGGCTCTACGCGCCGATCGGCCATGCGGGCCTGCCTCGACCTCGAATACCGCCGATCCATGGTTCTTCTTCACCTGGGCCGGGTTCGACAAGATGGACGAAGTCAGCGGTTCAGGCTCGGCTGAACTGCTCCGCGACGGCTCGCTCGCCATCGCGTTCGCCTATCATCTCGGCGACGAGGTCGTCCTCAAAGCCGACCGCGACTTCTTCAGCAACCCGCTAGCGGAGCATTTCGTGTGGGCGCACGACGTCGAGGATTGCACACCTGATACCAGGATCGCCAGCCTGGGGCTTGCTGCGCGGGTCGCAAGTGAGCTATTCGGCCGCGGCTGCTTGGTCTGGTCGAGCGCCGCGTCGGCTACGGGGTCCTGAGCTGGCGTTTCGTATCGAGGCGGGCGGCCGGGAAGGCATGCGTCGATAAGTCCTGTATGATGCCCGAGGCGCGCTCCCGCGGGTCCAGCCCCGGTCAGGCGCGCCGATAGCGAGGAACCACGCATGGCCAAACCGGACAAGCCGTATCGCCACCGCACCATCGGCGAGCATGTGCTCCGCCCCGAGACGCTGATGATGAGCTACGGCTACGAGCCGCGGCTGTCCGAGGGCTCGGTCAAGTGCCCGCTGTTCCAGACCTCGACCTTCGTGTTCGAGCGCGCCGAGGCCGGTAAGGCTTTCTTCGAGGTGGCCTACGGCCTGCGCGAGATGCGCCCGGCGGAAGAGCCGGGGTTGATCTATTCGCGCATCAACAACCCCGATCTCGAGATCCTGGAGGACCGGCTGGGGCTCTGGGACGGCGCCGAATCGACCCTCGTGTTCTCGAGCGGCATGGCCGCGATCTCGACCACCTTGTGGACGTTCCTGCGCCCGGGCGACGTGCTCGTGCACAGCGAGCCGCTGTACGGCGGCACCGAGTTCCTCGTGCACAACATCCTGCCGCAGTTCGGCATCCGGCCCGAGGGCTTCGGCGCCGGCGCCGCCGGCCGCTCGCTCGAGGAGGCGGTCGAGGCGGCCAAGGCGCACGGGCGGGTCGCCGTGCTCTATGTCGAGACGCCGGCCAATCCGACCAACGGTCTGGTCGACATCGGGCGCTGCGCCGAGCTCGCGGACCAGCTACAGGGCCCGCAAAGCCACCGGCCGCCGGTGATCGTCGACAACACGTTTCTCGGGCCGCTCTGGCAGCAGCCCCTTTCGCTCGGCGCGGACCTGGTGATCTACTCGCTGACCAAGTACGTGGGCGGCCACAGCGACGTCATCGCCGGCGCCAGCCTCGGCTCCGAAGCGCTCATCTCAGCGGTGCGCGGCATGCGCACGATTCTCGGCACCATGTCCGACCCGCACACCGGCTGGCTGCTGATGCGCAGCCTGGAGACCCTCAAACTGCGCATGACCGGCGCGATGAAGAATGCGCGCTACGTCGCCGAGTTCCTGGCCGACCATCCCAAGGTCGACAAGGTGCACTATCTCGGCTTCCTCCAGGACGGCCATCCGGACGCAGCGGTCTACCGGCGCCAGTGCAGGGCGCCGGGCTCGACCTTCTCGTTCGAAGTGCACGGCGGCGAGGCGGAGGCGTTCCGCCTGCTCAACCAGCTCCAGCTGATCCGCCTCGCGGTCAGCCTCGGTGGCACCGAGAGCCTGGCCGAGCATCCGGGAACCATGACCCATTCGGATATCCCGCCGGAGCGGCAGGCCGAGCTCGGCATCACGCCCGCGATGATCCGCCTGTCGGTCGGCGTCGAGCACCCGGAGGATCTGATCGCCGACCTGGCGCAGGCGCTCGAGGCGGTTTAGAGCATGCCAGGGCAATCGTCGAGCCGGATCGCGGCAGGACCGGGTGAGCGCTGCTCTAGCAGGCCGCCTTGACACCCGTCGCCGGCCCGACGACGCGCCGGGTCCGGCGATTTCCATGACGCAGTGGCGGGGCGCGAACAGTGCCGCCAGTGCCAGGAGCAGCCGCTCGTCACCGCAACCATGCCGCTCGCAGCCGAACGCTCGAATGAAGCCTGCATGCCGTTCTTCGGCGCGTTCGGCGCCGCCTGTGACTATGCCACGGTCGCCCGCGGAAGCGCCAATCCGCTCAGCCTGCTAGGCCCGGAGCTTGGCGCCAGGATGGCCGCCAATGTCGCGGTCGCGCAGGACCCCGCGGGCAACCTCAAGCCTTCCAAGGACAAGAGCACCGAGCGGATCGACGGCATCGTCGCCCTCATCATGGCGATCGGCCGCGCTATGGTCGCCCAGGAAGAGCCCGAGCCCGAGTACTCCATGTTTTTTGTCTGAAGGTAGAGCATCTGTTGGCGAGCATCATGGCCACGAGAGCCAGTCCGGCGTCATGTGAGGCTATCCCGGTTGCAGGGACAAGGGCGGGCCGACCGTCTCGACGTCCCAACCACTCTTGACCAGGGCGGAGCCACCTGCGAACGAAGGGGCCAGACACCACGTTTATGACTTAGGAGGTGCCGACGTGCGAGTCGGACGGCTGATAGCGGGTGTCCTTGTGTTGATCCTCGTTGCCGGCGCTGGTTTCGTGGCGATCGCCTGGCGGTCCGAGATCGAGCCAGAAGAGCCTTCCGAGCGCGCAGCGTTCGATGCCGAACTGATCGCGAAGGGGGCCGAACTCGCCGCAGTCGGCAACTGCATCGCGTGTCACACGGTGCCTGGAAGCAAAGCCTTCGCCGGCGGGCTTCCTGTGCCGACGCCGTTCGGCACGATCTACTCGACCAACATCTCGCCTGACCCGGAGACCGGTATCGGCCGCTGGAGCGAGGCGGCCTTCCAGCGCGCGATGCGCGAAGGAGTCGACCGCCAGGGCAATCACCTCTATCCCGCCTTCCCCTACGAGAACTATACGCGCGTGACCGAGGAGGATAACCGCGCACTCTACGCTTACCTGATGACGCGGCAGCCGGTCAGAGCTGACGGCGCCTGAGAACGCGCTGCCGTTCCCGCTGAACGTCCGACCGCTGCTTGCCGGCTGGAAGCTGCTCTTCTTCGACGAGGGCGTCTATCAGCCAGACCCCGGGCGGGGCGAAGAATGGAATCGCGGCGCCTATCTTGCTGAAGGCCTTGGTCATTGCGGCGCCTGCCACACACCGCGGAACGCCCTCGGTGCCCTGGAGATCCGATCGTCACTTCGCCGGCGGCGAAGCGGAAGGCTGGCAGGCCTATGCGATCGATGGATCGTCACCGGCACCGATCCCGTGGGACCGCGGCAGCTTGGCCTTCTATCTTCGCCACGGCTGGCATCCGGCACACGGCGTCTCGCGTGGCCCCATGGCGGAGGTCACCGGCAATCTCGACCCGCTGCCGGACGCCGACATCGATGCGATCGCTACTTATGTCGCGTCGGTGATGGGCGAGCCGTCGCCCGAACGTCGCCGTCAGGCTGACGCGCTCCTTGAAGAGGTTGCCCGCGGGTCGGATCACGCTGTTGCGGCGTCGGACAGCCAGACGATCCCGACGTCCGATGCGCCGCAGGATGCCGGCGCGGCGATCTATGCCGCCGCCTGCGCGTCCTGCCATGACGCCGGCCGTCCGCTGCCTTTCGGCGCGCTCGATTTCGCGCTGAGCACCGCGGTCAACGCTGCCAACCCCCAGAACATCGTCAACGTCACGCTCTACGGCCTTCCGCCTGCCGACGGCGAGGCAAGCGCGGTGATGCCGGATTTTGCCGGCGTGCTCGACGACGACCAGATGGCGGCTCTGCTCGACTTCATGCGCGACCGGTTCACCGACCGACCGCGCTGGACGGACCTGGCCGAACTCGTGCGCCGCACCCGTACCGGAGAGCACGAGGTCAGCATTCGGCCAGCCGACGGCATCGAAAGGGCGCCTGCCAATGTGGGCGCGGAGGACTGAAGATGGCGATTACCCTGAACGTCAACGGCAGCACGCACGAGATCGATGCGGACCCGGCGACGCCGCTTCTCTACGTGCTTCGCGACGATCTGGCGCTGAACGGCGCCAAGTTCGGCTGCGGCCTCGGCCAGTGCGGCTCCTGCACGGTGATGGTCGACGGCGAGGCGGTTTTTTCCTGCGTGACGCCGATCCTGCTGCTCGAAGGGCGCGAGATCACCACGGTGGAGGGGCTCGGCACCCTCGAGGCGCCGGGCCCGATGCAGACGGCGTTCATCGAGATGCAGGCTGCGCAGTGCGGCTACTGCATCCCGGGCATGATGATGCGCGCTGAGGCCCTACTGCGGCGGAATCCGGCGGCGAGCGAGGAAGAGATCCGGGCGGCGCTGGAAACAAATCTCTGCCGCTGCGGCACGCACATGCGCATCCTCGCCGCGGTGCGTCGGGCCGGTGAGCTCATGCAAGCGGCCGGCTTGCCGACCGATGGGAGGACCACGGGATGACGCAGACTCTCGAGCAAAGGCGGCATCTCCCGCCGAAGCGTGCTCGATCGGTACCGGCGCGCTCGTCGTCAGCTTCTCGCTCTTGTCGCGCTCCCGGGCACAGCAGGCGGGGCAGCCCAGTGCGGCGGCGCCGGCCGAGCTGCCGGGTAGCCTCGACGACGTGCCCCTCCTCGATGCCTGGATCAGGATCGACGCCGATGGCAGCATCACCGTCTTCACGGGCAAGGCCGAGCTCGGCCAGGGTATCCGCACCGCGCTCCTCCAGGTGGCGGCCGAGGAGCTGGAGGTCGCGCCCGGCGAGATCGAACTGGTCACCGCCGACACCGGACGGACGCCCGACGAGGGCTTCACCGCCGGCAGTCAGTCTATGCAGAACAGCGGCACGGCGATCCGCAACGCCGCCGCCCAGGTGCGCGAGATTCTGGTCGCCGAGGCGGCACGCCGCTTCGGCATTGCGCCCGACCAGCTCAGGGCCGAAGGTAAGGCGGTTGTGGCACCCGACGGCCGATCCCTCGGCTATGGCGAGCTTGTGTCCGCGGAGCTTCTCCACGTCGAAGCGCAGCCGCAATCGAAGCTGAAGCAGCCCGGGACACTTCGAGTGATCGGGCAAGTCGCTGCCGCGCGTCGACATTCCCGCCAAGGTGACGGGTGGCGTGGCTTATGTCCACGACCTCCGCCTCGAGCGGATGGTGCATGCACGGATCGTGCGGCCGCCGAGCCCGGCCGCGCGCTTGGCGGATGTCGATGCCCGCGCGGTCGAGGCCATGCCCGGCGTCGTCTCGGTCGTCCGCGACGGGGACTTCCTGGCAGTGGTCGCCGAACGCGAGTTCCAGGCCGTGGCCGCGATGCGGGCGCTGGCTGACGCCGCCCGCTGGCAGGAGATCGCCACGTTGCCTGACCAGACGGATCTTCCGGCGGTGCTGCAAAGCCTGGAGCGCGAGGTCGGCGTCACGGCCGAGAGCGGTTCCGCCGCCGTCTCCGGCCACGTCCTCGAAGCGACCTTCACCCGGCCGTACCAGATCCACGGCTCGATCGGCCCTTCCTGTGCCGTTGCGCTTATGGAGAACGGCGCTCTGACGGTCTGGTCGCACACGCAAGGCGTCTACCCCGATCGCGAAGCGATCGCCGAAATGCTCGCACTGCCGCAGGAGCAGGTGCGCGTCATCCATATGGAAGGAGCGGGATGCTACGGCCACAACGGCGCCGATGATGCCGCCGCCGATGCCGCGCTGATCGCCCGCGCCTTGCCCGGCCGGCCGGTGCGTGTCCAGTGGATGCGCGAGCAGGAGCACGCCTGGGAGCCCTATGGGCCGGCGATGCTGATGAAGATCCGCGCCGCCCTCGATAGCAGCGGGCGCATCACAGGCTGGAACTACGACCTCTGGAGCAACGTCCATTCGACCCGGCCTGGCGGGGCCGGCGCCCTGCTCGCGGCACGGCATATGGCGCGGCGCTTCACCCCCGAGCCGGTCGAACTCAAGATCACCGCATCCGGCAATGGCGACCGCAATGCCGATCCGCTCTACGTGATCCGAAACAAGCGCGTCCTCTGGCATTTCCTGCCCGAAATGCCGCTCCGCGTCTCGGCGCTCCGGGCGCTTGGCGCCTATGCGAACGTCTTCGCGATCGAGAGCTTCATGGACGACCTCGCGCTGGCCGCCGAAACCGACCCCGTCGAGTTCCGCCTGCGCCATCTGGAGGACCAGCGCGCACGCGATGTCGTCGAGCTCGCGGCGGAGCGCTTCGGCTGGTCGGACGCCTCGTTGCAGCCCGGCCGCGGCCGCGGCTTTGCCTTCGCGCGCTACAAGAATTTCGCCGCCTATATCGCCATCGCCCTGGAGCTCGAGGTCGATCAGGAAACCGGCAGGGTGCGGGTTGTCCGCGTCGCGGCAGCGATCGACAGCGGCGAGGCCGTCAACCCCGACGGCATCCGCAACCAGACGCAAGGTGGCATCCTTCAATCGATCAGCTGGACGCTCTATGAAGCCGTGACCTTCGACGACACGCGAATCACCAGCATCGATTGGGCGAGCTATCCGATCCTGCGGTTCCGCAGCGTGCCGGACAGCGTCGAGGTCCATGTGGTGGACCGGCCTGGCGCGCCGTTCCTTGGGACCGGCGAAGCCGCCCAGGGCCCTACCGCCGCGGCGGTAGGAAATGCGCTCCGCCACGCCATCGGCAAGCGCCTCTACGATCTGCCGCTCACGCGCGACCGGGTGAAACACGCGATCGGGGTCTGACGGTTCTTTTGCCGGTGACGGAACAGACGGCGGCATCGCCGATCCCTTCGACGGCCATATCGACGAGTTCCGCATCTCCCGTGTCCAGCGTTCCGACGGCTGGTCTGGGGACATCAGCCGACAGGTGCCCCGTCTACCGGAGCATCCATAGCGCGATCGATATCACGACCGCGTACGAGCTGCTGGGCGCCGACTGATGGCCCCGGGCGTCAGGTCATCGAGGCCGCGAAGATACTCGCGATCGAGCGGTCCAGAACGCCGTTGAACTCTTCGGCGGACTGCTCAGCGACAAGCCCCTCGACGAGCGCCCGCGAGAAGCTGGCGACCATTCCGTGGTTGCGCGCCAAACGGGCGTTCGCCTCGTCCCGTGAGTAGCCACCGGAGAGCGCGACGACCTTCAGGACGTTGGGGTGCTCGATGCAGGGACGGTAGAAGTCGTCCTCCTCAGGGAGCGTGAGCTTGAGCATCACGAGCTGGCCGGGCGCGAGCTCGTCGAGAGCCGCCAGGATCTCCTTCCGCAGGAGCTTCTCGGCCGCCGCCTTGTCGGGGCACTTGATGTCAATCTCGGGCTCAATGATCGGCACGAGTCCGTGCGCGAGGACCTGCTTCGCCACGTCGAACTGTTGGCGGACGATCGCGGCGACGCCCTTCGCGTTCGCTTCCTTCACGACCGAGCGCTCCTTGGTCCCGAAGACACCCTTCGCCTTAGCCCTCTCGAGGAGCAGATCCAGGCCGGGCATCGGCTTCATCATCTGCACGCCGTCGGCGGCGTCGGCGAGCCCCTTGTCGATCTTGAGAAACGGGACCACGTGCTTCACCTTCCACAGGTACTCGGGGCTCGGTACGCCCTTGATGTCGCGGTCCATCGTGCCCTCGAACAGGATCGCTCCGAGGATGCGATCGCCCCCGAACGCGGGGCTCATGACGATGCGCGTTCGCATCTCATGGACCAGGACGAACATCTCGTCGTCCCCCGACCACGCATCCTTCGGGATACCGTATTGCTGTAGCGCCTTCGGGGTGCTCCCGCCGCTCTGATCGAGCGCAGCGATGAATCCGGCTGCGGTCCGGACCTTCTCCAGCTGATCGTCGAACGTGCTCACGTCGGCTGCTCCGCGCGTCGAGGGGGACTGCTCTTGGGGTCGAGGGTACAGTCTGCGCGATCAGGGCCGCGTTGTGAAGGCGCCACCAACCGCAGGGGCGGACGCGCGCGGACTCACATCCCAGGCGGGATGAACCTGTTCGAGACGTAGGCTGAGATGATGTCCGCCGTCAGCTGCGCCAAGCTTGGCGGTGGCTCGGCACCGTGCGTCACGACAGGACTTTCGCTCTGATTTTTCTGCATGCGGCGGTGCGGCTTACTGCTGGGGAGCCGGTGCGGGCGCGCCGCCAAACCAGCCCTCACCCACGCCACCGCGAACGCGACGACCTCCAAGCTCGCACTCCCGCGTAAGCGGGTTCGTTCATCTGACCCGATCCGGACATCACGATAGGCGCTGTCAGAGAAACCAGGCTTATGACCTCAAGCGGCTCCGCGCATCCTCAGCGTATGAAAGAGCTGAGCCCGTTCCGCTACTTCAAGACGTCACCCGAGGTCATCCGCCTCGCCGTGACGATGTGGATCCGATTGCCGCTGTCGCTGCGGCAGGTCGAAGGTCTGCTTTTCGAGCGGGGCAATCGACGTCTCCATGCAAGCCTCTACAATTTCAGCGGCGGCTTCTCCTGGTACCTGTTCGGGCCTGAGAACCGGCTGCAGTACGACATCGCGGGCACGCTCGGGAACTGCAGCTGGGCTATATCGTCGGCACCTACGATAAGGACGCCGGGCCCAACAACCAGCGTCTCTATCTGAACGGCGCGCGTGTCGCCCAGATGAGCGATACGCTGCCCATCGATCTCAACGCAGCTGCTCTTGGCATCGGCCGGCATGTGAGCGGCATCGCCGATCCCTTCAACGGCCACATCGACGCGTTCCGCATCGCGCACGTCCAGCGGTCCGACGGCTGGATCGAGACCGCCTGGAACAACATGAGCGATCCCGGTGCGTTTGCCGTGGCAGGGGCCGAGGAGCAGGAAGGCGGGGATGGCGAGCCCGCCGCCCCTTGCAGGCGCCGGTGTCGTCGTCTGCCTGATGGGTGACGGCGAGCGTCCGGTGCAGTGCCGCTGGACCGGATGGCCGCCAACGTCGCCGTCGCCCAGGACCCCGCCGGCAACCTGAAACCCGCCAAGGACAAGAGCACCGAGCGCATCGATGGCATCGTCGCCCTCATCATGGCCATCGGCCGCGCCCTGGTTGCCCAGGAGGAGCCCCAGCCTATGTACCAGGCTTTCTGGGACTGAATGGCGAAGATGTGACCGTGCCGAAGCTAGCTGTGGACTTGATCATCAGCCAGTGGAATAGCGGATTGGCGTTCTCTCCGTCCTAAAGAGGCTTGTAGGCCGTGACCTTGATCTCGATCCGGAAGTCGAACATGAAGTCGGTGCGGAAGACCGAGCGGACCGGCTGGTTGCCTTCGAAATAGTCGGCGAAGATCCGGTTGAACTCATAGAAGTCGCGCGCGTCGCGCAGCCAAACCTGGCAGTCGACCACGTCCGCGAGCGTGCAGCCGGCAAGCGCGAGCGACTCCTGAACCGCCTTGAACGTGCCGTGGACCTCCTCGGCGAAGGTCACCTCCTGCAGCCTCGCTCCGGTCGACACGACGCGGCCGTGCTCGTCGTAGAGCGCCTCCTCGAACGTGAACACGCGATCGCCCATCGCGCAGGTGATCACGAAATCACCGGCGCGCACCGCGCGCGAGATCGGGAACGGCGGCGCCCCGCCGAAATACTCTGCTCGCTGTCGGTCCTCGCTCATGTCACCTCCCTTTGGCTGACCTCAGCTGCGCGTGTCCAGGGTGAGGCCGGTCGTGTCGATCTCGGGCTTGCGGCCGGCGACGAGATCGGCGACGACCCGGCTCGAGCCGCAGGACATGGTCCAGCCGAGATGGCCGTGCCCGGCGTTGACGAACAGGTTGCGGACCGGCGTCGCGCCGAGATAGGGGTTGCCGGACGGCGCCATCGGCCGGAGCCCGGCCCAGAATTTCGCAGTGCCCGGGTCGTAGCATTTTGCGAACTCGGGGAACACGCTGGTGACGTTGTTCACGATGGCCTGACAGCGCGCACGGCTCGGCGTGGCGTCGTAGCCGGTGAACTCGACCGAGCCCGAGCAGCGATAGCGGTCGCCCAGCCGGATCAGGCCGAACAGCCGCGTGTCGTCGATGATCGGCACCTTCGGGCCGTCCTGCCAGGGAGCGGCCGGCACGGTCACCGTGACGCCCTTGGCCGGATAGATGTCGAGACGGACGCCGAGCGGCCGGAGATGGAGCGGCGTGTAGCTGCCCATCGCCGCGACGTAGCAGTCGGCGCTCATCGGGCCCTTGCTGGTCTCGACGAACTCCAGCCGGTCGCCGGCCTTGCGCAGCGCTTTGACCTCGGTGCCGAAGTGGCAGCGGACGCCAAGCTTCTGCTCGCAGTGCTGGCGCAGGCCGGTCGTGAACTTGTGGCAGTCGCCGTGCTCGTCGGGCGGGAAGAACAGTCCGCCCGCCAGGGTGTGCTCGATCGGCGCGAGCGCCGGCTCGATCGCCACGCAACGCTTCGCGTCCACGACCTCGAAGACCATGCCGTGCGGCCGCATGGTCTCGCACTCGGTCCGGTTCTGCTCGAGCGCCTCCCCGCGCGTGTAGATCTTGAGGGTGCCTTTCTGCATCAGGTCGTAGTCGATCGCGGCCTCCTCGCGGATCTCGGCGATGCATTTGAGCGTATAGAACGAAAGCCGGAGATTGATCGTGGTGCTGCGACGGTAGCGCTCCAGCGTGCAGTTGCGCAGGAACGCGAGGCCCCAGCGCCACATCCCCGGCAGCGCGCCGTAGCGCAGCAGCATCGGCGCGTCTTCCTTGCCGAGCCACTTCCAGATGTTGGTGGGCATGCCGGGCCGCGACCACGGTTCGGCCTCGCTGGTGTGCAGCACGCCGCCATTGGCGAAGCTCGTCTCCAGGGCCACGCCATCCTGGCGATCGACCAGGTGCACCTCGTGGCCCTGCTTGGCGAGATAGTACGCGGTGGTCGTGCCGATCACGCCGCCGCCCAGCACGATCACCTTCATCGCCGCCTCTCCTCGCCCGATCGACGCAACAGAGCTTACAGCTTCCGCTCGTTGCGGTTGCGGCGCGGGATGAAGTGCTTGGTCAGCAATTCGAGGAAGGTCTCTTCCTTGATCAGCCCGCCAACCGCCGCGATCGTCCACCATGCCACATCGGCCTGGTGCACGACGATGCATTCGAGCGAGCGCTTGACGTTGTCGCCTTCAGGCGAATGCGCGACCGCAATGTGCGCGATCTCCTCCGGCAGGCCGGCCATCAGGCAGATGTGGGCGCCATAGACCGGATGGCGCAGCGACGGCCGCCCGACCACGGTCGGATCGGACTTCCAGCGCTCCTGGTTGACCGGGTCGCATTCCCAGGCTTTGCCGATATCGTGGCAGAGCGCGCCGCACAGCACGATGTCGCGGTTGATGTCGGCCTCCGGAAAGAACTCCGCGAAATGGTCGACCATGCCGACCGCCAGCCGCGCCACGCCGCGCAGATGCAGGTCCTGCGTGCCGCGCTTGAGCACCATGACGCCCGGATTGCCGTCGCCGGGGATGTCGCTGATGCGCTTGAAGCTCGAGCCCGCGATCGACAGTGCCCACGCCTCGATCGCGGTGTCGCGCAGCGCCTTGTCCTCGAGGTCGTCGAGTTCCGGCAGATCCTCGAGGACCTGCCGCCGCATCTCGTCCGTCACAGGGCGAAACGCCTTGGGATAGCTAGCCATGGCCTCCTCCAAGCTGAAGCTGTCGAACGCCCCGGTCGCTCTGTGGCTCGAGAAGCAGGATCACAGAGGATAGCCTCTAGCCGAGCTTTGCCGGCAGCCACAAGACGATCTCCGGAAAGGCGACGATCAGCGCGACGATGACAAACAGAGCGATGACGAACGGGGCGACGCCGATGAAGACGTCATTGATCGATCCCCGGTTTCTTATCCCCTGGACCACGAAGAGATTGGCGCCTACCGGGGGCGAGATCAGCGCCGTCTCGCACATCAGCACGACCAGGATGCCGAACCAGACCGGGTCAAATCCCGCCGACGCCATCAGCGGGGTGAGCGTCGGCACCGTGATCACCATCATCGGCATCGGCTCCATCACCGTGCCGACCACGACGTAGAAGGCGATCACCAGCATCAGGGTGCGAAACGGGGTCAGCCCCTGCTCGATGATGAAGTCGGTGAGCATCCGGTTCACGCCGATCGCGGACAGGACGAAATTGAGGAACCAGGCGCCGATGAGGATCAGGAAGATCAGCCCGGTCGTGCGCATCGTGCCGAGGATCGCTTCGCGCAGCATCGATGCCGACAGCCTGCCGAACATCGCGGCCACGACCAGCGCGGCGCAGACGCCGAGCGAGGCCGACTCCGTCGGGGTGGCCCAACCGGCATAGATGGAGCCGATCACCAGGACGAAGATGAAGAGCGGCGGCAGCAGGTCGGGAAGCGTGCGCACACGCTCCCGCCAGCTCGTCGATACCGCCAAGCCGCCCCACGCCGGCCGGATCAGGCAGGCGATGAGGACCGTCAGCATGAAGAGGCCGCCGAGCACGAGGCCCGGGATGAAGCCGGCAAGGTAGAGGGCGGGGATCGACGTGTTGGTCAGGAAGCCGAAGATGATCAGATTGATCGACGGCGGGATGAGAATGCCGAGCGTGCCGCCGGCAGCGAGCGATCCGAGGAACAGAGGCTCGTTGTAGCGGTAGCGGCGCACCAGCGGCACCGACACGGTACTGACCGTGGCCGCTGTGGCGACGCTGGAGCCGGCCGTGGCGGCAATCGCGATGCTCGCCCCGATGTTCGCGTGCATCAGCCCGCCCGGCAGCCAGGACAACCACTGCATCATCGCCCGGTACATCCGCTCCGCGACGCCCGACCTCACCAGGATCTCGCCAAGCAGGATGAACATCGGCACGGCGACCAGCAGGATGCCGCTCTGCACGGCCCACGACATGGTGGCCAAGCCACGGTGCAGCGGCAGGTCGCTGTAGAAGGCGTCGAGGAAGAAGCCGAGATAGGTCAATGCTGCCGCGACGGGCAGGCTCAGGAAGAGCAGGGCGAGCATCGCCAGGATGACGACGATGAGCATGGCTCAGGGCTCGCCGCCCGGGCCGGGCGCCAGCTTGGCGTCCGGATCGATCTCCAGCTCGACCTCCTCCTCCTCCGAGATCGAGCCGACGCGCTTCTGCACGGCAGCAAGCTCGCCGCGAACATACGCCCAGGCCGAAACGATGGTCAGGTAGACCGATACGATCAGGAAGACGACCCAGCCCGCATACCAGGCGAGCATCGGGATCCACAAGGGGAACGCCAGTGAGGTGATCGACCGCGTGCCACGCCCCCAGACCTGAAGAAAGTATCGATTGGCGTACCAGGCGAAGATCGCGGCGAAGCCTGCCAGCGTGGCGACCGCCAGGACGTCGATCGCCGCCTGCCAGCGCGTCGGCAGATATTGGTAGAAGACGTCGATGCGGATGTGGGATCGCTTCAGCAGCGCATAGCTGAACGCCCACGAGGTAGCGATGGCCAGCACATAGCCGGATATCTCGTTGGCGCCCACGAACGACACGTTGAGAAGCTTGCGCACGATGAGATCGGCCGAGACGTAGATGGCCGAGGCGATGAGCATGGCGCCGCAGACGAGGGCGGCCGTCTCGCAAACCCGTTCGACGCCACGGTCCAGCGATTGCATGCGTACCGCTCGCTCGGAGGACGACAGGGGATCGGGCGATGTCCGCATGCGGGCACCGCCCGGCGATTGGTCGGTTACGGCGCCGGCGCGGTGATCCCGACCGTCTTGCCGATCGTGTCGTTCCAAACCTGAACGCACTCGGCGCCGCAGCTTCCCGCCCAGTCCGGCAGGACCGAGTTCCGCATGATCTCGCTGTGCAGCTCGAGATCGGCATCGGTCGGATAGACCGTCGCCATCTCCCGTCCGGCAGGCGCCTTGATGCCGTACTGGCAGCTCTCCTTCCCGGCATTGCAGTCGATGCCATCCTGCAGGTCGAGGGCGCCTTGCGCCCAGCCGCGCTCCTCGACCTCCTTGAACTGCGCCTCGATGAAGGCCTGGGTCTCGGCATCGAGCCCGTTCCACCAGTCGAGATTCGCGCCGAAAAAGCTGATCGCCCAGCCGCCGAGCGGAATGACCATCTGGCTGTCCAGCACCTCCCACCAGTGCGCGTTGTTGGCATTGGAGGGGCTGGTGATGCCGCAATCGGCGACGCCGCTCTGCAGCGCCGGGAGCGCCTCTTCCCAGGGGATGGTGACGGTGGTCGAGCCCAGCTCCTCCATGTAGTCGCCCATGGCCTTCGCCCAGACGCGGACCTTCTTGCCGCGGAAATAGTCGAGGCCGGTGATCTCTCCCTTGCAGAGGATGACCTGCATGGTGTTCGGCTGCATCGAGAGGAGCTTGAGGTTCTCGACCTGCTCGAGGCGCTCTGCGACCACCGGTCGATAGGATTCCGCCGCCGCGCGCGCCTCCTCGACGGTGACCCCGATGCCGGGCAGGTCGATGCCGGCGAAGGCCGGGTCGTCGGCGGCGACCTGATTGAAGGAGCCGTTGACGATGTGGATCACGCCGTCGGTGGCCATGCGCGTGGCCTCGACCATGTCGATGCCGGCTTCGTTGTGCGGCGTTGCCTGGATCGTGAACTTGCCGCCCGAAGCCTGCGGCAGCGTCTCCTCGAAGAACGGCTTCTGAACCCGGTTCCAGGCATTGACGGAGCTCGGCGCGCCGATCACCGAGATCGTCAGCTCCTCGATCTCGGCGGCCGCCGGCCCCGCGACCCCCGCAGCCGCCAAACCCGCCGCCATCGCTGCGGAGCAGACAAGCTTCTTCGAATCCATCGTGTCCCCTCCCCCGGTTGGCGCAGCCGCCTTGTCCGTGCGTCACGCGCCGCCGCAGGCTATCAAGATTGGACGATCAAAGCCAATTTGAATAGCTGAGCGGTTCAGATAGGTTTTGGCAATCGGAACGCGGCACGACTCTCCCCATGGACCGCGGCGTCTGACGAAGAATCCGCATGCGCTTTACGCTGGCACAGCTGGAGGCATTCTATTGGATCGCGAAGCTCGGCACGGTCCGGGACGCGGCGCGCCACCTCAACCTCGCGCAACCGACCGTCTCGCTTCGCCTCCGCGATCTGGAGACGGCATTGGGGACCATGCTGTTCGAGCGCCTGGGGCGGGCGCTCCGCCTCACCCACGAGGGACTGGTCCTGCTCCAGGACGCGACGCCCCTGCTCGCGGCCGCCGGTCAGATTCAGGAGCGATCCGGCACGCACGATGCGGTGCGGGGAACGATCCGGCTGGGCGTGCCGGAAACCTTCGCGGTGGTCTGCCTGCCGAAACTGATCGACCTGCTGAGCCGGGAGCATCCGGCGCTCCGGCTGGAGCTCGACATCGCCACCAGTGGGACGCTGACCCAACACGTGGAGGACCGGCACATCGATCTCGCGTTCGTGGCCAACCCCGAGGAGAATCCGCGCCTCAGGCTGCTCCCGCTCGGTCAGCACGAGTTCGGCTGGATCGCCCATGCGCAGCTCGAGGCACCGCCGCCGGTCCGACCGGCCGACCTGCGCCGCCTGCCGATCATCAGCAACCCGCATCCGTCGCCACAGTACCGCGCGATCGCCGATTGGTTCCGAAGCGCTGGGCTGGAGCCCTACGGCTTGGTGAGAGTGTGAGTGAAGGAGTGTAAGGAGGTGAGTATGATGGATATGATGGCAAGGGGTGTGGTGGTGGAGTGCGTTTACGCTGGTGGTGATGGGTTGGTGTGGAGTGGTGTGGTGTTGTGGTAAGCGCGAGAGAGAGGTGTTGCGGCTGCTTAGTGGGGAGGACTGGAGTTGGTGTGCGGGAGCTGGGAGTGACGGCGGTGGAGCTGACGCTTGGCGCGACGCGTTCTGGCGGCGGGCGAGGCGTGCTGAAATAGAAGAGCCGATGGCAGGGACGTAGAGATAGGCAGGTTGAAGGCGAAGGTAGGGGATTGACATGGCAACGAGCTGTTGGAGACCAGATCGGAGCACAGGAGGCGGGTCGCTCTTTGCGACGGTGGAGGTAGAGGCGATGAGCGCCAGGTCTCGCCCGGTATAGACCTTACGGCGTCCTGCGGGTGATCGGGTCGGGGTACGTCACGGGCCGCGCTGTATCGTCATCGCCGCTGCGACGAACCAGCTGCGGGTCGGCGGGGTCGCGCGGGCCGATGCCCGACGTGGCGCTGGTCGAGGCAATGCGCAGCTGCTGGCCGATAGCGCGTTCCACGGTGAGGGCTATCGCAAGGTCTGGGCGCGGTTGCGCTTCGCCGGGATTCGCACCTCCAAGCGTCGTGTCCTGCGGCTGATGCGGGCCCACCACTTGCTGGCGCCAGGCCGGGAGGCCGGCCGCGTGGCACGAAGGCCCACGACGGCGCGATCCGCACGGAGCGCGTGGACGAGATGTGGGGCACCGATCTGACCTCGACGCTGACCGGCGAAGGCCAGGCGTCGATCTTCGTGAGGTGGATCACTGCTAGACGGGTGCCTGGGTATCCACGCTGATAGACGCGCGACCCGGTTAGAGGCGCTCGAGCCGCTGCGCGAAGGCCTGCGCGTCTGCTTCGGCGCCTTCGCCGAGGGTATCGCGGGCGGCCTGAAGCTGCGCAAGATCACGGCAGCCAGTTAGTCGCCGACGAGTTCCAGCGCGAGCTCGCCTTCCTCGGCATCGAAAGCTCGCCTGCTTCGTGCGCGAGATCGAGGGCAACGGCTGTGTCGAGCGCTTCATCCGCACCCTGAAGGAGAACCTGCTCTGGGTGCGTCGCTTCGCCACTATCGAGGAGCTGCGCCTGGCGCTGCTGGAGTTCCAGCACACCTACAACAAGATCTGGATCGTCGAGCGCCACGGCTATTAGACACCCGCGGTTGTTAGAGCGGCGCAGCTTGCGTCGCTTTCAGTTGTAGTATGAGGTTGCATCGTGGTGTGTCACGACTGTGGACCGCTCACGGCTCAGCTTCTGCAACAGCGTGAGCGTGATCGCCCACCTGGTGGCGACAGGCGTCGCGATCAGCGTCCTGCCTCTGCCCATGGTCGCAGCACGAGGTCGCGGCCGGCCGGCTGAAGACGCTCGCGAGCCGGCCTCGCATCGCGAACCTGATCATCTATGCATGCTACCGGGCGGCCGAAGCCAGCACCAACATCAACGCGGTCATTCGCGCGACCCGACAGGTGCTCGAGCGAGTGCCGTTCCTCTCGCCGTTATAGATCAAAGGCTTGCAGGCGATGCCTCTGGCGTCGATCCGCGGACGGAGGAATCAGTAGCCGCGCGCATCGATCGGCCAGACATCGATCAGGCGGCCGCCCTGCATCACGTGGAGCCAGTCGTGCAGGTTCACGGTCGGGTCGCAGTGCGGCGCGACGAGGCGCACCAGATCGCCGACCTCGGGCCGCGCGGCGCCGGCGGCAAAGCGCAGGCCGCCATGCTCGTCGCCCATGAACTGGTAGGTCGCGTCCGCAGATGCGCCGCTCGCCACCAGGGCCGGCCCGGCATCGGTCGCCATCGCCTTGAAGCCCGCATCGAGCACGACGAGGTCCGGCTGATTGGCGCTGATCACCCGCGTGGCGACCGTTGAGCGAGGTGCGAAAGGCCGTAGCGCTCCAGGCGCCAGCTCGACCGCGCCGTACTGCTTGTCCATGAACAGGTAAGAGCCCGGCTGGATCTCGGTGAACGGCCCTTCCTCGAGATCGAGAAGGTGGGTGCCGGTGCCGCCGCCGGTGACGATCCCGGGCGGCAGGCCTTCGGCCCTCAGCGCGTCGAGGAACAGCTGCAGGCGCGCCCACTGCTCGGCCGCCTTGGCCCTGCGATCGGCGTAGGCGGGCACATGCTGGAGATGCCCGTAGTAGGCCTGGACGCCGCGGTAGCGCAGCTGCGGCAGCGCTTCGATCCGGCGGGCGAGCCGGACTGCGTCCGCGGGGCTGGTCACGCCGGTCCGACCCTGCCCGACGTCGATCTCGACCACGGCGCCGAGCGGTCGATCGACGCCAGCACCCGCCGCCAGGGCTTCGACGCCCGCTTCGCTGTCCACCACCACGGCGATGTCGCCGCTCCGATCGCGCGCCCGGGCGAGCCGCTCGACCATGCCCGGCGCGGTCACCGGCGAGGTGACGAGAAGCCCGTCGAGACCGGCCGCTGCCATCACCTCCGCCTCGCGCACGGTGGCGCAGCACAGGCCCACCGCGCCGGCCTCGATGCTGGCGCCGCGCGATGGCCGTGCATTTGTGCGCCTTGACGTGCGGTCGCAGCTGGCGGCCATGCCGGCGCACCAGATCCATCATCGCCTCGACATTGTGCTCGAGCGCCTCGGCCTCGAGCAGCAGGCAGGGGGTCGACAGGCGCGCGAGCTGCGTCCTGCGCGCCGATCAGCCCTGCATTCGGCCCTTGCGCCATCGGTTCAGTCCTCCAAGCCGCAAGGCATCAGCCCTTTACCGCACCCAACGAGATGCCGCGCACCAGATAGCGCTGGAAGGCCGCGACGGCGAAGAACACCGGCAGCGTGCCGAGCACCGACATCGCCGAGATCTTGGCCCAGAAGGTCGACTGCGAGCCGAAATACTGGCTGATCTGGACCGGGTAGGTGATCACCTGCGTGCGGGTCAGCACCAGCGCGAACAGGAACTCGTTCCAGGAGAAGATGAACGCGAACACCGCCGTGGCGAACAGGCCGCTGCGCGCGACCGGAACGACGACGTGGCGCAGCACGCCCCAGCGCGAGCAGCCGTCGACCAGCGCGGATTCCTCGAGCTCGATCGGGATCTCCTGCAGGTAGCCGCGCATCATCCAGATGACGTAGGGCAGCGCGAACGCGGTGTAGAGCAGGATCAGGCCGTGATAGGTGTCGGCCCAGCCGACCTTGGCGTAGAGCAGGAAGATCGGAAACACCACCGCGATCGGCGGCAGCATGCGCTGCGAGAGAATCCAGACCGCGAGGTTCTCGCCGCCGGTCCTGAAGCGCACGATGCTGTAGGCGCACAGCGTGCCGAACACCATCGCGATCAGCGTGCTGATCGAGGCGATCACGAGGCTGTTCCAGACCGACCAGACGTCGCCGTCGCGAAACAGCACCAGGAAGTTCTGCAGCTGCGGGTCGGCGGGATACCAGGCCGGCGGAAACTTGAAGATCTCCTGCGGCGTCTTCAGCGAGACCGCGAACATCCAATAGACCGGGAAGAGGAAGACGATCGTGATCGCGATCGACGCGAGGTACCAGCCGGCGCCGCGCAGCCTCCTCACCGCACGATCTCCATGCGCCTGAGCGCCACGACCAGCGCGGCGGTGAACAGGATCAGCAGGACCACGACCATCGCGCCCGTGTAGCTGGTCTCGAA
>CAVWCI010000030.1:0-70645 GCA_963753315.1 uncultured Alphaproteobacteria bacterium
CGGTGAATCAGGCCGTGGACGAAGCGCAGCTTTCCCATGACGGTCGGCGCCAGAACGAAGGGATAGAGATCGGGCTGGCCCATGCTCTGGTTGAGGCTGTTGACCGCATAGGTGAGCGGCAGCCACGCCTGGACAAGGGCGTCGAAGTCGCCCTGACGATAGGGATCGAAATCGATCGCCATGGCGAGCGCGGGATCGCGTCCGACCTTGGGATTGACGCGCAGACCGAACGCGTCGGCGGTCTCCAGCGTATCTACCATGTGCAGATAGTGGGCCCAGGTCTCGGCGAAGTCCTCCCACGGATGAGCGCTGGCGTAGCTGCTGACGAACCACTCCTGCCAACGCGGTGGCGGGCCCTGCCCATGGTGCGTCCGGAGGCGAGCGCCGTAGTCCTGACGTTCGTCGCCGAACAGCGTCCGGAAAAACTCCAGCCAAAGACCGTCCCGAACTAGACGCTCCCAATAGTAGTGACCGACCTCGTGGCGAAAGTGTCCGAGGAGCGTGCGGTACGGCTCCGCCATGTCCTTGCGGGCGCGCTCGCGCTCCGCGTCGTCGGCCTCGGCGAGGTTGATGGTGATCAGCCCCCGGGCATGGCCTGTCAGTGACCTGGGCCGTCTCCGGGAACGTCGCGCGGGATCAGCCAGAAAGTCGAAAGCAAGCCCTGACTCCGGATTCTCGAATTTGCTGACCAAAGGCAGGTCGAGCCGGAGGAGCCCGTAGATCAGCCGGTGATTGGCGGCCTCCAGGCGCTGCCAGCGCAGCAGGTGCTCCGGCGCGCCGAGGTCCGGGATCGTGCGGTTGTGTCGGCAGGCCCGGCAGAATGCATCAGGGCCTTCCGCCGGCACCAGCCAGTTGCAGGCGTCGTAGCTGGCGTTGGCGCAGAACCGGACGAGCCGCAAAGGTGCGGCCAGAGGGCGCCAACGATCACCATCCTTCCGAGTCAGGGCGCTCAGCACCGCACTGTCCGGCAGATAGCCCAGGACATGTCCGCAGCGCTCGCACCGCGTGTTCTCGAAGTACAGTAACTGGCCGCAATGCTGGCATTCGAATAGCTTCATGCTCGCATTGTCACCCCTGTAGTCCCCGTCTGCTGGAAGACAACCAGACCAGCAGCGCCGTACCCAGCAGCGCGGAAACGACCGATGCCGACAGGATCCCCAACTTCGCGGCGTTGAGGTGATCGTCGCCGAACGCCAGCCCTGCGATGAACAACGCCATCGTGAAGCCGATGCCGGCGAGCATGCCGCCGCCCGCCAGCATGCCCCAGTCGAGGCCCGGCGGCCGAACAGCGATGCCCGAGCGGACCGCCAGCCAGCTGAAGGTGATGACGCCAAGGGGCTTGCCGAGCGTCAGTCCGAAGAAGACGGCGGTCGCGATGGGATCCCTCAGATCGGCGCCGGATATCGGTACGCCGGCATTGGCGAACGCGAACAGCGGCATGATGACGAAACCCACCCAGGGGTGCAGCATGAATTCCAGCCGCTCGACCGGCGAGAGCGTCTCCCGAGCGGCGACTTCCGCCAACCTCAGCGCTTTGCGGTCCTCGGTATCCCCGCTCCAATGGTCGGCCGGATAGGCGACCACCCGATCCAGGATCGCACGGAGACGTTCATCGCTTACCCATCTCCGGGTGGGCGCCAGCAGACCGAGAACGACGCCGGTGACCGTGGCGTGGATGCCGGATGCATCCACGGCCAGCCAGGTCAGCCCGCCCACCAGAAAGTAGATCGGAATGCTTCGGATGCCGAGCAGAGTCATCCCGCGAACGATCGCGATGCCGAGCCCGCCGACAGCAAGTGCAGCCCAGTCAAGCTGGCTGCCGTAGCCGATCGCGACGACCAGAATGGCGCCGATGTCGTCGATGATCGCCAGCGAGAGCATGAAGACCCGCAAGCTCTGCGGAATGCGGCGCCCGAGCATGGCCAGGCAGCCAATGACGAATGCGGTGTCGGTCGCCATGACGATGCCCCAGCCATGGGCGCCCTCCTGACCCCACTGCATCATCACGTAGATGGCGGCAGGAACGAGCATGCCGCCCGCGGCCGCCGCGATCGACAGCGCCGCCATGCGTGGGTTTCGCAGCTCTCCCAACACCAGCTCGCGCTTGAGCTCCAATGCGACCACGAAGAAGAACAGCGTCATCAAGGCGTCGTTGATCCAATCCCGCAACGAGCGGGCGGCCTCCAGCGAGCCGATCCGGATGCCGACGGGCAGCTCCCAGAAGGTCAGAAACTGATGGGCCCACGGGGAATTGGACAGGACCAAGGCGGCGATGGTGACCGCCAGGAGGATCGCGCCGCCCGCAGCCTCGATGCGCAGGAACGACGCAAACGGTTTCGTCAGCCAGTCGACGAGTTCACCGGGCAGCCGATCAAGTCCGGTATCAGCTTGTCGATCTTGATTCATGCCGACTTCATCCGATCCATCGTAGCCGTAACGGCCGTGGCGCCTGGCCACTTCGATGATGTCCGCCGTCGAGAGCTTGCTCTGCTGCGCCGGATCAGCGCAAACTCGGCCTTAAGCGAACGGCGGTCTGGGGAGGCTCGGTTATGTTCAAGCGGTCCTTGTTTGTTGGCCCGCTCGCCCTTGCGCTGATGTTGGCCAGCATCCCGGCGGGCGCGCAAAGCGATCGACGGGCGGCGGCGGAAGCCTATGCCCGCGTCGTCGACTATCCCTTGTTGATTGAGAAGGCTGCGACCCGGAGAGCCGCCGAGCTGCCGGCAGTCAGAGCGAGAGGCCTTCATCGAGTTCGTCACCGACGAGGTGGATTTCGACATGACCCGCTTCTACGCGATCAGCGCGATGGTCGACCTCTTCGAGGCAGATGAGCTGGAGGCGCTGGCGTCCTTCGCCGCCACGCCGGAAGGCCGATCGGCCCTTGCCAAGCTGCCTGCCCTCGGCGCGATCCTCATCCCGATCGTCGAGCGTCAGATCGAGGACGCCGAGCGCGACTTTCGGGCACGCTGACCAAATCTCTGAGGTCGGGCCGTTCAGCGGACTCGATCGAACCTTCGACCAGGGCCCCGCCCCTGAGCGCGTGTTCCTCGCTCAGGTTGTTTTCATGGTCGGGCGACGCCGGCCATCGCATGCCGCGCACCTTCCAGCGCCGCGATCGCGGCATCTCTTTTCTGGCCGCTTCGCAGCTCCAACGGGTCGATGTTGACAACGCGCTCCACGAAAGGCGCCGCCTGGTCGCGAGGGCAGGAAGATCAGGGTCTCAACTGCGCCGGTAAGCGGGAAACGACACACCTTGAAGCGGCTCCTCGTTGGTCTCCACGGTATAGGTTCCGGCTGCCTGGACCTCGTCGATCCCGTTCAATGAAAAGGGCTGCGTGAACGTGACCGTCTTGTGGCTCGTGCGCATAGTCATTGCGTGTCTCCAGATTCGTTGGCGTGCCCCACGACCCGAAAGGGCGCCCGCACACGGGCGGACGCCCCCGATCGCTGTCCCCGCGCGAGACAGCGTGTGGCGATCAGGCGGCCTTCTTGCCCTCGACCACCTTCTTGCCCTCGATCATCTTCGTGCCCTCGACGACCTTCGTGGCCAAAGCGGGCCTGCTCTCGACGGCGATCCGGCGCGGCTTCATCGCCTCGGGCAACTCGCGCTCGAGGTCGACTTGCAGGACGCCGTCGGCCAGCGTCGCACCGACGATCTTGACGTGGTCGGCGAGGCTGAAGCGGCGCTCGAAAGCGCGCGTCGCGATGCCGCGATAGAGGTAGGTCGTGCCGGCTTCGCGCGGCTCGCCGAGGTTGCCGCTGACGACGAGCAGGTTCTCCTGCGCGGTGACCTCGATGTCGTTTTCGCCGAACCCGGCGACCGCCATCATGATCCGGTACTTGTCGTCGCCCATCTTCTCGATGTTGTATGGCGGATAGCCGGCGGCGCTGTCATCGGCGCGCAACGCGGCGTCGAACAGGTCGCTCCAGCGGTCGAAACCGATGGTCGAACGGAACAGCGGCGTGAAGTCGTAGGTACGCATAGCTCAATACCCTTCTTGAGAAGCGGTATCTCAGTTTTGCGGCGGGTCCGCCGCCCATGCGGCCGGACTCGGGATCGGACCCGCTCGCGGCTTCCGATCGCTTGGGAAAGATTTGCCGCTGATTGTTAAGTGGTGTTTCTGTAACATCTTTACAAGATGCATTAATAATATTTGGGACAACAATCTTCCAAAGAAAATAACGAGTGACATTGCTGTTGCTATACATGGATCAAGGAACTCTGGCGCCCTCAACGCGCCGGCCACGTCGCTCTGGCGCTGGCCACATGGCGCCCTGTTCCCAGGTGGCGGCAGGCGCTCAGGCATCCCATATTGCATGCGATGATCGCCAAGACACCAAAGAGACGGAAGGCGGCGCGAGCAATCCGCTGGCCAGCGCCCTTGCCAGATGGGAGAGCGAAGGAGGTGCTCCTGGGCCGGCATCGGAAGAATCGAGCCGCCACCAGCCCATGCCCCTCTCAGAGGGAGAGAAGCGTATCCTGCAGTGCCTTGGGGCGGCCGTGCTCCTGCAGTGGAATGATCTGCCTACTCCCATCCAGCAGCAACTTTTCGACCACGCCGTTGCCATGGCTGAGGCGGGCCAGACGGCGCAATTGAAGGAGCAGATCGCGCGCTTTCTTCACACGCACAAGGACGACGCGCGGGCATCGCGGTGAGGCCGCCGGCGTATCCCAAGCTCCAGCAGGCGGCTCTGGTGGGCCTGAGCAGCTCCAGAGACTTCCGCCTGTGATCGAGGACCGGTCCCGCTCCTGCCAATGAAACCGGGCCAGAATGATGCGAGCGATGAGATGCTGCGGTGGTTGCAGCGGCTAATGGCGCACCAGCAACTGTCTTTTCCACTGTCCGAGCGCTACCCGATAGCGGACGGCAGCAGCCGGGTCGCTGCGGCAGATGCTCGAGGGGCGGCGACACATTTCGCATCGAACAAATGGACATGAGAGGATCCATGATGGCGGAGAATGCTGCAAGTCTCATCGAGGGTTTGAGCCAACGAGACGTGGTGCTCGCATCTGAGACGGAGAGCCGGCGGAAGCTGCTCACAGCTGCGGGGCTTGCGTTTCGGATCGTAGAGCCGGACGTGGACGAGGCGGCGATCCATGAAGCGCTCCTCAAGGACAACGGGGAGACGGATCCGGGCGATGTCGCCGAGCTGCTCGCGCGGGCGAAGGCCCAGGAGGTAAGCGCGCGGTTCCCCGGAGCGCTTGTCATCGGGGCCGATCAGGCACTCTCACTCAACGGAAAGATACTCCACAAGCCGAAGGATCCCGACGCCGTCCGCGACACTCTGTTCGCGCTGCGAGGCAAGACGCATCAGCTCCACTCGGCGGTCGCGCTCGCCGAAGGAGGGCAAGTCACCTGGAACTACATCGAGACGGCCCATCTGACGATGCGGCCTTTCTCCCCACAGTTCCTCGGCCGATACCTTGCTGCCGCCGGCCCCCAAGTCCATCAGTCGGTCGGCGCCTATCAGCTCGACGGGCTCGGAATACAACTCTTCGATCGTATTGAAGGTGACTACTTCGCGATCCTCGGACTGCCGCTCCTACTCCTGTGTGCACGCCTTCGTGAAAGCCGCGTCCTGGCCTCATGAAAGAGATGGACGCGGCCTGATTTCTTGCGAACTCCGCTCTGAGTTCATTCGTGACCATCTCAAGAGCCTCATGGGCGACGAGCCAGGCCATGTAATCCTTCTCGCGACGGGCTTGAACAAGGATCAGTCGTGATCTCCCTCAACGGCTCAAGACGATCGGCCTTCCCCGAGAGTCTCATGAGGCGATGAGCCGCAGGCCCATCAGCATCAACATACTGGCCAGGGCTGGGAGCAGGAAGCGATCGGCAATGTGGGCCGCAAGGTGGCTACCAATGTAGATGCCTGGCAGGGAACCAAGCAGTAGGGCACCGACAATGTGCCAATCCACGCTGCCGATGATCCAGTGGCCGAGGCCAGCCACAAGGGTGAGGGGCACCGCGTGGGCAAGGTCGGAGCCGACGATGCGAACCGGCGGCAGCCTCGGGTAGAGGAAGAAGAGCACCGCCACGCCCAAGGCGCCGGCACCGACCGAGCACAGCGACACCACGACGCCGAGCAGCGCGCCGAAGACCACCGTGATTGGGCCCGAGTAGCGGGTTCGCGTTGGGTTGTCGGCACGGGCCAGGGCGTAGTCCCGGATGCGGCGCCGAAAGAAGATGGCTACGGCCGCGATGATCAGCGCCACCCCGATCGACATGGAGAAAATGGCGGCTGTGGTCGTGTACTGCTCCCCGTTTAGCAAGCGGCTGCTAAGGGAGTTGCGCGGCTGAGATGCACGGCTTCGAACGCATTCGGCGCTCGGTAGCCGAGCGCCGAATGGAGATAGGTTGCGTTGTAGTCGGCGAGCCAGCGATCGAGGGCCTCGAAGAAGGCGGCTGGGCTGGTCCATGCACGCAGCCAGACCAGCTCCTCCTTGAGCGTCCTGAGGAATCGCTCGGTGTCGGCGTTGCCTTTGGGGTTGCTGTAGCTGGTGAACGCCTGGCGGATGCCCAGTGCGGCGCAGGCGCGCATGAAGGCGAGGGAGGTCGGCTGGCAGCCGTTGTCGGCCATCAGGTTCAGCCGCTGGCCCTCGATCCGATGCGGGAACTGGCGGTTCACGGCGCGGTTAAGGGCGACCAGCCAGTGCCAGGCGCGGGCCTGCAGGCCGGCATAGTGGCCGACCACCTTCTTGCTGTGCCAGTCGAGCACGACCACCAGGTAGACCCAGCCGAAGCCTTCGATCATCACCTTGGTCATGTCGATGCCCCACCATTCGTTGGGCCGCGTCGGCCGCGGCTTCCTGGTGTCGGGCTTGCGGCGCGCCCGGAGTTTGAGGTTCGGCCGCACCAGCAGGTCGGCCGCTTTCATCACGCTGTAGACGCGCTTTGGGTTGACCGCCAGGCCGTCGACGTAGCGCAGATGCGCCCAGATCCGGCGGTAGCCCCAGAAGGGGTGCTCGGCCTTGAGCTCCCGGATGCGCTCGAGCAGCTCCGCGTTGCGCGCCGCCACCTTGGCGTACGGGCCGCGCCTCACCCCAGGATCTCCTCGCTTTTTTTGAGCTCCAGGACGAGCTCGCCGACCAGGGCCTTGAGCCGCGCGTTCTCGCGTTCGAGCCGGCCCTGGCGTTGCGGCGCGCCGGCCGGCTCGAACGCTTTCGCGGCATTGGCCAGGAACTGGTCGCGCCACTGGTAGTATTGCGCCTGACTGATCTCGTGCTCGGCGCACAGCTCGCCGATCGGCCGCCCTTTCAGTCCCTCGAGCACGATCAGCGCCTTCTGCTCGGGCTTCCACTTGCGTCGCTTCATGGCTGTCCTCCTCGCTCCAGACAGCCACGCCTCACTCCCTTAGCTCAAGCTCCTCCCAAACGGGGAGCAGGCGGTCGGGCTCTGCGCTGGCATCCGGGATAGGACCCAAATCGTAAGCACCGTGGCGGGGACCGATCCGGCAGCCAAGAGCCCGGCAACGCGCCAGTCGACGTTGCCGTTCTTGTAGTGGATCGCGGTGCCAGCGGTTTTCGTCACCGCGGCGTAGAGCAGATCGGTTCCCACCGCCGTGAGAGGATGCACGCCGAAGAGGAGTATCAGCAGCGGCGTCATCAAAGACCCGCCACCCATGCCGGTGAGACCGACGATGGCGCCGACGACAAAACCGGAGAGGGGATAGAGCCAGTCCATAGGTTCGTGTCGCGAAGTTGGTGGAAAATTGGGCGGCGCGGGAAGCGAGAGGCATGGTCGGGCTGATCAAGCGGCAAGGTCAAGGTCGCTGGGTAAGCGGTCGAGGTCGGCCAACCGTCGACGCAGCGCATAGAGATCTGGTTGAATGAGCGCTTCCTCCCACCGCCTGTGCCAGGACGCCGAGCTCGTACCCGAGCACATCCGCTCCAAGGCGCTCACCACGCCGCCGCTACCGTGAAGCACCACCGCACCGTGGAGGCCCATCCACCCAAGACCCAGGACTTCGCTCAGCGCAGCGGCTGATCAACCACGCCCGCCACCTGGACTAGCTTTATTCGGGAGGGAAGTACCTTTCGCGATTCGGCATGCTGCGCCAAGCCTGATGTGAGACCCATTTACGACTGGCGTGAATGGTCATCGCTTCTCAGCGGAACGTTGGACAGCAAAGCTGCCGCTATCAGGAACCATGCCTCTTAAGAACTTGAAGAGGTCGCTGTCCGTCGAAAGGATCAGGGTCGTGTTTTCTGCGATGATCGACTTGTATGACTGCATGGTTCGCGTAAATTCATAGAATTCCACGGCCTCAGGGCTCTGGTTGTAAGCGCTTGCGTAGATTTCGGTGGCTTTCGCGTCCGCGACGCCGCGGATCTCCTCGACGCTCCGATAAGCTTCAGACTGGATCTTGTTCAGGTCGCGTTCGCGATTGCCGCGGATCCGGGCGGCTTCACCGTTCCCTTCAGACAGAAAGCGTTCCGCGATCTGCCGCCGTTCGCTGATCATCCGATCGTAGATCTTGGGACGCACGCTCTCGTTGTAGTTGATCCGCTTGAACCGGATATCGAGCAGTTCAATGCCGAACACCTTCACCTTTTGGGAGGCGGCCGCGAAAATCTCCTGCTCGACCAGCTTGCGCCCCCGCTGGATCGGCACCAGCGCGCCGACGTCGCTCTCGGTGTCGGTAAGCTGGGCGTCGCGCAGCGGCACACGGTCTTTGGTCGTGCGGATGATCTCGATCAACTCGTGCTTCGCGACAGCGTTGCGGGTCTCGCTGCCGAGAATGTCGTCCAGTCGAGACTGGGCGCTGCGCTCATCGCGCAGCCGCAGGAAGTATTGCAGCGGATCGTTGATCCGCCAGCGGGCGAACAGGTCGACCGCGATGTAGAGCTTGTCCTTGGTCGGCATGTCCGACGGGCTGCCATCCCACTCGAGGATCCGCTTGTCGATCGGGTTGACGTCCTGGATGAAGGGCGTCTTGAACTTGAGGCCGGCCGTGGTCACGGGCTCGCCGACCGGTCGCCCGAACTGGGTAATGATCACCTGCTCGACTTCGCTCACGGTGTAGAACGCGCTCGTCAGGATGTACGCGATCACCGCACAAGCCAACCAAGATGCCGATGAGGATCGGTCTGTTCATGGTCGATCTCCCGGTCGGGAATCGAGGTTCAGAAATGGCAGGATGCTCTGCATTTGCTCGTCGAGAATGATCTTGGAGCGAATGCCCGGCAGGACCTCCTGCATAGTCTCGATGTAGATGCGGCGGCGCGTGACCTCCGCAGCCTTGTGATACTCGGCCAGCAGGGCGCTAAACCGGGCGACATCGCCTTCCGCCTCGTTGATCCGCTTGAGCCGGTAGCCGTCGGCTTCGCGGATGCGCTGATCCTTCTCGCCCTCGGCGAGCGGGATCACCTTGTTGTAGTCCCGCCTGGCCTCGTTGATCAGCTTCTCTTTCTCCTGCTGGGCCTGGTTGACCTCGTTGAACAATTCCTGCACCGGTCCGGGCGGATTGATGTTTTTCAACTGCACCTGGTCGATGCTGATCCCCATCTCATATTTGGTGGACAGCTCCTGCATCTTGATCAGGGCTTCCGCTTCGATTTCCTGACGGCCGATGGTGATGACCTCGTCCACGGTGCGGTCGCCGACCACCTCCCTCATGACGGATTCGGAGACGGCGCGAAGCGTCGCGCTCGGCTCGCGAACGTCGAACAGAAATTTCATCGGATCGGAGATGCGGTATTGAACCACCCATTCCACCAGCGCGGCGTTGAGATCGCCCGTCACCATCTCCGTCTCCTTCAAGCCGTTTTGAGGGCTCTGGTACGGATCGGTGGCGTCCGGGGTCGCGAACCCGAACTCCTGCTTCAGCTGTCGCTTGACCGGAACGATGGTCGCGGCGTCAATGCCCAACGGCAGCTTGAAGTTCAGTCCTGGCTGAACCTGTTTGAGATACTTGCCGAAGCGCTGCACGACAGCCGACGGAGTCGCTCGGCACGGTGTAGAAGGCCGACCAAACGGCAAGAGCGGCCAGGAGGAGACAGACGATCAGGACGATCCCCATCCCGCGCGGGCTGCCGCCCGGCATCATCCGCTTGAGTTGGTCCTGTCCCTGCCGAATCATCTCCTCGAGGTCGGGACTGGGTCGGCCCCGGGCGCCCCAAGGGCCGCCTCGGTTGCCGTCACCGCTCTGCGGTGGCATTGGATGGACCTCTCTTGCCTTTGTGCGGCTGTCCGCCAGCGTTTATGGTTCGCGCTGCCTAGCCCGACTCTCACGATGCGTTAGTCGCCCACGCTGCCGGATCGTTGCTATCCCTGGATGCTCGACAATCCCGTCGCCTTGGCCCCGTGCTTTGGCCAAAAGGTTGCGATCACGCTCAGCAGGTGAGAGGATTGGCCGCTTGCCGCTGCAGCAAGCGTGGACAAGCGCTCTCTATCTGCATGCCGTCTGGCTGCGGTCGGCGGTCGCGGATGCTGGGTCCAAGCACCTGCCCAACGCGGTCGCCTCAGGCGTACCGAGCAGCGAGGAGAGTGAGCGGAGCCGCCAGCTCGGGCGCCAGGACGTGCTCGACCACAATCCGGGCGCGCCGGTAACTTTCGGCAGTGAGTGCCCGATTTCGGTGCCATCTCGGGGCGCTGCGCTCCCAATAGGCCCGGAACAGCGTCTCGAGCGCAGCCGCGCGCCGCGTGACCGGCTTGAACAGATCGAAGGCTGCCGCCCGGAGCCGACCTTGAGCGACAGGCTCCAACTCAACCGGCGCCAGAATGCTCGCCTGAACGGCGGATCCACCGAGGCGCAGCACGCCTCAAGCATCGACATGGCCATGCATGATGCCATCAGGTGCCGATCCCTGCATGCGATGCGCCGGCGGTGGTCTCGCGAGCGCCGTGCGATCGGCCTCCAAGGCCTGGCGGAGCGCCTGCCGCCCCTGCGACAGGCGGGAGCGGACCGTGCCGAGCGGCACCCCGAGAATCGCGGCCGCCTCCTCGTGCTGCAGACCCTCGATGGCCACGAGCAGCAGCACCTCGCGGCGCTCCTCGCTGAGGCTGAGATAGGCATCGCACAGCTCGGACAGGGCCGCGCCCGCTTCCTGGTTGCGGCGGGTGGTCGGCGAGGATGCCTCGCGGGTGCTGGCCGGCGCATCCGGACGCTGGCTGCGGCGGATCTCGTCGATGTGGCAATTTCTCAGGATGGCGAACAGCCAGCCGCGCAGCGAGGTGCCGGGCGGCGGCCCGTGTGGATTTTCGCGATCGCCGTGGGAACCTCCGCGACCGCGCGGACAAGGCCTTCCCGAACGAGGTCGTCGGCGTGGTCCGGCTCGTATCCCAGGTACCGGGCGTATCGGCGGAGCCGGGGAATTTCCGCCTCGATCTGTTGTAGAGCCCCACGTATGGGTTGCGGTCGCTCGGCCTCGGGCCACCAGTTCATATCGGTCAATCCCCCGGGACGAGCGAGATAGAGCGTGATGGCCAGTCGCTTGCCATCGTGCGCTCCTTGGCTGCGTCGAACATGCCGGGGCATCGCTTGGCGTTGTTTGAGGATCAAATCTAGGGCTCCGATGACCGCGCGCCGCTAACCTGGATCAGCGCTATCGAACCGTATTTCCGGGATGATCCGATCGTTCCCAACCCCTGACACAGAGGAAGATACATGGCCGCCGCCAACCGAAACCTGGAAGCGGAATTCGACACGCTCAAGGCGGACCTCGACACGCTGCGCAAGGACATCAGCTCGCTCGTCAGCTCCTTTGGCGATGCCGCCACCGACGAGGTCAAGACGCGGGGGCGCCGTGCCCGCGCCGCTGTGGGGCGGGCGACCGAGCGGGCGGGCGAGGTGTGGGACGACGCCACGAACGAGGCGAGCCGACGCGGCCGCGAGGGGTCGCCGCCTTGGAGCAGCAGATCGAGGAACGTCCTCTCATCAGCGTGCTGGTAGCGTTCGGCATCGGCGTTGTGATCGGCAAGCTGATCAACCGATAGACCGGCCCGGTTGCAAGGCCGGCCCAGCAAAGGTATCGATCCTTCAGGTTTATCCGAAGGCGCTCGTGCGGGCCGAACCGGGCGACCAAGCCGATTGCCGAATGATGGCGGCGCATCACGGCAGCCACCCGTGTTCGCGATAGTAGCGCGCGGCTCCGGCGTGGACCGGCGCACGTCCGGTGGCATGGGCCATCCCCGCGACCGACAGCGCTTCGAAAGCAGGGTGCAGGCGCCGGAAATCGTCGAAATTGTCGAAGACCGCCCTCGTTATCTCATAGGCCACGGCATCGGGCATGCGCGCGGTCGTGACGACCACGGCGCGGACGCCGAAGGTGTGCACCTCCGCCGGGTTGACCGGATAGGTGCCGCCGGGAATCGTCGCGCGCTCGTATTCCTGGTATTCGGACAACATCCGGTCGATATCCGGGCCGCTGACGGCGACGAGCATGCCGTGGCATGTGAGTGTCGCATCGCGGATCAGGCCATTGGGGTGGCCGACCGAGTAGACGATCGCGTCGAGCTCATTGGCGCAAAAAGCCCGGTTCTGCTCCGCGGGGGAAAGTTCGCGCACCTCCGCGAAATCGTTCCGCGACAGGTCGAGAGCGGCCATGACGCGCTCCATATTGGCTCTTTGCCGCGAGCCGGGACTGCCGATGCCAATGCGTTTGCCGCGCAGATCAGTCACCGTCCGAATTCCCGAATCCTGGTGAGCGACCAGCGTAAAGATATCGGCATGTCCGGCGAACAGGACGCGCAGGTCAGTAGCGGGACCCCGCGCGGCGAACGGTCCCTGGCCAGCCACGGCGTCGGCGAGCACGTCCGACGGCACGATGCCGATATCGATGCGGCCGCTGCGGAGCGCTTCGATGTTTGCGATGGAGCCCGCCGAGGGCTCTTCGGCGCAGCGTAGGCCGTGGCGCGGCGTATCGAGGTTGAACAACCGGCAGATCGCGCCGCCGAGCGGGTAGTCGACGTCAGCTGGACTGGCCGTGCCGATCACCACGTCCGGCCGCCCCGGCACCTGCGCGCAGCCCAGCCCGGTGACTGCCAAAGCCGCGAAACCGCATGCCATGGCCACCGTGCGCGCCCAGGACCAGGCTCTCGGGATCGTCTTATGTCGCGAGCGCATATTCGATGGTCTCTCCCTTCACTTCGATCAGGGCTTTGACCCAGCGCCCGCCTCCGTCGTAGAACACGCTGCCGGCATAGTGGGGCGTGATCATCTGATAGCGGCTGGCGTGCACCAGTCCCTGTGGGGTGGCGACCTGGTCCTCGCCAAACGGCCTCGCCACCAGCCCGATCTCGCCGCCGTACTGAACGTCGATCAGCCTTTGCTCATGCACGATGCGCCTGTCCCAAAGCGCATCCGTGGTCAAAAGGTCCGCGGCCGCGAGGAAGGGGCCGTTCTCGCCAACGATGCGGAAGCCGCCCGCGGCAGCGTTGCCGGAAACCTGCAGGCGCGTGCCGTCGCGATCTGTCGTGCTCTTGACCGATACCAGGCGGCCGGATTGCCAGATTTCCTGCGCATCGTGCTTCAGGCGGAACACGGTGAAGAACAAGACCCTGACAGCGATGTCGATGTGCGTGTTGACCACCAGGCGATCGCCGTTCGTCCCGAACGCGACGCGGTGCTCGCCGATCGACGACCCCTTCCATAAGGCGCGAAAGCGCAAGTCCCGTTGTGCCGCGGCGTAAGTGCGGGCGGAGCGGAGCGGCCTCAGCAGCGGTATCGTCGCCGCCGTCGCGGCCAGGCCAAGGAGCCGTCGGCGGCTCATGGGGGGGAACGCTCTCATGGATGCCATCCGCACATAAGCCGCGGGGTAGCTGGTCCATCCCAACCGGGGGCATCGACGGACCTGCGCCCCGACCAGCCGACCCGATCAGTGCCCCAATCCCGGATCATCCCGGGCGGAGGATCGCGCCGATATCCGGGTGAACGGAGGGGGAGTGGGCGCCGTTCCTGCACGACGCCCGCACCCCTCCGACGTGGAACGAGCGATCGCGAAGGCGCCGCTCGCTCAACGCCGACGAGCCGCCGAGCAACACCCTCAGGCTCGCCTCCCCGCGGCGTGTCCGAGATGTACGCAGCGAAGCCGCAGCCTGCGATAGCGACGGGGCGCGGCGGCCATCGGAGAGGGGGCGGACGATGAACCCGAGGGACAGGCCCCTTGCGGTACGAGGGTCGCGGCCGCTATCGTCGTGCTGCTAGTCCTCGCCCGGGCCGTCGGCTCGTGGGGGACCGCCGCCCGTGGCGCCGACGCAATAACGCGGCGGTGACCTCGCCGGGTGGATGGGCTCGGCGGTCTCCAAGGTACGGTCGCCCCAGGTGCGACCGCAGGAACAGCGGGAGCGGCAGAGTGGCGGCGTTGTAGCCGCATGGGCGGAACGGAGTAGAGTGTGATGTGGAAACCGGCTGCTGCGGTAATCGTCGTGACTATGGCGGGAGCGACGGCTTTCGCGCAACAGCAACAATCGCCGATTGAAAATCTCGATAAGACGATATCGGAGTTAGCGCAAGAAGGTTACGAGATTAAAGCGGCCGGCGATCTCAGTGAGAATACGCCAAAATTTGTTCTCCAGAAAGCAGAAAGCATCATTATCTGCCAAATTAACTTCTCAGATGGAGAGGAAAACTGTTTCCAACTTAGGTCGAGGAGCAGGTGACGGGCTCGCCATAGCGGAGGACGGGCGCTCCATTCGAGCTTGCTCGAATCTTGGACTTCGGCGCGCGCCTGTGCATCACAGAACGATGCCATCTGCTCGACGATGCCCGCTCGCTCCCGTCCTGCGTCGCGCCTTATCCCGCCGCGACCTTCAGGTCCAGATCGCCCCCGTGGGCGAGGCTCCAATAGAGGGCAAGATAGTTGCGCGCCATGACCTTGGATGTGAAGCGCCGCTCGAAGGCGCGGCGGATCTCGGATCGATCCAGGCTGGATGCGCGCTCGACCGCGCTCACGGCTTCGTCCTCCGAAGTGACAATGAAGCCAGTTACGCCGTCGACGACGATCTCCGGGACGGCGCCGCAGCGCCAAGCGATGACCGGCGTTCCGCACGCCATGGCTTCGATCATGACAAGGCCAAACGGCTCGGGCCAGTCGATCGGAAACAGGAGAGCGACGGCGTTGCCAAGAAACGCTGACTTCTCGCGATCACCGATCTCGCCAACGAACTCGATCCCCGGTTCACCGAGCAGGGGCTCGATCACCTCGGCAAAGTAGGTCCGGTCGACCGCGTCAACCTTCGCGGCGATCTTGAGTTTGAGCCCTGCGCGCCTGGCGATGGCGATGGCGCGGTCGGGCCGCTTCTCGGGCGAGATCCGGCCGAGGAAGGCGAGATAGTCGCCCTTGGGCTCAGCCATGGAGCGGAGCATGTCGTCGGACACCCCGTGCTGGATGGTCCGAACCCAATTGGCCGCCGGCAGCGGACGTCTCTGGTCGTTCGAGATCGAAACCAGCGGGTATTGCGGCCAGCGCGCGTAAGCCTCGGATAGATCCTTCAGGTCCAGCCGGCCGTGAAGGGTGGTCACGGTCTTGTGCGCCATTTCTTCGAAGAAGGGAAAGTGGATCAGATCGACGTGGAAGTGGATGACGTCGAACTCGTCCTCCCTGAGATGAAGCTCCTGCAGCATAGACAGATGAGCGGCCAGGTCAGATTTAAGAGGGTGCGGGTCAAGCCGGATGGCCTGGTTGCGGACTGAAACGAGCTTCGCGCTCGTCCGCGCATCCGCGCTGGCAAAGAGGGTCACGTCATGGCCCAGCTCGACCAACGCATCCGTGAGATGAGCAACGATCCGCTCGGTCCCGCCGTAGAGACGAGGCGGCACCGACTTGTAAAGGGGCGCAACCTGGGCAATCTTCACTTGGCGCGACTCCTTGCGGTCAAGTTGCCGCCTGAGGAAGACCTGATCGGTCGCGGCGTCGGATCAGGCGCACGATCGGATCCGCGAGGGGTGCCAGCGAACCGCTTGCTCAGCTCCCAGGCGATCAGGTGCATGCGACGTTGCATCACGAATGACACTCGAACGACCAGCAGCACTCGAGCAGCAAGCCTGCGCGAGCGCGCTCCGCTCCTTCTGATGAAGGGAGTGGACGCTTGCCAAAGCAGCGAGCGCGGACAACCGCCTCCATCAGCATGCCGTCCGGTTGCGGCCCGCCGTCGCGGGTGCGTAGCCGAACGGCGGTCGCCTCAGACGTACCAAGCAGCCAGGAGAGTGAGCGGTGCGGTCAGCTCCGGCGCCCAAAACGTGCTCGACCACAATCCGGGCGCGAAGGTAGCTTTCGGCGGTGAGCGCCAGATCGCCGCGCGACCTCGGAGCGGCTCGCTCCCAATCTGCCCAGAACAATGCCTCAAGCGGCGGCCGCCTGCTGCGTGACCGGCTTGCACAGATCGAAGGCTGCCGCCCGGAGCCGAGGCGCGCGGCGATCTTTTCCCGCCCGGCCTGATCGGACTGTAACTGCTGCCTCGAGAGGGGCATCGTCGAGCCCTCCGCAAATCCGATCCCAGGGGCTGCACCGCCGCGCGCTGTGGCGGCGGCTCGCCTATTGCGCCAAGGTCGCGTCGTTGACCTGCGCGGTTTTCTCGGTCGTGGAAATCTCACGTTTGGCAAGCTCCGCGGCGCACAGCCCGGCCGCCTTGCGGTCATCGGCACTCGCGGCAGCACTCGCCTTACGGTCAGCCGTGCTGCTGGCGGGCACGATTGTTGCCCAGCCGCCTTCCTCGACGAACTTGCTCTGCGCGTAGGAGCTCGTGATCTCCTGCAGCGCGACCAGCTGGTCGCCCGCGCCCGGCGCGGCCATGAAGCGGTCGACGCACACGACCGCGGCCAGCTCCTGGCGCGCGCTCGCGGCCGCCTTGTCCGCCATGTCCTGGGCACTGCCGCCGGTCGTCCAGCCGCCCCACGAGAAGCCAACGATGGTGGCGACAACGACGGATCCCGCGCAGGACCAGAAGAGCGCCGTCTTGCTCGCCCGGTACTGTTGGAAGCGCTGTGATCGAGTTCTGATTCTGTTGCATGGCAACCTCTCTGGATTGGTCTGCCTCGCACTGAAGCGGACTTATATCAGGTCCTCTCCGACACTGGCGGTCGTGCTGCAGGCGCCGAGTAGAGCGGTCGATCCCAGCAGGACGAGCAATGCCAAAGACCTGATGGCCAGTCGCTAGCGTATCGGGCGCTCCTTTACGTCGAACACGCCAGGGCATCGCCGGGAGTCCTTTCAAGATCAAGTCTAGGCTCCTGAAGCCGTGCGCCGCTAATCTGGATCAGCGCCGTCCAAACTTTTTTTAGGAACTTCAAAGACATGTACTATTTCTCATCGTACTTTGAATGATGACCAGGACGATTGTCAGCAGACGGCAGAGCGGGCATCGCGGAACGCCACCAGTCGCTGCTGGTCCTCGTCCCACAGCGCGAGACGCAGGCACCGGAAGCTCTCCTTGAGCGTCAGGCGACTGACCGCGCGCAGCTCCGGATGCGCGCGCAGCGCCTCGCCGAGCCGGTAGCAGGGGATCCGGCTGCCAGATGATGGACGTGATGGATGCCGATGTTGGCCGTGAACCAGCGCAGCACGGGCGGCAGATCGTAATGCGAGCTGCCATGCAGCGCGCCGGTGCGAAGGTTCCAGTCCGCGCCCCGCTCCCAGTAGGTGTGCTCGAACTGGTGCTGCACGTAGAACAGCCAGACGCCGGCCGACGAGGCGAGCAGGGTGATCGGCGCCTGCACCAGCAGAAAGTCGCGCAGCCCCAGGGAAGCCACCAGGAGACCGATCACCACCGCGATGGCGAGGTTGGTCGACATGACGCTGAGCCAGGGATCCCTGCCCGCGCGCATCAGCCGCACCGGCAGGCGGTGCTTGAGCACGAACAGATAGAACGGACCCAAGCCGAGCAGGACGATCGGGTGGCGCTTCAGGCGATAGAGAGCGCGGCGCCACGCCGGCAGGCTCTGGTACTCGCGCACGGTCAGCGTGCCGATGTCGCCGGTGCCCCGCCGGTCCAGATGGCCGGAGGTGGCGTGGTGCATGGCATGGGTGCGCCGCCAGTAGCCGTAGGGCGTGAGGGTCAGCACCCCCAGCACCCGGCCAAGCCAGTCATTGGCGCGCCGCCGGCGGAAAAACGAGCCGTGCCCGCAGTCGTGCTGGATCATGAACAGACGCACGAGGAAGCCCGCCGCGGGCACCGCGAGCATCAGGCAAAGCCAGTAGGAGTAGCGGAGGCTGAGGAGCATCGCGAGCCACAAGGCCACGAACGGCACCACGGTGACGAACAGCTCGGCCAGGCTGCGGCCGGGGCTCGACTCGCGGTAGGGGGCCAGCATCGTCACCCAGTGACGGGCGTCCGATTCGGCCGCAGGGCTCGCCCTGTCATGCCAATCGGCATGCTCGATCGTCTGCTGCATCACACTTCCCCGTCACCATTTGTGGCGAGGCCCATACGCTTCCCTCAGGGTCCCGGGCCGGCCCATTGGAGGACCGACCCGGCAGCCCGACACACCGGCGCTCTTATTTGCGAAGGAGCTCCTCGACAGGCATCTGTAACGACCCGGTCGCCGGGCGGCACTAACCTGGATCAGCAGGTTGAGAGCGCCAGCTCAGCGGGCCGGCGCGATCTTCAGATCCCGAGCCCGTTGCTCTGGTCGAGATAGCCGCTGTGGTATTCGGCGAGGTCGCGCAGACCGCTCGAGATCGTGAAACTCGACGCGACCTTCCCGGAAGGTCACCAGGTCGCGCTCGCGCAGCTGCCGCAGGACCCGGTTCACGTGGATCGCGGTGAGCCCCAGCGCATCGGCCAGGAGATACTGGTTGAGCGGGCAGGTGAAGCCGCGTTCCGAGCCGAGCCCCACGAGCTGCAGGCGCAGCCCCAGCTCGAGCAGGAGATGGGCGGTGCGTACCAGGGCGCTGCGCCGGCCGATGTTGACCAGGTGCTCGACCACCATCGCCTCGTCCCGCGAGGCCGCCCACAGGATCGCCGCCCCCAATCGTGGCATCCGCTGGAAGGTTTCGATCATCTGCCGCGCCGAGACCTCGGCGACGACGATGTCGCTCACGGCCGCGAAGCCGTGGTCCGAGGTGCGCAGGAGCACGCTGCGCAGGCCCATGAAGTCGCCCGGGACCGAGAAATCGATCACCTGCCGGCCGCCGTCAGGCAGCAGCTTGTACGCGCACGCCCAGCCCTCCTGCAGGATGAACGCGTGGTGACCCTCCTGGCGCTCGTGGACGACCTCGGTGTGCGCGGGGATCGGGCGCCGCCGCGCCTCGAGCCCGGCAATGCTCGCCAGCTCATCCTGGTTCAGCGGAAAGAACCGGTTCAGCTTCTGGACCAGAGCGCTCGCAACCGATGCCATAGGCTCATCGTACCACGGCCACGAGCCTGTGAACCACAGACTTTCGAATAAAGGCACGAGGTGGCGTCGGCTACTACTCTAGATTAGTCTGGTGCCGCTCTCAAAGGGATAGTCTTGTGGTTCTCTACTGGTGGACCGCGGCCCGCGACGGTTCGGTCCCGCAATACGTTCGCAGGAGGATGAGGTCATGAGCAGCGTTTCAGGTGCAGCAGGACACGCGGCGCTTGCGATCTGCGAATCCATGCTGCTGTCGCTCACCGAGAACAAGATCATCGATGGCGCCGAAGCCAGAGCGATCCTCGCCGACGCGGCGGCCGCCCATCGCCACTCGATACCACTGGTGACCGGCGGCGCGGCGGCCCATCAGGAAGCCGCCTCGCTGATCGAGGTGATTCTCAAGGGCGGCAACTCGGTGCGGCATGCCTAGCCCGAAGGAGCGCGCAGACGTGCAGACTTCGCGAAGGTCTCTCGTCGATCAAGACCGAGCGGCAGCTCTGCTCAATGGTCAAAACGCGCTCAGGGATCTCGGAGGAACAGGCGAAACGAGACATTGATGGCTGGATGGAGGGCAAGCAATTCTGAGCCGCTTCCTCCATCTCTGAGCCCAAATAGGAGAGCGACACATGACACCGGCAAACCACAGGGAAGCAACCCCGACCGTCGGGGACGACGCCGCTGAAGAAATGGCCAAGTATGGCATCACGCGAGTTCCTACAAACTATTTCCACTACAAGGAATATCGCTACACCAGCCTGAATGATGCGCTTGCTGAGGCGAAGCGTCAGCACCCGGCGGTACCATCGGATGGACGTGAACAATCTGGACTACGCTGACCGCGCCCGCCGCTGACACGGCGAGGAGAAGGCCGATGCGAGGAGGAGGGAGAGAGGCCGGAGGCCTTCCCGCCTGGCCTCGCCCTGCTGTTGCAAGTGCGCGCGGCAATCCTACAGGAGCCCTCGCCTGATCGGGATGGTGATCAAATCAGTACTTTCCACTCCTTGACCATCCTTAACATTACAAGAAATAGCGTTTTGCCTGACTTGGAATACGAGGTCGAGCAGGCCGACCACGACCCGACAGCATCCGCGACGAGATCAGGTGGTCAAGCGGGGCTGGAGATCAGCGCTCACACCAACATCCCGCCGGCTATCACGCCAACGGCGACCAGTAGTGCGATCCAGGTCAGTTCGTTGCTATTCAGCGCGAACCAGTCCGCGATCGATGAGTACGCCGCGCTGCTACTAAGGCTAGTTTCATGCCCGTGCATGACTCGTCTCCTACAGCTGCCTGAGGGCCACCGAGTGTGGCTCTACCCAGAGAGGCCTTGCGGGCAGGGCGATCGCCCGCCTCGCCGGCGCGGCGTATTAGGAATTCTTCGCGGGCCCGCGGTGCGTCGCGGCCTTGCCCTGTTGCGGCGGGGGCGTCACGTGACTCTTCGCCTTGCCCGGCTGCTGCGCCATCGGCCCTTGTCCGGCCGACGCGGCCTTGCCAGGCTCGACGGTGCTCGGCTCGGGTCGCGCCAGCTTCTGGTTCTTGTCCATGAGGATATCCTTTCAATTCGGGCGGAAACATATTTCGCAGATTAATACATGGTGTGTATGATCATATATTCAATAAGCAAAGTGTTTTTGTGATCAAATATTTTTCCAAGACAGAACAGATCAGTCCTCTTTCGCCAAATGTTCCATCGCCCAACCAAGCAGGATGGTGATCGCCGACGCGGCTTTTGGGGATCGCGCCGATCACCAAGACGGTTGCCACGCTATCGTCCTTTCACATCGGCTTGGCTTGCGACGCGTCGTGTATTGGACGGTCCGGCTCGGCCTCTCTGCACGATATGGAGTGGCCAGCGAAGCATGCCCAGCTGTCGACCGTGTGCTGATCGCCGCGGCACGGGTTCGCCCCCCATCGCAAGCACGCGGGTCACCAGCGAAAGCTTGGGCTCATCCCAGCTGCACCATCGGTGGTCGTCAAGTCTCTCTTTGCTGCGGGAGCTGTGGGGGCTAGCCTTTGATGCTCACGAAGAGTTCCACAGCACAGGGAAGGAGGGGATCATGCCGACCTGGCTTGTCCCCACGTTGAAGTGGGGCGGTATCGTTCTCGCGATCCTCGCTGCCGTCGCCATCCTCTACGTGCGATTTATCGCTGCCACTCCAGTGCCAGAGGCCGGCGCTCCGTCAGGCGGGGCTCCCGTGGCGCTGTACTGGATTCTTTTCGCGATCGGCGTCGTGGCAGCCATCGCCGGGTTTGTTCTGGAGGGGCGAAAGAGACGCACCTGAGCGCGGAGCCGCTCGCTGTCTCGGCATGGATGCGGGTCTCGCCGAAGCGCCGCATCGTTGCCACTGTGCTCATACCATCGCGTCCACCCCCGGCCGCAGCATGCCGTGCGGAGTGGCGCTCCAGCGGGCGACCATGCCGTCATCCCATGCGCCCCCGAACGCGCCGAAGAACGGCACGTAGGCTTCATCGAGCGCCTGAGTGCCGAAGAACCGCCAGGCCCACTTGTAGATGGTCCAGCCGCCGCTGGCGGTGGCGGCAACCATGTTGATGCGCATGCACCTGCTGTCCCATCTCGTACTTTGGACCAACGTCCGCCGGCCGACGGTGGTGAGCCGGCCGTTGTACGCACGGGTGAAGCGGTGGATGATGGGCGCGGGGCGATGCGTACCGCTGCGGACCTGCCAGATCCCGCGCGGCCAGTCACGGGCCGCCGCGCCCACGCTCCCACGTCTGTGGACTAAGCGAGGATGCGATGTTCGATCTGCCGCGCCGGCTGGCGCAAAGCCCGAGACCACGAGCACCACGCCCGAGGTCTACGAGCTGCTGCTGGGGAAGGCGTTCGACTTCCCGCACGCCGAGCGCCGACCTTCCGCTATCTCGGTGCCAGGTGCGCAGGCGCTGTGGCTGGCTGAGGAGGTCGCGAGCGCGCGCCCGGAAGCGTTCCTGATCGGACGCGAGTTCGCCCACGTCCACCCGCGCTATGACGGCAGCATGCACATGATGCTTCCGCCCGAGGCGGTCGATGAGGTGCTGGCGAAGGGCTGGAGGGAGCCGCACCCGATGGCACGCCGCGGCCTGATCCCGCCGACCGCGGTCATGGTATATGCGCCGCGAGACGCGGCAGAGGTCGAGGCCATTTTGCATATGATCGGAGTCTCGTACCGCTTCGCCTGCGGCGAAGGACCCGCCGCGTGAACGCAAGCTCGCGGTCTCGACACAGTGGCTCAACCTCCCGCACAAGAACCTGCGACACGATCTCCAACACGGTCCCGAGGGCAGACCGTATAAAGCCCGAAAATAACTTGTAAATATTTTCTCTCGGGATCCGTAACGTGGCGACCCTCAGATTCGCCCATGTATTGCGCGCGCGATGATTACACCATCGCAGAGTAGTTTCGCGGCCTGAGAACTAACGGCGCTTTCCAACGTTATCCCGACGCTGGTGAGGTCACGCGAGCGGTGCGGCGAAACAGAGGACCATGCCGATCTCGCAGCGGACTTGGTGGTAGCTGCGTACGTAGCCGAAGCAAGGGGACGGGAGTAGGGAGTGAAAATTGCTCAGATCGCGCCTCTGATCGAAAGGGTGCCGCCGAGGCTCTATGGTGGCAGCGAACGTATCGTCTTCTACCTGACCGAGGAATTGGTCCGGCAGGGGCACGAGGTGACCCTGTTCGCCAGCGGAGATTCGCTGACTTCGGCGAAGCTGGTGCCATGCAGCGAGCGGGCCCTGAGGTTGGATCCGCGGATCAGGGATCCTTTGCCGCACTACATGGTGATGCTGGACGAGGTGCGGCGCCGCGCCGACGAGTTCGACGTGCTGCACTTCCATATCGATTACCTGCACTATCCGCTATTTCGTGCGATCCCAGGGCGCACCGTGACCACCGCGCACGGGCGCCAGGACCTGCCGGACCTGCCGGTCGTCTACACTGCCTTTCCTGAGTATCCGCTGATCTCGATCTCGGATGATCAGCGCAGGCCTTGGCCATGCGCAAACTGGTTGCGCACAATCTACCATGGTCTACCAGTCGACCTCTATTCCGCGGGCAGTGGGCAGCGCAGCGGCTATCTCGCCTTCCTCGGCAGGATCTGCCCCGAGAAGCGGCCGGACCGTGCCATCGAGATCGCCAAGCGCAGTGGTATGCCGCTCAAGATTGCGGCCAAAGTCGATCGCGTCGACCAAGCGTATTTCGAGAACGTCATCCGGCCGTTGCTCGACGATCCGGGAGTCGAGTTCATCGGCGAAATCGCGGAGCATGAGAAGTCGGCGTTCCTCGGCGATGCGCTTGGGCTTCTGTTTCCGATCGACTGGCCTGAGCCATTCGGTCTTGTGTTGATCGAGGCGATGGCGTGCGGCACGCCCGTGATCGCCTGGGACTGCGGTTCGGTGCCGGAGGTGATCGAAGATGGCTTGACTGGCTTTGTCGTTGGCGACATGGAAGGGGCGGTCGATGCCGTGAGCAAGCTCGACGGGCTCGATCGCGCGGCGATCCGGGTCCGGTTCGAGCAGCGGTTCACCGCGGAACGCATGGCGAAGGACTACGTGGCCGTGTATCGCTCGCTGATCACCGCCCTCGACCTGCCACTCGCCCGGTCCGCCGGCCGGCTGGCAGATGGTCGCGGCGCGGATTTTGGCGATATGGAAGCGGCCCAGGTCGCTTGAGTGTCATCGAGCGATGAACGAAGGTGATCTGCCTGCGAACGCCTTCGCTTCATCGCCGGCACCCACGGTGCAGTTCTATATTCCGGCAACCTCCTCGCTGCAGGAGCGGCGTCCGCGTACCCTCAAGCACGGCGACACCTTCGGCGTGTTCGATCATTACGGCGACATCGCGCCTGGCGAATCCAGCCCGGAAGGACTGTTCCACGACGACACGCGCTTCCTTTCGAGCCTGCAACTGCTCGTCAACGATCGCCGGCCCCTCCTTCTGAGCTCGACGGTCCAGGACAACAACGCGCTGCTCATCGCCGATCTGACCAACCCCGACTTTTTTGCCGACGGTCGGCTCGAACTGCCACGTAACACCGTTCACATTGTCCGCGCCCGGTTCATCTGGGAAGGGTGCGCTCATGAGCGACTCGGGGTGCGCAATTTCGCCGACCAGACACATCACGTTCGCCTGACCCTCGCATTCCAGAGCGACTTTGCCGATCTATTCGAGGTGCGCGGCCATCGTCGACCCGAGCGCGGCAAGAGCACCGTCGAGCTTCGCGGCCGCCGGGCCGTGGCGTTCACCTATCTCGGTCTTGACGGCATGCGCCGCCAGACTGTCCTCGAGTTCGCGCCGGAGCCAAATCAGATCTCGCCCGAGGAGGCGGCGTACGATCTCGTCCTCGCACCCGGCCAGCGGATCTCGCTGTTTCTTTCGGTCAAGTGCAACGGGAAGGTCGATCGTCAGCCGCGGCCGGAGCCGTTTTTTGTCTGCCTGCGCGAAGCCAGGCGGGCATTGCGCCGCTCGTCTTCGCGCGCCACCTCGGTCGTCAGCTCAAACGCGATCTTCAACGAGGTCATGCGCCGCTCAGTCGCCGACCTGTACATGCTCCTCACCGATACCGAACAGGGACCGTACCCTTACGCGGGCATTCCCTGGTTCAGTACGGTGTTCGGTCGCGACGGCATTATCACCGCCATGCAGATGCTGTGGGTCGATCCTGCGATCGCGCGCGGGGTCCTGCAGCTGCTGGCTGCCTATCAGGCACAGCATTTCGACCCGGCTGCCGACGCCGAGCCGGGCAAGATTCTGCACGAAATGCGGCGGGGTGAGATGGCGCGTCTGAAGGAAATCCCCTTCGGCCTGTACTATGGCAGCATCGACAGCACGCCTCTGTTTCTGATGCTCGCCGGAATGTATTTCGAGCGTACCGGCGACTTGGCCACCATCCGCAAGCTCTGGCCGAGCCTGGAGGCGGCGCTGCGCTGGCTCGACGAATACGGGGATCGGGACGGCGATCACTTCATCGAGTATCAGGCGCGCACCGAGCGCGGGCTCGGCAATCAGGGCTGGAAGGATTCTGAGGATTCGGTATTCCACGCCGACGGCAGGCTCGCTGAGGGACCTATCGCGCTTTGCGAGGTGCAAGGCTACGCCTACGCGGCCCGACGCTCGGTCGCTCGGCTCGCTGCTACGCTCGGTCATGCGGAACTAGCCGAGGCCCTCGAAAAACGCGCCGACGAGCTTCGCGAGCGCTTCGAGGCCGCATTCTGGTGCGATGAGCTCGGCACCTACGCTCTCGCCCTGGACGGCGCCAAGCAACCCTGCCGTGTGCGCACCTCGAACGCCGGGCAGGTGCTGCTGTCCGGCATCGCCGCGCCCGGGCGCGCAGCCCGCGTCGCCAATCAGCTGGCGGGCAGCGACTTCTTCTCGGGCTGGGGCATCCGCACCGTGGCCGCCACCGAGGCGCGCTACAATCCGATGTCCTATCACAATGGCTCGATCTGGCCGCACGACAACGCTCTTATCGCCTTAGGTATGGCACGCTACGGGCACACCAGCCACGTATTGCGGACATTCGCGGGGGCTGTTCGAAGCCGCAGCATACATGGATCTGCGGCGCCTGCCGGAGCTCTTCTGTGGCTTCAGGCGGCTGCCCGGCAAGGGTCCGACTTTCTATCCGGTCGCCTGTGCTCCCCAGGCCTGGGCGAGCGCAACACCGTTCGCGCTGCTGCAGGCGTGCCTCGGGCTCAGCTTCGAACCGGCCGCCGAGCAGGTCAGCTTCCGTCATCCTCGCCTGCCGGAGTTCCTCGATCAGGTGGTGATCCGTGGGCTGCGTGTCGGTGACAGCCGCTTCGACGTTCTGCTGCGCCAGCATCGCGGAGACGTATCCGTGGACGTGCTCGAGCGCCACGGCAACGGGCGCGTCGTGATCACCCTGTGAGTTTGCGGGCGGCGCCTCCCGGGTGCGACTGTCCCAGGGCTGCGTCCCCTTCTGCCTGCCCTGCCTGGCACCTGGCGTTCGCGTTCCCGACCAGTCGGCATGTTCAGTTCAGTAGACACGCGGCGCCGCTCCAGCTTCCGGATCTTCAGTCAGACGAGACAGATCGTGTGGCTTGGGCTGGATGCTCGAGAAAGAACCGGAGCATCTCCCGGGCCGCGTCGGGGCCCCGCGGATCCGTATAGGAGCCAGCTGGGCTGCCGCCCGACCAGGCATGGCCCGCGCCGTGGATCACCCACTGCTCGAGGATCGCCCGCCCGCGCGCGTCGGCGTGCAGCGTGCGGCTGTAGGCATGCCCGCCGGGTGCCCGACCGTGCTGAACCCTGGTCTGCAGGCCCGTGGTCGTCCTTGCGCTGGACTGCGCGATGACCTGATCGCCGTTGCGCGGATGAACCGTGCTGTCCTGATCGCCATGGAACACGATGGTCGGGACCATTTGCCGGTAGTGCCCTGTTCCGCGCGGGGCTACAGCCTCGCCGTGGCTCATGACGGCGAAAGCGGAAGGAAGGTCGCTGGCGGCCCCGCAGGCGAGGCCGGAATGCACGCCGATCGCGGCGTAGAGATCGGGGTAGGTCATGCCCATGATGGCGGCGGCCGCGCCACCGGCCGACAATCCGGCAACATAGACCCGTTCGGAATCGACCGCGTAGTCGCGCATGACCTGCCGCGTGATGCCCGCGATCAGCGAGGGCTCGCCCTGGCCGTGCTGCTGGTCGCGCGGGCTGAACCAGTTCCAGCATTTCGAGGCGTTGGCGGAGGCGGCCTGGGCAGGATAGGCGACGAGACAGGTGTGCTCCTCGGCGCGCGCATTCATCCGCGTGCCGGCGGCGAAGTCGTCAGGCGACTGGGTGCAGCCGTGCAGCATGACGACCAGAGGGACCGGCTGCCCGCGATAGCCGCTGGGGACGTAGAGCTTGTAGTCGCGGCTTCCGGCCCGGTTGCTGTAGGAAGCTGCCAAAAACTGTCCGCCGTCCGGCACGACGTCGGGCGTCTGCGCCGGAGAACGCCTGGCGAGCCCGCCCATACCGGGCTCGGCGCCGATCCTGTCGAGGAAGCTGCGCAGCGCTTCGGGCATTTGCGACCCGCCCATTCCTGGCGTCCTCCCGGCGGGCCGGGTGCTGACGCCGCTGCTGGACGCCTGCCCGGCGCGCGGTGATGGCTCGCGATCCGTTAGCTGGATCGTGTCCGGCCTCAGGTCGATGATGCGCGAGCCGCGTCCGGCGGGCGCATGCGCTGCCTCGCCGGACGGAGCGGATCCAGTATCCGGCACCTCCCCGCCGCGCAGCATGCGTTGCAGGAGCGTGGTGGCTTCGGTGAGCCGCCCGGCGCGGGTGAGGCGGGTCGCCTCAAGCATGTCGGCGTGCAGTACGTCATTCATGTCCGGAGCTTTCTGGGTTTGTGTGATAGGAGTCAGGCCGCGCGAGGCAGCTGGTCCGTCTCGCAGTTGAGAAGGCGGTTGGCAAAATCTGGGGTGAGCGGCGGTGGCGCCGTGGGATCAGCAAGGCAACAGGCGGCGGCGAGCCCGGTCACCTGATCCGGTCGGCCAGAGCGGCCTTGACGGCCGAGCTGGTGCGCAGGGCCCCCAGCACGACGATCGACCCGATCGTGGCGCGGGCAAGTTCAGGCGTGACATCATGGGCAACGGTGGCAAGGCCCAGCACATGGATGTGGAGCGTCTGGCCGGCCGCACGCACCGCTTCGAGATCTTCGCGGCTGTAGTACCGCAGGCCGAGGTCAAGTCTCTTGTGGGCTACCGACCGCTTCACCGCCCCGGCGTGGCGCTCGATCTGGTTGCGAATGGCGGTGCGGATAAAGTCGGTGCGGTTCGAGTAGAACCCGTCCTGCACCATCAGGTCGATATGGCCGAGGTCGACATAGCCGAGGTTGATCGTGATCTTCTCGGTGTCGCTGGACTTGGGTTGCAGCTTATGCACGTTACCTGCCATCTGTCGTACCATCCAGTCGCCAGCCCGATGGATGGTATATGGATGCCGAAAGAGGCATGACAAGATCCCCTCATCGACAAAGGATGCGGGTGCTCCGCCGTGCCCAGAGGTCGAGGGTAGGACGACCGAGGATTTGTGGGCAGGTGCGCGGCGGGGGTTCCGCGACCACCGCCAGCGCCTAATTGCGATCGCACGGACCCCCGCTTGGCTGACGCGGGTCGCCAGGAACTCGGCGGCGGTCGAGGTGACGCGGCTCTCGGCCATCTCAGGTTACGATCTCTGGCCCGGCCTGCACCGGCGCGACCGGCTGAGTGATCCGGCTATCGCTGCCTGCTCAAGCGCTACCTACGCCCGGCGCCATCGTACCTTCGTCCTTCAGACGAAGAACAGGGAGTATTCGGGCTGGGGCTCCTCCTGGGCGACCATGGCGCGGCCGGGGCCATGATAATGGCGACGATGCCATCGATGCGCTCGGTGCTCTCTTGTCATAGGCGGGCTTGAGGTTGCCGGCGGACACGCCGGACGGCGCCGTCCAGTAGTGGCTCAGGTCCTCCGCATGGTACAGGCGAACGCCCGTGCCCAGGACGCCCACCCACAGCACGAAGTCGTGACGGCCGGCCAGGTCATAGATCGACATGATCTCCATGGCGCTGCCGTTGGTGCCGATCAGGGCATCAGCCGTGGCGCTCAGGCTGTCGCCCTCGATCTTGACGATGCGGGTGCCCGTGGTGTTGCCGAACACGAACAGGTCGCCCCGGGCGTCGACCACCCCGGTGACCAGCAGCGTCACCTCCGGGTAGATGTCAGAGATGGGCCGGCGCAGCTCCTCGGTCATGGTGTCGAGGTTCAGCCGCACCAGCGATCCCGAAGAGCCGGTGCGCAGGAAGGCGCGGTTGCGCGCCGGATCGATCGACCAGTGCCCGTCCTCGTAGCCGGTGCTCACGACCGCCGCGTTGGCGACGGCGTCCTGCGCACCGCCCCACGCCACTTCCGCCGTGATCGGCGGCACCCGGTTGCCGAACTCATCCAGCGGCAGGTTCTCGAACACGGTGTACACCAGGCCGCGATGCGCCGGCGCAGCGTGCGCCGGGACGTGCTTCCTGATCAGGGGGTCCGGCTGCTGATCCTCGGTGCCGAGATAGATCCGGAAGCGGTACTTTGGGTGGTTGGCCTTGGCGTGGTCACTGCTACGCAGCCGGGCGATCAGCTTGTCGCCGGCCCAGATGCGGGTCACAGCACCTGCCGGACCCTCGCCGAGTGCTACCGCGAAACTCGCGAAATAGCGGTACTCGACCACTTTCGTGCCGCCGCCGAACAGGCTGCCGCCTTGCGTATTCGTGTGCTTCTCCTCGCGGATGTCGGTCGCCCAGATGATCGTGCCGGCCACCTTCTGCGTGCCGAATCCCACCGGGATGACGCCGCCGTAGCTCGACGCCGCCACCGACAGGTCACCAAGACGCGGCCCTTCGACCTTCTGGCTGGAGCCGCCGAACAGGAACGAGCCGACCAAGGCACCGGCCCCAACCCCCAGCGGGCCGAACAGGTAGCCGCCCGCAGCGGTCAGACCGAGCGTGCCAGCGGTGGCGAGCGTGGTGGTCGTCACAGCACTTGCGCCACCAGGGCGCCGCCCGGAACGTAGGGCTCACCCCGAAAGTTCCTGGCGTTGCCATGGGTGAACAGGAGACTGCCGGGGATCTGGAACTTGTCGCGGCAATCCTCGATCACGCGCTTGCTGCACCCGGCGTAGAGGCGAAACTGGTCCCCGACCTGGACGGCGCGCTTGGCCGGCTCCCACAGCTCCAGCGTCCGGCTTGTCTGGGTCCAGCTTTTGATCTCGAGCGTGCGGCCCGCGTTGCTGCCGGTCTCGAACGTCAGAGCACCGCTTGCGAACCAATGATTCTCGTAAGGGGCCAGCACGTCGTTGGCGGTGTCGCCACCGAAGACGATGTCGCGGTCATGATCGGTGAAGAAGAATTGTGCGCCGTCCTTCCTCGTGATCCGCCAGATCGCCGCGAGCCGGGTCGTCTCCTCTTCGAGATGCGCCCGCATGGCGGGGGTCAGGGTCTTGGGCATGGGAATCGCGCTCGAAGCTGCAGGGAAAGGGAAGGGAGGTGTCGGGTGCCTCGCGGCGCGCTGTTGCCAGCCCCCCGGAGGCGTGGACAGGTCTGCTGTTTGCCAAAGCTCACCGTGTGCTTTAACCAGCACAGAGGCGATCAGGCGGAGGCGGACTCGTGACGGAGCATGCCGAAGAACCCAAGCAGGAGGAGCCGCGGTCGGTTGCGGCGCTCACGACGGAGATCGTCGTCGCCTACTTCACCAAAAACACCATCGCTAATGGCCGATCTGGGCGAACTGATCGGTGCGGTTGCCCGCGCCCTGGATGCGCTCGGCCGGGAGAGCACCGAGCCGGCCCCCGCCAAGCCGGAGCCTGCCGTGCCGGTGCGCCGTTCGATCCAAGAGGATCACCTCGTCTGTCTGGTCTGCGGCAAGCAGCAGAAAATCCTTCGGCGCCACCTCGCCGTCGCGCACCAGCTGACGCCGGCGGCGTATCGCGAGTTGTTCGGGCTCATGCCCGACTACCCCATGACGGCACCGGGCTACTCCCGGCAGCGCTCCGAGATGGCCAGGCGCGCCGGCCTTGGGCAAACCGCGCAACCGACACCCCGAACCCAGGAGCCTCGCAGCGGTACGTGATCCTTCGATGGGCTGGCGAATATCATCGCGGGAGCGTCGCGACCCGCATCGCTGATGATGTTCACGTCAGGTCCTCAGCTCCACGATCGGGATCTGCTGCCAGTGTGCAGCTGATAAGTCTCGATGGTCACCGCCATGTGGTCGGTATCGAACCGCACCGGCACATCGAACTCGAAGTCCGCGGTGACCTCGACGCCCACGCCCGGCGCCGTACCGAAGGTGACGAGCCCGGTGGTCGTGTTGACGGACCAGCCCGAGAGCTGCTCTACGCCGTCCAGGTAGACCTGCACCGTGCCGGCGACCGGCTTGGTGATGGTCCGAACCTCGATCACGCTCCCGGACGGGTAGTGCTTGACCAGCTGGAACTGGGTCAGGGCATCATCGCCCGTGCCGAGGAGCTGTCCGGTCGCCCTGTGGTCGGTCCAGTCCTTGAACCGGAAGCCGTAGGCCTTGCCCGTTCGCGCCCGAAAGAAGGCGATCAGCTCGATCTGCGCCTGCTTCTTCAGCCCGCTCGCGACATCCCAAGCCCGCCTGTCGCCCCATACGCGATGTTGTCCGGAAACCGGACCTCGTGAAAGCCGCTCATGGACCCCGCCCGTCACCGCCGAACCGCAGCCGGCGCACACCGCTCTTGCTCCGCGGCCCGCTCTAGCATACCTCTCGCGGAGTGGAACAAAAGCGGAACATGCCGCCACGCTATGCTTTCCGGCTCGACGATCTGCGCCGATGGCATGTGATCGTCGCGACCTGTCCCGCCTGCGGTAAACGGACCCACATCGACGCTAGGCTGCTGCAGCACGGCCGACCGCCGTACACCAGGCTGCTCGACCTCGAGCGCAAGCTTCGCTGCAGCAGCTGCGGCAATCACCAAGGCAACACCTTGAGCGTGTCGATGGCGCCGCGGAACTGAACGCCGCTTTGCTCGCTTTTGATCGGAATGCTGCTGCCCCCTTTTCATCCATTCTAGTCCACCAGCACGGTGTCGAACTCGGCAAGCGTGGCCCGCAGTTCGGATTGATCGGACAAATTCCGCAGCCTGGCGATGAGGCGATCAAGCCTTGGGGTCAGGAAAATCAGATACCGGCTGGGCCTCGTCACCCGATAGGTGTGTGGCGAGCCGGCAGGCACGAAGACGGTGGTGCCTGCGGGGGCGTCAACATCCCGGTCCGGAAATATGAACCGCAGCGACCCCTCCAGCACATGCCACGCTTCGTCGTCCGAGCGGTGAATGTGCAGATAGGAGGGCCCGGAGTCCGTCCATTCGCGAACGACCAAAGATGTCCCGACAGCGGATATCGCCGGGGAGCCAGGCCCGGCAATAATCGGCCTGGATGGCACTTCATTCGCTTGCAGCGCCATTTGGTCCTTGCTCCTTGATCCGATCCCGCAGGCCACCTTGCTCCGGGGTGAGGTCATGCCGATAGGTCGTCAACTATCGTCGTTCTGGTGTCGATATACCACGATCCGTCGCCCACCCTTGAACTCGATCGGGCCGAGCGGCACGCAACGACAGCGCCTATGACCCGCGCCCATGCGTCACCGCTCAGGTGGATGGCTGTCTTCGAACCCAAACCGGAGAGACGAGCGGCGACATTCACGGTATCGCCTCAAAGATCGAAGCGATTGGCACATCCGCAACAATGCACGCCGGCGGACAAATGTCCGAGGCCACCCCGGAGCCGGACTTGGGCTTGGCGCCGTTTATGAGTACACGCCCTAACCACCCCGCGGTCCTCTTGTCCGAACCAGGCAAAAATGCTGACTATGTTCGCGTCAGGCACACGGGCAGACGCGTGGCGAAAGGGAGGAGCAGCCAGTGCAGGCGTCGGGGGAAACGGCGAGCGAGTCACCGTCGCTTGAAGCTCGCGGCATCTCAAAACATTTCGGTGCGGTGACTGCACTTGACCGCGTCAATCTCAGGCTGGAAGCGGGCGAGGTCTTGGGCGTGGTCGGCGACAACGGCGCTGGCAAGTCGACGCTCATGAAGGTCCTGTCGGGCCTATTCCGACCTTCCGAAGGCGAGATCCTGGTTGAAGGACGCCCGGTGCAGTTCCATTCGCCGCGGGATTCCCACAGGGCCGGCATCGAAATGGTCTATCAGGATTTGGCGCTGGCTGGGAACATGCCGATCTTCGAGAACATCTATCTCGGCCGTGAACCGGGCAAAACCTTCGGCGGATTGACCATCGTCGATCATGCCCGTTCCCGCAAGCTCTCCGCCGAACACCTGGAGCGGCTGCAGATCCACGTCAAATCGGTCGACCAGAATGTCGAGGACCTGTCGGGCGGCCAGCGCCAGGCGGTGGCGATAGCGAGAGCCACCGCGTTCGATGCCAAAGTGGTTATCATGGACGAGCCGACGGCCGCGCTTGCCATCAAGGAGGTTGGCAAGGTGCTCGACCTGATCAAGCGCCTGAAGGACCACGGCGTCGGTGTCATCCTGATTAGCCACCGCATGGATGACATATTCTACGTCTGCGACCGGGTGATGGCGCTGTTTCATGGGCGCAACTTCGCCGAAGCTCAGCTGAACGAAACCAACCGGAACGAGGTGATCGGCTGGATCATGGGCACTATGGACCCTACCGAAGCTCTCGCGCATGACAAGGTCAACTGACGTGGCAGACACGGCCGAATACCCGGATGTCGCCGTTCCTCAGGAACGAGGATCCGGTTGGCGCTCCCGCCTGCTCGGCGACTACGGGATCATGATTGTCGTCCTTGCAATGGGCGTCGTCTTGACCATCCTTCAGCCCGAATATTTCCTGTCGGCCCAAAACCTGACCAACATCATTCGGCAGATCGGCATGAACGCCCTGCTGGCGCTCGGGCTCTATCTCGTCATCTTGACTGCCGGAATCGATCTGTCCGTTGGCTCGGTGATGGCGTTGTCCATCATGCTCCTGGCGCTTGCGGATGTGTCGGGAGTGCCTTGGCCGCTGGTCATGCTGATTGGTCCGGCTGTCGGAACCTTTTTCGGCATCATCAACGGTCTCGGCTTGACGCTGCTCCGCCTGCCGCATCCCTTCATCATGACGCTTGGAACGCTCAACGCTGTGCGCGGGCTGTGCAATCTCGTCACCAATGGCCGGCCCGTTTCAGGCGTGTCGGACGAGGTGCGGTTTCTCGGCATCGCCGACATCCCGCTTCCCTTCGGCGGCAAATTCGCCGTCATACCTGTGAGCGCCATCGTGCTGCTTGTCTGCTATGCCGGTGTCGGCCTGTTTCTGAAGAAGGTTTCGCTGGGACGTCACATCTTCGCAGTTGGCGGCAATCCGCAGGCGGCGCGGGTGAGCGGCATCAACGTCGACGGCGTGCTGGTATTCGTATACGCCGCGTCGGGGTTCTTTGCGGGGCTCGCCGCATTGCTGATGGCCGGACGCACCGGCGCGGGCTATCCTAATCTCGGCATCGGCGCCGAGCTCGACGCGATTGCGGCCGTCATCATCGGTGGCGCGAGCTTCTTTGGAGGGCGCGGCTCGGTGCACGGCGTGTTCGCCGGCGTGTTGGTCATGGGTCTGCTGCGCAACGGCCTCAACCTCATGAACATCAGCGCGTTCTGGCAGCAGACGCTGATCGGCGTGATCATCATTTTGGCGGTCTGGGTCGACGTGCTTCGCCGTCGAGCCGGCAACTAGGAATGACCGATCCCCAGTGCGCGCTCCGGCACGGGATTGGCCACTGATGCAACAGGAGCAGAAACAGGAGGAACACAATGAAACTCAAGCAGTTGCTGCTCGCGTCCGGCTTGCTTCTGGCAGCGAACGCCAGTGCGTTCGCGGCAGAGAAATTTGCCGTGATCATGGGCAACCTTCCCTCGGCGAACCAATTCTGGGCGCTGGTCGAACAGGGCGCTCTCGAGAAGGGCAAGGAACTGGGCGTCGAGGTGACTGCGCTCGGCTCGCCGGGGGGTGAATCCGACATTGCCGGCCAGATCGCGCTCGTCGAGGACCAACTGACGCAGGGCATCACCGGCCTTGCCATCGCTCCGGCCGATCCGGCAGCCCTCAACCCGACCATCGAGAAGGCGCTCGATCAAGGCGTGAAAGTGGTCTACATCGACCGGCCCGGCGGCGTGCCCGACATCACCTATGTCGGCACCGACAATGAGCCCGCGGCAGCGCTCGGTGCCCAGCACATCTGCGACAACATCGAGAAGGGTAGCGACGTCGCCATCCTTCAGGGCGTGATGGCCATCATCAACGGCCAGGCGCGCGCCAAGGGCAGCCACGACACGCTCGAGGCGTGCGGAATGAACATCGTCGCCGAGCAGACGGCGGAATGGGACATTGCCAAGGGCCAGGCGGTCACGGAGAACATCATAACGTCCAATCCGAATCTGAAAGCGCTGTTCGCATCCAACGACAATATGGCCATGGGTGCCATCCAGGCGCTGAAGAGCGCCAAGATGCTCGATCAGGTTATGGTCGTCGGCTTCGATGGCAATCCGGAGGCTGCTCAGGCCATCCTCGACGGCGATATGGAGATCTCGGTGGCGCAGCGTCCCTACAACATGGGGGCGATTGGCATCGAATCGCTGCTCATGTTGATCAATGGCGAGACCTTGCCGCCCGTCGTCGATACCGGTGCCGTGGTGGTCGACAAGGAAAACGCCAAAGACTTCCTTTAGGCTGGCAATACCGGCACGACCGTTGCGCGGAGAGGGGCTTGTGTCCCTCTCCGACCACCCGCAGCTCAAGCTTGCCGACCCGGGTGGGCCCAACCGCGCCGCCGTCCGCTCGCCCTTCTCGGCGCCAGCGCGGCGGTCATCTCGGCCTCGAGCAGCTCCTGCACGGACCACCTGGCCGCAGAAAGTCCTGGTCAACGGCCCGCAGCGCCTTCACTTCCGTCACACCCAGAACAGGCTGTACTCGGGCTGGGGCTCGTCCTGGGCGAGCATGGCGCGGCCGATGGCCATGATGATGGCGACGATGCCGTCGATCCGCTCGGTGCACTTGTCCTTGGCGGGCTTGAGGTTGCCGGCGGGGTCCTGGGCGACGGCGACGTTGGCGGCCATCCAGCGGGTCACCGGGTTGCCGCCATGCGCCAGCTTGCGTGAGACGATCAGCTTCTCGAGCTCGCGGGTGGGTGCCGCCATGGAGCGGAAGCCCTGGCGGAACTCGACCATGGTGGCGCCCTCGTCCTGCAGGCGCAGCGCGATGTGGGTGGCGTTCCAGGGGTCGTAGGCGATCTCCTTGACCTGGAACAGGGCACTGTCGGCGAGGATGCGCTGCTCGATCGCGCCGTAGTCGACGACGTTGCCCGGCGTCGCCTCGATGAAGCCCTGCCGGGTCCAGAGATCGTAGGGCACGCGGTCGCGCTCGGCACGCTTGCGGAGGTTCTCCTCGGGCACGAAGTAGCGGCGACAGCAGATGCCAGAGGCCATCGTCCTGCTCGGGCGGGAACACCCAGGCGAGGGCGGTGACGTCGGTGGTGGTCGAGAGGTCGAGGCCGCCGAAGCAGGTCCGCCCGCGCAGCTGCTCCAGGTCGACCGGACCATCGCAGGCATCCCAGGCGGCGAGGTCGATCCAGCGCTCGGCCTGCTCGGTCCACTCGTTCAGGTGCATGCGCCGGAAGGCGTTCTGGGCGCCGGGCAGAGCGATCGCCTTCTCGGCCTTGCGCGCGAGATCGTCCTCCTTGACCGAGAGGCCGAAGCTCGGGTTGGCCTTGCGCCAGACCTGCGGGTCGGTCCAGTCATCGCCCTCGTCGGCGGAGGCGATGAAGGCGAACCAGCTGTCGTCCTGCAGGGTGCCTTCCAGCAGCTTGATCGCATAGTCGTGGTGCTCGAAGCAGATGCTGTGGCGGTCGTAGCCGGCGGTGGTGATCTCGAACAGCAGCGGCTGGCGCCTGGCGCCGGTGGCGGTCTCCAGCACGTCGACCACGTGGCGGGTCTTGTGGGCGTGCAGCTCGTCGATGATGGCGCCATGCACGTTCAGGCCGTCCATGGAGCTGGCGTCGGAGGACAGCGGCATGAAGCGCGAGGCGCTCGCCTCGACGTTCAGGTTGTTGATCAGCACCTGGACCCGGCGCTTGAGCGCCGGGGAGGAGCCGACCATGCGCTTGGCCTCGTCGAACACGATGCGGGCCTGGTCGCGGGTGGTGGCGGCGGAGTAGATCTCGGCGCCCTGCTCGCCGTCGGCGACCAGCAGGTAGAGCGCGATGCCGGCCGAGAGCGTGCTCTTGCCGTTCTTGCGCGGCACGGCGCAGTAGGCGGTGCGGAAGCGCCGCAGGCCATCGGCGCGCTGCCAGCCGAACAGGCAGCCGACCACGAACGCCTGCCAGGGAGCGAGGGTGAAGGTCTGGCCGGCCCACTCGCCTTTGCGAGTGCCGCAGGAAGCCGAAGAAGGCGATCGCATGCTGCGCCGCCTGCGGATCGAAGCGCAGGCCCCTCGATGCACCGCTGCCGAGATCCTCGAGATGGCGCTCGCAGGCCAGGCGGACCAGGCGGTTGGCGAGGACCTGCCCCTCGGTCACCGCCCGCGCATAGGCGGTGACCGGGTCGTCTCGGGTTGCCCTAGCCACGGTCTTGCAGGAACGCCTCGAACGGGATCCTCGGGCGGCTTGTCGCCGACCCGGATCCGGGTGCGGGAGCTAGGGCGTCATGCCGAGCTCGGCGGCGATCCGCACCATGATGTCGACCTGCTTGTTGGCGACCGCGACATAGGGCGATCTGCATCGGATAGCCGTTCGGCGACTTGACCATGGTGCCGTAGCGCGCGATCGAGGAGACCGCCTCGACCCAGAGCGCATGCGCCTGGCAGTAGGCGGCGAGCAGGTTGCGATCGAGGCCGGTCAGGAGACCGAGCTCGGCCAGCTCCTTGGCCAGGCGCTGCCACTCCTTCCTGGCCTCGTCGCCGAGGCAGGCGGGGCAGGGGGGAGCCTTGGCGGCGGGTCGCGGCTCGGCATCGTTCAGGCGGCGCTTGCCGGGGTTGCCGCGCAGCCGCACGACGTTGCTGGGCAGGGGCTTTCGGCCTCGCATCGGCTCTCACTCTCGGGGCACGGGCCAGCGATCAGAAGATCGCGCGCCAGCCATAGGCGGCTCGACAAGTCAAGTCGAAGAATAGCACAGATCGATCGATTTTCCTCTGGCTATGCCTGCCAGAAGAAGCATTCATCGGCTCCGACAACGAGCGGATGGAGCCCGAGATGATCGCCAGGACCACGCAAGACAGAGCATCAGGTCGAACGAGGATGCGCTGGCGGCCTTCGTGCCAGAAGAAGGCCGAGATCGACGCGATGCTCAGCCGCCTCCAGACGCTCAGCGACGAGCACTTCGGCGTCGCACCCGACGAGGTCACCTGGGGCCATGTCGGCACGCCTGGGGCACTACGCCGAGCTGCTGAAGCGGGTCACCGACAGCGCCTTCAACGAGGGCGAGCACGCCGCATAGCCGAGCCGATCTCCCGCCCCCGCCCCGCGCGGGTCCGCCCGCCGGGGCTCGGGCTCGTAGGAGAGCGATCGGTGCTCTCCGACAGATGGAGATCATCCCATGACGAAGCTCACCGACACTCAGGCAGGACAGCAGCTCAGCGACGCATCCTGTCGGCGCTCGACGACGCGGCCGCCGCAGCCCGAGACGCCAAGACAAGGGCGAGGCCGCTGCAAGGTGCGCGATCGGCCGCAGCGCCAAGCGGTCTGCCTCACCACCGACGACGTCCTCGCCGCCGACGCCCGGCCTGCTCGACGGCCGCATCACCCGGCCGGCTTCCGGGCTTCGAGCGTCGCAGACCGAGGACGGCAGCGCGCCAGATGCCAGCACGACGCCGGCCTGACGCGCAGGCGCGACGTCGGCCGAGGCCGGACGCCCCGGCTAGCGACGCAGCCGCCCCGGCGACCGAAGCCGACGGCACGCCCACGCCGGCCAAGCGCAAGGCCAAGGCGAGGGCAGCCAAGCCGCCAAGCCGGCCAAGGCTGCACCGGCCGCACAAGCCCACGCCCCGCGCCGGCACCAAGCAGGCCAAGCTGATCGAGCTGCTCAAGCGCCCCGAGGGCGCCACGGTCGAGCAGATCGCCGCCGTCACGGGTTGGCAGCAGCACACGATCCGCGGCGCCATCTCCGGGGCGCTCAAGAAGAAGCTCGGGCTCAACGTCGAGGCCACGCGCACCCGCGAGGTCGGCCCCGAGAAGACCGGCGCCAAGGGCAGCTCCACCGTCTACCGCATCGTCGGCGTAGGGCCCCGACGATGACTCGGCATACCCAGGCGTCGGAGGCTACCGCCTCCACCCGCCCGACAGTCCCGAGGCCGAGGCCCTGCTCACCGAGCGGGGCCTCAGCCGAGCCGACCTGGATCGCGCGATCGCCGAGCTGGCGCGGACCGAGGACATCGCCATCCGGACCATCGTCGGCATCAACGACGACGGCGTGTTCGGCAGCCGTCGCGAGGGCTGGCGGCGCGACCTGCCCGATGCCTGCGCCGAGCCGTTCATCCCGCTCCTCTGGCTCCAGGTGCTCGAGCTGCTCGGACGCGTCCCCAGAGGCAGCACGGCGAACTTTCTCAGGGACGGCACCCTGCCCGACTGACCGTCAATGCGCGACGCTACGCCGCGGCGGCCTCGCGCCGGCGGCGATCTCTGTTCCGCCACTTGAGTGGTTCGCAAAATGAGGCAGAGCCGCACCCGTGGTCGCGGCCAGCGACCGGGCTCGTGCCACCGGAGCCTTGCCAATCACTTCGGAACGGCCGATCCTAAGCGTCCTGCCCTGGCTGGATCAGCCGCCCGAGCCCGACGCGGTGCGCAATCTGCTATCAGAACAACCTGCGCAGTCGGCGGGCGCAATCTGGAGGTGCAGTGGCCAGGAGGAGCGGCGGAGGATTTACCATAGCGGCTGGGACAAGGTGCTGGAGAATGGCTACGTCGCCTACCTTGCAGGCGCGCTGAACGGCGGCTGAGTCCCGACGCTGCTTGGTTGCCTGACCGCCTTTGCCGGACGGACATGAGGACCGCTTCGCCAGCTCCGCAGCTGTTTGCCGGACTGGATCGGCCGACGATCGCCGGGATCCTGGGCCGCTTATCACGCCGCCGCTATGATGCCGAGCAGCATCTCTGCCGGCAAGGCGACGCCGGCGACAGCCTCTATCTGATCATGGACGGGCTGGTCGAAGTCTGGCTCGAGCAGGATGGCGAGCGCAGGCTGATCGCCCGGCTGCGGCCGGGCGACGCGGTCGGCGAGATGTCGCTGCTAACCGGTGAGCCGCGCGCCGCGAGCGTCGTGGCGGCGGTGCCGACCGAGATACTCGAGCTCGACGCCAAGACGTTTGCCGGCGTGCTCGCCGAGCATCCGAGCGTCCTGCGCAACGTCGCCCTAATGCTGATCGAACGGCAGAAGCTCGCCAACGAGCAAATCCTGCTGCGCCGAGAGCGCGCCGAGGCCCTGGCGCTGGTCACGGGCGAGCGGAGCGCGGACCTCGCCGACCAGGGGATCGCAGCCGCCGAGCGCGTCGGTGCGCGCGCGGTCACGGTGATCGACATGACCGGCAAGATCCGCCGCGCAAGCCCGTCGATCGCGACGGATCGCGTCGCCGACGTGCTGACCGCTCTCGACCCCTTCCTGGCCGCGCAGCGGACGGTGATCGTCACGGTCGATCACCGGCAACCCAACCTGCACATCCTCCTGCGAGCGCTGGACCGGGCGGTATACCTCCTGACCAATGCGGAAGCCCGCCGGCTAAGGGCGGGCATCGAGAATGGGCATGCGACTGCGGAATGGATCCTGGTCGGCGGGCATGCGAGCGGCGGCCTCGGCAGCCGGGCACCCCTGCGCCGGGTCACGCTGCCGGCGAGCGAGCGCGACGTGCGCTGGCTGGGCCGCCATCTGTCACGCACCAAGCTGGGCCTGGCGCTCGGCGCAGGCGGTGCTAAGAGCTATGCCCATGTCGGAGCGATCGAGGTGCTAGAGCGTGCCGGCTACGAGGTGGACTGTGTCTCAGGCGCCAGCTTCGGCGCGATCGTCGGCAGCTGCATCGCGATGGGCATGGACGCGAGCGACGTGCGTCGCCAGCTCGATCATCTCCTCTCGCTCGAGGTCTGCGGACCTTATTTCCGTCTGGTGACCGAGGCCGATCTTGACGGACCGGAGGTTTTTCGCCGCGCCCTGTCTGAGCTCGCGGGCGATCGCACCTTCGACAGCCTGTCTCTGCCGCTCGGTGTTCTCACCGCCGATCTGAATGCTCAGCTGCCGCATGCATTCATCGAGGGGCCACTGGTGCAAGCACTACATGCCGCGCTGGCGATCCCGGGGCTCGCGCCACCCTATCAACTCGGCAACTGCCGTCTGCTTGATGGAGTCACCATCTCGCCGGTGCCGGTCCAGCTGGCGCGGCAGCTCGGCGCCGACATCACGGTCGCCGTCAACCTCATGAGCCGCGACCAGCTCGATGCGTGGCCGCGGGGAAGCTGGCCCGGTCCTGCGCCCGCCAGACAGCCCCATCACCTGGATCCGGTGGTCGAGACGATCATCATGCTGCAGACCGACACCAGCATGCGCAACGCCGACGAAGCCGATTTGACGATCACGCCACGGTTCGCGCCATCCGGCTGGCGCGACATCCACCTGGCAAAGCTCTTCGAGGCGGCGGGCCGCGAGGCCGCGCTCGCGCAACTGGACAAGCTCAGATCATTGGCGAGACCGCCGCTCGCCTAGAAGAGCATGCTCGCCTCGAACATGGGAAAGAGGCGCTGAGCATATAAGGGCCCCTCGTGTGACCCGGCCTTCCATAGGACAATGATCAAACGGACCCGCTATCTGGGATTATCGCCCCTGGCGGCGATCTCCTTAAAGCTCCGCCCGTCTCCGTGCAACACCGCGCTGGCACCGGCCCACTCCTGCCAGCGCTGCACGATCACGTCGCAGTATTTCGGGTCGAGCTCCACCAGCCGCGCCTGACGCCCGGTCTTCTCGCACGCGATCAGCGTGGAGCCCGAGCCGCCGAATGGATCCAGCACGATGTCGCGGCTCTTGCTCGAGTTCCGATGCGCCCGCTCGACCAGCGCGACCGGTTTCATCGTCGGATGGAGATCGTTCCTTGCCGGCTTGTCGATAGAACCACACGTCGCCCTGATCCCGCGCGCCGCACCAGTACCGATCGTGCCCCGCCGGCCAGCCGTAGAGGATCGGCTCATACTGCCTTTGATAATCGCCCGGCCGAGCGTGAAGGTGTGCTTGGCCCAGATCACGAACGTGGACCATTTGCCGCCGGCCGCGGTGAATGCCCGCTGCAGCGTGTGCAGCTCCGAGCTGACTCATGCAGACGTAGACCGCGCCCTTGGTGACGCGAGAGGATGTTGGTGCAGGCATCCTGCAGGAAAGCTTCGAAGCCCGCTGCCAAGGTTGTCGTTCAGGATCGGCCGGTGCTTGCCCCTGCAGCTTGTCCTTCGGTGAGTTGGCGTAGTCGACATTGTAGGGCGGATCGGTCCAGGTCATGTCCGCCAGCTGTCCGCCCAGCACCCGCTCGACGTCGGCCATGACCGTCGCGTCACCGCACAGCACCCGGTGCTCACCCAGCACCCACAGATCGCCCGGCTGCGTGACCGCCTGCTCCGGCAGCGCCGGCGCGTCATCGTCCTCGGTCAGGCCCTTCCTTGCTCGCCCGCCAGCAGCCGCTCCAGCTCGCCCTCGCCAAAGCCGATCAGGCCGAGGTCGAAGCCGAGCTCGGACAGGTCCGCCAGCTCGAGCCGCAGCAGCTCCTCGTCCCAGCCCGCGTTCAGCGCCAGCTGGTTGTCGGCCAGCATATACGCGCGCTTCTGCGCCTCGCTCATGTGCGCAAGCTCGATCACCGGCACCTGCTCCAGCCCGAGCTTCCTGGCGGCCATGCACCCGGCCATGCCCGGCGATGATGCCGTTCTCCCCGTCGACCAGCACGGGGTTGGTCCAGCCGAACTCGCGGATGCTGGCTGCGATCTGCGCCACCTGGGCATCGGAGTGGGTGCGCGGGTTGCGGGCATACGGGATCAGCTCGCCCAGCGGCCGCCAGGCGATCGCGAGATCGTCCATCCTCAGATCCTCACAAGAGCTTAGGGCTCGCAGCTATCGGTCTCGCGGCGACGCGGGGTGGCTGCGCGAACGGCAGCCCAGGCCGAAGCGCGCGGAGCCTATGCGTGTGCGAAGCCGCCGCCTACGTTGCCCGGACCGGCACCAGTCGGACGGCTGATGGAGGGAGGTGCGCATGGAAAAGGGCCTGACGCCCGATCACAGCGCGGTACGCCGCCTTGGGGCCGAGCGCTATCTGCGCCGCACCCTGATCTGGTTCGCCCTGACCGTGATTGCGGTCCGCTTGGCGCTCGCGGCCACCGGCTATCCCAAGCTGGGCGGCGGCGAGCTGCACATCGCGCATGTCCTGTGGGGCGGGTTGTTCCTGTTCGGCGCGGCGCTAAGCCCGCTGCTGTTCGCCAACCGATGGGCGCTCGGGACCAGCGCCGTGCTCGCCGGGATCGGCGTCGGCCTGTTCATCGACGAGGTTGGCAAGTTCCTGACGCAGACCAACGACTACTTCTTCCCGCCGGCGGCTCCCATCATCTACGCGGTCTTCCTGCTCACCCTGCTCCTGTATCTGCGGGTGCGCGAGGAGCCCGCGCGCACAGTCCGCCATGACCTCTATGCAGCGCTCGACAACCTTCCCCACTTCCTCGATCACGACCTCGATGCGCGTCGCTACGCCGAGCTTTGCGATCACCTCCGCGACGTGCGCGCGCACGCCCAGGACCGCAAGCTCTCGCTCCTGGCGGGCGCGCTGCTCGAGGCGGTCGAATCCGAGTACGTCGAACAGGCGCGCCGCCCGCGTAGCCGGTGGGAGCGCTGGGTCGACGGGCTGCGCGCGCTCGAGGCAAGCTGGCTAACTCTCCCTCGCATGCGCTACTTTTTCGCGGCCGTGCTGCTGGCGATGGGTGCGGGTGCCTTCACCGAGCTACTGGTGCTCCTGTGGACCGCGATCCTACCGCTCGATCTCGAGCGCGCGGTGTACATCATTTCCGGCGGCGCCGACGAGCCTGGCGGCACCCGGCTGTTCCTGCTGTTCTCGCGCTTCCTGCTGGCCGGGATCGTCGGCATGCTGCTGGTGCTCGGGGCGGTGCTGCTGGTTGTCGGGCGCGTGCGCGCCGGCATCGCCTGCGGCTACTTCGGGCTCCTGCTCTCGCTCACCATCCTCAAGCTGCTGGTCTTCTACTTTGATCAGTTCGACGCCGTGAGCGGGGCGGGGCTCGACTTCGCCGTCCTGCTCGGCCTCGTGCGCTATCGACGGCGCTATGCCTTGGCCGGAGAGCCGAGAGGTCAGGCGATGCTCGACGGTAGGCCGTGCCCGTCTAGCGCTTGCGGGCGAGCACCATGCCGGCACAAAGCAGCGATGAATCGAGGTGCTTCTACGGACGGGAATTCAGCGGTTCCGCCAAAGAGCGGCCGGATACCCCCCTGCTGAATTTCGCGGGCATAAACGCGCGACGGCCCGGCCGGTCCCCGCAGGCCTTTCCCGTCAACAAATGACCTCCCCCCGCGGCGCCTGTCAGGTCAGCCCCAGCGGCCCTGCCGCGCGGTCTTGGCGTCGTGACACGGCTTGCAGCACGGCGCCCAGTTGCCCTGGTCCCAGAACAGTCGCTGGTCGCCACGGTGCGGCACGACGTGGTCGACGACGTCGCCGGGACTACGCGGCCTCGGGTCTCGCAGGTCGCGCACAGCGGGTGCCGCGCCAGGAAGGCGGCTCGTGCCCGGCGCCAGCGGGACCCGTAGCCACGGCGCGCAGCGCTCGGCCGCTGCCGGTCCAGCGCCCGCTTCACCTCCGCCGCGCTTTTGAACCCCGGCGGACGGTGCACCGGCGGCTTGCAAGGCAACGGCGGCTCCAACAATGCAAAAACCCGCCGCGGCCTTGCCGGGCGGGCTGGGTCAAGTTCGCTGCTGTCTCGCGCACCTCGTCTGAGGCTACCCTCTTTCTAGCACAGAATCGGCCAGGTTGTTCAGGGGTTTGATGTCCGGACGGATCTGTTCGACCGTGTCGAGACGGACCACGATCTTGAGCAGGGCCGTGGTCCACCGTTGCCATGCCGTGGTGCGGCCGATGCCCGAGCCGGCGGGTGATCCACTTCCACGGCAGGCCCTCGGCCCGCAGCCAGACCAGCTGCCGCTCCTCGGGCTCGAGCCACATCAGCCAGCCGAGCGCCTCGTCCATGCGATCGATCGCCTCGGGCGCAGCCGCCGCCGCACGGGCATGTCCGTATGGCTCTCCGACCAGCCTCGGCCACAGGTCGTAGAGCCCGCGGACCCGCTGGTCGGGCAGCCGCGCCAGCACGTCGGCTGCCTCGGCGAGCCGCTCGGCAACAAGGGTTGGTGTCCAGCGCTGCGCCGCCAGGGCCATGCTTCGCGCTGTGCTCATGTCAGCCGGCGCTCCTTGTGACTTCAGCAGCCTTCAGCGGAGCCTCAGCAACCGTGACCCCTGCGCATCCCTCGGGTTCAGCGAGTTCAGCAACTTCAGCAGACCCCTCGGCTGACGCATCGCCCACCAGCTCATGCAGCAGGACGCTGTAGCCGATCAGATCGACCAGGCTGTCCCGATGCCCCGGCTTGTGTGCGAGCCGGACGACCTTCAGATCGAGCAGGCACAAGAGAACCTGATCGGGCCTCACCGCGGTCCCGATTGTCATACTCCAGCGCCGGGCCACCTGCGCGAAGTGCTCTGCCGGCGGTCCGTACTGCTGCCGGCGCTGCGCAACGATCTCGGCCGCCTGATGCAGTACGCTGAGTCCGCGATCCCTGATATCACCGTGCATCACCTCATCCCCTCATCCGGACCGGCACGCTGCATCGCCAGCCGCTGGATCACGTCATCCCACGACTGCGCGCTGTCGTTCCGCAGCCCGGCCGCCACGAGCGTGGCAAGGTCGTCCGGCACGGGCGCTTCGGCTGCGTGCCGTTGCGCTTCGTGGATCGCGCTCCGCAGTCGCGACGCGACGTAGCGGGACGCAACAGCCCGGCGATAGGCCAGCGTCAGGGTCGTCCTGGTCGGGCACGATCTTGGCCACGCCGTGCTGCTCGAGCTTCCGCTCGATCCAGGTGACGAAGTCGGCGCTGGCAAACGCGTTCAGCTCGACCCGCCGGCTGCGCAGGAACGCGATCTCCTCCGCGGTGGCGCCATTCTTCCGCAGGTTCGGCGCAGGATCGGACGGATAGAAGACATCCTCCGTCTCGAGCCCGCTGTCCTCGACGTCCGCCAGCCGGAGACCCAGATCGACGACCTCGATCCGGTTGCGGAACGCGTAGCGCCGGGTATCGCGCCGCAGTGTCCCGAGGATGCTGAACCCGGACTTGTCGAAGTCGTGCAGGACCAATAGCGGCACCTGGTGCGCCGCGCACAGCCGGTCGACCAGAAGCCGGCTTGCCGTGACCGACAGCCCCTTGGTCGACATGACCGCTAGGTCGTAGCGCTCGGCGAGCCGCACGGCTTGGAAGAGGGGCAGGAAGCCCTCCTTCTCGACGAACAGGATGGCGCCGTAGCGGTGGCCCGGTCCGCAGGTCGGGAAGATCGCCATCTCCGGCAGGCCCACCTGCAGCCCGGGCAGCGTGTGCGCCGCCGACCTCGCGCAGATGCCGGCGCACCTCGATCGTGCCGAGCGGCACGATGCGCCCGGTATGCGGCTCGTGGAAGTGGCCGCGCGCGTCGAACACGACGTCCCACTCGGCCGTCGCATCCGGATGCTCGTTCATGAAGTCGGGCAGGAGCTGCTGGGTGAAGTACTGGTCGTCGAGCATGCGGCCGGCGAGGCGCTGGATCTCGCCGCGCGCGGCATACATGATCTGGCGGGCGTGCGCCGGCAGGGTGCTGTTGCTGCTCGCCTTGAGGTAGGCCTGCGGCAGGACGTGCCACGCGGCCTCGCGCATCGTCATGCGGCGCGAGCGGACCAGGGCATCGCGCCGGCGCGAGAGGCGCGCCGCTTCGCGCTCCTCGGCCTTGCGCTGGCGTGCCCAGGCGCCGGTGACGCTACGCACGGCATCGAAGATCGCGGTGCTGTCCATCCGGCTACCTGGCCACGACCACGGCCGACTTGCCCCGGTCGGTGTATTCGACCCGCGGGCAGGCGAGGTGCAGGAGCACGACCACCGGCTCGTCGCGGTCCGCCCGCTGCTGGCTCAGCACGGTATCGAGGCTCTGCCGGTAGGGCCCGAGGGCGCGGAACGGGTTGACGATGCCGGGCGACCAGTTGACGCCGGTGATCAGGCGGCGGCTGGTCAGATCCGGGCACCAGGCGAACGCAGCCTCGATCACCCAGGGCAGGCCCGGCTCCGTGCTCTTGACCTGCTTGTAGTGGAAGCTCGCCATCTCGCACCCGGCGGCCTCGAGCCGAGCGTGCAGGTGGTCCTTGCCGATGATGCCGAGCGCTTCGGGCTTGACCGGCCGGGTGTGCGCGACCATGGCATCGAGCAGGCCCGCGACGACCTGGCGATCGATCGTGCGGCCGTCGCACAGTCCGGCGAGCGGAGCCCTCTGCAGACCGGTCGCAGCGAGCACCGCCTTCTGCTTCAGGCTGCCGCTCAGCCCGCGGAACTCCGAGACGAACTCGCGGACGGTCCGCTCGCGGCCGCGCTCGATATCGTGGGTCAGGTAGGCGGCGATCAGGCGCTCGAGGTGCTGGGGCGTGTACCAGTGCGGGCAGGTGGGGTCCGACGGCCGCCACTTTCGCCATGACGGATCGGTCGCGCGAACGGCGGAGCGCTCGCCGAACCAGGTGAGGGTGAGGCCGAGATGCGGGTTGAGCCAGGTGTAGTCGTCGGCGATTTGTAAGAATTGCTGCTCCGCCTCGGCCAGCATTGAGCCAGCTGACTCGGGCCAGGCGACCGTGATCGAGGTGCCTTTCCTTACATCGCGCTCCTCGTGACGATGGCGGATCACCGGCGCCTGCCGGAGCGCGTCGACCGTGAACTCGATCTGGTGGCAGAGACCGTGGGCGCAGATCTCGACGTGGCCGGCCGCGCCATCGAGCACGAACGGCATCGCCAGGATGGTCTTGAGCGCATTGCCCTGGGCGCCGCGGTCCGGTGCCACATACGCCTCGCGGCTGGAGACGCGGCTCGAGAAGTCGAGGATGTCGGTGACCGTCGCCGGCGGCATGCCGGGGCCGTTGTCGACCACCGTGATCGCGCCGGGCTCGACCTGCACCCCGATCTCCGGGGCGACGCCTGCCTCTTCACAGGCGTCGAGCGCATTGTCGACCAGCTCCTTCAGCACGACCAGCGGCCAGCGTCCGGCTCATGCCCGGTCTGCGCCACCAGCTCCTTGCGGCTGCAGAACTCGAGCAGCCGGCTGGTGCGGAACGTGGTGCGCTCCAGGGTCGGCGACGCGCCGCCATCACGAGAGCTCCCAGACGAGGCAGCGCTCGGCGGCGATGCAGCGGATCGGCCGGCTTGCGGCGCCAGGTCTGGTGCGCGCCGCTGGGCCGCCGGATCACCGCCTCGCTCGCGGTCAGGGCGGCGAGCGGGTCGCCATGCAGCAGGAGCACCAGACCCATGCCCTGGATCCGGCCCCAGGGCGCACGGCGATGGCAGCCGAACAGCTCCCAGGCCGGCCAGCCGAGCGCCGCGGCCTGCTGCGCCCAGTCATCCAGGAACCGCTCGGCATCGGTGATCAGCTGCTGCCAGGCATGCGCCGGATAGCTGCGGGGCGGCGCCATGGTGGCGAGGCGGGCGACGCCGCTCGATCCACTCGGCCGGGATGCCAGGCGGCAGCTCCTTCCGAAGGTCCTCGGCCGAAGACCCGGTGTCGGAGACGGCATCACCGTCCTGCATCTCTGCGATTGTCGGAGCAGGCTCTTGCTGAAGTTGCTGAAGTTGCTGAAGCTCAGCGGACTCCGGGCGTTTGCGGTTGCTGAACTTCTGCTGAAGCTTGCTGAAGCCGAAGGTCTCGCGATCGAACTTCAGCAGGCTTCAGCAATGCCTCAGCAGCCGGAGATCCTTGCGACGGCCTTCGACTTCAGCAGCTTCAGCAACTTCAGCAAGCAGCGTGCGCGGTTGTTCGCATTCCGTCCCGCGGCAGGAAGCGCTGGTAAGCGCTCATCGGGCAGCTCCCGGATACCAGCCGCCAGACCTCGCGGCGCATCGTGCCGTTCACTCTGACCGGGCCGTCCTGGCGCACCAGCCAGCCATGATCTTCGAGGATGCCGATGGTCCTAGCTGGCGGTCCTCTTGTCGCGCACCGGGTTCGGCCCGGAGGTATAGAGATCCGGCAAGGAGATCAGCGGCCTGCCCGACCAGTCGCCAGCAAGCCAATCGAGCACCCGGCTGCGCGAGATCGAGCTCGGGGTCGCTTTGGCCCGGCGTCCTGCAGGCGTCGCGCCTCGGCGGCATAGTGCTCCGCGAGCAGGATGCCGCCTTCGAGGTGATGGCTGGAGACTTCTTGCGCATCGAGTTGCTCGACCAGGGCCAGGACGCCTGCGAGCCGGGCCGCGTGCTCAGGCAGCTTGTTCCCGAATGCGCGGACGGGAGCGAGCGGGCCGCGCGGGTCGAGCTGTCGCTCCACATGGTCGATGAAGGCGATCAGTCCTGCCGGGCCCGGCTCGCAAGCCGCAGTGTGCGCGGCGCCAGCTCGTTCCGCTTGTCGCGCTCGAGCGGCAGGGCGTGCTCGAGGATCTGCAGGATGCGCGCGCCGTACCGTCTGATGGCACGATCGCTCTCCGGCCTGGGCTCTCGCCAGAACCTGGAGCCCGCTGTGGTCGCCGGCGCGCTCGCCAGGACCCGCGATACCAGTCCCTGATCGTTGAGCTCATGGCTGCCGAGCAGCAGATTGCTGACGCCCGGCTGCACGAGCAGGTGCATGGCCACGCGGCGTCCAGGCAGCAGGACCACCCCATCGCCCCGCCGCACCCGCCTGATCGGCTCCCCATCCCAGACCCCCGAAAGGGCAGCGGCCGTCTTGAGGCGGTGGTCCTTGGACATGCCGTAGCCACCCAGGAACTGCCCGCCCTCGGCTGAGAACACGCCGACGCTCGGGGTGGCCGCCCTGCAGGAGCAGGCACAGGCCCTCGAAGGTCGGCTCGGTGCAGGTCAGGAGCGGCGTGAGAGGAGGCTCCGGCGCCGGGCCGAGACCCTCGAGCTCTGCGTGCTTGGCCTCGTGGGACAGCTTCTTGTTGTTCAGGATCTGTTTGCGCGACGCTTCCCACGAGGCCTGCCTGATCATGTAGGCGGGCATGGCGTCGTCATGCTGTGCACGCAGGGTCTTCTCCCGCTGGCCATCGGCCAGAGCGCTTTGCGATCGGCGGTCGATTTGCGCTCACCCGAGAGAGCAACGGTGAGGAAGAAGTTCGAGAGCGGTGCTGTGCTGCCCTGGGGCAGCTCGATGTCGGCGTGAGCCTGGACCGCGAGTGTCGCTGCGCCAGAACGGACTGGCCGGCGATCGCCTCAGGACACTGCACCTTATCCACGATCGCCAGGGCGGCATCGCCAAGGATGGATCCCAGCGCCTCCATCGGGAAAGGGTCGGCGGGCTCGAGCGGCCGCTGGAGAGGTCGCGGCGGCTCGATCTCGGCCTCCGGGGCCTCGTCGATCATGTCTTTGAGCTGCGTCGCGCTCATGCCGCCGCGGCGCTGCGAGCCGGAGCATGTCGTTGGCGTCCATGCCCGAGGGCAGCTCGACCAGCCGGATCCGCCGGCCGCTCGCGCCATAGCGCTGAGCGGCGCGGTGCGCCGCCGCCAGGCCGACCGGATCGCCATCGGCGATCAGCACCACCTCCTCGACCTCGGCAGGCAGCGGCAGCCGATCGAGATTGCCGGCGCTGAGCGCGCACCAGACCGGCAGGTCAGGACAGACTTGTCGAATGCTCAGGCCGGTCTCGATGCCTTCGCAAAGGGCAAGCCGTCGTCCTGCAGCAGCGAGCCGGACCGCGCCGCCGCGACAGCTCCCCGAGCATCTTCTTGGCTGGCTCCACGTCCGCCTTGCCGCGGCCATCGTGCCGCAGGAAGGTGCGATGCAGGCCGCTGAGGCGGCCGTCCGCGGCCTGGACCGCAGCGACCATGCAGGGCAGCGACTGACCGGCTCTCCTGATGCCGCAGCGAGGCGTAGCGCAAGGTCGGCGGCACGGGTGTGGTGAGAGACCGGCTCTGCAGATAGGTCTCGACGACCGTGCCGGGCGCGGCTGTCGCCGATCGCCAGATGCGCTTCACGAACAGCGAGCGTGGTCCAGCTTCGATCGGAGTGGAGGTCGCCGCTCGAAGGCGGCCGCTGGATCGGTTGCAGTGCGCCGTTGCGCTCGAAGGCCAGAGCGATCGCGCCTGGAGCGCGTCCCGGATCGCCGCCCAGCTGCAGCCGGCGAAGCAGGTCAGGAGGATGCGGCCGTCGGCACCATCGGCGATGCTGAGCGAGGGATTGCGATCGTCGTGGGCGGGACAGCGCGCCATCCAGCCGCGCCCGTTGCGGTGCCCGGCCAAGGCGCCGGCGAGGCCTGCGGCAGGGCTTTGAGAGGACGCGAGGAGCGATGAACATGATTGCAATTTAGACCGATGAAATCCGGCTGTACATGATTATCCGTATCGCATAGAATCATCCGCAACTCAGCAGGAGCCTGCCATGGCCAACCTCCTCCTCCAGTTCCCCTGCCGCCTCGCCAAGTCCGGCTACGCCTGGGTCCAGGCGCGCCCGGCCCTCGACCCCAGCCAATCACCGTGCCTGGTTCCTGACCGACGGCCACCCGATCGGCGCCGTCGGCCTCCACGTCATCGAGTACCAGCCGCTGGTCGCCTTCCCGGGGCTGTTCCGGGTGTTTGCCGATACCGAGCCCACCCGCGAGGGCATCAAGGCCTTCGCCGACCGCTTCGGTCCGCTGGGCAGGACCGTCGAGAAGCCGATCCCGCTCGACGATCAGCGCAACGCCAAGGGGGTGCCGCTCGGCATGGGGGAGTCACTGGCCGACTGGCACAATGAGATCCTGACGATGCGCCTGGCGATCGACATCTGGGAAGCGGTCAGGCGCGGCGATGTCGACCTGCTCGGGCGGCTCATTCTCTGGACTGAGGACGGCAGCGGCGTGCGGATCATGAGCCATCCCGAGCTCACGGACCGCCAGTTGCCCGATCCTCCCGCCTATGTCGAGCGGGCCTGGATCGCAAGCACGCATCATGGCGACGATGTGCTCGGGCGCTTCGTGCGGGGAGACCTCGTGAAGCCGGCTCTGCACTATGTCCAGAGCACGATCAACCAGCATCTGGAGAACCGCATCGGGCGCGCCTGCTCTGGGACACCAAGCGGGCGCGGCTCGACCTCTACACGTCGCCGGACGATCTCATTGGCGCCGTCTGGCTGCAGTTCGCCCGGGCCGTGGAGCGCGACAGCCAAGTTCCGGCAATGCGCCGAGTGCGGCATCTGGTTCGAGCTCGCCCCCGGCACGGCGCGCGCCGACAAGCTCTACTGCTCCACGCCCTGCCGCACCAAGGCCTATCGCAAGCGGCAGGCAGAGGCGGCCCGGCTGCACGGCGAGGGGCGCTCGATCGAGGACATCGCCCGCGATCTGGACAGCGATCCCGACACCGTGCGCGGCTGGATCGAGCGTAAGGGTCGCATCGGGCGGATCGCCCCAGAGCGAGACCGAGTAGCGGCGAGCGGCGGGGTGGGCGCGCATGACCAGTTCGTGGCATCCGACGATCCCGATCGCTGCCTCGCCGGCGCCAATGCCCTGGCGCCCGATCTGATGACCGCCGACGAGCGCCTGACCGAGGTGGCGCAGATCCTGGCGGCCGGGATCCTGCGCCTGCGACAGCGGCTAGCGACGCCTGCAGCGGCTCTGGAGAAGAATGGACTGGACTTGTCGCCCGACCGAAGCGGTCATGCGACCGCACGGCAGCGGAGACAGGTCGGGCGATGAGCGACACGGTCCTGGCACAGATCGCGGCGCTGAAGAGCAAGTCGACGGCCGAGCTGCGCGACATGTGGCAAGAGCTGTTCGGCCGCGAGGCGCCGGTTCTCGGCAGGCGCTACCTCGAGGACCGGCTCGCCTATCGGCATTCAGGAATTGCGCTTCGGCGGCCTCTCCGACCGGGCCCGGCGCAAGCTCGATGCCCTGGCCGATCAGCTCGAGCCCAAGGCCGCGCGCCGGCGCGATCCGGCTCGCCTACTGCCCGGCACCGAACTCCGCCGGCAGTGGCAGGGCGTCGAGCACGTCGTCAGGGTTCGCGAGCACGACTTCGAATATAATGGACGACCTTACAGATCATTGTCGGCGGTTGCGACGAGATAGTCGCAGGACGCAGATGGAATGGTTGGTTGTTCTTCGGCCTTCGTCCCAACGGGAAGGCCAGATGATCTCGCCGCCGCGCAAGATCCGCTGCGCGGTCTACTGCCGCAAGATCTCAGCGAGGAAGGCTTGAACCAGGCCTTCAATTCGTTGGACGCGCAGCGCGAAGCCTGCCTCGCCTATCATCGAGAGCCAGCGGCACGAAGGCTGGATCGCCCTCGACGACCGCTTCGATGATGGCGGATTCTCCGGCGGCAACCTCGATCGGCCGGCCCTGCAGCGGCTGCTCCGCGACATCGAGGCAGGCAGGATCGACGCGATCGTCTGCTACAAGATCGACAGGCTGAGCCGGTCTCTGGCCGACTTTACCAGGCTGGTCGAGATTCTCGACCGCCGCTCAGTCTCCCTGGTGAGCATCACCGAGAGCTTCAACACGGCGACCTCGCTCGGCAGGCTGAACCTGAACATGGTGCTGAGTTTTGCTCAATACGAACGCGAGCTTGCCGGCGAACGCATCAGAGACAAGTTCCTTGCCTCCCGCAAGCGAGGGCTCTGGATGGGCGGTCACGTGCCGTTCGGCTTCAGCGTGCGGGATCGCAAACTTCTCGTGAACGAGGCCGAGGCTCGCCCTCGTCCGCCACATCTTCAACAGGTTTCTGCAGGTCGGATCGGCCACGATGCTGGTGCAGGAGCTGAATGCCGCCGGCCACCGCACCAAGCGTGGCAAGCCCTTCGATAAGGGAGTGCTCTACAAGCTCCTCAACAACCGCACTTATGTCGGCGACGTCGAGCACAGACGCATCGCCTATCCGGGTGAGCAGGAGGCGCTGGTTGATCGCCTCACCTGGGACAAGGTGCAGGCCATTCTTGCCGAGAACTGCCGGCGCCGCGGCAGCCATACACGCGGGACAACCCCGGCCCTGCTCAAGGGCCTGATCTTCGGCCCTGATGACCGGGCCATGGCACCGAGCCACACACGAAAGCGCGGCAAGCTCTACCGCTTCTACCGGACCGCGACCAGCCTGAAGCTCTGCCACGGCGACTGCCCGATCCGGGCGGTGCCGGCAGGCGACGTCGAGGCAGCCGTGATCAGCCAGGTGCGTGCTCTCCTGCGGGCGCCGGAAGTGGTCGTCCGCACGTGGCGCACGGCACGCTCGCAGGATCAGACAGTCGACGAATGCGAGGTGATAGAGGCCCTGCAGTGCCTCGACCCGCTATGGGATCAGCTGTTTCCCCGCGAGCAGGCGCGTATCCTCACCCTGCTGGTCGCACGGGTCGCCGTCACGCTCGAAGGCCTGGAGATCAGCCTGCGGGTTGAGGGCATCGGCAGTCTGGCGGAGGAGCTCCGGCTGCGTGAGCGTTCGGAGCAGCGGGCGGCATGACCGACGTCCACCTGAGCCCGGATGGCACCACCATCACCGTGTTCGTCCCGATGATGTGGAGGAGGAGGGGCGGACGAAAGGTCATCGTGGCGCCACCCGGCTCTCACTGCTGGGCGCCGCCGCCGAGGATCGACGGCGCGCTCGTCAAGGCGTTGGCTCGGGCGCACCGCTGGCAACGGCTGCTGGAGAGCGGCGCGTACGGCACGCTGGCCGAGTTGGCAGACGCCGAGCGGATCAGCCGCTCCTACGTCTGCCGCGTGCTGCGCCTCACGCTCCTTGCTCCCGACATCGTCGAGCGGATCCTCGATGGGCGACCGAAGGCAGGGCTAGTGCACTTCCTGAAGCCGTTCCCGGTCGAGTGGGAGAAGCAGCGGCTGAACCTACTCTGAGATCTGTGGATGCTGCCGCGGTTCCACCATCGCGGTCTCGGCAAAGGCATCGCGTCGGCGGGCGGCGACTTCGTACCGAGTACGAAGCCGCAGGTTAAGATGGCGTGGTGTTGGCAGCGGCTCCTGGAGACCGGCGTATACAGTTCTGTGACCAAGCTCTTTCGAAGCCTGGGTTGCTAACAAGCGCCATATCGGCAGGACTTGTAGTCGGCACTGTTGCTGGAACATTGTCAGCGTCCTCTTGGGCAGGACAAGGCAGGGGCATGGTGCTGGACACAGGTCGAACGCTGTGCCCGTCTCTCACTAGCTCGAGAGCAAGCTCGGGGGGCTGGCTTGGACGCGATGTTCTTCAAAGAAGAAGAGGATTGGAGCCATAGCATAGGGCTTGCCAACAAATCGGATCTTGGCGCATCGTTGCGCCGACTGCGATGGCGATACGCGGCTTGCGTCGGAGGGCGTGCTATGCAGCAAGCGGTGGCAATGGACGACCGGCCTCGCCTGTGGGTGCCAGGCGATTGGAACGGCTTCTTTGGGCTGTTCACCAACGTCCTGCTCAATGTCATCGTGCTCACAGGCCTGTCGCTCGGCGTGGTCAACATGCCCGAGGACATTGTCTACGGCCGCATCCTGCCGGCGCTCGGCATCGCGCTCCCGCTCGGCAATCTTTACTACGCTTTCCTTGCCTGGCGCCTCGCCAAGAACGAGCGGCGTGGCAGCGTCACGGCGATGCCCTACGGCCCGAGCGTGCCGCACATGTTCATCGTCGTGTTCCTCATCATGCTGCCGATCTACCTGCAGACCAACGATCCGGTCCTGGCCTGGCAGGCGGGTCTGGCCTGGGCGTTCATCATCGGCGTGATCGTGCTGCTCGGCGCGTTCGTCGGCCCGACCATCCGCAAGTACACGCCGCGGGCGGCCATGCTCGGCACGCTCGCGGGCATCTCGATCGCGTTCATATCGATGCGGCCGAGCTTCCAGATGTGGGAGGTGCCCTGGATCGCGTTCGTGGCGCTCGCGATTATCCTGATCAGCTGGATGGCGAACGTGCGCCTGCCGTTCGGCGTGCCGGGCGGCCTGGCCGCGGTGATCGTCGGCACGATCATGGCCTGGGTCGCCGTGCTGCTCGGCTGGAGCGGCTATATGGAGCCGACGGCGGTCGGCGAATCGCTTGCGGAGTTCGGCCTCCGGCTGCCGCTGCTCTCGGGTGACGTGGTCACGGGGCTGGGCGACGTCTGGCCCCTGCTGGCGACCGCCATACCGCTCGGCGTGTACAACTTCACCGAGGCGATGAACAACGTCGAGAGCGCGTCTGCCGCCGGCGACAACTACAATCTGCGCCACATCCTCCTGGCCGATGGGCTCGGCGCCTTGGTCGGCTCCGCGCTCGGCAGCCCGTTCCCGCCCGCAGTGTACATCGGCCACCCGGGCTGGAAAGCAGTGGGCGGCCGGATCGGCTATTCGCTCGCGACCGGGGTCGTGATCGCGCTGGTATGCTTCCTCGGCCTGACCGCGCTCCTGCTCGCGATCATTCCGCTGGCCGCGATCCTGCCAATCCTGCTCTTCATCGGCCTGGTGATCGGCGCCCAGGCCTTCCAGGCCTCGCCCGCCAGGCATGCGCCAGCAGTGGTCCTGGCGATCATCCCGAACATCGCCGCCTGGGGCCAAACGCAAGTCGACGGGGCGCTCGCCGCGGCGGGCACCTCGGCTGCAGAGCTGGGCCACGGGCCCTTGATGGGCACGGGCGTGGTCTATCACGGCATGGAGCTGGTCGGCGGCGGCGCCGTGCTCGCGGGCCTGATTCTCGGCGCCGTCGCTGCCTTCATCATCGATCGCCAGTTCCGCTGGGCCGCAGCCTATGCGCTCGCCGGCGCGATCCTCGCCTTCTTCGGCTTTATCCACGGCACCCAGCTCGAAGTGGCGGCATCGCCGCTGGTGGCGCTGGGTTACGCATTGATGGCGGGAATCTGCTTCGTCTTTGCCCGGCAGGAGGAGACCGCGCCACGCGCGCCGGGCTGGGCCGTCGAGGACCAGAAAGCGCCGGCAGAGTAGGGGCAGCCGAACGATGGCCTTCGAGCTCTTCGTCAACGGCACGCTGATGCGCGGCCTCGCGCTGCACGGCAATCTCGCCGGCGCCGAGTTCCTCGGCGCGGCGCGCACGGCGCCGATGTACCGGCTCTACTCGATCGACGACCGGCATCCCGGCATGTTCGAGGTGGCCGAAGGCGGCGTCGCGGTGGCTGGCGAGATCTATCGCATGCCGGACGAGGTGTGGCGACGGGTCGAGGCCGGGGAGCCGCCGAACCTTTACTGCGGCGAGGTCAGGCTCGCCGACGGGCGTGAGGTATCGGGCATCCTCTACCCGCGCGAGCTGGCCGAAGGACGGCACCGGGACATCTCCGAGTACGGCGACTGGCGCGTGTATACGGCCGCGCGTCAGAACGAACCGGGCGACTGATGCGGCACTGAACCAGGTCTTCGAGTCGAGGGACGGCAATGGCGGTCATGCACTTCGAAGCGGAGCCTTATCCGCTGGGGTTCGAGCACGAATTCACGGCACTCCTGATGATCGACATGCAGCGCGACTTCGTCGAGCCGGGTGGCTTTGGCGAGATGCTCGGCAACGACGTCTCGCTGCTGCGCTCCACGATCGAGCCGTGCCGGCGCGTGCTGGAAGCCGCCCGAGAGGCGGGAATCACGGTGATCCATACGCGTGAGGGTCATCGCGCCGATCTGACCGATGCGCCGCCGACCAAGCTGCGGCGCGGCCGGCTCGAGGTCGGCATCGGCGACCACGGCCCGATGGGCCGCGTGCTGGTGCGCGGCGAGCACGGGCACGACATCATTCCGGAGCTCTATCCGCTGCCGAACGAGCCGGTGATCGACAAGCCCGGCAAGGGCGCATTCCACGAGACCGACCTCAACCTGATCCTGCGGAATCGCGGCATCAAGACGCTGATCGTGTGCGGCGTGACCACGGAGGTGTGCGTGCACACCACGGTGCGCGAGGCGAACGATCGCGGCTACGAGTGCGTCGTGCTGTCCGACTGCGTCGGCTCGTATTTCCCGGAGTTCCACCGGGTCGCCCTGGACATGATCAAGGCCCAGGGCGGCATCTTCGGCTGGGTGTCGCATTCCGAGGAGGCGCGCCGGGCGCTCGGCCAGATCGGCCCGCGGTCCACCGCCAGCGCGGTCGGCTGACGCACTCCCGCGCATGCATCTTACCGCTCTGTCCGCCGGGCCCGAGGCGCCGCGCATCCGCTTCAACGGCGTGATCCACAGCGTCTTCGATCAGGCCTGCAACATCCGGGTCGATGACGGCCGGCTGCTCGCGCTGCTTGCGCCGTGCCTGGGCAACGTGCCGCACGGCGCGCGCATCGCCGCGCCCGCCGGGTTCGGCTTTGCGCGGCACCTCACGGTCGGCGCAGCGGTCGGCTGCCGGGCGGATGTCGTGCGGATGGCGGGCCTGTCGATCGACCTCGGCACGGCCAAGCCATGGCAGGCCGGGCTCGCCGCGGCCGCTGATCGATCTGCGGGTGCCGCAGGTGGCGCGGGCCTGGCGGACGGCATGGCGGATGCTGGAGCAGCGCCCGCGCACAGGCGATGCGCAGCTGGCGGCGCTGAGCCGCACCGTCGATCGCCGCGGGCTTCGTCTTGCCCGCGCCACCCGGCATCTGCGCGTCGGTGAGGCCACGCGTGCGATCGCGCGCGCTCATCGGTTGCGGCCCCGGCCTGACGCCGTCCGGGGACGACCTGATCGTCGGATTTCTGGCCGGCCTGTGGGGCACGGCGGACGACGATCCGGCAAAGCGTACGTTCCGGCAGGCGCTCTGTGCCGCCGTCGCCGCTGGGGCAGAAGCGACGGGCGACATAAGCCGGGCCTATCTCAGGTACGCGACCCGCGGGCAGTTCGCCGAGCCGCTGGCGACGCTCGCGGCAGGGATCGGTGACGGTGCCCCGGTCGGCGAGATCGAGCGCCTGACCGGTGCCGCGCTGCGCGTCGGGCACAGCTCGGGCCGCGATGGCCTTCTCGGCCTGCTGCTCGGCCTGGCGGCATGGTCGGCGGAGCCGGTGCGCGGGCAGGAGCTGGAGATGGCGGCCAATGGCTAGGGCAAAGCGGGTCTTTCGCAATCTCTATCGCGACTCGGTATCGCTGATGCAGCTGTCGGCGAAGCTCGGCGCGCTGGCAGGCGTGCGCCAGGCCTCGGCGATCATGGCGACGCCCGGCAATCTCGACCTGCTGCGCGAGGCCGGGCTCGCGAAGGGCGATGTCGCGGCCGGCCCGAACGACCTGCTGGTCGCGCTCGAGGGCGAGGACGAGGACGCGCTCGAGGCGGCGCTTGCCGCGAGCCGAGGCCGAGCTTACCCGCCCGGCGGCGCGGCCCCAGGACGGCCCGCGCCACACGCCGCCGCGCAGCCTCGAGATGGCGCTGCAGGAAGCCGCGAGCGCCAACCTCGCTCTGATCTCGACGCCCGGCGACTATGCGGCCGCCGAGGCGATGAAGGCGCTGCGGCTCGGCCTCAACGTCATGCTGTTCAGCGACAACGTCTCGCTCGACGACGAGGTCGCGCTCAAGCGCTACGCGCGCTCGCACGAGCTCCTGGTCATGGGGCCGGACTGCGGCACGGCGATCATCGGCGGCGTGCCGCTCGGCTTTGCCAACGTGGTGCGGCGCGGCGAGATCGGCGCGATCGCGGCATCCGGCACCGGCCTGCAGCAGGTCACCTGCCTGATCGATCGCTGGGGCCAGGGGATCTCGCAGGCGATCGGCACCGGCGGTCACGACCTGCGCGCCGAGGTCGGCGGCATCACCATGCTCCAGGGGCTTGCCGCCCTTGCCGCCGACCCCGCGACCCGCGTCATCGTGCTGATCTCCAAGCCGCCGCATCCCACGGTCGCGGAACAGGTGCTCGGCGCGGCGTCCCGTGCCGGCAAGCCGATCGTGGTGAGTTTTCTCGGCGCGGATCCCGACACGGTGCGGCGAGAGAACGTGCATCCGGCGTATACGCTGGAGGACGCCGCCCGGCTCGCCGTGGTTCTTGCCGGCGGCGCGGATGCCGAAGCCGGCGCGGCGCGGCGCCGAGGACACGCCCGAGGCGCAGGCTGGCACCAGGTCAACGATACATCCGCGGGCTCTACAGCGGCGGCACCTTCTGCTACGAGGCGCTGCTGCTGCTGACCGAGGCCTTCGGCCCGATCGCCTCGAACACGCCGCTCGAGCAGGAGCTGATGCTCGCGGACGTCTGGCGCAGCCAGCGGCACACGGTCATCGATCTCGGCGACGATGCCTTCACGCGCGGCCGTCCCCACCCCATGATCGACCAGACCCTGCGCCGCGAGCGGATCCTGCAGGAGGCCGCAGATCCGGAGGTGGCCGTGATCCTGTTCGACGTCGTGCTCGGCTATGGCGCGCATCCGGATCCGGCGAGCGAGCTTGCCGTCACCCTCGCGGAGGCGAGGGCTCTGGCCAGGGCCGCGGGGCGGAGCCTCGCGCTCGTCGGCTCGGTGTGCGGCACCGCGGGTGACCCGCAGGATCTGCCCGGCCAGGAGGCGGCGCTGCGGGAGGCGGGCGTGCTGCTGGCGGACAGCAACGCCCAGGCAGTCCGGCTGGCGGCACGGATCGCGGCGCGCCAGACGTCGGAGGCGGGCCGATGAATCCCCTGTTCCAGGAGGAGCTACAGGTCGTGAACGTCGGCCTGCCGGCGTTCGCCGAGGCGATCCGGACGGCGGGCGGCACGGCCGTGCAGGTCGAATGGGCGCCGCCCGGCCAGGGCGACCCACAAGTGGCCCGCCAGCTCGCGGGCCTGATCCATCACCCGGCGGTCGAAGCCGCCAACCAGCAGGCGTTCGCGGCGTATCAGTCGGCGCAGCCGGCTCTCGAAGGGATCGCGCCGGCGCGCGCGGCCGTGCCGGAGATGGGCGAGCGGACGATCTTGCATTCGGGGCCGCCGATCCCGTGGACGCGGATGTGCGGCCCGATGCAGGGCGCGATCATCGGCGCCATCCTGTACGAGGGCTGGGCGCAGAGCCATGCGGAGGCGACGGCGCTGATCGAGCGTGGCGAGGTCGACTTCGCGCCGTGTCACCACCATCGCGCGGTCGGGCCCATGGCCGGGGTGATCAGCCCCTCGATGCCGGTGTGGATCGTGCTCGACCGCGAGCACGGCAACCGGGCGTACTGCAACCTCAACGAAGGGCTCGGCAAGGTGCTGCGCTTCGGCGCCAACAGCCCGGAGGTCGATCGACCGGCTGAAATGGATGGCCGAGGTGCTGGCGCCAACGCTCGCCGCGGCGCTCGACGCGCTGGGCGGCGTGGAGCTCAAGCCGTTGATGGCCCAGGCGCTGCACATGGGCGACGAGGTGCACAACCGGAACGTCGCAGCCTCGGGGCTGCTGCTCAAGCGCCTGGTACCGGCGCTGCTGCGTACCGACACGGCGCCCGCCGACATCGCCGCGGTCGCGGAGTTCATCGCCGGCAACGACCATTTCTTTCTCAACCTCTCGATGGCGGCGTGCAAGGCCATGCTCGACGCCGCTGCCGGCGTCCCGGGCAGCAGCATGGTGACCGCGATGGCGCGCAACGGGGTCGACTTCGGGATCCGCCTGAGCGGCACCGGCGAGACCTGGTTCATCGCCCCGGCGCCGGTCGTCGACGGCCTGCTGTTCCCGGGCTACAGCACGGCGGATGCCGCCCCCGACCTCGGCGACAGCGCGATCACCGAGACCGCGGGCGTCGGCGGCTTCGCGATGGCCGCGTCGCCGGCGATCGTGCAGTTTGTCGGCGGCAGCCCGCAGGACGCGATCGCGAACACCGAGGAGATGGCCCACATCACGCTCGGCCGCAACGGCGCCCTCACGCTTCCGGCCATCGATTTCGCCGGCACGCCCGCAGGGATCGACGCCCGCAAGGTGGTCGATACCGGGATCGCGCCGATCATCAACACCGGCATTGCCCATCGCCAGGCAGGGATCGGCCAGATCGGCGCCGGCATCACCCGCGCCCCGCTGGCCTGCTTTGCCCAGGCGATCGTCGACCTCGCCGGGCGGATCGAGGGATAGAAATGAAGGCAGAACCCGGCATCGCGGTCGTCGCGGTCGGCGGCAATGCGCTGATCGTCGATTCCAAGCACGAATCGATCCCCGATCAGGCCGCGGCGGCCGCGGCCACGGCGCAGCACATCGCGGAGATGGTCGCGGCCGGCTGGAACGTGGTGATCACCCACGGCAGCGGTCCGCAGGTGGGCTTCATCCTGCGGCGCTCGGAGCTGGCGCTGCCAGAGGTGGCGCCGGTGCCCATGGACTACGCCGCCGCCGACCTGCAAGGGGCGATCGGCTACATGTTCCAGCGCGCGCTGCGCAACGAGTTCCGGCGCCGCGGGCTGCAGCGCACCGCCATCGCGGTGGTGACGCAGGTGCTGGTCGATCGGGGCGACCCGGCGTTCGACCATCCGGCCAAGCCGATCGGCTCGCAGATGGACGAGGCGACGGCCAAGCGCCGCGCCGCCGAGCTCGGCTGGGTCGTGCAGGAGGATTCCGGCCGCGGCTGGCGGCGCGTCGTGCCCTCGCCCCTGCCGCAGGGCATCGTCGAGATCGACGAGATCGCGCACCTGGTCCAGGCCGGCTACGTGGTGATCGCTTGCGGCGGCGGCGGCATCCCGGTGGTCGCGGACGAATCCGGCGACCTGCACGGCGTCGAGGCGGTGATCGACAAGGATCTCGCCTCGAGCATGCTGGCGCGCGAGCTGAACGCCGACCTGCTCGTGATCTCGACCAGCGTCGCCCGCGTGGCGATCAACTTCGGCCGCCCCGAGCAGCGCTGGCTGGAGCGGTTGACCCGCAAGGAGGCGCAGGCCTACCTCGCCGAAGGCCACTTCGCCGAAGGCAGCATGGCGCCGAAGGTCCGCGCGATCATCGCCTATCTCGACCGGCCGGGCCGCCGGGGGCTGATCACCGATCCGCCGAACATCGGACGCGCACTCGCCGGCCAAGCTGGAACGTTACTGACATTCGACGATGCAGCCGGGTAGCTTCGACCCTACCACTCTCCGTATCTCTCTCTGTTGGTCGGCGCCATGGCGCACGCCTTGCGCGGGTTCAGCGAGCCGCTCCGACGCCGAGCCACACCCGCCGGCCGCGGCCGGATCTACCGCTACTACGTGACCCGCGAGGCGATCGCGGACGGCTATGACACCTGCGCGGTGACCAGCGTGCCGGCCGCGGATGTCGAGGGTGCGGTGCTCGACCACGTCCAGAGGATGCTCGCTGCGCCGGAGCTGGTTGCCCGGACCTGGGCGGCGGCGAAGCGAGAGGGCGAGGACGAGATCACCGAGCGCGAGGTCACGGTCCTGCTCGCCGACTTCGCCACGGTCTGGAGCGAGCTGTTCCCCGCCGAGCAGGCGCGGATCGTGCAGCTGCTCGTCGAGCGGGTCGACGTGCAGGAGGACGCGCTCGAGGTGCGGATCAGGGCCGAGGGGCTGGCGAGCCTCGTCGGCGAGCTGCGGCAGCACGACGAGAGGAGGGCGGCATGAAGAGGCGTCGAGACACGGCTCGACGGCAGCACGCTGGTCGTGCGGATCCCGATGCGGTTCCAGCGCCGAGGCGGCCGCAAGCGCATCGTCGCGCCGGATGGCAGCGAGCTTGCGCCCGCGACGAAGCCGCAGCCCGACGGCACGCTGGTCAAGGCGCTGGCGCGGGCATGGCGCTGGCAGCGCATGCTGGAGGGCGACGGGCACGGGACGCTGGCCGAACTGGCGGACGCCGAAGACATCGGCCAGTCCTACGTCTGCCGCGTCCTGCGTCTCACGCTCCTCGCTCCGGACATCGTCGAACGGATCCTCGACGGGCGGCCGACGGCAGGGCTCGCGCAGTTCCTGAAGCCATTCCCGGTCGTGTGGGAGCAGCAGCGCGAGCAGTTCCTCGTAGCGGGTTGGAATTGTACCTCCTCACCGCACCCGACGGTAAGGCGGTAGCCGGTAAAGTCGCCGGATCGCGCGCTGTCAGCCGCGGCGTGCGCCTCGATTGCTGCAAAAGCGCTGATCAGGGCGCCAGCCCCAGCTGGGGATGCAGGCTTTCTTTGAACTTGCCGAGGGCTCACCGTACCATCGCCGGACCGCCCGCCTGAAAGAGCCGTCAATGGGCGGGTCATTTAGGGGAGGTGCCGAAGATGCCGGTCCGATTGCCCACGGTGGAACAGATCCTCGAGATCGCGGAGATCTATCGGCTGCACCTGACCGAGGAGGACGCTCGATCGTTCCGCGGCCTGATGGCCGGGCCGATCGCGTCCTACCGGCGGGTCGACGAGCTCGCCGAGCCGAGACCGCGCGTCAAGTATCCCCGCGAGCCGGGCTATCGCCCGCCGCCGGAAGAGAACCCGTACAACGCCTGGTACTGGCGGTGCGAGATCAGGGGCACAAAGGACGGCGTTCTTGCCGGCAAGACCGTGGCGGTCAAGGACAACATCTGCGTCGCCGGCGTGCCGATGATGAACGGCTCGCAGCTGCTCGAGGGCTACGTACCGGAGATCGACGCGACCGTCGTGGAGCGCATCCTCGACGCCGGCGGCACGATCACAGGCAAGGCGGCCTGCGAGGATCTCTGCTTCTCGGCGGGGAGCCATACCTGCGCCACCGGGCCCATCCGCAATCCGCACAACCCCGAACACAGCACCGGCGGCTCGTCCGGCGGCAGCGCCGCTCTGGTCGCGGCCGGCGAGGTCGACATGGCGCTCGGTGGGGACCAGGGCGGCTCGATCCGCACGCCGTCCTGCTGGTGTGGGGTGTACGGGCTGAAGCCGACCTGGGGACTGGTCCCGATGACCGGCGGCATGCCGATTTCCTACTCGGTCGACCACTGCGGCCCGATCTGCAGCTCGACCGAGAACGTCGCCCGCCTCCTGACCGCGATCGCCGGACCGGATCCCATGGACCCGCGGACCACGATTGCCCGTACCCAGGAATACATGGAGGAGCTAGGGCACGGGGTGGGCGGCGTCCGGATCGCGGTGCTGAAGGAAGGTTTCGCGCATGAGGTCAGCGACCGCGACACGAGCGCCAAGGTCCGAGCGGCGATCGACGAGCTGAAGCGGCTCGGCGCCGAGGTCGAGGAGGTCTCGGTGCCCCTGCACTACGACGGCCCGCACATCTGGACGGCGATCATCCTGGAGGGCGCCGCCGAGATGATGATCAAGGGCTACGCGCTGGGCAACAACTGGCCGGGCTACTACGCCACCTCGCTGGTCGACATGTTCGCCCGCGGCTTCCACACCCGGCTCGACGACGCCTCGGAGACGGTGAAGCTGGTGCTGCTGCTGGGCGAGTACATGCATCGCCAGTACCACGGCCGCTATCACGCCAAGGGGCAGAACCTGCGCTGGCTGCTACGCGACGCGTACGACCGGGTGCTGCGCGACCACGACCTCATGATCATGCCGACGATCCCGTTCCCGGCGACCAAAATCCCGCCGCCGGACTGCCCGCGCGAGGAGTACGTCGACCTCGCTCTCAACATGCAGCACAACACCTGCCCGTTCGATGTCTCGGGCAATCCGGCGTTCACCGTGCCGTGCGGGATGGTCGGCGGCCTGCCGGTGGGCATGATGCTGGTCGGCCGGCACTTCGACGAGGCGACTCTGATCCGGGTCGCGGACGCTTTCGAGCAGAGTGGCGACTGGAAGCAGCGCTGACCGGCGCCAGCGGTTGGCAATCCGGAACGGTCAGGGGGCTTCAAAGTCCGAGATGCTCTTCGACCAGCCGCCGGTCGTACAGGCCGGCGGGGGACATCTCGGCGGCGACCTGGCCCTTCTGCATGAGCAGGACGCGGCTCGCCAGAGCAGCGATCACTTCGAGGTCCTGCTCGACCAGCAGGATAGCGAGGTTCCATCTCTGCCGGAAGTCGCGCAGATGATGGATGATCTGCTCGACGATCGAGGGCTGGATGCCTTCGCTCGGCTCGTCGAGCAGCATCAGGCGCGGCCGGCCGACCAGGCACCGGGCGAGCGCCAGGATCTGCTGCTCGCCGCCCGAGAGCGTCCGGCCGGAGCGGTCAAGCAGGGTCGCGAGGATCGGGAAGGACGCGACGATCTCCTCGACGCCGCGATCACCCTCGCCGAGCCGGGCGCCGACATTGAGATTCTCGCGTACCGTCAGGTCCGGAAAGATCCCGCGCCCCTGGGGGACGTAGCCAAGACCGAGCCGCGCCCGGCGGGCCATGCTGAAGCGCGTGATGTCGGCCTGATCCAGGCGGATGGCGCCGTGCGTCGCCGGCAGCTCGCCAATCAGCGTGCGCAGCAAGGTCGTCTTGCCCATGCCGTTGTGGCCGAGCACGCCGACGATCTCGCCTGCCCTGACCTGCAGGGAGACCCCCTGCAGGATCGGGATCGAGCCGTAGCCGGAGCGCAGCTCCTCGACCTCAAGCATATCTCGCCGAGCCCAAGTAGATCTGGCGCACACGCGGGTTATGCTGGATGTTCGCCATCATGTCCTCGACCAGGATCCGGCCCTGGTGGAACACCGTGACCAGGGCGTCCAGCTGCCGGATGAACTGCATGTCGTGCTCGACCACGATGACGCTGGCGTCCCGATTGATCTCCCGGATCAGGGCGGCGGTCCGCGCCACCTCCTCGCGCGCCATGCCGGCGGCCGGCTCGTCGAGCAGAACCAGCTTCGGCCGCCGCGCCATGACCATACCGATCTCCACCCACTGGCGCTGACCATGGGCGAGAGAGGCGACCGCCTGGTCGGCGAAGCTGCCTATGCCGAGCCGATCGATCAGGTCGTCCACGGTCCGACCGGCGCCCCGCGCCGGGTGGCGCGAGCGCGCGGCGATCCAGAGGTTCTCATGCACCGCGAGGCCTTCGAACACGCTCGGCACCTGGTTCTTGATACCGATCCCGAGCCGGGCGATCTGGTGCATCGCAAGCCCTCCGATCGGGATCCCCTCGAACCGGATCGTCCCACCGCTTGGCCGCAGCTGGCCGCTCAGCAGCTTGAAGAAGGTGCTCTTGCCGGCGCCGTTCGGGCCGATCAGGCAGCGGAGCTCACCCTGCCGCAGGTGGAAGTCCACGCCGTCGACGGCGCGCACGCCGCCAAAGCGCTTCTGCAGGTCGTTGGTTTCGAGGATGAAGTCTCCGTCGCCCATGCCGATCAGGCGTCCCGAAACGCGAGATCTGCCCGGTCGCCTTGACAATGATCCTCGCACGCGCGGTAATCTATCGGCTCGGCGCCGAGAACCACAACAACGTCGGGCCTTTCGATCGGGGAGGTCACCATGGCTGTTACTCGCCGCAGTGCTTTGCGTGGCGCCGGCGCGCTCGGGCTCATCGCGGCCGCGCCAACCGTCCTGACCGGGCGTCGGGCGTTCGCCCAGGACGACATTCCGGTGGGGAGCATTCTAGACGCGACCGGCCCGATTAACATCTACGGCCTGCCGATGATCGACAGCACCAGGTTCGCGATCGACGACATCAACGCGAACGGAGGCGTTCTGGGCCGGCCGCTCCGGCTGATCGAGCTCGACGCCCAGTCCAACAATCAGCTCTATACGCAGTACGCCTCGAAGCTCATCCTCGAGGACGAGGTCGCAGTGCTGATGGGCGGCATCACCAGCGCCTCGCGCGAGGCCATGCGCCCGGTCGTCAATCGCTATCAGGCCTTGTACTTCTACAACGAGCAGTACGAAGGCGGCGTCTGCGACAAGTTCGTCTTCTGCACCGGGGTGACGCCGGCGCAGCAGCTGGGCGTACTGGTCCCCTGGGCCGTGGAGAACCACGGCTCGACGTTCTATACGCTGGCTGCCGACTACAATTACGGGCACATCTCCGCCGACTGGGTCAAAGTCTTCCTGGACAAGGCCGGCGGCAGCGAGGTCGGCCGGGAGTTCATCCCGCTCGACGTGGTCGACTTCAGCTCGGTGATCCAGCGCATCGAGCAGAACCGCCCGGACGTGGTGATGTCCTTGCTGGTCGGCGGCAATCACATCGCCTTCTACCGCCAGTTCGCCGCCGCCGGTCTGCACACCAGGATGCAGATCGTGTCGCCGACATTCGGTCTCGGCAATGAGCAGGTCGTGCTCAGCCCGGAGGAAGCCGAGAACATCCTGGTCATCTATCCTTATTTCCAGGAGCTCGACAACCCGACCAACCGGGCCTGGGTGCAGGGCTGGCACGACCGCTACGGCGCCGACTACACCTACATCACGGATTCCGCCTGCACCGTCTGGAACGGCTGGCATCTCTGGGCCATGGCGGCGAACCAGGCTGGCTCGCTCGAGCGCGCAGCGGTGACCGAGGCCCTGGAGAGCGGTCTCACGTTCGATTCGCCCGAGGGTCAGATCAAGCTCGATCCCCAGAGCCACCACGCCGTGCACACGGTACACCTCGCCCGGGTCAACGACCAGCGAGGGTTCGAGATCATGGAGACCTTCGAGAACCTGGAGCCCAGCGACACGAAGGATGTGTGCGATCTGATCGCCAATCCCGACCAGCACACCCAGTTCACGCCCGAGTTCTAGATCCGCCTTACCCTGAGCGCCGATGGATCTGCTGCTCGTTACGGTCACCGGCGTCGCCTACTCAGTCGCGGTCCTGGTGCTGGTGGCGCTCGGGCTGGCCGTCATCTTCGGCATGATGGGCGTGCTCAATCTGGCGCAGGGTGAGTTCCTGATGCTCGGCGCCTACACCGTGCTCGTGGTCGCCAGCCTCGGCGGCAGCGTCTGGCTCGGGATCGTGCTGGCCCCCCTGGTGGTGGGGGTGATCGGCCTCCTGATCGAGCGCACGATCATCCAGTTCCTCTACGGTCGTCCCCTCGACACCATGCTCGCGACCTGGGGCTTGAGCCTCGCCCTGGTGGGCATCGTCACCCTGATCATGGGGCCGGCAACGGCGGGGGTCGCGACCCCGCTCAGCTTCGTCTCGATCGGCGCCTACAACGTGTCGATCTACCGGCTCGTCGTGATCGGCGTGGCGGTCGGCCTTTTGGCCTTCACCTACGTCCTGTTCAACCGCACCCGGGCCGGCGTGCTCGCCCGGGCGACCATGCAGAACCCGACCATGGTGGCCGCGTTCGGCGTGGAGCCTCGCCTGGTGTACATGGCCACCTTCGCCTATGGCTCGGCGCTGGCCGGCCTCGCCGGCGCGATCATGGCGCCGCTGACCGGCGTGGTGCCGAGCCTGGGGCTCGCCTTCATCGCCAAGATCTTCATCACCGTGATCGTGGGCGGGCCGCTCATCCTGCTCGGCACGGCGACCGCGGCGGCGATGCTCGGCACCGCCGAGAGCGTGGTCGCCTATCTGTCGACGCCGATCTATGGCCAGGTCGCCATGCTCGGCCTGGCGCTGGTGGTCCTGCGTCTGTTCCCGGACGGGTTGTCGGGCCTGTGGCTGCGCCGCGGATAGGTCGGGGAGAGATCGCGGCGTTCGGGGTGGCCGCGCTCCTCATCGCGCTCCTGCCGTCGGTCGTCGGCCCGTTCAGGGTCGTGCAGCTCACGGTGTTCCTGATCTACGGCATGCTCGCCCTCAGCCTGGATCTGATCTGGGGCGTCGCCGGCATCCTGTCCTTCGGCCAAGCGGCGCTGTTCGGGATCGGCGGCTACGTCTACGGCATCGTCGCCATCAATACCGGTCTGCCGCTCCTCGGTCTCCTCGCCGGCATCGCCGTGGCGGCCGGGGTGGCGGCGGTGCTCGGCTACGTGAGCTTCTACGGCCGGGTCGCGCCGATGTTTTTCGCGATCATCACGCTGATCGTGGCGCTGATCCTCCATCAGGTGATGGGCAGCACCGCCGACCCCAGATACGCGATCGGCGCGGCCCGGCTCGGCGGCTACAACGGCATGACCATGATCCCGACGCCGGGCCGGGAGCTGCCCTACCTGTCCGGCGCTCCGCTCAGCCCGAGCGGGCTGCTCTACCTGGTGGGCGGCCTGCTCCTGGCCGTGCTGGCATTGTGCATCACGCTCACCCGGTCGTCGTTCGGGCGCATCCTGCAGGGCATTCGCGAGAACGAGCAGCGAGCCGAGCTGCTTGGCTTCGACATCCGCTGGCGCAAGACCGCGATCTTCACGATCGCCGGCGCGATCGCTGGCCTGGCGGGCGGGCTGTTCGCGGCCTGGGGCAGCTTCATCAACCCCGAGGTCTTCAGCCTGCCACAGGCCGCGCTCGTGGTCATCTGGGTGCTGGTCGGCGGCCGAGGCACGCTGTACGGCGCCGTGCTCGGCGCCGTCGCGGTCCAGTTTCTGTCCAGCTATCTCGGTGCCGCGGGCTCGACCTACACGACGCTTCTGCTCGGCGTCGCGCTGCTGGTCATCGTGCTATTCTTCAAGGAAGGGCTGGCGCCGGCGCTTTGGCGGCCGATCCGGCGGGCGGTGCTGAACCGCAGGCCCAGCGCCAGCAGCTGAGCGCCGTCTGGTCTCGAGGATCTGCGACCATGCTGACGCCTGCAAGCAGCTACGAGGACGTCTACCGCGGGTTCCGATGGCAGATCCCCGATCCCTACAACATCGGGCTACGACGTGTGCGACCGGCATGCGGGCGATCCCACCAGGCGGGCGCTGATCTACGAGGATGCCGCCGGGCAGATCCAGGAATACACCTTCCTCGAGATCATGCGCCGCTCCAACCGGCTCGCCAACGCTTTGGCCGCACAAGGGCTGGGCCGGGGCGATCGGATCGGCATCCTCCTGCCGCAGAGCCCGGAGACCGCCATCGCTCACGTCGCGACCTACAAGATGGGCGCGATCGCGGTGCCCCTGTTCACCCTGTTCGGCGCCGACGCGCTGGAGTACCGGCTGGCCCACAGCGGCGCGCGGGCGCTGATCACCGACCGCGAGAACCTCGCCAAGATCGAGA
>CAVWCI010000031.1:0-137049 GCA_963753315.1 uncultured Alphaproteobacteria bacterium
CGGAAGTAGAAACTGCGGTCCTCGCCGAGTTCACCCTCGGTGTACTTGCGGGCGTGGCGCCGGCGCTGCAGCTGCGGCTGAACGACCCGAACCCGAGGCGGTGCGCGATCGGAGCTGCGCTCCCACAAAAGAGCTTCGCCGGCCTCTATCCGATCATCGCTTGGCAGCGTGGGCGGCGCGACGCCGAGGGCGGCACAGAACTGCCGAATGGTGCTTGCGGGGGCATCGCCCACCGCGGCCACGGTCTCGACCGTGGCGAGGACCTCGGGCGCCAGCTGGTCGGGGTGGACCGTTACCAGGATCGTGGCGTTCAGCTCGCGGGGCAGGATTGTGCCAGTGCCGTGCCGCGACGCCGGCACGAGGTGATGGGCCTCGTCGAGGACGATCCAGTGCGGCCGGCCGGTCTGGGCGCGCAGCTCGGATAGCCGGGTCAGAAGACCATCAAAGAAGGTCGGCCGGTCCGCAAGATCGACGTCCAGCATGTTGACGACGGCATTGCTGTCCGGCCGGCGCAGGATCTCCAACAGCTCCGGAACACGCGGCTGCTGCCGTGCATCGCCGAGAACGATCGCACCTTCGAGTTCCGAATAGTCGCCTTCGGGGTCGATCACGCAGAACTGGAAGCCGCTCTCAGCCAGGCGCTCGAGAACCCCGGTGACCATGGTCGACTTGCCGCCCCCCGAGATACCAGCCACCAGCAGATTGCCTCCATTCGGCCGGAGAAAGAACCCATCGCCCTCCGCGGCATCGCTGAGCGGCACGCGATGCCGCGCCGAGGTCTGCACCACCTCGGTCAGATCGCTCGCGAGCAGCTGTTCGATCAGCTCCCGCACGCCGTCCCCCCGGGCTCCGCGGGTCACCATGTCGGCTTCGGACTTGACGCTGTCCAGCGCGTTGGCGACCGCGACCGAGCAGCCGCACATGGCCAGGAACGCGTGGTCGTTCTCGGCGTCGCCGATGCCGACCACATTGTGCGGCGACAGCCCGCTCTCGACCAGCGCCGCGGCCAGCCCGCTCGCTTTGTTGACGCCGGAGGGCAGCACCATCACCGCCCCCTTGTTGAACACGATCTGCAGCTCAAGGCCGAGCTCACGAATTGTCTCGAGCACGATGTCCTGCATCGGCTCCCAGCTAGCGACGATGCTGCGGCCAACCGACAGTGGATGCACGCCGCGCTCCCTCAGGCGCCCGACGAATGCCTCGGGCGGCGCCGGGGCGAGCACGACTTCGCGGCCAGTCCCGGGCTCGTAGAGCAGCGCACCGTTCTCGGCGACGATGAGGTCGCAGCCGGCGAGCTCGGGAAACGCGCGCTGCAGGTCGGGGAGCTCGCGACCGGTGACCAGGATCAGGCGGCGACCCGAGTTCTTGAGCCGGCGGATCGCGGCAACGGTGTCGGGATCGACTACGCCGTCATGCGCGAGCGTGCCATCATAATCGGTGGCCAGGGCCAGAAAATACAACGGCTCATCCTCGCGCAGTTGGCGGCGGCAGGAGTAACGTCGACGGAACGGGACGGTTCCGGCACGCTTGAAGCCGAACCAGATATCACCATGCGAGTGCCAGCGGGTCGAGGCGGTGCCGAGCACTTCGGCAGCGACGAGGTGATCGCCTCACTGACCGGCGTCGCAAGACCCTCGGCTGTAATCGACGTGACGCGGCCTTCCGCCCCTCTCAGATCACGCCCTCCGGCCCGGCGCACCAAGCCATTTGCAATCTTCTCGCTTCCGGTGAGCCCTCACAGCGCATTGGGAGAACGCCAAGACTGTTGGACATCGCAGGGCTCAAAAGCTCGGCGAGTTGCGGAGGGTCGTGATTCCCAGACAGTAATCGCGAAGATCGGCAGGCCAGCTGTCGTCCATCGAGAGTGGGCGAAAAGACGAAGAGTTGAAGAAGGGATCCCTGGACCCGAACATGCATAAAGTCTCACCCGCCCGCGAATTGCGACCGGAGGAAATTGCGCGCGGCCATGGATAGGGTCCTGCGTCCGCATCAGACCGGGGCCCGATCGAAACGAGGCGTCCAGAACCACGCTGCCAATCTTGCATTTCTTGCGGACGGATCGCTCGCCTGTGTCTGTTCGGCGGGAACGAACTCCATCGGCGTTGACGGGTCCAAGTCAGGACGGCCGGAAAAAGCAGGCAAGCCGGAGTACGATCGGTGCGGCCGCCGAAATTTCGTCCGCGTCGCGACCGTTCATGAAGAGAGCCCTATCTTCGCAGCGGGGGCACGCTGTGGCCGGAAGGGACAATGAGAGACTCGATCGTCAGTTCGATCGGCTCGAAGAGGAGCTCCCGGACTCCGCTTCGGGCTTTTTGCGATTGCTGAGGAGACCCTCGTCCCGATGGATTCGCATCCCGGTCGGGATTCTCCTCATTGCCGGAGGCCTCTTCAGCCTCCTGCCCATCCTTGGGTTGTGGATGGTGCCGCTCGGCGCCTTGCTGCTCGCGCAGGATGTTCCCTTCCTGAGGCGGCCGGTGGGGCGGGTGTTGGTGTGGCTCGAACGCCAATGGATCAAGTGGAAACGGCGGCGCGGTGGCTAAGAGGCTGACCTCGCACCGGCGGTACCGAAACAGTCGGAACTTGTCGACGTCCTCGTTGAAGGGATCAGAGGCATGGCGCTCCCATGCCGGCCGATGCCAATCGCGCGGCAGAGCGTAATCCTGGATTAGGCGGTGAGCCATCTCGTCAAGGCTCTTGGGCACGTAGTGCGCCTCGTGTAGCTACATGGATGAATCGTGAACCGGTCCGCGGCGATAGGCTGCGGAAGCGACCGGCGTCACGCGCACGCAACGTTGCAGAGGCCTATGGGTTCCGCGGCGGGAGGATCAACTATGCCCAGGCAGTTTGACCGGCCAAACCAGCGTGCGGGCTTGACCCGCCGTCGTCTCCTCGCCGCGGCCGGTGCTATGGCCGCTACGGCGATCGCGACACCTCTGCGCTCGAAGGTGGCGTACGGCCAGCCCCGCTTCGCCGCTTATCCGTTTGCGCTCGGCGTCGCCTCGGGCGATCCGGTTGCCGATGGCTTCGTGCTCTGGACCCGCCTGGCGCCTGATCCGCTGAACGGCGGCGGTATGTCGCCGGAGGCAGTGCCGGTGCGGTGGGAGGTTGCCGAGGATGCGCGCTTCCTGGACATCGTCAGGCGTGGCCAAACGCTCGCCGCCCCGGAACTCGGACACTCGGTGCATGTCGACGTCGCCGGCCTGGAGCCGGACCGCTGGTATTACTACCGCTTCATCGCCGGCGGTGAGGTGAGCCCCATCGGCCGGACCCGCACCTTTCCCCCGATCGGAACACCCGCAGACCGGCTGCGGTTCGCATTCGCATCGTGCCAGCACTACGGCCAGGGGTACTTCACCGCCTATGAGGCGATGATGGAGGACGATCTCGACCTGATCGTGCACCTGGGCGACTACATCTACGAGAGCGACTGGGGTCCGAAGGTGCGGTTCCATCTGCCGGAGCCGGTAAGTGTCGAGCAGTACCGGAACCAGCACGCCCTCTATAAGAGCGACCGCAGCCTTCAGGCCGCCCACGCCTGGCACCCATTCGCGGTGACCTGGGATGACCACGAGGTCGACAACGACTACGCTGCCGAACACGCCGAAGACCAGACGCCGGTCGAGGCATTCCTGACGCGGCGTGCGGCGGCTTATCAGGCCTATTACGAGCACATGCCGCTGCGGCGAACGGCGCAGCCGATCGGCCCAGACATGACCCTGTACACCATCCTTACGTTCGGCGACCTCGCGAGTTTCATGATGCTCGACAACCGGCAGTACCGCTCGGACCATGCCTGTCAGGGCCCCCAGGACTTTGGCGGACAGCTGCTTGAGGACTGCGCCGAGCGCGAGCAAGACGACCGCTCCATGCTGGGCACGGAGCAGGAGCGCTGGCTTCGCGGCCAGCTGTCCAACAGCCGGGCGCGCTGGAAGGTGATCGGCCAGCAGATGCTCATGGCCCAGCTCGAGCAGAAGCAGGGCGAGGGCGAGGGTTGGTGGTCGGATGGCTGGGACGGCTATCCCGCTGGGCGGCAGCGCATCCTGTCGCAGATCGCCGAGCAGCAGATCGAGAACGTCGTGGTGATCGGCGGCGACATCCACTCGTTCTGGGTGGCCGACCTCAAGCAGGACTTCGGCGATCCGACCTCGCCGACGGTGGCAACCGAGTTCGTCGGCACGTCCGTCACCTCGGAAGGGGTGCCCTACGACGTCTTCAATGGGTTCCTGCCGGAGAACTCGCACATCAAGTTCTTCGACAGTCGGGAGCGCGGTTATGTCCTGGTCGACGTTTCGCCAGAGCTTTGGCGCACTGACCTTCGGGTCGTCGACACCATCACCCAGCCCGAAGCAACCGTCCGGACGCTCGGATCCTACGCGGTCGAAAAGGGCAGAGCGGGCGCGCAGCCGGCCTAGTGCTGGAGCCGCGATCGTCGCTGGGGCAGCAGGTGCATGACTACTATGACGTGCCGCCCTATTGGGAGTAGGTGCCGGGCGGGGGCGGCGGAGAGCCGCCCCTGCTTTCTTCCGGATCAGCACCGAGCGGCGTCTTCATCGCAAACTCTGTCAGCGCTGACGACGAGAAAGTCGTCTGTCGAGGTCCGCGCGGCCCTTGCCGCCTCTTCCCTCCCTTTGGTGCACTCTGCACGCAGAGTGGGAAAAACGCTGCACGGGTCTACCGGCAGCGAGCAGGGGTGAATGATTGCTGCTATCCGCCCTGGGACGGGCGAACGTAAGCCCCCTTGCCCCAATCCATGGCTTTATAGTCAGTGGTCGGCATCCGGCCCTCGCTCGCCTCCGTAGCCGCTGTGAAGCCTTGCTCATGCCAGTTCATCCACTCGGCCAGGGTGACCTTTCCATCCCCGTCTTCGTCGACCTGCTCAAAAAGCTCTGAGGGGTTGTCGGCCCCTGGAAAGGCCTTCCCGAACTGGTCCGCTGACATGCTCGCTTCACCACCTCCGGCGGCCCCGTAGTGCTGCTCGGCACAGGCCCGCGCTTCTTCTGCGCTGATGTAATTGTCGGCGCTCGTGTCGCAGCTCTCGGACAAGAACTGCCTGCCCGCCTGAGCCTCCGGGTTCTCTTGCGCGGCCATACTGGCAGGCAAGATAGCAGCCAAGCTACCGATTCCACAGAGCAGTGCTAGAGTAACCGGCGTGTCAAGGATCTTCATGGTGTACCTCCAATCGAAGCTGGCGACGATAGACGCGCCAAGCGGGCGGTTCTGGCAGACATCAGAACACGAGTTGAATGAGACAGTTCCCAGCGCGTGCCTGTCACGGATGGCTTGCGATGCCGAGTACATCGGAGATGCGACGTTGAATGTCCGGCAGAGAGCGACGGGCGCCACGTTCCAGCTCATCGGCAGGCGGTAGCTCTCAAATTCATCGAACGCTCGGATGATCTGCGGCGTCTTTGTGCCAGACTCGGGAATCGCCCTTTCAGACAAAGAACATGGAGTACGCGGGCTGCGGCGCCTCCTGGGCGACCATGGCGCGGCCGATCGCCATGATCAGGGCGACAATGCCGTCGATGCGCTCGGTCGATTTGTCCTTGGCCGGCTTGAGGTTGCCGGCGGGGTCCTCGGCGACGGCGACGCAATAGGGGAGACAAAATCCGACGCCGATTAACAGCCCGGGGAGCGCATATGCGCGGTTCGCCACGGCGATGCCGACCTAATTCGAGCGACTTAGACGAAGAACATCGAGTAGGTCGGCTCGGGTTCGGACCGCGCAGACGCAGCCCCCATCGCCTCAATCAAGGCCACGATTCCGTCAATCCGGCCAGTCGATTTCTTCTTCTCGGGCTTACGGTTGCCTTGCGCGTCAGGCTCCATGACGACAGAAGCGGCATTCCAGGTGAGACACGGGTTAGAACTCACCCTCAACTGTCCCTTCACGATCGCCTCTTCGGTAACCTCGACGCTCATCGGCATCCAAAGCGGAGAGCTGGCATCCCGCCGGAATCCCTGCGGATGATTCACCAGCGGCACCGGGCAGCCGATCTCGTCGAGCTCGACCTGCAGATGGTCCCGCTTGTAGGTATCGCAGGCGAGGCTCTCGATCTCGACGTCTTCCGACAGCGCAGCGATCTTCGCGGCAACAAAGCTGTAATCCACCACCGGCCCAGGCGTCGCCTCGATATAGCCCTGGTCGCGCCAGAGCCCGTAGGGCACACCGTCACGGTCCTCGCGCTCTCGCACACCCTCGCCCGGCATGAAGAACCAGACGAACGCGGCCTTGTCGCCGTCGTCGTGATCGAACACCAGGCTTAGCGCCGTCAGGTCTCGCTTGAACGACAGATCTACCCCGCCATGGCATTTCCGCCCAGCATAGTCGCCGAAGTCAAGGCGCGCCTGCACGGCATCCCAAACTTCCTGCGCCAACCACGCGGATTCGCCCTCGGTCCATTCGCAGAAGTTCAGGCGCCGCACGATGGACTGCTTCGACGGCATGCCCTTCGCTTCGGCGACCTGCTCCTGCAGGTACTTCCGCGTGATCGAAACGTCGATCAGCGGGTTTGCCTTCGGCCACACCGCCTCATCACGCCAGTCATCGCCTTCGTCGAGCGAACAAACAAACCCGAAAAAGCTGTCGTTCTCCAGGACCCCGTTGAGCACTCGATCGGCTTGCTTGTGGTAGTCCCAACAAACGGTCTTTCGATCAAAGCCGCTGTTCGTGATCATAAACATGAGCGCTTGCCGGCGGCCCTTCGTGCCGGCGCGCATGAACTCCACCATCGCGTTCGTTGGATGTTCATGTACCTCGTCAAGCAGCGAACAATGCGGACGGGGACCGGACTTGCCCCTTCCTCGTTGTTCGCTCGAGATTGGACGAAAGAACGATCCAGTCTTTAGATCGGCGAGATTCCACTCTCGCCCTTCTCCGCCGCTCTTGACCAGACGCGACGCGAGATGCGGCGACTGATTGACCATCGCGATGGCATCGCGGAACAGGATCTGAGCCTGATCCTTGTCAACCGCCGCAGCGTAGATCTCTGCCCGCGGCTCCTTATCCGCCATCATCATGTACAAGCCGATCCCAGCCGCGAGCGGTGACTTGCCGTTGCCCTTCCCGATTTCGACAAACGCGACCCGAAACCGCCGAAATCCGTCCAAACCCTTCCAGCCGAACAGGCTCCCCACAATGAATTCCTGGCTCTCGTGCAGGATGAACGGTTTGCCTTCGTGCTCGCCGCCGTTCAGTCGCAGCACATCGCGGAAGAACCCGATCGCACGATCCGACGCTTCCCGATCCCACCGTAGCCCACGCTCCGGCCCACGGTCCAAATCGTCCAGGTGCCGCTTGCAGGCGAGCCGCACCAATGGGCCGGCAACCACCTCGCCAGTCTTGACCCGCAGCGCATAGCGCTCGACCGGATCAGGCGAAGTAACGGTCTGCTGGGTCATCCTTCGGCTTGCCGTCCTTCACGCTCAGTCGCGAACGCGAGCTCGCGTCCAGTCCGAACGATGAAGCCAGCGCCCGCATCTGCGCGATCCGACTGGCGGTCATCCGAGCTGCGTCCCGTTCCACCTCTTCCGCCAGCACGCACCACGTGGCGAACATATGGCCATCCACCGCCGTCAGCACGCCGATGCGCTCCAGCTCCGGCGCGTACTCATCCCAAACCTTCGCAGCCCGGCCCTTCAAAAACTTCGGCTTCGGACAGCCGGATGCCGGCTCCGGCTCAGCGTTGTTGAGCGGACGACGGCCTCTTCCTCGATCCCCCTCAATCAGCTTCAGCACCGTGGGCTTTCTAGGTCGTCCGCGCATTCTCACTTTCCCAAACCCGGATTTAATTTGTCGGCATTGTGCGCGTATTAGCTCGCGCGGTCTTGGCTGGCATCGCCCTAAACATTCAGATACCCCCCCGGGGGGCGCTGCGCTGCCCGCCACGCGACGATGGCGCTGTGCCGCTGGCGGGGGTAGACTCCTATTGTCGAGAATGACTATGACACAGCTCAGAAAGCGGCGGCGTCACGCGTGACGGCATTCGCCCAAGTATCGACCAGCCGCTGCTCGATCCAATCCTTGACGGCTATCTCAAACGCCGCCTTGAGCTTCTCGCGATCATCGGCATCTTCTCCGGTCAGATAGCCGGCGGCCGTGAGAGCATCTTCGAGCATCGCCAGATCGACGGCGACCGGCACGACGGCGAGGCCGTCGCGCACGCGCTCGCGTCGGCGCGCCTGCCGCTCGGCGGGGGTCAAAGGAGTGCGGCGCTCCTCGCTCGCCAGATGGGGCGGAACGCGCGCGAGGTCGGCGGCGCGCGAGGTCATGGCGCCGCCCACTCGTCAACACAGCGGTTATGCAAGATTTCGCTGGCTGTCGCAGTGAAGCCGTCGCTGTGCAGGATCGGCTCGCGGCAATGCGCGCAGATGGTCGAGCCGGCGCCGTCCGCTCGGTTAGGTGGGTTAGGTGGGTTCGCCCCACCCCTATTAGAAAAACTGTCATTGTTGACCGGAGAGGCACTTTGACACTTTTTCCGCGTGCGTAGGGGAGAACCCACGTAACCTACGTAACCCACCGACCAGAGGGCGACGCCCTGTCTAGCGCCGGCCTGATCAGCACGTAAACCGCGCTCGATCCGGCCCGCATGCCGAGACACGAACGCACCTATTCGCCGGCCGTCGAGGTGTCCGCGGTTCTCGCCCACGGTTTCTAGCGCGTTGCGCAGCGCTTGGAGCTTGTCTGCGTACGCTTTGCGGAGCTCTTTAACAGCGGCCTCCGTCGCCGCAGCGTCGTCAGGCACAGCCGAAGCCACGGCCGCAATGCGGAGCGTGGGGTCGGTCTCGTGGATCGCTGCTGCGATGGTTCGCTCTCGGTCGCCGAAAACGGCGTGCCAGGCCTCAAGCAGGTTGCCGAGCTTGTCACGCACGGGGTCGCGGGCTTCGATGGCGCGGCGAGTTGCGCACGGATCAGCACAACCCAGCCAGACCAACGGTTCACGCGCGAAGCGGCTCCAGGCTTCGAAGCGCCCGAACGTCGGGATGTTCTGTCGCGGCTCCCCGGCTGCCAAGAAGGCCTTCACGATGGTGAGCGCAGCCGCTGCGAGTTCGCCGCGGCGATTCGGTGTCTCGGTATGGAGATTGACATCGAATTCGCGTTCTTCCGGCCGCTCGCATCCTGGATCGAGGGTGCAAAGCAGGGCGCGGCTCGATAGGTCGCCATCGAAGCACAGCCCGTTGCCGGTGGCGATCCACGTCGTGGTGGTCGGCACGCTGATGGTCCGGGTGCTGCCGAGAATGCGATCGCGGATCACGGTTTCGGTGAGCGCGGTGCAGAGAGCGTCCGATTTCAGCGCCTGTTCGCAGTTGTCGAGAACGGTAACGATCGAACCTTCCAGCAGAAGCGCCAGAAGCCGCTTCTTTTCTTCTTGTGGATCGTCGGCCTGGGACATCATCGCCGGCGAACGTCCGGTGTTGATGTACGCGGGCAGCTGCGAGAGCAGCGTCTTGCCGCTGCTCATCTTGGGCGCACCGACGCCGAAGAGCGGCGCGGCGCGCACGGCATAGCGGATCTGCGGCGTGATCAGCAGGGCGAGCGCCACGGACCTGGACGCTTCATCGACGAACGGGAAGCCCTTGATGATGTCCATCAGCAGCTCGAGGGCGGCTTCGGCGTCACGCCTGGACGGTTTCGCCGGGATGGTGGGAAACTCCGTTGAGCCTGGATCGAAGTAGAGCCCTGAGTTCGGGATCGAAGCCTGGCCGCTCGAGGATGGTCCCGTCGGGGCGCAGCGCCGGCGCCTCGACGATGCCGGCGAGGTTACGCGTGTGTGGCCACATACCGGCGATGTCGGTGAGAGTACGCGCCACCGAAGCGGGTGCGTCGGTCGCTATCCATTCCTCGCTACGCTTGTCGAACTTGAGCCAGATGGCGGTCTGTGTCAGGCGCAACCGCAAAAAATCCGGCCCGGCGGTCAGGATCTGCAGGGAACCGGCTGCGCGCCGGATGCCGTCGGCGGCGGTGGCCGTGGGCAACCGTGCGATGCGCGCGAGAACGCCGCCGCGCTGATAGACGCCCTGGGCCGGATCATGCTCGCTTGCCACCGCGAGGGCGCGCTCGGCGTCGGCGACATTTTGCGGCAGCGAACCGCCGTAGCAGCGGATCTCAGGCCGCTCGTCCGGCAGCACGTATTTGATGCGCACGCCGTTATCAAAGACGAACGGCTGGCCGTCGATGTGGGTGTTGTAATAGGCGTTCCAGGTCGAGCTCTCGCGGAACGGCGCTTGCAGCCGTGTATGCCCGGCACCTTGGCGGTGCAGCTCGCCGACGGTGGTCCAGCCGCGCTCGGTCTCGACCTCGCGCTCCATTGAGAGCGTCGCCGAGATGATCGTGACTCCGGTGACGTGTGCGCGCTTGCCCTTAGCGCTGCGTGCGATGCGGATCGTGGCACCCGTGCGCTGTTGAGCCTGCTCGATGGCGGGCTGGTCGAGGTTCGGGAACGCGGCGAGGTCGAGGCGCTCGCCTTCGTAAGCCTCGACTTGTGGCGGCAGCACCTTCAGCCCGTCGCCGACCGCCACCGGCGCGCCGTCGAACACCAGGCGCTCGGGTGAGCCGGTCGTGGGATCGAAGATGCTCCACGGGCAGTGAGCAACGATGGTATCGGGCTCGCTGCGCGAATACTTGGGCCGCATGAAGCCGAGCAGCACCGGGGTCTCCCAAGGTCGCGCCTCGAAAGACACGGTGAACGCCTTGGGCAGCAACTGCGACCAGACACGATCGATGTCGGTGGGGTCAGTTACCTGCACGAACAGATGGCAGGACGATGATTGCATCGGCGTGCCGTCGACCGCGATGCGCGAGCTGGTTGACGGCAGCAGGATGCGCCTCGCCCGGGCGAGCCCTGGCAGCAGCAGATCCATGGCAGCTAGCCATTCCGCGCGATCGAGCGCAGCCAGTTCCCGCGGCATCCCGGCCACTGTGTCGCGGTCGATCGGGAGCCAGCTGCCGAACTGCATATTGTCCTTGAGACGGGCGATAGTGGGCTTACCGTCGATCTCGTGGAAGCCGGCCAAGGCGCCGCGATCGTGCGGATCGACGCCGAGCCGCTGCGCCAGCTTCGCGGCGGGCAGCACGACAAACGGCTCGGCCGGGGCGTCTTTGAAGGTGCCGAGCGACAGGGTGCAGTCGCGGTGCGTGCCCAGCTCGCGCAGGAGGTCGGCCATTGCCGCGAGATCGGGCACCGGCACGGTCCGGGCGAGATACACGCCGTTGTTGGGCGCCATCGCCTTGGCGATGCTGCCGTCGGGCTCGCGCCGGACGATCTTGTTGATGGCCCGCGCGCCCATAGCGGTCAGGAGGGTAACGGTGTCGGCGCTCATAGCCGGCCCTCCCGCACCGCGGCCTCGATCGCCACGACTTCGGGCCAGCCTTCAGCCGCTTCGTTGAACAGGCGGGCGGCTATCGCCTCGCTGTTGGGCGGGCGCTCTCTGACCCAGCACAGCACGCGGACACGCGAGCCGGGCTTGAGCTGCTTGACAACCACGAGCGGCTTGCACTTCGGGGGGCCAGGGGAGTTCGGCACGCTCTCCGCCGATCGGCTTCCTGAGCCGATGGTTGCGGCCATAGTGCCGCGCAAACCTTGCGCGATCATCATGGAAGCCGCGGTCGCACAGGATGGGCGAGCCGCCGATCTGTGCGGTCATGCCGGTGATGTTTCGAGGCGCGCTCATTCGCCCGCTCCATCGCCGCCGTAGGTTTCCTGCAGCTGGCGCAGAACCTCTTCGCGCACCTGTTCACGGTGCGGCTGAAGCGCTGCCCTGTAGCGCTGGGGTGCGTCCTCCGGCAGGTACTTAGGATGGCATCACGGCAGAGCTGGCGTCCGGCATCGGGCCGGACCACCAGGGCGTTGGCCTCAACCTTCCGCACGCCGAAGCGCCGGATGTAGCTCTGGACGTACTCCGCCTTGTGGTCCGGATGCTTCGGATCGTCGAAGCTCTTGCCGGAGCCGGTCTCGAGGTTGTCGATCCAGGTGAGGTTCTGTTCCTCGATGAAGTCGTAATTGAGCCCGAACCGGTCGACGGTCAGATGGCCCATGAGCTGCAGCCATTCGGCGTGCGTCAGCAGGTCTGAGAGGTTCTTACGGAGGATGCCCGAAATCTGAATCCCGGCCGGGTCGTGATCGCCGCAGTACAGGATGATGCACTGCTTGCCCTCAGCCGCCCGGCGGCGGATGCGCGTTAGCATCCCATCCCGCAGGTTCATGTCCGACCAGCCTTTCCCGTTGGCGATGGGTATGCAGAACTCAGCGCAGACCGGGCTGAAGAGCGACTTCAGGCTGAGCTTTTCGACCACCGCCTCCAGGTACACGTCCTTGTCGTCCCAAAAGGAAAAGGGCGCATAGCTCCGATGAGAGTGCTCGACGTAGGAAACGATCGCCGCGGCCTCTTCCTCTGGACTCGCGTCGTCAATCTGTTCCAGGTTGTCGAAGGCGCGGTTACGATCCTCCGAGACGATATCCATCGGGAGGAGGCGTCGCCTGCGACATTCGGTAATCACCTTTTGGGCGCTGTCGAAATCACCCTTGCGGAGACCGTAATCTTCCAGCAGATAGCACCAGTCCCGAGAGCCGACCTGAAAATCGAGTGTCGAGTTGATTTTCAGGATCAGGTCGCAGAACTCCATGAGGTCGGCGCCGTAGGCTTCCAGCTTGGAACTGGACGGGCGACCACGTGGCAGACGCGGCAGCGCGATCACGATGCTGCCCAATCGAACAGCGGCAGGCCGAGACCATTGCGGTAGAGGTGCTCGATCTCGGCCGCCTCACGCGCTTTTCGTTCCTGCTCGGCGTCTCGCAGATGCTCGCGCGCCAACTTGACGATGACCGTGGGCTCGAGGCCCTCGGCTTTGGCCTGCTTGCGCCATTCGCCGAGATCGGCGCGAATGGCTCGCGCCTGCTCGAGCAGCCCCACGGCGCGGTCGAAATGCGCCTTGAGAACGGGGTTGGCTTGCCCATTGCCGGTGCTGGTGCTATTCTCGGCGACGATCTCCTTGCCAGAGAACATCACCTCCGCAGCCGGGCGACGGACCCGGCTGCGTTGCGTTCGGGCCATCAGGCGGCCTGCTCGGCGCTCTGCTCGAGCAGGCGACGCCACGCCGACTGCCGGGCGCCGATCCGCCGCGGCGACAGCCTGATGATTTCGAGCCGATGCCGGTAGTGGCGCATCCACGTCGCCTTAGAGATGCCGGCGTCTTGCCACATCTCGCGCGGCGACAGGATCGGGTCTTTTTCAGTGTCCATCTGAGCCTATCCTGCAAGTTTCGGACAGGCTCTCTAGTAATCCCAAAAACGCAGGCGGTTCAAAAGCAATCAACTGACATTTTATTGACGATTTTTTGGTCCCAGTGCTCGGGCGCGGCGGCGCAGCGCCTGTCGCGCGGATACGTCCGACACAGTGTCGGCAATGCCATCTTCAACCTTGTCCCGCGGCGTCCGGTACTTGCTATGCTTGTTGAACTCCAGGCACATGGCCGTCCGGAGGTCGTCTTGTTCAGACCGAAAATCGGCAATGGCGACGCCAGTCAGGCCCGCCACAGTCGCGGCGGCTTTCGCCGCTTTGGTTGAGGGTATCCCGGACATTGTGAGTGCGGACACAACCGCCGCCACTTCGCGTAGCGTGCCGATGGCCTGTTCAGGTAGCGGCTCACCCAGCCGGATCTTCCCTATGTCGATCCACGCGCGCAGGGCGGCGCGCTCGGCTCCTTTGACTTGTCTGCGGGCCATCGGTCAGCCCGCCAACGCTACGACGTTACTTGCGGGCTCCCGCCCCTCGATCGCGGCCTGCAGCCAATCGGCCCACCGCTGCAAGGCAACGGTCTTCTGTGGGCGGTAGCTTGCCTTGTTGTAGACTCCGGCGATGCCGCCCTTGTGGCCAGAGACATGGTTGATCACGGCCTCGATCACATGCGGATCGATGCCCAGCTCGGCCATGTGGGTGACGGTCGCAGCGGCGAATGTCGTGCAGGTTCCATGCCTCGAGGGAATCGCCGGGCTCCGGCGCCTCGCCCTTGCGCAGCTTCCGCCCAAGCCGCGCTCGACCTGCTGCTCGGCAATACGCGTCGTCGAGCCGCGCCTTGGCCCGGCTGTAGCCTGAGAACGGGGTGCGGCCATCGCGCCCGAACAGGTACGGCCGCTTGGCCCGATCCTCCTCCTTACGCTGTGCCTGAATCAGGGCTAGCGCCTGTGTGGGCAGCGGCACTTCATGCTGGCGCCCGTTCTTCGATCGCTCGGCAGGCAAGGTCCACAACGTTTTGTCCAGATCGATCTCAGCCCACGCCAGCCCGGCAACCTCGGTCCTGCGCTGGCCAGTCAGCATCAACAGCTTGACCACGAGCGCCGAAGTCGCCCAGCCCGTCGCAGGCTTGCCACACAGCGCGTAGCTCGTTGACGCTGAGCACGCGATCGCGCGGGCGCTCGGGCTCGGCCTCAGTGCCAATCACCGGGTTGGCGTCGACCAGCCCCCGGCGCATCGCCCACGAGTAGCAGCCCGAGATGTAGATGCGTGCCTTACGGGCAGCGCCCGGCCCATGCTGAATCGCGGATTGCCTCGAGCTTGCCGGCGACGTCGCGGCGGGTCAGAGCGTCGACCGGGCGGCCGTGCAAATCGGCGCAGTAGCGGTCAAGGTATCGCTCGGTCTCGGCGTAGGTGCGCGGGCGCTGGCGAGGCTTGGCGCCGCGAGCCAGATAGGTGGTGACCAGCGCGCCGAACGTCTCGGCAGCCTTGGCCTTGGCCGCTCGCGCTCGGCCAGCGCATCCTTGCCGTCGCGAGCGCCGTTCACGATGCCGCCGGCCTTGATCCGTGCATCCTTCAGGGGCATGGCGTCGCCGACGTCGCCGATCTTCATGCGGCGCCGCCGACCGTTCGCCTGATACCAGACAACCCAGCTCCGGGCGCTGCCCTGGATGCGCACCGATAGCCCGGTGCAGACCTCGTCAAAATGGTAGACTTCGCTCTTGCCGGGCGGCAGCCTGAGCTTGTCAACTTGCGCCTGTGTCCTGAATGCCATTTGCCCGCTGCTCCTGTCAGGGAGCATTCAGGAAGCATCGAGGCTCCCTGAAATGCTCCCTAGTGAACCTTCGTGAAACGGTCAGTCCGATGGTATCGCCAAAATGACCCGCAGATGTCAAGGATTTAGGTGTCAGGATGTTTCAGGGAGTATCGCGGCATAGACCTTCTAAGCCGATGGTCGCAGGTTCGAGTCCTGCAGGGCGCGCCAACTCGCTCTCCGCAGTGCGCGGGAACCGCATGGTGTTACGATCCGGCAATGCCTCTACTCAGGGGCATTCAGCCGATGGAAGCGCCTCGCGGGTTTGAGCGGATCGCGCGACGAGGTAGGCATCCGGCTACGTCGCATGAGGGTGGATTGACATGGTGGACGTTATGCGCTACATAACGCTCGGTGATCAGGACGTTTGCCGACAAGCGCACCAAAGCCGTGTTCGACGACGTTCCGGCCAAGGGCCTTGGCCCCGATGTCCGTCGCTCGGGCCGGAAGAAGCTGCTGATGCTCAACCGGGCGATCGACCTCAACGATCTGCGCGTGCCGCCAGGCAACCGGCTGGAGGCCCTGGGACGGGACCGGCCGGGCAGCATAGCATCCGGATCAACGATCAGTGGCGGATCTGCTTCGTATGGCGCGGCGGCGACGCCTACGACGTGGAGATCACGGACTATCATTGAGGGAAGGGCGCCCATGAGCATTCCCCGTGATGCGACCGTCGACTATGCCGAGGTCCTGGATCATGCATGCCGAGCGGGTCGGGCCGATCCACCCCGGCACGATCCTCAAGGAAGAGTTCGTCGGGCCGCTCGGGATCAGCGCCTATGCGCTTGCCAAGGCGATCAGCGTGCCGCGCAACCGCATCACCGAGATTCTACATGGCGACCGGGCGATCACCGCCGACACCGCGCTCCGGCTCGGCCGCTTCTTCGGCATGTCGGCCGAGTTCTGGCTCGGCCTGCAGCTCGACTACGAGCTCGAGATCGCCCGTGCGACGGTCGGGCCGCGGCTCGACGACGAGGTTGTCCCACGCGCCGCATGACCATCTGAGTGTGACGAGGGCCGTCGCAGGCGGAGGCATTGGGTGGACGATGGAATGGCTGAACGAGCCGCCGCGCTGGTCTGAGCAGGACGGCACGCTCTGCGTGGTGACCGGCGGCAAGACCGACTTCTGGCGCGAGACCCATTACGGCTTCGTGCGCGACAGCGGCCATTTCCGCTTCGCCCGCGTGCGCGGCGACTTCACCGCCCTGGTGACGGTCTCGGGCGACTACCGCGAGCTCTACGACCAGGCGGGCCTGATGCTGCGGCTCGACGCCGAGCATTGGCTGAAGGCCGGCATCGAGTTTGTCGAGGGCCGGCGCATGCTGAGCGCCGTCGTCACGCGCAGCTTCTCCGACTGGTCGACGGTGCCGGCCTTCGAGGCGCCCGATCCCGTGCGGCTGCGCCTCAGCCGTCATGGCAGCGCGGTGCGGGTCGAGTGGGCGACCGGCAGGGGTTTCGAGATGCTGCGCCTGGCCTACCTGCCCGAGCGGGCGGCGGCCCTGGTCGGTCCGATGTGCTGCTCGCCCGAGCGGGCCGGCCTGGAGGTGCGCTTTGCCGATTTTCGCATCGGCGATCCGATCCCGCGCGACCTCCATCTCTGAAGGCCGAGGGGTTGCTGCGATCCGGGCCGGTCGATCGGTTCAGCCAGCCGGGGCGGGCTGCCGCAGCTCGATCGACGCCCCGCTCGTGGGCGCGGCGAGAAGCTCTGCCAGGTCCGAGGCCGGAACGGGCCGGCTGAAAAAGTAGCCCTGAACCTCGTCGCAGCCCTCCCCTTCGAGAAAGGCGAACTGTCCGGCCGTCTCGACGCCCTCGGCGCAGGTACGTATGCCGAGCGAATGGCCGAGCCCGACGACGGCGCGCACGATCGCCTCGGCTTCGCTGCGCCGCTCGATGGCGCCGACGAACGACCGATCGATCTTGATCGTGTCGAACGTGAACTTCTGCAGATAGCCGAGGCTCGAGTAACCCGTGCCGAAGTCGTCCATGGCGATGCGCACGCCGAGTTCGCGAAGGCTGGTGAGCGTGGCGAGCGCGTCCACCGTGTCGCTGAGGAGGACCCCCTCGGTCACCTCGAGCTCGAGCCGCCCGGCCTCGAGGCGGGCTTCCTCCAGCGCGCTCCTGACGAGGGCTACCAGATCGCCGTGGCGGAACTGCACCGGCGAGAGGTTGACCGAGAGACGCAGCCGGGGCCAGGCGACCATCTGCGCACAGGCGGTGCGCAGCACCTGCTCGCCGAGGGGAAGGATGAGGCCGGTCTCCTCGGCCACCGAGATGAACTCCTGCGGCGGCACCCAGCCCCGCTCGGGGTGGTGCCAGCGCGCCAGCGCCTCGACGCCTACCGGCTCCTGGCTCCGGAGGTCGACCTGGAGCTGATAGTGAACCTCGATCTGACCGCGGGCGAGGGCGGCGCGGAGGTCGCACTCGAGGGCGCGGCGGTTCTGCAGGCGGCGGTCCATCTCCGGCTCGAAGAAGCGGAAGGCGTTGCGTCCTTCGTCCTTGGCGCGATAGAGCGCGACGTCGGCGTGCTGGAGAAGGCGGGCCGGCTCCTCGGCGTCGGTCGGCGCGAGCGCGACGCCAATGCTCGCCGTGACGATGACCTCCTGGCCGTCGAGGTCGAAGGGCTCGACCAGCGCCGCCAGCAGCCGGCGACAGAGCGCCTGGACCTGCTCGGCCTTCTCCACCCCCACCTGAATGAGCGCAAACTCGTCGCCGCCGATGCGCGCGAGCGTGTCGGTCTGCCGCATGCACGCTTTGAGCCGTTCCGAGCACGATCTGATGAGCCGATCGCCGGCCGCGTGCCCGAAGGTGTCATTGATGCTCTTGAAGCGGTCGAGGTCGAGAAGGAAGACGGCGACCATGCCATCGCGGCGACGCAGTCCGGCGAGCGCATCGTCGAGCCGCTGGCGCAGCAGCTCGCGGTTCGGCAGGTCCGTGAGCGGATCGTAGAGCGCGAGGTAGCGGGCCCGCCGCTCGGCCACGACCTGCGCCGTGACGTCGCTGGCGATGCCACGATAGCCGAGGAAGCCGCCGACATGGTCGAAGGCAGGCTTGCCGGCGAAGCGCAGGATGCAGCTCCGGCCCGTGCCGTTCTCGACTTGGCAAAGGAGGTCGCGGAAGGGCTCCCGTGCATCCATGACGCGGCGCAGATCGACGACGCTCTCCGTGCTGCCAGCCTTCGTCGAGCAGCTGGCCGAGCGGGTGCGTCAGGAACTTCTGCGGCGCGAGCGCCATCACTTCGGTGAAGCGCTCCGAGAGGAAGACGACGCGCCCGTCGGCATCGGTCTCCCAGATCCAGTCCGCGCTCGCGTCGGCGACGTCGCAGAAGCGGGCCTCGCTCGCCCTGATGGCGAGCCCCGCCTTGCGTGCGTGCAGCAGGACGAGACAGGCGAAGCCCGAGATCAGCCCGAAGGCGAGCAGGAGCGAGGGCAGGATGTCACGGATGAACTGCCGCCCCAAGGGCGGCGGCTGCCAGGCAAGCCCGCCGAGGCCCGTGCCGTCCGGGGCGCTCAGCGGCAGCATGACCTCGGCTTTCGCCTGCGGCGCGATGGTCCGCAGATCGGTGAGCCCGAGGCCCTGCGCGATCGGCTCGAGCAGGTCGCGATCGAGAAGCTTGGCGTAGACCAGGACCGGGCGTGCCCCGGCGGGCGTATCGATCGGCTCGGTCGGCTCCGGCGTGATCGGGCTGGCGCCGAACATCGCGACGACGCCATCGAGCACGAGGTAGCCCGAGACCGCGCCGGGCTGGTCGCGTGGGATGAGGCGCGCCATCACGATCAGATCATCGAGCCCGGGCGCCAGCTCAAACGCATCCGCGGTACGGTGCTCGCCATCGATCGTCATGTAGCGCGTGCGGTCGTCGCGACCGATGATGATGGTCACGTCGTAGTCGAAGGTCTCGTGGATATAGCGGCCGACGTTGTTGTCCGCCCAGGCGAGGTCGAAGTCGAGATCAAGATGGCGGACCGTCGCATTCCACCAGGCATAGTCCTGCGCAGTGCGCGCGATCTCCTCGGCCTTCGTACCGATGGCGCGACGGATGGCGCGCGTGGACTGCTCCTGCGCATCCTCTGTCTGCCGCGCCGCGCTGTAGCTGACGAAGGCGACGACGGCCAGCATCGCCGCCGCGAGCAGCGTCAGGACCGGAAGCGCCACCTGCCGCGCGAAGCGGTAGGTCTGATGTTGCGCAGTCTGGAATCGAGCAGCGGTCAAGGCTATTGCTTCTCCGAAGACCTGACCTGCTCTTCTACGAAACTGGCGTTAATTGCCGCTGAACCGCGGGATCAAATCTCCGTACAATACGAGGAAAGATTTCCGGACCGCTCCGACACGCAAAAGGACTTTTTCGACCCTCTGCCGGGCGTCCCTATGGCAGCGCGCAGGCCAGCGCGGCGGCCCAGGCGCCCTCGGAAAGGTCGGTGACCAGCCACCTGCCGGTCTCGCCAGGAAAGGTGAAGAGGGCGCTGCGGGCGCCCTCGCGCAGCGCGTCCGGCACCGCAAAGCCGCGCGGCGGGCAGGCAAAGCCCGTGCCCTTGGCCTTGATCAGCGCCTCCTTCTGGGTCCACAGGCGGTAGAACAGTTTTGCGCGCTCGGCCCCCGCCTTGTGCCGCAGGGCCGCCTGCTCGGCGGTCGTGAGCACCCCCTTGGCCACCAGGGAAAAGTCCGCCTCGCGCCCCAGAAACTCGATGTCGACGCCGACCGGTGCGCGCGCGATCGCGATCAGGCCGCGCCCGGCGCCGTGGCTGACGTTGAACTCGACGCTCGATGCCGCCCCGTCCACCACCGCGAAGGGCTTGCCGTGCGGGCCTTTGGCGAAGCGCAGCGCGTGGGGCGGGCGAGCGAGATGGCGCGCCAGCAGCAGGCGCAGCGCGCCGCGCGTGATCACGAACTGCCGGCGCGGCTCGGCCACCAGGAAGCGCGCCGCCAGGGCCTGCTCCTCCTCGTCCAGGAGCGCCTGGCACGCGGCCTCGAGCGCGGGGTTGCTGCGAAGGTCGACGCCATGCACCCACACCCCGGCGGCGCCGTGCACCAAGGGGAGAAACGCGCTGATCGGCCCTTCGCTCATGCCGGCAGCATAGCGCGACGGGCGCCGATCCAGCCACGATCGTCAACGGGCCGCCTCTGGACGATCCGGGTCGCCTGCCGCTAAGACCCCGCAGAACAGCTCAAGGGGAGGCGGACCATGCGACTGCACGGCAAGAAGGCCCTGGTGACCGGGGCGGGCAGCGACGGCATCGGCCGCGCGATCGCGCGGGCGTTTGCGCGCGAAGGCGCCGACGTCGCGATCCACTATCACAGCAAGCCCGACGTCGCCGCCGCCCTGGCAGGCGAGATCGAGGCCATGGGCCGCCGCTCGGTCGCGATCCAGGCCGATCTCGCAGAGGCCGAGGTCGCGCGCCAGGTGGTGCGCGAGGCGGCCGACCGGCTCGGCGGGCTGGACATCATCCTGACCGCCGCGGCGGTGATCCACCGCAAGCCGATCCTCGAGATCAGCGATGCCGAGTGGGACCAGATGGCGGCGCTCAACGTCCGCGGCACCTTCGCCTGCGCGACCGAGGCCGCGCGCCTGATGCGCCGGGCCGGCAGCGGCGGGCGGATCATCATGATCGGCTCGGTGGTGCAGCAGATCGCGCTCAAGGGCCAGGTCGCCTATGGCGCCGGCAAGGGCGCCGTCGCGCAGCTCGCCCGCGGCATGGCGCTGGAGCTGGCGGGCGACGGCATCACGGTGAACGTGATCGCGCCCGGCGCCACGCTCACCGACTTCAATCGCCACCATCTGGGCGATCCCGCGGTGCGCGCCGCGCGCGAGGCGGCGATCCCGATGGGTCGTCTGGCAACGCCCGAGGACATGTGCGAGGCGGCGGTCTTCCTGGCGAGCCCCGGCGCCGCCTACACCACCGGGGTCACGATCTTCGTCGACGGCGGCATCGTCCTTCCGTAGGCGGACAACGTCACGAACTCGGGCGGGCGGCGTCGGGCGAGCGCCCACCACACCAGCCAGCCGGCCAGCGCCGCCGCCAGCAGCCACAGCCAGGGCCCGGGCTCGCCCGACCACAGGCGATCGCCCATCAGCACCATCAGGAAGGTGAGCGGCAGGATGCCGAGCCCGGTCGCCCAGGTGAAGGTCCACCAGGAGATCGCGGTGAGGCCCGCGGCATAGTTGATCAGGTTGAACGAGATCACCGGGACGAACCGGCTGAGGAAGAGGGCGCCGCCGCCCTGGCGCAGCGCCCAGCGATCGATTGCGTCCTGATGTCGCGGGGCGACCACCTGGCGCACGAACGGCCGGCCCAGCCAGCGCGCCAGGCCGAAGGCCAGATACGCGCCCAGCATCGCGCCTGTCCAGGTGATCAGCGTGCCCCAGAGCGGGCCGAACAGCATGCCATTGGCGATCGCGACCAGCTCGGCCGGGAACGGCACGAAGCTGTGCAGCACCATCAGCCCGATCGAGCCGGCCACGGCCCAGATGCCCCAGGACGCGATCAGCTCCTCGACGGCGCTCGCCGAAAGCTCGAACCCCGGCAGCGGCGAGGTGATGCCGCCGAGCGCGAAGCCCCAGACGGCAAAGGTCGCGAGCACGAGCGCCAGCAGCGCTGCGATCGCGAGCAGCATGCGGCGCGGCCTGCTGGAAGATCCGCTGGCGCGCCGCTCATGCATCCGTTCCTCCCGGCCCCACATGCCCCCACACAATCAGCCCGTCGGCCGGTGCGCAAGGCGGCGGTCATGCCGGCCCCTCGAGCGCTGGGGGCTTGATCAACGCCGACAATGGGCATACCTCCGTGACGGAATATCCTCGAGGGATGCCTCGAACCGATCGGAATCGTGCCCGCGAGGCCTGCCGCCGCCGCGGCCGATGGCGTGAGAGACGGTAAGGCTTCGTGCGCAACATCCTGCGGCTTTTCTTCAGCGCCGAGGGCATCAACCCTTGGACGGTGCTGCTCTGCCTGGTCACCGCGAGCGTGGTCGAGGGCATCGGCTTCGTCAGCCTGGTGCCGCTGCTGCTGGTGGCGACCGACACCGGCGTCGGCGACGCCGTCGCCCTGGCTCGTCGCCGCCCGCGATCTCGCGGCGAGCGTCGGCCTGCCCCTGACGGCCGGCAGCCTGATCGTGTTCTTCGTCATCACGGTCATGCTGAAGTCGGTCCTGAACTTCTTCGCGATGCAGCACGTCGGCACCGCCGTCGCGAGCTTCTCGGCCGGCCTGCGCCTGCACCTGATCCGCAATCTCTTCCGTGCCCGCTGGAGCTATCTGGTCCAGCATCCGGTCGGCCGCATCGCCAACGCGATCGGCCAGGCCGGCCAGTCGGGCAGCGCCTACCAGCTCGGCGCGACGTTCTTCGCCCAGACCATCCAGACGGCGGTCTACCTGGCGGTGGCGCTCGTCGTCTCCTGGCGCCTCGCGATCGCCGCCATGGTGATCGGCGCGTTGATGGCGTGGGCCCTGCATTTCCTGGTGCGGATCGCGCGCAAGGCCGGCTGGCGGCAGACCCAGCGCACCCGCGAGCTGGTGACCCTGCTGGTCGATTCGCTCAACAACATCAAGCCCCTGCGGGCGATGGCCAAGGAAACCGAGTTCGCGCGGTTCCTGGAGCGCAAGATCGGCTCGGTGCGCAAGGCCATCCGGCGCGAGGTGATCGCCCAGCAGGCGCTCAAGAACGGCAACGAGCTTTTGGCCGCGATCTGCCTGGGTGCCGGTTTCTTCGTGGCGATCGCGATCTGGCAGGTGCCGATCGTCGAGCTGGTCGTGGTGGGCGTCCTGCTCAAGCGCACCAGCAACGGCATCGCCAAGATCCAGCAGCTGTTCCAGCAGGCGGTGGCGATCGAGAGCCCCTATCTCGAGGTCTCGGCCTTCATCGCCGATACCGGGCGATGCGCCGGAGCGCGATCTCGGCCATCGCCAGGCGACCCTGGAGCGAGGCTGCCGGCTCGAGCAGGTGAGCTTCTGGCACGGCGAGACGCAGATCCTGGATTCGGTCTCGATCGACATCCCCGCCGGCTGCGTGACCGTGCTGATGGGCCCCTCTGGCGCCGGCAAGACCACCATCGCCGACATCATCCTCGGCCTCTACGCGCCGGACCGGGGACGCGTCCTGGTCGACGGCGTGCCGCTCGAGGAGATCGACCTCAAGAGCTGGCGCCGCCTGGTCGGCTACGTGCCGCAGGATCTGGTCCTGTTCCACGATACGATCCAGGCCAACGTGGCGCTCGGCGATCGCCAGATCGGCGAGGCGCAGGTGCGCCGGGCCCTGCAGATGGCGGGCGCCTGGGAGTTCATCGAGGCGCTGCCCGACGGCATGCAGACCCACGTCGGCCAGGGCGGCGCCAAGCTCTCGGGCGGCCAGCGGCAACGCATCGCGCTGGCGCGCGCCCTGGTGTGCCAGCCGAAGCTGCTCGTGCTCGACGAGGTCACGAGCGCGCTCGATCCCCATACCGAGCAGCAGATCTGCGCCAACGTCCGGCGAGCTTGCCGGCGAGGTCACGGTGCTGGCGATCACGCACCGGCCGGCGCTGCTCGAGATCGCCGACCGGTGCTATCGGGTCGAGGGCGGCCGCGCCGAGGAGACCACCGCCGCCGCGCCGGTGCCGCTCGCCCGGCCGGTCTGATCGCGCCGCCAGGCATCGCCATGACCGCCGCCAGCAGCAGTCGGATACGGTCCGGTGAGGCATCGCCTGCGCCGGACGCGACCGGATCGCCTGCGCAAGGCGCCGGCCGCCGGATCGCGCTGCTGTTGCCGAACCTCGCCGGCGGCGGCGCCGAGGCCTGCATGCTGCGCACCGCGGACGCCCTGCTGCGCCGGGGCTTTCGGTCGACCTCGTGCTGTGCGAGCGGACCGGGCCGCTGCTCGCCGACGTGCCGGCGGGCGTGCGCGTGATCGAGCTGCCGTCGGCGCCGATGCCGATCGCCCGCGCCCTGGCGCTGGCCGCCGACCCGGCCGGCCTGCGCGCCATGCTGGCGCCGGTCCTGCTCGCCTGGCGGCCGCCCAAGCACCTCCGCACCTGCCGGGCCTGGTGCGCTATCTGCGCGCCGAGCGGCCCGACGCGCTGTTCGCCGCCATGCCGACCCCCAACCTTCTGGCGGTCTGGGCGCGCCGCCTGGCCGGCGTGCCGACCCGCGTGCTGGTCAGCGAGCGCAATACGCTCTCGGCCATGCTCGGCGGCTCGCGCCGCTGGCGCGATCGCCATCTGCCGCGCCTGCTCGGCCACGCCTACCGGCTGGCGGACGGCATCGTCGCGGTCTCGGACGGCGTCGCCGACGACCTCGCCCGGCAAACCGGCCTGCCGCGCGCGCGCATCGCCACGGTCTACAATCCCGTGATCACGCCCGAGCTGGCGGCGATGGCCGGCCAGCCGGTGGCGCATCGCTGGTTCCTGCCGGCGGCGCCGCCCGTGGTCCTCGGCGTCGGCTCGCTCAGCGCGCGCAAGGATTTTCCGACCCTGGTGCGGGCGTTCGCCAGGCTGCGCGCCGAGCGCGACTGCCGCCTCGTGATCCTGGGCGAGGCGGCGAGCCCGAAGAAGACCGCAGGAGCAGCAGGACCTGCTGATGGCGCTGGCCGCGAGGCCTCGGCGTCGCCGCCGACGTCGACCTGCCGGGCTTCGTCGCCAACCCGTTCGCCTACATGGCGCGGGCCTCGGTGTTCGTGCTGTCGTCCGCGTTCGAAGGCCTGCCCGGCGCGCTGATCCAGGCGATGGCCTGCGGCTGCCCGGTGGTCAGCACCGACTGCCCGTCGGGGCCGGCCGAGATCCTGGATGGCGGCCGCTTCGGCGCGATGGTGCCGGTCGGCGACGACCAGGCGATGGCGGCGGCGATCGCGGCCACCCTCGATCGGCCGATCGCGGCGGCGACGTTGCGGGCGCGCGCCGCGATGTTCAGCGTCGATCGCGCCGTCGATCGCTACGTCGACCTGATGCTCGATCGGGGCTAGGTTGCTCGCGCGCGAGCGCGTTGCGCGAGCGCCTGCAGAGGAGAGACCTGGCTGATGTGTGGGATTGCCGGCTTTCGCTCGATCGGCGCGCAGCTCGCGCCGGACAGCCTGCGGCGGATCGCCCAGGCGATGACCGCGACGCTCGCGCATCGCGGCCCCGACGACGCCGACCTGTGGATCGATGCGGAGGCAGGCCTGGCGCTCGGCCACCGGCGGCTCTCGATCATCGACCTGTCGGCCGCCGGGCGGCAGCCGATGGCGTCGGCCTGCGGCCGCTACGTCATCACCTACAACGGCGAGATCTACAATTTTCGCGAGCTGCGCGCCGAGCTCGAGCAGCACGGCCACGCCTTTCGCGGCCACTCCGATACCGAGGTGCTGCTGGCAGCGCTCGTGCAGTGGGGCGTGGTCGAGGCGCTCGGCCGCCTGAACGGCATGTTCGCCTTCGCCCTCTGGGACCGGCAGCAGCGCCGCCTGACGCTCGCGCGCGATCGTGCCGGCAAGAAGCCGCTGTACTACGGCTGGTGCGGCGACAGCTTCCTGTTCGGCTCCGAGCTGAAGGCGCTGCGCGCCCATCCGGCGTTCGATGCGAGCATCGACCGCGACGCGCTCGGCCTGCTCATCCAGTACTCCTGGATGCCGGCGCCGTATTCGATCTACGCCGGCATCCGCCAGCTGCCGGCCGGCACGCTGCTCACCGTCGATGCCGACGACCGGGCCGGGCGCCGCCGAGCCGGAGGTCTACTGGTCGGCGCACGAGGTCGCGGTGCGCGGCGCGCAGGCACCCTCCGCAATGTCGCTCGAGGCGGCGACCGATGCGCTCGAGGAGGTGCTGCGCGATGCGGTCGCGTGCCGCATGATCGCCGACGTCAGCCTCGGCGCTTTTCTGTCCGGCGGGATCGATTCCAGCGTCGTGGTGGCGCTGATGCAGTCGGTGAGCTCCAAGCCGGTGCAGACCTTCTCGATCGGCTTTCACGAGGCGAAGTACAACGAGGCCGCGCACGCCAAGGCGATCGCGCAGCATCTGCGGACCGACCACACCGAGCTCTACGTGACGCCCGACGACTGCCTGGAGGTCATCCCCCGGCTTCCCACGCTCTACGACGAGCCGTTCGCCGACTACTCGCAGATCCCGACCTTCCTGGTCTCGCGCCTGGCCCGCAGCAAGGTCACGGTCGCGTTGTCGGGCGATGGCGGCGACGAGCTGTTCGGCGGCTACAACGACTACGCCAAGAACCTGCGCGACTGGCAGCGGCAGCTGAGCCTTCTGGCGGCACTGCCCGCCCGCGCTGCGGCGCAGCGTGGCGAGCCTGCTGACCGGCGCGGGCCAGTCCGGGCGGCACATGCTCGGCATCGACGATCCATCCGACGCCAAGGCCGGCGCGCTGCGCACCAGGCTCGCCAAGAAGCTCGGCAAGCTGGAGAAGCGCGGCAAGCGCATCCTGCCGTTCGACAGCGGCGCCGAGATGCACGCCCGGCTGCGGGCGCGGATCGATCCGGCCGCTGACCTGGTGCTCGGCGCCCGGCCGGTGCCAAGCGGCCTTACCGACCCCGCCGGCTGGGCTGGCGTCGCCGATCCGCTGCTCGGCATGATGCTGGTCGACTTCACCACCTACATGGCCGACGACATCCTGACCAAGGTCGACCGCGCCAGCATGGGTGTGAGCCTGGAGGTCCGCTGCCCGCTGCTCGACCCGCGCGTGATCGAGCTCGCCTGGAGCCTGCCGCCGTCGATGCGCATCGGCCCCAAAGGCGGCAAGCAGGTCCTGCAGAACCTGCTGGCGCGGCACGTGCCGCGGGAGCTGTTCGAGCGCCCCAAGCAGGGCTTCAACATCCCGATCGAGGAATGGCTGCGCGGCCCGCTGCGCGACTGGGCCGAGGCGCTGCTCGACGAGCACCGTCTGCACGCGGAAGGCTTTTTCCGGCCGCGCGCGGTGCGGCGCATCTGGGAGGAGCATCTGTCCGGCCAGCGGCCGCGCACCTTCGTGGTCTGGACCCTCCTGACCTTCCAGGCCTGGCACGAGGCCTGGGTCACGGGCGATCATGCCGTGCGCGTCGGCGCCGCGGCGTGATGCCGGCCGGTCGCTGACCTGCCGTGGCAGTGCTGGCGGCGCCAGGCGCGACGGCTGATCCGGCGAGGCCGGGAGCGGCTCGGCGCGTCGCCATCGTGATGCACGGCTTCAGCGGCGGCGGCATGGAGCGCTCCATGCTGCGGCTGGCCGAAGGCATGATCGCGCGCGGCGTCGCCGTCGATTTCGTGGTCGGCCGCGCCGAGGGCGAACTGCTCGGCGAGGTGCCGCCGGGCGCGCGCATCGTGCCGCTCACCAAGGCGCCGGTCTTCTGGGCGCCGGCGCGCGCACGGGTGCTGGTGGCGCAGCCGAGCGCCTGGCGGTTCATGCTGAAGCCCCGGCACAGGCTCAAGGTCGTGAAGCCGCTGCTGCGCTGGATGCCGTGCGTGACCCACTACCTTCGTCGTGCCCGGCCCGATGCCGTGCTCGCGGCCGAGCCGCGCTACAACCTGCTCGCCGTCTGGGGCCGCCGGCTGAGCGGCCTGGACGGGCGGGTGCTGGTGAGCGAGCGCATCCAGGTGTCGCGTCACGCGGCAGGCGAGGGCTGGTGGGCCGATGCGAGCCTGAAGGCGCTGGTGGGCGAGCGTGGCGTTGCCGACGACGTCGCGATGATCGGCTTCGTCGACAATCCGTTCGCCTTCATGGCCCGCGCCTCCGTTTTCGCGCTGTCGTCGCTCTACGAGGGCCTGCCGGGCGTGCTGATCCAGGCGCTGGCCTGCGGCTGTCCCGTCGTCAGCACGGACTGCCCGAGCGGGCCGCGCGAGATCCTCGATCATGGCCGCTTCGGCCCGCTGGTGCCGGTCGGCGACGAGGCCGCGCTCGCCCGCGCCATCGAGGCCATGCTCGACGATCCGCCGCCGACCGAGCGGCTACGCGCCCGCGCCGGGCTGTTCTCCGTGCAACGGGCCGTGGACAGCTATCTGAAGCTGCTGTTTCCGGTCGGCGAGAAGCTGGCTGGTCGGGCGGCGGCATGATTGGGGCGGGTCGGCGCGTCGCGTTCGTGCTGCATGGTTTCAGCGGCGGCGGCATGGAGCGCTCGATGCTGCGGCTCGCCGAGGCTTTTCTCGCGCGCGGCCTCGCGGTCGATTTCGTGGTCGGCCAGGCAAAGGGCGAGCTGCTCCAAGACGTGCCGGCGGACGCGCGGGTCATCGAGCTCGCCAAGCGCTCGGTGTTTGCCGCGCGCCCCTATGGTCTCGCTGCGGACCCGCAGAGCCTTTGCGCTGCTGTTGCGGCCGAAAAGGATGCTGGGCATGCTGAAGCCGCTGGTGCGACGCCTGCCATCCCTGGTCGCCTATCTGCGCGAAAGCCGGCCCGATGCGATCCTCGCCGCCGAGCCCCGCTACAACGTCATCGCCGTCTGGGGGCGGCAGCTCAGCGGCCTGAGGAGCCGCGTCGTGATCAGCGAGCGCATCCAGGTGTCGCATCACGCGAGCTTCGGCGGGCCCTGGGGCGAGCCGGGCCTGCATGGTCTGCTGCGGCGCGCCTATCTTGGCGCCGATGCGATCGTCGCCGTGTCCGATGGCGTTGCCGACGACCTCGCGGCGCATGGCGGCATTCCGCGCGGACGCATCACCACCGTCTACAATCCCGTGGTCGGGCCCGACCTTACCGCCAAGGCGCGCGAGCGCCCGGACCATCCCTGGTTCGCGCCGGGCGCGCCGCCGGTGATCCTGGCCGCCGGCCGGCTCGATCCGCAGAAGGATTTTGCGACGCTGATCCGGGCGTTCGCCCAGGTCCGGCAAGGGCGTCCCGCGCGCCTCATGATCCTCGGCGCCGCCAACCCGGCCAACCTTGCCTATGCCGAGGAGCTTCGAGCGCTGCCCGGCACCCTCGGGGTCGAGCCCGACGTGGCGCTACCCGGCTTCGTCGACAATCCGTTCGCGTTCATGGCGCACGCTGCGGTCTTCGTGCTGTCCTCGCTGTACGAGGGGCTGCCGGGCGTGCTGATCCAGGCGCTCGCCTGCGGCTGCCCCGTGGTCAGCACCGACTGCCCGAGCGGCCCGGCCGAGGTGCTCGATCATGGCCGGTTCGGTCCCCTGGTGCCGGTCGGCGCCATCGCCGACCTCGCGCGGGCGATCGAGCATGTGCTCGACGATCCGATCCCCTCGGAGCGTCTGCGCGACCGCGCCGAGCTGTTCAGCGTGCAGCGGTCTGCCGACGCCCATCTCGAGCTGCTCTTTCCGCCATCGCGATCCCGGGCAAAGACAGCGTCCGACCCCGACCATACCCAGGTAGCTTCGTATGCGACAAGACAGACCCGTTGAATGGACATCCGAGAACGTGACCGCGTTCTGGGATTTCGAATCGAAGTTTCCAGACAGATACTTTACCTATCACAACGCCGATGGGATGATTAAGCGGCTCGGCAAGTACATTGCCCAGTCGGAGGCGATCCTGGACTATGGCTGCGGCACCGGACTTCTGCTTGCCCGGCTGGCGGAGCAGGGCCATCGGGTCGCGGGATCGGACACATCCGAGCAGTCGCTGGAGGCGACGCGGCATCGACTGCAGGGGTACGACACGTTTCTCGGCGCCTTCACGCCCGATGCGCTTCTGGCCGAGGGCAGGCAGTTCGATACGATCCTGGCCGTCGAGCTGGTGGAGCACCTGCACGACGACTGGCTCGACCATGCGCTCGGCAACCTGCGCAGGCTGCTCGAGCCGAACGGCCGCATCATCGTCACGACCCCCAACCAGGAGCGCACTGGAGAACTCGATGCTGAGGTGCCCGTGCTGCAGAACCGTCTTTCATCGCTGGCAGCACGTGCGCGCATGGTCGCAAGCGAGCCTGACCGATTACGTGGAGCAGCGAGGCTTTCGCGTCCTCGACGCCTTCACGACCGACTTCTCGATCGTCGAGACCGCGCAGGAGCGATGGCAGAAGCTGTCGCGCTGGAAGAGGTTCAAGAGGACGCTCAAGGGCCGGGTTCCGAAGGAGGAGCAGCCCGCCTCGGAAAGGCCTCATCTCGTCGTCGCGTTCCAACCTGTTGCATAGAGCATGGCCGAGAGGGGCATGAGCATACGACGCCAAGACCAGGTTCGTGACGAGATCCGCCAGGGCAAGCGCTTCCGATTCGGCAAGAACTGGCAGAGCTTCCTGAGGACGGTGAGCGTAGCATCGAGGAAGCCGAGCGGCGACTGATCGAGTTCCTCGGCCTGTCCTCACTCCGCGGCAAGACTTTCCTGGATGTCGGGAGCGGCAGCGGCTTGCACAGCCTTGCCGCATGCCGTCTCGGGGCCCGGGTCGTGTCGTTCGACTACGATCCCGCTTCGGTCGAGGCCACGCGCAGGTTGCGGTCCAGATCCGGTTTCGCCGACGATACGTGGAAGGTCGAGGCGGGCTCGGTCCTGGATGTCGAGTATCTGGCGACGCTCGGCCGGTTCGACGTCGTCTATTCCTGGGGCGTGCTGCATCATACCGGCGCCATGTGGCAAGCGCTCGAGAAGATCCAGCCGCTGGTCAAGCAAGGGGGCAAGCTCTACATCGCCATCTACAATGACCTCGGCGAGGTCGAGCAGATGGTGGGCGGAGCGTAAGAAGACGCTATTGCGAGCTGCCGCGGATCGTGAGGCCCCTGTACTTTCTCAAGATATATACCTGCCGATCGAGCTGAAGGCCATGGGCGCCACGGGAATCACTGATGCGAGTCGGGCAAGATCAGGCAAATTGCAGCGCGAGTTTCCGAAATGGCTGAGGCAGTGGCGCGAGTACAAGAAGCACCGCGGCATGAGCCGGGTGCACGACATGATCGACTGGATCGGCGGCTATCCCTACGAGGTCGCCAAGGCCGAGGATCTGGTCGCCTTCTACGAGAAGGCAGGCTTCCGGCTCGAGAAGCTGGCGCGCAACGACGGCACGGGCAATCACGAGCTGGTCTTCGTCAAAGGCAGGGCTCTCTGAGCCTGCCCGGCCACAGCCACGGCGCCGCCCTCCTCAGGCCGTGCGGGCCTTACCGACCGGGGCGCCGAGCGGCGCGTGCGCCGCGGCCTTGGGGTGGATGGCATAGAGGCGCACGGGCTCGCTCTTGCCCTTGACCGTGATCGGCGCCAGCGGCTCGGCCGCGAGCTCCGGCCGGTCGGCAATCGCCGCGAAGGAGCCGGCCGACAGCAGGGTCTGGCCGCGCGCGGCATGCGAGCACAGCCGCGCCGCGAGGTTCACGGCGTCGTCCAGGCCCGATCTCGAGATAGGCACATCCTTTCATGGAAAATGCCGCGTTCGCCCAGCAGGCGGTCGTACTTGGAGAGGATGCCTTCGGCGTATGCAGCGGCTTCTTTGATGTTCTCCTCCGTTAAGACAGCCGGCGACGGTACGGGCAATCACGAGTTGGTCTTCGTCAACCAAGCGGCATGACCCGGCTATGCGGCGATCACGAAGCTGCGGCCTCCTTCTCGCGTTGGCTCCTCTTCGCCCTGGCCCTCGCCCGCAGGCGCTTCACCGGGTACCAGGCCAGCCCCGTGATGGCGAGCACGATGGCGCCAAGAAGCGCGAAGCACGGTCCCGATCACGGTGATGCCCGCGCCCGGCCCGATATATGCCCAGGCGGCCTTGGGGATGGCGAGCAGCAGGGCGGCAGCCAGCCATCGATGCAACAACCTCTCGCCGCATGATCGCTCTGCCCCTCCATCACTCGAGCTTGCGCCGCACCAGGACATGACCAATCTTCCACGGTGAAATAGGAAACAGGGTAGACGCGCGCCTCGGTGATCTCCGCAACCTCCTCTTCGATTGTATCGGTTTATGTATTCCCAGACAACCGCTCCGCTCTGCGTCCGTCTCGAACACCCGCCCCCCTTCGAACTCGGTGATCAACAAACCTGCGCCATCGGTCAGCTCGACCTTTCCCCTGACGACCGTAAGCATCTCCTGGCCTTCCGCTTCGCCATAGATGATTTCGTGCTCGTTCAATTCGGGATCTATTTCAATAATATTTGAACCGATCAGATATGACAGGGGCGTTTTTTCGTGATCGTTGTCGAAGGCGGTCCTGTAGACGTTGTTGTTGAAGACGACAATTTTCCCGCCAGGTCGGAACTCTGGGTCATGCTGCCGCAGCCAGGGGCCGATCTGCCACCATTTGACCTCACCTCGGACCGGATCGACAACCATGATCTGCGTTCATCTCACGAATCGACAGCATCAGATCGCCCGCAGTGAAAGACACGAAATCATCGGCGAGGTCGCTCGTCAATTCGGCGATCTTGTTCAGATGCAGAATTTGTCCTGTCCCATACCAGGTCATTTGTGAAACGAATGGCCGGACGCAGTGAGAACGGCTTCCATGCCGTTGTCGTAGAAGAGCGCCGGCACGGAGAATCTCGGCCAGCACCTCGCCATCCTCGGAAACCCTGAGAATCGTGTCTTCCCGCAGACGGCGTCAGAAACGGCGGAAAGGGCGATTCTTTCTCGTCCCGACAGCGCGTTGCCGGGACCCAGAACCCACCGGCCTCCGCGCGCTCGACCGAGTGATGCGTCGCCCGCGGCAGCGTCCAGACGACCTCACCGCAGCGATCCAGCTTGACGAGCCCGCCCCACTTCGAAGTTGAACACCACGGCCCCGTCGGGAAGTGCGAGCGCACCATGGGTATCGATGTTCCAATCGGTCGCCGGAGGCTCCGGCACGTGGCTGGTGTCCGGAAAGAGCTCCGAGAACCGGACCGGCCAGTCGGCGACCAGGTCGCCGTTGCGCCGGATCAGCCGCAAGGCGTTCGTGTCGCCAAAGAACCCGGAGAGGAGAATCAGATCCGTATCGCCATCGGCGACATCGTTCACCGTGACCCCATCGCCGTCGTAACGGGCCGGCTGGAGAAAATGCTCTGGCCGCCCCGCCAGCGTCGAGAATTCCCCAAGCACCAGCATCACCGAATCCCGGACATGTCTTATGAGATCGAAAACCACCGTCCTCTTGGCAGCGGAATAAAATCCGAAAGCAAATGCCGATCCCAGCGCAGCAAATGTCAAGAGGCCGTAGAACACCATCTTCGACAAATCGAAGCGACTTCCGCGCCATGTGAATTTATCGTCCCTCTTTCACGCTTGTTCCTCGCTTTTTCAGACGCAGAAGTATCAAGAAAGAGAGTGGCTAAGCTCGTCAGTCGATACGGCAGGGATCTGCCGCAACCGACCCTGCTCGTCGGCCGCGATCATGCGGCATCAAGCCGCGAGCGAGACCTCAGGCGGTGCGCGCCTTGGCCGGCGCGTGCGCCGCGGCCTTGGGATGGATGGCATAGACGCGCACCGGCTCGCTCTTGCCCTTGACCGCGATCGGCGCCAGCGGCTCGGCCGCGAGCTCCGGCCGGTCGGCGATCGCCGCAAAGGAGGCCGCCGACAGCAGGATCTGGCCGCGCGCGGCATGCGAGCACAGGCGCGCCGCGAGGTTCACCGCGTCGCCCAGGACCGTGTAGTCCATCCGGTTGCTGCTGCCCATCGCCCCCATGATCACCTCGCCGGCATTGACGCCGATGCCGACGGCAAGCCCCCAGTCCGGATGCTCGCGGCCAAGCTCGGCCATGGCGTCCTGCATCTCGAGCGCGCAAAGGCTCGCGTTCAGCACCATGTCGTCGCCCAAAAACACCGCCACGATCTGGTCGCCGACGAACTTGTCGATGTCGCCGTGGTGCCTGCTCACGATGTCGGCCTGGCGCTGGAAGGTGAAGTTCAGCACCTCGACCACGACCTCCGGATCGCGCTTCTCGGCAAAGGCGGTGTAGCCGCGGATGTCGCAGAACAGCATGGTCGCGAGGCGCTTCTCGCCGCCGAGCGCGACGCCCTGATGGTCGGCGATCTTGATCGCCGCCAAGCGTCCCGCCGGACACGAATTTTTCCAGGTGGAAGCGCTCGGCGAGCCCGACGATCATGTCGTTCATGCGCCGCCCCAGATCGCCGATCTCGTCCTTGGAGCGCACGTTCTCGACGCGGGCGCGGAAATTGCCCTTGGCGACCTCGCCGGCGACCCGGTCGATCTCCAGGATCGGGCGGCTGATCCCGAGCGCGAAGACGACCGCACCGCCGATCGCGATCACGAGGCCGCCCAGCACCCAGATGCCGAGGCTCTCGATCATCATGTTGATCGCGGCATAGGCGTCGGCCTCGCTCTTGCCCACCAGCACGGCCCAGTCGAACGGGCGCGGGAACGCATAAGCCGCGAGGATGCGCTCGCCCGTCTCGCGATTGGCATACGGCTCGACGCTGATCAGACGCGAGCCCGAGTTCGAGAACGCCGACCGCCTCGGACTTGACGTCGAACTGATCGAGGTCGGCGCGGCCCGATTCGAAGATCTCCTCGCCTTGCGCGTCCACGATCGCAATGAAGCCGCGCTGCTTGGTGAGCGGGTGCTGGTCGATGAAGGAGCGCAAACGGTTCAGGTCGATGCGCGCCGACAGCACGGCTGTCCTGGCCGGCGAGCAGCGAGCCCAGCGGCAGCACCACGGTCGCGAGCCAGTCGTCGGTTTCCGGGATGTGGGCGACGTCCTGGGCGTAGACCTCGCCGCTGCCTGAGGTACGCTTCGATCGTCCTCGGGCGGGACGCGCAACGCCTCGAGGGGCTCGAGCGAGGCGGCCTCGAGACGCGCCGCGAAACCCTCGTTGAGCACCACGAGCGGGATCGGCGAGCCCTTGATCGTGATCTGCAGTGCTGCGATGTCGGCGATGTTGGCGATGCCGAGCGTGAGCAGCGCCACCTTCTCCTGGACGCCGAGCTCGTCGCTGTCGATCGCGTTCCGGATCAGCAGCAGCGGCGCCTGCCAGGTGTGCTCGTAGAGGTCGTTGATCTCGCTCGGTCAGCTGCTGCGCGGTGCTCGACAGCTGCTCGTTGGCCGAGCTCTTCAGCTCGTCCTGGGCGATCCGGATCATGGTCCGGCCCGCGACCACGAGCGGGATGATCGCGATCGCGATCGCGAAGAACATCAGCTTCCTGCGCAGCGAGAGCCGGAACATTCACAACCCCTACGGACGCCGGGCCCTGCGCGCGCCCGGCGTCACTCGCGTCGGCGGACGTCGACCTTGACCTCGTCCAACGACTGGCCGCACGCTAGCCCGGTGCCGTCACTGACCGCAAGCCGCACCACGTATTCGCCCTCCTCGCCGTAGCTGTGCAGGACCTTCTCGCCGGTGCGCGTGATGCCGTCGCCGAGATCCCAGACGTAGCTCAGCGGCTTGCCGTCGGGATCGGCCGACTGCGAGGCGTCGAACAGCAGGCTGTCGTGGGCGCCGCCGACGAAGCCGCCGCGATCGCCGCCGGCAACCGCCTGCGGCGGCGCGTTGACGTGCACCCGGGCGACGTCCACCGAGGTCGCGCAGCGCGCGCCGGAATCGTCGGTGACCGCGAGGCGCACCTCGTAGATGCCCGGCTGCTCGAAGCTGTGCAGCACCTGCTGCGCCGTCCGCCGTCGTGCCGTCGCCGAAGTCCCAGCGATGGCGCACCAGCGCGCCGTCCCAGTCGACCGACATCGAGGCGTCGAACGCGACCGCCTCGCCGGGGCACACCATGCGGTCCGGCCCGGCCTCGGCGCGCGGCGCGCGGTTGACGTGGAAGTCGATGGTCGACTGATGGCGGCTGTTGTTGAGCGCCGCGCCGTCGTCGACGATCAGCGCGACCTCGTAGATCCCGGGCGCGCTGATAGGTATGCTTGACCTCGGGCTCGGTGGCGGCCGTGCCGTCGCCGAGATCCCATTCGAAGCGCGTGATCTGGCCGTCGCCATCGAGCGAGCCTGCCCCGCTGAACGCCAGCTCCTCGCCGGGGCAGGCGGCATCGGGCGCTGCGATCACGGCGGCGGGCGCCTGGTTGACCGTGACCATCACGGTGTCGGTCTTGGCGTTGTTCGGCAGGCCGGTATCGTCGGTCACGGTCAGCGTCACGGGATAGCGGCCGCTTTGCGCGAACTGATGGCGCACGTTCATGCCCGAGGCCTGCGTGCCGTCGCCGAAGTCCCACTGATAGGCGGTGATCGCGCCGTCCACATCGCTCGAAGCAGAAGCGTCGAACAGCACCACCTGGTCGACGCCGACCATCTGGTCGGCGCCGGCCTGTGCCTGCGGCGCCGCGTTCGCGACGATCAGCTGCTGCGCCGTGACCATGTTGCACTGGGAGGTGCGCGAATCGGTCTCGATCGAGAGCCTGGCGACATAGGCGCCGGGCGCCTCGTAGCGATGCTCCGCAACCGGGCCCTCGGCCGTGCTGCCGTCGCCGAAGTCCCAGCGCCAGGCGACGATCTCGCCGTCGGCGCCGGACGAGCCGCTGCCGTCGAAGGCCGCCGGCGCGCCGACCGGGATGCGCTCGGGCGCGTCGATCAGGGCTGACCGGCGCCTCGACCACGCGCACGGTCATCTCGTCCGAATGGCTGTTGTCGCACTGGCCCGCCTGGTCGCCCTGGATGGTCAGCACGACCCGGTAGTCGCCCGGCTCGCGATAGACGTGCACGGGCTTCTCGCCGCCGCTGATGTTGTTGTCGCCGAAGTTCCACGAGTAGCGGTTGACGACGCCGTCGAAATCGCGCGAGGCCGAGCCGTCGAAGCGCACCTCGGCGTTGGCGCACGCCATCTGATCCGGGCCGGCCACGGCGATCGGCGATTCGTCGACCCGCACCACCATGCGAGCGGTGTGGGAGTTGTTGGGGAAGCCGGACTCGTCCTCGACCGAGAGCGTGACCGGATAGACGCCGCCGTGCGTGTAGATCTTGGTCGGATTGACGAGGTCGGCGCCCGTGCCGTCGCCGAAGTCCCAGCTGTAGCGCAGCAGGCCACCGTCGGGATCCTGCGAGCCGCTGCCGTCGAACACGACGATGTCGCCGGCGCAGGCATCCTTGTTGGCGCCGGCCACGGCGACCGGCGGCCGGTTGATGACCACGGTGATCGCGGCGCTGGCGGTGGCGTTCCACAGGCCGGTGCCGTCGTCGACGGTCAGCATCACCGGGTAGGCGCCGCCGGTGGCGTAGGTGTGGGTCACCTCTGCGCCGCCCGCCGGCGGCGTGCCGTCGCCGAAGTCCCAGCGGTAGGTCAGGGCGTCGCCGTCGGCATCGGCCGACTGCGAGGCGTCGAAGCTCACCGTGGTGCGGCCGCTGTCGATGTCCGGGCCGGCCGATGCGACCGGCGCGTGGTTGATCCGGATCACCACCTCGTCCTGGGCGATCGCATTGTTCGCACCGCTGTCGTCGGTGACCGTCAGGCGGGCGGTGTAGACGCCCGGCGCCGTATAGGCGCGCACCACGTCGCGGCCCGAGCTGGAACGATTCGTCGTCGCTGAAGTCCCAGCGCCAGTCGGCGATGCTGCCGTCGATGTCGAACGAGTTGCCGCCGTCGAAGCGGACCGCGTCGCCGGGCCCGGCGAGGATGTCCTGGCCGGCGTTGGCGACCGGCGGCGCGTTGATCACGACCTTCGCCTCGTCGTAGTCGAGCGCGCCGCTGTGCTCGGTGTCGTCGCGCACCTGCAGGCGCACATGGTAGGTGCCGGGCTGCTCGAAGCTGTGCGAGACCTGCGCGCCCGACGAGTCCGCGCCGTCCTTGAAGTCCCACAGGTACTCGACCACGTCGCCGTCGGGGTCGATCGAGCCGGAACCTGTGAAGGTCAGCGCCTGGCCCGGCGCGCCGACCAGGTCGGGACCGGCATCGGCGATCGGCGCCTCGTTGACCACGACGCGCAGGCTGTCGCTGTCGCTGCTCCGGATGGTGCCGGAATCGTCGGTCACGGTCAGCGTGACCTGATAGGTGCCGGACTTGTTGTAGACGTGGGCAGGCGCCGCGCCGCTGCCGGTGGCGCCGTCGCCATAGTCCCACTCGTAGCGGGCGATCGCGCCGTCGCCATCGCTGGAGCCGCTGCCCTCGAACCGGACCTCGCTGGTCGTGACGATCTGGTCCGGCGCCGGCATCGGCGACCGGCGGCTCGTTGACCACGACCGTCAGCCAGTCGGTATCGAGGTTGGTGGCGGTCGCCGAATCGTCGCGGACCGTGAGCGTGACCCGGTAGGTGCCCGAGCGCGGATAGGCGTAGTCGACCCGCGCGCCGGTGCCGCGCGCGCCGTCGCCGAAATCCCAGCGATAGTCGACGAGCGCGCCGTCCGCATCGCTCGAGGCCGCGGCATCGAAGGTGGTGACCTCGCCGATCGCGAGGCTGCGATCCGGCCCGGCTTCGGCCACCGGCGGCGCGTTGACCACGATCCGCACGGTATCCGAGCCCTCGCTGTTGGCGACGCCCGCGGCGTCGCGCACCGAGAGCCGCACATCGTAAGTGCCGGGCGTGGTGAAGGCGTGCTGGATCACGGGCCCGGTCTGCGTGGTGCCGTCGCCCAGATCCCATTCGTAGGCGACGATGTCGCCGTCGACGTCGTAGCTGCGATTGCCGTCCAGGGTGACCTGCTGGCCGACCGCGCTGCGCTGGCGCTCGCCGGCCTCGGCGACCGGCGGCGCGTTGACCTGGACGATGCGCTCGTCGGTCGCGAAATTGCAGGGCGGGCTGCTGTCGTCCTCGACCGTCAGGGTCACGATGTAGCGGCCGGGGCTGGCGAAGACGTGCTCGGTGGTCTCGCCAGCACCCTGCGCGCCGTCATAGAAATCCCACAGATGGCGCGCGATCGGGCGCTCGCCGGCGAGCGATGCGCTGCCGTCGAAGGCCACGGGCTCGCCCGGCGCCACCACCAGGTCGTCGCCGGCGACCGCGACCGGCGGGCGCTTGACCATCACGTCGAAGCGCTGGGCGGCGCCGTTGCCGACCTGGCCGGAGGCGTCCAGGACCTGAAGCTCGGCCTGATACGTGCCAGGGCCCGGATATTGATGGACGACGACGCGACCGGTGGCACTCGCGCCGTCGCCGAAGTCCCACAGGTAGCTCAAGGCCGTCGTCATCGGCATCGCTCGAGCCCGAGGCGTCGAGCGCGACCGAGAAGCAGTTGGCGAGCAGCTCGACGTCCGCGACCGGCACCGGGCGTGCGTTCGGCCGCCAGGCCCGCACCGGCAGCTCGATCGCAACCGGCTCGCCTGCGGCATCGGTGATCCGGAAGGTCGCATCGTTCGGGATCTCCTCGCCGCCCGCAAAGGTGATCGCCGCGGGCTGGCCGCTGCTCGCGCTCGAGCATCTCGACCTCGCTCTCGCGCCATTCGTTCTGACCCGACGCGGCGAGCGGCACCGAGCGGAGCGCCGTGGTCAGCGTGACCTCGCCGTTGGCGACATCGAAATTGTGCAGGACGAGCCGATCGGCGCCCTGCGGCACCACGAAGCGCAGCTCGGTGATGCTGTCGTCGTCCGGCATGCGCACGGTCGGCGAGAAGGCGAAGACCTCGAGCCCGTCCGGCGCCAGGTTGCGCCGATCGCGCAGGCTCAGCGTCGCCGCGTACAGATTGGCATCGTTGCCGGCCAGGCCCTCGACCAGCAGCCGGAACACGCGGCGCTCGCCGACCAGCTCGCCCTGGTCCGGCAGGAACGAGGCGATCGTCTGCCACTTGCCGTCCAGCGCGGCGCTGGCGGCGACGCTCGCCTCCCTGATCGGCTCGCCGCTGGCAAGGTCCTCGGCGCTCGGCGCAGCGCTTCCTGCGACCGCGCTCAGCGCGCCGGCGCCGCCGATCAGGGCATAGCGGGTCTCGGTGTCCTCCGAGCCGCCGTAGGCGAGGTCGTGGTCGCCGCCGGTATCGGGATCGAAGATCCGAAGATACAGCCGGTCCTCGAGATCGGCCGGAACCGAGAGGAAGATCAGCTCGCGATAGTCGTCATCGCCCTCGGCGGTCGATGCCGCAGGCCCGTAGATGACCGAAAGCGGCATCTCCTGCGCGAGCGCCGGGGCGGCCCCGCCAGCGCCCAGCAGCAACAGGCAGGCCAAGGGTCCCGCCGTGAGATCCCCAATCCGTCGCATCGTAGCACTCCCTGCCGCTCGTGGTGGCGGCCTTGCCTATTCGAAGGTGTAGCGTTGCCGGTTGCCGGCGTAGTCCTCGAGCTCGAGGTCGGTGAGCGCGAGCCTGCCGCTCGCACCCTGGGGCGGCACCACCGTCGCCCGATAGCTGCCGGTCGAAGGGTTGAGCCGCAGGAAATCCGAATGGCTCGCCCCGCCGATCTGCACGGTGAACGGCGCCGCCTGCTTCAGCCCCGAAGCATCGCTCGCCTCGACCTCGATGACGAACGGCTGGCCCGGGCTCGCCTGTGCGCTCGACAGCCGGTGGCCGAGCAGCACCGGCGGCTCCTGGTCGAGCGCCACGTCCCAGCGCTCGACCCGGACATTGCCGACCAGGTCCGTCGCGACCATCTCGATCGCGTTGGCGCCGGCGCGCAAGCGTCACGGTCTCATCGAAGCTGTCGTCGACAATCCTGATCGGGCGCCCGTTCAGCTGCACGTCGACCGCGCCGCGCGCGAAGCCCCGCAGCGGCAGCCAGTCGATCGCGGTCACGGTCGGCGGCGGCTCCTCGAGCTCGATCTGCGGGCCCTCCTGGTCGATCGAGACCGAAAAGCGGTCCTCGGTCGCGAAGCCGGAGGTCGCGACGACCTGCAGGCCGAGCTCCTCCTTCGGCTCGCGCACCGGCACGTTGATCCGGAACTTGCCCTCGGCGTCGGTGTAGGCGGAGGCGCGTGCCGTGCCGTCCGCCGCGTGGATCAGGATCTGGGCATCCGGCGCGGCCTTGCCCGCCAGCGAGATCACGTCCTGGTCGGTGACGAACCAGCGCGGCCCCAGGCTCGGGATATCGGGGTCGAAGGCCACCGCTGCCGCCTCGTCGGGCATGAAGGTGAAGGAGCGCCGGCGCTCCGTCGCGTTGCCGGCCGAATCGGTCGCGGCGACGACGATCTCGTTCAGTCCCGGGGTCGGCTGGTAGGAGGCCTCGAAGCTGCCGTCGGCCTGCAGCGCCACCGGCTCGCCGTTCAGCGCGAGCGATGCCCCGGCCTCGCTCTCTCCGGCGATGCGGACCGGTGCCGCGCGCAGGATGGCGCGCTCCTCGGGCGCATCGAGCGCGACGTAGGGCGGCGTCACATCCGTGCTGACATGGAAGCGCCACGAGGCGCTTCGGGCGCCGGGCAGGCCGAACTTGTCGAGCGCTGCGACGCGCCAGTAGTAGGAGCCGAGGTCGAGATCGTCGGTGTGGAAGCTGGTCTCCTTGAGGCCCCATTGGGTCAGCGTCATCTGGGCGAAGTCGGCATCCGAGGCCACCTCGACCCAGTAGCCGGCGGCATCGCCCACCGGCGCCCATTGCAGCTCCAGATCGGCGCGATAGGCGACCGCGTCGTCCGCAGGTGCTGCGAGCGCCGGGCCGGTCAGCACGTCCATCTTCTCGCTCGGCGCCCGGCCCGAGCGCACGACCGTGCCTTCGTTCTTGCCGAGCGTGACGCTCTCGCCCTGGGCGGCGACCTCGAGCGTGCGCTCGTCATAGTTGGCGAACTTCGATCCGGTGTCGTCGTGACGCACCCAGAAGTTGGTCGAATCGATCTCGGTCTCGACGTCCGCGACCTCCAGGCCGAAGGTCTTGCGCGCGCTCTTGCCGGCCAGCAGGGCATAGAGATCGCCCTCGACCAGCGTGACCTTGGCCTCTTCCGCGCGGCTCAGCGGATCGATGCGCATGCGCTGGATCACGGCCTGCGAGTTGGGGTTGAGGCGCAGGCGGCTGTCGTCGCGAAAGGTGATCTGCGCCGTCGAGCGCGAAAGGGTCCTGACCTTCTCCTCCTCGATCAGGACCGAGTTCATGTCGCGGTCGCTCCAGACGACGTCCTCCGGCCGCTGCCCCTCGACCCAGCCGTGGCGATCGCTGAGCAGCGCCTCCGCGGCGGAATCGCGCTGCGCCAGCGCGTTCGCCAGCGCCTTTTCGGCCATGGCGTTGGCATCGGCCGCCACGCGCGCCGCCTCGTCCCAGGCGCCTGCCTTGCGGTGCGCCACGGCGGCGTCGCGCAGCCAGATCGCCTGCGCGATCTCGTCGGGCGCGAACAGCCGCGCGCCCTCGAGGGTCGCCTCCTGGATCAGATCGAGCGATTGCTGCAGCGCCCGATCGGCGGCCGCGATCTGCGAGACCGGGATCGCGATCTCGATCCCCGGCCGGACATCCGAGACCGCGAGATCGTTGGCGCGCAGGATTTCCATCCAGAGATCGGGATCGCCGAGATGCTCCTCGGCCAGATCGCGCAGGCTCTGGCCCTCTTCGAGAACCACGACGATCGGATCGTCGGCGGCGCTGGCGGTCGAGCCATGCCAGGTGAGCAGCGATGCCACAATCACCCAGATGCCCGAGCCCAGCCGAGCCGTCCTGCCCACGCCCTCTCCTCCTGTTTCTTCTTTGCCGCGTCAAATCGTCTGTACGTCGATTCCTCGCCTCATGGCATATATTTATCGTCGGCAGCGACGGAGATGTCGCCCATCTCGATGCCGCTCTCGCAACACAATTCGTCGCTTGGCGCACCGTAGGATGGCAGGTTTGGGCGCAATGGCGTCTGCCCGGCGGCGGCGTGCACCGCGATCACATCCTTGAGCCGCCGGCGACGCGCCGCTGTTGCATGATGAGGGCTCCTGTTGCCCAACCGCTCGAGCGCGCCGGCTCGCGTCGTCCCACGCCCTTTGAGCAACGCCCGCAGTAAATCTCTCTATCATTGTTGCATATGTCATGCAGCCCGCGTTTGATGACTTGCCCGGGCGCAGGCGTGAGTAACGAAACACCAGTGATTGAACCAGAGCGGCAATTCGGCATCCGACCTATCCGGGCGACTTCCATCGCCCGCGTCCTGATCAGCAGCATTCGCAGATGCCGTCGTCACAGTTCCTCTCTCGATGCCTTGCTGATCTGCCGGATCGCATGGTTCACCGAGTCTCCACGGGATCCTCGATCCTTGCGGATGGCGCGGCAGCAAGGAATTCATCCTCGTGCAACCGTGGATCGAGGACGGGACTGGTCCGCGATGATGCGCTCCACCACGGTCGGCAGCACGATCGGCCGCGGTCCGCTGGCGCGGTTCGATCCCGACCTCGATTCTATGCCCGCTATCCCTTCAACGCAGGCGTGTTCGCCAGTCGCCGTCTTGCGATCAAGGAGGCGGACCTGGCAGCGCTCCACCAGGCGGAGCGGCATTCTATCGCGACGTGCTCGACCTCGAGGCGTGGACCTGGCAATCGAGGCCCTGTTCTTCGCGACCAGGGCCGTCTCAACTATCTGGTCGCCAAGCTGTCCATCCCCGTGCTGCCGCTTGGCCGAGCTGATCTGCCGGGCGGCGCCAGCGCGATCCAGGTGTCCGTCGCGGAGGTCGAGCGCGGCGCCTGCGATTTCCACATCGTGCACTGGATGGGCGCCAAGAGCCCGAGCCCGTCGCTGTTCTGCAGCGGGCCCTGTTCGGATCTATGCCCTGCTGTGGTCGTTCGTCGGCAGAAGCAGGGACTGCTGGATCGCTGCCGGCTACGAGCGGTTGCCGGAGTGTGTCGGCTATTCCTTGTGGCGGCACCATCACGAGCGGGCATCCGGACCAATGTCCCTGCGCGCCAGGCTGCATTGGTCGTGGACGGATCTCAAGAAGCGTGCCGCCTCTGCATCCGCTGCCTGAAGCTGCTGGGCCGCTCGCTCACCGCGGCCGGCTGCGTTCGTCAGGCGAAGCGATCGGAGCGGCGGGCCCGCATGAGGCCGGCTTGTCCCGCCGAGTCGAGCAGATAGTGTACCGATGCGCTGATCGGGCGGGCGATCGTGCGCCGCCCCTCGGCAAAGCAAGAGCGCGCCGGCGCGACCGGCTGCAGCCAAAAAGAGGAGAACACCATGCGCGGGGTCGGAAGACGAGGCATCCTGAAGGGCGGCGGCGCGGGCCTCGCGGCCCTGGGCGCGGCCGCGGCGACCACCGGCGCCCTGGTCTCGGCCCGGCAAGCGGCGGCGCAGTCGGCGGAGGACAGCCTGCTGCGCACCGTGCTCGACCGCGGTCACGTGATCGTCGGCAGCGGCAGCACCAACGCGCCCTGGCATTTCGAGGACGAGGGCGGCAACCTCGTCGGCATGGACATCACCATGGCCAGGATCCTCGCGCAGGGCCTGTTCGACGATCCCGAGGCGGTCGAGTTCGTGCAGCAGGACCCGGCGGCGCGCATCCCCAACATCACCACCGGCAAGGTCGACATCGTCATCCAGTTCATGACGGTGACTGCGGCCCGGGCGCAGCTGGTCAACTTCACCCGGCCTTACTACGTCGAGGGCATCGCCCTGCTGACCCGGCCGGATGCCGAGCGCAAGACCTTCGACGACCTGATGGCCGGCGGCAGCGACACCAAGGTCTCGATCCTGCAGAACGTCGATGCCGAGCGGAACGTGCACCTCGTCCTGCCAGAATCCGAGGTGCTGCTGATCGACACGCAGGCCAACGTGGTCCAGGCCCTCGACAGCAACCGGGTCGACGCCGCGGCCGTCGACCTCTCGACCGTGCGCTGGATGGTCAAGCGCACGCCGGACCGCTACTACGACAGCGGCAAGCGCTGGTTCTCGATGCTGTATTCCGCCGCCCTGCGCCAGGGCGACCTCGACTGGCTGCACTACGTCAACACGACCTTCGATGCCGCCATCTTCGGTCACGAGAACGCGCTGTTTGATGCTGCCTTCGTCGACTACTTCGGCGAGCAGATCCCGGCGCGCCAGACCGGCTTCCCGCCGATCTGAGCCGGCCGAGCCTGCAGGCCCCGCGGCCGTCGCCGCCGCGGGGCCACGGGTTTATGCCGCCTTGTTCAGGCGCACGCCGCCGCCTTCGAGCAGCATGACCTTGTTCAGGAGCTTGACGCAGGCGTAGACCGCCTGGATCGACGGGGCGGGCGTGTCGGTGAGCCTCGCCAGCTCCAGGATCGAGCCGACCAGCGCCTCGGTCTCGAGCGAGCGGCCGAGCTCGACGTCCTGCAGCATCGAGGTCTTGTGCGCGCCCACCCCCTCCGCACCTTCGATCCGCTTCTCGATGGTGTGGCGGAACTTGATCCCGAGCTTTTCGGCGACGCCTTGTGCCTCGCGCATCATGTCGGCCGCGAGCTGCCTTGTCTCCGGGAACTGGCAGATCTCGACCAGGGTCGCGTGGCGTGAGCGCGCTGATCGGATTGAACGACAGATTGCCCCAGGCCTTGAGCCAGATCTCCGAGCGGATGTCGGCAAGGATCCGCGACTTGAGGCCGGCCGAGACCAGCACGTCGTGGACCCATTTGGCACGCTCCGTCTCCCTGCCGTCGAGCTCGCCGATCGGGAACCGGTCGCCTTCGGCATGGTGGATCACGCCGGGCGCCGTCACTTGCGCCGCCGGGTAGACGACGCACCCCAGCACCCGCTCCGGGTCGATCTTGCGCGCGAGGATGCCCGAAGGATCGAGGCTCGAGAGCTTGTGGCCGTCGTACTTGCCGCCGTGCCGCTGAAAATACCACCAGGGCAGCCCGTTCTGGACCGTCATGATCATGGTCTCGGGCGCCAGCATGGCGTCGATCTCGCGCACCACCTGGTCGAGGAAATGCGCCTTGACCGCGAGGATCACGAGATCCTGGGGCCCGGCCTCGGCGGCGCTCTCGGCCGCCTTGACCTTGGCGGTCTGCTCGGTGCCGTCCTCCCAGACGAGCTTCAGGCCGTCCTTGCGGATCGCGGCGAGCTGGGCGCCCTGGTCGATCACGGTCACGGGATGGCCGGCGCCGGCCAGCTTCGCAGCCATCAGGCCGCCGATCGCGCCGGCCCCGACCACGCACACCCGCATCGGCTTCGGTTCGGCCTCGGCGTACCTGAACGGCACCTGCTGGACGAACGTGTTGCTGAGCGTGCCGACCCCTTCGATCGAGACCTCGATCCTGTTGCTCGCGGCGCGCATGGCGCTGACGCCGACCGAGGTGCCGCAGGCGATGACGTCGCCGGGCAGCAGCGTCATGTCCCGGGACAGATGGCTTACCAGCCGGTGCGGCGGGAAGATCATGTCGGTGACCGGGTAGTTCTGCCGCTCCTTGCCATCCAGCACCGTCCGGATCGACAGGCCCATCGGGTCGAGCCCGGTCGCGATCACCGGGCCGAACACGCCGAAGGTGTCGAAGCTCTTGGCCCGCGCCCACTGGGCGAAGGTCGAATCCTTGCTGATGATGTCGGCCGCGGTCACGTCGTCGACGCAGGTGTAGCCGAAGATGTAGTCGCCCGCCTCGTCCTCGCTGACGTTGCTGCAGCGCTTGCCGATGACGATGCCGAGCTCGCCCTCGTAGACGACGTTGCCGCTGTAGGACGGCGGCCGCCGGATGGTCTCGCCGTGCGCGAGGAAGGCGCTCGGCGACTTCAGGAAGTAGAGCGGCTCGGGCGGCTCAGGGACGCCGAGGCGCGCCGCCAGCGCATGAAAATTGTTCCAAAGGCAGACCATCTTCGACGGCACGCACGGCGTCAGCACCTCGACGCCCGCGAGCGCCACCGTCTCCCCGGTCGGCCGGGGATCCTCGAACATGTCGCCGTCGTGGACCGTGATGGTCTCGCCGTCCAGCGTGCCGAAGCCGGCCTGTCCCTGCCGTTCGAACCTGATCCAATGTGCCATGTCATGCCTCCCCTGGTTCTTGCCGGTGGTTGGCGTGCATCATCGGAGCGGCTCGCCATGTTGTCCACACTCCCGGGCTGCGGTCGCGCAGGACCTGCATCGCGCGTTCGCCGAATGGGAAGCAACGGCTCGGCGCCAACCGATAGGAGCAATGTGGCGAGGTCGCCGGCTTCAGGACAGCCAACCAGCTTCCAGGTAAGAGCGCACCATGTCCTTGAGACCTTCTGCGGGTCGGATCTTTGGCTCGTAGCCCAGGATCCGGCGCGCTTTGCCGATGTCGAAGGAGCGGGTCGAGTTGAACCATGCCGCCCGCCGGCGATGCAGCGGCGGCGAGACCGAAAACGGCTTGCAGGCGAACTCGCAGGCTGCCGAGGCGTAGTACAGGAGCGGGTAGGGCAGCCTGATGCGCGGCGGCCGGGTGCCGAGGGCCTCGGCGAGGGTCCGCGCGATCTCGTTCAGCGTGATCGCGTGGTCGTCGGCGGCGATGAAAACCTCGCCGATGGCCTCGTCGACCTCGGCACACCGAACGAACGCGTCCGACAGGTCCTCGACATGGACGAAGTGGTAGCGTACGTCGCCCGTTCCGAACATCACGAAGGTGCCGCTCTTGATCGCGCGCGCGAGCTTGAGGAAACGCTGCTCCCTGGGCCCGTAGATCGCGGCCGGGCGGACCACGACGAGCGGCATCCCGAGCTTTCGGCCGAGTTCCTGCGACAGCACCTCCCCCTCGTACTTGGTCTGCTGGTAGTAGTCGTCGGGGTGGATCGGCGCAGTCTCGTCGGCGGGAGGATTGGCGATCGCGCCGTGCACGCCGACGGTGGAGCACTGTATGAACTTCTTGACCTTAGCCTTTGCCGCCTCCTCGACAATGTTCTGCACGCCCTGGACGTTGACCTCCCAGTAAAGGCGCTGGGGCACGTTGGTGGGACGATAGAGGGCTGCTATGTTGTGCACCACCTCGATCCCTTCCAGCGCGCGGCGCAGGCTCTCGCGATCGCGCAGATCGCCCGGCACCAGCTCCAGTTTGGGGTGCGAGAAATCTGGCGCGCCGTCGGGCGCCCAGTACATGCCGCGCGTGGCGATGCCCTTGTGCGCGAGGTACCGGCAGAACCAGCTTCCGGCGTAGCCGTTAGCTCCGGTTACGAGAACACGCGGACTCACGTGGGCGCTTCCTCATGTGGTTCCGCTTGCCCTTATGCCGACCGGGACAGCCTCGCGCCTGGGCAAGAATGTGCCGTCGAGAAGGCGATGTCTTCTCGACAAAGCGATCTCTAATAGCCTCAAAGCACGTTGTCTAGCAGGTTCCTAGCTTTGAGCTAGCGGCGATACGATCGCCCAGTGAACCGTCTGGGCGATCCTGCTAGAATGCGCTGGAACTTCAGAGCCAAATCCCAGGTGGAGCATGACCGACACGCAGCAGGTCAACTTGAGGCTTTCACCCGGCCATGCCGAGCTGGTGCGGCTGTTCGTGCAGCGGCTCCGCGAAGGAGGCCCTAGCTACGAGCGGGAAATCCGTCTCTTCCTGCTCCAGCCCTACACACCCCATTACATGACCATCAGCGAGCTCGACCGCCGGTTTGGCGAAATTCTACGTCGGGTCGAGGCACTGGAAGCCGAAGTCGGTGGCGCCGCGACCCAGGAGAGGCAGGAGGATTAGGGTCAAGGCATGTGAGCAGTTCGGTCGCGGGGCGATGGATGCGGGCCGGACGTGGCGAGACGTCGTAGGGGTGGCGCGTGAAGACTGACGCTTGAACTGGATTGCCCCGCCGCCATCGTGGTATTGCCTGCGTGGCAGAGAGGACGCCTTCATCCAACGGCACCGTGCCGCCCGAACCAACGCCGAGGTAGCGCTTGGACTACCACTTCAACTTCAACTACATCTGGCGGCACTTCGACCGGCTCTGGGACGGGCTGATTCTCAGCCTCGAGCTGGCCTTCGTCTCGATCCTGATCGGCATGGTCATCGGCCTGGTGCTCGCCCTGGTCTACACCGGCGGCGGCCGTCGTGAGCCGCGCCCTGGTGGCGGCCTATGTCGAAACCATCCGCAACGTGCCGCTGCTCCTGCTGGTCTACCTCGTGTTCTACGGCGTGCCCTCGATCGGCGGCTTCTCCTACAGCCCGACCATGTCGTTCGTCATCACCTTGTCCGCCTACTCGGGCGCCTATCTGGTCGAGGTGTTTCGCGCCGGGCTCGATGCCGTGCCGCGCGGCCTCATCGATGCCGGCAAGGCGATCGGGCTCACGCCCTGGCAGCGCCTGGTCCACGTCCGCCTGCCGACCATGTTCCGGATCGTCCTGCCCTCGCTCTCCAACACCTACATCTCGCTGTTCAAGGACACCTCGATCGCCTCCGTGATCGCCGTGCCGGAGCTCACCTACGCAGCGCAGTGGATCAACTTCAACACCTTCCGGATCATCGAGGTCTACGCCGTGGTGGCGCCGATGTATCTGGTGACCGGCTACGCCATCCTGTTCTCGCTGCAGCAGCTCGAGAAGCGCTTCGTGGTCCGCCGCTGACCATGTGGACCGCGATCTAATCCCTGCCGTTCCTGTGGCAAGGCCTGCTGGTCACCCTTCAGGTTTCGTTCCTGGTGGTCGCGATCTCGCTCCCGATCGGCGTGGTCATGGGCGTGGGCCTCATCTACGGCCCGCGCTGGCTGTACTGGCCGATCCGGCTGTACAGCGACCTGATCCGCGGCATCCCCGTCCTGGTGCTGATCTTCTTCGTCTATTACGGGCTGCCGCCGCTCGGCCTGAACCTCGACAACTTCTGGGCCGCGGTGGCGGCGCTCACGGCCTTCAAGACCGCGCATGTGATCGAGATCGCGCGCGGCTCGATCCAGTCGATCCACTTCGGCCAGACCGATGCCGCCAAGGCGATCGGCCTGACCTTCTGGCAGCGCATGCTCTACGTCATCTTCCCGCAGGCGACCCGCCGCTTCCTGCCGCCCTGGATCAACGCCGTGACCGACGCCGTCAAAGGCTCGGCGCTGGTCTCGCTGATCGGCGTGGTGGACCTGATGCTGGCGATCCAGAAGGTGATCGGGCGCACCTACGAGCCGATGCCGCTCTACGTCACCGGCGCGATCATCTACTTCGTCATCAACTACGCGCTCTCCAGCCTGTCCCGGCAGCTGGAAGCGCGCTTCGCCTACATCCGGGAGTAGATCCATGGCGGCCCACGACATCGTCGAGATCAGGGGCCTGACCAAGTCGTTCGGCGCGACGCGGGTGCTGAACGGCGTCGACCTGACCGTCCGGCGCGGCCAGGTGGTCTCGATCATCGGGCCGTCCGGCGGCGGCAAGACCACGCTCCTGCGCTGCATCAACCTGCTCGAGACCTACGATGCCGGCAGCATCCAGGTCGACGGCGTCGAGGTCGGCTACAGCGCCGCCGAGGGCCCGCGCCGGCGGCCGCGCGGCGAGCGCGAGCTCGCAAAAATCCGCGCCGACATCGGCATGGTGTTCCAGCTGTTCAACCTGTTCCCGCACCTCACCGCCGCCGAGAACGTGATGCTGGGCCTTTGCAAGGTGCGCGGCCTCGCCAAGGCCGAGGCGCGCGAGCGGGCGCAGCGGTGGCTCGCCCGGGTGGGCCTCGCCGACAAGGTCGACAGCCTGCCCGCGCAGCTCTCGGGCGGCCAGCAGCAGCGGGTCGGCATCGCGCGCGCCGTCGCGATGGACCCCAAGGTGCTGCTGCTCGACGAGATCACCTCGGCACTCGATCCGGAGCTGGTCGGCGAGGTCCTGGCGGTGGTCCAGGACCTTGCCAAGGACGGCATGACCATGCTGGTGGTGACGCACGAGATGAGCTTCGCGCGCGAGCTCAGCGATCGGGTGGCGTTCATCGACGGCGGCGAGATCCTGGTCTCGGGCACGCCCCGGGAGGTGTTTTTCGAGCAGGGCCACGAGCGGCTGCGCGCGTTCCTCTCGCGGCTCGATGCAGCGCATGCGTTCGGGGAACATCGATGACCGCCAAGAATGACGACATCCGCCTCGAGCTGGGCCTGCGCAAGGTCATCAACGCCTCCGGCACGATGACCTTTCTCGGCGCCTCGATCGTGGTGCCCGAGGCGATCGAGGCGATGGCGCGGGTGCTGCCGCAGTTCGTCGAGATCGGCGACCTGCAGCGCAAGGCGTCCGCCGCGATCGCGCGCCTGACCGGCGCCGAGGCCGGCACGGTGACCGCCAGCACCGCATCCGGCATCACCGTCGCGATCGCCGCCTGCATGACCGGCGCCGACCTCGCCCGGATCGAGCAGCTGCCGGACATTTGCGGCATGAAGCACGAGGTGCCCCTGCAGCGCGGCCACATGGTCAACTACGGCGCGCCGGTCGAGCAGGCGGTGCGGCTCGCCGGCGCGACCGTGCGCCCGTTCGGCGGCGCCACCGACGCAAGGCCGTACCAATTGGCCGCGACGCTGTCGGACCAGACCGCGGCGGCGCTCTTCGTCGTCTCGCACCACTGCGTCGACTACGGCCAGATCCCGCTCGAGCAGTTCTGCGCGATCTGCCACGAGCGTGGCGTGCCGGTGATCGTCGATGCCGCCTCGGAATACGACCTTAGCGGCTTCCTCGCCAAGGGCGCCGACATCGTGATCTACAGCGGCCACAAGTTCCTGGGCGGCCCTACCACCGGCATCGTCGCCGGCCGCAAGGACCTGGTGCGCGCTGCGTATCTGCAGAACTTCGGCATCGGCCGCGGCATGAAGGTCGGCAAGGAGAGCATCGTCGGCCTGATCGCGACGCTCGAGGCCTGGGAGAAGCGCGATCACGCCGCGGTGCGCGCCCGCGAGGACCGGCACCTGGCATTGTGGCGCGAGCGCCTGAGCGGCCGGCCGGGTGTGCGCGCAGAAATCCTGCCCGATCCGACCGACAATCCGCTCGACCGGCTGCGCGTGCACATCGATGCGGCCGCGGCCGGGGTCACCGCCTGGGACCTCGCCAGCGCGCTTGCCGCCGGCGATCCGCCGGTGATCGTGCGCGACCACCACGCCGAGAACGGCTTCTTCGACATGGACCCCTGCAACCTGCACGACGGCGAGGCCGAGATCGTCGCCGACCAGCTCGCCGCCGCCCTGGAGCGCGGCCTTGCCGGAAAGATCCCCGCGACCAGCCTGCCCGATCGCCGCAGCGCCCGCTTCGAGCGCATGCTCGAGTGGCCGGACTGAGCATGCTGTTCCGCGCCGCCACCGCCCGCGACCTGCCGGCGATCCTGGCACTCCTGGTCGACGACGAGCTCGGCAAGCTGCGCGAGGACCTCGGCCCGCCGCTCGATCCCCGCTACCTCGAGGCCTTCGCCGCGATCGAGCGCGATCCGAACCAGCTGCTGGCGGTGGCGGACCAGGACGGGGAGGTGGTCGGCTGCCTGCAGCTCACCTTCATCCCGGGCCTCTCTCGCCTCGGCATGTGGCGCGGCCAGATCGAGGCGGTGCGCGTCGCCGCGGCGCAGCGCGGCAGCGGCGTCGGCAGGGCGATGCTGCGCTGGGCGATCGAGCAGTGCCGCGCGCGCGGCTGCGGCCTGGTCCAGCTCACCACCGACAAGCGGCGCGCCGACGCGCACCGCTTCTATGAGTCCTTGGGGTTCGAGGCCAGCCACGAGGGCATGAAGCTCGGCCCTGCGCGACCCGCGCGCCGCTTCCTGAGCGCCTCAGATCGCGCTGGCGCCGCCGTCGACCGGCAGGATCGCGCCGGTGATCTTGGCCGATTCGTCGGACGCCAGGAACAGGGCCAGACGCGCCACGTCCAGGGGCTCGCCGGGACCCGCGCAGCGACTTCTTGATCAGCGGGTCGTCGTCGCGCAGCAGGCTGCGCACCCGCTCGCTCAGCACGACGCCCGGCGAGACCGCGTTGACGCGGATGTTGCTCGGCGCCCATTGCAGGGCGAGTGCCCTGGTGAGCGCCAGCACGCCGCCCTTGGCGGCGCTGTAGGCATCGGCGCCGGCGGTGCCGATCAGGGCGCGCACCGACGTCGTGTTGATGATCGAGCCGCCGCCGCGCTCGGCCATCACCGGCAGCGCGAAGCGGCAGCCCAAAAACGTGCCGAGCAGATCGACGCCGATCGTGCGCCAGAATTCTTCGATCGCAATCTCGGTCACCTTGCCGTCGCCGGGCGTCGCCCCGCCGGCATTGTTGTAGAGCACGTCCAGGCCGTCGAACGCGTTGACCGTGGCCCAGACCGCCGCCTCGACGCTCGCGGGCTTGCTGACGTCGGTCTCGAGAAAGATCGCCTGGCCGCCCGCCGCCTTGATCGCCGCCACGGTCGCCTCGCCGCGCTCGCGCACGATCTCGGCGACGCCGACCCGCGCCCCCTCGCTGCGCGAACAGCAGCGCCGCCGCGCGGCCGATGCCGGCGCCCGCCCCCGTGATCAGCACGCTCTTGCCGTCCAGACGTCCCAAAACGCCGCCTCCCTCATGTCCCCGTTGATGCCCAGCACAACCATGCAGAAGCTCGGAACGCAAGAGCCGTTCCATCCTGGCCGTCCGCCGCCTACATGAAGGGCACAGAAGGCAGGCGTTCGCGCGGAGGCTCTTTCGATGACCGAGCAGGATCAGGTTCTGGAGCAGGTCGCGGCCTGGAGGCAGGCCGGGCACAAGGCGGCGCTGGCGACGGTGGTCACCACCTGGGGCTCGTCGCCGCGGCCGGTCGGCAGCCAGCTCGGCGTCAACGAGCAGGGCGAGATGGTGGGCTCGGTCTCGGGCGGCTGCATCGAGGGTGCGGTGGTCAAGGAGGCGCTCGAGGTGATGGCGGGCGCGCCGCCGAAGCTGCTGGACTACGGCGTCTCCAACGAGCAGGCCTGGGAGGTCGGCCTCGCCTGCGGCGGCAAGCTCGAGGTCTACATCGAGGCCGTGCAGTAGGCGCCGCCGGCCGGGCGCGGCGCTGATCCTGCGCGCGCGGCGCTCGAGCGGCGTTGACAACCGGTCCCGGGCGGCCTTGGTTGGCGCACCGTTGCTTTGCGCCGCCTTCCCCGGCGGCAGGAGGAGATCCCGAAAGCATGCCGACCGAGCGCCGTCTGATCTGCGCGATGGCAACGCCCTTGCGCGCCGATTTCACCCCGCATCATGAGCTGCTGCTGGAGCATGGCCGCGATCTGCTGGCACGCGGCTGCGATGGCCTCGCCGTGTTCGGCACCAGCGGCGAGGGGCCGAGCCTTCCCGTCTCGGATCGGCGCGCGGGACTCGAGTTCCTGCTCGAGGCAGGCGTTGCGCCCGAGCGCCTGATCGTGGGCGTGGGCAGCGCCTGTCTGGCGGACGCCGCCCTGCTGACCCGCCATGCCCTCTCCGTCGGCGTGCCCGATACGCTCTTGATGCCGGCGTTCTTCCTGCGCGCCGCCGCTACCGAGGAGGGCGTGTTCCGCTTCTTTGCCGAGGTGATCGAGCGCGCCGCCGATCCCGGTCTGCGCCTGCTGCTGTACAATTTCCCGGCGATCAGCGGCGTCCTGCTGTCGGTCGAGCTGATCGGCCGGTTGCGCGCGACGTTCGGCGAGGTGGTCCACGGCATCAAGGACAGCGGCGGCGATTTTCAGCAGACCGCCGCGTATCTCGAGGCGTTCCCCGAGCTCACGATCTATACCGGCACCGAGGTCAACGCCCGGCAGACGGTGGCCGGGGGCGGGGTCGGCACGATCTGCGGCCTGGGCAATGTCCTGCCGCAGACCATGCGCCGCTATCTCGACGCGTCCGAGGACGAGGCGGGGCGCTTCGAGGCCCTGATCAAGGCGGTCGACGATGCGATCTGCGTCGAGCCGTTCTTTCCGTCCTGCAAGGCGGCGATTTCTCTCGCAACCGGTGCAAAGGACTGGCGCCGGATCCTGCCGCCGCTGTCCCCGATCAGCCAGGAAAGCTTCGAGCGGCTGAGGGCGGCCCTCGCCGAGATTGCGGAACGCCACGACGCCGGTCGGCTAGCGCGGCGAGCTTCGCCTGATTCCCGTCATTGCCGGGCTTGACCCGGCAATCCAGGTTCTCGTTGAATGGAGGATGCTGCATGGCTCTGCAGATCCGGCGTTCGTCGAGGCTGACTGGCGGGAAGTCTGGCCGATCGTGCGCGAGGTCGTGCGCGCGGCCGACACGTTCGCCTACGACCCGGCCATGACGGAGGCGCAGGCGCGCGCCGCCTGGATCGAGGCGGCTCCGGGGCTGACGGTCGTCGCTCTCGAGCGCGATCGCATCCTCGGCACGGCCAAGATGGGCCCGAACCGCCCCGGCCCCGGATCGCATGTGGCCACGGCGAGCTTCATGGTCGCGGCCGACGCGCGCGGGCGAGGGGTGGCGACCGCGCTCTGCCGCTTCGCGCTCGACTGGGCCCGCGAGCAAGGCTACGCCGGCATGCAGTTCAACGCCGTGGTCGAGACCAACCACGCCGCCGTCGAGATCTACCGGCGGCTCGGCTTCACCATCATCGGCACCGTCCCCGGCGCCTTCGCCCACCCAACCCAAGGCCGCGTCGGCCTCCACATCATGTACCGCGAGCTGTGAAACAAGGGGGCGAGGCCAACGGCGCCGGTGGTGTGGCCATCCTACAGGCGGTTGTCCTCGCCGCTACGGCAAGGAGGCACGGTGCAGCTGCCCGTCGTGTCGACGTAGACGAAGTCGCCCGTTTGCAGCGCGCCCAGTCGCTCGCCTCGGTAGGTGCCCTCGCCGGTCAGCCCGGCGAAGCGGCCCGTGCCGCCGATGCACTGGAACGTCCCGCTCACCGTGGTGCGCTTGCCATCGGCACTGAGCCTGGCTTCGCCCTGGTAGCGCTCGATGCTGGTCGAGCCGTCGTCGAAATGGTGCACGACGTAGCCCTGATGCGGGCCGGAACCATTGGTCAGATCGAACGTGGCGGGATTGGCGTGGGTCGCGATCTCGCCGTCGGCGAAGAAGGTGAGGCCTTTGAACTCGACGACGCCGACGACATGGCCGGGCACGTCGCCCACCTCGACGGTGTTGATCTCGACCGTGCCCTGCACCCGTCGGCTGGTGCCGAGATCCTGCCCATGCGCGGCCGCCGGCACCACGAAGCTGGTCGCCGCGAACAGGGCCAAGGCGCGTGCCCGCCACATCGTCCGTCTCCCTGCAGGGCGGGCCTCGGCCGGCGAGCCCGAAGCCCATCTCCGACACCTGTAGTACGCCGCGTCGACCTCTTCGAGAAGAGAGCACGAGGTCAAGGCGGCTTCGTCCGCAGCCGCTCGGTGCGCACGACGATGAAGACGCCGCTGCCGACGATCAGCCCCATGCCGAGAATGGCGATCGCATCCGGCACCTCGCCCCAGAACAAAAAGCCCCAGATCGCCGCGAACGACAGGGCGATGTACTCGAACGGCGCGATCGTCGCCGCTTCGGTGACGCGGTAGGCCTGGAACAGCAGCACGCTCGCCGCCGCGATCAGGAGCCCCACCAGCGCGAACAGCGGCACGTCCGCGGCCGTCGGCAGGCGCCAGGGGCGCAGCAGGAAGGCAAGGCTCGGATTGTCGCTGCCGGCAAAGCGGCCATCGCCGACGGCCAGCCCCATGGCGATGCCGGCGACCATGAAGACCACCTGCACCGAGAACGCCATCGCCGCGGCGCTGTCGGTGGCGCCGAGGCGTCGCGTCATGATCTGCATGATGGCGTAGGTCGCGGCGGCGCCGACCGGCAGCAGTGCCGTGTAGCCGAACAGCCCGCTGCCGGGCCGCACCACGATCACCACGCCCGCAAAGCCCACCAGCACCGCGGCCAGCCGTCTCGGCCCCACCGGCTCGCCAAGCAGGGTTGCGGACAGCAGCGTGATGAACAACGGCGCCACGAAGAACATCGCCACCGCCTCGGCGATCGGCATGGCGATCAGGCCCAGGAAGAAGGCGGAGTTGCTCGCCACCAGCAGCAGGCCGCGGATCATGTGCAGGGACCAGTGCCGCGTCCGGAGCAGGGCGAGCCTCGCGGTCGCGGCGAGCACCACCAGCGTCACGACGGCCGCGATCAGCGAGCGGGTCAGGACGATCTGATGCAGCGCGTAGGTGGCTCCCAGCCACTTGATCAGGCTGTCCTGCAGGGACAGCAGCAGCATGGCGACGATGATGCAGGCGATGCCCTGAGCCGCGCCCGAAGACCACCGGCGCATGCTTCCTCCCTTCCACCAGTTCGTGTGCGCCGGCTGCCGATACGGGGCGCCAGCCTTCTTAGGGCACGACCGGTGGCTTGCGCCAGCGCCGGGGCTGTCCTCGTCGCGGCAGCGTGCGGGCAAAATCGAGCGTGCGTCCGGCGAGCGCGATGCGATCCTCGAGACTGGTCATCACGGTCGGCGCCACCAGCGCCCTGATGCCGAGCTCCTCGACCCCCCGGGCCTGGTCCGCATCCGCCTCGTCGATGATCAGCCCGTCGATCAGGCCCATGTAGAAGCGCGCGATCGCCAGCGCATCGCTGCCGAGGCCGAGCTCGCCCATCATCTTGGCCGCGGGCCCCTTCAGCGCACGACCGGCCACCAGCGGCGAGACCGCGACGACCGGCGCCTTGGCCCGCTCGATCGCACCCCGAAGTCCTTTCACCGCCAGGATCGGCGCCACGCTGATCAGGGGATTCGAGGGGCAGATCACGATCGCCTCGAGCGCGGCGGCGCCCAGCGCCTCGACCAGGCCCGGCGCCGGCTGCGCCGCGCTGGCGCCGACGAAGGCGAGGCCGCTGACCGCTGGGCTCGCAGCGCCGCCCGACGAACCAGTCCTGGAAGGGGAGCCTGCCTTCGTCGGTCTCGACCCACGTCCTGACCGGATCGTCGCTCATCGGCACGATGCGAAAGGGGACGCCCAGGCGCCTGCGCACTTCGTCCGTGATCGCGCTCAAAGGCTCGCCCTCGCGCAAGCGCTCGCTGCGCAGGACGTGCAGAGCGAGATCGCCGTCGCCGAGCTGGAACCAGGAGGGCCCGCCGAGATCGCCGCAGCACGGCCATGAAGGTCCAGGTCTCGTCGCGCCGGCCCCAGCCGAGCTTCGGGTTGTCGAGACCGCTTCCGGCATAGAGCAGGGTGTCGGCATCCGGGCAGATCGTGAGCCCCAGATGCTCGAAGTCGTCGCCGCCATTGGCGATCACCAGGAGCCGGTCCTGCTCGACCTTTTCGCGCCAGGCCCACCACGAGCTTCGCCCCGCCGACGCCGCCCGAAAGCGCCACGACCTTTGGCTGCTCGACCGTCATCGGAACAGGTCCTGCTCGAGCGGCCGGATCAGATCGGCCGCCGTGCCGCCTGCCGCCGGATCGGCGAAGCCGCCGCGCACCAGCACCACGGGCCGGCCCTCGTCCGCCTGGCCCTGCAGCAGGCCGGCAAGGCTCGCCAGCTGGTCCGCCAGCGCGGCCTCGCTCACCTGCAGCGCGCGGCCGAACAGGTCCGGCCGGCCGCGCAGGTCCTGCAGCGCTTCGAGGCCCCAGCAGCCGATCGCGGTGCCGATCTGGCCGCGCCGCCACGCCCGCCCGACGCTGTCGTTGATGATCACGCCGACATGGCAGCCGCCGTCGCGCGACCAGCGCCGCGCCGAGCCGCGCGCAGCTCGCATCCGGGTCTTCCGGCAGCATCAGCACGACCTCGCCTTCCGCGCCTTCGACGTTCGAGTGATCGACGCCGGCATTGGCCATCACCATCCCCAGGCGATGGCGCGCGATGATCAGGTTGTCGCGCACCCGCAGCACCTCGCGGCTCTCGGAGAGGATCACCTCGACCAGGCGCGGGTCCTTGCCGGCGCGCGCCGCCAGCCGTCGTGCCTTGTCCGAGGGTTGCACCGTATCGAGCCGGACCAGGCGGCCCTCGGCCTTGGACACGATTTTTTGCGCCACCACCAGCACGTCGCCCGCGGCGAGCGCGAGCCCGGCACGCGCCAGCGCGTCGCGCGATCAGCCCTGCCAGGTCGTCGCCCGGCCGCACCAGCGGCATGCCGGGCAGGGCGATGGCCTCGAGGCGTGCGGACGGCTCTCCCGTTGCCAACGGCGCGCCTACTCGTCGTCGGGCGGCGAGGTGATCACCAAAAAGATCAGATCGACGAGGCCTGTGTTGTGGATCGCGTGCTCGACCCCTGGCGGCAGAAAAATCACGTCGTGGCGGCGCACGACGCGGCGCTCGCCCTCGATCTCCATCAGCCCCTCGCCGTCGAGCACGTGGTAGATCTGCTCCTGCACCTTGTGCGCGTGCGCCTCGACATAGGCCTTGGGCTGGTAGCAGGAGATGCGGTGGTCGATGCGGCGCGAGCCCATGGTCTCCGGCCGCACCAGCATTTTCGAGTAGGAGCCGCCATGGTGGCCCGGCGGCTCCTCCCACGGCACCTCGGCGATGTTGCGGATGTAGGTGTCGAGCTTGCTCGGCATGATGCCTCCCCGTTCTCAGGAAATCTTTCGGCCCAGCAGCGCGGTGAGCTCCGGCCCGAGCCCGCCCGACGGCGCGCTCGCCGATCGCGGCGAAGCTGCCGCTTCGCGCCTTGGCCGGCGCGAGCCGGACCAGCAGCTCCGCAAGGCCGATGCCGCAGGCGATGCCCTCGACCAGCGGGACACGGCACCTGCTGCTGGAGCAGGGGCGGCAGCCCGGCCATCACGGCGCCGGCCAGGATCACGGCCTCGGCGCCGTCGCGCTGGGCCAGCTCGCACGCGGCACCCGCGATCTGCGCATGCAGCGCCTGCGGATCTTTCAGCATGTCGGCCGGGCTCGCATCCAGGCCATGCACCCCTGCGAGCCGTCCGGCAAGGCCGTAGCCCGCCACGATCTCGCGCAGGATCGCAGCGCTGCGCGCCCCATAGGTCACGATCCCGAACGGCCCGCCCAGCGTGCACGCCATCAGGCACGCGGCCTCGGTCATGCCGACCACCGGCACAGGCGCGAGCTCGCGCAGCGCCCGCAGGCCGACGTCGAACGAGACCCCGATCACCACCGCGTCGACGCCGGCACCATGCTTCGCGACCAGATCGAGCGCCGTGTGCTCGGCGATGGCCATCTCGGCGCGGGTGCCGATGATCGGCGCGCCGAACGTGCCGGTGACCGGCAGGATCTCGGTGCCCGGCGCTGCGATCCGGCGCGCCTCGGCGGCGATCCGCTGGGTGACCGCGGCGGTGGTGTTGGCGTTGACCAGCAGGATCTTCATGGACTTCTCGAGATCAGGAGCGGGCGGGGGCATATGACCAAGGCCGCCGATCCTTGTCTATGGGGCGGGAGGGGCAGGCGGCTTGTAACGATCGGTCGGCTCGGCCAACATGCCCTTCCCGCCGCGCGTGACGGCTCCACCTTCGCAGCAGACCATGACCAGCCTCCTGATCCCGCTCGGCGGCACCGTGGTTGCGCAGGCCGCCGCGGCCATGCTGCTGTTCGCGATCCCCGTGCTCGGGCCGGTGCTGACCACGATGCTCGGCATCGCACCGGAGCGCATCGGCCTGCTGATCGCCGCGGCGTCGTTCGGGACCGTGTGGTTCATGACCGTGAGCCGCCTGTTCCTCGACCGCTTCGGGCCGATCCGCTCGCTGCAGATCGGCCTCGTGGTCGCCGGCCTCGCCCTGCTGAGCCTGGCCGTCTCGCCCTGGCCGCTGATCCTGCTGCCGGCACTCCTGGTCGGCGCCGGCTATGCGCCCAACGCGCCTGCCTCCAGCGTCATCCTGGCACGGATCAGCACGCGGCGGCAGACCTCGTTCGTGTTCTCGATCAAGCAGGCGGCGGTGCCCTTGGGCGGCGTCGCCTCCGGCCTGCTGATCCCGTTCCTGCTCGGCCATGGCGGCTTCGGGCCGGCGCTCGCCGTGCTGACGGCGACAGCGCTCTCGGTAGCGCTCCTGGTGCAGCCGCTGCGCGGGCGCTTCGATGCGGCCGATCCGCGCGCACCCTTCGGCCTGCGGGCGCTGGCGAGCCCCGCCAACCTCGTCGCCATGGCGCGCGCGGTCGGCGGCAACGCCGAGCTTCGCCTCCTGACGCTGACCGGCATCGCGTTCTCGGTGATGCAGAGCGCGATCTTCGGCTTTTTGGTCACCCACCTCGTCGGCGTCGGCCTCGCCTACGCCACGGCGGGCTTGTGCTTCTCGGTCATGGCGACCGCCGGCGTGATCGGCCGCCTCGTGATCGGCTGGCTCGCGAGCGCGTCGGGCAAGCCCCGGCTGACGCTCGCAGCGCTCGGCGTCGCGGGTTTTTTGATCGCACTGGTCGCCGCGAGCTTTTCGGGGGCATGGCCCGTCTGGGCGCTGATGCTGGCGAGCGCGCTCGCCGGCATCGCCGCCGGCAGCTGGAACGGCATCTATCTCGGCGAGATCGCGCGCGCCGCACCCGAGCGCGAGGTCGGGCAGGCGACCGCCGGCTCCACCTTCTTCGTCTTCATCGGCTATGCCTGCGCCCCGGCGGTGTTCGGCGCGCTGGTGACGCTCACCGGCGGCTACGCGACGCCGTACGTGCTCTCGGGCCTTGCCGTCCTCGCGGCAGGGATCACGCTTGCCCGACGTGTCGCGGCCACGCGCGCGCCGGCACGGCCGAGCTAATCGAGCGTCGCGATCAGGCGGTAGAGCAGCTCGGCGCGCGGCTCGAGCGACGCGATGTAGAGCTGCTCGTGGTCGGTATGGGCGCCCTCGCCGTCGACGCCCAGCCCATCGAGCGTGGGGATGATCGCCGCCGTGAAGTTGCCGTCGCTGCCGCCGCCGCTGGTCGTGTCCTGCAGCTCGAGACCGATCTCGGCCGCCACGCGCTTGCGCATGCGCGAACAGCGCCGCGATCGCCGGCGTCTTCTCGTAGGGCGGCCGGTTCAACCCGCCACGTACCGCGATGCGCACGTCGGGGTCATGCGGCGTCAGCCCCTCGATCGCGGCGCACATCGCCGCGGCCGCCGCCATGGTCGGCACGCGGGTCTCGACGCGCGCGGAGCAGTGCGCCGGCACGACGTTGACGCCGGTGCCGCCCGCCACCAGCCCGACATTGACCGTGACGCCACTGTGATAGTCGGTCATCGCTTCGAGCTTGAGAATCTGGCGGCACATCTCGGCGATCGCGTTGCGGCCGTCCTCGTGGCGCGAGCCGGCGTGCGAGGCGACGCCGAAGGTTTCGAGATCGTAGCGGGCGACACCCTTGCGGGCTGTCACGACCTTGCCGCCCTCGCGCGCCGGCTCGGTCACCAGCACGACCTTGCTCTCCCTGGCCAGGCGCTCGATCAGCGGCCGCGAGGTCGGGCTGCCGATCTCCTCGTCGCTGAGGAACAGGTGCGTCACTGGTAGCGGCGCCGGCTTGCCGCTCTTGAGGAAGCGGCCCACGGCATGGAAGGCGATATAGGCGCCGCCCTTCATGTCGTAGATCCCGGGCCCGAACGCCTTGTCGCCGGCCACCGCGAACGGCATGCGCGCGAGCGTGCCCTTGGGGTACACGGTGTCGAGATGACTGAGGATCAGGATGCCCGGGCGGTGGTCGTTCCAGGGCGCCCGCACGATCAGGTGATCGCCATAGCCGTTCTGGCCGGGCTCGCGCTCCGTCGCGGCGCCGAGCGCGCGATAGGCGCCCTCGACCTCGGCCACCATGGCCTGGACGCCGGCGAGGTCGGCCGTGTGGCTCTCGATCTCGACCCAGGCGCGGATGCCCTCCAGGATCTCGGCGGCGCTCATCGCGGCACGCCGTCATGCTCGCCGAGATCGAAGAACAGCCCGGCCATGATCGCCAGCGCCTCGCCCGCCAGCGGCTGCAGCAGGTGCTCGTTCGGCCCGTGCTGGCAGCAGCCGCCATAGGAGTGCGGGATCCAGATCACCGGCAGGCCGAGATTGCGCGCGAACAGCTCGCTCGGCAGCCCGCCCGAGGAGTTGGGCACGAGGTTGGGGCGCTCGCCGATCGTGCGCTCGATCGATGCCATGGTCCAGGCGACCCAGGGATTCGCCGGATCGGTCCGCCAGGCGGGGAAGAAATTCCGCGCGACCGGCTCGATCCGCACCTGCTCGAAGCCGTGCTTGTCCAGGTGGCGGCGCAGGGCCGGCAGAAAGGTCTCGGAATCGACGTCGGCGGTAAAGCGGATCTGGCAGCGCGCGCGGGCATCGGGCTGGACGCCGTTGACCGGGTTCTCGGGCCGCCCGGTGATGAAGGCGAGGATGATGAAGCTGGTCCAGCCGTACATCTTCTCGGCCAGGCCCAAGCCCGGCTCGCCCCAGTCCTCCGGCATGACGAGGCCCGGATCGGCAGGGTCGACCTCGAGGCCGGCGAGCGCCGCGCGCACCGCAGGCGGAACGCTCTTCGGCAGCCATTCCGGGATCAGGATGCGGCCGCGCTGGTCGACGATCGAGGCCAGCGCGTGCGCCAGAATCACGCCCGGGTCCTCCAGCACGCCGCCCCAGTGGCCGGAATGGCGGCTGCCTTCGCGCAGGCTGATCGCGAGATCGAAGGCGAGCCCGCCGCGATTGCCGAGCTTGACGTCGGCATGGCCGGGCTTCATGCGCGGGCCGTCCGAGGCGATCAGCACGTCCGCCTGCAGCCGGTCTTTTTGCGCGGCACAGAACGCATCGAGGCCGGGCGAGCCGATCTCCTCGCCGGTCTCGATCAGCAGCTTCGAGTTGAAACCGTGCCGGCCGCGCTCCTCCAGCACCATCGCGAGCGCCGCCATGACGATGCTGTGCTGGCCCTTGTTGTCGGCGGTGCCGCGGCCATACCAGCGCTCGCCCTCGACCGTGATCGTCCAGGGATCGAGCCCGGAGCGCCACTGCTCGGGAATGCCGCGCACGACGTCGCCATGACCATAGGTCAAGAGCGTGGGCAGGCCTTCGCCCTCGTGGCGCTCGGCGACCAGGATGGGGCCGCCGGCCGGATCGGGATTGGCCAGCACCTCGCTCTGGTAGCCGTAGCGCTTCAGCCAGGGTGCCATCTCGTCGTCGAGATAGCGGCGAAGCTCGGGCGCCCGCGCGCGCTCCTGGCTCTCGGTCGGGACCGCGACCCGCCGGCGCAGGTCGTCGAGGAAGGCGCCGCTCTCGAGATGCTCGCGCGCGCGCTCGATGGCGCCTTCGCGCGTGCCGCTCACGGGCAGGCTCCCGCCAGGCAGCGATGACGGTCGTTCTTGCATGCGGCGATCCATGGTTGCGGAACCGGGTGGTTGCGGTTTTGATGCCCGTCCACCCATAAACGACCACGCGCCTTGGCGCCAGCCGGCCAGGACACATGCCGTTCTCCACCTACATGCAGTCCGAGATCGGCCACGCCGAGATCGAGCCCAGGCACCCGCTCGAGGCCGGCAGCCATGCCGAGCTCGTCATCACCTACACCGCCGGCCGCTTCGGCATCGACGATACGGGCGCCATCAAGATCAGCTGGCGGACCGCATCGGATGCGGCCAAGCCGCAGTTCACCGACCCCAAGGCTGCGAACTACACGACCGCCTTCGCCACCAACGGCGCCGCGCTCGAGCTCGAGTACAACCGCAACAACATCCGGCCCTGGGTCAACACCCTGTTCATCCGCGTCGGCCGCGGCTTCCTGCGCGAGGGCGACAAGATCGTCGTGCATCTGGGCGACCGCCGCCACGGCTCGCCCGGCTACCGCCTCCAGACCGCGCGCGAAAAACCTTTCTGGTTCAAGGTGTTCGTCGACGCCTTCGCGACCTATGACTTCGTCGAGTTGCCGGGCTCGCCCACGCTCGAGCTGGTGCCGGGGCCGGTCGTGCGCTGGAAGGCGATCCTGCCGACGCTGGCGCGCGCCGGCGCGCCGTTCCGGCTCGCGGTGGTCGGCGAGGACCGCTGGGGCAATCCCAGCGAGAAGGCCAATGCCACGCTGCGCCTGATCGCCGACCGGCCGGTCGAGGGCCTGCCGCAGACGCTCGAGGTGAAGGGCGGCACCGGCACCGTCGTGGTCGAAGACCTTTGCGTGCAGGGGGAGGGCGATCTGCGGATCGAGCTTTGCAGCCCGGACGGCACGCGGCTTGCCCGCTCCAACCCGCTGCGCATCGCCGCCGAGCCCGCGCTTCGACCATTATTGGGGCGATCTGCACGGCCAGAGCGGCGAGACCGTCGGCACCGGCACCGCCGCCGAATACTACCGCTTCGCGCGCGACAAGGCGTTCGTCGACATCGTCGGCCACCAGGGCAACGATTTTCAGATCGACACGGCGCTCTGGGCCGAGATCAACCGCATCGCCGCCGAGCTCGACGAGCCCGGCAAGTTCGTGGCCCTGCCCGGCTACGAGTGGTCCGGCAACACCGGCCTGGGCGGCGATCGCAACGTTTTTTTCCTGGAACAGGACCGGCCGATCTTCCGCTCTTCGCGCGTCCTCTTGGACGAGGACCACGACGCCGGCGAACGACTGCCACGACGTGAACGAGCTGTTCGAGAAGCTGGAAGGCGAGGACGCGGTCGTGATCGCCCATGTCGGCGGCCGCTACGCCGACCTTCGCGTCGGCCACGACGGCCGCTTCGAGCGCGCGGTCGAGGTGCACTCCTGCTGGGGCACCTTCGAGTGGCTTCTGCACGATGCCTTCGATCTCGGCCATCGCGTCGGCGTGGTCTGCCACAGCGACGACCACAAGGGCCGGCCCGGCGCCGCCTGGCCCGGCGCCGGCCAGTTCGGCGCGATCGGCGGCCTCACCTGCTACCTGATGCCAAGGCTCGACCGCGAGACCCTGTTCGAGACCCTGCGCCGGCGCCATCACTACGGCACCACCGGCACGCGCCTCTTTCTCGATGTCCAGGCCCGCCTGCCCGACGGTGCCCGGCTGTTCGAGGACGACCCCGCGCTTGGGTCCACCGCAAGCGCGCCCGGCCGCGCGCGCCATGATGGGCGATATCGTCCAGGCCGACGGCGAGGTCATCCTGGAGATCGACGCGGCGGGCTCGGCGCCGCTCGAGCGCATCGTGGTGCTGAACGGCAAGGAGGAGGTCGCCACCCATCGCGGCTACGAGGAGAGCCAGCTCGGCCGCCGCATCCGCGTGCTGTTCGAGGGTGCCGAATATCGCGGCCGCGGCCGCGAGGTTTTTTGGGCGGGCCACGCGCGCCTGGTCGGCAACCGCTTCGAGCGCGCCCAGGCCATCAACCTGTTCAACGCCGACAAGCCGCTGCGGCTGGCGGCCGATGGCTCCCGCGTGGATGTCGATACGGTCACGACCGGCAATTTCTGCGGCTTCGATCTCTGGCTCGCCGACGCCCATGGCGGCGAGATCGACATCGTGACCGGGGTCGTGACGACCCGCATCCCGATCGCCGAGATCGGCCTCGAGGACGTTGTGGTCGATGCCGGCGGGCTCGGGCGGCGGCTTCGCCTGTTCCGCCTGCCGGACCAAAATCGCACCTGGCATATGCGCTTTGCGCAGCCGGTGCGCCTGCGCGCCGGCGACAACCCGCTCTATGTCCGCCTCACCCAGGAGGACGGCCACCAGGCCTGGTCGAGCCCGATCTACGCGATCGCCGGGTAGGCATGGCTCGGTCCGACAGACCACTCGACGGCAAGGTCGCGCTGATCACCGGGGCGGCGCGCCGGATCGGCCGGGCGACGGCGCTGGCGCTCGCGGGCCAGGGTGCGGCGATCGTCGTCAACACGCGCAGCGCGCGCGCAGAGGCCCTGGCCGTCGCGGCCGAGATCGAGGTGCTGGGCGGCCAGGCCCTGGTGCAGATCGCGGACGTCACCGACGAGGCCGCGGTCCACGCGATGGTCGATGCGGCCCTCGCGCGCTTTTCCCGGCTCGACATCCTCGTCAACAACGCCGCCGACCGCAAGCGCACGCCGCTGACCGCGATCAGCCTCGCCGAGTGGCACCACATCACCCGGATCATCGTCGATGGCGCGTTTCTGTGCGCCAGGGCCTGCCTGCCGGCGATGATCGCGGCCGGCGGCGGCAGGGTCATCAACGTCGGCGGGGCGAGCGCCCATGCCGGCGCGCGCGAGCGCGCCCACGTGGTCACCGCCAAGGCGGCGCTGGTGGGGCTCACCAAGGCGATCGCCGTCGAGTTCGCGGATCGCGGCATCACCGCGAACTGCGTCGTGCCGGGCAAGATCGGCGGCAGCAGGCCGTCGGGCGAGGCGGGCACCATCATCGATGGCGCAGGCCCGATCGTCGGCCGCCAGGGCACGGCCGAAGAGGTCGCCGCGATGATCACGCATCTGTGCCTGCCGCCCGCGCGCTACATCACGGGCCAGACCATCCACGTCAGCGGCGGCATGGTATCTGCCCTGAGAGCGTCCGCGCGGGGCTGCGGCGATATTGCACGATGTCGTGTCGCATGCCAGGATGTGAGAACGCGCGCGGGGAGGCTGCTGCAGCATGCTCGAGGCGATCGCGACCGGCCTGCTCGCGCTGCTGACGCCGCAGGCAGTGCTGTTCATGCTGATCGGCTCGGTCTACGGGCTGATCATCGGCATCCTTCCCGGCCTCGGCGGCATCGTCGCGATGACGCTCCTGCTGCCGTTCACCTTCGGCTATGAGCTCGGCTGCGACGCTCGCTCTGCTGCTCGGCGCTCATATCGGCACGATCTGGGGAGGCTCGGTCACCAGCATCCTGTTCAACGTGCCGGGCCAGGCCAAGAGCCTGCCGCTGATCTTCGACGGCTACCCCATGACGCTGAAGGGCGAGGCGGAGCGGGCGCTCGGCGCCTCGGCCATGGCCACTCTGCTCGGCGGCGTGATCGGCGCGATCTTCCTAGCGCTCTGCATCCCGATCGTGCGGCCGCTGATCCTGGCGCTGGGCCCGGCCGAGTATCTGATGATGGCGCTCTGGGGCATGACCCTGATCGCGACCTTCTCCGACGGCTCGCTGCTCAAGGGCCTGATCGCCGCCTGCGCCGGCGTGCTGATCGCCTTCATCGGCATGGATCCGGTGACCGCGACGCCGCGCTACACCTTCGGCAGCATCTTCCTGCTCGACGGCGTCGACTTCGCGATCGCGATGATCGGCGTGTTCGCCATCGCCGAGATGATGAAGCTCTATCTGAAGGGCGGCTCGCTCGTGAGCCGGCAGCGGGATGTCAGCGTCAGCACGGTGATGGACGGCGTCAGGGACACCTTCCGCCACTGGGGGCTGGTGATCCGGTCGAGCGTGCTCGGCCTTTGGATCGGCGTGCTGCCGGGCATCGGCGCCAGCACCGGCGGCATCGCCGCCTACGCCCAGGCGATGCAGTTCTCGAAGCACCCCGAGACCTTCGGCACCGGCAATGTCGAGGGCGTGATCGCGCCCGACGCGACGGTCGGCGCCAACGAGGGCGGCGGCCTCCTGCCGACGCTGGCCTTCGGCATCCCGGGCGGCGAGAGCATGGCGCTGCTGCTGATCGCCTTCATCAACATGGGGATAGCACCCGGGCCGCAGATGCTGAGCGAGCATCTCGACGTCGTCTTCACGCTGGTCTGGATCGTCGTCATCGCCAGCATCGTGACCTCGGGCATCGGCCTGCTGATCTCGCCCTGGCTGGCGCGGATGCCGTCGCTCAAGGGCAACCTGGTGATCCCGATCGTGCTCTGCGTCTGCTTCCTCGGCGCGTTCGCGACCCGCGGGCGCCTCGCCGACGTCGCCGTCGCGGCAATCTTCGGCGTGCTCGGCTACTTCATGGACAAGTACCGCTTCTCCAGGGCGAACCTGGTGATCGGCATGGTGCTGGCGACCATGATCGAGCGCAGCCTGCATGTCTCGCTGACGCTCTATGGCGGCGATTTCCTGCTCGAGCGGCCGATTGCGCTCGCGATGTTCGTGCTGATCGTGCTGACCACCGCCTGGCCGTTCGTGCGCAGCTGGCGCCGCCAGCGCGCTGAACCGGCGATCGAGCAGGGAAGGCCCTGATGAGCCGCCGCGCGCAGGAGAACCTCGTCGCGCGATCGCTGCTGCTGCTGTTCGCGGCCGTGCTGATCATGAGCTTCGACTATGGGCCGCGCGCCAGGCTGGTGCCGGTGCCGATCGCGATCATCGGCATCCTGCTCACCGCTGCGCAGCTGGTCTGGCAGAACCTGCGCGGCGCGGATGAGCTGCACGTCGACATGCTCGAGCTGGTCGCCGGACGCGACGGCAGCAATCGGCGCAAGGCCGCGCAGCAGGAAGCCGGGGACAGCACCATGCAGCACTCGCTGCTGGCCCAGGCCAAAGCGTTCGCCATCGTGGCGGCGCTCCTGGCGCTGTTCCTGCTGCTTGGGCCGCTCCCGGCGATCTTCTTGTTCAGTGCCGGCTATTTCATCCTGACCGGCGAGTCCTGGTTTCGTGGACTGCTGTATGCGTTCCTCTGCGCCGGTCTTCTCTATCTCGTCTTCGGATATACTCTACAGGTTCAGCTCAACAGGGGGCTCGCGGCGCCGCTCATCGGCCAGTACCTCGATTTTTGAAGAATGCGCGTGGCGCGAGAACCCAACCCGTCAAAGCAGAGGCCAACCAGGGAGAGATCACATGCCAGCCTGTCCAAGACCGATGATCGTGGGAGCGCTCGGGCTCTGCATGGTGCTCGGGGCGACCGCGGCCCACGCTCAGGGCTTTTACGAGGGCAAGACGATCACGCTGATCGTGCCCCACTCGGCGTCCGGCGGCTATGCCCAGTATTCGCAGCTGCTGGCGCCGCGCATCGAGGAAGCGCTCAAGGCGGACGACCTGCGCATCGAGCATCACAGCGGCGCTGGCGGGATCCTCGGCTCGAACCTGGTCTGGCATTCGGAGCCCGACGGCCTGACCATCGGTCTTTCCAGCGGCTCGTCGCTGATGCTCGCGTCGCTGGTCGGCGGCGAGGGGGTGCAGTTCGATGCCACGGAGTTCACCTATCTCGGCCGGCCGACGGCGGATGACCGGATCATCTTCGTGGGCAAGGACTCGCCGATTCAGTCGATGCAGGACGTCATCGACCTCGATCGCCCGTTCAAGGTGCCGAGCCAGGGCGTCGACGATGATTTCTACGCCATGGCGCTGCTCGCCGACACGCTCGGCTTCGAGGTCGAGTTCATCACCGGCTACGAGGGCGGCGCGGACACCACGCTCGCGGTCATCAAGGGCGACGGCGACGGCCGTCTGACCTCATGGCCGTCGGCGACCTCGATGCTGCAGGCGGGTGAGGTGCGCCCGATCCTGACCATCGGCGAGGAGCGTCACCCGGACTATCCGGACGTGCCGACCGCGCTCGAGCTGGTCTCCGACCCGGAGAAGCAGAAGACCCTGCAGGCGCTGATGAACATCCAGTCGCTGCATCGCACCTTCTTCGGCCCGCCCGGCATCCCGCCGGAGGTCGCCGAGGAGATGCGCGCGGCCGTCATGGCGGTGCTGACCGACCCCGAGGTGATCGAGCAGGCCAACAGCCAGGAGCTGCCGCTCAACCCCATGGACGGCGCAAAACAGCAGGAGGTCGTCGCCGAGATCTACGAGGCGAGCGGCGATATCCCGCCGATCCTCGAGGCCGCGGTCGCCTCGATCCAGTAGCCTCGCAGCGAGCCGGAGCGCCCGTCGGCCACAGCACCGGCGGGCGCTTTTTTGCTCGCGCCGGCGCCATGATGCTTGGCGGCGCGCAGCGGCGGACCAACATCAGACGAAGGTTCTCTTGTCCGATGCGAGGGTGTCATGCGATCGAAGCTGCTGGGGTGGATCTTTGCGCTGGTGGCGCCTCTCGCGACGGCGCCGTCTTTTGCGGCGGAGCTGCTGCCGGACCCGGCCCGGTCGCCGGCCGAGGTCATCGCCATCCAGCTGAGCGCGCTGCAGGCGAACGACACGCCGGGGCCCGATGCCGGCATCGCCCAGACCTTCGCCTTCGCCCATCCCGACAACCGGCGCGTGACCGGCCCCTTGTCGCGCTTTGCGCAGATGATCAAGGGGCCGCAATATCAGGTCCTCCTCGGCCACCGCTCGCACGAGATCAGGGAAGTGGCGAGCACCGACAAGGAGGCGGCGTTTGCGGTGATCGTCACCAGCCGGGACGGCGAGGTCGTGGGCTTTCGCTGGGCGGTGGCGCGGGTCGCCGATGGCGAGCATGCCGGCGCCTGGATGACCATCGGGGTCTCGCCGCCCGTCCCGGTCGGCAGGGCCATATGATCTCGAGCGTGACGAGGCGGATGCCTTGATCCCCTTCTCGGTTCTCGATCTGGCGCCGATCGTCGAGGGCGGCGACGCCACGCAGTCCTTCCGCAACACCCTGGATCTCGCCCAGCACGCGGAGCGCTGGGGCTTTCAGCGCTACTGGCTCGCCGAGCACCACAACATGCCGGGCATCGCGAGCGCTGCGACCTCGATCCTGATCGCGCATGTGGCAGGCGGGACCAGGACGATCCGGGTCGGCGCCGGCGGCATCATGCTGCCCAACCACGCGCCGCTGCTGATCGCCGAGCAGTTCGGCACCCTGGAATCCCTGTTCCCCGGCCGCATCGACCTCGGCCTCGGCCGGGCGCCGGGCGGCGATCATGCCGTCGCGCATGCGCTGCGGCGCACGCTCGTCGGCGGCCCCGACCGCTTCCCGCAGGACGTCGTCGAGCTGCAGAGCTACTTCGAGCCGGTGCAGCCCGGCCAGCGCGTGCAGGCGGTGCCGGGCGCCGGCCTGAAGGTGCCGATCTGGATCCTGGGCTCGAGCCTGTTCGGCGCGCAGCTCGCCGCCGCGCTGGGCCTGCCCTACGCGTTCGCCTCGCATTTCGCGCCGGGCGCCATGATGCAGGCGATCGACGTCTACCGCCGCGGCTTCCAGCCGTCCGATCAGCTCGCCCGACCCTACGTCATGCTGGGCTTCAACGTGATCGCCGCGGAGAGCGACGAGGAGGCCCGCTTCCTCTCGACCTCGCGCCAGCAGGCGTTCCTGAACCTTCGCCGCGGCCGCCCGACCAGGCTGCCGCCGCCGTCCGACAACGTCGCGATGTCATGGCAGGAGGAGGCCATGATCGCCGAAGCCCTGTCGTGCTCGGCGGTCGGCTCGCCCGAGACCGTGCGGCGCGAGATCGCGGCCTTCATCGAGCGCACCAAGCCCGACGAGCTGATCATCGCCGCGCAGATCTACGACCACGCCGCCCAGCTGCGTTCCTATGAGATCACCGCGGAAGTGCGGGAGGTGCTGCCGACCGGGTGAGTTCTCCGTGGCGATGCCAGCAGCTCAGAGGCTGACCCGTCGCAAGATCTGGGACCCGACGTCGGCGGCCGGCGCCTCGCGATCCTGGCCCTCCAGCCCGGAGCGCTCGATCCGAGGTCTCCGCAGTCGCACGATGCGGCCCTTACCGGTGCGTTCTATCTTCTCCTCCTTCTGATCCTGAGTAGCGCCGGGCTTGTGTGAAAGGTACGATAGTTTTTCGCTTTCGACCGGCTCTGTCGGGCCTGGTGTTTCATGCATTCTCATTTCCGTTCCAATTCCGTTCCAGCGCGTCAGCGATGTCTCGCGTAGCCTGCGGCGCCGCGACGCTGGTCCCGTCCAGCGCCACGACCGAGCCGCTCCGGGTGCCGGCCGCAAGGACGCCGCGGAGAACGCGAAACTCGTCGCTCACCGCGCTTGTATCCGGCCCACGCCGTGGCCAGGGGTGAGTCACGGGGCCGCCCGCCGAATATTCCGCCGGCTTCCCGTTCTTGCGTACATAGCCGCCCACGACGATGGTTTTCTCGCCCGTGGCGATGGCATTCATCGACCCGGCGCGCTTGATGATGCAGCCCTCTTGGTCGTCTTCGACCAGACGGCCGCCGTGGTCGAAGCGCTGGTAGCAGCGGTGGTCGAAATAAGATTGCCGGCCGCGACGCGGGAAGCCATAGGGTGTATCGTCTCGCTGGATCCAGGCCTCGACCAGACCCTTAGGCTTGAGGGACACATTCTCGAGCGTGATGGTCCAGGTGCCCGACAGCGCAACGGGGTTTCCGGGAGTTCCGGGTACGGGTTCATTTCGTCTGGTCGGCTGAAGGGCGATGAGGAACATACCGCGGTTTGTCGGCGCCCCGATGAAGTGATATCGCGCCTCGCAGAGCACGTCGCCGTTGTCGGCGAGCAACCGTAGTCCATCGCCAGGCGCCGCACCCTCCAGTTCACCTTCCGCACTGGGTCCGGGGGCGGCGATGCGCAGATGGATCGGGCTCGCCCGCTTCGCCGGGTCGACCGCGGCCTGCCATCTCGGGTCCTTTTCCTCCGGCTTGACGCCCGGGAGCCACACCTCCAGGGGCAGCCAGATCTCGAGGAAGCTCGGCGTCCGGTCGTCAGGCAGCACCCGCCAGTGCAGCTTCATGGTTTGGCCGGGCCTGTCAAAGGTGAGCTCGGCGTGTAGACGTCCAAGGTGGCTGTTTCCGGAGGGAATGACCACTTTCAGGTTCGGATGAGCGTTGATCAGCTCGTCGATCGCCTCCTCGAGATCCGAGGTGCCGTCGTGGGGCCCGGCGACATTGCCGTAGCTGAAGTTGATCACGACCGGGAGGGGTGCCCAATCGTTTTGTCGGGCGATGGCCTCGGCTCGCTCCAGGATGTAGCGAATGCCGTCCAGGGCGTAGGCGTCGAGGTTCTCGCCGGACGTGTCGGCGGTGGTCGCCTCCGGCAGCTGCACGCAGACGATCGGGCGCTTCCTTCCGTCTTCGTCGGTAAGGTCGTAGCCACAGGCGAGGTCCATGACGTGGGTCCCGTGCGCGACGCGCCGCGATACCGATCGAAGCCAGCGATTGCCGAGCTGAACAGCGGCGCGGCGATAGAGGCGTTCCTCGTCGACAATTCTGCTGTCGGCGTGCGCCGCGAGGAGAACGTCGATCTGGCCCTTGTTGATCTCCCGGCCGTAGGGCACCGGGTTGACGGCCTCCTGACCCTCGGGTTGCCCTGCGTCGCCTTCCCCGCAGGGAGCGTCCTGGACCCAAAAATACTCGATCCGCGTCTCCTCCTGCTTCAGGCGAAACCGCTCGTGAGCAAACGCGATGCCGTAGTCGATCACCCCGACGACGACGGTGCCGGGGTTGGGTTCTCCGTCGGGAGGCTTGAGGCGCGGGAGGGCATGCTCAGAAGGCCAGGACACCGAGACCGATTGCGCATCGATCGGAGGCAGGACGGCGATCCGCGAAACGGAGCGGTTGCCGTTCAATCATTCGATGAATGTCCGGCCCACAAGCGCCGTGCAATACGCGGTCTGCTTCGTATTGCGGATCGGGTTGGTATAGAAGGCAGGCACGAGCACGCCGTACTGCCGGGCGAGCGCCGCTGCGTCGTCGTCGACCAAGCAAATCACGGCGGGCCTGAGCGCCGACCAGTCAGGCGACGCAAATCCCTTCGGAATCTTGGTGCCTGTTCTCAGGTGAAAATACGGGTCACCTCGCTCATCATAAGGCTGTTCGCGTGAGATCGCTTTCCAGGTCATCGCCGTGCCCTCCGCCAGGACAGTCGCTCGAGTGCAGAAGTCTCTTCACGCAGGATCCGGCACCGCCTCGACCTGCCACTCCTCGACCGCCTTCTCCCAGAGCCAGTTGACGCTTGAAGAAACCACTGGGGATACGGGTGCCCCTTCCTTGGAAGCCCCTGGCCCGGCAATCTGCTTGCCCTCGCTAAAGAAGTCGTTCCAGTCGAAGTCTGGGTTGCCTTTGTATTCCTTGCCATTGAAGATCCAGGGCTGGTAGTCGGTGCCCGCCATGCATCGACTGACGAAATAGCTTCCAAGCGTGAGCCCGAGCACGGTGCCTGCAGCACTGTCGATGGGGAAGTGCACGCCGGCGACCGTACGATTGATCGCGATGCGCGCCGCCTGCTTCATCAGCTGATCGCGCCAGCCGGGCTGCGCATAGTTTCGGTGCGCGCCCTGGCCGATCACCTTCGAGAGAACGAACGCGGCAACGAAGGCCTCGGTCGCATGCCCGCTTGGCAGCGTTCTGTCGCGGGGTGGGGATGATCGGCTGCACCTGAGGCGAATATTCGTGGGGCCGCCGACATGCCAGGCCGTGCTTGACCGCCATCACGACGTAGTAGGCGAGCTCGATCGCAGCATACAGCAACTCCAGCGTCCACCGTGTGCGCTCCGGATGCAGAAATGTGATGGAGGCGAGAAACGGTGTCGGATGTCCAGTTGCGCCAAAATTCGGCTGCACGGTCGGGCCGCAGGTCGGCGTAGTCATTGAGGTATTTGAGCTGTTCTTTGAAAATCTCTCTGGTAGGCCGCGCGACGATGATTAGGGGGCGCGTCTGCAATGCGTTTGCGTTTGGCTCGAGATGCTCGACCACGACGCGCTCGTTGCCGGAACTGAGGCTAAGGTGTGTCAGCAGATCGACATGAAACAGGCTGGCGCGTTCGGTCGGTCCCCAAAGCTCGAGGTGCTTTGTTCTGTCCTTTTCCTCTTCTACAGCCAGGGGCTTGGGCGTCGCCTTGGGAGGCTGCCAGTAGCCGACGATGCCATCACGACTCGTGATCAGGGTATCGACCTGAAGCGGCGATCCGGCATCGCCGAATCCCGCATGGCCCGAATGGCCCGAGTGCCCGGAATGGCCCGAGTGGCCGGAATGACCTGAATGACCCGAATGACCCGAATGACCCGAGTGGCCTGAAAAAATGCTCATGACGTTGCTCCGCGTCTAAGGTTCTGCTTTCAATTTGGAACGCCGGCGTCCTTTAGCGCGCTGGCAATTTCCTTTCCTATCTGGTAGGGCGCGCTTGGCGTCCGCTTGAGATACCGGGAGATGGTCAGGTCGGGCTCCAACTCGAGGAGTCGCTGCACGGTTCTGCGTGCCTCCTCGTGGAGGCCAAGGCGCCACTGTGCTACCGCCATCACCCGCAGGGTCGATGTGTGCGAGCGGTTCTCGCGCAGCGACCGCTGCGCCAAGGCGAGCGCATTCTCGTTTTGACCGGCCGTCAGGTGAGCCGACGCCGCCAGCGAATCGTAGTAGTATCGCCGCGGTTCGAGCGGCGACAGCTTCAGCGCCAAGCCAGTACATTGGACGGCGCTTGTTCCTTCATCCATGAAAGCATGCAAAGTGCCCTTGAGCGCCCATGCGAGCGCATCGTTGGGATTGGCTGCAAGCGCAAGCTCATATCGCTCCTTGGCGACATCCAGGCGCTTCAGGAGGTTGGTATGCACGGCCCCATCGATCGCAAGAGCGAGAGAGCACTTCGGATCGTTATCGAGGGCTCGCTTGGTGGATTCGAGCGCCCTATAGGAGTCCCGCTGTTGATCATGCGACCATCCCTGCTGGCCCCGCAGGACGTACCAATGCGCGAGCAACGCGCTCGGTATCGACTGACGCGTGGCACGATCGATGAGGGTTTGCAGCAGGTGGCGCGCCTGGTCGAAATCCTCTCGCGAAATGCTGTGCATCAAGGTGATCGCCGCCATCAGGAGCGTGTAGCTCTTCAGGGTCGGCAGGGCTCGCGACCGCGCAAGATGTAACTCGCGCGAGATCATCGCCGTTCCAACATCGACAATCACGCGACCGATCAGCTCTCGCTCGCCGCCAAGCATGCCCGCGATCTGATCGGCGTAGCGCCGGGACCAACGATGTAGGCCGATTCCGCCTCCGCGAGTTCGGCATCGAGCCTGACGCACCGAGCCGTCGACGCGATACACACCCGACAGCACGTAGTCCGCGTTCAGGTGCGCGTTGATCTCCGCGAGCGTGACCTGACGGCCGCGAAACGCGGTGGTCGACAGGCGCGAGATCACGTTCAGATCGGGCGAACGGGACAGCTCGCGGATCATCTCCTCGGCCAGAACCTCGCCGACGACCTGATGCTCGGGCGCCACATCGTGCGTGGTGAAGGGGATGACGGCGAGCGTCGGGCGCAGCGCGTCCAGCGAAAAGCCGGGCTGGATGACCGGACGCGGGCCGGGCGGGCCGACGCGGTATGCCCGGACCGGCTGCCGGATATGCTTCAGGTGACAATCGCCGAGGTCCTCGACGTCGGCATCAAGCACCGCTGTGATCTGATCGCGCACGCGCGCCGAGACCACGATCTCGTCCGGACCGGCGAGGCTCGCGAGCCGGGTGGCGAGGTTGACGCCGTGGCCGTACACATCGCGCGATTCGAGGATCACGTCGCTGATCTCGATGCCCATCCGCAGCAGCATCTGGCGCTCGGCGGGTACGCCGAAGTTCAGGCGCTTGGCGGCGTGCCGGATGGCAAAGGCCGTCGCTACCGCTGCGCGGGAGTCCCCGAACGCCAGCAGCATGCCGTCGCCGAGACATTTTACGAGCCGGCCTTCGCCAGCTGGGAGCAGGTCGGTCTCGACATGATTGACCAGGCCGAGCCAGCGCGCGATCGTGCCCTCCTCGTCCTGCTCGATCAGGCGCACCGATTCGACCACGTCGATGACCAGAACAGCCCGCACGGCGCGCTCGATGCGATGGGCGAAGACGGGAGTCTGCGGCGCGCCGGCCTCGGGCACCGCGATGCCGCTTTCGACCTGTGTGCGCTCCTCGATCATGACGCTTTCCCGTTGAGCACGAAGCGTTCTCTGTCACCGCATTAACCAACCGTGGTTGCTTTGTCTGTGAGACAGTTCACACGTGCAAATCGCCGTCCATGGTATGGGCGGCGATTTGCGCGCGGGCCGAAGCCAAGCCAGACGCCGCCCCCGTGCGGCATCCGCACTGCGCCGGTGGCGCTCCCGGTGGCCGGCGGTACGGCGCGCCGCTACGCCCGCGCGCGACCGCTCTTAGAGCTGCACGCCCTTGGTCAGCGCGCCGTCGATCACGAGGTTGGTGCCGCTCGTGAAGCTCGAGGCGGGGCTCGCGAGGAACACGATGGCGCGGCCGATCTCCTCGGGCGTCGCCATGCGGCCGGTCGGATTGAGCGCCAGCGCCTGCTGGAAAAGCTCCTGGTTGTTCGCCTCGATCCAGGCCCAGATGCCGCCCTCGAAATAGACGTTGCCGGGCGATACGGCGTTCACCCGGATGCCCTTGCCGGCGAGGCGGTAGGCGAGGCCCTGGGCATAGTGCACCAGTGCTGCCTTGATGCCGCCATAGGCCGGGCCGGTGAAGTCGATCTCGCGGCCCGAGACGCTCGAGACGATCGTGATCGAGGGATGCTTGCTCTTCTCGAGATAGGGCAGGGCCGCGTTCACCGTGCGCACGGTGTGCATCATGTCGACCTCGAAGGCGTTGCGCCAGGCCTCCTCGTTGTCCAGCACCGCCAGCGCCGAGACGTTGGCGACGACGATGTCGATGCCGCCCAGCGCCTTGGCCGAGCTCGCGACCCAGCCCTCGAGCGCCGCCTTGTCCGATACCTCGAAGGCTTCGCCATAGGCTGCGACGCCCTTCTTCTCGAGCGCATGGACCGCGGCTTTGACGTCGGCGTCGGTCCGGGCGCAGACGCTCACGTTGCACAACTCGTCGGCCAGCATGTCGGCGGCGCGCCGGCCGATCCCCTTGGTGCCGCCGGTGACGATCGCGCGCAGGCCGCGCAGCCCCAGATCCATGACCAGTCCCCCCGTTCGTGTGCTCCGACCTCAGGCCAGATACGACTTCAAGAGCGATGCGCCCAGGGTGTATTTCGGATCGACCATGTTGCCAAGCCGCACCCGGCCCGCCTGGGTCAAAAGGAAATAGGCCTCGACCTCGTCGAAGCCGTAGTCGGCGACCAGCCAGCGGGTCAGCTCGCGATAGGCGATGCGCGCGGCGTCCTCCATCGGCCGCGTGCTGCCGATGGTCATGATGAACCGATCGTTCTCGAGGCGCGGCCAGGCGATCTGCCAGCGCTTGATCAGGTCGACCTGGACCGTGGTGGTCGAGGGGATCTCGACGGCAACGCCGCACAGCTCGCCGTCGCCCTGCGTGGCGTGGCAGTCGCCGAGATAGAGATAGGCGTCCTTGTGGTGGACCGGAAAATAGACCACGGCACCCGGGCAGACGTCGGGCAGGTCCATGTTGCCGCCCCAGTAGTCCGGCTGCAGCGAGGTCACCGCCTCGATCTCGGGCGACACGCCGAGCGTGCCGATGAACGGCTCGTAGGGCAGGGTGATCTTCTTGTTGAACTTGATGCCCTGCTCGGTGACCTCCATCTTCTTGACCCGCTCGGGCAAAGGCGGGTTGAGCAGCGCTGTGTTGTTGGTCGCGACCAGGCCGCCGAACTCGGTGATCAGCGCCGTGGTGCCGACCGGCTGCGGGCCCGCGCGGCTTGATCGAGTGGATGTAGACGCAGAGCACGTCGCCCTTCTCGGCGCCCGCCACCGCGACCGGGCCGCATTGCGGGTTGAGGAAGGGCACGTTCAGCAGCTCGGACGGCTTGTCGCTCTCGCTCCTGATCGCGCCCTCGAACGCGTCCTGGGTCTCGGCCACGACCAGGTCGCCCGGCTCGATCTGCAGGACCGGGTCGGCATACGGCCCGTAGACATAGTGGTACTTGCCCTGCTTCTCGACGGTCAGCTGGTGGGTCTTGCCGGGCTTGCCCTTGGCGACGCCCTTGCGCGCCATGTAGGTGCCCTCGAGCCATGTGCTCATCGTGGTCCTCCCCGATCAGAGTGCGATATGGTGGCTCAGCGCCGTGGCGTCGGCGAGCGCCGCCCGGTCGAGCGAGGCCGTGAGCCTGCCCTTGTCCATCACGAAGGCGCGCTGCGCGACCGTCTGGATGAGGTCGATGTTCTGCTCGACGATCAGGATGCCGATCGGCCGCTCGGCGACCAGCTTGACCAGAAAATCGCCGATCTCCTGGACGATCGAGGGCTGCACGCCATCGGAGGGCTCGTCGAGCAGCAGGAGATCCGGCAGGCCTACCAGCGCGCGCGCGATCGCGAGCATCTCCTGCTGGCCGCCGGACAGCGTGCCGCCGCGCTGGCGCGCGCGCTCCTTCAGGAACGGGAACCAGCCGTACACCTGGTCGAGTGCCAGCGCGCCCGCCTTGACGTTGATCAGGCGGCCGAGGCGCAGATTGTCCATGACCGTGAGGTGCGGAAAGATCTCGCGCCCCTGCGGCACGTAGCCGATGCCGAGGCGGGCGCGACGGTCGGCGGGCATGGACGGTGACGTCGTTGCCCTTGTGGACGATGCGGCCGCGGCGCGCCGGCAGGATGCCGATCACGGCCTTCATCAGCGTGCTCTTGCCGACGCCGTTGCGCCCGAGCACGGCGACGATCTCGCCGGGCTCGATCGCGAGGTCGACGCCTTGCAGGACGTCGCCGGCGCCGTAGCCGGCGCGAAGCTCGCTCACCTGCAGGAGGCTCACCTCATGCCCTCCCGAGATAGATGTCGCGCACGTCCTGGCGCGCGGTGACCTCGGCGAGCGGCCCGTCGGCGAAGATCCGGCCGTAGTGCATCACCGTGACCCGCTCTGCGACCTCGCGCACGAAGGCGATGTCGTGCTCGACCACGACGATCGTGAGCCCGGTCGCGTCGAGATGGCGCAGCACCTTGGCGGTATGGCTGGTCTCCTCGGGCGACATGCCGGCGGTCGGCTCGTCGAGCAGCACCACCCGCGGCCCGCCCGCCAGCACCATCAGGATTTCCAGCCACTGACGCTGGTGATGCGGGATCTCGCGCGCCAGGGCCTCGTCGGTCTCCGACAGCTCGAACAGCTCGAGCGCATAGCGGTAGCGCTCCTCGGCCTCGCTGCTCCGCAGCGCCATCGGCACGGCGAGGTTCTGGCGCACCGACAGCTCGCCGAAGGTGCGGTTGGTCTGGAAGGTGAGGCCGAGCCCGAGCCGCACGCGCGCGAACGGCAGCAGGCGCGTGATCTCGCGGCCCTCGAACAGGATGCGGCCGGCATCCGGCTGCTGGATGCCGCACAGCAGCGAGAAGAAGGTCGACTTGCCGGCGCCGTTGGGGCCGATGATGCATTGCACGCCGCCGCTTGCGATCGCGAGGCTGACGTCGTCGGTCGCGACCACGCCGCCGAACCGCTTGGCGAGATGCTCGACCTCCAGGATCGCGCTCATGTGGGTCGCCGGCGTCGCGCCGACAAAAGGTCGGCGATGCCGACGACGATGCCGCGCGGGAAGAACAGCATGACCGCGACCAGCAGGCCGCCGATGATCACCAGCGCGTACTGGTTGCCCTGCGAGGAGAGCGAATAGTTCAGCCAGTTCAGCGCATAGGTGCCGAAGATCACCGCCAGCAGCTTGTCGCGGCCGCCGACCGCGACCCAGATCACCGGCAGCGCCGCCTGCAGCAGGCCCACCTGCGTCGGCGTGATGTAGTTGCCCCACTGCACGTAGAGCAGGCCCGAGATGCCCGCCAGCACGGCGGCCAGCACGAAGGTCGCCCACTGCCGGAAGCGGATGTCGTAGCCCAGGATCTCGGTGCGCAGCGCGTCCTCGCGGATCGCGAGCAAAACCTTCCCCCAGGACGCGTTGACCAGCATCCGGCAGCCGAAGATAGCAGACCAGCACCAGGACCAGCACGTAGTAGAAGAACGAGAAGCCGAAGAAGACGTGGCTGCCGAGCTGGAAGGACGGGATGCCCGGTCATGCCGTTGTAGCCGCCGAGCTGGACGTTGCCGACCCGCCACTGATAGCCCGCCGTCTGGCCGAGGAACGTTTCCAGCAGCAACGTCAGCACCAGGGTCAGGATCGGCACGATCCACATCTGGACGCGCGCATAGAACACGAAGTAGCCGAACACCGCGGCCACCACGGCAGCCGCCGCGAGGCCGGCGAGCGAGCCCGCGAGCGGCCCCCAGGACAGCCCCACGAGGTTGCCGGCGACGATGCCGTAGGTGTAGCCGGCGATGCCGAAATAGGCGACCTGGCCGAAGCTCAGCACGCCGCAATAGCCCCACAGCAGGCAGAGCCCCAAGGCCATCGGGATGTTCAAAAGGTAGAAGCTGATGTTGTAGGCCTCGAACTCGGTGAGCCAGGTCGGCGCTGCGAGGAAGGCCGCGACGACCAGCGCGAACGGCAGCCAGAAGAGCGGCCCCCGGCCGATGTCCTCGTTGCCGCCGATCAGCTCCAGGATGCGCATCAGCGCATCCTTGCGCCGCGCTCGAACCAGCGCTGGATGGCGGCCGAGATGCCGTCCGGGATCAGGCGGATGATGATCAGGGCGGCGAGCAGCAGCACCACGGTGCCCCAGAAGGCGCCGATCACGAAGCCCACCGGCGTCTTGACCAGGGAGAGCAGCAGGCTGCTGCTGAGCGCGCCCGCGATGACGTTGGCGGCACCGCCCACCACCACGGTGATGAAGGCCGGTGCTACGAACTGCTGCCCCATGAAGGGCTGGATCGAGGTGGTCGGCGCCAGCAGCGCGCCCGACATGCCGGCAAGGCCGGCGCCGAGGCTGAAGGTCAGCATGTAGATGCGATCGGTGTTGACGCCGAGGGCGCGCGCCATGGTCGCGTTCTGCATCGTGGCGCGGGCTTGCAGGCCGATCTCGGTGCGGTTGTAGAGCCACCACAGGGCTGCGATCAGCGCCGCGCACAGCACGATCATGCCGACCCAGAAGCCCGAGAACGAGTACTGGCCGATCGCGAAGTTGCCGCCCGGGATCGGGATCGCCGGCATGAACGGCCCGAGCAGCAACAGCGTACCCTGGGCGAGGATCAGGCTGATCCCCCAGGTCACCACGAGCGCGCCCAATTCGCGGCCGTAGAAGCGCCGCACCACGAGCCGCTCCAGGATCGCCCCGAAGATGCCGACGGCGACGAAGGCGCAGACCACCGCGAGCCAGAACGGCACGCCCCGCTGATACGCGATGGTCGCGGTATAGGCGCCCAGCATCATCAGCTCGCCATGGGCGAGATTGATGATGTTCATCATGCCGAGGATGACGATCAGCCCGAGCGCGCAGAGCAGGAGGAACGCGGCGTTGGTGCCGAACTGATAGAGCACGCTCGCGATGACGGCGAGCTCATCCATCGCGCATTCCCCCCAAAAAGCCGATTGCGCCATGACGGGCGGGACGAGCCCGCCCGTCAAGTCCGTTGTCAGGCCAGGAATGGGCCTAGAACATCGCGAAGTACGGATCCTCGTCCGGCACGTACTGCTTGTACTCCGGCGTGCGGATCAGGTTCACGCCCAGGCGCTGCAGCCACCAGGCCTGGATCATCGGCCAGTCGCGCAGGAAGCTGACATTGTGCTGCTCGTCGCAGTAGGCGAGCCGGATCGGATGGGCGCAGTGGTGGGTGCCGGGCTCCAGGAACACGCTGCCCTCCGGCGCCTCGATCCCCCAGCCGAGCTCGAGGCACTTGCGCACCGTCTCCTGGTCCGTGGTGTGCGGCGAGGCGCGCCGCCTTGGCGTAGAGATGGATCGTGAAGTAGGTGTTCTGCGCCATCTCGCCGATGTACTGGTCGTCCGGGAACATCTCCATCCAGCGCTGGACGAAGGCGCGGTTGCGGTCGGTCGGCACCTCCATCTGGTACTGGATGGCGTTGTGCATGTTGGCGAGCGAGGGCGGCGGAAAGCGCTTGTGCTCGTAGCCCTGCGCCATGTTGACGGTCGAGGCCATCGGGTATTTCAGGCCGGCCGCGGCCGCCTGCGGGTAGTAGTTGTGGTGGTTCTGGCCGACCAGCAGCGTCATCACCCAGTCCGGGTTGGTCTGCTGGATGCGGGCGATCACCTGGCTGAACTCGGACACCGAGAGCGGGATGAACTCCTCGCCGACGATGTTGCCGCCGACCAGCGGGATGAAGGCGCGGGTCCAGGCCGCGGTGAGCTGGCCGAAATTGTAATCGGCCGCGATCGTGTAGCAGTTCGGGCCGAAGTTCTCGACCATGTACTGCACGGTCGGGATCACCTGCTGCTCGCACACCGGGCCGGTGCAGAAGGTGTTGGCGTCGGCGACGCCGCCCTCGTACTGGTTGGTGTAGAAGTAGAGCTGGCTGAACTGGTCGACGATCGGGCGGATCGCCTCGCGCTCGGCGCTGGCGAAGCCGGCGACCAGCACGTCCACCTGGTCCTGCTGGATCATGCGCCGCGCCAGCTGCTGCCAGACGGCGTTGTTGCTCTGGCCGTCGGCCGAGACCAGCTCGACTTCTCGGCCAAGGACTCCTTGCTCGCCCAAATCGATCAGGATGTCGTCGTCCTCGTCGAACACGAGGTCGGCCTTGTCCTGCGCGCCGCCGTCGCTCACCACGTCGAGGGCCGTGCCCTCCTTGCTGATCACCGGCGGGTTGGCGGCGACCTTGCCGAGGACCCCTACCATGCCGGCGCCGATGTTCGGGTCGCCCTTGAGCGTCTTGCCCTCGTTGATCTCCTTCACGGCCAGCTGGGCCGCGTGCAGCTTCTGCAGGCCGTAGACGGCGAGATTGCCGCTCTCGTCCTCGATGAAGCCGATCTTCACAGGGCCATTGTCCTGCGCCATCGCCCGGATGCGGCCGAGGTCGAGGCCGCGCAGATAGGTGGCGCCGCCGAGGCCGGCGGCGACGCCGCCGATCCCGACATTGCGCAGGAGCTCGCGCCGCTTGAGCCCGGCCCCCGGCGTCTGCGACGACTGCGCGGCGGGCTGCTCTGTGTTGACGTCGTCGGCCTTCTTGTTGTCGTCGGTCATGCCTCTCGCTCCTTTGCGGGTATAGTTGAGCGGCCCAGTCGGGCCGCCTGCCCCTTAGCCACTGCCCGTCCGGCGGATCCTCTCGTGGTGCTTCTCGACGAGCTGGCAGCTGAGCTCCTCGACCGTGATGCGGCGCGCCATGCTCTCCCGGCGCAGCATGGCGAACGCCTCGTCGTCGTCGATGCCATGCCGCTGCATGAGCGCTACCACGGCCTTGATCACGTGACGGCGCGCGGCGTGGCGCGACGTGGTCGCGGCGAGCCGGGCCTGGAGGCCTGCCAGCCGGCGATGGCCGTTGACCGCCACGAAGACGGCGCTGAACACGCCCTGCGCGCGTACCGGCTTGACCAGGAAGGCGCTCGCCGCGATCTCGACGACGCGCAGCAGCCGGCTCGGGGTCTCGTGGCCGATCACCGCGACGATCGGCGGCGACGCGGCGCCTGCAAGCGGCGGCAGCGCGCCGAGATCGGCATCGACGAACAGAATGCCGGCGCTCTTGAGCAGCGCAGGCGGCACGGCCTCGATGCCGGGCTCGAGCACCGTGACGCCGAGGCCCAGCTGGTCGAGGGTGCGCTCGAGCACCGCCCGGTTGCGGTCGGCATCGTGCAGGACCAGGGCGCCGAGCCCGCGGAAGCTCTGGATCGGGACGGGGCTCATTGGACCACCCGCAGCTGCGGGTGGCGAGGGGCTGCCGCCGGCAACTGGCGCTCGCTCCACACGAGATAGGGGTCCGGCCGCACCGGCCCGTCGGCCGCATAGATGATGTCGAAGCCGAACGCCTGGTTCGAGATGCCGATGCGCGGCGTCAGATAGCAGTGGCGATTGTTGCGGTCGATGTGCACGCGGCCTTGCGGCGCATCGAGCGCTGTGCCCAGGACCGCGGCGCGCACCGGAACCATGTCGGTGCTGGCGGCGCGCCGCAGCGCACGGCCGAGCAGCTGGACCGCGATATAGGAGGACTCGACGTCGGCGCTGGTCGGGCCGCTGTCCGGGAAGCGTGCCCGATACTCCCGCACGAACGCCGCGTTGGTGGCACTGGCGATGCTCTCGAAATAGACCGACGAGCTGATGTGGCCATCCGCGGCGTCGGCGCCGATCTCGATCAGCTCGGGCTCGGCGAGCGAGCAGCTGGCGATCGGCACGAGCTTGGGCTGATCGATGCCGCGGGCCGCCGCCGCCTGGCGGATCTGGCGGAAGAAGGCGTAGGCGCTGTCGCCGATCAGGGTGTTGAAGACGAAGCTCGGCCGGCAATCGAGCACCTGGCCGACGATCGCGGAGACGTCGGTCTCGCCGACCGGCAGGTAGCGCTCGACGACCACCTGGCCGCCGGCGTCCTGCACCGCCTCGCGCATGATCTTGTTGTTTTCCCACGCCCATATGTAGTTCGAGCCGACCAGGTAGGCGTTGCGGCCGAACCTGCCGAGCAGGTAGTCGGCCAGCGGCACGATGTGCTGGTTGGGCGCCGCCCCGGTATAGATGACGTTCTCGCTGCTCTCGAAGCCCTCGTAGTGCGAGGGGTACCAGAGCAGGCCGTCGTACTTCTCGAAGAACGGCAGCACCTCCTTGCGGCTCGAGGACGTGTAGCAGCCGACCACGTGCACGAGCCGCTGGTCGGCGAGCATGGCGCGGGCCAGCTCGGCGTAGCGGTCGTTGCGGCCGCCGGGATCGCGCACGACCGGCTCGAGCGTGAACGGGAAGGCGGGATCGGCATTCACCTGCTCGAGCGCGAGCAGGGCGCCGTTCAGCATCGCCCGGCCGATCGTCCGGTATGGGCCGGAGGTCGAGAACAGGAGCCCGATCCTGATGCAGCCCGAACCCAAGCGCTTCTCCCGATCCCCAACACAGAACGAGCCCGGTGGCTCTCGCCACGGGCTTCGTTGCCCAACCCGGATGTTTGACGGCTTGCGACGCAGAGGGGCTCACGATCGCGAGCCGTATCAGAGCTGCGCTGCTCTCCTGTAGAACTGACCACCGCCGGAGAGGCCCGTCAAGCCGTTTGTCGGGTCGGCTGCCGACTCTGTGGGCAGTGGGCGGATCTGACTATTGTTAGGGCAGACGGGCGCTCACCCGCGGACCCGGCGGACCGGTCGGGCCGAGGTCGTCGAGATTGACCAGGGGATAGCGTGTGCCGCGCTCGATGAAGTTGCTCTCGACGTCGCCAAGCATGAAGGTCGCGATCAGCGACCGGCGGATCAATTCGTGATCCATGTGATCCTGACAGGTGAAGATATCGGCGCTCACGAAGCGCCGGCGCGGGAACGTGTGCACGCTCAGGTGGCTCTGAGCGATCAGCACGAAGCCCGTGATGCCGCCGGGATCCTTCTCGTTTTGCGCACCCACCTCGACCAGGCAGGGTCGGATCAGCTTGTTCATCCCGAGCACCTCGGGCAGCTCGTCGAGCCAGGCACGCACCACTTCGCGATCGGCCAGCCGTTCCGGCTCGCCGTCGTAGCCGTCCAGCGTGAGATGCAGGCCGAATCGGCCCGTCGGCCCACGATAAGCTGCGTCTTTTGTTCTGCGGTCCACGCCCGGCCCTCCTACGTGCTCATGGCGTCGGCGGCCCGAAGGGGAATTCGGTCCGGCTCAGCGGATTCGGCGGCCCGGACCCGGCGCGCGAGAGAGCGGCAGAGCTCGAGCAGGATCTCGGGATAGTCGCGGCTGAGGTCCTGCAGCACGACGGCATGCAGACGGAGCACGCGGCAAGGCTCGAGCGCCACGATCGGCCCGGTCGGCATGACCTCGCCGATCAGCACGAGCTCGTTCAGGCAGGCCGGAGCGGCAATCAGCTCGGCAGCGCCGCCCCGGTTGAGCGAAACCGTCCCGGCTTCGAGGATGTGGCACTGGTCGGGCTGCTCCCGGCCGCTCACGATGACATCGCCAGGCAGGTACTGGCGCGACTGCACGGCACGCGAGACCGCGAGCAGCGTGTCCAGCGACAGATAGCGGAACAGCGGGATCCGCTTGAGGATCAGGACGCGCTCGAGGTCCTGCTCGTCCAGCATCATGTCGTGGCTCCCGTGGACGGTTGTGGGCCGAAGGCCTGGGATGCGTACCGGCCCGGGACCGGCGGCAAACGTTCGGGCCTCCACGATCCGGGCGGCCTCGCGCACCCAGGGGTCCCGGACCGCCCGGGCGAGGGCCAGCGTGGCGCGGCCGTCGAAGCGTCCGGCCGGCCCCGGCCGTTGCTCGCCGATAGCGCCCTCGAACAGGAGAACCTTCAGCGTCTCGATGGCTTCGGTGACGGGACCGGAGCGTGGCAGGGCGGCTAGAATCTCGAATGCGCTCGCGCGCAGACGCCGGTCCCGGGAGCCGAGCGCGTCGCGCACATGGCCGAAGACGTGACGTTGGAGGGAGCGGCGCAGGACGGCCAGCGCGATGTCGACGACCCGTGCCTCGTGATCGTTCGCGCAGGCGGCGAGCCCCAGCCAGGGCTCCACCTTAGGGACTGCCGCGAAGCGGCCGAGGAGGCGCGCGTTGTCCACGGCCTCGCGGCGCAGACGCTGGAGCGATCCGGCCAGGGCACGACGGGCATGCCTGGACCGCATCGCGCTCAGCGCGCCGGCGGCCTCGGCGCTGCCGCGCGTGAGCGCCAGGACCTGCCGGCGAAGGACGTCGACCGCGCCATCGCCCTGTGCGGCAAGCGCCTCGGAGGCGTGCCGCCGGACCATCGGGCTCCAGTCGACCAGGCCCCGGCTCAGCGCCCGCAGCGCGGCGCGATGCCGGCATCCTGCGAGCAAGGCCATCGCTTCTGTCCGGATCCTGGGGTCGTGGTGTCGCGTGAAGCGCCCGAGGACACGCCACGACGGTGCGGGTACCTGGGCTTGGGTGAGGCGCAGGAACGCGAGCCCGTGCTGCTGCTGATCGGCTGGTGCTGCCGCGAGCGCTGCGACGAGGACGGCGGCGCAGTCGCCTCGCCCGGCGGCGACGATCCCTTCGATCACGTCCGAAGCCACCTGAGGGTGATGCAGCAGAGGGCCGAGGGGCGCGAAGGCAGCGCTCGGGTCGGCTGCCTCGGTCAGCAGCCAGGCGTAGGCCGCGACGCTCGGGTTTTGGGATCGAGCCAGCTGTGCTGCGTCTTCTGCGGGCGGGGCTTCATGGCGCGCGAGCATGACCTGCATGGCGACCATGGCCAGGCGGTCGTCACGGACGCGAGCGCGGGGTCGACCAGGCGCCGGACCCAGGGGCCACGGTCCTCGATCGCGAGCCTGACCAGCGCGCGCCGCGTGGCTGCGTCCGGGTGCGAGGCAAGCGCCAGCAGGTCGCCCTCGACATGCTCGGGGCCGAGCCAGCGACTGAGGGCGATGCCGTCGAGCCGCAGCCCGGGCAGGGGGCTGTGCAGGAACTCGCGCACCCGGTCGGTGGCGGCCGCCGAAAGGCCGACGATGCGGCTGGCGATGTCGGCGAGCGGCACGACGCCTGAGCGCACGCTCGCGATGAGCGTGGGCTGGAAGAGCAGGCCCACGCCGACATTGAGCAGGATGAAGGCGAGCGCGAACAGGATCGCGATGAACTCCGCCGTGGCGACCGCGCCGGACCTGTCCGTCGACAGCAGGATCGCGCCTGCGATGGCGAGCCCCGCCGGATAGAAGACGCCCTCGGCAAGCGTCCGCGCCCGGCCCTGGATGCCGAGGGGAAGGGCCAGGAAATTGGCGTTGTGAACCGGCTGGAAGATGGCGTTCGAGGCAGCCTCGGCATTGACGTGCGTGACCACCGCGGCGCCAAGCTTGTTGCTGAACGCCAGGTAGACGAGGCATACGAGGGAGGCCAGGGGGAACACGAGGTTGCGCACAAGGGGGCTCGTGCGCTCGAGCAGCACGCGGCTGAGGGTGGCCAGCAGCAGGAACTCGCAGGCCTGCAGCAGTGCGAAAACAGAGCCGAGAAACCGCGTCAGCTCCTGCTCGTCCGGATAGCTCTCGCTGTAGACCGAAAAGATCAGGAACTCGGCGATGCCGTAGAGGATGGTAAGCGTAAGAGCGTTCAAGCCGACCAGGATGAGAAGCGGATAGCGGGTCCAGACCCGTGACAGGCCCGCCAGGTGAAGGATGTGCCGGCGGGTCGGCACGGCCTGCCCATCCGGCAGCTCCCGAATATCCGCGGGCAAGGCAAATTGCAGCATCGCCAGGCAGGCGAAGGCCAGCATGGCAAGCAGCAGATCGGGCAAATCGATGGTCCAGGCGAGCGCGCGGGCGAACAGTCCGCCGAAGGCGCCGCCAAGCGCGATCGCCAGGCAGATCAAGGGCGTGGCGCGCTTGAGCTCCACCGTGTCGAGGTAAGCGGCGCACGCGGCCCAGAACAAGATCTCGATCGCGATCTCGAAAATGAAGGCACTGGAAAGGATGATGAAATACGCCCCTGCGACGTCGGCATCGATCATCCACGTTCCCGTCCCCGCCAGCACCAGGTTCGCGACCAGCGTGGCACGGGCGACCCCCAGCTTGGGCAGGCGGTCGACGACAGCCCCGAGCACGGCCGAGAGCGTGATCGCGACGAGCGCCAGGACGAGATAGAACCGCGGCAGCTGCGCGGGCCCCTCGTTGGCGAGAAAGAGCGCGAAGCCGACCGTGTTCAGGAAGACCTTGGCGGCCGCGAGCGTGATCGCTATGGCGACGAAGCGGCGGACGATGCGCGCTCGCTCGCGCGGCAGGCCGAGCCAGTACTGGAGCGATAGCAGCTTGGCGAGCGCAGCGGGATTGAGCACGCTATGGGACCGCGTCAGGCCAACGCATTGTCCGCAGCGTGCTCTTCGATCGCGAAGTCACCGACGATCCCGAGCGCCAGATAGCGCTGCTGAAGATGCGTCGGCAACGTCGCAAAGTTCCCAATGACTCCGCGGCAGCTTTTGGCGTCGCAGCGACACACGAGGCGCTCGTGCGGATTGTTCAAGTAGGTCGAGTAATCGAATGTGATCTCGTCATGCGCCGCGATATCCCGAATTGCCAGGATGACCGCTCCGAGCGGGTATAGATGGATACCAGTATTTGGCTCGCAGGAATGGTTGGTAAAGTCGTCGATATTCCCGGATGGTATCCGAAATAAATCCGGGCCGACCTGCAATGGATATTCGAGCCCTATGTTGTTCGCACGAAGCTCTTCGTAGCTCAAGACCTGGTCGTAGTAGTCGCCATCGAAGTCCATCATGACGATGTCACCAGGCGAGAAGCCGCGGGCGGCAAAAACCCCGAGGCCCCGGTTCGCGGTCTCGGCGAGGTACAGGTGCTGGCACTTCTTCAGCTTGCGCAGGCTATGCGAAAAATCCCGGATCGGGACAGCGGTGGCCTCGTGACGCGCCCGAGGGAGGCGGTGAGGCGCATTCATACCGGGCGAGAGGCAGTCGCTCGGTCGGCTGCCAGGACGGAGCCCGGCCCTGGCGACGCTTTGATTCCATGGTCTTTGGCCGGACTTCCAGGCGCGGGGAGATCGTAGCAGGCCCGAGCGGACAAGGTGCGCCATCCGGCACCGCAGCACCGGCCGCATGCACAACTATTGGTAGACATATACCGGCTCCCGATCATCCCCAGGTGACCAATAACAAAAACATTCCAAGGGGGCAATGGCAACTCGGTTCGGCCCGCGATCGCGCCACCGGAGTACGGCCTGCGGCAAACGCCGAAAACTTTACCGGCGCTTGATGGAATCCTGCGGCAAGCGATGCGCCGACAAGCCCCGAGGGCGCGTCGCAGCGTGACGATGGCCACCGTGGCGGTCGTACGCGCTCTGCTGGCCGTTGGCTCCGGCGTCAGAAGATCGACGAGCGCGCACAATGAATAGCTATTAACCATAAGTACGGTCGGCGGCGGTTTGCTTGCTTCACCTTAAATTAAAAAAACTTGTCTAGGAGACCCATTGGCGCGGCACCCGCCTGAATGGATGAGGGTCTCGAGGTTGGCGAAGATGACGAGACGAAGCAAGGCTATCCATACGATCATTGTTCCGATCGCGCTATTGGTCATGGTCGCTATGGCAGTAGTGGTCGCGTTTATCTTATTCAGCGCCAAAAAACAAGATGAGATTGCTCGAAACGATTCGATCAAGAGCGTGTCGGGAGCCCTGGATAGGAATTTGACGCATCTCGAGCGGATCGCGAAGGATTTCGCATGGTGGAACGAGGCGGTCGAGAACCTCGTGATGTCGGTAGATCTGGAGTGGGCGGATCAGGGCATCGGATTCTACGCCTTCGAGAACTATGGTTATGAAACGAGCTTTGTGATCGATGGGCAGAACCGGACGATCTACAGCTCGATGAACGCCGAGCGCATGGATCTGGAGGCGTTCTCTGTTCTGCGATTTGGTCTCGAGACGTTGGTGGAAAGCGCGCGGGCTCTTTCGGAAGACAAGCCGGAGCCGTCGGGCGGGCTTCTGAGAACCGCGGATGGCAAGATATTGCTGGTCGGCGTCAGCGCGATCGCTCCTGAAGACGGGGCGACCTTCCAGTTGCCGTCCGGCCCCAAGCACGTGCTGATCTTCACGAAAGAGCTGAACCAGGAGCTCCTGGACTCGATCGGCGGAGCGCTGCCGCTCGAAGGTCTTCGACTGGCGCGCGCCAATGCGAACGCGGCGGGCGGGGATGCGATCCTGCCGCTGATGGCGCCCGATGGCACCGAGCTCGGGACATTGGTCTGGCAGCCGCACGAGCCGGGGCGGCAGTTCCTGGAATCGGTAGCCCCCGCGCTCGCGGTCGCGATCCTCGTGATCGGCGCCTTCACCTTTGCGGTCCTGCGGCATGCCCGCGAGACGACCAGCGCCATCGAGGCCAGCGAGGCCCGCTTTCGCGACGTCGCCGATGCCAGCTCCGACTGGATCTGGGAAGTCGATGCCACGCTTCGCCTCACCTTCATCTCCGAGCGCTACGCGCTCGTGACCGGGAAGCCGCCCGAGGCGAGCCTCGGCATGCCGGTCGCCGGCCTGTTCCATCCCGGCGAGACCCCCGACCGCTGGCACCAGCATCTGGACGACCTGCAGAACTGGCGCGCGTTCCGCAACGTCGTCTCGTTGTGCGAGGACGTCAACGGCATCAACCGCACGGTCCGCCTCGCCGGCAAGCCGGTCATCGACGGCGCCGGCAAGGCGGTCGGCTACCGCGGCACGGCGACCGACATCACCGCCGAGATCGAGGCCGGGCGCCGGGCCGAGTATCTCGCCATGCACGACCCCCTCACCGGGCTGCCCAACCGGGTCCTGCTGCTCGAGCGGCTCGAGCAGGCGATCGCGAGCGTCAGCCGCCGGCGCGACATGGCGGCCCTGCTGCTGCTCGACCTCGACCGCTTCAAGGACGTCAACGACACGCTCGGCCACCCCGCGGGCGATCTCCTCCTGCAACAGGTCGCGGTGCGGCTCGGCGCCAGCGTGCGCGAGGTCGACACCGTGGCGCGGATCGGCGGCGACGAGTTCAGCATCGTGCTCGCGGGCATCAAGGACGCCGCCGACGCCCAGCTGCTCAGCCGGCGCCTGCTGGAGACCTTCCAGACCCCGTTCGATCTCGCGGGCCACGAGGTCCTGGTCACGGTCAGCGTCGGCATCGTGCTCATCCCGATCGACGGCTCGATCCCCGACAACCTCCTCAAGCACGCCGACATCGCGCTCTACCGGGCCAAGGAGGAGGGGCGCAACACGAGCCGCTTCTTCGAGCCGGAGATGGATGCGCGCCTGCAGCGGCGCAAGGCGCTCGAGCGCGAGCTGCGCCTCGCGCTCAGCCGCGACGAGCTCACCCTCTACTATCAGCCCAAGGTCTCTCTGCGCACCGACGAGGTGGCCGGCACCGAGGCGCTGGTGCGCTGGCAGCACCCCGAGCGCGGGCTGGTGCCGCCGGGCGAGTTCATCGGCGTCGCCGAGGAGACCGGCCTGATCCTCCAGCTCGGCGAGTGGGTGCTGCGCACCGCCTGCCGCCAGGCCGCGGCCTGGCCCGATCTCGAGGTGTCCGTCAACATCTCGCCGGCGCAGTTCCGCCAGCCCGACCTGGTCCAGATCGTGCGCAGCGCGATCGCGGATTCCGGCCTGCCGCCGCATCGCCTCGAGCTCGAGGTCACCGAGAGCGTCCTGATCCAGCAGCCCGACGCCGCCGCGAAGCTGCTGGACGACCTGAAGGCGCTCGGCGTCCACGTCGCCATGGACGACTTCGGCACCGGGTACTCGAGCCTCAGCTACCTGCAGCGCTTCCACTTCGACAAGATCAAGATCGACCGCTCGTTCATCTGGGCGATCGGCAAGGAGCCGACGGCGAAAGCGATCGTCCGGGCGGTCATCAACCTCGCCGACAGCCTCGGCATGGTGACCTGCGCCGAGGGCGTCGAGACGGACGAGCAGCTGAGCGCGCTGCGCCGCGAAGGCTGCAGCGAGGTGCAGGGCTACCTGTTCGGCAAGCCCATGCCGGCGACCGAGTTCGCGCGCCGCTACGGCCTGCGCGCGAAAGGCTCGTCGCGGCGGGTCAAGGTGCTGGAGACCACCCCGGCCTGAACGCAGACCGACCGCCGTCGGCGCGATCAGGGGGGCGCCGCGAGCTCGCGCCGGATCGCCGCCTCGCCGAGCCGGCCCTCCTCCACCGCATGGCAGCGCACCCGGCTCGCCCCGGATGGGATCGGCAGCGGCGCCTCGCTGCGGCAACGCTGGTCGGCGAACGGGCAGCGCGGGTGGAAGTGGCAGCCGGATGGCGGGCTGATCGGGCTCGGCACCTCGCCCGCCACCGGGACGCGCCCGCGGCCGCTCATCTCCAGGTCGGGAATCGCATCCAGCAGCATGCGCGTGTAGGGATGCTGCGGCCGGCGGAAGATGGCGCGCGCCGGGCCCCACTCGACCAGCTGGCCCAGATACATCACGCCGAGATCGTCCGAGACGTGATAGACGACGGCGAGGTCGTGGCTGATGAACAGATACGACAGGCCGAGCTCGCGCTGCAGGTCGCGCATCAGGTTCAGGATCTGCGCCTGCACCGAGACGTCGAGCGCCGAGGTCGGCTCGTCGCAGACGAGGAACTCCGGGTTGCTCGCCAGCGCCCGGGCGATCGAGATGCGCTGGCGCTGGCCGCCCGAGAACTCGTGCGGATACTTTTCGCCGTCATGCGCGCTGAGGCGGACCTGCTCGAGGAGCTCGCCGACCCGGCGCTGCACGGCGCGATCGTCGGGCAGCAGGCGGTGCACGCGCAGGGGCTCGGCGATGATGTCGAGCACGCGCCAGCGCGGATTGAGGCTCGCATAGGGGTCCTGAAAGATCATCTGCATGCGCTTGCGCAGCGGCGCCATGGCGCGGCGCCGCCCGGGCCTCGTCATGTCGATGCCATCGAACCTGATGGCACCTCGGGTGGGCGTGTAGAGCCCGACCACGAGGCGGGCCACGGTCGACTTGCCGCAGCCGGATCTCGCCGACCAGGCTGAACGTCCTGCCGCGGCCGATCTCGAAGCTCACGCCGTCGACCGCGCGCACGATCGCATGGCCGGTGCGCTGCAGGACGCGGGTGAGCCAGGGCGGCGACACGTCGAAGTGCTTGGTCAGGCCCTCGACCTGGAGCAGCGGCCGCTCGCCTGCCGGGGCCCGATCCGTCATGGCGCCTCTAGGCCGCCTCCTCGTGCAGCCAGCACGCGGCCTTTGAGCCGCCGGCCGGCATCAGCTCCGGGCGCTCGCGCGTGCAGCGCGCGAAAGCGCTCGGGCAACGGGGATGGAACGGGCAGCCCGCGGGAATCTCGGTCAGCCGCGGCATCGAGCCCTCGATCTGCGCGAGCCTGCCCATGTCGTGCCCGACCATCGGGATCGAGCCCATGAGGCCGCGGGTGTAGGGATGCCTCGCGTTCTTGATCACGTCGCGCACCGGTCCGACCTCGACGATGCGGCCGGCATACATCACCGCCACCCGATCGGCGGTCTCGGCGATCACCCCCATGTCGTGGGTGATCAGCATCACGGCGGCGCCGTGCTCCTCGCACAGGCGCTTGAGCACCTTGATGATCTGCGCCTGGATCGAGACGTCGAGCGCCGTGGTCGGCTCGTCCGCGATCACCACGCGCGGATTGGCGCACAGCGCCAGCGCGATCACCACCCGCTGCCGCATGCCGCCGGAGAACTGGTGCGGGTACTGGTCGATCCGCTGGGCGGGCGAGGGGATGCCGACCTCGGCCAGAAGGTCGATCGCGCGCCGGCGTGCCGCGCCGTGGCTCATCTCGTCGTGGGTCTGGATCGTCTCGACCAGCTGGCGGCCGATCGTGTAGAGCGGGTTCAGGCTCGTCAGCGGGTCCTGAAAAACCATGCCGATCTTCTTGCCGCGCAGCCGCCGCAGCCGCGCGTAGGGCAGATGGTCGATGCGCTCGCCATCGAGCAGCACCTCGCCCGCGGCGATCCGTCCCGGCGGCTCGAGCAGGCCGATCACCGCAGCGCCGGTCAGCGACTTGCCCGCCCCCGATTCGCCGACCACGCCCAGAACCTCGCCCTCGGCGATCTGGAACGAGACGTCGTGCACCGCGACCAGCGTGCCGCGCCGCGCCGGGAACTCGACCCGCAGGTTGCGGACATCGAGAGCCGGGCTGCTGCTCGGCGCCGGCATCAGCGGAGCCTCGGGTTCAGCGCGTCGCGCAGCCAGTCGCCGAGCAGATTGACCGCGAGCACCAGCAGCACGAGGGCGACGCCCGGAAAGATCGTCATCCACCACTCGCCCGAGAACAAAAAGTCGTTGCCGATCCGGATCAGGGTGCCGAGCGAAGGCCGCGTCACCGGCACGCCGACGCCGAGGAAGGAGAGCGTGGCCTCGGTCAGGACCGCGATCGCGAGGCTGAGGGTCGCGATCACCAGCACCGGCCCCAGCACGTTGGGCAGGACGTGGCGCAGCATGATCAGCACCGGATGCACGCCGATCACCTTCGCCGCCTGCACATACTCCTTGTTCTTCTCGACCATGGTCGAGCCGCGCACGGTGCGCGCGAAGTTGACCCACTGCGAGGCGGCGATCGCCATGACCAGGACGTAGATCTTGAACTCGCGCTGCACGGCGGGGCTCAGGATCGAGCCGACGATGCCGTCGATCATCAGGGCGATCAGGATCGCCGGGAAGGTCAGCTGGATGTCGGCGATGCGCATGATCACGCTGTCGAGCGCGCCGCCGAGATAGCCGCTGAGCAGCCCCAGCACGGTGCCGACCAGGGCTGCCAGCACCACCGAGGCAAAGCCCACCAGCAACGAGATGCGCAGCCCGAACATGATCGCGCTCAGCATGTCGCGGCCCTGATCGTCGGTCCCCAACAGGAAGCTCGGATCGCCGCCGTCGGCCCAGGCCGGCGGCCGGAAGGCGTCCATCAGATTGAGGCTCGCGATGTTGTAGGTGTCGTGCGGCGCGAGCCAGGGTGCGAGCAGGGCCGCGAGGAAGAGCAGCAGCGTGACGATCGCCGCCGCGATCGTGACCGGCGAGCGCATGAAGCTGTGGCAAAGGTCGCCCTCGAGGAAGCGCCGCAGATCGTCGCCGACGCGCGCGCGAAAGCCGAGCGACAGGCGGTCGATCTCGGGCGAGCGGGTCGCCATCGCTCAGTACGCCGCGACCGGGCGCTCGACCCGAAGGCGCGGGTCGACGACGTAGTACAGAAGGTCCACCGCGAGGTTGATCAGCACGAAGAACAGCGCGATCAGCACCAGGTAGCTCGACATGATCGGGATGTCGACGAACTGGATCGCCTGGATGATCAGGAGCCCCATGCCCGGCCACTGGAACACCGTCTCGGTGATGATCGAGAACGCCAGCAGCGCGCCGATCTGCAGGCCCATGATGGTGATCACGGGCACCAGCGTGTTCTTGAGCGCATGGCCGAAATTGATGCTGCGCTCGCGCAGGCCGCGGGCGCGCGCGAACTTGATGTAGTCGGTGCGCAGCACCTCCAGCATCTCGGCGCGCACCAGGCGCATGATCAGGGTGAGCTGGAACAGCGCCAGCGTGAACGCCGGCATGATCAGGTGGCTCCAGCCTTGCACGGTGAGCAGGCTGGTCTCCCAGGCGCCGATTGCCACCGTGCCGCCGCGCCCGAAGGTCGGCAGCCAGCCGAGCCAGACGCCGAAGATCAGGATCAGCAGGATGCCGATCAGGAAGGTCGGCAGCGAGATGCCGATCAGCGAGACCGTCAGGAAGATGCGGCTGAGCCAGGAATCGCGGTGCAGCCCGGTATAGACCCCCATCGGCACGCCGATCGCCAGCGCCAGGACCGCCGAGACGAAGACCAGCTCGAGCGTCGCCGGCAGGCGCTGCGCGATCAGCTCGCTCACCGGCTTGCCCATGCGGTAGGAGAGCCCGAAGTCGCCCTGCACGGCGTTGCCGAGCCACTTGACGAACTGCAGCGGCACCGGGTCGTTCAGGCCGAGGCTTTCCCGTAGCGCCTCGCGCTGGGCGGTCGTGGTCTCCTGGCCGACCATGTTGTTGATCGGGTCGCCGACGAACTGGAACAGCGCGAAGGAGATCAGCGCGACCACCAGCATGACCAGGACCGCCTGGAGCAGCCGTCGGACGATGAAGGCGAGCATGCGCCCGGCCCTTCAGGGCGGCGTGGCGGGGCGGCCCGGCGGGACCGCCCCTTTCGATCCTGCCTACTTCATGACCACGGTGCGCAGGTCGACGTCGTTGAACGGCCGCTGGGTCACGCTCTCGACCGTATCGCCGCGGATGCCCCAGGCCAGCGCCTGCTGGTGCAGCGGCAGGTGGCCGACGTCGTCCTTGTGGATCTGGAAGGCCTCGCGGATCAGCTCGTTGCGCTTGGCCTCGTCGATCTCGACCGCGATCTGGTCGGTCAGCTCCTCGACCTTGGGGTTCGAGTAGCGCCCGCTGTTCCAGGTGCCCTGCGCGTCGCCGTCCAGGGTCATGATGTTCTGCAGCGCGTTGTAGGCGTCATAGGAGCCGGGCGTCCAGCCGAGCATGTAGAAGGCGGTATCGTTGCCGGTCGCCTGGCCGATCTTGTTGAAATGCAGCGACTTGTTCTGCGCGTTCAGGGTGATGTCGATGCCGATCCGCTCGAGCATCGGCACCACCGCGGTGCAGATCGCCTCGTCGTTGACGTAGCGATCGTTGGGGCAATCCAGCGTCACCGGGAAACCCTCGGCATAGCCGGCCTCCGTCAGCAGCTCCTTCGAGCGCTCCGGATCGTAGGCGTAGGGCTCGTTCATGTCCTCCTGGAAGCCGTTGACGCCGGGCGCGATCATGAGCCCGGTCGGCGTCGAGGCGCCGCGCATCACCACCCGCTGGATGGCATCGAGATCGAGCGCGTGCGCGAACGCCTCGCGCACCCGCTGGTCGAGGAACGGGTTCTTGGCGCCCGGCTCGTCGAGCGATTCCTCGCGCCACTGGTCCATGCCGAGGAAGATGGTGCGCAGCTCCGGGCCCTCGATCACCTCGACGTTCGCATCGCTCTGCAGGCGCGCGATGTCCTGCAGCGGCACCGGATACATCAGGTCGATCTCGCCCGAGAGCAGCGCTGCGACGCGCGTCGCATCGTTGCTGATCGGCGTGAAGATCGCCTGGTCGAGGTTGTCGGTGCGGTTCTCCTGGTTCCACCAGTCCTCGTTGGGCTCGAGCACCAGGCGGTTGTCCTGGACCCACTCGACCAGCTTGAACGGACCGGTGCCGTTGGCGTTGGTGTTGGCGAAGTTGGTCTTGCCGGCGCCCTGGACGACCTCGAAGGCGTCGTTCTCCTCCATGTACTCCTTATCGACGATGTAGAAATGCGGCATGTTGAGCAGCAGGGTCGGGTCGGGGCCCTCGGTCACCAGCTCGATCGTGTGGTCGTCGACCTTGCGGGCCTCCTTCACCGAGGCGAGCGCGAAGGACATCTCGGAGGTGTCCTGCTTCTGCCGCTCGAAGGAGTAGATCACGTCGTCGGCGTTGAACGGGTTGCCGTTGTGGAAGGTCACGCCCTCGCGCAGCGCGAACCGCCAGGTGACGCCGTCGTCGCCGAGCTGCCACTCGGTCGCGAGGTCCGGCTCGAGCGACAGATCGGGCAGCCGGTGCAGCAGGCGGCCGTAGAGATTGTCCTTCATGGTGTTGGTCGGACCCTCGTTGTTGACGTGGGGGTCCAGGCCCAGGATGTCGCCGGTGGTGGCGTAGCGGAAGACCTTGTCCTGTGCCGCCGCGGATGCCGAGAGCAGGGCTACGGCGCCGGCCGCGGCCAGCAGTTGGAATCCCAGACGCATCGTGCTTCCCCTTCAATACCGGTCGTTGTGCGACATGCGAGCGTTGCCGCCCGCCGTGCGGGCCGGCAGCCTCCTGGCCAGGACCCTAGACCCGCGGCCGGAACTGAAACAAGACCCAATCGCCTGCCGTGATCGGTGGGCCTTGGGTGGGACTGGACGATCGCCTTGCGCGTGCTCACATCGAGCATGGCGCACGCAGGCGGCGTGCCAGGAGAGGGGTGCCATCCATGTCGATCCGGCCGGTCAAGCGGGTCCTGCAATCCACGCCCACGACGGAAGGGGCGGGGGTCAAGCTGCACCGCGCCTTCGGCTTCGGCGATACGGGCGAGACCGACCCGTTCCTGCTGTTCGACGATTTTCGCAACGAGCGTCCCGATGACTACCGCGCGGGCTTTCCCTGGCATCCGCATCGCGGCATCGAGACCATCACCTACGTGCTGGCGGGCTCGGTCGACCATGGCGACAGCCTGGGCAACCAGGGCACGCTCGGCGCCGGCGACGTGCAGTGGATGACCGCGGGCAGCGGCATCCTGCATCAGGAGATGCCGCAGGGCGACCCGCAGGGCCGCATGCACGGCTTCCAGCTGTGGGCGAACCTGCCCGCCTCGCTCAAGATGACCCGGCCCCGCTACCAGGACGTGCCCGGCGCAGCGATCCCGGAGATCGTCGACGACGACGGCACCCGCGTGCGCGTGGTGTGCGGCGAGTTCTGGGGCCGGCGCGGCCCGGTCGACGGCATCGCCGCCGATCCGCGCTACCTCGACATCTTCGTGCCGGCGGGCGTGCGCAAGACCCTGCCGGTCGAGACGTACCGGCACGCGTTCGCCTATGTGTTCGAGGGCTCGGGGACCTTTCGCGACGCCTCGAAGCCGTTCGGCGTGCTGACCGAGAAGGGCGGCCCCGACGACGAGATCCTGGTGCGCGAGCAGACCGGCAACCGCTCGCTGGTGCTGTTCGACACGGGCGACGAGGTGACGGTGCAGGCGGGCGATGCGGGCATCCGCTTCCTCTTGATCTCGGGCAAGCCGCTCGAGGAGCCGGTCGCGTGGTACGGGCCGATCGTGATGAACACGCAGGCCGAGCTGCGCCAGGCGCTGGCCGACCTGCGCGACGGCACGTTCATCAAGCAGCGCTGAAGCTCAGGGCGAGAGTGCCGCGATCGGGATCGTGGCGCTGCGCACGGCCAGGCCTTCCATGTCGCGCACGGCGAGCGTGACTTCGCCCTTGCGCCAGTCGACGTCGATCGTGCCGAAATTGTCCTGGCCATACACCTCGCCCAGGCGCAAGGGCCCGATGTCGCGATTGCGGGCGTACGCCATGTTGAGGCCGCTCGCGGTGATCTCGTAGAGGTCGTAGGGCACGTCCTCGCCCAGGCGATAGAGCGCGCCGACGTGGCGATCGCCCGAGATGATGACGATCCCGCCGGCACCGCTCTCGGCGATCAGGTCGAGCAGCCTCTGGCGCTCCAGCGGCAGGTTGCCCCAGCGCTCGAAGCCGTGCTTCTCGGCCAGGACCTGCACCGAGGAGACCAGCAGGCGCAGCTCGGCCGGCTCGCGCAGCTGCTCCGCCAGCCAGGCCCATTGCGCCTCGCCCAGCATCGTCTTCGCGGGGTCGGGATCGGGCAGATAATCCTCCTTGCCGAGCGCGTCAGCGCTGATCGGTCGGCCGCAGGGCCGAGCGAAAGCTCCGGGTGTCCAAGCAGGATGATCTGGAACTCGCTCGCCCGGTGGTCCGAGGGTCTCCGCATGGTACACGCCCGGCCGGCGGGTGCGCGGATCGTCGCCCGCAATCTCCCAGAAATCCAGGAACAGCTCCTTCGCCTGCTCCCGGTGAGCAAAATCCCCGCCGCCGTCGTTCTGGCCATAGTCGTGATCGTCCCAGGTCGCCAGCACCGGCACCTTTGCGCGCAGCGCCGCGATGCCCGCGACCTTCGCGGCCGCGGCATAAGCCTCGCGCAGCTCCGTCATCGCGTCCGAGGTGACGTCGCCATAGACGTTGTCGCCGGTGAAGATGAACAGCTCGGGGCGGTAGGCCAGCACCGCGTCCCAGATCGGCTGCGGCTTTTGCTGATGCGAGCAGGAGCCGAACGCGATCCGCGTCAGCGGCGCCTGCTCCGCGACCGCCTGGCCGCCGAGCATCAGGGTCACGAGCACGAGGCAGCGCAGGCGCAGCGTCATCGCATCGCTTCCCGATGAGACGTCGGCGCCTTTCTGACAGCGCCCTGCCGGCGTTTGCAAGCCTTGCCAAGCGCGCGCCGCCGGGCTCTAAGACCCGTGCGACCGCCAAGGGAGGCAACGCCATGATCTTCGATCACCGCACCTACACCGTCAGGCCCGGCACCCTGCCCAAGCAGCTGAAGCTGTACGAGGAGTTCGGCTTCGCGGCGCAAAAGCGCCACCTCGGCGAGCCGCTGCTGTACGGCGTCACCGAGACCGGCGAGATCAACACCTACGTCCACGTCTGGGTCTACGAGGACGCGGCCGATCGCGCCCGCAAGCGCGCCGCCATGGAAGCCGATCCCGACTGGGGCGCCTATCGGCAGAAGAGCGCCGAGGCGGGCTACCTGATCCGCCAGGAGAACAAGATCCTCCACCCCGCACCGTTCTTCAAGAAGGCGTAGAGCACCAACTGTAGCCGCAGTGGCGAGGCGCACTGGCGGGCGGCTGCAGGTCGGAGGTCGGCGCTGCGACCTTCTACGGGCGGCTCGAGCCGTTCGGGGACTTCGCGGCGGTCGCGGACGCCCGGCACTACGTCGAGGCGCCGGACGACTGGCTGGTCGTGGTCGCCGACATCAAGGACTTCGACCGAGGCGGCGCGCGCCGGCCGCTACAAGGACGTCAACCTGGTCGGCGCCGCCTGCATCACCGCGGTGCTCAATGCCACCCGGGGTCTGGAGCTGCCCTTCGTGTTCGGAGGCGATGGCGCGACCCTCCTGATCCCGGCCGCGGCGCGCGCCGCCGTGGCACCCGCGCTGATCCGGACCCGGCGCCTCGCCGCCCGCGAGTTCGGTCTCGAGCTGCGGCTCGGCATGGTCCCGGTCGAGGAGCTGCGGCGGCGCGGCCGGCGCGTGCTGGTCGCCAAGTTCGCCCTCAGTCCCGGCAACCATCTCGCGATGTTCGCAGGCGGCGGCCTCGAGCTCGCCGACCGCCTGATCAAGGATGGTGCTGGCTTTGGTCTCGAGGACGAGATCGATCCCGGCCCCCCCGATCTGAACGGCCTGTCCTGTCGCTGGCAACCGTTCCGCTCGCTGCGCGGCCATATGCTGACGTTGCTCGTGCGCGCGCGCCAGGTCGACGCCCTGCCGCTGCAGCAGGAGATCATCGAGGCGCTGCGGCGCATCCTCGACGAGGCCCCGGGACGGGCGGCACCGATTCAGCCCGCCAACATGCGCTTCGGCTGGCCGCCCGCAGGGCTCGAGGTCGAAGCCAGGCTCACCCGCGGTCGGGCCTCCTTGTGGCGACGCCGCGCCTGGCTCTACTTCGAATCCCTGTTGCAATCGATCGCCGAGCGCTTCGATCTGCGGCTCGGCCCTTACAACGCCCCGGTCTACCGGGACGAGCTGCGGCGCAATTCCGACTACCGCAAGGTCGCGGATACGCTGCACATGGTGCTCGACTGCACGGCGGAGGAGATCGCCCAGATCGAGGGCTACCTCGAGGGGTTGCGGGCGCAGGGCCGGATCGCGTACGGCCTGCACCGGGCGGATGGGGCGCTGATGACGTGCCTCGTGTTCTCGCTGGAGGAGAGCCGGCACGTGCACTTCGTCGACGGCGCCGACGGCGGCTACGCCCTGGCCGCCCTGCAGCTCAAGGCGCAGTTGCGATCGGACGTGGCGCAGGTTGGCGATCGTCCGGCGGATCAGACCGGACGTTCGCCTAGCGATGCTCGCGGTCCGGCAGCGTGTCGCCGCCGGGCCCGAGCGCGCGCTGCATCAGCACCGTGTCGACCCAGCGGCCGAGCTTGAAGCCGACCGCCTCGAAGGTGCCGACCAGGCGAAAACCCTGCTGCCGGTGCAGGGCGATCGAGCCGGCATTGCCGGTGTTGCCGATCACCGCGACCATCTGCCGCCAGGGGCCGCTCTCGCAGCGCGCGATCAGGGCGGCGAGCAGGGCCCGGCCGATGCCGCGGCCCTGCATGCCCGCCGCCACATAGACCGAGTCCTCGATCGTGTGCCGATAGGCCGGCCGCGGCCGATAGCCGGTCGCATAAGAGTAGCCGACGACCTCGCCGGCCAGCTCGGCGGCGAGATAGGGCAGGCCGAGGTCGAGCACGCTCGCGCGCCGCGCCAGCAGGACGTCGGTGGTCGGCGGCACCTCCTCGAAGGTCGCGAGCCCGTGCAGCACTTCTTGCGCGTAAATCGCCTGGATCGCCGCCATGTCCTGCTCGGTCGCATCGCGCACCACGACCGCCTGCGGCGCGGGAGCAGACCCCCGGGTCATGAGGCCTGCGGCCGCCGCAGGAACATCACGGTGGCGATCATCGTCAGCACCTCGCCCTGCTGGTTGCGCACGATGCAGCGGATGCGCGCAGCACCGCGATCCGGCCGCGAGCGCGACGGCCGCACCTCGAGGATCTCGACCGCCGCCTCGAGGCTGTCGCCGGCGCAGACCGGCTTGCGCCAGCGCAGCTCGTCGATCCCCGGCGAGCCGATCGCCGCGGTGCGGTTCAGCAGGCTGTCGGCGAACAGCCGCATGAAGATGCAGACCGTGTGCCAGCCGCTCGCGATCAGCTGGCCATAGATCGACGCCTTGGCGGCCTCCTCGTCGAGATGGAACGGCTGCGGGTCCCAGGCCTTGGCGAAATCGAGGATCTCCTCGCGCGTGATGCTGCGGCGGCCGAGCGCGAAGGTCTGGCCCGGCTGCAGGTCGTCGAGATAGATTTCTGGCATGGCACGCCTCAGGCGCTGCCGCGCGGCGCGCCTGGCATCGGCCAGGGCCGGGCGGCCTCGAACGCGCGGGCGGCGCGCAGCACCAGCGCATCGGCGTGCATCGGCCCCACGATCTGCAGCCCGACCGGGAGGCGCTGCGGCGGTGAGGCCGCAGGGCACCGAGGCCGCCGGCTGCTGCGTGAGGTTGAAGGGGTGGCTGAACGGCGCCCAGTCGAACCAGCGCTCCTGCCGGGCCGGGTCCGCCCGCTCGACGCCGGCCGCGAAGGCGGCGATCGGCACGGAAGGCGTCAGCAGCAGATCGAAGCGCTTGTGGAAGGCGCTGCATCTGCTGGCCGAGGTCGCCGCGCCGCGCCACGGCCTCGAGATAGTCCAGCAGCCCGAACGCTGCGCCCTCGGCGGCGATCTCGACGAGGCCCTTGTCCATCTCCGCCCGCTGGCGCTCGTCGTAATGGCGCAGGAGGTTGGCGGCGCCGGCGTACCAGTGCGCCACGAAGATCGCGCGCGGATCGGCAAACCCGGGATCGGCCTCCTCGACGTCGGCGCCGAGCTCCGCGAAGGCGGCCGCGGCCGAGGCGACCAGCCCGGCCACCTCCGGATCGACCTCGGCATATCCCAGGTCCGGGCTGAACGCGATCTTGAGGCCGCGCACGCCGTCCTCGAGCCCGATCCGATGGTCGCGCGGATCAAAGGGCAGAGCCTGCCAGTCGCGGGCATCGGGCAGGGCGAGCACATTCAGCATCAGCGCGGCATCGCCGACCGTCCTGGTCATCGGGCCGAGATGGGCGACGGTGCCGAACGGGCTCAGCGGCCAGGCCGGCACCCGGCCAAAGCTCGGCTTGAGGCCGAAGATGCCGCTAAAGCTCGCCGGCACGCGGATCGAGCCGCCGCCGTCGGTGCCGATGTGCAAAGCACCCATGCCGAGCGCGCAGGCCGCGGCAGCGCCGCCGCTCGAGCCGCCGGGCGTCTTCGCCAGATCCCACGGATTGCGCGTGATGCCGGTGAGCGGGCTGTCGGTCACCGCCTTCCAGCCGAACTCCGGCGTGGTGGTCTTGCCGATCAGCACGGCACCCTGCTCGCGCAGCCGCGCCGTTGCCGGCGCATCCTGGTCCCAGGCCTGGTCGCGCGCGACCGCGCGGCTGCCGCGCAGCGTCGGCCACCCCTCGGTCAGCACCAGGTCCTTGATCGTGGCCGGCACGCCGTCGACCAGGCCTGCCGGCGCACCGCGCCGCCAGCGCTCCTCCGAGGCCCGCGCGCTCTCCAGCGCGCGCTCGGGGTCGACCACGCAGAACGCGTTGACGGCGCCATCGAAGCGCTCGATGCGCTCGAGCACGGCTCGCGTCGCCTCGACCGGCGAAAGCGTCTTGCGGCGATAGTGCGCGATCAGCTCGGTCGCGCTGAGCATGGCGGCATCGGTGGTCGCGGCATCGGTGGTCATGGTGCTCCAGGGCGCAGGGCGGGTCGCGGCTCTCAGGAGCGCGGCCGGAGCATTTCCCATAACCCGGCGGGAGCGGGGCGGGCAAGCCGCGGCAGGCTGCATCTGCCCGATGCGCGGCGGCTGGCGGTGCCGCCGGCTGGCGTGGGCTCAGGCGTGCCGCGCAGGCAACCAGGCCGCCAGGCGCGCCATGAGCCAGAAGCCCACGCCCACCCCCAGCGCGCCGCCTGCCGTGTTGAAGAGCACGTCGTCGATCGAGGGGAAGCGGCTCGGAACCAGCAGTTGCAGCGTCTCCAGGGTCAGGCTGACGCCGGCGATCGCCAGCAGCAGCACGGTGAAGCTGCGCCAGTTGCGGCGATGCGCCATCATGCCCAGAAGGCAGCCGAGCGGCAGGTACATCAGCGTGTTGAGCAGGGCGTCGCGCCGGTTGAGGGGAACCAGGGGCACGAGCTTCGGCGGATGGCGCAGGACCGTGCAGCCGGTCGGCGCCTCGATGCGGCCGGCTCGGGCGTAGTCGGTGGCGCCGTCCGGGCCGGCGATCACCGCCTTGCGCACGTCGCCGAGCCAGGGCCGGTCGCAGGTGACCGCATTGCCGAGGGCGAGGTTCGGGCCGGCACCCCAGGCGCCGAGCACGCGCGGCGGCAGCACCGCCCAGAGCTGCGGCACGCCGTCGATCGCGATGGTGAGCCTGCCCGGCCGCAGGCGGACCTCGATCGCCACCCACCTGCCGGTTGCGAGCACGCCCTCGAGCCGCTCCGTCTCCCACCGCCTGCGGCCGCCGTCCTCGCCGCGCAGCCCCAGCACGAGGTCTTCGCCCTCCTGCGACAAGGTCAGGAAGCGCCGATGGGCATCCTCCGCGATCGTGAGGATCCGTGCCGGCCCCGATTGGCCGGCCGAGTGCGGGCGGATCTCGAGGGAGATGTCGAGCGTCTCGGCCAGGGTCGCGCCGGCGAAGCCGTCGAGCGGCGTCTCGGCGATCAGGATGCCGGCGCTGGCAAAGGCCCAGCCCTCGGCCAGCGGCGTGGCGCCGTTCGTGATCCGGCCGGGAATTCGCCAGTCGAAGGGCTCGAGCGACAGCACGACATAGATCGCCAGCAGCGCGGCGAGCGCGCTCCAGCGCAGCGGTGCAAGCCGCCAAAGGCGCACGACGGCACCTAGGATCGCTCCCGGGGACAAAGGCCGACGCGGCCTTGCGTCCACCGCCTGCTCGGATTCGATCGCGCGTCCCCTTCGAGGATGGTCGAGCCTGCGGAGGTGCCGCGCGCAGGGCGAGCGGCACTCCACAGGCCGAGCTTGGCGGCGAAGGGTTAATCCTTCGTTGCCGGGCGCGCCGACGTCGAGGGCCTGCTCGAGCGCGGGCGGTAAAGCACACCCCGCCCCGGGAACCGGTGCTGCGGCCACCCGTTGACCCTGGCGACCGTCGAGCTCGCACGAGGCAGCCCTGCATCATGGACAGCCAGACCGAAAAGCCGATCGTCGTCGTCACCGGCGTTGCCGGCGCGATCGGCACGGCGCTCGCCCGCGCGCTCGAGCCCGACTACACGGTGGTCGGCCTCGATCTCGACTGCAGCGGGGCGGCGGTCGACTGCATCGAGATCGACCTGAGCCTCGGGCGATTTGGTCGAGCTTGCGCTCAGAAAATTCCGCGAGCGCTACGGCAGCCGCATCGCCAGCGTCGTGCACCTCGCCGCCTATTTCGATTTCACCGGCGAGGACCATCCGCTCTACGACAAGGTCAACGTCGAGGGCACCCGCCGCCTGCTGCGGGCCCTCCAGGACTTCGAGGTCGGCCAGCTCGTCTACGCGGGCACCATGCTGGTGCACGCGCCGGGGGAGCCCGGCGAGCGCATCGACGAGCAGGCGCCGATCGCGCCGAAATGGGCATATCCCGAATCCAAGGCCGCGGCCGAGGCGGTGATCCGCGAGGAGCACGGCGGGATCCCCTACGTGCTGCTCCATCTCGCCGGCCTCTATGACGACCGCACCGCGGTGCCGACGCTCGCCCAGCAGATCGCGCGCATCTACGAGCGTGACCTGAAGAGCCACCTCTATGCCGGCGACCCGCGCACCGGCCAGGCGTTCGTCCACAAGGACGACATGATCGATGCCTTTCGCCGGACGATCGACCGGCGCGAGCGGCTGCCGGACGACGTGACGATCCTGATCGGCGAGCCGGATGCGCTGGGCTACGCGACGTTGCAGGAAGCGATCGGCCGGCTGATCCATGGCGAGGACGAGTGGGCGACGATCACCGTCCCGAAAACCCTCGCCAGGACCGGCGCCAGGCTCGAGGAGCTGTCCGAGCCGGTCGTGCCGGACTCGATCGACCAGGGCGAGAAGCCGTTCATCCGCGCCTTCATGGTCGACATGGCGGACGACCACTATGCGCTCGACATCACGCGGGCGCGCGATCTTCTGGGCTGGCAACCGCGACGCTCCATCCGCGCCACGCTGCCGAACATCATCCAGGCGCTGAAGGACGATCCGCTCGCCTGGTACCGCGCCAACCGGATCACGCCGCCGGCCTGGCTCGAGAGCGCGGCCGAGCAGGTCGAGGACCCCGAGGCGCTGCGCGCCGGGCAGGAGGAGCGCTATCGCGTCGAGCACCGCCGCACGCTCTGGGCGCACTTCCTCAATCTCGGGCTCGGCACCTGGCTGATCACGTCGCCGGCGACGCTCGGCTATCAGTCGCAGGCGATGGCCTGGAGCGATGTCCTCTCCGGGCTCGCGATCGTGGCGCTGGCCTTCGTGTCGCTCTCCTGGCGCTTCCCCCTCGCGCGCTGGGCGACCGCCGGGCGTTGGCCTGTGGGTGCTGTTCGCGCCTTTGCTGTTCTGGGCGCCGACCGCGGCCGCCTACCTCAACGATACGCTGGTGGGTGCGCTCGTGATCGGCCTTGCCGTGGGCGTGCGCCCGGCGCCCGGGATCGATCGGGTGGCGCGCGCGACCGGCCCGACCATCCCGCCCGGCTGGGATTACTCGCCGTCGGGCTGGTTCCAGCGCATGCCGATCATCATCCTCGCCTTCGTCGGGCTCTACGTGTCGCGCTACCTGGCGGCCTACCAGCTCGGCCACATCGACGGCGTGTGGGAGCCGTTCTTCGAAGGCGGCCCGGCGCCTGAGAACGGCACCGAGGAGATCATCACGTCCAGCGTGTCCGAGGCCTGGCCGGTGTCGGATGCCGGCGTCGGCGCCGTGACCTACATGCTGGAGATCCTGACCGGCCTGATCGGCTCGGCGCGGCGCTGGCGCACCATGCCGTGGCTCGTGGTCCTGTTCGGCATCATGATCGTGCCGCTCGGCGCGGTCTCGATCACCTTCATCGTGATCCAGCCGATCGTGATCGGCACCTGGTGCACGCTCTGCCTGATCGCGGCGGCGGCCATGCTGCTGCAGATCCCGTACTCGCTCGACGAGCTGGTCGCGACCGGCCAGTTCCTGTGGCGGCGCAAGCGGGCCGGCCACGGCCTGACCAGGATCTTCTTCGTCGGCGACACCGACGAGGACGGGCGCGACGTGCCGGCGGACGATTTCGAGCAGAGAGCGGGCGGCGTCGTGAACGAGATGCTGAGCGGCGGCGTCGGCCTGCCGTGGAACCTCGGCGTGTGCCTTTTGATCGGCGTCTGGCTGATGCTGACGCGCATCACGCTCGGCAGCGAGGGCGGCATGGCGAACGCCGACCACCTGATCGGCGCGCTGGTGCTGACCGTGAGCGTGAGCGCGCTCGCCGAGGTCGCGCGGCCGCTGCGCTTTCTCAACATGGCGCTCGGCACGGCACTGCTGATCACGCCGTTCGCCTATGGCGCCGGCTGGCCGGCGACCGTGGCGAGCCTCGTGTGCGGCGTCGGCGCTGATCGGCCTCAGCGTGCGCCGCGGCCGGATCAGGAACCACTATGGGACGTGGGACAGGCTGATCGTCTGACGCCCCCCATCGGCGAGCAGCCGAGCGCATCGTCAGCGGACCCTCTGCTGCGCGAAGTGCCTCGCCGGCCGCTCGGCGATCGGCAGATGAACGAGGGCGGCCGCGAGCGAGAGGACCACGGAGAGCCACCAGACGACGTCATAGGAGCCAGTGCGCTCGTACAGCCAGCCGCCGAGCCAGACGCCGGTGAACGAGCCGAGCTGGTGGTTGAGGAAGACGATGCCGAACAACGTCGCCATGTAGCGGGTGCCGAACATCAGGGCGACGAGCCCCGAGGTCGGCGGCACCGCCGAAAGCCAGAGCAGCCCCATGGCGGCGGCGAACAGCAGGACCGAGGCGGGCGTGATCGGCAGCGCGATGAACACCGCGATCGCCGCGGCACGGCCGAGATAGAGCCCGACGAGCAGCATCCTGTTGCTGTGCCGCGCGCCGAGAACGCCCGCCATGTAGGCGCCGACGACGTTGAACAGCCCGATCAGGGCGATCGCCCAGGCGGCAAGCGAGGCGTCGATGCCGCGGTCGGTGAGGTAGGGCGGCATGTGGATGGTCACGAAGGCGAGCTGGAAGCCGCAGACGAAGAATCCGGTGAGGAGCAGCAGGTAGCTCGGATGGCCGAAAGCGGCCCGCAGCGTCGGCGCGAAACCGAGCTCGGGCTCGGCATCCATGACGGGCGCCGGCCCGGCGCCGGCAGAAAGCCGCCGCCAGCAGCGGCACGGTCGCCGCCAGTCCGGCCAGCAGGAGTGCCGTGACCTCCCAGCCATAGGTGGCGATGAACGCCTGGCCTAGCGGCACGAGGAGGAACTGGCCGAACGAGCCCGCCGCGGTGCCGAGGCCGAGCGCCCATGACCGGCGCTCCGGCGGGACCATCTTGCCGAGTGCGGCGAGCACGGTGATGTAGGAGGCGCCGCCCATGCCGGCCCCGACCAGCACGCCGGCCGAGAGGTGCAGCGCGCCTGGCGTCGTGCCGAGCGCCATCAGGGCCAGGCCGAGGGCGTAGAGGATGCCGCCGCCGGCGAGCACGCGCGCCGGCCCGAACCGGTCGGCGAGCGCCCCGCCGAGCGGCTGGCCGATGCCCCAGGCGAGGTTCTGGATCGCCATCGCGAGCGCAAAGACCTCGCGGCTCCAGCCATGGCTCGCCGATATGGGCCCGGTAAACAGGCCGAAGCTGCTGCGCAGGCCGAAGGTCAGCAGCGAAATCAGGCAGCCGCACACCAGGATCAGGGCGAGCGGGCTCGCCGCCGCCGGAGCGCCTGCGGCAACCTGCTGCCCGGCCCTCATGGCGCAGCCTCCTCGATCGTGTCGGACGCCGTCCCGGCCCGGCGGAGGAGCCGCCCCAAGCCGGTCGAGGCCGCGGCGGACCAGGCCGGCGATGAATTCGGCGCGCAGCTGGCGAGCGCGGTCGACGTGGCCCCGCAGCGCTGCGCGATCGCTCGTCTCGACCGGTGCCGCCTCGGGCGCGCACCGAGCCCGCAGCTTGCGCTCGCGTGGCCGCGCACGCTCGCCGCCATGCATCCGGCCATCGACGACCGCAATGATCTCGCCCCGCGTCAGGCCCATGTCTTTGAGCGCCCGATCGTCGAGCGCCCGCAGCTCGCGGATCGCAGTTTTGCGCTGCCGCCTCTCGCCCCAGCGCGCCAGTGTCGCGCCGATACCTCGCAACAGCATGGTCATAGTATAGTATTCCTCATGCATTCGCGACTCAGCAGTATCGGGAAGTAGGCTTTGCCAGAACGGCTGACAAACGATAAAACCTCAGCAGACAGTTTAGAAAAACTAGGTCGAGACACGCCGTGGCCCGCCGCCTGCCGCCGCTGAACAGCCTGCGCGCCTTCGAAGCCGCCGCCCGGCACCTGAGCTTCGCCAGGGCTGCCGAGGAGCTGCACGTCACGCCTGCCGCCATCAGCCACCACATCAAGGCGCTCGAGGACAGATCTCGGCGTGAAGCTCTTCCGCCGGCTGAACCGGGCCGTGCTTCTGACCGAGGCCGGGCAAGCGTGCGTGGCAGGCCTCAGCGATGCCTTCGACCGCATGGCCGTGGCCCTCGAGCGGCTGCGGGCGCAGGAATGCAGCGGGTCGCTGACCGTCAGCACCTCGCCGGCATTGGCGGCGAAATGGCTGGTCCCGCGGCTCGAGCGGTTTCAGGAGCTTCACCCCGAGATCGACGTGCGGGTGTCGGCGGCCATGCGGCTCGTCGACTTCGCGCGCGAGGATGTGGACGTGGCGATCCGCTATGGCACGGGGTCCTACCCGGGCCTTCTCACCGAGCTGCTGCTCACCAACGAGGTGGTCCCGGTATGCGCGCCAGCCCTGCTCGACGGGCCTCGCCGCCTAAGGGCGCCGCAGGACATCAGGCATCACACGCTCCTGCACGACGACACGCGGACGAGCGACGGCGCCTACCCGAACTGGGCCATGTGGCTGCGCGCCGCCGGCCTCGAGGACATCGATCCGTCGCGCGGTCCGCGCTTCGACTATCCGGGCCTGGTCCTGGAGGCGGCCGCGGCCGGTGACGGCGTCGCCCTGGCGCTGAGCACCGTCGCCGCCGCCGACCTCGCGGCCGGGCGCCTGGTGAAACCCTTCGCGGTCGCCGTGCCGACCCCGTTCGCGTACTACGTCGTCTGCCCGCAAGCGACGGCCGAGCGGCCCAAGGTCGCCGCCTTTCGACGGTGGCTGCGGGCCGAGCGCCGAGGCGGCGGGGTGTGGAGGCGTGATCATCTGACCCGTTCGGGCGGTGGTCGGCGCACGCGCGGACTTGCCACTCCCCGGAACGGCGCATCCTCGCCTTTGAATTGAATGCTTCTCATCGAAGGAATACTCGATGGCAGACACGCCACCAAGATCATCGGGATTTGCGAGCGCGAATGGCCGGCGGCCCAAGACGATTGCAATAAGTTTGTCAAAGCCGTCGCCGACGCGCTGAGCATTACCGTGACCGGCAATGCTCGAAAGCATCGTTGACCAGTCGGGGGGCTGGAAAGCTCCCGATGGCAAGGACGACGCGAGGCCCGCTCGGCTCGCTTGTGCGCGGCCCAGGAGCGACCAGGAGATCAAGCGCGCACGGACATCTGTTCGTCGTCAAGGTCCGTTGGACCGGGGCAATATCCGACGCTTGGGCGATCCGGCGGTGGCGCCAAGAAGAAGACGATCAATTGGTCCTGGCGCAGCGGTGACCGCGACGTCACTGGTGCGCGCAAGCCGGCTGCCACCGCATGGCTCGAGGCGATCGCCCAGCTACTGTTCGACGCCGATGCGCATGCCATGCGCTGGACGAGGCGTCAAGACCGGCCTCGCGATCCGGTCGAGATCGAGGGCAGCGACGCTGCGGTCAAAGATGCGCTCGTTGGGGTCCGGATACGCCCAGGGCGACGCTGGGCGGGGCCGATGCGTGTGCAGAGCAAGCACGTCCACGCAGTCGTGCAACTGATCGCCGGTTACGAGACAGCGCAGGACGCGCGCTTCTGTCGTCTCGCAAAGTGGCGCGAACACCTGTTCAGTCTGAGATTCAGCGCGCGACGGCGAAGCCTCTTGACCGAACGTGCAGCCGGCGCGGATCGAGGTCGCTGGGTTGCGATGCACGGGATCGCCCGAGATCTGCGCGTGCAGCGCAGCGAAGGTGCTCGACCGCCGACCGCCGCCGCAGGACGTGTCGGCTTCACACGCGCTCACCCGTGCCAGCTTGGCGTCACCTTCGAAGGCGAGGCCGGGTTGCCCATCCGGGCACTCCCAGCCCGAATCGTCGACGATTGACTGCGCCGGTCACGCATCGGCCCGTGATCTCGGCCAGCAGGCGGAAGAAGCCGCGCTTGCGCTCGGAGCCGATCGACCAGTCGACCGGCAGGCTCTGAAAGCCCTCGCGAAAACCCTCGCCGGCCATCCGGTAGTCGAAAAAGCCCCAGCCCGCATACGCATCGATCGCCGCCTGCATGTGGTTGTCCGGCGCCTCGAAATCGAAGTGGTCGTCCTCGTTGAACAGGATCGGCTGGCCGCGATAGGCCCGCGCGGCCCGGCAGTCGCGCACCATCTGGCGGATCTGCGCGGGGCCCTCGACATGGTTGCCGTGCAGCAGCAGGAAATCCGCCGCCGCGGTGATCGCCGCGGTCGGCAGCGAGCCGCCGCGCATGCTGGTGCTGACCAGAAGCCGCCCGGCAGGCGTCGCGAGCCTGCCCGCCGAGCGGCGCTGCACGAGCGCGATCAGCTCGTGATTGCGCGCGGCCCCGAGGATCGCATGGCTGTAGCGCGGCACGTCGACCTCGTTGGCGATCTCGACCAGCACATGGGTATAGCCTTGCGCCAGCAGCCAGTCGGTGATCACCTCGACCGCGCAGATCACCGCCTGCTCGTCGCGCAGCCGGCCGTCCTGGCCGAAGTAGAACAGGCCGAGGATCACCGCCATGCCGAGATCGTCGGCGGCATCGAGCACGCGCGCGAGCCGAAGGGCATAGTCGGCGCGCAGCCGGCCATCGGCGCCAAAGGCCGAGTTGTGCCAGGGCTGCTCCTGGCTGTAGCCCTCGGGGCTGCCGCCCTGCAGGTTGAGGGTGAAGGCGCCAAGGCCCGCCGCGTGCCAAGCCGGCATCGCGGCGATCATCTCGGCCGTGTTGCGCTCGGCATCCCACGGCCCGTCCGGATAGTCCCAACGTCCCCGGGTCGCCGGGTTGAGATCGTCGAAGATGCCCTGCACCATGCGCGCATTCAGCAGCAGGCCCTCGACCTTGCGGCCGCGATGGCGCCGACCGGCGTAGGTCGGCTCGCCGTTGATCAGGAAGGCGTCGCGCTCGATGCCGACGGTCGTCCTGCGCTGCGTCATGGCTTGCCCACCGTCCTCGGCCCGGCGCGCCAGGATCCGCTCGGCAAGCTCCAGGTCGGCCGGCTTGTCGACGTCGATCGCGGCCTCGGCGAACGGCATCTCGACCGCGCGCACCTTCGCGCCCACCCTGGCCGACAGATGGCGCATGGCACCCTCCAGGTCGAGGCGGCCGAGCAGAAATCGCAGCAGCGCGATCGGCCCGACCTCGGCGATCAGCCGCCAGGGCTGCTTGCGGTGCCGCTCCAGGCGCGTCCAGAGCCTCGACGACCCGCAGCGCGTCCGGCGACTGCAGCAGGAACAGGTTGCAGCCGCTGTAGCCCTCGCCCGCGAAGCGATAGTAGGTGCGGATCGCGTCGGGATAGCTGACCTGCAGCAGCGAGGCCCGGACCACGGCCACGGCGGCGTCGGCATCGGCGGGCACCGCGGCGCAGAAATGGTCGATCATCGCGGCGCTGAGCAGGGGATGGTCGGCGGTCGTGATCAGCAGCGGCAGGGGCAGCGTGCTCGAGCGCCTGGAGCACGCTGCGGCTCGGGGTCGAGGCGGCATCGATCAGCGTCACCGCACCGCTCGCGATCAGCGAGTCGCAGCTCGGGCTCGGCGCCGGCCACCGGGGCGCCCGCCTCCAGGCAGACGGCAATGCCGCCGATGCTGCGGCTCTCCCGCAACGCCCGCAGCACCCGGATCAGCATGGCGACGCCGTCGACCCGGACCAGCGCCTTGTGGCTCTGCCCGGCATGGCGCGCCACCGGGTCCTGCGGCCGGCTGGCCGCCAGCACCAGGGCCTGGCGCGCGACGCTCACACCAGGGATTTCTCGAAGATGCGGTAGGTCTTGCAGATCCTGCCGCCGATGCTCTCGATCACGCGCCGCATCGGCAGGTTGTCCTCGAGCACCCAGGACAGCTCGATCCGCTCCAGGCCCTCCTTGGTCAGGCCCCGGCGCAGCGATTCCAGCACCATGAGGATCAGGGCCGAGCCCAGCAGCGTGCGGCGCTAGGCGGTCCGGATGCCCATCAGCAGCACGCGGCCCGTGCGCGGCCCGCGCGCCATCTTGAGCCGCCACAGCAGCTTCGCCCAGCCGAACGGCAGCAGCCTGCCGTCGAGGTCGGCGATCGCCTCGTAGAGATTGGGCAGGCAGACGATCATGCAGGCCGGCGCGTCGTCGACCTCGGCGATCCAGATCAGCTCGGGCCGGATCAGGGGCCGCATGCCGTTGGCGATGTGGGTGATCTCGGCCTCGGTGAACGGCACCGAGCCCCAGTTCTCGGACCAGGCGTCGTTGAAGATGTCCATGATCGTGGCGAGCTCGGCCTGATAGCGCGCCATGTCGACCGGGCGCACGCGGACGCGGTGCGCCTCGCTGGTGCGCTCGAGCATCGCCTCGCCGCGGATCGGCGGCGTCGAGCGCACGTCGTAGTCGTAAGCCATCAGGTCCTTGGCCTTGCGGTAGCCCACCTCCTCGACCCGCCTGGCGGCGTAGGGCGGGGCGAACCCCATCATCAGCATCGGCGGCGCGTCGAAGCCGTCGACCAGCAGGCCGCATTCCTCGTTGATCGAGAGGTTGAACGGCCCGAGCACGCGCTCCATGCCGCGCGCGCGCAGCCAGTCCTCGGCGGTGGCGAGCAGGGCGGCAAAGACGGCGGGGTCGTCCTCGGCGTCGAGCATGCCGAAATGGCCGGTGGCGTTCTGGTACTTGTCGAGATAGAGCCGGTCGATCTGGGCGCTGATGCGGCCGACCAGCCGGCCCTCGCGCCAGGCGAGCCAGTACTGGCCCTCGGCATGCTGAAAGTAGGCGTTCTTGTCGAAGCGCAGGCTGTCGCGGCGCTCCATCAGCAGCGGCGCCACGTAGTTCGGGCAGTCGCGATAGAGGTTGTTGGGCAGCCGGATGAAGGCTTCGAGCTTGCGCCGCCCGTCGACCGGCTCGATGCGGATCGGCGGTGCGGTCGATCGCACGTCGTGCCCGTCCGGGTCTGAAGCCGGCTCTGCCGGGTGATTCATGGGGCCGAGCGGCTCATGGACGGCCGGATGCGGGCGTCCGGCAAAGGACGCGACGCCGGGTCGGGCGTCGCTGAAAAAACTACGGCTGGGCGCCAGCAAACTCCTGCGACCGCCCAGCCGGGCAATTCGGTAGTTGCGACGGTGACGCTCGGACGACGAAACAGCCGCCCGAGCGATCACGCCGACATGACCTTACTCGACCTTTTCGAGAGCCATCACGTTGAAGGGCTGCTTGCCCGAATTGAGGTCCTGGGTCGCGACCTCGAGCTTGACCGTATCGCCTTCCTCCAGGTCTTCGATCTTCGTGCCGACGGTGTTGTTCGGGTCCGCCGTAAAGGTCCTGCCATCGACCACGAAGGTGGCGCGGGTCAGATCGATACTCGAAACGGTACCTGTGATCTCGTCGGCTGACGCAGCGCTCACTGACAACGCCATTGCCGCTGCGGCGGCCAATCCCAACATTCTCCGCATCATGTCTCCTCTCACGCTTGCTACTCGACCTTCTGGAGGGCCATCACGTTGAACGGTTGCTTGCCCGAATTGAGAACTTGGGTCGCAACGTCGATCCTGACCGTGTCGCCTTCCTCCAGGTCGCTCAGCTTCTCACCAACCGTGTTCGTCGGCGACGCCACGAACGTCCTGCCGTCCAGCTCGAAGGTATTGCGCGTCAGGTTGATGTTCGAGATCGTCCCGGTCAATTCCGCGGCCGACGCAGCGCTCACCGCGAACGCCAGCGCCCCTGCGGCGGCCACTCCCAACATTCTCCGCATGATGTCTCCTCTCACCAGCTTGCGGTCAGGCGTCCAAGACGACTGAACTGAGATGGCCCGACATTAACTCCCCTGTCACGAGTACGCAACCATCCCGCAATGTCTGTGTGCTAAAAAGTGGGCCTGCACGCGGCGGCGGGTGGCCTCTAATGTTCGTAGGGATTGTCGAGCGCTGCTGAACAACCTGCCCGCCGGACGCGTGCTCTTCGCTTTTGCAAAGCCGGTGGGCGAGGACTATCTCGTTTCGACTGATCAAGCCCGGCCATGGCGGCATCCAGGCGGCGTTTCGCTGGCGTCGAGCCTGCCGCTCGAGGCCAAAACGCCGCACTGCTGCGTCAGTCGAAAGCCGATGACTGGAGGCATTCTTGCGTCTCTACGGCCATCGCCGTACGCTGCTCGTCTTGCGGCGGGTGGTATAGCGATGTGATCGAGCGAGAGTGCATGGGCGATTGTCTGGCTCACGACACGATCTCTCACGGGTACGACTGTGCAGACGCTGAGCGCCTATCGGACGACCATTGTCGATGGGAGCGGCTTGTCGGCGCGTGCATTCGGGATCGTGAGGTCGAACCGATGCTCGGTGAAGAACCGGTCGCTGGTCTCGGCGACGCCCCGAACCTCGACCTCGAGCCGCCAGCAGCCCGGTGCCCGGGCGCAGCCGGCAGAGATGATAGCTGGCGTGCTCGTGGCCCGCGAAATGGCGCGCCGAGCCGGACGGCACGCCGATCACCGGCGCCTTGCCCGCCGGCGTTGCGAGCTCGTCCAGGGTAAAGCGGTGGTGATGCCCGTGAAGGACGAGCTCGGCTCCTACGTCTCGATCACGGCGCGAAAGGCCGCCTGGTCGGTCAGACGCTTGCGGTGGCTGATCATGCCGTCGATGGGGGGATGGTGGATCAGCACCACGCGAAACAGCGACTGCGCGCCGAGCTGCTCGAGGAGCCGGGCCAGCCGCGCCAGCTGCTCGCTGCCGACCCGGCCGGTGGCCTGGCTCCACGGCGTCGGGCAGGCGGTCGAGACGCCGACCAGGGCGACCTCGCCGCGCCGGCGCAGGAAGGGAAAGCCGCGCTCGTCGCTGGATCGGCGCATCGCCGATCCGACATGAAGGCCGACCAGCGCTCGAGCGATTGCTGCCACGGCACCGCGACATAGGCGTCGTGATTGCCGGGGATCACGGTGAGCGCATCGCTCGCGCGCAGCGCGCGCAGCCAGCGGGCGGTGCTGGCGAACTCCTCGGGCAGCCCGATGTTGGTCAGATCGCCCGTGATCGCGATATGGTCGGGGGCGTGCTGGAGGAGGTCGTCGACCAGGGCTGCGAGGACCGAGCGGTCGTGAACCATCTTGCGCTTGAGGTGGTAGGAAAGGTAGCCAAGGATGCGCTTGCCGGCGAGGTCGCGCCAGCGCGGTGCCGCCGGCAGCGGCAGATGCAGATCGGACAGGTGCGCCAGGGTGAACATCAGATGGCTCTTGTGGCGAGCGGTGCGTGCGAGTCAAGCGCGCGCGACCGATCGAGCCCGCTGCCACGGCCGATGGCGCTCGCCGTGGCGCTGAAATGAGCAGGGTGGGCGTCGTCACCAACCCGGGCAGCCGGCGCAACCGCGCGCGCCTGGGCGGGATTCGCGCGGTGCTCGAGCGCTATCCCGAGACCCTGCATGCCGAGGCCGCCAGGATCGGCGATCTCGAAGGCATCCTCTGCGAGTTCGCGCGCCGCGAGGTCGACCTCGTGGTGGTGAACGGCGGCGACGGCACGGTGCATTCGACGCTGACCGAGCTTTGCAACGGCACGGCCTATGGCGAGCTGCCGGCGATCTCCGTGCTGGCGACCGGCATGACCAACCTGATCGCGCTGGACGTCGGCCTGCGCGGCCGCCCCGAGGCGGCGCTCGCCCGCCTGCTCGATCAGGTCGGAAGCGGCGCCGAGCTGACCCGGGTCAGGCGGCGCCTGCTGTCCTTGAGCACCGGCGGCAACCGCCCGCCGCTGCACGGCATGTTCTTCGGCACGGCGGCGTTCCACCAGGCGGTGCGCATGGCCCGCAGCGAGGTCCACCCGACCGGCGCCAGGGGCTCGCTGGCCTTCGCCATGAGCCTGGCGCTCGCGATCTGGCGCGCGCTGGCCGGCCGCGGCGACCAGCCGGGGCCGATGTTTCAGGGCCAGGACATGACCATCGACCTCGATGGCGTCCGCCAGTCGGGCGAGCGCTACTTCCTGGTGCTGGCGACGACCCTGCGCCGGCTGATCTTCGGGCTGATGCCGTTCTGGGGCGATGGCCCCGGCCAGATCCGCTACACCAGCATCGCGTTTCCGCCCGTCCGGCTGGCGCGCGCGCTGCTGCCGGTGCTGCGCGGCCGGCCGCGGCCCTGGATGAGCGAGCGTGGCTACCTCTCGCGCGGCGGTCGACGACATCGCGATCACGACCCGCGATCCCCTGGTGATCGACGGCGAGTTCGTGCAGCCCGAGCCCGACGTTCCCGGTGCTGCTGCGCAGCGATCGGGAGGCGGTGTTCGTGCGCTGCTGAAGCGAAGCGATGGACGATCGGGACAGCCTCGAGGCACAGATCGCGCGGGAGATGGCACTGCCGGTGCATCCCGCCGCACTGGCGCTCGCCGATGCGATCCGCGCCCGCCATGGCGGGGTCGCGGCGGTGCTGTTCTACGGCTCCTGCCTGCGCCAGCCGGCGTCGGCCGCAGCACCGCCCGAGGGCATCCTCGATTTCTACGTCGTGGTGGACCGCTATCGCGACGCCTATCCGGGCCGGCTGCTGGCGCTCGCCAACAGGGTCCTGCCGCCGAACGTGTTCCACGCCACGACGTCGTGGCGCGGCGCGCCGGTGCGGGCGAAATATGCGGTGATCAGCATGGCGCAGTTTCGCCGCGGCCTGTCGCGGGCGAGCCTGCAGACGTCGCTCTGGGCGCGCTTTGCCCAGCCCTGCCGGCTGGTCTGGGTGCGCGACCCGCAGGCCCGGACCGCGATCGGCGCGGCGCTGGCCGATGCCGTGATCACCATGGTCGCCAGGGTCGCACCCCTGCTCGAGCGGGGCTGCGAGCGCCGAGCGGCTCTGGCTGCGCGGCTTTCAGGAGACCTACCGGGCGGAGCTGCGCACCGAAGGCGCCGCGCGCGCCAGGGACATCTACGAGAGCGCCCGCGAGCGCTACGATGCGATCACGCCATTGGCCCTGGCTGCCGCGGGCACCGCGGCACCGCGACCGCCGCTGGGCGCAGCTGCGCTGGGCCGGCCGCCGCGTGCTCGGCAAGACGCTCTCGGTGCTGCGCCTGATCAAGAGCGCGTTCACCTTCGATGGCGGCGTCGACTACATCTTGTGGAAGATCGAGCGGCACAGCGGCGTGCGGCTGCCGGTGAGCCCGTGGCAGCGGCGCCATCCGCTGCTGGCCTCGCCCGTGTTCCTGTGGCGCCTCTACCGGCTGGGCGCGATCCGCTGACGCGCAGCAAGCCTCAGCCGGCGGCGGCGCGGGCCGGCGCCTCCAGGAGACCCGCCTCGTAGGCGACGTCGGTCAGCACGTCGACCATGTGGCGCAGCTGCTCGGTGGTGTGCGCCGCGCACACGCTGCAGCGCAGCAGCGCCTCGCCGGACGGCGTCGCCGGCGGCAGCGCCAGATTGACGTAGACGCCGGCATCCAGCAGGGCCTGCCAGACGTGGATCGCCATCTCCGGGCTCGGCAGGCGGATCGCCACCACCGGCCCCTTCTGCGGCCCCAGCAGGAAGCCGCGGCGCTCGAGCGCGTCGTAGAGCGTGCCGATGTTGCGCCACAGCCGGTGGCGCAGATCGGGCCGCTTCGCCACCGTCTCCAGCGCGGCGCGCACCGAGGCGATCACCGAGGGCGGCAGCGATGCCGTGAACATGTAGGGCCGGCAGACGATCCGCAGCACCTCGAAGTCGGGATGGTCGGAGACGCAGAAGCCGCCGACCGCGCCGAGGCTCTTGCTGAAGGTGCCGACGATGAAGTCGACGTCCGCCTCGACGCCGGCCGCCTGCGCGAGGCCGCGGCCGGTCTCGCCCAGCACGCCCAGCGAATGCGCCTCGTCGACCACCAGATAGGCGCCGTGCCGGCGCTTCACCTCGGCGATCTCGGCGAGCGGCGCCTGGTCGCCGAGCATGCTGTAGATGCCCTCGGTCACGATCACCTTGTTGCCGGGCTCGTCGGCCAGGCGCTGCAGGCGCCGGTCGAGGTCGGCCGGATCGTTGTGGCGCGACCGGATGATCGTGGCGCTGCTCAGCTTGCAGGCGTCGTAGATGCTGGCATGGCAGTCGGCGTCGATGATCAGGTAGTCCTTGGGCCCGGCCACGGTCGAGATGATGCCGAGATTGGCCTGATAGCCGGTCGAGAACACCATGCCGTGCTCGCGGCCATAGAACTCGGCGAGCGCGCGCTCGAGCGCGCGATGGCCGCCGTAGGAGCCGTTCGCGATCGACGATCCGGTGGTGCCGGTGCCGAAGGTCTCCATCGCCGAGCGGGCAGCCGCGATGCAGGCCGGGATCGAACGTCAGGCCGAGATAGTTGTTGGTCCCTGCGAGCAGGGTGCGGCGGCCCTTGATGATCGCTTCGGTCGGCGACAGGACACGGTCCATGCGCACGCCGAAGGGGTCGGTGCCGGCGGCCTTGATGGCGTCGTGCGACTGCATCAGGGGCGCGAATCGATCGAACAGCGCCATGGCTTCACGCTCCTTCCGTGCTGGCGGTGAGCTGCTCGATGACCTGCACCAGGTCACCCACCGTCCTGATCTCCGGGATCAGGTTCAACGGGATGGAGATGTCGAACTTCTCCTCCACCTGCATGAGCAGGTTCATCACCGCCAGGGAATCCAGATCCAGATCCGCCGTGATGTCGGTGTCTCTGGTGATCGGCGTCTCGTGTCGTCTGAACGGCTCGAGCACCCTGGCCACCTCCAAAAAGGCAGCCTGCCCAACACTCGTCACAGTTGCGTCCTTCAACATTTTCGTACCGACTTATGGCGTCAACGAGGCGCGGCCGGGATTGATCCCGTCCAAGTAGGGGCGGATGTCGCAGGTTTGCGGCGGCGAGTGAAGTAACAAATTGTGCCAATTTGTGACAGATATGTGCCGCTTTGCCCTACAGCCAACCCTGTTGCCGGTACCACGCGATGGTCGCGGCGAAGCCTTCCCGAAGCGGCACTGCCGGTCGCCAGCCCGTGCGCGCCATGATTGGGCCCGGATCGCACACCCAATCGCTGTGGTAGAGCTCGCGCACCTTGCCCGGCGTCAGCATCGGCGTGTAGCCGAGGCGCGCGAGCGCCTGGTTCAGCAGGCCGAGGCCGTACGGGACCGCCATCGGCACGCGCACGATCCGGGCGCGCCGGCCGAACGCGTCGGCCGCCGCCTCGATCATCTGGCGCCAGCCATAGCCGCCCCCGCCGTCGTCGACCTCGGCGACCAGGCCGGCGCCGCGATCGTCGGCCAGCAGCGCGCCGACGGCGCTGGCGAGGTCCTCGACATGGATCAGCGACAGGCGCGCGCCGGCAGAGCCCAGCACCGGGCCGATGCCGTGGCGGACGCAGCGAAAGAAGAACAGCGTGGCAGGGTCGCCCGGGCCATAGACCGCGGGCGGCCGCAGGATCGACCAGGGCAGCGCCGCCGCCGGCCGCGATCAGCGCCTCCTCGCCGGCGCGCTTGCTCGCGGCATAGTCGGAAAGCTCCGGCTCGCGCGCCGCGAGCGAGGACATCAGCACGAAGCGCGGCGGGCGCAGGGGCCGCTGCGGCGATCTCGGCCAGGCGGCCGACGCTCTCGGCGTTGGCGCGAAAGAACTGCTTCGCGCGAGCGCGCCTTGATCAGGCCGGCGACGTGGACCACGGCGCTCGCGCCGTCCAGCAGGCGCTGCAGGCTGGCCTGGTCGTCGAGGTCGCCGCGCACCGACCTCGACCTCCGCGCCGATCTGCGAGGCGTCGAGCGGACGCCTGGTGAGGATGCGCACCTGCCAGCCATCGGCGCGAAGCCGGCGGACGACATGCGGGCCGATGAAGCCGGTGGCGCCGGTGACCGCGACCGTTGGCCGCACCGTCAGTCGGCCGTGGCGCCGGCCTTCGCGCGCGGCGTCCCCGGATCCGACGACGGGTCCTCGGCGTAGGCGCCGGCAAGGTAGCTCTGCCTGGCGCGCGAGCGGCTGAGCTTGCCGGACGAGGTCTGCGGCAGGCCGTGCGGCCGCACCAGCACGACCTTGCCCTCGATCGCCGCGGTCTGCTGCACGACCGCCTTGACGTCGCGCTCCAATTGGGCGCGCGCGGCCGGGTCGGTCAGGCGGCACTGCACCAGCAGCACGACGCTCTCGCCGCCCTCGCCGCCCGGGCCGTCGTCGACCGAGAAGGCGGCGGCATCGCCGCGCCGCAGCCCCGGCAGCTGCTCGATCGCCCATTCGAGGTCCTGCGGCCAGACATTGCGGCCGTGCACGATGATCAGGTCCTTGCTGCGCCCGGTGATGGCGAGCGCGCCATCGGCCAGGTAGCCGAGATCGCCGGTATCGAGCCAGCCGTCCTGGAACACCTCGGCACTCGCCTGCGGCTCGCCGAAATAGCCCTTGGCGATGCTGGGGCCGCGCACGAAGATCCGGCCCAGGCGGCGCTCGGGCAGAACCTTGCCGTCGTCGCTCCGGATCTCGATCACATGGCCCGGCAGGGCCGGTCCGCAGACCACGAAGCCGCGCGCGCTGCCGGCATCGGCATCCGGCCCGGCCGGCACGGCCACATGGTCCTCGGCCAGAGCGCGCCGGTCGATGGTGTCGACCACGAGGCCCTGGCCCAGCGGCGAGAAGCTCACGGCGAGCGTCGCCTCGGCCATGCCGTAGCTCGGCACGAAGGCGTCGCCCGGAAGCCATAAGGGGCGAACACCTCGGCGAAGCGCCGCGGCACGCGCGGCTCGATCATGTCGCCGCCGATCCCGGCCGCCCGCCAGCGCCGCAGGTCGAAGCCGTGCGTGCCGCCATCGGCGCGGCGCGCGCACAGATCGTAGCCGAAGGTCGGGCTGTAGGACAGCGAGCCGCCATGCTCGCTCAAGAGCGACAGCCAGACCAGCGGCCGCCTCGCGAAGTCGCGGGTCGCCAGAAAATCGACCGACAGCTGGCAGAGCAGCGGCGTCAGCATGAAGCCCACGAGCCCCATGTCGTGGTAGAGCGGCAGCCAGGAGACGCAGCGATCGCCCGGCACCGCCTCGAGGCCGGAGGCGGCGATGGCATGGGCGTTGGCCATCAGCGAGCGCTGCCGCACGTCGATGCCCAAGCGGCCAGCGCGTGCTGCCGGACGAGTACTGCAGATAGCAGGGATCGTCCGGCCCGAACGGCCGCAGATCGGCGCCCTCGCCCGGCAGGCCGTAGAAGTCGCCGGGGCCGCCGATCATCGGCTTGGCCTCGCACGCCTTTGCCGCATCGCGCAGAAAATCCACCAGCGCATCCGGCGCCATCGCCGCGATCGCGCCGCAGCTCTTCAGCTGCCGGGCGAGCGATGCGACATAGGCCTCGCGGCCGCCCAGGCCCGCCGGCAGCGCCGCCGGCACCGGGATGATGCCGGCATACTGGCAGGCGAAGAACAGCGCCAGCACGTCGGGATCGGTGTCGGCCAGCAGCATGATGCGGCTTCCCGCCGGGAAACCGGCGCGAATCAGGCCGCGCGCCAGCGCGATCGCGCGCTCGCGCAGCTCGCGGTAGGGCAGGGTCGCGACCAGCTGCCCGCGCGCCGAGTAGAAGTTGCAGCCGGTAGCGCCGCGCGCGGCGTGGTCGAGCCCCTCGGCAAGGGTCGCGAAGTCGGCGCGGCGATAGGGCAGGCCATCGCTGGTGGTGGGCGTCGGGTTCATGGGCTCGCAGAAATCAAAGGACGCGGCATCACTGCTCGTGATGGGGCGTGATAGGCAAATCGGCGCGGCACCTTTACAAGACCGCTGGACGGTCATCAAGCCGTTAGTGGAGGGGAGGGGCGCGCCTTGAGGATCCGGATCAGCACGAGCCCTGGCGATCGCTGCCGCAGCCGCGCTGCCGCTCGGAGCCTGTGCGACCGACGAGAGGGCCGCCCTGCCGTTCGCGCCAGGCCCCGGCCAGGGTGTGTTCCTGATCGTCACCGACATCCATTTCGACCCGTTCGCCGATCCTGCCCTCATCGAGCAGCTCGTGGCCGCCGAGGCCGACGCCTGGCCCGGCATCTTCGAGAGCGCCGGGCCGCAGGGCTTCGCCCAGTACGGCAGCGACGCCAACTATCCGTTGATGATGTCGGCGTTGGACGAGGCGGCCAAGCTGCTGCCGCAGCCGGACTTCGTCCTCTATGCCGGCGACTACCTGGTGCACCAGTTCGAGACCAAGTTCGAAGCGCATGCGGCGGCGGGCCCGAGGCGTTCGGACCTTTCGTGATCAAGACCATGACCTTCGTCTCGGAGCAGCTGCAGGAAGCTTTCCCGCAGACACCGGTCTACGGCACGCTCGGCAACGACGACGCGATCTGCGGCAACTACATGATTGCACCCGGGCAAACGTTTCTCGCCGCCGTCGGCGAGCTGTGGGCCGGGCAGAGCGCGCACCCGGAGGCGTTCGCGGACTTCGGGGTCGGCGGCTTCTACGTCGTGCCGCACCCGACGGTCCAGGGCCGCGATCTGATCGTGCTGAACACTGTCCTCTGGTCGACCAACTATCAGAACCGGTGCAACCCCGCGGCCGGCGATCCAGGTGCTGTCCAGCTCGCGTGGCTGGAATGGACGCTCTACCGCACCAAGCTGCGTGGCCGCACCGCGTCGCTCCTGTTCCACATCCCACCCGGCATCGACAGCTACTATTCCTCGCATGGCTCCGGCACCTGCCGCGAGAACGTCGCGACGTTCCTGAAGGAAGGGTACGAAAAGCCCTTCCTTGCCCTGCTCGAGCGCTACCGGGACATCCTGCAGGGCAGCTATGCCGGGCACAGCCACATGGACGATTTCCGGATCGTGGCCACGGCTGCGGGCGATCCCATTCTGCTCACCCATATCACGCCGGCGGTCAGTCCGATCTTTGTGAACAACCCGGGCTTCGGGCTTGTGCTCTACGACCGCGCAAGCGGTGATCTGATCGACTATGCCACCGTCTATCTCACCAATCTGGAGGCCGCGGGACGTGGCGAGGCCGCAAGGTGGGCGATCGAATACACCTTCCGCGACGCATACGGCTACGCGGGCTACGATCCCCGCACTGCAGTCGAGCTGGCGCAGGCGATCCGATCCGACGCAGCCGTTCGCGACGACTACATCGAATTCTATGCCGTGAAGACTGCGTCCACCAATTCGCCGATCAATCAGCAGAACTGGAAGGCCTTCGCCTGCGCCCAGACCGAGCTCAGCACCGAAGCGTTTGCCACCTGCTACTGTGGCGACTGAAGCCTGTCAGTGAATCACGCGGCCGGCACCTGCGCCGACGCGAGGGCCAATCTTGGTGGATGGCTCGAGCGAAGCCCAGCGCATTGGGTTCGCGAGGTCCGCTTTCGGATTGGGAACCGGACGATGCAGACGGCGGATCCAACCGCCGCTCATGACCCTGGCTGTGTAAAAACGCCGCCGATGGTAAGATTTCTCGACGACTGCGGGGGAATCGGATGGGGCGTTTTGTTGAAGGTGTCGATCGCAGCCAGATGACGCTGTTTCCCGAGTGCCTGGATGACTGGATCGACGAGGACAACCCCGTCCGCGTGATCGACGCCTTCGTGGATGCGATGGACTTGGGGGAGCTCGGGTTCGACGGTGTCGTGCCCGAGGCGACGGGCCGGCCGGCCTATCATCCCTCGGTCCTGCTCAAGCTCTACATCTACGGCTACCTGAACCGGGTGCAGTCCAGTCGACGGCTGGAGCGGGAGGCCGGACGCAACGTCGAGGTGATGTGGCTGACGGGGCGTCTCGTCCCCGATCACAAGACCATCGCGGACTTCCGCAAGGACAATGGCCGCGCCATCCGCAAGGTTTGCACACGCTTCGTCGGGCTGTGCCGCGCGATGGGCCTCTTGTCCGCCGCCAGCGTTGCGATCGACGGCAGCAAGTTCAAGGCGGTGAACAACCGCGACCGGAACTTCACGCGTGCCAAGATGGCGCGGCGGCGTGCCCAGATCGAGGAGAGCGTCGCGCGCTACCTGCCACAGCTCGACACCGCCGACCGGCAGGAGCCCTCCGATGCGCTCGCCCCAAGACCACCCGGCTGAGCGACTGTGTTGCGGGTCAAGCGGGTTGCCATGGTGTTTGGTCTCGCAGGATGGCGTTGAGGATGACGAGGAGTTTGCGCATGCAGGCGGTGATGGCGACTTGGCCGGCCGGCCGCGTGCGATCAGGCGTTGGAAGAAGGCTTGCAGCGGAGGATTGTGGCGGATGGCGGTAGCGTCGGCATGTACAGGGCGGTGCGGACGCTGGCACGGCCGCCCATGACCATGCGCCGGCCGCGGAAGCAGCCGCTGTCGCGGTTGATCGGCGCGACCCCGACCAAGGCGGCGATCTTGCGGCGATCGAGGCTGCCGAGCGCTCGGGCAGCTCGGCGATCAAGGTGCGGGCGGAGGTCTTGCCGATGCCCGGCACCGAGGCGAGCAGGTCCTCGGTGGCGCGCCAGGCCGGGGTGTGCCGCGGACCGCGTCGTCGAGGTCGGTCTCGAGGGCGGACAGCTCCTTGTGCAGCCAAGTCAGATGCGCCTCGAGGCGGCGCCCCAGGCGCGGGTCGCGCGCCTGGCGGCGACGCTGGCCCTCGCTGGTGATCATCTCGACCAGCTGGCGCCGGCGGGCGGACCAGCTCGCCGAGGGCTTGGGCGGCGGCGTTCGGCAGCAATCGCGGCGCCGGTCGGACGGCCTCGGCAAAGCGCGCGATCGCCGCGGCATCCAGGCGGTCGGTCTTGGCGAGGCGTCCGGTGGCCCGGGCGAAGTCGCGGATCTGCCTTGGGTTGACCACGACCAGCGGCAGCCCGGCGGCGGCCAGCGCGCCGGCGACCGCGACCTCGAAGCCCCCGGTCGCTTCGAGGACCACCAGCGCTGCGGGCAGGGCCGCCAAGCGCTCGACCAGGGCTTGCAAACCGCAATCGTCGCGGCTGAGCGCGAAGGCCTCGTCCGAGGGGCGCAGGTGCACGTCGAGGCGGTCCTTGGCGACGTCGATGCCGACAAAGGTAGGCGCAGCAGGAGGTTGCTCCATGACCCGTCCTTGCCAATGCGGGCTCGACCGGCGCCGGCCCGAGCGACTGTTCGGGCTCGAGAGCGGTGCGACGGACGGGGCGCCGAGCTCGGCCACGGGCTCGTTCACCCCAGGGAGGCACGGGCTCCCGTCCGCCCCCAAGCTCGCCCGGCCGGGCGAGCTTGGCAACTGAGACATACAAGGGAGACGATCGCGAAGCTCGGCGACGAGATGCGCCGCCTCGCAGATATCGAGGCGCGGAGGGTCGAGAGCCCCGATCAGCAGATCTCGCTGACCGATCCCGATGCGCGCTCGATGGCGACGAGCGGGCGCGGCTCCGGCGTGGTCGGCTACAACGTACAGGTCGCGGTTGAGACCGAGCACCATCTGATCGTCGCGCACGAGGTCACCAACGTCGGTTCGGATCGCTCGCAGCTCGCCACCATGGCGAAGGAAGCGAAGGCCGTGCTCCGAGCGGATAGGCTCGATGCCGTCGCCGATCGTGGCTACTTCAACAGCGAGGAGATTCTGGCCTGCGAGCAGGCGGGGATCACGGTGACGCTGCCCAAGCCGATGACGTCCGGCGCCAAGGCCGAAGGACGCTTCGGCAAACAGGACTTCGTCTACCGGCCGGAGGAGGACGTCTATCGCTGCCCGGCCGGCGCGACCTTGAAGTACCACTACACGAACGTCGAAAACGGTCTGACGCTACGCCGTTATTGGACAACCGCCTGCCCGAGCTGCCCGATCAAGCGCCATTGCACGCCAGCCAAAGAGCGCCGGATCACGCGCTGGGAGCATGAGCCTATCCTCGAAGCCGTGCAGCGGCGGCTCGACGAGAACCCGAAGGCCATGCGCCAACGGCGCGAGACGGTCGAGCACCCCTTCGCGACGATCAAGGCCCGCATGGGGGCGATGCACTTCTTGATGAAGACGCTGCCGCGTGTCTCGGGCGAGATGGCGCTGCACGTCCTCGCCTACAATCTCACGCGCGTCATGAACATCGTGGGAAGCCGGTTGCTGATCGCAGCGATCAGGGCATAAGATCGGGCCGCCGTTCCCGTACATCCTCGGCGTATGGACGGCGCACCAGGCTCCCTCTGCGCTTCTCCCGTCCAACAACCGCAATTGCCCGCTCGTCGCTGCACGACAGCCGTGCCGCGAAACCCACCCCTTCTCGCAATGGCGTTTTTACACGACCAAGACCCAGAATCAGACAGTCGCGGCAAGGCAGGGTGGCGGCGGTCGCCTACGTTCGCCGACGGCTGCCGGTCAGCGGACCCGCCATCGGAGACCTCGATGGAGGCAGCCGAGGAACCGACGCTGGCCCAAGCGCTTTCCTTGGCCAGCGGGGCGTGCCATCATGCAGCAGTGACTGCCGAATAAAGCTTTCGTTCGCGCTGCCGTGGTGCCGGTGGTCAAGGCGCTTGCCGGGCTACTCGATTTGGATGCCGACGCCGAACTTCAAACAGGGGACTTGCCTTGTATATCATGCAGTCTCGCCGCGATTTTCTCACCACCGTCTCCGCAGCCGGCGCCGCGGGGGTGCTTGGCGGCCGGCGGGTGCTCGCCGACGAGGCGCCGCCGGAGACGACCACGATCCGGATCGGCAAGCTCGGCGGCATTTGTCTTGCGCCTCAATACCTGGCCCACGAGCTTCTGCGGGCGGAAGGCTTCACCGACGTGCGCTATGTCGAATCGGAAGGTGGCACCGTCTTGCTCGACAAGATCGCCGGTGGTGAGGCGGATTTCACGATGATGTACGCGGCAAATCTCGTCGGTGCGATGGATGCCGGCCTGCCGCTCACGGTGGTGGCCGGCGTGCATCCCGGGTGCTTCGAGCTGTTCGCGCACGAGCCGATCCAAACCGTCAGTGACTTGAAGGGCAAGAAGGTCGGTATCCAGGGTCTCGGCTCGAATGACCTCCGGCACGAGCTCGTCGCCATCATGGCGGCGCATGTCGGGCTCGATCCTGACAAGGACATCGACTGGGTCGCGGATCCAACGGTCGAGCCGATGCAGCTGTTCGCCGAGGGAAGGATCGACGCATTCCTCGGCTTTCCGCCCGAGCCGCAGGAATTGCGCGCCCGCAACATCGGCCACGTCGTCGTCAACAGCGCGGTCGATCGACCTGGTCGCAATACTTCTGCTGCCTGCTGGCCGGCCGCCGTGAGTTCGTGCGCAACCATCCGATCGCGACCAAGCGGGTGACGCGCGCCGTCCTAAAGGCCGCCGACCTGTGCGTCGCCGAGCCGGAGCGAATGGCGCAGCAACTCGTCGAGGATGGTTTTACCAAGAGCTATGACTACGCGATCCAGACGCTGACCGAGGTGCCGTACGGGATGTGGCGGGAGTACGACCCCGAAGACACGCTGCGCTTCTACGCGCTGCGCCTGCACGAAGTCGGATTGCTCAACAACAGCCCGAACCAGATCCTCGCCGAGGGCACCGACTGGCGTTTCCTGAACGAGCTCAAGCGCGAGCTGAAGGTGTGAGACAGGGCCGCCGAGCGTGGATCACCTCCGCCTAGTGGCGTCGCGAATATCAGGAGGCTTCCGATGCAGATCATCCAGTCTCGCCGCGATTTCCTGGCCGGCCTGTCAGCAGCCGGCGCCGCTAGCGCCCTCGGCGCCCGGGCCTCGCTCGCCGACGAGGGGCCGCCGGAGACGACCACGATCCGGCTGATCCAGGACCCCAACATCTGCCTCGCTCCGGGGTACATAGCCGAGGATCTGCTGCGCGCGGAAGGTTTCACCGAGATCCGTACGTGGACTCTGACCACTACGACTCGGTCGCGCGCAGCGAGATCGACTTCGATTTGGTGTCTGGTGTTGCGCTGATCGCTGACTTGGATGCCGGCGAACCGCTCACTGCATTGGCGGGCATTCATTCCGGATGCTACGAGCTCTTCGCGCACGACCCCATCCGGACCGTCAGCGATCTCAAGGGCAAGAAAATCGCCATCCGAAGGCTTGGCCATCGCGGGCACTTTTCATCGCGATCATGGCAGCGCAGGTCGGGCTCGATCCGCAGACGGACATCGAGTGGGTCACCAGTCCCGAGCAGACCCCATGGAACTCTTCGCCGATGGGAAGGTCGACGCGTTTCTCGGCTTCCCGCCCGAGCCGCAGGAGCTGCGCGCCCGCAAGATCGGTCGCGTGATCCTCGATACGGCGACGGACAGGCCGTGGTCGCAGTATCTCTGCTGCATAGTCTTCGGCAACCGGGAGTGGGTCCGGGATGATCCGGTCGCCACCAAGCGCTTCCTTCGGGCTACCCTGAAGGCAGCAGACATCTGCGCCGCCGAGCCCGAGAAGGCGGCGCGAAGCATGGTCGATGATGGCTTTACGCCGCGATACGACTACGCGCTCCAGACGCTGACCGAGCTTCCCTACGACCGCTGGCGCGAGTTCGATCCCGGAGGACTCGATGCGGTTCTATGCGCTCCGGCTCCACGAGGTCGGTATGATCAAGTCCAGCCCGAACGCAATCCTCGCCGAGGGCACCGACTGGCGCTTCCTGAACGAGCTCAAGCGCGAGCTGAAGGCGTGAGTCACGTTGCCCGAGAACGTCGGCTCGTGGCTGGAGCTGTTGAAAAAGGCGTGTTGCGGGTTTGCCTGAGGCGTGATTCGGTCGCGGTGGGATCGATCGCGACGGGGTCTGGCGATGATGGGTCGGTTGGAAGCGGGTCAGGAGCGGCTGTTCTACCATTTCCGGCTCGAGGACCAGGTTCCGGCGAACCATCTGTTGCGTAAGCTGGATGCGCTGCTCGAGCTTGACCTGGTCCGTAAGCAGCTCGAGCCCGTCTACAGCGAGATCGGCCGCCCGTCGGTAGATCCGGAGCTGATGATCCGGATGTTGCTGATCGGCTACTGCTACTCGATCCGTTCCGAGCGGCGACTGTGCGACGAGGTCCGGTTCAACCTCGCCTACAGGTGGTTCTGCGGGCTTGGCCTCGAAGCGGCAGTGCCGCACCATTCGACGTTCTCGGTCAACCGCCATGGCCGCTTCCGTGAGAGCGCCGCGTTTCGGCTGGTGTTCGAGAGCGTGGTGGCGACGTGCATGAAGGTCGGGCTGGTCGGCGGCGAAGGCTTTGCCGTCGATGCCAGCGTGGTCGAGGCCGACGCCAGCCGCTACCAACGGGTCGAGGGCAGCGAAGTCGGCTGGAGCGACGAGCAGAAGGCCCAACGGCCGGTCCGTGAGTACCTAGCGGCACTGGAGAGCGAGAACTCGCCGGTCAATCCGGGGCAGGCGCCAAAGGCGATGTCGCCGTCTGATCCGGCGGCAGCCTGGACCACGCGCGGGCGCCACAAGGTGCAGTTCGCCTACAGCGTCAATCACCTCGTCGATCTCTTGGATGGGGTGATCGTCGACGTCGAGGCGACGCCGACCCGGATCTCGATGGAGGTCGATGTGGTCGAGACCATGCTCGATCGCGTCGCGGCACGCTTCGACCTCAAGCCCGAGCGGATGAGCGCCGATATCGCCTACGGCACGGGCGATCTGCTGGGCGCGATCGTCGCGCGCAACATCGCACCGCACATCCCCGTGTGGGACAAGGGCAAGCGCGACAACGGCACCCTCTCACGCGAGGACTTCAGGTTCGAGCCAGAGCGCGATCTTTATGTCTGCCCTCGCGGCAACGTTCTCAAAACCACCGGCAAGGTGCATGACGGCCGGACCTTGCTCTACAGAGCGAGCAAACACGACTGCGATCCCTGCCCTCTGAAGCTCCGATGTTGCCCGAAGGAGCCCGCGCGCAAGATCCCGCGTGATGTGAACGAAGCCGCGCGCGACCTTGCCCGAGGCCTCATGCAAACCGAGGGCTACCGCGTCTCCGCCCGCCAGCGGAAGATGATCGAGACGGGCTTCGGAGACATGAAGCGCAACCTCGGCTTGACCCGCCTGCGCCTGCGCGGGCTCACCGGCGCGAACGATGAGTTCCTGTTGGCGGCCACGGTCCAGAACCTCAGGCGCCTGGCCCAGGCAATCTGGCCGTCGCCGGAACCGACAACTTCACCAACCACCGCATGACGGCAGAGGCCGAGCACGGCCACTCCGCGAGGAGGTCCCTCACCCGCAAACCCAAGCCGCACATGAAACTCCGGTCGACAGCCTCGACCCTCGTCCCTCGCGCCCCGACTTTTTAAACAGCCTCGGCTACAAGCAGTCGTACCAACCAGAGTCTGCGACTGTTCCGCTTTGCGATCCGCAAATCGGACGTTCGAAGCCCCATGAGCGAACGTTTGGAAAGGCGCTGAAACCAGACGCTGAGCGCGGTGCGAGAATGAGGCTGTTCAGTGCGCCAGCTCTGCCCAGACTTTTCGAGCCGCGGGTCCATGCATTGCTGGCGTAGGCGACAGCACGCCGGAAACCGGTGCTCCTCCCACCATACTCAGGCAGGCGGTACGTCTTGCCGAGAATTGCGCCGCCTTCTACGCCCTCTTACTCGGTGTTCAGGCGGTAGCTCCAGATTCGCTCAGGCCCTTTCGCGGTCGTAATAGTCGACCGTGTTTTCGGCGCGGAACATTTTTCGGACGCCGCTCTCGCCGCGCTGTCCGGTGACGATCGAGATCTTCTGCGAATCTGGGTACTCGCACGCGTCGATCTCGGCGAGCGTCGAGAGCGCGAGATAGCGCATCGTCGTCTTGCCGGTGTTGATGATCTGGTGGGCTACGTCCGGGCCGCCGGTCGGGCACGCGATCACATCGTGCTTGCGATCGGGTATCTCTTGTCGCCAAAGCGCAGCTCGGCTTCGCCCTCGATGATCAGGAACATCTCCTCCTCGCCATGATGGGAGTGGAAGGGGCACTGGACCTTGCCCGGCGGCACGACCGTGAGATTGTAGCCAAGCTTCCTGGCGCCGATGTGATCGCTGATCTGGCCGCCGCTCGACGTGTAGATGCCGTTCTCCTCGATGTCGTCGAACTCGACATCGTCGAGGTTCATGATCGGCTTGACCATGGTGTTTCTCCAACGAGGCTCGGTTTCGAAATCTCGACGACGCGGGAGGCTGCGGTTCTCCTGGTCCCAGTCCGGTCGCGACCGTTCCGGGGCAGACGTGCCATAGATTTCATCCTCGCGAAACCCCACGCGGGCCCGGACCGTCCCGCGCCCAGATCTGCCCGTAGATCTGGGCCCTTGCGCCCGTGTGCGACCGCCCTATGTAACCTCACAGGTGACAGATGGGAGCTTTCAGTGCCTGCGCTGGCCGTTGCCAACCGCGATGCGGACAAGCCCGTCCTCCTCTCCGTGGGGCGCGATCTCGTGCGCCGCGCGATGCGGGCCCGGGGCCTGAGCGTGACGGCGCTCGCCGCCCGGCTCGGCATCTCGCGCAAGCACCTGTCTGGCAATTTGAACGGCCACGCGCCACTGGTGGAGCCTCTGGTGCATCGCCTGGCCGAGGCGACGGGCGTCGATCCGGTGCTGCTTAGCGCCACCATCCGGGCGCCGCGCCCAGTTCCGCCGGCGCGACACGGCTTCATGAAGGGCTGGATCGTCGCGCATGGCGACCTCACCGAGCCCATGGAGGGCTGGGAGACGCTCGAGGACTGATGCAGCTCGTGCTCGACACCTGCGCGCTGGTCGCGCTCGTCGAGGGCGAGCCCATGCGGACCTCGGTGCTCGCTGCGATCGAAGCGGCGCAGGACGCGCAGGTGCTCTTCGTCTCGAGCTTTGTCGCGCTGGAAGTCGCGCAGAAGATGGCCGTGAGGAAGCTTGTGCTCGGGAAGGCAGGGGCGCGGACCTGGTTCGGGCATGCGGTGCGCAGTTTCGGGCTGACGGAGGTCCCGATGTCGGCCGACATGGCGCTCGCCGCCTACGAGCTGCCCGAGCCGTTCCACAAGGACCCCGCCGATCGCCTGATCGTGGCGATGGCGCGGCTGCTGAAGGCGCCGGTCGTGACGATCGACCGGCGCATCCTGGCCTACGGCCGGCAAGGGCATGTCCAGATCCTGGACTATTGAGCCGGGAGGAGTCGTCGCCCGCGCTCAGCGCCGCAGGCGGGCGAGCCGCGTCGCGTGCTCGGGGTTGACGGCGCCTTGCGGTCGGCGGCCGTGCAGGATGTCGGCGACCTGGCGGGTGGTCTCGAGTGCCTGGTGGGAAATCGCTTCGGGCACGAGGCCGCCGATGTGCGGCGTCGCGATCACGTTTGGCAGGCGGGCAAGCTGCGGGGAGGGCATCTGGTCGGGGGCGCGGCCGACGTCCATGGCGCAGCCGGCGATGGCGCCCGCGCGCAGGGTTTCCTCGAGCGCCTGCTCGTCGACCAGGTTGCCGCGCGAGACGTTGATGAGGTACGCGGTGCGTTGCATCCGAAGAAGCTCGTCGCGGCCGATCAGGTTCTCGGTCTCAGGCGTGGCGACGGCCAGACAGACCACGAAGTCGGATTTTTCCAGCAGCGTGCCGAGGTCGGTCTGGCGCAGCGTGGGCGGGGCCTGGACGTGGGGATCGCTCACCAGGACCTGCATGCCCAGCGCCTGGCCGAGCGCGGCCAGGCGCCTGCCGATGCTGCCATAGCCGATGATGCCGAGCGTGCTGCCGAAAAGCTGGCGGCCCATGACGGCGGCAGGCGTGCCGCCCGATCGATAGGCCTCCGTCGCATCCGAGATGCCGCGGGCAAGGTCGACCATCATGCCGACGGCTAGCTCGGCAACCGCATCGATGAAGCCCGGGCTCGCCCGCGTCACCAGCACGCCGGCTTTGGACGCGGCGCCGACGTCGATATTGCGGATGTCGACGGCGCAGCGCACGAAGGCCACGAGGTCCGGCAGCTTCGCGAAGATTTCCGCGGGTCCTTCGGTCTGGCGGTAGGAGACGATCACGGGGCAGCCGGCGGCGAGCTCGATCACCTCTGCCGTCGTCAGCGGCCGACCGGTCTCGTTCAGGCGGACCGGGCCTAGCGCGCGCAGCCGGGCAAGCGCCTCCTCGCCATAGTAGTGGGCGCGGGCTTCGTCATCGTGCGTCAGGAAGGTTGCTGGCATCTCACCTCGCGCCTCAGAGAAATTTCGACATCAGATAGCGCCGGTGATCGACGAACCCAGCGCGGCGATAAAGGCGGAGCGCGCGGTTGTCGTGACCGACCTCGAGATACAGCCTCTGAAGACCGCGCTCGCGCGCTTCTCGCTCGACCAGGGTGAGCACCTTCGCACCGATGCCGCGACGGCGTGCGGATGGGACCACAAAAAATTCGTCGATGAAGCCGTCGCGCCCACCGGATTCGAGGCTGAAGCCAAGGGTGACCACGACATAGCCTACCGCCTCTCCGGCAAGACGCACCAGCCAGGCGAGGCACAAGGGGTCGCCGTCCAGCAGGGCCGCCAGCGCCGAGCCCTGGCGCTCCTCGTCGAAGGGAAAGTCGTCCTCGGCATAGTAGGCGCGCACCATCGACTCGAGCGCGGCCCGGTCGCCAGGACCGACCGGATCAAGCGCGACCTCCATCAGCGACCGCGATAGCGCGGCGGGCGTCGTTCCAGGAACGAGGCCCGCCCTTCCGCAAAATCCTCGGTCTGGCCGCACATCACGCCGGCATCGCCCTCGAGGATCGCGGCTGGCGAGGCGGGCAGGCCGGCGTCGATCACGCGCTTGGCGGCCTGCACCGCGATCGGCGCGTTGGCGGCGATGGTTTTTGCGAGCTCCTGCGCCCGCTGCAGCAGGGCCTCGGGCTCGACCACCTCGCTGACCAGGCCACAAGCTTCGGCGCGCGCGGAAGCGACGGGTTGGCCCGAAAAGATCATCTGCTTGGCGCGGCCGGCGCCGATCAGGCGCGGCAGGCGCTGGGTCCCGCCCCAGCCGGGGATCGTGCCGATGGTGACCTCCGGCAGGCCAAGGTGGGCGGCCGTGCTCGCGATGCGGATGTCGGCGCAGAGTGCCAGCTCGAGACCGCCGCCGAAAGCGATGCCGTTGATCGCAGCGAGCACCGGCGGGCGCAGCGCCGCCAGGCGGTCGAACAGCGCGTGGCCGCGCTGGCCCCAGATCCGGCTGAAGGTCAGCGGGTCGAGGGCGGTCCACTCCTTGATGTCGGCGCCCGCCGAGAACGCCCGGCCGGCACCGGTCAGCACCACGACCCGAACTTCCGTGTCGCGCTCGATCTCGGCGAGGATTTTTTCGAGCGCGTCCAGCATCGGGCTGTCGATCGCGTTCAGCTTGTCGGGCCGGTTCAGGGTGAGCGTGACGATCGTCCCGCCTTGATCGATAACGGCCCGCTCGACCAGGATGCGAGGCGGGCTCATGACGACCTCCCCCGGGCGCGCGAGGCGAGCTCGAGCCGCATCGGCTCGGGACGGAACAGGCGCTCATCCATCGGCAAAAGATCGGCGCTGACGCGAAGC
>CAVWCI010000032.1:0-24696 GCA_963753315.1 uncultured Alphaproteobacteria bacterium
GCACAATCTCGATATGCTGTTCCCGGGGAGGGATCTCGAATCCTGCGAGTTCTTCCGGGTCACGCGCAACGCCAACACCGAGAACGACGAGGACAAGGAAGACGACCTCATGGCGTGATCGAAGCCGAGCTGCGCGATCGCAAGTTCGCGCCGATCGTGGGGCTGGCGATCATGGAGGGCATGAAGCCCCTGCATCGCGGCATGCTCGCCGCCGAGCTCGGCCTGAACGAGGACAAAGACGTGGCCGAGATCGCCACCATGCTGGGCATGCGCGATCTCATGGAGATCGCCGGGCTGGACCTGCCGGCTCTGCACGACCCGGTGCATCACCCGCTGACCGCGCCCGCCCTGCTGGACGCGCGCAACATCTTCCACATCATCCGCGAGACCGGCTCGATCCTGTTGCACCACCCGTACGAATCCTTCGCCACCTCGGTCGAGCGCTTCGTGCGCGAGGCGAGCCAGGACCCCAAGGTGCTCGCCATCAAGATGACCCTGTACCGGACCTCCGCCGATACGCCGATCGTCGGCTATCTGGTCGACGCCGCGCGCAACGGCAAGCAGGTCGCCGTGGTGGTCGAGCTCAAGGCGCGCTTCGACGAGGCCGCCAACATCCGCTGGGCGACCCGGCTGGAAGAAGCGGGGATCCACGTCAACTACGGCGTCGTCGGCCTCAAGACTCACTCCAAGGTCGTGCTCGTCGTGCGCCGCGACTACAATGGGCTGCGCCGCTACGTGCACATCGGCACCGGCAACTACCATGCCGGCACGGCGCGCCTGTACGCCGACCTCGGCCTCTTGACCTGCGACGACGACATCGGCCACGACCTGACCGAGCTGTTCAACTACCTCACCACCGGCTACAAGCCGTCGCGCATCTACCGCAAGATCCTGACCTCGCCGCGCGCGATGAAGAAGCCGCTGCTCGAGCGGATCGAGCGCGAGATCGGCGGCCATTCGCGCAAGACGCCTGCGCTGATACGGCTCAAGACCAATGCGCTCGAGGACCCGGATATCGTCATGGCGCTCTACCGGGCGTCCCAGGCGGGGGTCAAGGTCGAGCTGGTGGTGCGCGATACCTGCCGCCTGCGCCCGGGGCTGCCCGGTATCTCCGAGAACATCACGGTGGTCAGCATCGTCGGCCGCTTCCTCGAGCATGCCCGCATCTACTATTTCCGCAACGGCGGCGACGAAGAGTACTTCATCGGCTCGGCGGACCTGATGACGCGCAATCTCGAGAGCCGGGTCGAGGTCGTGGCGCCGGTGGAGGATCCGATCCTGCGCGAGCGCCTGCGCGCCGTGCTCGAGCTGCAGCTGAACGATCACCGCAACGCCTGGGAGATGCGCGCCGACGGCAGCTATGTCCAGCGCCAGCCGCGCACGCCGGCCGAGGAGACCGGCTCGCAGGAGGCCCTCATTCTCGCCGCCGAGCAGCGCCATTTCGAGGCGACCCGGCTGCGCCGGCGCCGGCCGCGCGCGATCGCGAGACGCGCCTCGTAGAGTTACGGCACCGGGTGGAAGGCGCCGTCCGTGCCGAGACAGGTGTTGCCGCCCGCGCCGTAGAAGCGCTCGGCGCTGGTCTTGCGCAGGATCCCGAGCATCTTGGGCAACGGTTGGCCCTCAGCCTCCAGTCGGTCGGCGACCCGGGCGGGCCTCAGCGCGTCGAGCAGCTCGAACGGCCCCTTCGCCCAGTTGAAGCCCCAGCGCATGGCGCGATCGATGTTCACCACGTCGTCGGCGATCTCGGGGATCAGCCCGGCGGCGTAGCACAAGGTCCCGCCCATCACGTCCCAGGCGAGCCGGCCCTGCGGGCTGTCGTCGAACAGGAGCGATGCCGCTTCGGTGTGATCGGGCGCCAGGGCGATGTTCCTGGCCGCGCGCCAGCTCTGCAGGCGCAGATCGAACACCTCCTTGCTGCGCGTGCCGTCGTCGTGCCGGATCAGGCGGTAGAAGCCGCCGCCGGTCTTGCGGCCGAGCTGGCCGCGCTCGACCATCGCTTGCTCGATCGGCGGCAGGCACGCGAAGGCGAGGCCGGCATCGCCATCGGGCAGATTGGCGGCGAGGTTCTTCGCGACCAGCTCCAGCACGTCGAGGCCGACCAGGTCGAGCAGGCCGTACAGGCCGGTCGGCGGGATGCCGAACGGGGCCGCCAGGAGCGCGTCGATCTGCTCCATCGGGAGGCCGTGGGCGAGCCCGGCATGGGCCTTGTGCAGGCCCGAGAGCATCCAGAAGCAGCCGATCCGGTTGCCGATGAAGTTCACGGTATCCTTGGCGTGCACCACGCCCTTGCCGAGCCGCTCCGCGAGGAAACGCTCCAGCGTCTGCATCGCCTCGGCGCGGGTCTCGGCGCCCGGGACCAGCTCGACCAGCCGCATCACCCTGACCGGATTGAAGAAATGGGTCACGGCGATATCGCGGCGCAGGCGCAGGGGCAAGCCCTCGGTGATGGTGCGCAGTAGGATGCCGGAGGTGTTGCTGCTGACCACAGCGCCCGCCCGGCGCAACGGCTCGAGCCTGCCGAACAGCGCGCGCTTGGTCGCGAGGTCCTCGATGATCGCCTCGCAGATCCAGTCGGCCGGGCCGGCCGCAGCGGCCAGATCGTCCTCGAACGAGCCCGCCGTGATCAGGTCAGCCTTGGCCGGGTCGTCGAGCATCGGCGGGCGACTCTCGACCATGCGGGCCAAGGCCTGCTCCGCCGCGCCGCGGCTCACGTCCAGCAGCGCGACCCGGCAGCCGGCCTGCGCGCAGAGCGCCGCGATGCCGCTGCCCATGGCCCCGGCGCCGAGCACCGCGACCGATTCGATCCGCATGCCTCTCCCCCAACGGGTGCTTGCTCGACCTCACCGGCCCGATCCGCGCGCCGCCGCAGGACGAGCGGGACGTGGCCGAGCGAAGCGCCGTTTCAGCACCATCGGCGCCTTCGCGCAACACCGGTCTCCGCGGGGCGGCCGGGCGGTAGGGCCGGGCGGGGCCTACGCGAGCGCCGCGGCGTCGCCGTTTGCCATCCAACTGCAGCGTGTTAGCGATCAATTAACCTTCAACCTCTAAGGCACGCGTGTTCTCCATACGTTCGCCATGGCAAAGCGACGCGCTCGCCGCGCCGTGTTTTTTGCCTTGTCGGGAGTATGTTCCTATGTTAGGAATCGCCCTCAGAAATCCCTGGAGATCCATGGTGCATCGCCGTCCCCACCGCATCAAGACGTCACGCTGACCGATGGCCCGAGCCCACGCAACCCTCTCGGACCCCCTGGCCGACCAGCCGCGCCGTCCCCTGAAGGCCGCGGGCGAGTCCGTGCCCTATCTGCTGCTGACCGCGCTGGTGGTCGCTCTGCTGATGAGCGCGCTGGCGGCTGCCAACTGGCTTCTGGCGCCTTTGAGCTACAGCGCTGCCGCGCAGGCCCGCGCCGCCGATGCTCTGGCCGCCGGCGACAACTACGCGGTCTTCGACCTGAACTTCGACACCCGCGGCCTGCGCCGCGCCCACATCGCACGGCTCGCGCTCCGGCCGCACGTCGTGGTGCTCGGCGCCAGCCATTGGCAGGAGGCGCACGCCGACCTGCTGCCGGGGCACCGCTTCTACAACGCGCATGTGCACCGCGACTACCACGAGGACCTGCTGGCGGTGGTCGAGATGCTGCTGCGTCACGACCGCCTGCCGGACACCCTGATCATGAGCATCAGGGACATGACCTTTCTGCCGGAGGCGCAGCGCAGCGACACGCTCTGGCTGACCGGGCTCCCCGATGCCAACGCCATGAAGGCAAGGCTCGGCATCGCCCGCCCGTGGCTCGAGACCCGCCCGCTCGAGCGCTGGCTCGGCCTGCTCTCGCTCTCGACCCTCCTGGACAACGGGCTGCGCCGGCTGGGCGCCGCCACCCTGCCCGGACCGGTCCAGGCGCGCTCCCTGCCGACCATGGACGTGCTGCAGGCCGACGGCTCGATCCGCTGGTCGAGCGCGCATCGCGGCCGGTTCACGGCCGAGCGCACCGGCGCCGAGGTCGCCTCGGCCGTCGCGCAGCGGCAAGGCCGCACCCTGCAGATCGACGAGGCGGCAGTGGCGGCAGTCGATCGCCTGCTGGCGCTGCTGCACGAACGCGGCGTGCGGGTCGTCCTGATCCATCCGCCGTTCAACGCCGACTTCTATCGGCAGGTGCAGGGCACCGCCTACGGCGCGGGCCTGCTGCGGGTCGAGGCGATTACGGCGCAGCTCGCCGCGACGCATGGCGCGACGGTGGTAGGCGGCTTCGATCCGGCCATCGCCGGCTGCACCGCTGCCATGTTCATCGACGCCGAGCACAGCGGGCCCGCCTGCCTGCAACGGTTGATCGATCTGGTCCCCGGCCTGTGATCCGGCAAGGCCAGCCCGCAGTCACGGCGCGTCTCTAGGGAGCTGTAGGATGCTGTTCCATTCGCCCGCGTTCATCTTCGGCTTTCTGCCGCTGTGCTTGCTGGGTTTCGTCGCCGTGCACCGCCTTTGGGGCTGGGATGCGGCGCTGCTCTGGCTGGCCGGCGCCTCGCTGGTGTTCTACGGCAAGTGGAGCCCGGCGCTCGCCGCCCTGCTGCTCGGCTCCATCCTGTTCAACTACGGCGCAGCACGGCTGCTCCTGGCCCGGGTCGATGATCGCCGCACCGCGCGTCGTCTGCTGCTCGCCGCGATCGCCGCCAACCTCGCCCTGCTGGGCTACTACAAGTACACGAATTTCCTGATCGACAACGCCAATCTGCTCACGGGCAGCACTCTGGCGCATCTCGACATCCTGCTGCCTGTCGGCATCTCCTTTTACACCTTCATCCAGATCGGCTTTCTGGTCGAGGTCTACAATCGCCAGGTCGGCGAGGTGCGCTTTCGCCACTATCTGCTGTTCGCCTCGTTCTTTCCCTGCGTCACCGCCGGGCCGATCGTCCTGCAAAGGGACATGCTGCCGCAACTCGCCAGCGCGCGACCGGCCGGCCTCGACAGCACCCGGATGGCGGTCGCACTCACGGTGTTCGGCATCGGCCTGTTCAAGAAGCTGATCCTCGCCGACAGCATCGCGCCGTTCGCCGATGGCGTGTTCGATGGCGCCGCCGCGGGCCTGCCGGTCGCCGCCTCGCTCGCCTGGATCGGCGCGCTTGCTTATACCCTGCAGCTCTACTTCGACTTCTCCGCTTACTGCGACATGGCGCTCGGCATCGCCTACCTGTTCGGGCTCAGGCTGCCGCTGAACTTCAACTCGCCGCTCAAGGCGTGCAGCATCACCGACTTCTGGCGGCGCTGGCACATGACGATGACGCGCTTCTTCACGAGCTATCTGTACGCGCCGATCGCCATGCCGCTCACCCGCCGCGCGCTCCAGCGCGCTCATGGTCGCATGGCGCGCTTCCTGCTGGCGACCGCGCTGCCGGTCGTCGCGACCTTCGTGCTCGCGGGCCTGTGGCACGGCGCCGGCTGGACCTTCGTCGTGTTCGGCCTGATCCATGGCCTGGCGCTGGCCGTCAACCACGGCTGGCGGGAGGCGCGCCTGCCGGCGCTGCCGCCGGCCGCGGGCTGGCTGCTGACCATGGCGGTGGTGATCGCAGGCCTCGTGTTCTTTCGCGCTCCCGACGTGCCAACGGCACTTGGCCTGCTCGCCAGCATGGCCGGGCTCGGCACCCCCGATGTGCTGCACGCTGCCACTTCACCGTTGGGAGCGGGTCTGGGGCAGATCGCCATCGATGCGGGCCCGGCGCTGATCTGGATCGTCGTCCTGGGCACGATAGCGCTGACCTGCCCCAACACCCAAGAGCTGATGGGGCGGCACTGGTTCAGCTCCGACCCGCAGCCCGAGGGCGAGCGCTCCTGGCCGCTCTGGCTGACGTGGCGGCCGAACCTCGGCTGGAGCCTGGTCGGCGCCATCCTGCTCGCCGCAGCGCTCGGCTCGATCTCCGGCCATGGCGGCTTTCTCTACTATCAGTTTTGAGGCCGGCTCTCCTTGAGCCCGCTCCCCTTCTAACCTGCGTACGGAGCACCTGGGCATGATCGCAGTCATCGACCTGCCACGTCGGATCGACCTCGAACTCGCAGCCGACATCGAGAAGGAAGCGGCGTTCGTGTCGCCGTACCTTGGGGCGCTGCGGGTCACCGGCGGCGGCGCCGCGGTCGAGCTCGAGGTCGCCGATCGCACCCGCGACGCCGAGGTCAGGGGCAAGGTCGAACGCTTCCTCGACGCGATGCTCAAGCGCACGCACCGCTTCGAGCCCAAGGTTTTCCTGCGCCGGGAGCGCCACGACGACGGGCCGCTGGCGACCGGGGTCAACGAGGAGCTGCTGCGCCGCGGCTGGCTGTTCGCCTATGGCCAGGGGCACATCGCCCTGGCCGGCCCGGCGCTGGCCCTGGCCGAGCTGATCGACGCCAAGGCGGCGGAGCTTTACGTGCAGCACTTTCGCGCCGAGCCGCGCAGCTTTCCGGCCTTCGTCGACGCCGACATCCTGCATCGCTGCGGCTACTTCGATTCGCACCCGAACGCGATCAGCTTCGTCGGCCACATGGTCGAGGATTTCGACGCGATCGAGGCATTTCGGCAGGCGAACAGCTGCGCCGAAGGTGTGCTGATGCCGGGCGCTGAACACGTTCACCTGCCGGGCCTGTGCCTCAACCCCGCCGCCTGCTTCCCCTGCTATCCAACGCTCGCGGGCCGGTGGATCGGCGAGGAGGGCGTCGCCTTCAGCTGGAAGGGCCGCGTGTTCCGCTACGAATCGCGCAATCTCGTCGGGCTGGACCGCCTCTGGGAGTTCAACGTCCGCGAGCTGGTGCTGGTCGGCAGCGAGGACCACGTCGCCGACTGCCGCCGCCGCGCCCTGCCGGTGGTCGGCGAGCTCGCTCAGATCTTCGATCTCGAGTGCCGGATCGAGACCGCGAGCGACCCCTTCTTCGCCACCGTCTCGGCCGCTCGCACCTTCTGGCAGCGCGCCCAGGAGGTGAAGAACGAGATCATCCTGACGATCGAGCCCGGTCCGGACGGGGCGCGGCGGGAGTTGGCCTGCGGCTCGATCAACCTGCACGGCAAGTTCTTCGGCGACCGCTTCGATATCGGCGCCAGTGACGGCGCGACCGAGGGCATCGCCGCCACCGCCTGTGTCGGCCTCGGCATCGAGCGCTGGGTGCTGGCGGCCTTCAGCCAGCACGGCTTCGAGCCCGGGCGCTGGCCCGCGGCCGTCCGGCGCGCGATTTTCGGCTGAGCATCCCTGCGCCCGGCGAACCAGCCCACCCCGGACAATCACGAGAGAGATGGTCATGAAGCTCGAGGAACTTTTCGCGCGCATCCTGCGCGAGCCGATCGACGTCTTCTCGGACGCGGCCAGCCCCTCCACCGTGCGCAGCTGGGACAGCCTGCGCCACATCGAGCTGGTGATGGCCGCAGAGGCGGCCTACGGCATCCGCTTCGAGACCAGCGAGGTGACCACGATCAGGACGCTCGGCTGCATGCGCGGCATGCTGCAGCAAAAAGGCGTCGCAGCGTGACCGATCTCTGCGTCGCGTCATGCGTCATTCGTGCGACGCCCCGACGCATTCATGCGACATGTCGGACAGGCGAAGCGCCGTGAGGGGGTCGGATCGCGCCCCGGCCGATCCACCTTCAGGACCGATCGATGGCGGCCCGGCGATCGGCGTATGGCGTGGGCAAGCCTCGAACGAGCGGAGATAGCATGGTCGCCGACCTTTGCGCCGATGCGTGGTTGCCGGTCGAGGACGCTTCGGAAGCTCTGAGAGCCTCTCCGGCCCCGGGCGGGCTGAGCGAGGCGAGGCCGCGATCGCGCGCGCGCCCGGCACGCGCGGGCGATGCGGCGGTCACGGACTGGCGCGGCTTCTACGATGCGCTGCGCCGCGCCGCCCTTGCGGCGACCCAGAGCGGCGCGCCGCTCTCCCTCCTGTTGCTCGATCCCGCCGGTCCTGACCGAGCCGAGCAGCACCCGACGGGCACCGGGGCGCGCGCGCGGATCCAGGCGCTCGACGGCATGATCGCCGCCGAGGCCGGCAAAGGCAGCGCGCTCGCGCGTTACGCCGACGGGCGCCTCGCGGTGATCATGCTGGAGACCGGCCTCGGTGATGCCGTCGTTCGCGCCGAGCGGATCGGTCGCAGCCTCTGCTCCGAGGCCGGCGCGCTTGCCCGGCCGGCGATCGGCGTCGCCCAGTTCCGCGACGACGAGGCGCTCGGCCACCTGATCGAGCGCGCCGAGGACGCCCTCGATCGGGCCCGCTCCGACGGTGCCCTGATCGTGGTCGCCGGCCACCGCGCGCGCAGCGCCAGGAGCCGCGCATCGTGGACGACGATCTGAGCCCGAGGCGGACCGTCCGACGCGGAGCCGGGGGGCGGGCCTCTTGCAGGCGTGTGGCCCCTGTTCAGCTTCGGCACCGGGCGGATCGCGTGCGGCGTCATGAGATGGGCGAGCGCCAGGAACGCGGCACCAGGGCCTGGCCGCAAGATCGGGTTTGATCGCCAAGGCCGGCGCAGGATCGCGCGCCACGCTATGCGGTCAGCGAGGGCTGCCAGGGGCGCGGCACCAGGGGCCTCGCCAGAAGCTCGGGCGTGATCTCCTCGGCCGGCACCGGCCGGCTCACCAGAAAGCCCTGGATGGCATCGCAGGCGTTGTCGCGCAGGAACGCGAGCTGCTCGGCCGTCTCGACCCCCTCGGCGATGACCTTCAGGTTGAGATTGTGGGCCATCACGATCAGCGAACGCACGATCGCCGCATCGTGCCGCTCGGTGCAGATGTTGCGCACGAACGAGCGGTCGATCTTGATCGAGGCGCCGGGGAACGAGCGCAGGTGGTTGAGCGACGAATAGCCGGTGCCGAAGTCGTCGAGCGAGATCCGCACCCCGAGCTCGATGAACTCCTCGAGCAGCGACTGCGTCCGGCCGGGGTTCTTCAGGATGTCGCTCTCGGTGATCTCGATCTCGAGGAAGCGTGGTGCCAGATCGCACTGCTCGAGGATCGCCGCCACCACCAGCGCCAGGTCCTCGTCCTGGAACTGGCGCGCCGAGAAGTTGACCGCGACGTGCATGGACGGATAGCCGGCGCTGCGCCAGGCGCGCATCTGGCCGCAGGCAGTGCGCAGCACCCAGGCGCCGATCGGCACGATCAGCCCGGTCTCCTCGGCGAGCGGCACGAACTCGGCGGGACCGACCAGGCCGCGGCGGGGATGCTGCCAGCGCAGCAGCGCCTCGACGCCCTGAATGGCCCCTGTCAACAGATCCACCTGCGGCTGGTAGTGCAGCCGGAACTCGCGCCGCATCAGGGCGCCGCGCAGCCCGTTCTCGAGGTCGAGCCGCTTGGCGGCGTGCACCCGCATGGCCATGGTGTAGAAGTGGAACCGGTCGGCGCCCTGGTCCTTGGCGCGATACATCGCGGCATCGGCGCTCGCCAGCAGCTCGTCGATGTTGTCGACATCGGTCGGATAGACCGAGATGCCGATGCTGGCGGTGGTCACGACATCGCAGTTGCCGAGCCGGACCGGCTGGCGCACGACGTCGAGGATGCGGGTCGCGAAGCCCGCGATCGCGCTGGGGTCGCAAAGACCGTCCATGACCACGGTGAACTCGTCGCCGCCGAGCCGCGCCACCAGATCGCTCTCGCGCAAAGCACCGCGCAGCCGTAGCGCGATCTGCTTGAGCAGGACGTCGCCCGCCTCGTGGCCATGGGTGTCGTTGATGGTCTTGAAGCGGTCCAGGTCGAGCAGCATGACCGCGACCAGCTGGCGATGGCGGTCGGCGCGCGCCAGGGTCTTGCACAGATAGTCGCGGAACAGCACGCGGTTGGCGAGGCCGGTCAGCTGATCGAACTGCGCCAGCTCGGCCAGCCGCCGCTCCGCGCGATGGCGCTCGATGGCATAGCGGATGGCGCGATCCAAAAGCGGCGCCGTCATCTCGCCCTTGGCCAGGTAGTCCGCCGCGCCGGCACGCATGGCCTCGAGATCGATCTCGCGGTTGCCCTGCCCGGTCAGCACGATGAAGGGCGCTGCCGAGCCGAGGTCGATCGCCTCGCGCACCAGCTCTACGCCATTGCGCTCGCCCAGGCGGTAATCGACCAGGTAGACGTCATGCCGGGCCTCGGCGATCGCCGCCAGCGCGCCGCTCCACGATTGCACCCAGTCGACCTCGACGGCGCCGCCGAAGACCTCCGCGAGCAGGTCGCGGGTCAGCAGGTAGTCGCCCTCGTCGTCCTCGACCAGCAGGACGCGCGGCGCGAGGTCGGAGGCCCCGCTCATGCGATCAAGATCGCGCTGCCTGGCCATGGCCTGCACCGCCCTGTCGCGTCGTCGAGCGCCGGCGCCGGGGCCTCATGCCCTGGGCCTCGAGCACTCGGGCGGCAGCGACACGATCTCGATCCAGTAGCGGCAGATGATGCGCAGGGCGTCGACCAGGCCCTCGAAGGTCACGGGCTTGGTGATGAAGGAGCTCACGCCCAGGCCGTAGGTGCGCACGATGTCCTCCTCGGCGCGCGAGGTGGTGAGGACCACGATCGGGATGCGGCAGAGCGCCGGATCGGCCTTCATGTCGCGCAGCGCCTCGCGGCCGTCTTTCCTCGGCATGTTGAGATCGAGCAGGACCACGCCCGGGTAGGGCTCCGCCTCCAGCCGGCTGAACTCGCCTTCGCGCCGCAGATACTGCAGCAGCTCCTCGCCATCGACCACGAAATCGACCCGATTCGCCACCCGGCTCTCCTCGAACGCCTCGAGGATCATGAGGCGATCGTCGGCGTCGTCCTCGGCGACCAGGATGGTGATCGGGGTTGAGTATCTCATCACGTCAGCAGGTCGTCCGATTGGCTGACCGGCAGGGTGCAGGTGAACACGGCACCCTCCCCCGGCCGGCCGGATGCGGCGATCGTGCCGCCGTGGCGCTCGAGGATCTTGCGGCAGGTGGCGAGCCCGATGCCGGTGCCGGGATATTCGCTGCGGCCGTGCAGGCGCTGGAAGATGCCGAGGATCCGATCGGCGTAGTCCTGCTTGAAGCCGATGCCGTTGTCGGCAACCGTGAGCTCGCACAAACGGCGGTGCTGCGGCGCGGTGCTCGGGGCGCTCGGGCGTGTACAGGCGCCCGCTGAGACGCACCTCCGGCGCCCGTGCCGCGCAGCGGAACTTCAGCGCGTTGCTGAGCAGGTTCTGCAGCAGCTGGCGCATCTGCGTGGCGTCGGCCTGGATGACCGGCAGATCGCCCAGCAGGATCCGGGCGCCGGCCTGCTCGATCGCGACCTGGAGGTCCGACATCACCTCCCTGGCGATCCGGCCGAGATCGACCGCGGCGAACGGGCGCGCCGTGGTGGTCACCCGCGAGTAGGTCAGAAGGTCGTTGATCAGCAGGCGCATGCGGCGCGCGGCATCCTGCATCCGGTCGACGTAGACGCGGCCGGCGTCGCTGAGCTCGGCGCCGCAGCGGGCCACCAGCCGGTCGCCGAACGCCTCGATCTTGCGCAGCGGCTCCTGCAGGTCGTGCGAGGCGATCGAGGCGAAGTCCTGGAGCTCGCGATTGCTGCGCTCGAGCCTGGCGGCATAGTCGCGCAGCGCCTCCTCGGCGTGCACGGTCTGCGTCACGTCCTCGTAGGTCGCGACCGAGCCGCCATGCGGCATCGGCTGATGCATCACCGCGATCACCCGGCCATCGTTCAGGCGCTGGTGCAGCACCGCCTGCTCGCGCTTCTCGGCGGTATCGGGGCGCTCGGAGATCGCACGCAGCGCGTCCTCGCGCCGGTAATTGCCGAGCGAGACGCTGTATTCCATGATCTCACGCAGGGTGATGCCGGGTCTTACGATCTCCGACGAGAAGCCGTACATCTCCAGATAGCGCGCGTTGCACACGATCAGGCGCTGGTCGGCGTCGAACATGCACAGACCCTGGATCATGTTGTTGAGCGCGGCATCGAAGCGCAGATACTGGGTGCGCAGCTCTTCGCTGAGCGCGATCTGGGTGCGCTCGCGCTGCTTGAGCTCGGTGATGTCGGTGCGGGTGGCAACCGTGCCGCGGTCGGACGTGCGGTACTCGCGGATCTGCACCCAGCGCCGGTCGGCAAGCTGCTCCTCGAGCACGGTGCCGTCGGCCCGGCGATGATGCGCCCTGCGCTCGGCGATGTAGGCATCGGCGCGGCCACGCGCGCTCACATAGCGGTCGCGCTCGACGCCAGCGCGCAGCATGGCCTGCCAGCTGGTGCCCACCACCATCAGATCGGGGCCGAGCCCGTCGATCTCGCCATAGCGGTAGTTGCAGATCACCAGCCGGTCGTGCTCGTCGAACAGCGCGAAGCCGTCCCGGATGCTCTCGATGGCATCGTGCCAGGCGGCGCCGATGTCGGCATCGTCGCGATGACGCAGGTCCGCATGGCCACGGCCTCGACGATCCGGCAGGGTACCGTCGGCGTCGAAGGCGGGCTGCGCCTCTTGCAGGCCGCACGGGGGATCGGTCATGGCCAGGAGGGTGCTCGCTCTGCCGTCGTGCGCCGCATCGTCGGAGCGATGGCGTGCATCGATTTTCCTCGTTTGGCGTCGGCTATATTCGTATATCAACCAGAGCGCGAATTCAAGCGCGGACACATGCTCCGACACAGTCCGCTCTTCATAGGCGGACCGGCGCGGCGACCATCTGCGGTGCGCGCGGCGTCGCTAGATCGGCCAGGCTTCGCGCCGCCAGGCGCTGTCCCAGAACATCCATTCCAGCTGCGAGGCGCGCACAAAGGCTTTGAGCATTTGCGCACGCAGCACGGGCGTGGCGCCCTCCGCGACCCGATCGCTGATCGCGATCACCTTGCGCACGCCTTCGGCGAAGGCCTCGTCAGCGTAGGTGTCGATCCAGGCCTGGTACGGGTTGCCCGGCCGCGCGATGGCGAGCAGATGGCTGCCGACCTCCCGATAGATCCAAAAGCACGGCAGCAGCGCCGCGACCGACACCGCGTAGGGAGCGTTGTGGGCGAGCGCCAGGAGATAGTGGGTGTAGTGCTCGCAGGTCGGTGACGGCTCGGTCGCCGCGGCCTGCTCGGGCGTGATGCCGAAGGCCGCAAAGAAGCCCGCATGCAGCTCGCGCTCGACCACCACTGCGGCCTGGGCGCTGCCGGCGAACTGGATCATCGCATCCTCGTCCGGCGCGCGCGCCGCCGTCGCCGCCAGGGCGCGCCCGAACTGCGTCAGGTAGAGGGCGTCCTGCAGCATGTAGAAGGTGAAGCGTTCGCGCGAGAGGGTTCCCGCGGCCAGCTCCTGATTGAACGGCAGCGCCAGGATTTTCTCGTACAGCGGACCGATCCGCTGCCAGGCCTCGGCGGAAAAGCTCATTTGTCCTCCTCGGACCACCAGCGGTGGAAGTGGTGCACCGGACCATGGCCGTGGCCGACGTTGAGGCGATCCGCCGCCCGCAGCGCATCGGTGAGATAGGCTTTTGCTTCCCGGACCGCCTCGCGCAGGCCGTGGCCGCGTGCGAGAAAGGCCGCAATCGCGGAGGACAACGTGTCGCCAGTGCCATGCGTGTTGCGGGTGGCGATCCGAGGCGCGACGAGGATCTGGGGGTCGGCGCCGTCGTCGAGCACGTCGACGCTCTCGGGGCCCTCGAGGTGGCCGCCCTTCACCAGCACCGCCCGCGGCCCGAACCCGCGCAACGCGCGTGCCATTGCGATCATGCCCGCGGTGTCCCTGGCCGGCTCGAGGTCGAGAAGCACGCCCGCCTCCGGCAGGTTTGGCGTGATCAGCGTGGCCAGCGGCAGCAGTTCCGTCTTGAGCGCGCTCACCGCCTCCTGGCGCAACAACCGAGCGCCGGTCTTCGCGACCATCACCGGATCGATGACGATGTTGCGCGCGCCGTGGCGCCGCAGCCCGTCGGCCACCGCCGCGATCGCCTCGGGCCGGGAGAGCATGCCGAGCTTGACGGCAGCGATCTCGATGTCGGCGAACACGGCGTCGATCTGGGCGCTGATGAACGCCGGCGGGACGTCGTGGATCGCCGTGACCGCGCGCGTGTTCTGCGCGGTCAGCGCGGCGAACACCGAGCAGCCAAAGGTGCCGAGCGCCGAGAAGGTCTTGAGGTCCGCCTGGACGCCGGCGCCGCCGCCGGAATCCGAGCCTGCGATGGTCAGGATGTTGGCGATCATGCGCGCTCCTCGCGCTTGTCTGCGTGCCGCCTCGATGCCGCGCGCAGGCGCCGGCTGGCCGCGGCCGGATCGGGCGCCGCCATGATCGCGGCGACCACGGCGATGCCGTCGGCGCCGGCGGCGATGGCGTCGCCAAGGTTGGCCTCGCCGATGCCGCCGATCGCGACCAGCGGCAGGGCGGTAAGCGTGCGCACCGCGGCGAGGCCGGCGGCACCGATCGGCGGCCCCGCATCGCCCTTGGTCGCGGTCGGAGCGAACGGCCCGTAGGCGACATAGTCCAGATGCTCGGGATCCACCGCGCGGGCCTGCTCGATGGCATCGAGCGAGGTGCCGAGGATCGCATCGGGGCCGAGCAGCGCGCGCGCGTCCTCGGCCGGCAGGTCGGTCTGGCCGACATGGCAGCCGGCGGCGCCGGCGGCGAGCGCTATGTCGATGCGATCGTTGATCAGCAGCGGCACGCCCGCCGGATCGAGCAGGGCCTTGAGCGCGCGCGCCTGCTCGAGCAGGGCGCGGCCTTCGGCCTCCTTGTCGCGCAGCTGCACCAGCGTGACGCCGCCCTGGACTGCGGCCGCGACGATCTCGAGCAATGCCCGCCCACCGCCGAGATGGGGGTCGGTCACCAGATAGAGGGTCGGATCGAGCTTCGGCGAAAGGCTGCGCTCTGTGACCTGCACACGGCTCATCCTGGCTCCTTTCGAGCCGACCACCGCGTGCCGCACTCCGGAAAGTGTGCTGCGGCCGTATCGGCTCCCTTCGCTGGCATGACCCAGGTCAGGTTCGACGGGTGTTGATCTCAGCCCCTCGGGGCACCCCGGCATGATACGACAGCCGCTAAGGTGCGCATGCGGCGGGCGGCTGTCAACACGCGGCGGCGGCGCGGGCCTCGGAGAAGCGCCGGGGCAATCCGCGGTTTGACACCGCTCGTGCCCGGGCCCATCGTGGCGCGCCTCAGTCGGCGGCGGGAGGGGACATGCGCGGGCGCTGGATGCCAAGACCGGTGTGGGCCGCCTGCCTGATCCTGGCGGCGGCACCTCTGGCTGGCCGGAGGCGCAGGAGGGCGGCGCGGCGTCGGGCTCGTTCCGCGCCGCGCAGGAGATGGGGCTCGACCTCTCGCTGCGGCCGGTCGATCTCTTGAACGTCGCCCCCGGCAGCGCGCCGCCCGGCAGCTTCCGCGCCGCCCAGGACATCAGCGGCGATGCCTGGTCGGGGCTCTATGGCGGTCGCTGGGCGGCCGAGGGCTACCAGGGGCCGGGCGCGCCGCCGCCCTGGGCCGGCGGCAGGGATCAGCCACTGGATTCGCGGCCCCGCTTCTGAGCGCATGTCGCCGGCGCTCCCTGCGCAGTGATCCCGCGGGAGGATGCTTTGACGAGAGCGGACCTGCTCTCTAAGATGACGGTTCGGCGGTTGCCCGGAGGCGGGGCGGCCTGCAAGAAACAAACAGTCTGAACTGGGAGACACATATGCCAAGACTTGCTCGAACTGCGTTGGCGACAACGTTGCTGACGGCCGTCTCGACACAGGCCTTCGCCCAGGATCTCACGATCTGGTGGAACAAGAGCTACTACCCGGAAGAGGACGAGCAGTTCGATAAGACGGTCGCCGCCTTCGAGGCGGAATCGGGCCTCGACGTCGAGTACGTCTACTACACCAACGAAGACGTGCCGCGTAAGGTCCTGGCGGCGCTGACCGCCGGCCAGCCGCCGGATCTCGCCTATGGCTTCCTGTTCGACCTGTCGCACACCTCGCGCTGGGCCTACGACGGGGTGCTCGCGGACGTCTCGGACGTGGTCGAGCCGATCCAGGAGCACCTGCTGCCGACGGCCATGCAGGCGGTGACCCTGCTCAACGGACAGACCAACGAGCGCTCGATCTACGCCATTCCGGTGGCGCAGCAGGTCGAGCACATCCACGTCTGGAAGAGCATGATCGAGGAGGCTGGCCTCAGCCTCGACGACGTGCCCCCCACCTGGAACGAGTGGTGGGACTGGTGGTGCTCGACCGCGCAGCCGGCGGTGCGCGAGGCGACCGGCGACCGCCAGAAGTATGGCGTCGGCCAGCCGATGTCGTCCGCGGCCTCGGACACCGTCTTCGCCTACATGATGTTCCTCAACGCGTTCGACACCAAGCTCGTCGACGACGAGGGCAATCTCCTGGTCGATCAGCCCGAGACGCGCGAGGGCATGATTGCGGCGCTCGAGAGCTACACCAAGCCCTATCTCGACGGCTGCGTCCCGCCCGGCGCCGTGAACTGGCAGGACGGCGACAACAACGTCAACTTCAAGAACCAGATCTCCTTCATGGTGCCCAATCCGTCGCTGTCGATCCCGGCTTCGGAGTATGAGAACAAAGATCGCTACATGAACCAGATGGTCACCATCGAATGGCCGGACAAGCCGGACGGCAGCCCGATCGAGTACGTCGCCTCGATCAAGACCGCGGTGATCTTCGAGGACGCCCAGAACAAGGAAGCGGCCAAGGAGTTCATGCGCTTCTACCTCGAGCCGGAAAATCTCGGGCCGCAGCTCGAGGGCTCGCTCGCCCGTTGGTTCCCGGTCGACCAGCGCATCATCGACATGCCGTTCTGGAACGCGAAGGACGACCCGCACAAGGTCGTCGAGGTGGCGCAGTACACGCAGCGGCCCCAGACGGTCTGGCCGCACTACCTCAACTACAAGCTCATCGACATCAACGCCGAGAACGCCTACGGCAAGGCGGTCGGCCGCGTCGTCCTCGAGGACTGGTCGGCGGAGGACGCCGTGGACGAGCTGATCGAGCGGATCAAGCAGGTCGCCGGCAGCTGATCGCATCGCGGGAGGGGGCCTGCCTCCCTCCCGCCGACCTGCCGGGCGAGGTCGGGGAGATCGCACATGGCGGTAACGGCTTTAGGACTTCCGAGCCGGCGCATCGGCGACGGGCGCTGGTCGCCGGAGATGCTCTGGGGCACGATCTTCGTCATCCCCTATGTCGTGGTCTTCCTGGTCCTGGTGGTGTGGCCGGTCGCCTACGGGGTCTGGCTGGGCTCCTCGCCGGCAAGCTATCGCACGCTGTTCTCGGACCCGATCTACCTGGAGACGGTGTGGAACACCGTGATCTTCCTCGGTGTCGGGATCAATCTCAAGCTGCTCCTGGCGCTCGTGCTCTCGGGCTACTTCGCGTCGGTGCGCCCGTGGATCCGCTGGCTCAGCGTGATCTTCATCCTGCCGTGGGCGGTGCCCTCGATCCCGACGATCTTCTCGTTCCGCTGGATGCTCAACTCCGAATGGGGAATGTTCAACAATCTTCTCTGGTACGTGTTCGGCATCGAGGGGCCGTGGTGGCTGGTCAAGCCGGATTACGCCTTAGGCTCGGTGATCTTCGTCCATATCTGGAAGTACCTGCCGTTCTGGACCCTGATCCTGCTCGCCGGCCGCATGGCGATCCCGACCGATCTGTATGAGGCCGCCAGGATCGATGGCGCCTCGCCCCTGCAGCAGTTCTGGTACGTGACCTGGCCGAACCTCAAGAACCTCTACATCACGAGCCTGCTGCTCTCGACGATCTGGAGCCTCGGCGACTTCAACAGCGTCTATCTGCTCACCGGCGGCGGCCCGGCCGACAAGACGCACGTGCTGGCCACGCTCGGCATACGCTACGCCTTCAACCTGCAGCAGCTCGGCACCGGCGTGGCGACGGTGATGACCGCGCTGCCGATCCTGGTCCCGCTGGTCATCCTGCTGGTGCGGCGGCTCGGAGGGAGGGTCGACACATGATCGCCCGCTCGACTGCGATCCGCAACGGCAACGGCCGCTCCTCCGCCATGCGCAGCGGCGCCTTCTACGCCGGCCAGCGCGCGCTCTCGGAAGCGGGCTTCGCGCTGTTCGGGGTCGTCATCCTGATCTGGACGCTGTTGCCGCTCTACCACATGGTGATGCTCTCGCTCACCCCTCTCTCCGACTCCTTTGCCGGCCGCTTCTGGCCGGACAACCCGACCCTCGAGAACTATCGCATCGTGTTCAACGAGGATCACTTCTTCCTGCAGGACTTCTGGATCCAGCTCTGGAACAGCATCTTCGTGGCGCTCGCAACCATGGTCATGGTGCTGGTCGTGGCGAGCCTCGCAAGCTTCGCCATCAGCCGCCTCAAGCTGCGCTACGGCCACGTGATCTCCAACACGGCGCTGCTCACCTACCTGATCCCGGCCGCCTTCGTCGCCATCCCCTTCTATGTCGTCATGTCCGACTACGGGCTCATCAACACGCTCTGGGCGCTGATCTTCGCCATGTCGACCTTCGCCATCCCTTACGCCATCTGGGTGCTGCGCCAGTATGGCGACAACGTGCCGTTCGAGCTCGACGAGGCGGCCAAGGTCGATGGTGCCACGCCGCTCCAGATCTTCTATCTGGTCTACATCCCGCTGCTGCGCCCGGCGCTGATCGCGATCGGCACCTATGCGCTGCTGCTCGCCTGGAACGAGTACCTCTACGCCTTCCTTCTGCTCTCGACCGAGAAGCAGCACACCATCCCGGTGGCGATGGGCTATTTTTTGGTGACCGACGATGCGCCCTGGACGCTGTTGATGGCGACCGCGATCATCTACTCGCTGCCGCCCGCGGCCCTGTATTATGCCGTGCGCAAGTACATGGTCTCGGGCCTGACCGCGGGCGCGACCAAGGCCTGAGCCGCGGGCGAGACCGGACGGCCACGGACTGCGCGCAGAGCCTGCGGTCGCCGACTTCGCGGGTGCATTTTTTGACACTGCCGCGCGGGCTTCCTATCATCTCGGCTTTGCGATTTTCTGCACTGCGTGGCCGCGATCCGAAGGTGGCTGTGGGACTGCAGCGATGGCAACGGCGCTCCTCCGATCGTCGCTCTACGAAAAGGACTATCTCGCCTGGACCGAGCAACAGGCGGCGCTGCTGCGCGCCGGGCGCACCGACGAGCTCGATCTTGGCAACCTGGTCGAGGAGCTCGACGGACATGGGCCGTGCCGAGTGGCGGGAGCTCGAGAACTGGCTGGAGACGCTGCTCGCCCACATGCTGAAGAGGGATCATCAACCCGAAAAGCGCTCGCGCAGCTGGGACAACACGATCGATGATCAGCGGCGCCGGCTGGAGCGGTTGCTCAAGCGGAGTCCCAGTCTCAGGGGGCATCTCGCGGACACGCTCGCCGAGATGTACCCCTACGCCGTGCGCAAGGCGGTCCGCGAGACGAGGATGAACGCCGTATCCTTTCCGGCTCAGCTGCCGTATTCGGTCGAGCAGGTGCTGCGCGAGGAGCCGCCCGCGCTCGACTGAGCGAGCCCGCGAGGCCGCGCGGCACCCCAGATCCGGGCGATCCATGCGGCGCGGCCCTGCCGGCCCATTGCCGCGCTTGCGCTTTGTGGGTGCTGGTGCCATCTGCATCGGGAAAGGAGGCGGCGCATGGCGAAGACGCTCGACAAGCCGTCGTTGTACGAGACGGACTACGTCGCCTGGCTCGAGGAGCAGGCGGCGCATCTGCGCGCCGGCCGGCTTGCCGCGCTCGATGTCGAAAACGTCGCCGAGGAGCTCGAGGGCTTGATGCGGAGCCAGCGCCAGCAGTTGGAGAACCGCCTCGAGGTCCTGATCCTGCATCTGCTGAAGTGGGACCATCAGCCGAGCCCAGACGCGCCAACCGATGGCAGTGCCAGCGTGGCGGAGCAACGCAGCCGGATCCGGCGATTGTTGCAGGACAGCCCATCGCCTGAAGCCGGACGTTGGAAGAGGCCGCAGCGAGAAGTGTATCCGGAGGCGGTCGAGCAGGGCGGTCGATCGAGACCCAGCTCAGCGAGACCGCATTCCCGGCAACGTTACCCTACTCCCTCGAGCAGATCTTCGAGCGCGAGCTGCCGGCGGGCGAGCTGCCCGCGCAACCGTCCCCCCGAAAGAAGCACCCATGACCCCGCATCAGACCCTGACCGTCCGCCTGCACCCCGACGACAACGTCGTCACGGCGCGCATCGATCTTCTGGCCAAGACCGCCGTCGGCGGCGAGCAGGTGACCTGCGCGGCCCGCATCCCGGCGGGCCACAAGGTCGCCACGCGGCCCATCGAGGCCGGCGAGCCGATCAAGAAATACAACCAGATCATCGGCTTCGCGACCGAGGCGATCGAGCCCGGCGCGCACGTCCACACCCACAATGTCGAGATGCGCGACTTCGCTCGCGACTATGCGTTCGGTGCCGATGCGCGGCCGACCGCCTATGTGCCCGAAGACCGGCGCGCGAGCTTCGAGGGCTTCCTTCGCGACAACGGCAAGGCGGGCACGCGCAATTTCATCGGCGTGCTGTCGACCGTGAACTGCTCGGCCACGGTCTGCCACCTGATCGCCGAGACCTTTCCAAAGGACGAGCTGGCCGCGTTCGGCAATGTCGACGGCATCGTCGCGCTGACCCATGGCACCGGCTGCGGCATGGCCGATCGCGGCGAAGGTTTTGCGACCTTGCAGCGCACGCTCTGGGGCTATGCGCGGCACCCGAATTTCGCGGGCGTGCTGCTGGTCGGCCTCGGCTGCGAGGTCAACCAGATCGATTTTTTGCTCGAGGCCTATCAGATCAGGCGCGGGCCGCATTTCCGCACCATGACCATGCAGGGCTCGGGCGGCACCCGCAAGACGGTCGAGCGCGCGCAGGCGATGATCCGCGAGATGCTGCCGCACGCCAACGCGGCGCGGCGCCAGAAAATCTCGGCCTCGGAGCTGTCGCTCGCCCTGCAGTGCGGCGGCTCGGATGCCTATTCGGGCATGACCGCCAACCCCGCGCTCGGAGCTGCCGCCGACCTCCTGGTGCGCCACGGCGGCACCGCGATCCTCTCCGAAACGCCCGAGATCTATGGCGCCGAGCATCTGCTGACGCGGCGCGCCGTCTCGCGCGCGGTCGGCGAGAAGCTGATCGAGCGCATCAAATGGTGGGAGGAGTACTGCCGGATCAATGGCGGCGAGATGAACAACAACCCCTCGCCCGGCAACAAGGCGGGCGGCCTGACCACGATCCTGGAGAAATCGCTGGGCGCCGCCGCCAAGGGCGGCACGACCAACCTGGTCGGCGTCTACAAATATGCCGAGCCGATCACCGAGCGCGGCTTCGTCTACATGGACAGCCCTGGCTACGACCCCTGCTCGGCGACGGGCCAGGTGGCCTCGGGCGGCAACCTGATCTGCTTCACCACCGGCCGCGGCTCCTGCTTCGGCTTCAAGCCGGTGCCCTCGATCAAGCTCGCCACCAACACCGAGATGTACCGCCGCATGGACGAGGACATGGACGTCAATTGCGGCGTGATCCTGGACGGCGAGGCGAGCATCGAGGCAGATGGGCCAGAAAGATCTTCGATCTCGTGCTCGAGGTCGCCTCCGGCCGGCGCAGCAAATCCGAGGAGCTCGGCCTCGGCAACCACGAGTTCACGCCCTGGCAGATCGGCGCCGTGATGTAGGGGGCGCGGCTGCCTGAAGAGCCAAGTGGTAGGCATTATTCCTACCTTCTCTCAGGATCGCTATCATCACCCCCAGAGCCCCGTCGTGGTGAGGTCGTTTCTTCCGCACGGCGCCGCCTGAGCTGCGAGAAATCGGCGTCCGCCGGCAGTTCGGCTCTGGTCGAGCGGCTCGTCTTCCTGTAACCTTCACGTTCAGGGAAAACGTGGGGCGTTGCCTTCGGCGCGAAGCGCCGGCGCCCGCAAAAAAAGTCGGGGAGACAGACCATCGCTCGCGAACCTTCGCGCAGGGACATCCTGTGCGGCGCTGTCGGAGCCGCCGGACTCGTCGCCGCAGGCCGAGGCGCCGCCGCGGCAGCGGATGATCCCGACCGCCTGCCGCCGCAGACCGGCGACCGGTTCGTGGTGGTCGCCGGCACGCTCCAGGACCAGATCGTCCGCGCCGACCTGCTCGAGATCGGGGCGGCGCCGGTCGAATGTTTCCCGATCGATCCGGCCAGCGGCATCCAGCGCAAGCGCAATCGCCTCAACCGCGTCCTGGCGCTCCGCCTCGATGCCGCCGAGATGAGCGAGGCGACCCGCGAGCACAGCGCGGACGGCGTGTTGATCTTCTCCGCGATCTGCACCCATACCGGCTGCACGGTTCAGGGCTGGCTGCCCGAGGAGCGTCACCTGCGCTGCCCCTGCCATCTCTCGCAGTTCGCAGCACTCGACGAAGGCGAGGTCAAGGGCGGCCCTGCGAAACGGCCCCTTGCCATGATCCCGCTCACGCTGAGCGATGACGGCTTCGTCGAGGCCGCGGCCGGTTTCACGCGCAAGCCCGGCTATCAGCGCTAGGCGCCGCACTTGGTCTGGTCGATCACACAGGCCCGCCGAGGGCCGACAACAGGGGAGGGTCTGGTGCAATACTTCTTCCGTCGGGATGCAGGGGCGGCCGTAGCCGTGATCCTGTGCACGATTGCCGCATCGGCAACCGCCGCCGACTATCGCCCGGTGACCGACCAGCGGCTGGCCAATCCCGAGCCGGAGAACTGGCTCAGCTGGCGCGGCAACTATCCGGGTTGGGGCTACAGCCCGCTGGACCAGATCAAGGTCGACAACGTCCAGGATCTGGTGCCGGTCTGGTCCTACTCCACCGGCGTGAACGAAGGTCACCAGGCGCCGCCGATCGTCAACGACGGCATGATGTACGTCAGCACGCCCGAGAACCAGATCATCGCGCTCGACGCGGCGACCGGCACCGAATTGTGGCGCTACGTCCGGACCCTGCCGGAGGACCTGTTCCAGCTTCATCCCACCAACCGCGGCGTCGCGCTCTATGGCGACAAGGTCTACATGGCGACGCTGGACGCCTGCGTCGTGGCACTCGGGGCGGTCGATGGCGCCGAGGTCTGGGAAACCTGCGTCGGCGACTACGCCGACGGCTACTACATGACCCTCTCGCCGCTGGTGGCGAAGGGCAAGGTCGTCGTCGGCGTCTCCGGCGGCGAGTTCGGCGTTCGCGGCTACATCGTCGGCCTCGATGCCGAGACCGGCCAGGAGGCCTGGAAGACCTACACCGTCCCCGGCCCTGGCGAGCCGGGCCATGACACCTGGAAGGGTGAGGCCTGGAAGACCGGCGGCGCGTCGGTGTGGATGCAGGGCAACTACGACACCGAGAGCGGGCTCGCCTTCATCGGCACCGGCAATGGCGGCCCATGGATGCCGGACACGCGGCCGGGCGACAACCTCTATTCGAGCTCGGTCGTCGCGATCGACGTCGAGACCGGCGCGCTCAAGGGGTACCACCAGTACCATTGGAACGACGCCTGGGACTGGGACGAGGTTTCGGCGCCGCTCCTGATCGACATCGAGCGCGACGGCGAGACCGTGAAGGGCCTCGTCCATGCCGGGCGCAACGGCTACCTCTGGACCCTCGAGCGGACGCCCGAGGGCCCGATCAACTTCGTCGAGGCCCAGCCATTCGTCCGCCAGAACGTCTTCAAGGAGATCGATCCGAAGGACGGCCGTCCGAGCTACAACGACGATCGCATCCCCGGCACCAACAAGACCGTGACCTTCTGCCCGAGCCTCTGGGGCGGCAAGGACTGGCCGCCGGAGGCTTACAACCCCGACACGGGGCTGTTCTACATCCCGGCTCATGAGAACCTGTGCTCCGAGCTCGGCGGCGTCCCGCTCGAGGCGCGCGAGCCGGGTGAGCTCTATATCGGCATTCCGATCGACGTCATCCTTTCGAGCCTCAGGTTCCACGACAGCGTCGATACCAGCCAGCCGGTCGAGATCGGCCAGCTGCAGGCCTGGGATTTGGACAAGGGCGAGATGGTGTGGTCGCACGGCTTCGAGGACAGCGAGTTCTGGGGGCCGGTGCTGACCACCGCCGGCGACCTGGTCTTTGCGGGCGGCACGACCGACCGCAAGTTCCGCGCCTTCAATGCCACCACCGGCGACGTGCTGTGGGAGTTCACGACCAACTCCGGCGTCACCGGTGCGCCGTCCAGCTTCGCGATCGACGGCACGCAATACATCGCGGTGCAGTCGGGATGGGGCGTGGATGCGGAGCGGATGCGGGCTCTGCTGGCAGAGATGCTGCCCGGACGCGTACCCGCCGTGCCCCAGGGCGGCGTGATCTGGGTGTTCGCGCTCAAGGACCAGACGTGAGGGCAGCGTCGCGCCGGCGGCATGGCGAGGGCCGGCGCGCAAGCCTTTGCGGCTCGGCGCGTCGGTCCGCGCTGCTGGCAGCAGCACTGCTCTGGCTGCTGCCGGCCGCCGCCGCGGCCGAGCTGCCGAAGACCGGCGAGGAGCTGCTCGCGACGTTGCGCGGCGCGATCGAGAGCCGCGACTACGAGCGCATCGAGGCGCTGGTCAACTGGGAGGGCGCCGGCACCATCAAGCGCCGGGTGGTCGCCTTCCAGATCCGTCACGGCCTCGGCCGGCCGATCCGCGAGATCGTGCTCGAGCCGATCCCCGAGCAGGGTCTCGACGCGGCGCTCGCGACCGTCGGGCTCAAGCCGAACATGGTGCTCTCGGAGCGGGTGCGGGTGGTGTACGACGAGCCGCCGGTCGATGCGAGCGGCAAGCGCCCGGCCTCGGTGTTTCTGGTCGGGCGCCAGGAAGGCGTCTACCGCATCGGGCTCGTGATCCAGCCCGTTGTCGAAGACGACGACTAGACTTGCTGCGGAGCAGGTGGAT
>CAVWCI010000033.1:0-49268 GCA_963753315.1 uncultured Alphaproteobacteria bacterium
AAGTGAAGGAAGTATCAACCAGGCTAGTACTTTTCTACTTTTTTGCGCTCTTCCTTGACCTAAGAGCGTCCTGGCCGGTGATCCCGCGCTCCCTCGCCCAGATGATCGCGGCGCTGCGCCGGTTGACGCCGATCTTGCGGTAGAGCGCGAGACATGGTTGCGGATGGTGTTCCGCGACAGCCTCGAGCGTCGTGCTCATCTCGGGGTCGCTCTGGCCCTCGCAGATCAGGCCGAGGATTCGCTCTCGCGCTCGGTGAGGTCGTCCAGGTCGGCGCCGAGGGCGGCGGAACGAGAGCTTCGGCGCAGGGCGGCGACCTTCTCCACGATGCTGCGGCTGAACCAGGAGGTGTCCGCCATGACCGCCTCGATGGCGGCGATCAACTCGTCCTGCGATCGTTTGCGCTCGGTGATGTCCTGCATGACGCAGAGCACGCATGGCTGATCGCTGATCGTGACCGCCTCGGCCGAGAGCGCGCAGTCGACCACCGTGCCGTCCTTGGTCCGAAGCTGAATCTCGAAGTCGCGAACGCTTCCCTCCTTATCGATCGCTTGCTTGAAACGCTCCGGGTCGCTCGATCCGGCCACACGCCCAGCTCGGCGGAGCTGCGGCCGATGATCTCCTCCTCCGCATAGCCGGTGATCTTAGTGTAGGCCTCGTTGGCCTCGATGACTTTCAGGCCGTCCAGCATGCAGATCGTTGCCGGCACGGGCGAGAGGCGGAAGGATTTCGCGAAACGCTCCTCGCTCTGCCGGAGCGCCGTCTCGGCCCTCTTGCGGGGGTCGAGGTCGGCGAAAGTGAACAGCATGCAGCTCGCTTCCTGGATCTCGATCGGCTCGCCTGCAACAATGACGAATTTCCGAATCCGCCGGGAAGGGCCAGGCACGCTTCCATCTGCGGAATAGTCCGACCCTCTTTCAAGCGCTCGAGCGCGAGGTCGCGCATCTCGGCTTCGGCCAGCACGTCGATCTCGTAGAGCGAACGACCGATCACGTCCTCGCGGGCATAGCCGGTCATTTCGAGGAAGCCCGGATTGACCCGCACGTAGCGGAGGTCGGACAGGCGGCAGATGATGGCCGGTGCGGGGTTCGCGTTGAAGGCGCTTCAAAGCGCTCTTCGGCTTCGAACCGGTCCGTCTCGTCCTCGATGATGAGAAGCAGATAGTCCGGCTTGTCTTGTTCATCGGTAATCACGAAGCACCGGACGGCGTGGATCCAACATTGCTCGGGGTCGTTGACATGCGACACCTCGATGGTCACGTCGCTCGATGCCTCCCCTGCGATGACACGTTCGATCGGGTGATGGCCTCGGTTCAGCGGATGGTTGTTGCGATAGCGTAGCCGGAATCGCTGCCGATACTCTTCAATCGTGGTGCCAAGGTCGGTAAGGCGCTTCACGCCATGCATGGCGAGCGCGGCCTCGTTTGCCCAGAGGATCCTTTGATTTGGGTCGATCAGGATCACGCCCTCGGCCGATCCAGCAAGGATTTGCTGCACCTGCCGGTAGTCGCGCATCGTATCTTTACTAGCGGAAATCACGGCGGTCAGAGCATGTCTTTGCTGGAACGGCGCCGTCCAGACGCAGTATCAGATCCTGGTAGCTACGGCCGGACGCCGGACGAGTAAGATCGAGGGAAGTGCTCTTCACAGCTGATGATCAGGAGAGGCTTTACTCGAACCGGACCGGCTTCATCCGTACCACCATCCGCACCGGCTGTCTGCATGATCATGAGGCGCGAACGGACCGTCGGAGCGAAGTACGCTGATCGCTGCCTGTCTCTCAGCCGCGGCGCTTCGGCTTGTGGCCTGCGGTCGGCGCCATCCCGGTTCTGGTCCAGAAGTCGATGGTCTGGCGGATCATCTCGTTGGCCATGGCCGCCTGCTGGCGGTGTAGCTCCGCTGTCCAGAGGCCGCGCATGGCGCCTGCCCAGCTGTTGGCGGCGCTCAGGCAGAGACTCATCCAAGGATTGCGCATAGGGACCTCCTTCAATCGGTTGTAACGGAAGCGGCGCAGGCGACCCGACGATGTCTCACCGGGTCGCCCGTCGCGGCGGGCCTCCCACCGGCAGGGGTCGGATACGAGCTCAGGCCGGGCGGCGGCGTGGCATCACGCCGTCGGCGAACACCGGATGCACAACGCCCGAGCGGCCGCCGAACCAGCCGGCGATTGCTCGAACACGAGCGCGACGAAGGCGACCAGCGCGCCGGTCGAGATCGCCGAGGCGGCGGTGTCCGCGGCTTCGGTCGTGGCCTGCTCGGCCTGGTCGACCGTCTGCTGGTACTGCTGCTCGAACGCCGCCACCTGCTGGCGCGCCTCCTCGAGCGGGATGTCGCGGGCCTGGGCCAGGGCCTCGGCCGCTTGCTGGCGGGCCTGGTCGGCGTTGGCAGCATCGCCCGTCAGCAACTGCCGGATCGCGTTGGCCGCGGCGTTGTTGAGGGCCTCCGGATCGGTGCCGGTGGCGCGCACCTGACGCTCGATCGCATCGAGCGGGTTGGCGTTCTCGAGCATCGGCGCCGCCGACTGGGCGACCGTCTGGCCGACGCCGCCAATCGCGCTGGCGACGCCGCTGAAGACACCGCCGACCAGGCTGCCGGCCGTGGTCGTCAGCAGATAGAGGACCACGAGCGTCGTGAACGCCCAGGTCGTCAGGCCGTGCAGGGCGCCGGTCGTCGGCACGGTGCGGCCGGACATCCGGGCGGCGATGTAGCCGCCGGTGAACGCGGCGATGATGCCCGAGACCATCCACCAGACGGCGGCGCTGATTGAAAAGGTCGACGCGGCCGGGTTGTCTGCGCTCGCCGGGTCGAGCGTGGCCATCCCGATCCCGGCGCCGAGCATCGTCAGCAGGACCTGGACGACCAGCGCGACGACCACGCCGGCGAAGATCGCGCCCCACGCGACGCGGTTGATCATGATGGTGTGGGCGTCGTCGTCGATGGTAGGACGGGTACGGGTTGCGGTGGCGTGCACGCCGGATGGATCGTGCACGGGCGCGGCGGTGTCGGTGTACTGGGTCAACGGTGTGAACCTCTGCTGGGATGCGCCCGGGTGGGGCGATCGTTGCGGTTGGAGCGGAGCGGCGACGCAGCAGTCTGGTGCGGAGGCGCGCGGCAAGGGGTTGCCGGAAACCGGCTCGCTCCATAACTCGGCTGCATCAACGGTTCTCCAGTGATGCAGTTCCTCTTCTTGAAGTTTTTTTTGCGGAGGGATTATGACCACAAGTTCTTTGTACATTGGATCAAGTAAAGGCGCCGAGGTTCTTTCTTGGTGCGGCGTGTTCGGCTTGTCCGACTGTCCAAACGATGCAGTTCCGCAGATGGATCGCGAGCGGGTGGTTGGGGCTGTTCTGATCCAGGAGGAGCTGGCTTGGCTGCGCGACGAGAGTTTCGAGTTCGATCTGATCGGCTATGCTTCGGAACTGGAACGCCTGCTCGGGCTGACCGACGGCACGGCGCCGGACGATGGTCATTCCGGGCTGAGACGCAATGCCGAACCGACTGGGGACGACGAAAAGCGGTGCTACTGCTCGGAAGACCGTTTCAGATCTCGAGCTGAGTCCCCAGCTCAACAATGCGATCCGGCGGAATCCCGAAGTATGCGGTCGCCGAGAGGCTACCGGCAGAGAGGGACACGAACACGCGTGCCTCGACCGGGCCCCATATTGCCTCCACCGTCTGAGAGGCCCAAGATCGGCATTTAGCAACTTGCATGTGAAGAATGTCGGCTGAGGAGAGAGCGCATGCGTGATATCCTCCGGAGCAATGGTCTGTCGCTTGCTCTCTTTGCGCTCTTCCTGGCTTCGATTGTCGGGCAGGCATTCGCTGGCTGATACGCTCTCGGGGAAGAGCTGGCGATCCATGGTCAGCCGGCGCCCGATCTTCTTACCTATCTTGCGACGGGACACTTCCTGTCCGCCACGTTCGAGAATTGGGAAAGCGAATTTCTGCAGATGACGGTCTATGTCGTGCTGACGGCCGTGCTCATCCAAAAGGGGTCACCAGAATTGAGAAGCCCCGATGAGAGCCCGCAGGAGAATCGGACTGCAGCCCCAACGCTCCGTGGCCGGCCCGAATGGGTGGGATGTGGCGTCGGTTGTACGCACATTCGCTGAGCATCACGCTGCTGATACTCTTTGGTTTGTCCTTCTGGCTGCATCTGTTGGGCAGCACCCGGCGCGCCAATGAAGAAGCGCTGCTACACGCCGCGCCAGCAAAAACAGCCGCCGAGAGGCTGGCAGATCCAGAGTTCTGGTACGAAAGCTTCCAGAACTGGCAAAGCGAGTTTTTGTCCATCGGCGCATTGGTGGTCTTGGCGATCTTCCTGCGCGAGCGCGGCTCGCCCGAGTCCAAGCCGGTTCACGCTCCCCATTCCCAGACAGGCGGCTAGGACGTGCCGCTTCCCCCGAGTTCAGGGTCTCGAGGTCGGCTCGCAACGGCCGAAGGCTTATCAGAGAAGACGACATCTCGGACGATCAGTCCGGAAGGGTGGCGTCTTCGCGGAACTTTGCGGTGTTGCCCTTGGGCACGCGTCCGAGCGGCTTGAGGACCTGGATCCAGAGCACCGGATGAAGGGCTCGGCGCAGGCATCGGACAGGTCGGGCCGCCAGCTGGCGAGGTCGGCGCCGAACACGCCATCCTCGTTGGTACCGACGATGATGCGGACGGGGATGCCCTCGGTTCGGGCAAGCTCGGCGATCGCTCGGTCGAGGTCGGACCGGGCGAGGCCCCGCTCGGCGAGCAGGGCGGATTTTCAACTTAGCGCGCTAGAACACCACGAACGTTATCCGACAGAAAGGAGGGGCGGCCACACGGCCGCCCTCCGCAACCCTAGCGCCGTGCTATTCCCAGTAAGGGACGCACGCCGTAGTAGTCATGTACCTGCTGGCCCCAGCGGCGATCGCTCCAGCTAGGCGTCTGCTGGTGCCATAGGTCGGTGCCCCTTCGAGCTTGCTCCGGTCAAGATCCACGACATAGCCGCCCTGGCGGGTATCGTAGGTAAGAACGTGCCACGGCAGCGGATGGTAGCGGTCGCCAATGCCCAAAAAAAAGCCGCCGAACGACATCACGGCGTAGGGGACCTTCCCGGAGATTTTGTCGATCATCACCGAATGGATCGAACCGAGCTTCTCGCCCCCCCGATCGTAGACCGCCGTGCTCTCGACCTTGTCCGAGGAAATCAGGGTATCGGTCTCATCGGTCGCCACGGCGTGGCTGTCCTGCATCGCCATCTTGGGCTCCTCTTGTGAGTGCGAAAGCGCGCCGAAGTGCGGCGCCCTGCAGGCGACAACGAGTGCACGCTATGCCTAGCTCCGGGGCTCTCATTTGAATTTAAGCTGCGAAAACAGGCCGAAGCCTCTAAAATCAATGGTTCAATTCTTCATGTGAAATATGGTTCGCTAAGCCAGTTAATGGTTGCACCGACGGTCTCAGACGTGCCGTCGAGCAGGATCTAGCGGTCGCTCAGCATCCTCTCGGCAACCTCGAGCGCGCCAAGGACAGGGCGCACCGAGCGGAGCGACGGCATCGTCGACACCATCATGGCCATCGGCCGGGCCATGGTCGCTCAGGAAGAGCCCCAGCCCGAATACTCGCTGTTCTTCGTGTGAATAGCTTTTTCCGGAGGCTGCATCCCCCTCGTTGCCCTTACCCACCCTGAGCCCTTTACGGGGTTGCTCCTCCAAGAAACTCGGCGATCGGCTGGTGACGAGCGGCCTGGCGGGGCAGAGCCTAAGGGGGCTTGCGTGGAATAATGCGCTATGCTCCGCATCATCGGATGGCAGGTGCGCCCTCATCTGTGGCGCCAATCGGGGGACGATCAATGCGAAAGCAGGTATGGACTTGGAGGTTCATGATCGCGGGCGCAGCGTTGGCGCTCGGGGCGACGTTACCCGCTGAGGCCGACGAGCAGGAGCCATATCGCGTGCGCGGCACGCTCGAATCCGTCGAAAGCGATAAGCTGACCGTCAATACCCGCGAAGGCGAAGCGCTCGATCTGACCTTGAACGACGCTTCCCGCGTGATGGTCGTGCGACCTGCCAGCCTCGACGACGTCAAGCAGGGCGACTATGTCGGCCTGACCTCGATCGACTTCGGACGGCAAGCGCGTCGCGATCAGTATGCACATTTTCGCCGAAGACCTACGCGGCACCGCCGAGGGCCACGGTCCCTGGGACCTGGTCAAGGAACCGAACACCATGACCAACGCAACGGTCGCCGAGATCGAGGAAGTGGGCGATCAGCGTGAGCTTAAGGTGCGCTACAAGCATGGAGAGGGTGAGCAGAAGACCGAAGGCAGCCAGGCAATCTACGTACCCGACGACCTGTCAGTCGTGAAAATGGAGAAGGCGAGCGACCGTTCGGTACTGAAACCGGACAAGGAAGCCTTCCTGGTGGTCCGCGATGGCGCCGACGGAAGCCGGACCGTGCTCGCGGTGGTCGTAGGCGACGAGGGCGCCACGCCGCCGATGTGAGGCGGTCGCGGGGTTCGCGTGGCGACAGGACCTACGGGGTGCGAACGGTCAGGTGCAGTTCAACGCCGGCTGCTCGTAGGCCAGCGCATCGCGCTCATCCTCCGGCAGGCAAATTCGGCTCGCACGAGCTGCGGCCTGTACGCGGCCGCGGGTGCTGATCAAGGCCAAGCGCACCTGATGATGGTGCTCTAGGGCGCGGGCGACGCGACGTTCGCCAGCTAGGGACGCGACCTTCGCCACGCTAGGCTCGCTGCGGTGCGCCCCGGTGGCTAACCCGTGTGATCCGCTACGTCCGCTTCTCATCGAGATTGGGCAGGAACACCACCAGGAGACCGATCCCCGGCAGCAGCGCGCAAACTCGAAAGGCCCACTCGATGCCCCAGGTGTCCGCCAGCCAGCCGATCAGGACGGCACCGATGCCTCCCATGCCGAATGCGAAGCCGAAGAACAGGCCGCCGATCATACCGACGCGGCCTGGCAGGAGCTGCTGGGCGTAGACGACGATGGCCGGAAAGGCCGAGGCCATGGTCAAGCCGATCAGCACCGCCAAGACGTCGGTCCAGAACACGTTCACGAACGGCAGCGCCAGGCTCAGCGGCAGCACGCCCAGCATCGAGATCCACAAGATCGGCTTGCGACCGATCCGATCGCCGATAGGGCCGCCGATCAGCGTGCCCACTGCCACCGCGCCCAGGAACAGAAACAGGTGGATCTGGGCGCTGCCGACCGAAACCGCAAACCGGTCAATCAAGAAGAAGGTGTAGTAGGAGGCGAAAGCCGCCGCATAGAAATTCTTGGAGAAGGTCAGCGCCAGCAGGATCGCGACCGCGGCGATCACCCGGTTGCGCCCGACCGGCGACAGGGCGGCGACCGTACCGCCGGTCCGCCGTAGCGCCAGATGGTCGCGGTACCAGAGGCCGACCCGGCTCAGGATCCCGATGCCGATCAAGGCCGCGAGTGCGAACCAGGCGATGTAGACCTGGCTGTTGGGGATCACCAGCAGCGCCACCAGCAGCGGGCTGATCGCCTGCCCGGCATTGCCGCCGACCTGGAACACCGACTGGGCGAAGCCGTAGCGCCCACCGGCGGCGAGCCGCGCCACGCGCGACCCCTCGGGGTGAAACACTGAGCTGCCGATGCCGATCAAGGCTGCGGCCAGCAGCATGGTGGCGAAGCCGCCGGCCACCGACAGCACCAGCACACCGACGAAGGTCGACGCCATCCCGAACGGCAGCGAGAACGGCTGCGGGTGCTTATCCGTGTAGAGGCCGATCATCGGCTGCAGGATCGAGGCGGTGAGCTGGAAGGTCAGCGTGATGATCCCGATCTGCACGAAATCAAGTGCCAGCGGCTCCTTGATCAACGGATAGATCGACAGCAGCACCGACTGCATCGTGTCGTTGAGAAAGTGCCCCGCGCTGACCGCAAGGAGAACCGGCAGCACCGTCGTGCCCGCGGTCTGCGCTCCTGCAGCCGCGCTTGCGCTGCTTACCGCCATGACGCCGTCATATCCTGAGAGAGTGGCCCGCGAATTCGGACCTCTACGGCACCTGATGTGCTCATGGCAACGCATCACGGCATGGAAGGGGGCGGAGGCGAACGCGTCGGACAACTTCATTCGGACGGTCAACACCATCGGCCTGCCGCGCTGCGCCAAGCAGGCGGTCGACCAGCAGTTTGCCTCCTGGGTCATCATGCTGCAGGTGCAGTCGAACCCGCTGCCGATCTGCACGCGGCCGCGGTGCTGATCAAGGGCAAGCGCACCTGATGACGGTGTTCACCGAGGCAGTGGATGCGACGTTCGCCGCCTTCGGGATCAACGCCGTCTACACGCCCGCCGGCGGCGAGCCGGTTCCGGTGCGGGTGATCGCCAGGCGGCCGGACACGATCGTGGGCTTCAGCGAGACCCCTATGCATGCCGAGACGGCGACATTCGAGGTGCGGGGCAGCGAGGTCGCCAGCCCGCGCCCCGGCGATCTGCTCACGGTCGGCGGCGAAACCTTGGTCGTCCAGGGCGAGCCGGAGCGGCGCGATCCCGATCGGCTCGTCTGGAGCCTGGATGTTCGGCCTGCATGAGACAGCCGCTGGACTGATATGGGCTTAGCCCCGATTGAACGGCGTGAAGGAGCAGCTGATGGGGCCGATAGGAAGCCGCTCTAACTTTCGTATTTTCCGCTGTGCAGGACAACGCAAGCCGGAACCGTAGCTGGCTGCTGCTCAGGCATCTGCACTTCGATCCACATCGTGACCGGGTGGCCGGCTACGATCTCACGCACAGTGGCCATGATTTCACGCTCTGGCGTATCGCTTGCGCCGTAGGCTACCCACCGTGCTTGATCAAACTCGACTGCGATGGCGATGCGAACTTGCATGTTCTCTCCTTGCTTCTGAAAAGCGCTCGGGATGCTCCAACAGCTCGACGCAAAACTCAGCGTGCGAACGCTTGAATTCTTGCTACGGGGAGGGGCTCACGTGGGCTTAGCCGGTCTTCGGCAGACGGTGCACGTGATTGCTCGGCCATGCAGGGCATGGCTTTCGACAGCCTCCACGGGCGGTTTACCGGCCATCGTCTGCGGGGCGGCGCGGGCTCTGGCCTGCGGTAGACGACGCGAATCGCTGTGGACCTTCGACGGACGTCTCTACGTTCTCCTCAGTTTCCAAGCGACATCGGGGAGCGCGGAAAAATGCCCACGGGTGGCAGCTATGTCGCTAGCTGCTCCAGCCAATCATTTGACATTTCCCGCCACACCGCACGATCGGGATGCGCCGTTGAAAGACAGCCGGCATCCTGCTGCATGGCTAGCGACATGGTAGATCGTTTCGATCGCCACGAACGCTCCCGACACTACTGGAATGCTAGTGGTGCCGAGGGCGGCTGCGGCGTGTGTAACAGCTCCGCCCGCCACATCGATGGCGTACGGCCGGTCCACCGCCGAAACGCTCGGGTGAATGCGCTGAGATCACTGTAGCCGAGCAGGTAGGTGATGCGCCCGAGCGGAAACGCGCGCTCCGCCAAGTACTTGTTGGCGAGGTGCTGGCGTAGGTCCTCCACGAGGCCGGCCGGCGTGAGCCCGTCCTCGGCCAGGCGTCGAGCTAGTGTCCGGTCGCTCATGCCGAGGCCACGGGCCAACCGCGCCACGCCGACATCGCCGGTGTGGAGGTTCTCGAGTATCCAGCGCTCGGCGCGGGCCACGAGGTCGTCCTTGCGCGCACGTCGTGCCAGCAAGTCGTCGGCGTACCGCCGGAGCAAGTCGAGCAGGCGCGCATCAGCATTGACGACCGGAGCCGTTAGAGAGGCAGCATCCAGCACTAACGCAGAGTGCGGTTGGTGAACCGCGACCGGCAGGCCGAGATGCCGGGCCAGCATGGGGCAGGCGGTATCGTGACGCAGCTCGACTCTGACGGGTCGCACACGATAGTCGGTAATCGCTTCGCACACTCGAATGATGCCCGTGACGCCAAATTCGTGTAGCTGCCGGCTGGCCGTTCCGATGGGATCTGCGAAGGAAAAAAGCAGCTTCACCTCTCCCGCCTCTTGTCGCAGCTCACCCACACTTCCCTCGGTGAGGATCACAAGATAGCGGCACATGTTCCGCAGCGCCGCGCCCAGATCATGAGAATTGAGGGTCACATAGGCAACCAAACCTGCCTCGGTCAGCTCGATCTCCGAGCCCAGCCGGAATCCGAAGCACGGCTCTTGCAAGGCGCGAGCTGCGTTCTCGAGCAGCATGACATGCGCATTGAAGGGAATGTGCGCGTCCGGCCCCGTAAGTTGCTCGCGGTGCAGTCCCACGGCCCCCAGGAGCTCTGACGCAGGTAGCCCCGCACGGTCAAGCTCAGCCACCACCCGTCGTGCCCAGACGGCGTCGACGAGGAGCGGAGGGCCAATTCGCGTGCCACGACGCGCGCGCATACTCTGATCCACCTATGGTCTCTTCCGAGACTTGATAGGCAAGCCGATGTGGGCGGAAGTGTCAAAATATGTTCGCGTGATCGATTGTTTGGGCCAAAACCCGGGCGGAGCCAAGATCGTGGCTGATTCTCCAGTCAACATCCACCGCAATTAGTGTGCTTCGTAACTCATTGAAATAGCGAAGAGAGGGTTCGACCACAGTTCCTCTCCCTCCGCCAACATGCCGTATGCGGACAGTCTCTCCGTCCGCGGATCGGCCCGCTGAAGCGCAGGAATTCCGCCCTTTTCGGCGGACAGCTGTGCACCTTGGCGGGTTGCCACTGAGCCGAAAATTCTCTCTAACGGCCGGCCTTCTCCAAACCTGTTCACTTGGCCTATTCGGTCAACAGCTGAGATATTCGGTTAGATCAATGGGTTATCGTCTCGTGGCCGCCGCCCGGGTTTGACAAGTCGTTTGGGTGACCGAGTGCAACAGGACAAAAAAAGTGAGTTTCCTCGAGCACTGGCCCTCAGCGTCAGCCCAGCTACAAATCGAGCCCGGCACCGCATCTGCGCAGCCAGTCCTTTTTCTCTCGCCAGCGCGGAAGAACCTTGTCGACCTCATTCCAAAAGACCAGCGAGTGATCTCTGTGTTTCAGGTGGCAGAGCTCGTGCGCGACGACGTAGTCGATGACCGTCGAAGGGGCCATCATGATCTTCCAATGGAAGTTGAGGCTCCCGCTCGGCCCACAGGACGCCCAGTGGTAGCCGAGCTCGCGCACCGCCAGGGGGCCCGGACGAACGTCGATCCTGGGCGCGAAAAGCGCCACCCTCTCCTCCAGCAGAGGCACGGCCCGCGCCGTGTAGAAGTCTCGGAACGCTTTGCGCGCAGCAGGGCTCCGCCTTCGGCGGTGACGCGCTCGTCGAGATCGAACCAGCCGTTCTTCAGCACCAGCGGGCGGCTGGCAGCCGGCGACGAAGCGCAGGCGGTAGTTCCGGCCGAGATAGAGAAAGCTAGAGCCTTGGACGAACGCCCGACGGCGACGCGCCGCGTTAAGCTCCTCCCATTCCGCAATCGTGCGATGGATCCAGGCGGCGTTGCCCCGCACGGCGTCGTCGATTGCCTCGGCCGAGACGCTTTCGGGAGCGCGCACCACAACCCGACCGTCGCGCTCCACCACGATATCGGCGGTCCGCCGGCGGCTGCGAACGACAGAGAAGGTGAGATCGTCGATCTGCCGTTTCATGTCCGCATCAGCTCGTCGTGGCGCTTTTCGGCAAGCTTCGTCAGCTCGATCGCAATGCGCTCGCTCCTGTCCTCGATCTCCGCGATCCCGCAGGTCATCAGCTCGGTCTTGATCGCGGCGCGCATGCGCCGGATCTCCTCCGGCTTACGCCAGAAACCCGCGATCCGGATCGCGTCGCGAACGAGGTCGAGCACACGGCCAGCCGTCACGTCGATGCGGCGGGCATCGTCCTCGGAGAACGGACCAGCCCCGGCGAGCTCCGCGAGATTGTCGCGGAAGACGGCGTGCTCGCCGGCGCGCGGGTCGGGTTGCGGCCCAACGGCCTGGGCAAGCTCGTCGCGCAGCTCCGCGAAGCGCTCGGCGAGCGTCTTCCAGTCCTCGCCATGCCGTCGGATCAGCGCGTCGAGCTTCTCGCTCATGCGCTTGTAGAAGGCGGGGTTCTCCTCGAAGTGGACGGTGCAGTGCTTGCGGATGGCGTGCTCCATCTCGCTCGCCTTGGCACGGTCGTCGCCCTGCGCGTGCGCCGTGACGTGGTCGAGGAAGCTCGGGTCGAGCAGCTCGACCGGCGGGATCGTCGGGTCGATGCCGAGCTCGACGAGATGCTTGTTGATCAGCGCCGAGACCTTTCCGCCGACGCCGGAGAGATCGAGGGTGTCGTCCTTGTAGCGCTCCTTGGCCATGCGCATCAGATAGCCGAAGCGCTTGGCTGGGCCGCGGAACGGATGCGCGTCCGGGCCGGGCAGGACGAGGTCGAGGCTCTGAAGGAACTTCTTCAGGTAGACCTCGAAATCCGCGCGCGGCTTCACCTTCTCAAGCGCGTTCACCGCGGCATGGATCGTCCGGACCTCGTCCTCCAGGCCCGAGTTCCCCGCGACGAAGGGCTCGATCGCGTCGACCTTCAGCCCTGGAAATGCTGGATCAGCCGCCGGTAGCGCTCCTCCAGAATCGGCAGCTCCGAGCCGACACTCTTCAGGCCCTCGGCCAGGTCCTCGGGGTCGGCGGCCGCATAGATCGAGAGCGCTTCGGCCAGGTGGTTCGCGAGCCCGATATAGTCGACGACGAAGCCGCGCTGTTTGCCGGTGGCGACCCGGTTCACGCGCGCGATGGCCTGGAGGAGCGTGTGCTCCTTCAGCCGCTTGTCGATGTACATCACCTGCTCGATCGGTGCGTCGAAGCCGGTGAGCAGCATGTCGCAGACGACGAGGAAGGCGATGCCGGTCGCGTCCTTCTCCGGATCGCCCGGCTGGAACGGCTTGCAGAAGTTCGCGACCGCGTTCCACCGCTGCGCCTCGCGCCGTGCCGCGGTGATCGCCGCGTCCTCGTTGACGCCGTCGGAGGACACGACGACCGCCACCTTCAGGAAGGCGATGCGGTCGATCAGCGCCTGGTCGGGCTCGGGCGCCGCGCGCTCGCGTGCCAGCCGCTCGTCGAGCGCCTCGCGCAGGGCCCTCTGGTAGCGGATCGCTGCGCGCTTCGAATGGCAGACGACCTGCGCCTTGAAGCCGTTCGGCAGGATCTGGTCGACATAGTGGGCGACGATGTCGCGGGCGATGGCGCCGATGCGGCTCTCCGCCTCGAGAATGTCGCCGGTCGCCCCGTACTTCTTTTTGATGGCGAGAAGCTCGGCCTCGCTGCGCTCCGCGAACAGGTCCTCGAACTCGGCGTCGAAGGTGCCCGGGTTGCGCAGGCCGGCGTGCGCAGTGCGGCCTTCGTAGAGGATCTGCACCGTCGTGCCGTCGGCGACCGAGTCCATGATCCGGTAGGTGTCGATGTAGTCGCCGAAGCGCTTCACCGTGCGCTTGCCCTGGTGCCGCTCGGTGATCAGCGGCGTTCCGGTGAAGGCGACGCGGGCCGCGTTCGGGAAGGCCTCGAACAGGTTGTCGCCCATCTCGGAGCCTTGCGTCCGATGCGCCTCGTCGATCATGAGCAGGATGCGCTCGGACGCGTTCACGGTGCCGAACGTCTCCGCCCCCGGCGGCGGCTCGTAGCGGCCGAGCGCATCGGCGAGGCCGTCGTAGAGCGCCTCGCGCGTCTCCAGGAACTTGTGCACCATGACCATGTTCACGTCCGACGCCGGCGTCGCGAGCGTCGGATGGACCTGGTCGCGCTTCTCGACCACGTTGACGCGCCCGCCGATCAGCATCGCCGTCCGGGTGAGCTGCTCCTCCAGGTCGACGCGGTCGACGACGAGGATCAGCTTGATGTCGTTGAGGTCGCGCGAGGCGCGCAGCATGCGCCCGACGAACACCATGGTCAGCGACTTGCCCGAGCCCTGCGTGTGCCAGACGACGCCGCTGCGCTCGGCAGGGCTCTTGCCCTCGCGCAGGCGTGCCACGATCCGGCGCGCGGCACGATGCTGCTGGTAGCGGGCGACGACCTTGACCCGCTTGCCGTTGGGCAGGTCCATGAAGACGCTGCAGCTGCGCAGGACGTCGAGCAGCGCCTGCGGGTTGAGGAGGCCCTGGACCAGCTCCTCCTGCTGCCGCACCGTGCCGAGCGGTGCGGCGATCGTCGCATAGCGCTCGGGCCAGATACTCTTCCAGGCGTAGAAGTGCTCGGGCCCGGAGCTGATGGTGCCGGCATCCGCCGCCTCGCCGCAGCTGCGGACCAGAAGGAGGTTCGGGTAGAAGAGCCGCGGCTCGCCCTCTCGCAGGCCAGCCGCACGGGTTGCCTCGCGAGCGTCGCGATAGCGTGACAGCTGGGTGAAGGCCTCGTGCATCGGGTCCGCGGCGGTGGCGCTGCCGATCTTGGCCTCGATCACGACGAGCGGCAGGCCGTTCACGAACAGCACGATGTCGGGAATGATGAAGGGCCTTGACCCGGCCCGGCGTATCGACGCGGAACTGGTTGATCGCGTGGAAGCGGTTGCGCTCAGGCTGGTCGAAGTCGATCAGGCGCACCGTCGGGTCCTGCTCGCCGGTCACCTCGTTGCGGTCGACTTGCGCCTTGAACAGCAGCTTCTGCACCGCCTCGTTGGCCTCGAGCAGCGAGCGGGCCGGGCGGCGGAAGATGTCGTCGAGGAGGCCTGCCAGCTGGCGCTCGGTCAGCCACTCCCGTCCGTCCGCCGTCGTGTTGAGCGCCCGCACCGCCTCCCGGAACACGTCGGGCAAAAAGACTTGCGCGAAGCTCTCTCGCAGGCTCTTCCCCGGGTCCGCCGGCACGCCTTCGCCCTGGTCGACGACCGTCCAGCCCAGGCCTTCCAGCTGGGTGAGGAACGGGCGCTCGACGTGGGCGTACTCGCTCATTCGGCGGCGATCCGAGGCTCGGCCGCGGTGGCGGGCGGGGTGAGGAGGTCACGGAGGAGCGCCATGCGTTGTTGCTTTAACTTTTCTTTCGTGTTCAGCAAACTTTTTATGTGTTCGCTGGCGGAGTTTGCTACGCTCGTAATGCAACTCTGCTCAAAATCAAGATTAGGCACCCCTATCAGTATTCGCTTGAAGTTTGCTTGCGAGATATTCACTTGCAACTCGGCCATTCCCGATTTTAACGCCTGCATTTGCTTTTGCGATGCCGGACACCGAAGAACCTCCGCCAAATACGATGAGGCACACACCTTGCTTGGCCTCATTCGATAAATCTTGTCCGAAATCATCAGGCGGTCAGGCGTTTGTCGAACGCAGGCGACAACCCCGACGCGTTCGGTGGGACCGGCCCTTGTCACAAGAACATCGCCCGGCTCTATCTCGAGTTCTGATTGCTCGCTGAGGTGCAATGGCAGCCTCTTATTGGAAGAAGGATCGAAACCGCTCCAGGTGACGGCGGTCGTTTTGAGGATCCCCCATTCGCCTGGTGCGGCGGGTTCATCATCGCAGTCAGGGCTCCAGCCCTGATCAAGCGAGCGAATTGCCTGCTCAACGGACAGAACCGCCCACTCCTTCGGCAGCCAGCCCAACGCCGTCTCGTGATACAGCTCCGGCACCTCCTCGCGCGGCGGGCGCAGGCGGCCTGTCTCTTCGACGCCGCGAGTGAACAGGTCCTGCATGAGCCCGGCCCGCACCTGCTCCTGCTTGGCGATCAGGGCTTCGGTGTGGGTGATCTGGGTGTCAACCGACCATAGGATACGGCCGATCCTGCGCTGCTCTTCGTCATCGTCGGGGCAATCGAACTCTACGCGTGCGACATCGCGCTTGCTGATCTCGGGAAACGTGCTTCCGACACCGTAGCGCTCGAACTGACCGCGTAGCGCCAGGATCTGGTAGTAGAGGAACGTTGCGTCGTAGCCGGGCTTCGGCACGAGGCTCTTGAACCCTTGGTTCGTGCTGATCGGCACGCCTGCAATTCGAGCCTCGCCGATCGTGGCACGCGAGGTCAGCAGGATGGAGCCCGCCGGGAGTTGCTTCGCAGAAGAGTTTAGGAGCCCTTCGCGGGTGATGGAGTCGGCAGTCTCAGAAATGACTGGCCTTCTGCAGGCTGTAATATCCGTAGGCGTCGCCCATGCGACGCCGCCCCCCCAAAATTTTGGGACCAAACGTGAGGGCGTTCCGCCGCTGATAATGTCGGCGGCCTGTTCAATTCGGACCCTACGCCACATATCCAAGCGCCCCCAAGTACCCCTCCAGCTCGCGCGCTGCCGCCGCCCGGTCCGCCTCGATCTGCCGCAGCGTCGTCGCGTACTTGTCGTGCAGGTTCTCGACCGCGGCGATGCAGGCGCGCCGGTCGGCGTCGAGGTAGCGGCGGTAGGCCGCGACGAGGAGGGTGTGGAAGCGCGCCATCAGCACGTCCCGCGCCGCATCCGTGGTGATCGCTGCCCGCGCCTTGGCGACCAGCTCGTCTTTCGTCTTCTCCGCCTAGCGCAGCTCGGCCTTGAGCCGCTTCGCCTCCTCCTCCAGCGCCGCATGCCGTGCGAGCTTGGCCTCGGCCGTCGCGATCGTTGCGAGCGCGGGGGCTCCCTCCTCGACCAGCCGGCTTATGGGATCGAGGAAGAGGGCGTCGGCGTCGAGCCGCTCCGCCGTCGCGATGATCAGCCGGGCGCTGTCGAGATCGGGCTCCGTCAGCGTGCCGCGCAGGGTCAGGTCGGCCTTGGCGATGCCCGTTCCCTTGAGCGCCGTCCACAGGTCCTGGCTCGCGGCCTTGGCGTCCCTGACGAGCGTCTTGAGGGTCGCCCGCGCCTCCTTCAGTGTCTCCTTGATCCGTGCCATCTCCTCCCCCGGCAGCACGCCTGTCTCGTCCTCGTCCTCGAACTCCTCGGCGTCCGCGGCGGCGAAGAGCCCGCGCAGCTCCTCGAGCCGTGCTTCCTTGGCCGCGTTCTCCGCCATCAGCTCGGGAAACTGGCTCTCCAGGATCTCGTCGGCGGGGATGAGCTCGGCCCCCCAGCCGCTGGCGGCGATCGACTTGAAGTCTGCCTTGAGATCGTCGACGTAGCGCGCCATGGCACCCCGGACCTGGAACGGATTGAGGAGCGTCGAGCCGGCGAAACGCTCGGCGACGTCGGCGATCAGGGCGCGACGCAGGGCGTAGACGTTACCCTGGCCGCCGTCCTCAGGCGCGAGTTGCAGCACCAGCGGTGCCTTGTCCGTCCACCAGGCGTCGAGTGCCGCGAGGAATGCCTCGTGCGCCCGGACGAGGCCGGGATCGTCGCGGACGAGCGGTGCGATGGCGCGGCGCTCGGCGATCGCGGGGGCGAAGTCGTTGTACGCCGGTTCGTCGGGCCGCGGCACGAACAGCCGCTCGCGCAGGTCCGGATAGTTGGTCCAGTAGCGGCCGAGCGCATCGATCTCCAGCGTCGGCACGCCGCCGTGGATGTGGGCGCGCACGTCGTGCGGCTCGGGCGGCGGGGCGTTGTCGACGTAGCGGCGGATGTTGCAGTTGTAGTCCTCGGCCGCGATCTCGGCCTTGGGGACGAGGCGGGCGTAGCCCGGCACCGTTTCGCGCCTCCGGTAGACGTCGACGATCTTGGCGATGTCCTCGGGCCGCAGGTGATTCTGCGCCTTGCCCTCGCGGTATTCGCGATCGGCGTTGATGAAGAGGACGTCGTTGCGCTCCCGAGCACCCTCCTTGCTCATGACCAGGATGCAGGCGGGGATGCCGGTGCCGTAGAACAGGCTGGGCGGCAAGCCGATCACGGCGTCGAGATAGCCCTTGTCGATGAAGTGCCTGCGCGCCTCGCGCTCCTCGCCGCCGCGAAAGAGAACGCCGTGCGGCATGACCGTCGCCATCCGGCCGTCGCTCTTGAGCACGGCCAGCATGTGCTGGACGAACATCAGGTCGGCCTTCTTGCCCTTCTCGGGCAGGAAGACGTCGAAGCGCTCCGGCCGGTCCATTCCCTTGCGGATGTAGTTCTGGCTGAAAGGGGGATTGGCGAGGACGCGGTCGAAGCGCACGAGTTCGCCGTCCTCGCCCCGGTGCTGAGGGGCCCGGATCGCATCCTCCTGCCGGATGTCCGCCGACTGGATGTCGTGCAGGATCATGTTCATCTTGCAGATGGACCAGGTGGTGCCGATCTTCTCCTGGCCCGCCAGAACGACGTCGCGCGGATCGCCGCCGGTGTCGCGGATGTAGTCGCGTGCCTGGATCAGCATGCCGCCCGACCCGGCGGTCGGGTCGTAGACGCCCATGCCGGGCTTCGGGTCGACGATCTCGACCATGGTGCGGACGACCTCGGCCGGGGTGTAGAACTCGCCGGCCTTCTTGCCGGCGCTGTCGGCGAAGTACTTGATCAGGTATTCGTAGGCGGCGCCGAGCAGGTCCGGGAACTCGAAGTTCTCGTCCTTGAGCGGGATCTTCTCGAAGGCCTGGATGAAGTTGACCAGCGTGTCGTCGTCGAGCGTGCGCTGGCCGACCTTCCTGTTGAAGTTGATGTGCTCGAGCACGTCCTCGAGCACGTCCTTGTTGTTGCGCTCGAGCTCGCCGAGCGCTTGGTTGAGGGCGTTGCCGACGTCCTGCTTGAGATGACGGATCGTCTCCCAGCGCGACAACGGAGGCACGTAGAAGGTGTAGCGGTCGCGGTCCTCCGCCGCTTCGGCGATCCTGCCCTCGGCCATGCCCAGGCGCTGCAGGCCCTGGACGATCCGCTCGCGCTCCTGATCGAAGAGGTCACTGCAGCGCTTCAGGAACAGGACGCCGAAGATGTATTCCTTGTACTCGGACGCATCCATGTTGCCGCGCAGCTCGTCGCAGGCCTTGAAGAGGAGGGAGGTGAGCTGTGCGAGGGTGAGCTTCTGCATGGCGACGAAAGTTCATTCCCTGTTTTCGCATGGGCTGCACGGTCGAGAAGCCCCCGAGGCAGTCAGGTCGATCGGCAATCCCACGTTCGGGCAGAAATCCTTAGACGATCGGTGGGCCGCAGGACAAACGGAATGGTTCATCGGCAAACTCGAGGCCGTCACCCGGCAGATGCGCATCGAGGGCAGCGCTGCCTTTGCTGCCCCACCTGATCGACTGATCACCCCCTCGGTCCTGACGTCGCACCATTTCACATCTGAGAAGGGCTATCGCGGCTTCCAGCCGAGAGCACTCAGGATCCGGTCGATGAAGGCAGCCTTAGTATCCGCCTCATTCAGCCCCTCCCGGCGATCGCGCACGTGGCCCATGATCTCGAGGACACGGGTGATCTCGCTCACGAGCCGCCTCTCGTGGTGCTGGCAGTCATCCTGTACGCTTATCACGCCGCGCACGGCGCAGTCGAGTTCCTGAACCTGGAGTTTTGTACGTTACAGCTACCGGCCGCCCCGGTCTCGTTCCGACGTGGGACGCGGGACGGAGCATCGGTGCCGGGTTGTGGGCGCGGCGCAGGTTCCGAAAGCTCTCGTGCGTGTGAGCCCGACGAGGATGTGTTACTCTTGGTTGATTGCGGGTCCGGTTAGATGAGGCAAGAGAAATGGCCGAAACGGAGAGCGTCGCCCAGTTCAAGGAGTTCGCGCGAGCTGAGCTGTTAGCGGCGCTGCGCGAGGCAGGCGGGGATGACCTCCAGAAGGAACACGCCTACGTGCAGATCCGCGAGGCCTTCAGCCGCGAGCATGGCTGGCCGGACGAACTGGACGAGATTGAGCCGGGTCAGGCGCGGATGCCGCGTTGGCGCAACCGCCTGCACTGGCTCGTCGCAGAACTCGTCCGCCGCGGCCTTCTAGAACCTAGCGAAGGTCAGGACATGCTTCGTCCCACCCCGCTTGGACGTGCGATCCTCCGCCTGCCCAACCCGTTCCGCGACACAGCCGAAAGCCGGGCGCTCATCGAGGCCGTGCAAGCGGCGCAGCACGATGAGGAGCGCTCTGCCCGCCTCCGCCAGCTGCTTGTCGACTTCCAGCACCGTTTCCCGCCCGATCAGCTTTCGACAATGAGCGTGGACCAGTACGTGATGGGCGGGGGCGACAGGGACAACTTCTGCTGGTGGCTGGAGCGCGGGCTTGAGCAGCTCGGGCGCTACATGCCGGGGTCCTCCCGCGGGCATCTGATCTACAAAACGCGAGATGGTGAGATCTACCGTAACCGAAACCTGCGGGACGTCTCTCTTGAAGAGGCAATGGCGCAGGTTGCGGGATGGCACGCGAAGGTCATCGGAATCGGGCGGGGAGACGATCCGGAGCAAATTGACGAAGGCGCGGCAGGCTGGACTGGCATGCCCAGCCGGACTCTCAAGCTGCTCCACAGCTATTTTCCGGACCGGTTTTTGCCGATCAACAGCATGGATCATCTCGCCCAATTCCTGAGGGCGTTCGGTGTGCCGGAAGACGCCGTCCCGGATGGAGCGGTCGCGCGAAACCGGCTGCTCTTCAGGCTCTACGAGGCGCTTGGGCAACCTCAGAAGCTCGACACCGACGAGTTCATACGAAATCTTGTACGACCGGTTCGACCCTCGTCCGGTTGCCCTCGACAACACACGCCTGCGCGGCGCAATCCGTTTGTTCACGTGGTACTACGGCGGCGATTGCACGTCCGACTGCTTCATGCGCGAGGAAAGAGACTACAAGATGGAGATCGCCGAGCGTTGGCAGACGGCTGCTGATGTCGACGATCTCGCCGCGGCCCTCGAGGACGGCACTGCCGTGGAGAAGGCGCGCGATCTCGCGAAGGCGCTGCTGGACCGACCCAGCAACTTTCTGAACTATCGTTACCAGGAACCGCTCCGAGGCCTCACCGAGCCTGCTGACGCAAGGCTCTTTCTGGAGGCCGTGCTCGACCTGCTGGGTTCGGCGGGAAGCGACGAGGGAGTTCCGGACGTCAGTCGCTTTAATGAGCGCATGTTGCCCCTGTACAAGCGTCTCGATCCGTCGGCACGGGTCGCGGCGTCGCGTTCGATCCCTACGCTGATGCTGATGCTCAGCTACCCCGACCGTGACGTCTTCGTGCGATCGGACGTGCTGCACAGGGCCCGGCCAACACTCACTGGAAAAAAGCAGGCCTTCGAGGACGAGGGCATGCTGACGACCACAGGCTATCTCGAAATCCGCACGTTCGCGGAGGCGATCAGGAACAGCATCGCAGCACTCGCGCCGCGGGACATGATCGATGTCCAGGGGTTCCTGTGGTCAACGCTAAGCCATCGCGCCCTCTGGTTTGGCGGCGTTAGCTACAAGAGCGACACTGGCCGCACCGAAGACATGCTCGAGAGCTTTCGGGCGCGTGGCCTGTACGCGGTTGGATACGGTTTCGACCCATCGATCCAGGCGCTTATCGCCGACCAGGTCAAGCTGAGGGGCGAGGAACGAAAGAAGGGTGCTTCGCGCCTTGAGGCTGCTGCATCCTCATCCAACGAGGCTGGGGCCCTCAACGCCTTCGTGGAGCTGGCCGCCAGACCGGGAGAATGGGTGATCGCGAAGTCGACCTATTTTCACGAGCAGAGCGTTCTTCGTATTCGAGGCGTCGCCTACGTCCAAGGCGAGGTTGGCTTCGATCCGGCGCTCGGGCACACGGTGTCTGTCATCTGGTCGGACCCGGTCGACGTTCGGCTCTCGAATAAGTCATTCAACAAGCTCGCCGGCACGCTGGTGGCGTTGCCGCTTGCCGAAGCTCTCGATGTGCTCGGGAGTGACGAGGTCGCGGTCTCTCAGCGCAATGACGACGATGCGATCCAGCCCAAGCAGCACGTCATAGTTGACCCTCTACCTGTCCAGCCTGATCTGCCCAAGAACCTGATCCTATACGGGCCGCCCGGGACTGGCAAAACCTGGCGGGTGCTTGAGAAGATCGGCCGCAAGCTTCGCCGACCGGGTCGAGCTGGTCACTTTCCATCCCAACTTCGCCTACGAGGAGTTCGTCGAGGGCTTGCGGCCGCTCACAGACGAGGGCACCAGCCATGTCCGGTACGACGTCGTGCCCGGCGTCTTCAAACGCATCTGCCAGAAGGCGCTGGACCACCCGGAACTTCCATTTCTCCTGATCATCGACGAGATCAATCGGGCAAATCTTGCGGCGGTACTGGGCGAGCTGATCACGCTGGTCGAGGAGGACAAGCGTGACAAGGGCCGGGTCACACTGCCCTACAGCAAGGAGCCGTTCACGGTGCCCGGCAACCTCTGGATCGTCGGCACCATGAACACGGCCGATCGATCAATCGCGCTGATCGACGTCGCCCTGCGCCGCCGCTTCGTCTTCGAGGAAGTGGGGGTGAGCTACACCGCTCTCGCCGAGGATTTCGCGGCGTGCAATGACCCTGAGATTAAGGACCTCGATCTTGCGGGGATCTTACAGACCATGAACGACCGGCTCCGCATCCTGGTCGATCGGGAACACCAGATCGGCCACGCGTGGCTCGTTTGGCGTCCGCTCACTCGATGATCTGAAGGAGCAATTCTCGCGCCGCATCCTGCCGCTGCTCGCCGAGTACTTCTACGACGACTGGAGCCGCATCTGCCTCGTCCTCGGCGAGGATCCGGAAAAAACCGCCACCACCGACCTGATCCGGAAAACGGTCGTCTCGCCGAACCGGCAGAGGGAGCTGATCGGGCGCACCGTCAGTGACGGCGCGCCGCTCGTTCTCTTCGATCAGGGTGACCCGTCCGGGTGGACGGCCGACCATTTTGCCAAGATCCTGCCTGCCACCGCCGATGACGAGGCCGAGGTCCTTGAGGCTGCCGCAGAGTGAGCGGCGTCCTCCGTTGCCCCGAGTTCGGTCAAATCGCTGTCGGTACCGGTGAGCTTTTCCGAGCGTGAGCTCGAGCATCTTGTTCGGCTGCGAGAGGCGCGTTATTCTTCAGCGAAGAACGGCGGGCCGGTAGCTGGTTCTGTCGGTTCGGCGGCTACGCTGGCGCGATCGTTTTGCCGGGCGGTCGCACGCTCGAGCTCTTGCCCAAGATCGCTTCGGAAGGGGAGGTCGAAGCCCGCGGACTCGTCGATGCGGATGCTTGCCGCGACAGGTCTTGCGCCAGCCTTGGAGGCTGACACGGCCGCTTACGCGGCCAGCCCGCATCTGCTCGAGGCGTATCTTCGGCTGGCGTGCGTCATCGCTCAACAACAGCTGCGCCGCGGGCTGGTTCACGCCTACCGCCGGCTCGAACTTCGACTGCCTTTCGTCCGCGGGCGAATGCGGGTCGGCGCGCAGCTCGCGAGACTTCCCACAAAGGGTGGACGCCCACCTTCTGGAAGCCGACGAGTTCACCGCCGACACCACCGGCCTGGGTGCTCGACGATGCGATCATTCTCGCGACCGGCACGACGTTCCACGCATGCCAAGTACCCCAAGCGCTACAAGCGCTGTGGTGCGATGATTTGCGTCCTTTGCCGGACGACCCCGCGCACCGTAGTCGCGGCTGCGGCCCTTCCAGGACCGCTCAGTCGATGCCGAGCATACTCTTCGCCTCGCTTACTTTCTGCATGCACCCTTGCTCGTCACCCGCCTCGGCCATCTCGCTTGCTTCGGCGACGAGATCGGATAGCTCCTGACCGGTCTGCCCCCCTGCCAGCACCTGCTGCTGATGGGGCGATGCAGCCATATCCGATTGTCCGGCTGCGCTTTGGCCAGCGGGCCCAGTCTCCCCCTGCTGCTTGCCGGCGAGCACCTGTTCCTGGTGCGGGCTTGCGGGAACCGCCGAGCCAGCAGCAGCAGCACCGGTTTCCGCCTCGGTCACCATCCCTTTGACGTCCTGGATTGCTTGATTGCAGTCGCCAAAAGCGGGCCCGGTAAACAGGAGCGTGAAGGCGCTGGTGATCAACAGGCGTCCCGACATATCTCTCTCCTTGACAAAGCTTTCCGCCGATTAGCCCTCAGCGGGAAGCAAGGGTCCGATGTCTTGACTGGCGGTAACGGTTTGACCTCGCTGTTGTTCCTATTTGCCAGAGCCTGAAAGCTTGAGGCATCGCGCCAAGTGCGCTCTGTCCGGGGTCAGTGAAAAGGGATTCGCCTTCAACACTCCTGCGTCGGTTCTGCGAAGGAAGCGGCTTCGGCCGGCAGCATGGCAGGGTGGTTCTGCATCCAGGCGTCAGCGGATCAGAAACGGCCTAGTCGTGCCGCTCTCCAGCCATTCGATCGTCCGCTCCAGGACCCGTCGTAACCCAGCCGAGCTGTACGGCTTGGTTAAGAGCCCCAGCAGTCCGGCGGCTTGGGCCTCGACAGCGGTCAGGTGTCCAGTGGCCGCAATCGCGGGTATGCCGAAACGCTCCTGGACCTCCTTGGCGGCCGCCAAACCGTCGCTGCCGTCTGCGAGGCGCATGTCGACCAAGGCGACGTGGGGGCGCTCGCGAGCGACTAGCTCGATGAGCTCCTCACCTGTGCGCGCCAATCCCACCACACTGTGGCCGAGCGTGACTAACTCGCTGCGGAGGTGCTCCGCCACAAACCAGTTGTCCTCGGCGATGGCGATGCGCAGGGGCTTCACTGGTGCTGGCGGCAAGGCGATCGCCCTATGAATGTTGTCCTCCCGAGTACAATAACTTATTGTCTCAAAAGTTCCGGCGGCATGTTTCGGGAGCCGTCCAGAGCGCCACTGCCCCGGAAGGCCTCGCGGAGCGCCGATGGCCCCTCGCACCCCAGTGACAAGTGAAGCCCTGGCTGCCGCTTGGTTGGCGGCGATCGTAGAGTCCTCAGACGATGCGATCGTGAGCAAGACGCTTGATGGCATCATCACGAGCTGGAATTCCGCCGCGGAGAAGCTCTTCGGCTATCCCGGCGACGAGATTATCGGTCAGCCTATCGCAACTCTGGCCCCGCCCGATCGCGAGAATGAGATGCCCGCGATCCTGGAGAGCATCCGGCGCGGCGAGAAGGTCGATCACTATGAGACAGTCCGACGCCGCAAGGACGGCAGTCTGGTCGACATTTCGCTGACGGTCTCGCCAATTCGTGATGAGATGGGTCGGATCGTCGGCGCCTCGAAGATTGCGCGCGATATCACGGCGCGAAAGCGGGCCGACGAACGCCAGCGGATGCTAACCACAGAACTCTCGCACCGCGTGAAGAACATGCTTGCCATCGTGGGGGTTCTCGCTGACCGGAGCTGCGCCAACGCAACCTCCATCGCCGGGTGCCTGCAGATATTTCGTGGCCGTCTCCAGGCGCTTGGTGCGGCCCACGACGCCCTGATCGCAGGGGACTGGACTCGGGCAAGCCTGGCGGCCGTGGTCCAGACCGCACTCGAGCCATACGTGGGCGAAGAAGATCGGATCGGCCGGGACATTCAGGACCTCCGGATCACTCCCGAGCTAGCACTTTCGCTTGCCCTTGGGCTCCACGAGCTAGCCACCAACGCTGCTAAGTACGGCGCGCTTTCCAGCCCGACCGGCCGCATCACGCTCACCGCACGCATTGAGGAGGGTGACGGCGGCGAGGAACTGCGCTTGGTCTGGCAGGAGGACGGCGGACCAGCGACGATCCAACCGGCCGTCCCCGGCTTTGGCACCAGCATGCTGAGCCAGGCCATCCAGTACCAGCACAGGGGAACGGTCGAGTTCGATTGGCGCAAGGAAGGTCTGGTCTGCCGCCTCTCGCTGCCGCTTGCGACGAACTCTCCGGGTCCGCGCGACTTAGAACTCCAGGTCGCAACGCGCAGCCTCCCAGCCTCCCGTTGGAGGTTCGATCTCCTCCGCGCGTTGTCGTTCTGTAGTCGCTCCGGCCCGACCAGGGGCCGTCAGGTTTCACGATGTCAGAAGCTTGCCCCGCAACTAAGTGAGCATGACACAATAACAATAGCTAGGTAACGCATCAGGTCCGCAACGACGCGGCCACGACGCAGTGGCGCTGGGAGGCGGGCTGCGGGCAGCCCGCCTCCTCCTTACCGATTCGCTCAACCTGTTCTGGCGCGTCTAGAGATCCCCCGTCGGCTCGAAGCCGCGACGTCGCTTTGTTCCTTCCTGCGGAGATCTAGCCTTGCCCGCCTCAAGGATCTCCTGCTCCGCTTGAAGCCAATAGTCCAGAGCGCGTCCTTACGGACGACCATCCAACTCCCACAGTGAATAGGCACGTTCCTCGATCCTGGCTCTCAGCTTTGGATCGGCGGCCTCAGTGGGGTCACTTACGGCTGGCGGCAGGTTCTCCATCCTTCGGACTCATCCGATCAGAACTCAACCGGGTTTCAACGTCCGACGCGCCGTCGCGTTCCGGAGGCTCTGGAAGTTCCATGCGAGGCCTGGGGATGGCGAACGCATCATCAAAGAGGAATGCGCCTGGCGCAGGCGGTGCGTCCGGGGTCGAGCTTGAGTGCGAAGTGGTCGCCAGCCGTTGCGGTCATCGGGAGGGCGCGATCGGTAGCGAGAAGGCTGGTCCTCAGTCTAGCGGCTGCGGAGGCGGCTCCTTGGCGGCGTCCTTGGCCTGCGCGATCAGGGCGCCACAAGCGCTATCCGGCTCGGTGCCGACGTCGAAGAACGGCAACGCCGCCGCGAGCGGCGCTATCAGCCAGCCCAGCGCCTCGTTCCCGGTTCGTCCGGGCGCCGGATTGACCGAGGGCGACAGCAGCCGACCGTCGACGTGGATCGGCTGGTTGGCGCTGAGCGGGCTCACGTCCTTGGGCCGCGATTCGATGATGATGTCGAGCGTCTCGTCCGCAAGGTTGATCCAGCCATCCACGACGATCTTGCTGTCGACGGTGTCGATCAGGATCGGCTGGGCAATCGCGACGCCGTCCTCAAGCTCCAGATTGATGATCGCGCAACGGATCGGCGTCTTGTCCTCTTCAGTCTGCCCCATCGAATCCAGCAGCACCATGATGCTCTCGGCGATGTCCAGGCCGATCGCCTCCACGATCAAGGCATCGATCGCGCCGCCGGCCATGCTGAGCACGACCTGCCCGTCGGCGGTGCCGAGCACCCGGTCGACCGAGGCGCCCTGTCCTTGCAGCCGGACGCGCCCGTCGATCTCGCCAAATCCTTCGCCGTCGATCTCGAGCTTGGCCAGCATGTCCTGCAGCTGCAGCGCCTCGATCCGAATGTCGAGCTCGCCGGCGAGGGGATCCTGGGTGCCATCCAGCGAGACGAAGCCGACGATCGTCCCATCCGCGAGGCCGGCGACCAGCGGATCGACCGTGAGCCACCCCGACTTGCTCACGACGTGGACCTTGATCCGATCGATCGGCAGGTAGGCGGACTCGACCCGATCGGCATTGTAGTCGATGTCCAGGTCGAAGTTGCTCCAGAGAGCGGGGTTGATCTTCTTGGTGGGCAGCAGTCGTTCGTCCTGTTTGTGCCGCTCCGAGCGTTGCTCCTGCGCAGGGCTCGCGGTCTCGCCGGCGCCGGTCGCCGGCGGGACGCCGACCAGCGTCGCGAGGTCGTCCGCATCCAGGAGGTCCGAATGCAGGTCGGCGATGACGGGCGGCGGCTCGGGCCCAAGATCGAGCGCGATGTCGCCTTGCATATCGCTGTCGCCGACTTTGCCCTCGAAGCCCGCAACCTTGATCTCGTTGCCGCGCCAGGTCACCTGGCCGGCCACGTCATAGGGGGGCAGGCTGATGGAGGGCAGCTTGAACAGCTCGAGCACCGCGGCGGGATCCGGCCCCTCTGCGCGCACGCGGCCGTCGATCCCCTTGAACGCGCGCAGCTCATCGACGTTGCCATCGAAGCGCACACGCGTGTTCTCGATCGTGACGTCGAGATTGACGGGGCTCGGCGCGTCCGATCGTTCCTTGATCTTGGCGGCGATCCGATAGCCTTCGATCGGTCGCGTGGCAAAGCCGAGCTGCGCGGGCAAGGCGCCCAGCGCCGAGCCCTCCAGGAGAAGATCCACCTGCGGGTTCAAAAAGGCGGTGATAGCGCCCTCGTAGCCGCCTTGCAGCTCGATCGAAATCGCTGCCGACCGAGCCCTGCATCGCGACGGTGGTCCGATCGCCGTCGTGCGCGACATCGGCATTCACCTTTGCGCTCGGTATCTGATCGGCGTGCGGCACCTCGTAGCTCGCCAGGATCGGGCCGAGATCCCGCGCTTCGATCGCGAGCTTCGCCTCGAAGCCCTTTAGCGGAGCGGCGAGGTCGTCGACCTTGCCCTCAAGATGGGCGCTGGCGCCCTCCATGGTGATGTCGGCCGTGACGAGCGACCCGCCTTCGCCGGGCTTAACCTGCACAGTCGCCTTGAACGGCGGCAGATCGGCTTTGGCGACGCCGATGCTCGATAGAATCTCGGTGAGCGTCTGCTCGGCGTCGATCTCGATCTCGGCATCGAGCGCCGAAAGATCTGCGAAGGACGTCGCCTGCGCGGTGATGTGCGACTCGCCGACGGTCGCCTCGATCTCTGCCGGCTTGCTCATCTTTTCCCGGTTGAGAAGCTCGGTGAGCGAGCCGCCGGTCGCGCTGATCTCGAGGGGAGCATCCTGCAGGCTCCCGGTCGCGTGCAGCGCCAGATCCTGACCGCCGCCGAGCTGTCCCTTGGCCTCGTCGAGAGCGAGCGCGATTTCCGTGGCGGCCGCCGCGTCGGCATAGGTCACAGTCGCGTCGCGGATCACCAAATTCTCGATCTCCGGCACCCGGACCGGGCCGCCCTCCGGGTCGCCCTCGGGCCAGTTCACCTCGCCGTCCTTCGAGCGCGCGAGATGGAGTTGCGGCCCCTCGATCGTGACCTCGGGAATCTCGACCCGGCCGCGCAGCAGCGGTAGCAGACGCAGGCTCGCCTGAAGCTTCTGGATGCGGGCGAAGTCGGGATGCTGCTCCGCCGCCCACTCCGCGTTGGCGATGCCGAGCGGGCCGAGATCCAGGGTCAGGGCCCCGTCCTCGAAACCCACGGATGGCGCCTGCTCCAGCTGCGCCGGGCGACCGACCTGCGCGGCGATCGCCCCCTCGATCAGGCCATTCAATGCACCGCTGTTCAGCAACACGACCGCAACGACCGACAGCAGGACCAAAAGGCCCAGCATGGTCGCGATCACCGCGCCGACGATGCCCAGCAGCTTCCTCATCTCGAAAAAGCCTGGTCTTCCCCGAGGCGGGTCACGGCCTTTCGCCGACGGTGTCGGCGGCGTAGGCACCGCGCTCGCCCCTCGGCTTTGGCCGTCCGGCGGTGGTATCGCGCTCCGTCTGACGCTCGATCTCGCAGTTCACCTCGGCGCCGAGCAGCACGATGAAAGCCGAAAGCCAGAACCACATCAGCAGGATCACGACGGCGCCGAGCGAGCCATAGGTCTCGTTGTAGCTGCCGAAGTTGCGCACATAGATCGAGAAGGCGATCGATCCGATCAGCCACAGCACGGTCGCGATCACCGCGCCCGGGCTCACCCACCGCCACTGCGGCACTTCGCGAGACGGCGCATAGCGGTAGAGGATCCCAAGCCCAACCAGCGCCACCACCAACAGCAGCGGCCATCGCGCATAGGTCAGCAGGGCCTGGAATACCTCGCCCAAGCCGAGATTGCCGAGCAGCGCGGGCATGACGGCGATCAGGCCCAACGCCAGAATCATCATGGCGATCAGACCGACCGTCAGGATCAAGGTCATGAGGGTAAGTTTGACGAAGCCGCGCTTCTCCTCTTCGTCATAGACGATGTTCAGCCCCTCGATCATGGCCTGCATGCCTTTGGAGGCGCTGTAGAGGGCGAGCAGGATGCCGACCACCGCCGCGAGGCTGACCCCGGCGCCCGCGCCTCCGGCTACCGTTCGCGCCTGATCGTTGACGATGCCGGCGGCGTCTTGCGGCAGCGCACCGCTGACGCTTTCGATCTGCTGAGTGATCTGCTGCGGATCGAACACCAATCCCCAGATCGAGATCATCGCCGCGATCGTCGGGAAGATCGCCAGAAGCCCGTAGAACGCGATGCTGGCGGCGACCATCGAGACGTGGTCCTGCGTGAGCTCCGCCTTGGTGCGCCAGAAGATGTCGCGCCAGCCCGGCTTCGGGATATCCTGCGGCCGCTCCGCCTGCCGGCCGCGTTCCGCCCCCGCCCCCGCCCGTCCCACCGGCCTCTCCCACCGCTGCCCTATGATGATGCGGCGCAACAAGACCGCGCGCATCACAACGGGCGGGGCGAGGTCTAGTTCCTAAAGGCCACAAAGAGGGGCAGGCGCGTCATTTGACCAACTGCCCGTGGAGCGCTGTAGGCGGCGGTCGCTGCCGATCGAGCAGGGCAAGCGACCCAGCCACGCCGGCACCGGTCGCAGCACGGTACATCCCGGCGCCGCAAGCAGGTTCTAAGCTCCATGACGAGGTGCCTCATCCTCGACGATGTGACATGACGTCCCCGGAGCATTCCTGAAGTTGCGGATGCCGCAGGCATTTCCCCTGAGCAGATCCAGGAGCAGGCCGAACAGTTGCTGAGGCGCGAACAGCCGGGTTCGATGAGCCCAGAGCAGGCCCGGTGACTGGCAGTGAACGGGAGGCAGCGCAGGCGCGGGAGGGTGCCGCTGCCATCATCGCCCAGCAGGCCGGCATCAGCCCGGAGCAGACCAATCAGTGGCTTGATCAGCTTGAGGCCGAGGTACAGCAACGCACCGATCAGGCGACCACGCAGGCGGCGGAAGCTGCGGACGCCGCGGCAGGTGCTACCGCATCGGCCTCGATCTGGGGGTTCCTCGCCTTGATGCTCGGCGCAGGCGCCGCGGCACTGGGCGGCGCGATGGGCACGCGCGACCGCTTTGAACGCGCTTACTGAGAGCTTTTTGTCGCGGCCGAGATGAGCCTCAAAGGACATGAGGCGCCATGGCATCCGCTGCGACTGATGGAGTAGATCGGCCGGACCGTTTGGGGTCCCAACTGGCATTCTGTCGGATCGGGCGGCACCTTCTGCCGCCCCTTTATCTTGTGCCTTAGCAGGCTCGCCGGCGGGCGATCACCTCGATACCGGCCTTGCCCATCTCGCGTGCTTCGGCGATGGCCACAGCTGACTGGCAACCCGGCGTGGAACCAACATGGCTGAGAGGAGTTTAGCTGCCTGCGCGACCCAGACGGCCCGGATTCCGACCACACCGGGCTCGCGCAACCCGCACAATGCTTCCCCCTGTGCAATGCGTTGCACTTCTCCTTCGAAAACAAAGGACGACAGTCATGTTCATGCGAGTTGACAAGCTGCTCATCGAGCTGCCGATGCCGAAGAAGCAAGATCCCAACGCAGGTGCCGCCCTGCAGGAGCTGCTCGGCGGCAAATACGGCGAGATGTCTACGCTCAACAACTACATGTACCAGAGCTTCAATTTTCGCAGTAAATCCAAACTGCGCGCGATCTATGACATCGTCGCCAGCATCACCGCTGAGGAAGTCGGACACGTCGAACTGGTCTCCAATGGCGTCGCTATGCTCAACAACGGCCCAGACAGCGATGAGACCGGCGACACCGACATCAGTGATGCCCCATTCGGCGCCATGCAGGACATCCGCCTCGCCGCCTCCTTTCTTTCCAATGGCGGCGGGGCCATGCCGGTCGATAGCAACGGCCTGCCCTGGAACGGCACGTTCGTCACGACGACCGGCAACGTGATCATGGACATGCTGTTCAACTTCCACCTCGAGTGCGGTGCCCGGATCCACAAGCTGCGCGTGTACGAGACGATGACCGAGCCGACCGGCCGTGAGGTTTGCGGCTACTTGCTGGTGCGTGGATCGGTCCACGCCCACGCCTACGCACTGGTGCTGAAGAAGCTGACCGGGGTCGCGATCGAGAAGATGCTGCCGGTCCCGAACATCAACCTCGCGCGCATCCCAGAGTGCCAGAAGTACCTGGAAGAGGGCCGGCACCGCTGGCTCTATACCAACAGTCCTACCGACTACAAGGCGATGGCGGGCATCTGGGGCAAGGGCGAGACCGCGCTGCCTGGTGACCCCCCAGGGGAACTCGAGGTCGTCGAGGGCGTACCGGACGGCGGCAAGATTCCGGAACTCAATGGCATGGCCTCAGCCTTCACGCCCGAGTACGCACCCGAAGAGATGTTTGAGATCGCGAAGAAGCTTTACGCGGCCTCGCGCTGATCTCGCTGTCACCCGTCTGGGGCACAGAGTAGAGCAGCGCCCCGGCGCGCCCTCGAGGTCAGCGGTATCGAAGTTTCCGCCATTGACATGGGCGAGCAGGTCGCGGGCCGCTGAACGCTTCGGATCAAACGCGCGGGGCGCCGGCGATCATCATGACGCACGGCCACTTTGATCATGTCGGCGCGCTAAGGGACTTAACGGACGAGTGGGACGCTCGCCGGTATACGCGCACCCGCTTGAGAGGATCGGGACGTGATTGCAGTGACGAAATTCCGCGCTGTTCACTGGCTCCAGACGAGCATGTGGTTTTGGCCGCTGATCTGCATCGGCGCAGGCATCGCGTTATCAGTGATCAGCGTTATGGTCGATCGCGCCTTCGATGGGGGACTGATCCCGCGCGCGCTCACCGGCGGCCCCGATGCGGCACTGCAAATCCTTGGCACGGTCGCGGGCTCGATGGTGAGCCTCACCGCTCTGGTGCTGACTGTTGTCTTGGTGGTGGTTCAACTCGCAATGGGTCAATTCTCCCCCCGCATCGTGGCCACCATTTTGCAGGACAAGCCCAGCCAGTTCGCGATCGGCACCTTCGTCGGCACATTCGCGCACGCGATGCTGTCGTTGAGCCAGGTGAGCACCGCCGGAGGCGCCGAGTTTGTGCCCGGCTTGGCGATCGTCGTCGCCTTCTTGCTGGTGATCGTCAGCATCATGGTGCTGGTCCTGTATGTGAACCATATCGGGCGCAAGCTGAGAGCTGCCTCGCTGATCGAAGCCGTCGGTCATCAGATTCGCGCGAAGCTCGACGAGCTCTATCCCGAGAAGCTGACCGAGGAGCGCGAAACCCCAGGCGTCCTCTTCGCCCCTCGATCAGGAGTGCTGCTCCACATCGATCACACACACCTGATCGATCTCGCGCGCCGAGCCGACGTGGCGCTCCACGTGCTGCCCGCGCTTGGCGATTTCGTTCCGGCCGGCGCGCGCTTGGTGCGCATCAAGGGGCAGCCGAAGCTCGACCTTGCATCGGACGTCTTGCGCAGGATCTCTCTCGACACGGAGCGGTCGTTCGACCAGGACCTCGCCTATGGCCCCAGGTTGTTGGTCGATATTTGCATACGCTCGCTCGCCGAGCCGTTCGACCCGACGACCGCGGTGCAAGCGATCGACAGGCTTCACGACTTCCTGCGCCACCTCGTGCATCGAAGATTTCCGAGCGGCGAGTACCGCGACCAAGCCGGCACGGTGCGGCTGGTAATCAAGACCCTCTCGTGGGATGACTACGTGCGCCTGTCATTCGAGGAGATCCGCAACGGCGCCGCGGCTTCGGTCCAGGTGACGCGGCGGCTGCGCGCCTGCTTCGAGGATCTGGTGCAGTGTGCGCCTGAAGAGCGCCGAGCGCCGCTCGAACGCCAGCTGCGCCTGCTGGATGCAGAGATCGAGAGCGGTGAGGATGCCCGCTCGGATTCCGCTGCCTGGCGGCAGAGTGACCCGCAGGGCATCGGTGCCTCGCGCGCTGTCACGGTAGCGAATGTGCCCGAACGTTGATCGCCCTCATCGCCTCGGTGCCGGCCTGGACGGTCAAGCGGCGTACGTCCCAGCCTCACTACCGCCAGAGAGGGGGCCAAAGCACCCACACCGATCGCCGTCGCCCGTTCCGGGGCAGCTGGCGGGTAATTGCTGCAGGTTGGAACTTAACTGAGTCGCGGACGTTGCCCGCCACAACGAAGTAGCCCACAGCGACAGGCCAGTCGGTGGCAGGCCGCCAGGCAACCGAACGCGCGACCACTCTAGGGCGACGAACCGCCTAAGCGGGGCGCAATGGAGGGACATATGTTACGAGGACGAGCACGATCCAATGGCGAGCGTGACGTGAGCGAGCACTTCGATGCGCTGCGGTCGGCTCTCGAGGCATTGCGAAAGGACTTTTACAGTTTCGCGGCTGAAAGAGGGGAACACGGGGCGCCTAATGGCAGCGATTTGCTAGCGACAGGCCGGCAACAGGCACGCAACATCGCGGGCAAGATCGAGGAGCGGCCGTTTGTCAGCGTTGCGGTTGCATTTGCGACCGGGCTCATGATCTGGGGTCTGCTGCGGCGCTGATTGCACCTTGCCTGTTGTACGCCAGCCGGCGGCGTTCAGGCCGGCCAGCGCCGCGCCGCCCGAGGACGATACTGCTCCTTGGCCAGCGCCTCGTAGCCCAGGAACCGAAGGAAAATGCGAGCAGCGGCGTGCCGCATGCCATAGCTTCAAGCACAGCCAGCCCCAACTGTTCCGGCCAGCCGATGGGCATGAGCAAGGAGGTTAGAGCTCGAGTCCTACCGCGGTGATCCGTTCGCCGTCCACACAATGGACAACCAGCCCGATCATGCCGATCCCGATGCCGTCGCCCACCGTTGGCTTTGCGGGCAAGTGCCCGGCAATGAACTCCCCTACCGGTGTTGCCTTTTCGGCTTGGGGGATGGGTAAGCCGTAGAACTCAGCGATCTCGCCGACCGGCACATGACCGGCGAATTGGAACACTCCGAAGGTAACCACCTCCGCCGGTTCAAGCTGGGGGTATCCGTGCTTGGTTGCTGGAATCGACATGCTTCCTCCAACTCGGTCTTCACGGGTGGATCAGCGAGAGCTCTGTTGCGACGCTAGCTCAGGGCGTTGCTGCGCCAGCTCCTAAGCGACGCGAACGAGGCTGAAGGCAGACTGTTCCCCAGCGACCCGAAGTGGGGGATCGCGACGGTGCGGGAAAGTCAGCCAAGGCGAGGCACTCTCGCCGGCCTCGGCTCTAGGACAAAGGGTCGCGGGCCAGTTTTTCCATCGACCCAAGCGGCTGCCGCTTCTCGGCCGCCAGCGGCGGCGGAATCGGCCGCTCCTCGGCCGCCATCGGCAGAGGAACTGCGATCGAGATTCCTGCCGGGGGCAGCGCTGCTCGGCCCGGGGAATATACCTGCTCCTTGGCCAGCGCCTCGTACACGCCGACGTAATCCCTGGCCATGCGAGCCGTGGTGAAGCGCTCTTCAAAGGAACGCCGGCACAACGTTCGGTCGAGCGCAGGCAATGCTTCTACCGCTGCGACTGCCTGTTCAATGCTCTCCACTAGAGCGCCGTTGACCCCCGGCTCGATCAACTCGGGCATGGAGCCGAAGGGAAATGCGATCACCGGCGTGCCGCATGCCATGGCTTCAATCACAACCAGTCCGAACGGTTCCGGCCAGCCAATGGGCATGACCAAGGCCGCCGCTTCGCCCAGGAACGCCTCCTTCTCTCCGTCGCCGATCTCGCCGATGAAGTCGACCAATGGGTCATCCAGCAGCGGCCGGATCTCGGTCTCGAAGTACTCCCTATCTGCCGCGTCCACCTTGGCCGCGATCTTCAACTCGATGCCGGCGCCTTGGGCGATGGCGATCGCGCGATCGACCCGCTTCTCCGGGCAGATCCGGCCGAGGAACGCCAGATATCCGCCGGGCTCGGGATGGCAGCGATAGAGGTCGTCGGGCAAACCGTGGTACACCGTCGCGCGCCAGTTTGCCCACGGCATCGGATCTCTCTGCGCATCCGAGATCGAGACCAACGGCACGTCGGTGTACTCGCGATAAAGCATTACCAGATCGCGTAGGTCGAGCCTCCCGTGCATGGTAGTGACCGTGGCGCACCGTACACGCCGGGCCCATGGCAGGTGCAAACAGGCCTCGTGAAAGTGGATGACGTCGAAGTCGTCTGCCTCCCGGATGACGGCTTCCAGTCCGAGAATTTCGTACGGCACCGGATTCTGACAGTCTGGATCGAGGCGCAACGCCTGCTGGCAGATCGGAACCAGTCGTGCCCGCGTCTTCGAATCACCGCTCGCGAACAGCGTGACGTCGTGTCCGAGCTGAACAAGATTCTCGGTCAAGTAAGAGACCACACGTTCTGTGCCACCATAGAACCTCGGCGGCACTGCCTCTTGTAGTGGAGCAACCTGCGCGATCTTCACCGGACCAATCCTCCCGATCTTATAATTAAGCAGGAACAGATGAATCCTCCTCTGAGTTCCCGGAGAAAATGACGTCCAGCGCATTTTCTGTGGCGTTAACCCGGGATCGTAGAAACAACACGAACGGCCCCACTGCGCAGAGGTCCTCAACTGGAGTGCGCATCGATTGCAGAGCACACAAAGCATTCCGGGCAGCGAGCACAATATTCCACATGATGATCAAGTCCATCATCCACGAGTTCGAAGAATTCTGCGGCATCTACATGTACAAATCAGCCATGGAACTGGTATTTCATGACATCGTTGTTTCCTGCGGCGCCGCACTTGCCGTTTACGCGCCGTTCGCAACCCACGGAGGAACCAACGATGGCGATCCAAGAGAGCCGGAATGTCGCAACCGACGAGACCACCAGCTTGATCTCCTCGGACAAGGTTGAAGGCACGGCGGTTTATGATCGACGGGGCGAGAAGCTCGGCTCCATCCATTCTGTGATGATCGACAAAATCTCTGGGAAGGTGGCCTACGCCGTGATGTCGTTCGGCGGGTTTCTAGGGATCGGAGACCGCTACCACCCGCTGCCTTGGCATGTGCTGACCTACGATACCGGCCAGGGCGGCTATGTCGTGGATGTCGACCGGAGCAAGCTCGAAGGGGCACCGACCTACGGCACAAGCGAGACGCCGAATTGGAGCGATCGCCGCTGGGGCCAGCAGCTACACGACTACTACGGCGCGCGCCCTTACTGGGAGTAAGCACACGCTAGCAGGAGGCGGGCGGTATGGGGGCCGGCCTCCTCTTTCAACTACCTAACTGATGGCCCTCACGACGGCAGCCACCGGCTGGCAGCACCACACGGAGTTCGCCCGGCATTGGCCCGCTCGCGATCCGCCTGCGGAAGTGTCGTTGACGGTTGGACCAGCCGAACCCGATTCGCCCCACGAATATGCGCCCCACGAATAAAAGACGCTCGGCCTTACTTGATATAGGCCACTAAATACTTGTGATAATGATCTTCCGGAAAAAAGCGTCAAGACAGGAACTACTGTCATGGACAACCGTTGATGCAGCCGAGTTATGGAGCAGGCCGGTTTCCGGCACTCCTTGCCGCGCGCCCGCACCAGACTGATGCGTCGCCCGCTCCGCTCCAACCGCAACGATCGCCCCACCCGGGCGCATCCCAGCAGAGGTTCACACCGTTGACCCAGTAACACCGCCGCGTCCGTGCACGATCCGTCCGGCGTGCATGCCACCGCAACGCGCACCCGTCCCACCATCGACGACGACGCGCACACCATCATGATCAACCGCGTCGCGTGGGGCGCGATCTTCGCCGGCGTGGTCGTCGCGCTGGTCGTCCAGGTCCTGCTGACGATGCTCGGCGCCGGGATCGGGATGGCCACGCTCGACCCGGCGAGCGCAGACAACCCGGCCGCGTCGACCTTTTCAATCAGCGCCGCCGTCTGGTGGATGGTCTCGGGCATCATCGCCGCGTTCACCGGCGGCTACATCGCCGCCCGGATGTCCGGCCGCACCGTGCCGACGACCGGCGCCCTGCACGGCCTGACGACCTGGGCGTTCACGACGCTCGTGGTCCTCTATCTGCTGACGACCACGGCCGGCAGCCTGGTCGGCGGTGTCTTCAGCGGCGTCGCCAGCGCGATTGGCGGCGTCGGCCAGACGGTCGCCCAGTCGGCGGCGCCGATGCTCGAGAACGCCAACCCGCTCGATGCGATCGAGCGTCAGGTGCGCGCCACCGGCACCGATCCGGAGGCCCTCAACAACGCCGCGGCCAACGCGATCCGGCAGCTGCTGACGGGCGATGCCGCCAACGCCGACCAGGCCCGCCAGCAAGCGGCCCAGGCCCTGGCCCAGGCCCGCAACATCCCGCTCGAGGAGGCGCGCCAGCAGGTGGCAGCGTTGGAGCAGCAGTACCAGCAGACGGTCGCCCAGGCCGAGCAGGCCGCGACCGAAGCCGCGGACACCGCCGCCTCGGCGATCTCGACCGGCGCGCTGGTCGCCTTCGTCGCGCTCGTGTTCGGAGCAATCGCCGGCTGGTTCGGCGGCCGCTCGGGCGTCGTGCATCCGGTGTTCGCCGACGGCGTGATGCCACGCCGCCGCCCGGCCTGAGCCCATATTCCGACCCCTGTCGATGGGCAGGCCGCCGCGACGGGCGACCCGGTGAAACAGCTGTGCGGGTCGCGACTAGCTCCATGTCTGCGGCGATGAACGACCTCCCCTAGCGTGCGCGGATCACAGGGGGACCGAGGCTACCTCGCTCTGTCGTTGCTTCAGGCCCAGCCGGGTGTGTCGGATGCCGGACCGGTGTAGCGGCGATCGATCGCCTCCTTGATCCGAGCCCGGCTGTCGTCGGCGGAAAGCTCGCGGTCGCGTTCGACGGCGGCGAACTCGTCGGCCAGATCCACGTCCTTGATCGCGTCGCGGATCCACGCCGAGTAGTGCCCGGCGCGGAGGTGGTGCAGCCAGGTCCGCTCGTCGACGCCGGCCGCGATCTGCAGAAACAAGGAGAGGTTCTGAGCGCGCAGGGAGAGGGCGCCATCGGGGCCGCGGAAGTAGAAGCTGCGATCCTCGCCGAGCTCACTCGTGATTGCGGGCATGGCGCCGGCGCTGGAGCTCCGGCTGCACGACCCGGACCCGAGCCGGCCCGCGCTCCGAGCTGCGCTCCCACAGGAGGGCTTCGCCCGCCTCGATCCGATCGTCGCTCGGCAGCGGCGGCGGCGGGACGCCAAGCGCCACACAGAAGTGCCGAATGGTGCTCGCGGGGGCATCGCCGACCGCGGCCACCGTCTCCACGGTGGCGAGGACCTCGGGCGCGAGCTGGTCGGGATGGACCGTTATCAGGATCGTGGCCTGCAGCTCGCGCGGCAGGGTCGTGCCGACCGCGTGCCGCGAGGCTGGCACGAGATGATGCGCCTCGTCGACCACAATCCAGTGCGGGCGGCCGGTCTGGGCGCGCAGCTCGGAGAGCCGCGTCAGGAGCCCGTCGAAGAAGGTCGGCCGGTCCGCAAGGTCGACGTCCAGCATGTTGACGACGGCATTGTTGTCCGGCCGGCGCAGGATCTCCAACAGTTCGGGGATACGCGGCTGCTGCCGTGCGTCGCCGAGAACGACCGCTCCCTCGAGTTCCGAATAGTCGCCTTCGGGGTCGATCACGCAGAACTGGAAGCCGCTCTCGGCCAGGCGCTCGAGAACCCCGGTGACCATGGTCGACTTGCCGCCGCCCGAGATGCCCGCCACCAGCAGATTACCTCCGTTCGGCCGGAGAAAGAATCCATCGCCCTCCGCGGCATCGCTGAGCGGCACGCGATGCCGCGCCGAGGTCTGCACCACCTCGGCCAGATCGCTCGCGAGCAGCTGTTCGATCAGCTCCCGCACACCGTCCCCCCGGGCTCCGCGGGTCACCATGTCGGCTTCGGCCTTGACGCTGTCCAGCGCATTGGCGACCGCGACCGAGCAGCCGCACATGGCCAGGAACGCGTGGTCGTTCTCGGCGTCGCCGATGCCGACCACGTTGTGCGGTGACAGTCCGCTCTCCACCAGCGCCGCGGCCAGCCCGCTCGCCTTGTTGACGCCGGAGGGCAGCACCATCACCGCGCCCTTGTTGAACACGATCTGCAGCTCGAGGCCGAACTCGCGGATCGTCTCGAGCACGACGTCCTGCATCGGCTCCCAGCTGGCGACGATGCTGCGGCCAACCGAGAGCGGATGCACGCCGCGCTCCCTTAGCCGGGCGACGAACGCCTCGGGCGGCGCCGGGGCGAGCACGGTCTCCCGGCCAGTGCCGGGCTCGTAGAGCAGCGCGCCGTTCTCGGCGACGATGAGGTCGCAGCCGGCGAGCTCGGGAAATGCGCGTTGCAGGTCGGGGAGCTCGCGACCGGTGACGAGGATCAGGCGGCGACCCGAGTTCTTGAGCCGGCGGATCGCGGCAACGGTGTCGGGATCGACCACGCCGTCATGCGCGAGCGTGCCATCATAGTCGGTGGCCAGGGCCAGAAAATACAACGGCGCATCCCCCGCGCGGTTGGCAGCGGCAGGGGTAACGTCAGCGGAAGCGAGGCGGTTCCGGCGCGCTCGAACGCGAGCTGGAAGTCACCGTGCGAGTGGGCCGGATGCTCGGGCCCAGGTGGTCTCAATCCCGCCGTCGGAACGCTGGATGTGGGGCCCCACTGGGCGCGGCCTCTTGGCTATAGATGACGCAGAGAGACAACGAGCTAATGTCACCCGTAGGAGCCACCTGCGGATATCTTGGCAGAAGCGAGTTCGAGTGGGTCGATCGGACGGCACGGAGGACAGGCATGGGACCGCGCTCGATGGACGTAGTGGTCGAGGGGAAGCGATACCGGACGGCGACCGCCACCTTGCTGGCGACCGGCCTCGGCTGGGACCAGCGGCTCGGCGGCGAACCCCGCCGCCTGCTCGAGGTCCGGGTCGGCGGCGTCGACCTCTCGGCCGTGGTGGGCGGGCGCGGCTGGGAGCGGGTTGGCTGGCACGCTTTTCTGTTCCGCACGACGAAGGGCAACCACTTCGTGCAGTTCCAGAGCACCTGGCCCGGCGAGCGCGACCAACTCCTCCCGCTGAGCCCGGACGAGGCCATGCAGCTATATGGCGAGCTGCCTGAGAAGAAAGTGAGCTTCGAGGAGGCCTTCCCGGGGGTGGAGATCGAAGAGGCGTGATGGCCCTTAACCGCGGGGTCGCGCTCGACCGAAAGGCCAGTCTTGGTCTTCCGGCTCAGCCCTCAACATCCGGGAGCCGCCACCGCCCTCAGCTCTCCATCCGGCGGGGCCGCCCTGGCTGGTCTTGCTTCGCCTCCGGCCCGGGTCTTGGAGGCCTCTCCTCCACCTCGGCGCGACGCGCCTCTCGACAGGCATAGGCACAGGCAACCGTGGAAGCCCCAAGAGCAAGCCCCATGATGACGCCCGTGCCAAAGGCGGTGCTCGTGAGTGCCGCTGTGACCAGCACCATGACCCAACTCCCTCACCGTGACGAAACAACGATCCTCAGATGCCTCGAGTTCTGCCGATCGACATGAGATGCCGATCCGGCGCTTCAAGCTTGGATCGCAAATTGTGGTCTCCTAGACTTGCTCTGCTCGTGCTAGCACGAGCAGAGCGCCCACTTGCCAATCTGGCGCGCGACCAGCCTTGAAGGCAGGGTACGTCCGCCTAGAGCCGGTGGGACAGGCGTTGGTGTGTGGCTCGAACGCCAATGGATCAAATGGAAACGGCGGCGCGGCGGCTAGGAAGCTGACCTCGCGCTGGCGGTACTCGACCATCGGAACTCGTCGATATGGCCGTTGAAGGGATCGGCGATGCCGTGTTGCGGCTTGATTGGGAGGCTTTGAACATGGCGTCACATCGGCGATGCTCCTCTCGAGTGACGGTTGGTTCGCCTAGCTCTAAGCGCTGGCAGTCGTACGGGCATCGGCAAGGATAATATCGGCCGCTTTCTCGCCGACCATGTAGACGGCGCTCGCAATGAAGAAGCCGGGAATGCGCGGGAAGACCGAGGCGTCGACGACGCGGAGGCCAGAGACGCCATGCACGCGAAGCTTGCCGTCGAGCACGCCATTGGCTTTCTCTGGGGCCGATCGCGCAGCTGCATGAGGCGTGGTGACCCCAGGCGTTGGCCCGAACGAACGCGCCGAGCTCCTCATCCGACTGGAGCGCCTCTCCGGGCAGCTCCTCCCGATCGATCAGCCCTTCGGCCTTCAGCCGTTCGGTGATGCTGCGTGCGAAGCGGATCCCGCTGATCACGGCCGCGAGATCCTGTCCCGTGGGGTCGCTGCCCTCTTCGAAATAGCGGAAGGCGACCTTCGGCGGATCGCGCGGATCGGCGGAGCGGAGCGACACCTGCCCGGCGCGGTTCTCGGTATGCGCCTTCAGGATCGACCAGCTTAGATAGTTGGTCTGGTCCGCAAGCGCGATGGCATAGCCTGGAAAGTAGCCGAAGAACCGGCCGAGAAACGGCATGCAGAAAAGGTCCGGCAGCGGGCGCTCGGGCGTCGATCGCGCGATCACGCCGAGACCGGCCCCGTTGGTGGCATAGAGGCTGTCCTCTCCGGCGGCCCACGCGCGGTAGAGAGGATCGTCGCTGTCAAAGCGCGCGTCCTTGAGGCACTCCCACTGCGTCGAAGCTCATGCGGTTCAGCACGCAGATCTCGTAGCGGTCCTGGAGGTTGCGGCCGACGCCCGGGAGATCGATCCTGACCTCGATCCCGACGCCTTCGAGCACCTCGCGCGGCCCGATGCCCGAGAGCATCAGGAGCTGGGGCGTGTTGAAGGCGCCGCCCGCCAGGATCACCTCCCGCGCCGCACGCGCCTCGCGGCGCTCACCCGCGGCCTCGCTCGGCCGGGCGTGCGCACGGTATAGGCGCTCCCCTTTCAGGTATTCGACGCCGATCGCCTGGTTGTGGCGGTCGAACAGCACCTTGGTCGCAAGCGCGTCGAGCTCGAGCATGAGCCGGTCGGGATGGCGGGCCGCGACATCGAGGACCCGCTCACGCGTGCCGTTGCGCCGGCGATCGCGCGTCGTGAGCGGCGTATAGTGGACGCCCTCGGCACTGCTGCGGATGACATCGATGTCGTTCGGATCGCCGATGCTCCGCAGCAATCCTCGCAACGAGCGATGGTCTTCGGCAATCGCCGACCGCACCGTCGCCGCGGTCAGACGCAGCAGGTTGTCGTCGCGCATGGCATTGGCGGGGATCGCTTTTTCGGTATGGAGCCAGCCATCCCAACCATGGCCGGTGTGATCAACCCCGAGCCGCGCCAGTTGCCGCTGTACCGGTCGGTACCGGCAGTTCTCGAGCCGCCGGAAATAGCGAATGCATGCGCTTCGGCCGACCAGGAGGGATCGCCGGTCAGCGCCGCGATGTCATCCCAGTCGGCCTCGTGCGGATAGATCAGGATCATCGCATTGTGGGCGGTGCAGCCGCCAAGCGTGCCGGCACGCGGATAAAGCACGCCATCGACAGTCCGGCCGTCCAGTTCGCCGCAGTATTTGGGGTCACGCCGCTGGGCCTGGTCGTCGTCGTAGTGCCGCACGAAGAAGTCCCAGCGGATCGCCTCGTTCTCCGAGGCGAAGGGGTGGAACGCGGGGACGTCGTAGTCATCGGGCAGCCGGTTCTCGCCCGGCCGCCCCCGGACGGCGCCGGTCAGTGCGCGGGGGTCGCCGCCGGCTTCGAGAAGCAGAACCTTGTAGCCTGCCTCGGCGAGCCTCGCGGCGACCGTGCCCCCGCCCGCGCCTGAGCCGACCACGACGTAGTCGTAGCTCGGCATCGTCCCTGAGGGGGGCCGCAGCCATGGCTGCCGCACCTCAGAGCGTCTTCAGGAACTCGATCAGGTCGCGCTTCTGCTGATCGCTCAGCCCCGGCTCCTCGGCGAACTGGTCGGTCCCGAAGTAGTGGCCGCGATTGACCACGAAGTCGGGGCACTTGCTCAGCTCCAGCAGCGGCTCGACCAGATCGGCGAACACCTGGCGGGCCTGCTCGTCGCTGGGGTTCTCGGGCAGCGCCCGAAGGTCGCGTTTGATCTGGATCACCAGCTCGACCAGCTTGTGATCGTGCCGGATCCGGTCGAGCAGATCCCCCTTGTCCGGCCGCAGATCGATGTTGCCCAGCAGGTTCACCGGCGTGCCCTTGGGAATCGGTCCGAGCTCGATATCGCCATTCTGCGGTGAACAGCCACGGCAGGTCGTCGCGGAACGGCTCGAACAGCTTCACCAGGAGCGGGGGCAAAAAGCCTCGCGGGATCGTCAGGTAGCTCTGGGCCGTGGTGCGATCGATCAGGCCCGGCACCTTGTCGCCGAGCACCGGATCCTTGGCCCGCTTCTCCGGCCACAGCATCTGCTCGATGCCGCTCTCGAACGAGCGCATCCGGGCCTCGACCGACGGGCTCGGATCGAACTTACCGACCGAGTTGTTCAGAAGATACGGCGCCGTGGACCACAGGCTGATCAGCGACGCCGGACGGGTGTAGCCGCGACCGTCGCCGGGCAGCTCGTATTGCCGCGGCTCGCCCGTGATCGGATGGTGCACGGTGATGCTGCCGACCGACGGCAGATCCTTGTAGGTCTGCGACGAGAAGTTGTCCCAGATATTGCCGACGATCGCGTTGGTGGCGAGCGGGCTGCAGGCGTTGGTCTGCAGCAGCGTCACCGGCACGCGCATCTCGGTCGACAGGAAGTTGTCCTCGAGGAAGTCGTCGGCGAACACGATCTCGCGCATCTTCGCCTTGAATTCGTCGGTCTTGGTCCACTCCCAATACGCGTTCCAGCACTGCAGATAGCCCGGCCCCGAGCAGCCGCCGCCGGGATCGACGCCCGGCGCCGCGTGCCGGGATCTTGCTCGAATGGCAGCGCGCGCAACGCTCGGCGAACACCTCCTTGCCGCGATCCAGCACCGCCTGATCGTCGCTCAGATATTCCTCGCCGCCCGGCGCGTCGGCCAGCCGGTCCGGCCTTCCCGCCTTCAGGAAGAACAGCGCCATCAGCGGGGTCTGCGCTTCGGTCGCCTGCCAGTAGCTGGAGTTCTCCTGGGCGGTCGTGATCTCGATCGGCGTGATCGGCGTGCCGCCTACGATCGGATTGAAGTGGCGGGTCCATTCCTCGCTGAACAGGCCGATGTTCAGATACACCCGGTTCAGGGCGCCAAGGGCGCCGACCGAAATCGGCACCATCCTTGAGCACGCGCGGCGTCCAAACGGTATCGGGTGTCTCGAAGTAGGCCGTCAGCGGCCCCTCGCTGATGTAGTCGTTGAACTGCTTGTTGTTCAACTCGCCGTCGGCCAGCGTCTCCTTGCCCCAGCGCTTGGCGATCTCGAGCCGGGCGCCGAGACTGTAGACGGCGTTCATGGTGCGCGGGTTGACGATGTAGTCGCTGGAGACGAGCGAGGTATCCAGCGTTCCGGGCCGGTAGGCATGGATCAGCTGGAACATGTAGCTTCGCGGATCGGCATCCCAGGCGAAGATCCGGTCAAACCAGAAGTACTGGGCGCCAACGGTCGAGTTGAGGTTTTCCCAAGCGGGGTTTTCGGGATCCGCGGGCGGATTGATCGGGCTCGGGCCGACGTGGCAGAAGCCGCACGACATACCGACCCGGTACGGCCGGACCAGATCCTTGGAGAGGTAGTAGTCCGGATCCTCGTAGTAGCGCACCGGGTCCCAGTTGCGCTGCGCCTCGGCGTCGAAGGCGGGGTTGGGGAACAACCGCAGTCCGACCACGCCTGTGGGTTCGCCGTAATAGGAGCCGACCGGCATGTTGCGGCCGCGCGCACCGATCTCGATACCGGGATATTTGTCCTCGTTGGCAAACGGGTCCGGCGGGCAGTCCGCCCGGCGCTGGTCGAGCCACAGTCCGAAGCGCTCCGGATCGGGACCTGTTGCCTTCTCGAAGCAGGGCTCGTTGACCACGCCGAGATAGCGCCACCGGTTGTCGCGGCTGTTCTTGAGCGACGGGTGCGAGGAGATCGTCTTCAGAAGATCGAACGTGCCGAACGTCGCGACGGTCATGTCATCCCAGAAACGGTCGTTGCCGCCAGTCCAGACCAACCACATGTTTCGGCCTTTGACCTCGTCGGCGGTCAGATCGATGCCGTTGTCCATCAGCTCGAAGTAGTCTTCGTCGGCCGGCGGAATACTGTCGGCTTCACGGCCGGCGAGCTTGGCCTCGTCCAGCGGCCCCGATGCTGCCAATGCGCGATCGGCGGCGCACAGCAGCAACGGAAAGACGAGCAACGAGCAAAGGGCCGACTGCAGACGATAGGTCACGGCACACCTCCAACAACCCCAGCGCGATCCCACTCCTACCCATATGCGGATTCAAAAGATAGCCAAAGGCTGCCGCCGAGACGATGGCAAGTACCACACAAGAGCACCCACGCTTGCTCCGGATCAGCGCACCCTCGTCGAACGCGCGGATGATCTGCGGTGCCTTGGTGTAGACCATGCTCGCCGCATCGAGCCCCTGGTTCGGGTAGTGCTTGTCGCGCCAGCTGTTGGCGAGCCGCTGGCCAAGGCCGGCACTCGTCACCTGGCGGCGGAGCTCGGTCCTGAGGCTGCGGCCAGCTAAATCCGAAGTGGGCCAAGGCAGTGGTTACGATCAGGGCGACCCAGCTCAGCCACATCGGTTCGCTCCAATCGCCCACGCTCGCGCTCCAGCCAAAGATCAGCATCATCTCGCCGGTGGCCGCCTGCTCCGCCGTGTCAGCCTCCTCGAGAGCGCATGTCAGTCACGCACGGAGGCGGCGGGTCCAGTCGGCGAGCGCAACCAGCAGCTGGCCGATGATTTCTCGGGTCGGCTGGTCGGTCAGCCGGCCCTGCTCGTCGAACTTGGCCGCCGCCTGCCCGATCATCACGCTGGAGGTGTTCATCACCAGGGCGTTCAGCACCCCCAGGCAGCGGCGCAGGTCGTACTGAGCCACCGCCGTGCCGATCATGCCCGGACTGGCGCCGAAGATCGCGGCCGGCTTGGCGTTGAAAGGCTGATCCGGCGGCCGCGACGCCCAGTCGATGGCGTTCTTGAGCACGCCCGACATCCCGCGATTGTATTCGGGCGTGACGATCAGCAGCGCATCGGCGGCGCGGATTTTCTCGCGGAACTCCTGCTCGGGCGGCGGGAAGCCCCGCTGCTTAACGTCCTCATTGTATGGCTGGATCGGCGCAAGGTCGAAAGTCTCGACGGTTATGTCCGCCGGCGCCAGCTCGATCGCGGCGCGCAGCGCGGCCTTGTTGTACGAGCCCTGGCGCAGGCTGCCCGCGAAGCCCAGGACCTTGATCCGATCCACCATGTTCGTTTCCTCCAGCGCTGCGCCGCCTGGGACAGGCGCGGCCGTCGCCGATGACATAGAGCAGAGCACCTTGCTCCGCCAGCGAATGTGACGACAGTTGCGGAATGACCGAGGCGACATCGAGTGGCGGGGCGTCACACCGGGCTTCGGGATCTACGTCCACTGGCCGTTCTGCCGCGCCGTATGCCCCTATTGCGATTTCAACGGCCATGTGAGCGGCGCGGTCGACCACGCGCGGTGGGCGCGAGCTGGTGGCCGAGATCGAGCGCTGTGCCGCAGAGAAAGAGCGGCGCACGCTGCGCTCGATCTTCTTCGGCGGCGGCACGTCGCCTCGAGCGAGGCGGAGCCTTCCGGCGCTGCACGCGGCGGGCGTCAAACCGCATCTCGCTCGGCGTCCAGCACTCGACGATGCCGTGCTCCGGTTTCTCGGGCGCGAGCACAGCGCGTCCGAGGCGCTGGCCGTGGTCGGACTTGCGGCGCGGCTGTTCGCGCGCTTCTCGTTCGATCTGATCTACGGGCCCCAGTCGTGCGATCCCACGGGTGCCGCAGTCGCGACAATCATCGCGACCAAAACGATCAACGAACGCGTTGTGCAAATCTCCAAAACGCGAGCACCAAGATCGTGCGGCGGCGAAACCAGCGGCGGCTCTGCCTGATAACGATGGCGATCCCGACGCTGTTCGGCGAGTGGTCGCTCCTTCTGTAATGGGACCGGACTATGCCTCCGTGCTGCCAGGCCGCCTGGGCTGTTCCTCCCTCGCCTCCGGCCGGGGTCCTGGTGGCCTCTCTTCCACCCCGACCTGACGAGCCTCTCGACAGGCATAGGCACAGGCGACCGTGGAAACCCCAATGGCAAGCCCGACGATAACGCCTGTGCCAAACGCGGTGCCTGTGAGTGCCGCCAAGACCAGCGCCATGACCCACCCCTCCTCGCTGTCAGGAAATCGTGGCCTCTGAAACTTACCCCTGCCCTTGCTCGTAGGCTCTTGCAGCGCGCCTACTGCTGTGTGGCCGGGCTTGAACCAAGGGCACGTTCACCTAGTGTGTTCGATAGTAGGAGGTGCAAAGCGGAGGCGGCCATGAAATACCAAAGTCTGGAGCAAATAGCGCTTGAGGCCGACGTTCACCCGGGCACGGGCATGTCGCGCCGCGAGCGGCTGGAGCGCTGGATCGAACTGCTCGAACGGCAGCCAAACCGGCGTTTGTCGACGATCGAAGGTACTGAGTTCGGCAGCCGCCGCGAACGCGAGGCCAAGCGCGCTGACCATTCCCCGCTCACCGTGGCGTTCGAAGACCTGGTGCTGCGTGGTGAGGGGCTTCGGGGCGATCGCGTTGGCGACGCGGTTGAGTTCTTCGACCTGTCGCGCCGCGAGGTGCATCGCCTGGTCTGCTACTGTCATCACGGGCGGACGGTATCGCCCGGCACCGTTGCCGCGGGCCTGCGGATGATGGCACAGCAAAACGAACGAGCGACTTTGTCGTCTCGCGGAATCGCTATCGGAGGATTATCCGCCGCGGCCGCGCTTGGGCTCATGCTCTTGGTGTTTTGAGCGAGGTTTGCGGCCCTTTTTTCTCCCGGGGCTGTCGCCTATTTCGGGTGACAGTCCCCTCACCCCTGTTCGCGTAAAAAGCCCCGGCTCTCCGTCGGACGTAACACCATGCTGCGTCTCCTCACCGCTGCCATGCTCGCCAATCTGTTGACGACGCTGCCCGCCAGTGCCGATGCGAAGGGAGCCTCATCAATGACCTTGAGCCTCACCTCTCCAGCTTTCGCCGAGGGCGGCGAAATTCCGACGCGCTACACCTGCGAAGGTCAAGACGTTTCTACGTGACGCGACTCTCGGGCTGCAAGGCCTTCGTACGCCGGGCGTCGTGACAACCTTTGCCCTTCACACAAAGAACATGGAGTACTCGGGCTCCGGCTCGTCCTGGGCGACCATAGCGCGACCGATGGCCATGATGAGGGCGACAATGCCGTCGATCCGCTCCGTGCTCTTGTCCTTGGCGGGTTTCAGGTTGCCGGCAGGGTCCTGGGCCACGGCGACGTTGGCGGCCATCCAGCGGGTCACGGGGTTGCCACCATGCGCGAGTTTGCGCGAGACAATCAGCTTCTCGAGCTCGCGGGTCGGTGCGGCCATGGAGCGGAATCCCTGGCGGAACTCGACCATGGTGGCGCCCTCGTCCTGCAGGCGCAGGGCGATGTGGGTGGCGTTCCAGGGGTCGTAGGCGATCTCCTTGACCTGGAACAGGGAACTGTCGGCGAGGATGCGCTGCTCGATCGCGCCATAGTCGACGACATTGCCGGGCGTCGCCTCGATGAAGCCCTGCCGGGTCCACAGGTCGTAGGGCACCCGGTCGCGCTGGGCGCGCTTACGAAATTCTCCTCGGGCACGAAGTAGCGCGACAGCAGGTGCCAGAGGCCATCGTCCTGCTCAGGCGAGAACACCCAGGCAAGCGCTGTGATGTCGGTGGTGGCCGAGAGGTCGAGGCCGCCGAAGCAGGGCCGGCCGCGCAGCGCCTCGAGGTCGACCGGAGCGCTACAGGCGTCCCACGCGGCAAGGTCGATCCAGCGCTCGGCCTGCTCGGTCCATTCGTTCAGGTGCATCCGCCGGAAGGCATTCTGCGCGCCGGGCAGGGCGATCGCCTTCTCGGCCTT
>CAVWCI010000034.1:0-321464 GCA_963753315.1 uncultured Alphaproteobacteria bacterium
AACCTCCGCCTCGGTATCCGGCCGCAGCACATCGCCCTGATCAGAGACCCGGGCGTCGAGGCCGCGGGCACGTTCGCCGCGCCGATTCTCGATCGGTATGCGATCGGTCGCGAGCGCTACTTCGATTTCGCCCTGGGCAATGACACGCTGCTCGGCATGCAGGTCGGGCCCGAGGCCGGGGAACGCCCAAAGGTCGCGTTCGACTTGGCGCACGCGCACCTGTTCGATTCCGAGACCGGGCGGCGGCTGCCGGTCCGGCTGGCCGATGCGAGCTGATCATGCTGGCGATTGGCGGGCTGGTGAAGCGCTATCGAACCAAGGCAGCATTGCTCGGCATCGATCTCCACGTTGCCGACGACGAGATCGTCGCCCTGCTCGGCCCGACAGGCGCCGGTAAGACCTCGACCCTGCTGTGCGCGAGCGGCCTCGAGCAGATCGATGCCGGCAGGATTGAGATCGATGGCGAAGACGTCACCGGGCTGCCGCCGAGCCATCGCGACGTCGCGATGGTGTTCGAGGGCTTCAACCTTCTGCCGACGCTCAGCGCCTACGACAACATCGCCTTCGGTCTCCGCTCGCCGGCTTATCGCGAGGACGAGCGCGAGATCGACCGCCGGGTCCGGGCGGTGGCGGAAACGCTGCAGATCGGCCACCTCCTGCAGCGCGACATCGAGGCCCTGTCGGGGGGCGAGCGGCAACGGGTCGCAATTGCCCGCGCGCTCGTTCGGCGCCCGCGCGTCTACTTGCTCGACGAGCCGCTCTCGGCGCTCGACCTGAAGCTCCGTGAGGGGCTACGCCTTGAGCTTCGCGCGCTCCACCGGAGCCACCCTTCGACCATCCTCTATGCCACCCACGACTATCATGGTGCCGCGGCGATCGCGGACCGGATCGCAATCATTGAGGGCGGCCGGATTCATCAGGTCGGTCGGCTCGACGAGCTGTTCGCCGATCCGGGCGACGTGATCGTCGGCACGCTGCTCGGCAGCCCCAGCATGGTGCGCTTCGAAGCGATTGTGCAGGATGGCGTGCTGGCGGCGGAGGGCCTGGAACGGCCACTCGGCCGGCTGGCCGGCAAGGGGCGACGAGGCAGGGTGGTGGCCGGGCTCTGGCCGGACGACGTGGAAGTCTCTGCGGAGCCCTTGCCCGGCTATCACCCGGCCGAGATCTACGCAACCGATTTTCGCGGCATGGACCAGGCGATCCAAGTCCAGGCCGGCCGCCATTTCTTCCGCAAGGTCGTCGGGCTCGATGCCCGATTCCGCCAGGGCGACCAGTGCTGGTTCCGACTACCGCCGGAGCGCATCTTCATGTTCGATGCGGACACGGGCGCGCGCATCCGCACGGCGATCCGCCGTAAACCGGAGGACGAGGAATGAACCGATGAGGCTGAGCTTCAACGTGTTCTATCGGGTTGCAAGCGGGCTCATCCTGCTCGGCTTCCTGATGCTGGTGCAGTCATTCTCGCTCGATCTGTTCAATTGGGGCTTTCAGGTCCTGCTCGCGGGCGTCGCCCTGTTCATCATCGTCGACCACTGGCCCGGTGAAGAACAAGACGACACCGGTTAACGCAATCTCGAATCGGGGGCCAGCCGTGTACCGAGCCAAGAAGATCATCAACGATCCCAGGAACGTCGTCGACGAGCTGATCGACGGCATGGTGCTCGCCTATCACGGCAGCATCCGCCGGATCGAGAGCACCGGCGCCATCGTCAGGACCGAGATCGCGGATGGCAAGGTCGCCCTCGTGATCGGCGGCGGCAGCGGTCACGAGCCGCTCTTCCACGGCCTGGTCGGCGACAACCTGGCGGATGCCGCGGCCTGCGGTGGGATCTTCGCCGCGCCGACACCTGACACCATCCTCGCGGCGATCAAGGCGGCGGACCGCGGTCGCGGCGCGGTTCTCGTCTATGGCAACTACGCCGGCGACAACATGAACTTCGACATGGCCGCCGAGCTTGCCGAGGCCGAAGGCATCGAGACCCGGACGGTGCGCGTCTGGGACGATGTAGCGGCTGCCCCGAAGGCGGAGATCGACAAGCGCCGGGGGATCGCGGGCGACGTCTTCGTCATCAAGATCGCCGGCGCTGCAGCAGCCACCATCGCCGACCTCGACGAGGTTTACCGCATCGCGAGCAAGGCGCGCGACAACATCCGCTCGATCGGCGTGTCGATCCGCGCGGGCTCGCTGCCGGAGACAGGCGAGCTGACCTTCGAGCTGGCGGACGACGAGATAGAGATCGGAATGGGCGCGCATGGCGAGCCCGGGGTCGCGCGAGAAAAGCTCAAGCCGGCTGATGCGCTGGCCGATCAGATGCTGGCCGCGATCCTGGACGACGGGCTGGTTCGGTCGGGCGACGAGATCTGCCTCATGCTCAACGACCTCGGCGCCACGACCATGATGGAGCTGCTGATCGTCAACCGGCGCCTCCGAAAGAGCCTTCGCGAGCAGGGCATCGAGGTATTCGACACGAAGATCGGCAGCTGGCTCACCACGCAGGAGATGGCCGGCTTCTCGATCACTATCATGAAGCTCGATGACGAGCTGAGGACGCACTACACGATGCCGGCACGCTCCTGGGCCTGGACCAGCTGGTAACACGCAAGCCATGACCGAGAGACTGGATGCCACAGGCACGGTCGCCATGCTGCGGGCGGTCGCTGAGCACGTCCTCGCCAGCACGGAGCGCTTGACCAGGGCCGACCAGACGATTGGCGACGGTGATCACGGCATCGGCATGGCGCGGGGCTTCGAGGCGGCGAAGACAAAGCTGGCGGCCGAACAGCCGAGCACCGTCGATAGCGCCTTCCGGGCGGTCGGCATGGCGATCATGGCAAGCACCGGGGGCGCTGCCGGCGCCGTGTTCGGGACCATGTTCGTCGCCGCGGCCAACGCCTGCAAGGGCAACGAGGTGCTGGATGCGGCGGTGATGGCGGAGGCTATGCAGGCGGGGCTCGCGGCGATTCAGAAGCGAGGCGGCGCCAAGCCCGGCGACAAGACTATGCTCGACGCCCTGGCGCCCGCGGTCGAGGCGCTGCAGGCCAATAAGGCAGGGTCGCTCGTGGTGGCGCTCGCGGCCGCGTCTGACGCCGCCCGCGGCGGCGTGGAGGCAACCCGCGACATGGTCGCGGCTACCGGTAAAGCGCGACCGCTCGGCGCGCGCAGCATCGGTCACCCGGACCCGGGCGCGATCACCACCAGCCTGATTTTCGAGGCCATGACGAACTACACTCGGAAAGCCGAGGTCTAAAGCCGCATGTAGTGCCGATAATCAGCCGTCTCGGACGGGCTGGATAGCTCCAATCCGGGCCGAGGTTGCCGGCGGGTCCTGCGCGACGGCGACGTTGGCATCCAGCGGGTCAGACAAAGAACAGCGAGTACTCGGGCTGGGGCTCTTCCTGAGCGACCATGGCGCGGCCGATCGCCATGATGATGGCGACGATGCCATCGATCCGCTCGGTCGACTTGTCCTTGGCCGGCTTGAGGTTGCCGGCAGGATCCTGGGCGACGGCGACGTTGGCCGCCATCCAGCGGGTCACCGGGTTGCCGCCGTGCGCGAGCTTCCTCGAGACGATGAGCTTCTCGAGCTCGCGGGTGGGTGCCGCCATGGAGCGGAAGCCCTGGCGGAACTCGACCATCGCAGCACCTTCGTCCTGCAGGCGCAGCGCGATGTGGGTCGCATTCCAGGGGTCGTAGGCGATCTCCTTGACCTGGAACAGGGCACTGTCGGCGAGAATGCGCTGCTCGATCGCGCCGTAGTCGACGACATTGCCCGACGTCGCCTCGATGAACCCCTGCCGGGTCCAGAGATCGTAGGGCACACGGTCGCGCTCGGCGCGCTTGCGGAGGTTGTCCTCGGGCACGAAGTAGCGCGACAGCACGTACCAGAGGCCATCCTCGTCCTCGGGTGGGAACACCCAGGCCAGCGCAGTAACGTCGGTGGTGGTCGAGAGGTCGAGGCCGCCGAAGCAGCGTCGGCCGCGCAGCTGCTCGGGATCGACGGGAGCGGCACAGGCGTCCCAGGCCGCGAGGTCGATCCAGCGCTCGGCCTGCTCGGTCCATTCGTTCAGGTGCATGCGCCGGAACGCGTTCTGGGCGCCGGGCAGCGCGATCGCCTTCTCGGCCTTGCGCGCCAGGTCGTCCTCCTTGACCGAGAGCCCGAAGTTCGGATTGGCCTTGCGCCAGACCTGCGGGATCGGTCCAGTCGTCGCCCTCGTCGGCGGCAGCGATGAACGCGAACCAGCTGTCGTCGGGCACGTGCCGTCGAGCACCTTGATCGAGTAGTCGTGGTGCTCGAAGCAGATGCTGTGGCGGTCGTAGCCGGCGGTGGTGATCTCGAACAGCAGCGGCTGGCGGCGGGCGCCGGTCGCGGTCTCCAGCACATCGACCACGTGGCGCGTGCTGGTGGGCGTGCAGCTCGTCGATGATCGCGCCGTGGACGTTGAGGCCGTCCATCGTGCTGGCGTCGGAGGACAGCGGCATGAAGCGGGAGGCGCTGGCGGCGACGTGCAGGTTGTTGATCAGGATGCCGACCCGGCGCTTGAGGGCCGGGCGACGAGCCGACCATGCGCTTGGCCTCGTCGAACACGATTCGCGCCTGATCGCGGGTGGTGGCGGCAGAGTAGATCTCGGCGCCCTGCTCGCCATCGGCGACCAGCAGGTAGAGGCCGATGCCGGCCGACAGCGTGCTCTTGCCGTTCTTGCGCGGCACCGCGCAATAGGCGGTGCGGAAGCGCCGGAGGCCGTCCGAGCGCTGCCAGCCGAACAGGCAGCCGACCACGAAGGCCTGCCAGGGCGCGAGCGTCGAAGGTCTGCCCGGCCCACTCGCCCTTGGAGTGGCGCAGGAAGCCGAAGAAGTCGATCGCATGGCGCGCCGCCTGCGACGTCGAAGCCGGAGCCCTCGAGCCGCGGCCGAGGAAGATCCTCGAGATGGCGCTCGCAGGCCAGACGGACCAGGCGGTTGGTGAGGACCTGGCCCTCGGCCACGGCCCGCGCATAGGCGGTGACCGGATCGTCTCGGGTCGCCCTAGCCACGGTCTTGCAGGAAGGCCTCGAACGGGATCCTCGGGCGTCTTGTCGCCGACCCGGATCCGCGTGCGCGAGCTGGGGGTCATGCCGAGCTCGGCGGCGATCCGCACCATGATCTCGACCTGCTTGTTCGCGACCGCGACATAGGGGCTCTGCATCGGATAGCCGTTCGGCGACTTCGACCATGGTGCCGTAGCGCTCGATCGAGGACACCGCCTCGACCCAGAGCGCATGCGCCTGGCAGTAGGCGGCGAGCAGGCCGCGATCGAGCCCGGTGAGCAGCCCGAGCTCGCCCAGCTCCTTCGCCAGGCGCTGCCACTCCTTCCTGGCCTCATCGCCGAGGCAGGCGGGACAGGGCGGGACCCTGGCGGCGGGTCGCGGCTCGGCGTCGTTCAGGCGGCGCTTGCCGGGGTTGCCGCGCAGCCGCACGACGTTGCTCGGCAGGGGCTTTCGGCCACGCATCGGCTCTCACTCTCGGCGCACAGACCAGACGATCACAGGATCTGGCGCCAGCCATAGGCGGGCTGCGAAGTCAAGTCGAAGAATAGCACGATCTCGATCGATTTTCCTCTGGCTAAGCGCGCCAGAAGAAGCATTCATCGGCTCCGACAACGAGCGGATGGAGCCCGAGATGATCGCCAGGATCGAGCACGACGAAGACCAGATCGAACGAGGATGCGCTGGCCGCCTTCGTGCAGAAGAAGGCCGAGATCGACGCGATGCTCAGCCGGCTCCAGAGCGCTCAGCGACGAGCACTTCGGCGACGCGCCGGACGAGGTCACCTGGGGTCATGTCGGCACCCTGGAGCACTACGCCGAGCTGCTCAAGCGGATCACCGACATGGCCTTCAACGAGGGCGAGCACGCCGAGTAGCCGCGCCGATCTCCCGCCCCCGCCCCGCGCGGGTCAGGCCCGCCGGGGCTTCGGGTCGTAGGAGAGCGATCGGTGCTCTCCGCAGATGGAGATCAAGCCATGACCAGCCACCGAGTTCAGCAAGAAGCAGCTCGCGACCATCCTGTCGGCGCTCGACGACGCGCCGCGCAGCCCGGCCAACAAGGGCGAGGCCCTGCGCGCGATCGGCCGCAGCGCCATGCGGTTCGGTCTCACCACCGGACGATGTGCTCGCCGCCGCGCCCGGCCTGCTCGACGGCCGCATGAGCCCGCGCCGACTTCAGGGTCGAGCTGCACGACCAGGGCGGCGGGCCGGTCCCGGTCACGGAAGCGCCACAGGGCGCCCGTGAGGCGCAGGAGGGCGACGCTGCGGGTCAGGAGCCGCAGGCGCCGCGCGCGAGCCCGCACAGGCCGCCCAGGCCGCCCAGGCGCCCGCTGCGGCCAAGCGTAAGGCCAAGGCGAAGGCGAGGCCGACCAAGGCTGCACCGGCCGACAAGCCCACGCCGCGCGCCGGCACTAAGCAGGCGCGCATGATCGAGCTGCTCAGGCGCCCCGAGGGCGCCACCGTCGAGCAGATCGCCGAGGTCACCGGCTGGCAGCACCACACCGATCCGCGGCGCCATCTCCGGCGCGCTCAAGAAGAAGCTCGGGCTCACCATCGAGGCCACGCGCACCCGCGAGGTCGGCCCCAATAAGACCGGCGCCAAGGGCAGCACCACCGTCTACCGGATCGTCGGCTGAGGAGCCGCGACGATGATCATCGAGCGACCCAGGCGCCGCCGGCTACCGGCTCCACGCGCCCGACAGCCCCGAGGCCGAGGCCCTGCTCGCCGAGCACGGCCTCACCCGCGCCGACCTCGACCGCGCCCTCGCCGAGCTTGAGCGACCGAGGGCATCCGTCCGCAGCATCGTCGGCATCAACGACGACGGCGTGTTCGGCTCGACGCGCGAGGGCTGGCGCCCGGATCTGCCCGACGCCTGCAAGGAGCCCTTCGTCCCGCTGCTCTGGCTCAAGCTGCGAGGAGCTGCTCGGCCGGGTGCCCGAGGGCAGCACCGCCCGGTTCGTCGAGGACGGCACCCTGCCCGACTGATCGCCCGGCTCCAGCCGAGCCTACGCCGCCGCCGCTGCGTGCGCGGCGGCGATCTCTTCGAAGCTCCGGTCTGCCGCATCGAGCATTGAGCGGCGCTCGCATGAGGCACATACTTACTCAAAGCAGCAGCTCCGGCTTCCGGCGGAGATCAGCCATGGCGATCGCACCGACTCTCGCCAACCATCTGGAACAAGCGGGCATCACGCCTGAGATCGTCACCCATTCCCATACCCCGTCAGCATCCTGGACCGCACAAGCCAGCCGCGTGTCCGGCGACCGGGTTGCGAAGGCTGTGCTGCTGAAGGACGAGACCGGCTATTTGCTAGCGGTGCTGCCGGCCTCGCATCACCTTGAGCTCGATGCCGTCGAGGCCCTCACCGGGCGCTCCCTGACCCTGGCCGCCGAGGAGGAGATCGGCAGGACCTTCCATGACTGCGAGACCGGCGCCGTGCCGCCGGTCGGCACGGCATACGGCCTGCCGGTGGTCGTTGATGAGAGTCTCATGAAGGGTCCGAAAGTTTATTTCGAGGGCGGCGACCACACGACTCTCCTGAACATAACTCGCGAGGAGTTTACAGAGCTCATGCACGGGGCGCAGGCCGGGGTGTTCAGCCGGCACGACTAGACGGCCTCCGACCTACTGGTTTGTTTCGCCGCGGCCGCGCGCCCCGGCGGCGAGCTCTTCGAAGTTCCGGCCGTCGCCTCCCAGCGTCGCCTGCTCGCCCGCCCATTCCTGCCAGCGCTTGACGATCACGTCGCAGTATCTGGGATCGAGCTCCACCAGCCGGGCTTGCCGCCCCGCCTTCTCGCACGCGATCAGGGTCGATCCGGACCCGCCGAACGGGTCCAGCACGATGTCCCGGCTCTTGCTGGAGTTGCGCACCGCCCGCTCGACCAGGGCGACGGGCTTCATGGTCGGATGAAGGTCGTTCCTGGCCGGCTTGTCCACGAACCAGACATCTCCCTGGTCCCGGGCCCCGCACCAATACCGGTCGTGGCCGGCAGGCCAGCCATATAGAATGGGTTCGTACTGCCTTTGGTAGTCACTGCGGCCGAGAGTGAATGTATGTTTTGCCCAGATCACGAAGGTGCTCCACTTGCCGCCGACGCGCGGTGAAAGCTCGCTGCAGGGTGTGCAGCTCCGACGACGACATGCAGACGTAGCACGCGCCCTTGGTGACGGAGATGATGTTGGTGCAGGCATCGTGCAGGAACGCCTCGAAGCCCTGCCGAGGTCGTCGTTCAGGATCTTCCGCTTGTTTCCGCGCAGCTTGTCCTTCGCCGAGCTGGCATAATCCACATTGTACGGTGGATCGGTGAACGTCATGTCGGCGAGCTGAGCCTCCAGCACCCGCTCGACATCGGCCAGCACCGTGGCATCACCGCACAGCAGCCGGTGCTCGCCCAGGACCCACAGATCGCCCGGCTGCATGACCGCGTGCTCCGGCAGCGCTGGCGCATCGTCGTCCTCGGTCAGGCCCACCTTGCCTGCCCGCCAGCAGCCGCTCCAGCTCGCCCTCGCCGAAGCCGATCAGCCCGAGGTCGAAGCCGAGCTCCGGAAAGGTCGGCCAGCTCGAGCCGCAGCAGCTCGTCGTCCCAGCCGGCGTTCAGCGCCAGCTGGTTGTCGGCCAGCACATACGCGCGCTTTTGCGCCTCGCTCATGTGCGCGAGCTCGATCACCGGCACCCGCTCCAGCCCGAGCTTCCTTGCCGCCAGCACCCGGCCGTGCCCGGCGATGATCCCGCTCGCGCCATCGACCAGCACCGGGTTCGTCCAGCCGAACTCGCGGATGCTGGCTTCGATCTGCGCGACCTGGGCGTCGGAGTGCGTGCGCGGGTTGCGGGCGTAGGGAATCAGCTCGCCCAGCGGACGCCACGCGATCGCAAGATCGTGCATGCTCAGACCTCACAAAGTGGCCATATTTCGAGGTGCTTTTACGAACCGGAATTCAGCGGTTCCGCCAAAGAGCGGCCGGAGACCCCCCTAGGGAATTTCGCGGGCATACGCGCGCGACGGCCCGCCCGGTCCCCGCTGGCCGATCCCGTAAACAAATGACCTCCCCCCGCCGGTCTGCTCAGGTCAGCCCCAGCGGCCCTCGCGCGCGGTCTTGGCGTCATGACAGAGCTTGCAGGCCGGCGCCCAGTTGCCTTCGTCCCAGAACAGGCGCTGGTTGCCACGATGCGGCGTCACGTGGTCGACCACCGTCGCCTGCACCACCCGGCCCTGTGCCCGGCAGGCGGCGCACAGCGGGTGCCGTGCCAGGAAGGCAGCCCGGGCCCGGCGCCAGCGGGTGCCATAGTCACGGCGCGCCGCGCTCGGCCGCTGGCGGTCCAGCTCACGCTTCACCTCCGCCGCGCTCTGCATCCCTGCCGGACGATGCACGGGCGGCTTCACGGGCAACGGCTGTTCCATACAACAATGGTGACCATAGCAGACGTGCTGGTCGGTCGATCGGCGACATTCTCGATCGGGTCGGCAAACAGCACGAGCCCGGCGCCCTGCGGTGCGTCGGTCAACGACGAACCTCGTCATGCAACGGGATATGCAAACCTGGGTGCAACGCCTGCGCCGGTTCTCAGGCAGAATCGCACGCTGACGCAGAAAACTGATAGACTCTGCCGGCTTCAGGCGGTCGAGTGCGACGGTGTTGCGAACTACGAAGCCGGACCCCCCCTGTATCCGCTTCCGACCTGGAAGGAGGCTCATTTCAACAAGTTAGAAGATACCCCGGGCGGTGACGATTTCGCAGTTTCTCTGACCAGAGCGAGGCGACGAAACAACCAGACGCAGACCTTCTGAAGCAAAAACAGCCCGACGCGAACGCGGAGGGGCCCTCACACAATCGTCGACCTTGGCCGAATACTATAAATTGTGATGGACACTGTCAACTTGTTCATCCGAGGCTGCTTGAGTTCGGACTGCCAGGTGCGTAGCAGGATTGCCGCTTAAAGAAGAGGCCCTTGTGGTCGAGGCCAGACGTCAATGAGCGCACGCTGCAATGCCGGCAAGCTCCGCGCACGGCTACGGTGCCCTGCGCTCCAACGCAACTGCAAGTTTGTGCGCGGGCGGCTCGGCAGGAAGCCAGCGCGCCGCGCCTGCTCTGCCATGCGCCCGCAAGTATCCTCTTACCGCCTTGCGCCGGGGAGCGATGGTGTTACTGTTGTTTAACTTACAGTGCCGAGGAAGGCACGCATCGAACCGCCGGACGGCAGGAGTGGAGGAGAACAGGCGATGATCGGCGAGTGGCTGTCCGACGGTCGCGGGCGCGTCGTGCTGGCGGCAGGTGTGGCGCTGGCTCTCGTGACGGCGGCCGGACAGGCCGCGGCGGAGGGCGAACTGCACGTCTACAACTGGGGCGACTACATCAACCCCGCGGTGCTCGACAAGTTCGCGGAGGTCCACGACGTCAAGGTGACGCTCGACACCTATGGCTCCAACGAGGAGATGCTGGCCAAGATCCAGGCCGGCGCCACCGGCTACGACATCGTCTTCCCGTCCGTGCACATGCACGACATCATGGCGACGTTGGACCTGCTATGGCAGTCCGACATCAACCAGCATCCCGACTTCAAGAACATCGATCCGCAGTTCCTGCGCGCCAAGAGCGATCCGGAGGGCGCCTGGTGCCTGCCCTACGCCTATGGCTCCGTCGGCATCTTCTACAACAAGACCAAGGTGCCGGAAATCAAGTCGTGGGCTGACTTCTTCGCCATCCCGGGGAAGACCGGCGAGAAGATCGCGCTGCTCGACGACATGCGCGAGGTGATCGGCGTGGGCCTGATCATGGGCGGCCACTCGGTCAACAGCCGCGAGCCCGAGCAGCTGAAGCAGGCACAGGAGTTCATCCTGGCGCAGAAGCCGAACGTCAGCACCTTCAGTTACGACACGCCGCCGATGGTCATCTCCGGCGAGATTGCCGCGGCGCACCAGTTCGTCGGCAGCAACATCTGGGTGAGGGACAATCCGGCGGAGCTGGCCTACGTCATCCCGGCGGAAGGCGCGACGATGTACCAGGAAGACATCTGCATCCTGAAGTCGGCGCCCAACAAGGAAAACGCCAAGAAGTTCCTGGAGTTCTACCTCCAGCCGGAGATCGCGGCGCTGAACGTCAGCCAGCAGATGAACGGCACGCCGAATATCCCGGCGCGCGCGCTCACTCCGGACTACATCAGGAACGACCCCAATATCACCGTGCCGGACGATGTGCTGGCGCGGCTGCAGATGTTCGAGGATCTCGGCGCCGACCTGAAGGTGTACGACCGGATCTGGACGCGCATCCGCACCGCGGAGTGACGCTGCCGCCGCCGCTGCTCCTGCTGGCCGCCGGCCGTGCCTGACACGATTGGAGGGATGGCTGCTGCGGCATCGAACCGGACGGGTGCGCTCGTCGAGCTGCGTGGCGCCGTGAAGCGCTTTCCGGCGCCGGAGGGCGGCGCGGTCACGGCGCTGGACGAGGTGACGCTCAACGTCGGAGCGAACGAGTTCGTCACGCTGCTCGGTCCCTCCGGCTGCGGCAAGACGACGCTGCTGCGCTGCCTCAGCGGCTTCGAGGATCTCGACGAGGGCACGCTGGCGATCGACGGCCGGCCGATGGCCGGCGTGCCGGCGCATCGCCGGCCAGTCAACACCGTCTTCCAGTCCTATGCGCTGTTCCCGCACATGACGGTGGCCGGCAACGTCGCCTACAGCCTCGAGGTCGCCCACGTGCCGCGCGAGGAGCGCGTCCGGCGAGTCGGCGAGGCCCTGGCGCTGGTCAATCTGACCGGTCTGGACCGGCGCCGTCCGGCCCAGCTCTCCGGCGGCCAGCAGCAGCGCGTGGCGCTGGCCCGCGCGATCGTCGCCCGCCCGAAGATCCTGCTGCTCGACGAGCCCTTGTCGGCGCTCGACCGCAAACTCAGGCAGGCCATGCAGCTGGAGCTGAAGACCCTGCAAAGCGAGCTCGGCATCTCCTTCGTGTTCGTCACCCACGACCAGGAGGAGGCCCTGACCATGTCCGACCGCGTCGTCGTCATGGACCAGGGCCGGGTGCAGCAGGAGGGGCCGCCGACCGCCGTCTATCACCGCCCGGCCAACGTCTTCGTCGCCCAGTTCATCGGCGAGAGCAACCTGTTCGATGCGCGCGTGGCCGCAGTCGACGGCGCGGAGGCGCGCTTCGAGACCGAGGAGGGGCTGACCCTGTTCGGCCCGGCGCAGGGCCTCGCCGCCGGCCAGCGCGTGTCAATCCTGCTGCGCCCGGAGAACTTTGACCTGTTGGAGCCGAACGCCGCGCCTACGCCGGGCTGCCACGGCATCAGCGCGCGGCTGGAGCAGGAAGTGTTCTCCGGCACCGACTATCACCTGATCGTGCAGACCGAGCCCGGCGGCAAGGTGCTGCGGGTGACGGTGCGCGACGCCCAGCGCGAAAGCCTCAGCGGCATCGTGCCGGGCGCGACCGTGCACCTGCAGTATCCGCGGTGGCGGCTACATGCCCTGCGGCAGTGAGCGCGGCGACGCACTGCCGGCGCCGGGCACAAAATGAACGTCCGCACGCGCCAGCGCTTCATCCTGACCGGGCTGCTAGCGCCCATCACGCTGTTCCTGGGCGTGTTCTTCGTCGGCCCGCTCGTCATCATGGCCGTGTTCAGCGTGCTGGAGCCCGGCCTCTACGGCGGCGTCGAGTGGAACTTCTACCACTGGAACTACGGTCGTATCCTGGGTTGGGCGGACGGGCTGATCGAGGAGTACGACCCGGTCTATCTGGTCATCTTCCTGCGCTCGCTGAAGCTCGCCCTCGTCACGGTCGCGCTCTGCCTCGTGGTGTGCTTTCCGGTGGCCTTCTGGGTCAGCCGGCTGTCACCACGTTGGAAGACCTTTTTCCTCTTCCTGATCACCCTGCCGTTCTTTGCCAGCCTGATCGTGCGGCTCTATGCCTGGGTCATGATCCTGAAGCCGGCCGGCGCGCTCAACCAGGGACTGATGTGGCTCGGGCTGATCGACATGCCGCTCGAGATCATCTTCACCGAGCGGGCCGTCGTGACGGGTATGGTCTATATCATGGTCCCGTTCATGTTCCTGCCGCTCTATGCCAGCATCGAGAAGCTCGACCGCGGGCTGCTGGAAGCCAGTCAGGACCTGGGAGCCACGCGGACCCAGACGTTCCTGCGCATCATCCTGCCGCTGACGATGCCCGGGATCGTCGGCGGCTCGATCATCGTTTTCATCCCCTCGCTCGGCAACTTCGTCGTGCCGGACGTGCTCGGCGGCGCGAAGGTGCTGATGATGGGCAACCTGGTCGAGCAGCAGTTCCTGTCTGCGCGCAACTGGCCGTTCGGTGCGACGCTCGCCATGCTGATCATGGCGACCGTGCTCGTCTTCCTGCTGATCTATGTCCGCGCGGTCGTGCACCGCGGGGCGGCCGACCAGAGCGTGCAGGTGTAGCGCCGTGGCGGTTCAGGCGATCGGCGACGCGGCGAAGCCGCAACAAAAGACGCGGCCGCGGCGCAAGCGTGCGAGCTCGGGCTGGCGGTTGCTGACCGCCTATAGCTTCCTGTTCTTCGTCTTCATCTACGCGCCTTTGGCGGTGATCGTCGTCTATTCGTTCAACGCCAATCCGGTCAACATGATGATCTGGCGCGGCTTCACCTTCGACTGGTATCTGTCGATCTTCGGCCTGATCGACTATTCCCGCTCGCTTGTGCTCAGCGATGCGGTCTATCTCAATTCCACCGAAGAGCTGCTGCACGCCGTCCAGAACAGCCTGATCGTCGCCGTCGTCACGACGACGATCTCGACCTTTATCGGCACGGCCACCGCGCTGGCGCTGGCGCGCTACCGCTTCCGTATGCGCGGCTTCTATCGCGGCCTGATGTTCATGCCGATGATCATGCCGGACATCGTGCTGGGGATCGGCCTGCTGATCTTCTTCGTCACCGCCGGCTTCCAGCTCGGGCTGCCGACCATCGTCATCGGCCACTGCACCTTCCTGGCCAGCTATGTCTTCATCATCGTGCAGGCACGCATCGCCGGCATGGACCGCACGCTGGAGGAGGCCTCTGCCGACCTCGGCGCCAACGAGATGGTGACGATGCGACGGGTCATCCTGCCGCAGCTGGCGCCCGGCATCATCGGCGGCGCGCTGCTCGCGTTCATCATCTCGATGGACGACCTGGTGATCACCTATTTCATCGCCGGCGTCGATTCCACCACGCTGCCGCTCTTCATCTTCAGCATGCTGCGGCGCGGCGTGAAGCCGGAGATCAACGCCATCGCGACGCTCCTCCTGCTGTTCTCGCTGCTCGTCGCGTCGCTCGGCCTGTACCTGCGACGCCGCCACTGACGGAGGCTGCCATGACCAAGCCGCGGGCCCGCGACCTCGGCCTGCCGTTCCCAGGAACCCCCGGCCCGCTCAACGCGATCACCGACGTGCCCGGCGTGATGGTCGGCTACAGCACGATCCTCGCCGAGCGCGGCGAGCGGCCATGAACACGGCAGCGGCCCGGTGCGCACCGGCGTCACCGCCATCCTGCCGCGCGGGCGCGATGCGGTGCCTCGTCCGGTGTGGGCCGGGCAGTTCAGCCTGAACGGCAACGGCGAGATGACAGGCGTGCACTGGATCCACGACGCCGGCTACTTCATCGGGCCGGTCTGCATCACCAATACGCACTCCGTCGGCATCGTCCACCATGCCGCAACACGCTGGACGATCGACACCTATGCCGAAGCCTTTCGCGCCGAGCACCTGTGGGCGATGCCGGTAGTGGCGGAAACCTATGACGGGCTGCTCTCCGACATAAACGGCCAACACGTCACCGCCGCGCATGCGCGCGCCGCGCTCGATGCCGCTGCGCCCGGCGCGCTCGCCGAGGGCAACATCGGCGGGGGCACCGGAATGATCTGCTACGAGTTCAAGGGCGGCACCGGCACCGCCTCGCGGCACGTGGCGATCGGCGGCGAGACCTTCATGCTCGGCGCCATCGTGCAGGCCAACCACGGCAAGCGCGACTGGCTGACCATTCTGGGCGTGCCGGTCGGCCGCGAGATGCGCGAGGATCTGCTGTTCGCACGCGAGACGGGCTCGATCATCGTCGTCCTCGGCACCGACGCGCCGCTGTCGGCGCTCAGCCTGCGCCACGTCGCGCGGCGCGCCGCGATCGGCATCGGCCGGGGCGGTGCGGTGGGCGGCAACAGCTCCGGCGACATCTTCCTCGCCTTCTCGGTCGCCAACCCCTGTCCGATGCCCCAGCTCATGAAGGTCCGCGTCTCGTTCGACGTCCTCAATAGCGAACATCTCGACCCACTCTACCTGGCGGCGGTAGAGGCGGTCGAGGAGGCCGTGATCAACGCCATGATGGCCGCCAACTCGATGACGACCGTCCGACCGCCGGGAAAGCTCTGCCGCGCCATCGACCACGACAGGCTCTACGAAATCATGCGGAAGTATGGACGAGCTGTAGCAGCGCAGAGGCCGGTCGCCGCGCAACCGGCCGCTGTTCCTCGCGTCAAGCACGGGACCCAGTCCGCGGTCACGATCGCCCTGGTCGCCCTCCAGACATGTCGCTCGGGCTTTGCGGTGATGCACTTTGCGGGTGATGTGTGGGTGCAGCGCCGGGCTCGAAGGTCTCGATGACGACCAGGCGGCCGCCATGCCATCGCGCGTTTCGCGGCGCCTCCGGCATGTATCACGCTGCGCAAAAACTTGTTGTCTTCCCAGCTGCGCTCATTGTGCAGATTGCGCCAGTGCAGCGAGACGCTCGGCCAAGCGGTTCAGCTCCCAGGTACGCGCAAGGTCAGCGGCGATTGTCCAGGTCGGTGTCTGGTCGGGCAACGGGGGCAGCGGTGCCGCGCCGTCCATCGTCGCGATCCGCCGATAAAGCCGAAGTTCATCCGCCTGCGCCGCCAACTCGCCAGCTTCGAGCGCCTGTTCGAGCGTGTCGTGCTGGCGCAGCAGCTTCGCCGCACCTTTCGGTCCGACACCCTTGGCACCCGGCAGCTTGTCCGAGGCATCGCCACGCAGGGCGATGAAGTCGGGCACCTGCCCGGGCTCGACGCCGTAGCGCTCAAGCACTTCCGCCGGTCCGATGCGCGCCATCTCGCCGGCCCGCACCGGCTGCAGGATCGTCGTCTTGTCGGAGGCCAGCTGGAACGCATCGCGATCACCGCTTGCGACCAGGACAGAGCCGCCGCGCTCCTCCTCGTCAGCCACGGCCGCCGCGAGGAAATCGTCGGCCTCGTAGCCGGCAGCCTTTGCACAAGCGAAGCCGCAGGCGGCCACGAACTCCGGTAGCATTTCGAGCTGGTCGATCAGCTCGGCATCGAACCTGCGCCCGCCCTGGTAGCCTTCGAGCGCATGATGCCGATAGGTCGGCGCATCCAGCGTGTCCCAGCCCACCAGCACGGCGCGGGGCTTCTCGTCGTCGTAGAGCCGCAGGAGCAAATTCGCGAAGCCGACGATGGCGCCGCCGCCTTGATTGCCGCGCCGGCGGATCGACTTCGGCAAGGCGTGGTAGGCGCGGTGGGCAAAGGAGTCGCCGTCCACCGCCAGCAGCGGACGGCTCGTGATGGCCACATCCTCCTCCTTCGTTCAGATCCCTTAGCAGTTCAGGATATGTGCAACCGTCGAAAGGTCGAAGGCATGGGCGTCGGACTGGATCCGCCAAGCACAGCTTGATCTTGCAACGACCGTGATGATCGGCACCTGCTCGGCCTGCTTCAGGAGGCCCGCCTGGCCTCGCCATACCCGACGTGCGCCACCAGCATCCCGAGCGCTGCCACTAGAATCCCCTGTGCCTGCTCCTGCCGCACCGGGCGTCCATTCCACCCTTGCCGGAGCGCCCATTCACGCACGCTCCGCTGCAGGCCGACCACATGCCAAACGCACGAACCCGCCGGGCTGTTGATGCCACCCAGCGCCTGCATCGCCGTATGGACGCGCCGCCGGGCGTCGAGTTGCCGTTCGGTCAGGTCGGGCTCGCGCCGAGATCCCGGCACCCGCAGTATCGTTACCGCCCTGATCGGGTCGAGGTTCGCGATCGTGAAGGCGGCCTGGAAGTCCCTCGCGGCATCGGACATGGCCTCGTCGATGGCGCCTGACTTCAGCATGCGCCTCAGCGTGTCGACGCTGCGATGGTGCATGACGATCCGGCCGTCCGGATCCTTCTCGCGCACCTGCTCGCACTCGCGTCCCTGGACTTCCTGCTGCCTGCTCATCGGCCGTTCACTCTACGCGAACCGTAGAGTCTCGGTACCCAGTTGCTGGACCAGCTCGCGCTCCGGCCAGGTGAGGCGCGGATCGTGCTCCGGCCACGACCAGGATGCGGTGCTCGCGCCAGCCCGCACGCTTCTCCGTCTCTGGGTCGATTGGAGTCGGCTGATAGCGACCGAGGTGGCTGCGGAGGTCACGCATTGTTCAGCAGCTCCGCCAGGAGGCCGGCATAGCCAGCGATGTCGGTGATCGAATCGAGGTGCCGCGGATCGTGGGCCAGCCTCGCGACCTTCACGTCGATCAAGCAGACTGCGACTTGATCGGCCGTAACGCTCATGCCGAGCACCTGGGACCAGCGGACGGCTAGGCGTTCGAACAGCTCCCGCGGCTGGCCGTAGGTGCGGCGGCGACGGCCTGCTCCAGGAGTTGCTCGGCGGTCATGGGCGATCCCTGGTGGATCGGCTTGTGCTGAGCGCTCATGCGGCAGCCGCTCGCTCTGGTCCGCCATGCTCGGCAGCCAGAGCCACAAGCTTCATCACGCGGGCCATGCCGAGCATGTCGGGCGGGCGCGCATTGTCCGGCAGCGTGGCGAGCAGGTGCGCCTCTGCGGACATCGCCGCTGCCAGCGGCGGCAGGGGCGAGAGCGGTGCGCTGCAGACTCGGGCGCGCTGGCCTCGCCAGGGGGCGCGGTCTGGCGCTCGACGTGGAATTCCGTCAGCTCGCCGACCAGGCTTTCCAGGACCGAACGGGGGTCAGATACAGCGGCGTCGACCAGTGCGCGCGCGGCGGCGCCCCTTTGATTCCGGCGGCGGTAGCGCGCCGTCAAAATAGGGTACAAACTCCAAATAGATATATTATTTGGGAAATGTACCCCTTTTTTGTCGGTGTGAAATCCCGCCCGGCTTAGCTCGACCTTGGCCGTGTTCTCGAGCCGCCAGAGGTCGGGGAACCCGCGGCAAAGATCGCCCGCACTCAGCGGCAGCACACCATGCTGGGCGAAGGCATAGGCGAATTTGCCCGGTCGCAGCTCGGGCCAGGTCAGTGCGTGGTCGACGGTCAGGTCGAGTGCGACGTTGGTCAGCACGATGATCCGGCGCCGGTTGAACACCGGGCGCACGCGGTCGACCGCTTGCGCGATCTCGGCTTCACGCACCTGCTCGAGCATGGCCTGGCATCGGGTGTCGGGATGCACCTGGACTTCGGCGACGTTGGCGCCACCGTTCCGCATGCGCCGGCCGCGGGACTGGAGAACGTATTCCCCGATCGGGATGAAAGGCTCGGGGTCGGTTGCGCAAAAAGGGCGGGTGAGCGCCTCGATCGCCTGCGCGGATGGCTGCTCGCGCCCCATCACGACGGCGGTCTCGCAGTGCTCGTAGGCGTTGAGCCCGCGCAGGGCCCCGAAGTGGGCGACCTCGACGTGCGGCGGCAGATCGGGTTGCAGAACCGCCTCGGCCTGCTTGTAGGTGACGAGGAGGGCTTTGCCGGGCAGCATCTTGAGCAGGTCGAGCACCTGGCGGCGGAGCCGTGCAGCCTCGGAGGTCTTCTTCGGGCTGATCGGGTTGCCACGGCGGTCGGTGCCAGTGATCGACTGGCGGGAGAACGTCTTACTGGTGACCTGCCAGACCTCGGCGTTGCGCGGCACAGCGAACCGCTCGCCGGTCATGTGCTCGCCGAAGATCCGCCGGTTGAGCGCGAGCGAGCCGGTGCCGTCCAGGGCGAGCACCGGGATCTCCTTGGGGATGCTCGAAGCGTGCGCACGGCGCTGACGAACACCCGTGGCTGGCGCTCGATCTCGCCATCGACCATGACCCTGGCATCGGGATCGAACCAGACCGTGCTCAGCCGCTTGCGCGGCTGCGGCAGCTCGATCCGGATCTGGCGGAACAGCCGCAGCACCTTGAGGATCTCGCGCGCCTCGACGGCATCGAGGATGTCGGCGATCTCCTTGTCGGTCATGGTGCCGTCGAGCGCGGGCTGCGCCTCCTCGCGGGTGGCGAGATGCGATAGCGCGTCGCGCACGGCCTCGACGGTGACGTCGCGCTCGCGCAGGAAGGCCAGCTCCCGACCGGGATGCTCGACCACGGCGGCGCGGACCAGCAGGGCGAGGCGCCGGCGCCACATGGCCTCGTCGAGATCGCCGCCGGCCCACAATTCGTCGGCGACGATGCGCGACGGATCGAAGCTCACGATATCGGTCGCCTTGCCGATCACGAACTCGTCGACGATCACGAAATCGGGGCGCGGCGCCGGGCATGGCAGCCACAGATAGTCGTTCGCCATGAGGAACAGGCCGGTCGGATCTTCGCGCAGCGCCGTGGCCTGGCGCTGAAAGCCACAGGAGAACCGGAGCGGGCAGCCGTTGTCGCAGATCATCTTCTGGACGTTCACGCCCATGGCCGCGGCGCGGTTCACCACCTCATGCCGCGGGCACATGGCGTCGGCATGGCCGGTGCGGGGGTCGGGCGCGCCTCGGCCGCGCACGACGCGCCCAAGCAGGCTGTCGGTGGTGCGCAGGCGGTTGTACTCGCCGGCCTGCTCCTCGGCTTTCTCCAGGCTCGGCACGAGCCACCAGATCGACGAAACCGCCGCCGGGCAATTGGGCGATGGTCTCGGCGCAGGTTCGGCTCTTGCCGGTGCCCTGCGCCCCGGTGACCAGGGTCCGCTCGCCGCGCTTCGGCAGCCGGTCGATGCCGAGCTCGGCGAGCACCTGCTTACGGATACGCCGGGTGATCGCGGCCTTGCGCCGGCGGATCTCGGCCGCCTCCTCCGGGCTCGGCGCGTTGAAGTCGAGCGGCGCCATCTAGGCGAGCCCTGCTTCCGAAGGCGGCAGCGCGGCGAGATGCGATCTCGTGGCGGGCAATGGCGTAGAGGTGGTTGCGGCGCAGCCAGTCGCGCAGGAAATGCCGCTGGCGGTTCACCTCCGCGGAAGAGGTTCGGCGCCTCCTCGCCGAAGTAAGGCGGCAGAATGCCTTTGGCGCCGGCCGGCCGAACGGCATCCAGGTCGCGGCGCGTTCCTGCTGGACGACGTAGGCGACCAGGCTGTCGACGCCGTAGGCTGCCACCTCGGCCGCGGGTGCGGTATTCGAGCGCGACGGCCTCCAGTGCCGCGACCAGCGCCGCCTGATCGATGCTCGGGCCATGCTGGCGCACATAGGCGCGGGCTGCCTGCAGAAGATGCTCGCGGACATGCAGCTCGCCGGCGAGGCGGGCGCGCATCGCGTCGCACAGCTCCTCCAGCCCTTCGGCCGGGCCGAAGACTGCCGCCGTGCCCTCGTAGGTGGTGGCATCCGGCGCGGGCAGCAGCTCGGGGACGGTGACGGTATCGGCCTCGCCCTGCCAGATGCCCGCTCGGCTCGGCACCGGGTCGTGCAGGCCAGGCCGAAGCCGGGCGGGCCAGATAGATCAGCTGGACTGCGCCAAACACGGCCGGATCGACGGGCGCCTTCTCGGTAGCCATCCAGCGCTTGATCTCGGCTGCCGAGCAGCGGCGCGGTCGAGCCAGAACGCCAGTTTCAGCTTGAAGGTGTCGGACACCACGCGGCCGGCGGATCGGGCACCGCTGCCGACTGACGATAGCGACCACCAGCAGGTTGCTGTGCGGAACGGCTCGGGCAGCAGAGCGAGGACGTGCTCGACCGCAGTCTCGGGCTCGTCGACCCAATCATCGGTCAGGTGGTCGGGCGCTCGAACACGGTCGACATCGAAGATCACCCAATAGCGCGGGCGGTCCTCGAAGGTCGGCAGCCAGGTCGCCGCGTAGCGGTGTTCGTCGGCCACGAGGCCGTACGTGCGGATCGCTGCTGCGAGATCCGCGCGCCGGTCCTGGCGCTGGCCAGCCCCTCCTGGGGCTGCAGCAGCCGGAAAGCAGGGGAGCCGTTGCGGGGATAGAAGCGGCCCGGGGCGCCGCGGATCACCGCCGCATGGCCGTCCGTCACGACGGCCTCGAGCACCGTTGCGAGGGACGTGATGCCGTCGACCTCAACCACGAATGCACGGAACTCCGAAGTGTTCGGGTAGCTGCCTTGACGATCTGGTTGCCGTGCCGCCGAAAGGATTTGGTGAGCCGGCGCCCGCCGCGTCCTGCACGACCGTCAGGTGTCGTTGACCGACTGCGGGCCGTCTTCCTTCGGCGCATGTCAGCGGAGCTCGCCATGGGGCGAGAACGCGCAGGCCTGCGGCGGACCTGCGCCTGCTGCCGGAGGCGGGAAAGGCGGGAGGCGGTGGGGTCATCGGCAGAAGGCTCTTGCGACACGAGGAAAAATCTGATAGTCGTCACGATAGTGACGATACCAATCGACATAGACTATATAGCAGAACCTCCTCTCGCGTCAAAGGATCCCACTCTTGCCCGACGTGCCGCTCAACTTCGACTGGGAGGTCGCCAAGGCTGGCCATCGCTGGATCCAGACCCACGCCATGGGCCAGGGCCCGGACGTGCGCTGGCACTATCCTCACCCCCGCCTACGGCACCGGCAGCGAGCGCTTCCTGGCGCGGCGCTACCACCCGCTCTCCGCCTTCTCGGGTCTGTTCCGCGACTTCGCCGCCACCGATCCGAGCCTCGACGCGATCAAGGCCTTCGCCGACCGCTTCGGCCTGCTCGGCGGCAGCCTTCGCAAGCGGATCGTGCTTCACGACCAGGGCCGGGACGGCAAGCATCCCATGGGCTTCGGCGAGCATGTCGACGACTGGGTGCACGAGATCCTGGTCATGCGGCTCGCGGTCGATCTCTGGGAGTCGGCAAGACGCGGCGATGCCGATCACCTGGGGCGCATGATCTCCTGGGACGCAGGACGGCACGCGGGTGAGCATCAACACCCATCCCGAGCTGCAGCGGGGCCAGTTGCCCGAGACGCCCGCCTACGTGCATCGGGCCCTGATCGCGGATGAGCGCCTGGATCCGGACATCCTGGCGCGGTTCGTGCCGGGCGATCCGATCGGCCCGGCGCTGCATTGCATGCAGAGCCTGATCAACGAGCATCTGCATCACCGTGCCTCGCCGCGTCTGCTCTGGGAGCAGAGCCGTGATCGGCTCGGCCTCTACATCGTGCCGGAAGGCCTGATCGGCGCCCTGTGGCTGCAGTTCGCCCGCGCCGTGGAGCGCGATGCCAGATTCAGGCAGTGCGCCGAATGCAGCACCTGGTTCGAGGTCGCCCCCGGCCGCGGGCGCACCGACAAGCAGTTCTGCTCGACCGCCTGCCGGACCAAGGCCTACCGCAAGCGCCAGGCCGAGGCGGCGCGGCTGCACGGCGAGGGGCGCTCGATCGAGGACATCGCCCGCGAGCTGGACAGCGATCCCGATACCGTGCGCGGCTGGATCGAGCGCAAGGGCGGCTCGGGCGGATCGCCCCAGAGCGAGACCGAATAGCGGCGAGGCGGCGGGGTGGGCGCGCACACCAGTTTCGGCATCCACGATCTCGATCGCTGCCTTGCCGGCGCCAATGCCCTGGCGCCCGATCTGATGACCGCCGAGGAGCGCCTGGACGAGGTCGCGCAGATTCTGGCGGCGGGGCTCCTGCGTCTCCGAAGCGCGCAATACCGGCACGATTGCGCAGCTTGGAGAAGAATGGACTGGACTTCTCGCCCGGCCGAAGCGGTCATGCGACCGCACGGCAGCGGAGAAGGTCGGGCGATGAGCGACACGGTCCTGGCACAGATCGCGGCATTGAAGGGCAAGTCGACGCCCGAGCTGCGCGACATGTGGAAAGAGCTGTTCGGCCGCGAGGCGCCGGTCCTCGGCAGGCGCTACCTCGAGGACCGGCTCGCGTTTCGGGTGCAGGAATTGCGCTTCGGCGGCCTCTCCGACCGCGCCCGGCGCAAGCTCGACGCGCTGGCCGATCAGCTCGAGCCCAAGGCGGCACGCCGGCGCGATCCAGGGCGCCCGATCGCCGGTACGCGGTTGCTGCGCGAGTGGAAAGGTGTCGAGCACGTCGTCACCGTCCGGGAGCATGATTTCGAGTACGAGGGCCGCCCATACAGATCCCTCTCGGCGATCGCGAGGGCGATCGCGCAGTCGCGATGGAACGGCTGGGCGTTCTTTGGCCTTCGTCCCAATGGGAAGGCCAGATGATCTCACCGGCTCGCAAGGTCCGCTGCGCGGTCTACTGCCGCAAGAGCTCCGAGGAAGGACTTGGACCAGAGCGTTCAATTCGTTGGATGCGCAGCGCGAAGCCTGCCTCGCCTATATCGGCAGCCAGCGCCACGAGGGCTGGATTGCGCTTGATCATGAGTACAGCGATCCAGGCTACAGTGGCGGTACGCTCGACCGTCCGGCCCTGCAGCGGCTGCTCCGCGACATCGACGCCGGCAGCATCGACACGATCGTCTGCTACAAGATCGACCGGCTCACGCGATCCTTGATCGGCTTTGCCAAGCTGGTCGAGATCCTCGATCGCCATTCCATCTCGCTGGTCAGCATCACCGAGAGCTTCAACACGGCGACCTCGCTCGGCAGGCTGAACCTGCACATGATCCTGAGCTTCGCGCAGTACGAGCGCGAGCTCGCCGGAGAACGCATCCGCGACAAAGTCGCCGCAAGCCGGCGCAAGGGCATGTGGATGGGCGGGCATGTGCCGATGGGCTACGTCGTGCGCGACCGTGAGCTGGCCGTCGACGAGCCCGAAGCCGCCCTCGTCCGGCATATTTTCGCGCGCTTCCTGCAGGTCGGCTCGGCCACGAAGCTCGTGCAGGAGCTGAACGCCGCCGGGCACCGCACCAGGCGCGGCAGGCCGTTCGACAAGGGCGTCGTTTATAAGCTGCTGAACAACCCGACCTATGTCGGCGAGGTCACGCATAAGGGCACCGTCTACCCCGGTGCGCATGAAGCGCTGGTCGACAGCGCGACCTGGGACAAGGTTCACGCCATCCTCGCCCAGAACAGCCATCGCCGCGCCAGCCACACGCGCGCCGCCACGCCTGCCCTGCTCAAGGGCCTGATCTTCGGGCCCGACGATCGGGCCATGACGCCCAGCTTCACGCGCAAGCGGGGAAGGCTCTACCGATTCTATCGCACCGCGACGAGCCTGAAGCTTTGCCATGGCGACTGCCCGATCCGGGCGGTGCCGGCCGGCGAGGTCGAGGCGGCCGTCATCAACCAGGTCCGCGCCCTGCTTCGCACGCCGGAGATGATCGTCCGGACCTGGCGCGCCGCGTGGCTCGACGACGAGCAGATCGACGAGCGCGAAGTGGTCGAGGCCTTGCAGCGAATGGATCCGCTGTGGGACCAGCTCTTTCCTGGTGAGCAGGCGCGCATCCTGCAGCTGCTCGTGACGCGCGTGAGCGTCAGGCTTCACGGCCTGGAGATCAGCCTGCGCGTTGAGGGGCATCGGCAGTCTGGTGGAGGAGCTTCGGCTGCGGGAATCTGCGGAGCGGCGACGGCGCGAGGCTGCGGAGCAGCAGGCGGCATGACCGAGCTCAGCCTGAGCCCCGACGGCAGCACCCTCACGGTGTTCGTCCCGATGACGTGGCGGCGGCGTGGCGGGCGGAAGGTCATCGTGGCGCCACCCGGCGCCGCCGACTGGGCGCCGCCGCCGAAGATCGACGGCGCGTTGGTCAAGGCGCTGGCAAGAGCGCACCGCTGGCGCCGCCTGCTGGAGGAGGGGAGGTTCGGCACCCTCGCCGATCTCGCCGACGCCGAACGCATCAGCCGCTCTTACGTCTGCCGCGTGCTGCGGCTCACGCTCCTCGCCCCCGAAATCGTCGAGCGGATCCTCGACGGGCGGCCGACGGCAGGGCTTGCCGCAGTTCCTCAAGCCGTTCCCGGTCGAGTGGGAGACGCAGCGGCAGCGACTCCTTTGAAGCGGTCTCGACGACGCGCGACCCGAGTGGGAACCGCGAGCAGGCTGAGTTCGAGAGCAAGGCGATCGCCTTCGGTTCGTCAGCCCTGCCCCATAGCTGTGCCAGCCGATCCGGAGGGGTCGCTCAGTGGGGCCGGGTACACGGCCCCCCATGGTGCCGCCCGCTCGACCTGCGCGGCGAGCGCGATGATCGACGCCTCGCCGTACGGCTGCCCGACGAGCTGGAGACCGATTGGCAGGGCGTCGTCGGTCCAGCCCAAGGGCAGCGAGATCGCCGGCTGCCCCGAGATGTTGAACGGATAGGTGAACGGGATGTAGGCGAGATCGTCTTCGGCAACCCGCTCCGTGTCGGCGAGGAACGTGTCGAGCGGTTGCGGCGGCAGGGTGACGGTGGGCGTGAGGAGGCAGTCCCACTGCATGGACGCCAGGATGATCTCCCGGCTGCGGCGGAACATCTCTTCGGTGGCGCGGATGTACTCCACCGCCGTCTGCCGCGCGCCCCTCTCGTAGCACCATCTCGAGTAGGGGTCGCTGAACAGCGCGGGGTCGCCGACGTCGTTAGCGGCGCTCTCGGCCTCGACCATCACCCGGAACACCCTGCCGAGGCCCGTCAGATCAACTTCGGCGGGTGCCACGCGGTGCCCGAGGGACGCGAGCAGCTCGGCAGCCTTGTGGACGGCGGCGACGACCTGCGGGTCGATCCATTTGTCGCTCGTGTCGAGCATGCCGATCCGGAGCCTCCCCGGGTCAAGCCCGCTCGCGTCGAGGAAGGACGGGGTCTGGACCGGTGCGACGAACGGGTCGCCGGGCTCCGAGCCGGCCATGACGTCGAGCATGAGGGCGGCATCGCTCACCGTCCGCGCGATCGGCCCGTGGGTGATCAGCCCGCCTCGCGGGTTCGCGTTCGGATGGTTCGAGATGCGACCGCGTGACGGCTTGATGCCGACCACGCCACAGCAGCTCGACGGGATCCTGATCGAGCCCCCGCCATCGGAGCCTTCGGCTATCGGACAGAGGCAGGCGGCGACCGCTGCGGCCGATCCGCCGCTCGAGCCGCCCGCGGTCCTGCCGAGGTCCCAGGGGTTGCGCGTCGCCGGGAAGAGGCCGTAAGCCGTGGTCGCACGGTTGCCGAACTCGGGCGTGTTCGTCTTGCCGAGGAGCACGCCCCCGGCCTCGCGCAGCCGCCTCGCCACAGCGGCATCGCGGGCGGGCAGGTTGTGCGCGCGCAGTCGCGAACCGTACGTCGTACGAAGGCCCGCCGTGTCGGTCAGGTCCTTGAGCGCGTAAGGGATCCCGGCGAGCGGCAGGGACGCGCCCTGTTTCAGGCGACGTTCCACGTCGTCGGCCATCGCCATCACCATGTCCTCGTCGATGGTGACGAAGGAGCCGGATTCTGTCGTCGATCGCCCGGATGCGCCGCAGGCAGGCCGCGGCTGCTTCCCGCGGCGAGACCTCGCGTGAGAGGATCAGCCGCCGTACCTCCAGCGCGGGGAGCAGAGCGAGTTCAGGGCTCTCGGTGTCGCTGGCCATGGGCGTTCCCATCAAAGCGCATGCCGACCTGCCACCATGTCGGCGACATGCTGCGCGCTCACGTCGTCCCGGCGCACCGAGCGGATGACCCGACCGGCCTCCATGATGACGATGCGATCGCAGATCCGGTGCACGTGCGCGATGTTGTGGTCGATGATGACGACGCCGAGCCCGTCGTTGCGCGCGATCTGTACCGCTTCGGACACCTTCTCGGTCTCCTTGACTGAGAGAGCCGAGGTTGGTTCGTCGAGCAACAGCAGGCTGCCGCCGAAGTAGCGCGCGCGGGCGATGGCGAGCGCCTGACGCTCTCCCCCCGACAGGATATCGACCGGCTCATCCGGCGAGCGGAGGCGGGTCAGGCCCATCTCGTGCAGGTTCGCCATCGTGATGTCGCGCATCCTGCTCATCGCGAGGAATTTGAACGGCCCCGGGCCCGCCTTCAGCTCTCGGCCGAGGAAGAAGTTCCGCCACATGCTGAGCGCAGGGATCAGCGCCAGGTCCTGATAAACCGTCTCGATCCCGACGCTTCGCGCGTCTCTGGGCGAACTGAACCTGACCGGGCGTCCCTTAAACTGCAATCATGCCGTGACCCGGCGCGTAGAAGCCGTTCATCACCTTGACCAGGGTCGACTTGCCCGCCCCGTTGTCGCCGACCAGTCCGACGATCTCGCCGCGCTCGACCTCGAAGGCGACCCCTTGGATCGCCACGACATTCCCGAAATTCACGGTGACGTCGCGAAGTGCGAGAATGCTCTCGCCGGGCGCGCCGTCGGTCATGACTTGCGAATCACGCCGAACCTGGCGCCAAGGCCCGCGGTCTGCTGGTTGATGATCACGGCGAACAGCAGCAGGAAGCCGACGAACGACTGGAACCAGGTGGTCGAGACGCCCGACAGGATGAGGCCGGTGTACGACATGCCGAGCACGATGGCCGCGAGCAATGCGCCCACGATGCTGCCGCGACCGCCCATCAGCGAGCCGCCGCCCACCACGGCGACGACGATCGCGGTGAGTGCGAGGTCGGAGCCCTGGGTCGGCGTCGCCGAGCCGAAGGAGCCGAACTGGATGATGCCGGTGAACGCGGCGAGAAGGGAGGACAGGAGGAAGCACCCGACCTTGACCCGCGCAACCGGCACGCCCATCGCGCGCGCCGCGCGGCCGTCGCCGCCGCTCGCGAAGATCCAGTTGCCCACAGCCGTCAGGCGCAGCACGCCGGCGAGCATCGTGGCGATGCCGATCAGCCACAGGATCGAGACGGAGATCTTGCTATTGCCGATCTCGGCGGTGCCGAGCCAGTCCATCACCGGCAAATCGCCGAAGAACGAGATCGGATAGCCGCCAGTGAGGTTGAGGCTGACCCCGGCCCAGAACAGCGCGGTGGCCAGCGTGACGATGAACGATGGAATGCCGAGGAGGAGCGTCGCGAGCCCGTTCAGAAGGCCGATCCCGAGCGCGAACGTCAGTGCGAGGCCCAGCGCTACGAACACGTTGAAGCCGTGATCGATCCAGAGCGAGGCCATCACGAGCGGGCAGAGGGAGTAAACGGAGGCTACCGAGAGATCGAACTCGCCAGAGATCATCAGGATCGTGACGCCCAGGCCCACCATCCCGAACTGGACGGCGCTGGCGAGGATCGAGCCGGCCGAGGCGGCGGTGAGAAACTGGGGCGACAGGAACGCGAACACGGCGCCGATCACGATGCCGGCGACGAGCACGCCCGAGCTCCTGGATGGCGAAGACGCGCAGCAGGATCGAGCGCGCCCCGCGCGGCGCGGAGGGGCCGCAACGGCGGCCCCCGCGGCGGCGTCAACACCTTGGCTGCTCATCGCTGCCCTGCCGCCTCAGCGAATCCCACTCTGGCGAGCCCGCAGCGCCGGGCGTCAGCGGGCCGCCTCAGCCGCCGCGGCCGGAGTCGACGACCGGCTGGAACTCGGCCGCATTGTCCTTGGTGACCAGTAGGGTCCCGGTATCGATATTGGACGGCGTCATCCCGTACTTGACCTTCAGGTGGAGGTTGACCACCGAGAGATATCCCTGCGCATAGGCCTGCTGCACCAGCGTGAAGGCCGTGATCTCCCGCTTGATGCAGTCGAGCACGGCCGGCGAGACGTCATATCCGCCAAGGACGACCTTGCCCTGAGCATCGTTCCTCTCCACCCACTGGCAGGCGATGGTGCCGGTTTCCGGGTTCAGACTGACGATCGCGGCGGTGTCGGGGTTGGCCCTCATGTAGCCGTCGAGGACGGCGAGCCCCTGGCTCGGCGTCGATGCCGTGTTGACCAGGGTGTCCACGGTCGCGCCGATCTCTTCCTCGAGGAACTTCCTCAGCCCATCGCAGCGGACGGTCTGCACGATCTGCGCCGGGCCTGGGTTCTGGCAGACCACGCGCGCCCCCTGCTTCAGGTGAGGCAAAAGGCCCGCGCCGACCTTGGCCCCCGACGTGAACTCGTCCTGCCCGACGTAGGCGAGCTCCTTGATGCGCGGGTCACTCTCCTCCGAGAAGTTTTGCGTGTTGACCAAAATCACCTCGATGCCGGCATCGAGCGCATCGAGGATCGGTTTGCTCAATGCCTTCGGATCGTTGAACTCGACGGCGATCCCGTCGGGTTGTGCGGCGACGTTGGACTTGAGCGTCTGCGCCTGCAGGTTGATGTCACAGCACCGTGGCGCACTATAGATTGCGTCGACCCCGAGGTCCCGGCCGGCATCCTCGACACCTCGCTTGACCACCGCGAAGAACTGGATCTCGGGCCCGCCGATGAAGTTCACATAGAATTTCAGCTTTTCTTCTTGCGCTTGGGCGCTTCCGCCGGCGAGCAGGCCGCCGATCGCGAGCAGCATCGCAGCCATGACGACATCGAACCTCATCGCACTCCTCCCGGTTTCGTTGCAGGCTTGGGCGCTGGCGGGCCTCACTACCCGGATCATCAGAAGTCCGGCTCCCGACCCTGAGTTTGCCCTGTTCAGGGGCCGCGGGCAATGCATCTTGCGGAAGCCGGCCCGAGCGTTCATGCCTCTCACACGAGAGTTGAAATCTGCGCAGCATCGAAGCGAGATGGCGAGGACGAGATCACCGAGCGCGAGGTCACGGTCCTGCTCGCCGATTTTGCCACGGTCTGGAACGAGCTGTTCCCCGCCGAGCAGGCGCGGATCGTCCAGCTCCTGGTCGAGCGGGTCGACGTGCAGGAGGACGCGCTGGAGGTGCGGATCAGGGCCGAGGGGCTCGCAGCTTGGTCGGGGAACTGCGGCAGCAGGGCGAGAGGAAAGCGGCATGACGCAGGGCGTCGAGACCAGGCTGGATGGCAACACGCTGGTCGTGCGGATCCCGATGCGGTTTCAGCGCCGAGGCGGCCGCAAGCGGATCGTCGCGCCGGACGGGAGCGCCATCGTGCCCACGCTCGAAACCGCAGCCTGACGGCACACTCGTCAAGGCGCTCGCGCGGGCGTGGCGGTGGCAGCGGCTGCTCGACGAGGGCCAGTTCGCGTCGGTGCGAGAGCTGGCCGAAGTAGAGCGGATCGGCCTCTCCTATATCAGCCGTGTCCTGCGGCTCACGGTCCTCGCGCCGGACATCGTCGAGCGGATCCTCGACGGGCGGCCGACGGCAGGGCTCGCCCAGTTCCTGAAGCCGTTCCCGGTCGAGTGGGAGCAGCAGCGCGACCAGCTCTGCTAACGCGTTTTACTTTACCCTATGATCAACCGTCGCTGCCGTTCGCCCGGTGCCGTTGCTGCAACACGCACGCAAGCCGCCGCCGGCAGACGTTCGTGCTCGTTGACATGCTTGCTGATCGGGCGGACATCACTCCAAAGCGGTCGGCCCCACTTCGGCCTCACGCCGCGCAAATATCAGTCCGGCGAGGTCGATCGTACGGGCCGGATCAGCAAGGTCGGCGATGCTGCGGTGCGTGTGGCGCTGTACGAGGTGGCCAACATCTCTCAAGAGCGATAGGCTGGCGAACGCCTCAGATCACGAATGCCGTGGCTGGGGCTCGATGGCGAGGCCTGCCTTGCGCAGGCCATCCGCGATGTGCTCGATCTGCGGGTCCGGCGCGTTCCAGATCCGCGCCATGTCCCAGAGGCGCTCGCGAACATCCGGCTTGAGCCTCAGCGCCGCTTCGATCACCGGCTGCGCCTCCTCGCTCCGACCCAGTTGGCCTAGGATCATCCCCCTGTACAGCAACCACCAGATATCGCCTGAGATGTCTTGAGTTTGCGACAGCGTCAACGCCCGCTCATAGTCCCCGGTTTGATAATGGTAATAGATGATGGGATCTAGGTACCATTGCGGGTGTTCGGGATTGAGCTCGATCGCTTTCGTCACCAGCGCAACACCACGCTTCCATTCCCCTATGAGGGTCAGACGCATTCCGTAGTGAGCCAAAAGGTCGGGATCATTGGGATTGAGGGCGATCGCCCGCTCCCCGGCCGCCCTGAACCCGGCGAGATTGCGCCGATCGAACAGCGCGTTCGCGAGCATCAGCTGCGCGGTCGGGTTCCTCGGTTCGATCTCGAGCGCACGGTACGCTGCGGTAAGGGAACGCTCATAAAATCGTAGAGCTTCGGTCGCGGATTGAAGCCGAACCGATGTTCCTGTGCGTACACGTTGGCAAGCACCGCCCACGCGTCCGCATAGTCGGGATCGAGTTTGACGGCGCGCTCCAGGCAGGGGCGCACCTTGGCGTGCTCCCGTGGGTCGAAAGATTTCTGGTAATGGTAATAGCGAAGGACACAATCATAAGCGGCAAACAACTCGGGCGGTCGGCGTTGCGCTTCTGTCAGATCCGATTCCGCGATCATACCGTAGTTGCTTGCAACGATTGCCGACACCTGCTGTGAGACATCATCCTGAACCTCAAACACATTGGACGGTGTGAGCTCATCGGCATAGGTCTCTGACCAGATGATCTCGCCGGACTCCGTATCGACCAGGCGAGTCGAGAGTCTGATTTTGTCTCTTTCGCGTCGAACGCTGCCGTCCAGCAGATAATCGACGCCGAGCTCGTGTTTGAGCTGTTGAGGATCGGCCAACTGGTCCTGGTATTTCGCGGTCGATTCCATAGACAGGACAAACAATGCCTTAAACCGCGCGAGATCGGTCACGATCTGGTCGGCGACTCCTTCGGAGAAATAGGCTTGCTCGGAATCGCCGCTCAGATTCAGGAAGGGCAACACGGCGATCTTGGGCCCCCGAGGCAGCGCCGTCGCGGCGTCCCGGCTGCCGGACCACACTCTGGAAGCGAGGAGGTCTGTGGCAAGCCATCCCAGTGCCCCGAGAACCGGAATGGCAAGGAGGGCGGTCGTGAGCCAATACCACCGCGGCCGCGCGTTGCGGCGCGCCGCAGGCCTCGCCGCCGCCGGGGCGTGTTCACCGGCCGGCCCAGGAGCGTCCGGGAACGGGTGTTCTCGCTCCTCGAAGGTCGGTACGTAGGCGCCCTTCGGAATGTCGATCCGAATCGGGTCCTCTTGGCCAGCGGTCAGGTAATAGCGTTCGAGGCTCCGGCGCAGCTTGGCCGCCTCGATGCGGACCACCGGATCGTGTTGCTGATCGATCGTGGCATCACGTCCGAACACGTCGAGCGCGACGGTCAGGCCCTTCAGCCGATCGGCGCGGCCGGCCAGGGTCTCGTCGACGATGTATTCGAGGAAGCGGCGATTGCGGGCGGAAGCGTCGAAGCCGGGGCTGGCCAGGATGCGTTCGAGCGCCTTACGCACGCTGGCGGCGTTCATTGTTGCCCCCCGGTCCCCATAACCGCTCGTCTAACACGCAGCCACGCACTCCCAACCGCAGGACACGCAAACTCTTGGTCAAATACCATGCGATTCCCGGTGGCGCCATTGGCTGAATCCGGCCGAATCACACCAGTCACTTATCTGTAGGCTACCTGTAGGCTCCCTGTAGCCTCCCCGGGCTGCCTCACGCAACGGGGTCAGCCATGTAAGCTCCAGCCCCAATTCACGAGCCTTCAGGCCTCAGGCCACCAGATTGCGGGTCGCGACCCAGGCAAACTACAGGGGGCGAGGCTCGATCGGGCAGAGATGGACAACGAGATCGAGACTTTGGCTCGCCGGTTCCCGCAGCACGCGTCGACGATCCGCCGGCTCGCGGCGCGCGACCCGAGCTTTCGCTCGATCTGCGACGACTACGGCGCGGCGCAGCGCGCGCTGAAGCATTGGGAAGCGGCCGGCCAGGCCGCGCCCGAAAGGATCGCCGAGTACCGCCAAAGCCTCATGGAGCTTGAGGCGGAGGCGCTGGCAATTGTCCACGCGTTCGAGGGCAACTAGGAGGACTGCAAAATGAGCAAGGACAGGGATGGAATCGTTCTGCCGATCATGGCGCTGGCCGTGGTCGCGGCGCTCGGCGCCTGTGCGGAGACGAAGGAGGTCACGATGGAGGAGCCGCCGCCGGCTTCGGCCGTGCTGCCGGACCCGGCATTGCTCCAGAAGGGCACGACTGGAGAGGTCGATCAGGTCTACCTGAACCCCAGCGCCAACTGGGCCTCCTACACCAAGGTCATCCTGGACCCCGTGACGATCTGGACAGGGCGGGGTTCCGATATGGCCAAGGCCTCGCCTGCGGAGCAGAAGGCGCTCGCCGACGCGTTCTACACCGAGCTGCACAACGCGGTCGCCAAACGCTGCCAGATGGTCACCGAGCCGTCGCCGGGCACGATGCGCTGGCATATCGCGCTGGTCGATGCGACGTCCGCGAACCCGTTCCTGAACACGCTGTCGACCTACGAGCCGCACATCCACCTCGTGGACGTCGCGGCCGGGCTACGTGTTCAACCATGGCGTGGCGTACTGGGTCGGCGAGGCCACGGCGGAAGGCTACGCCAGGGACGCGACGACGGGCGTGCTGATCTGGGAAGGCGCGGACGAGCGCGCCGGCACCAAGGCCTGGGGCCGGGATACCTTCAACTCCTGGGACGACGTGGACAACGCCTTCAAGGCGTGGGCCGAGCAGTTCGCCACGAGGCTTGGCGAGCTGGGCGCCTGCCCGGCGTGACAACGCGCGACGTTGTCACGGACTTGTCATGAACCAAGCCCTAGTGGGTGAAGCGAAAAGGGGGAGACCATCGATGAAAGCCTTATCAAAACGTCTGCTGGCGGCCGCGATACCGATCGCGCTCGCCGCAACCGTGGCCGGGGTGTCGCCCGCCTCGGCGCAGGAGGAGAAGCCCAACATCCTGTTCATCATGGGCGACGACATCGGCTGGATGCAGCCGAGCATCTACCACCGCGGCCTGATGGTCGGGGAGACGCCCAACATCGACCGCATCGGCCAGCAAGGGGCGATGTTCACGGACTACGTACGCCGAGCAGAGCTGCACCGCCGGGCGCAACGCCTTCTTCACCGGCATGCATCCGCTGCGCACCGGCATGATCCCGCCGCAGCTGCCCGGGCAGCCCGTCCTATCTGCGGCCCGGCACCCCGGCGATCGCCAAGTTCCTGCACGATCTCGGCTACAACACCGGCGAGTTCGGCAAGAACCATCTGGGCGACCACACGGCATGCCCTGCCGACCGCGCACGGCTTCCAGGAGTTCTGGGGCTATCTCTACCACCTCGACGCGATGCAGGGCGTAAGCTTCCCCGACATCAACAGGACCCCGACCGAGCAGACGCGTCGCGCCGCCTTGCAGGAACACGCCGATCCCCGGCCTCGCCGAGGTGCCCGGCGCCGTCGATCCGAGGACGACGCCCTGCCTGACGCCGCCGCGTCCGGTCCTCTGGTGCAAGTCCTCCGACGGAACAGAGGCGAACCAGACCTGCCAGGACGAGGGCCCGCTGACGCTGGAGCGGTCGAAGACGGTGGACGAGGAGATCTCGGCCAAGGTCATCGACTTCCTCGACCGCAACGACCCGGCGAAGACCGGCAAGCCTTTCTTCGTCTGGTACAACCCGGCGCGCATGCACGTCACGACCGTGCTGTCGGACGAAGTACATGGCCATGGTGGGCGAGCCCGGCGGCAAGGACTGGGGCGTCAACGAGGCCGGCATGAAGCAGATGGACGACAACATCGGCCTCGTGCTCGACAAGCTGGAGTCATGGGTCAGTCCGACAACACCATCGTCGTGTTCACGACCGACAACGGCGCCGAGACGATCACCTTCCCGGACGGCGGCACGACGCCGTTCAAGGGCGGAAGGTGAGCACCTGGGAAGGCGGCATGCGGGCTCCGCTGGTCGTGCGCTGGCCGGGCGCACATCGAGCCCGGGACGGTGAAGAACGACATGTTCGCCTCCCTCGACTGGTTGCCCACGCTGGTCGACATCGCTGGCGGCGCCAAGGGGAACGAGCTGAAGGCGCAGATCGAGGCGGGCCAGTATCCTGGGATCGTCAAGACCACGCTCGACGGCGTCAACCAGCGCGACTATCTGAAGGTAAGTCGGAAAAGTCGGCGCGCGACTACCTTCTTCTACTACTCGGGCGCGCAGCCGTCGGCGGTTCGGTACAAGAACTGGAAGATGTACTTCGCGATGGTCAGCGCCTGCGCCCGCTGGCTTCATCTCGCGTGTGCTGCCCTATCACTGGGCACCAGGTCAGTCAACATCAAGCGCGATCCGTTCGAGACTTCGGCATCGGGGATCAGAAGACGTCGATGGGCCTGGGCGGCGCGCTCGGCGGCCCGGTGACCGCCTATCATACGACTGGAACATGCTGCCGATCGGCCAGTCGCTGTGGCTGAAGGAGCTCAAGACCTACATCGAGTTCCCGCCGATGCAGGATCCGGCAAGCTACAATCTGGAGCAGGTGATGCAGCAGGTCCAGCAGGAGAAGGGTCGCACGCCAGCGACTAGCGCCTGACATGGCGATGACGTCGCCGGCGGGCGCTCCGGCAACGGGGCGCCCGCTCCCTCTCCGAAGCCGCGCCGGGAAGGAGGCTTGCCATGACCGCGCCGCTGTCGATAGGACTCCGATGATGTCGCGTCGTTCGGGGGCAGCGCTCGCGGCGACGGTCGCGGCCGGTCTGGTCGGCTCACCTGTCGCGGCCGAGGATGCAGCACCGGCATCGGCGCCGTGGCAGCTCAGCCTCACGCCCTATGTCTGGGCGCTCAGCATGAAGGGGGATGTCGGCGTCGGCCGAACCGAGGCCGACGTCGACGCCAGCTTCAGCGACATCCTCGACGACCTCAACATCGCGGTCATGCTCAGGCTGGAGCTGCGCAAGGGCCGGTTCGGCCTCCTGTCCGACACGATCTACGCGAACCTGGAAGACGACGCGGCCACGGAGCGGGATCGGATCAGGATCAAGGCGACCGCCAACATGCTGATCCAGGGCTTCGCCGGGACCTACCGGCTCGGGACGTGGCGGCTCGCCGATTTCGCCCAGGCGGGGCCATTGTCGGTCACGGTCGACCCCTATGCCGGCATCCGCTACACCTATCTCGACACGGAGCTGAAGGGCCGCCTCGACCTCCCCGACCTGGGCGTCGACGCGCGGCGGACCACCGAGAAAAGCAAGAATTGGGTCGACCCGATCGTCGGCCTGCGCACGGCCTGGACCCTGGGTGAGCGATTCAGCCTGATTCTGCTCGGCGACGTCGGCGGCATCAGCACCAACTCGCAATACAGGCTGGAGGGGTCGGCGTCATCGGCTACCGGTTCGGGCTGTTCGGGACCAACAACGCCAATGTGGTCGCCGGCTACCGGGCGCTGCACCAAAAGTACGAGGACGGCGACGGCCGCAGCAGGTTCGATTGGGACGTCACCTTGCACGGCCCGATCGCGGGCCTGACCATAACCTTCTGACCACGGCGGAGACCGACATGATCATCATGCCAGAATGATCATCATGAACGCGCCGTGATGGGCCATGCCGAGGGCAAGCGCCAAGGCCTACGCCAACGGTTATGCTGCCGCGCAAGCGGAAGGGACCTGCGGTCTCGGGCGGCTCCAGCGTCAGGACCGTATAGCGGCTGAAAAGAGAGGGGAGGACGAGATGTCGGATCTGAAACAGACGCTGCTGGTCGGAGCGGTGGCGGTGCTGACGTTGGCCGCGACGCCGCTCGCCGCGCAGGAGCCGGAGCAACCCAACATCCTGGTGATCTGGGGCGACGACATCGGCTGGTACAACATCAGCGCCTACAATCTCGGCGTGATGGGCTACCGGACGCCGAACATCGACCGGATCGCGCGCGAGGGTGCGCTGTTCACCGACTGGTATGGGCAGCAGAGCTGCACCGCCGGTCGCGCCGCGTTCATCACTGGCCAGTCGCCGGTGCGCACCGGTCTCACCAAGGTCGGGCTGCCGGGGGCCGATCTCGGCCTCCAGGACGGAGGACCCGACGATCGCCGGGCTGCTCAAGAGCCACGGCTACATGACCGGCCAGTACGGCAAGAACCACCTCGGCGATCTCGACGAGCACATGCCGACCCATCACGGCTTCGACGAGTTTTTCGGCAACCTGTATCACCTGAACGCCGAGGAGGAGCCGGAGAATCCCGACTATCCGCAAGACCCTACCTTCAAGGAGAGATTCGGCCCGCGCGGCGTGATCAAGTCGATCGCCAATCCGGACGGCACGCAGACGATCGAGGACACCGGCCCGCTGACCAAGCAGCGGATGGAGACGGTCGACGTGGAGGTGACCGAGGGCGCGCTCGACTTCATCGAGCGGGCGCACGCCGCCGACAAGCCGTTCTTCCTGTGGTGGAACTCCACCCGGATGCACATCTGGACCCACCTCAAGCCCGCGTCCCAGGGCGTCACCGGCATCGGCATCTATCCCGATGGCATGGTCGAGCACGACGGCATGGTGGGGCAGCTGCTCGACAAGCTCGACGAGCTCGGCATCGCCGACAACACCATCGTGATGTACTCGACCGACAACGGCGCCGAGGTGATGAGCTGGCCGGACGGCGGCACGACGCCGTTCCGCGGCGAGAAGAACACCCAGTGGGAAGGCGGCTACCGGGTTCCGAGCCTGATCCGATGGCCGGGCGTGATCGAGCCGGGCACGATCTACAACGACGTGTTCGCGCACGAGGACATGCTGCCGACGCTGCTGGCCGCCGTCGGCGAGCCCGAGATCAAGGAGGAGCTGCTCGCGGGCCACGCCGCAATGGGCCGCGACTACAAGGTCCACCTCGACGGCTACAATCTGCTGCCGTACTTCAAGGGCGAGGAAGAAGAGGCACCGCGCCGGGAATTTCTGTACTGGACCGACGACGGCGACCTCGCGGCGCTCCGCTACGGTCAGTGGAAGCTGAGCTTTCTGGAGCAGCGGGCGCACGGCTTCGACGTCTGGGAGGAGCCGTTCGTCCAGCTGCGCGTGCCGAAGCTGTTCACCCTGCGCGGCGACCCGTTCGAGCGGGCCGACGAAGAGGGCATCGGCTACGACACCTGGCGCATGGAGCGCGTGTTTGCGCTGGTGCCGGCGCAGGCCTTCGTGACGAACTGGCTGCAGAGCTTCAAAGAATTCCCGCCCCGCCAGAAAGCCGCGACCTTCGGCATCGACCAGGTCATGGACAAGCTCACCTCGAACGTCTCGGGCAACTGAGCAATCGGAGGAATGTGCGATGCAGCACCAGCAGGATGGGTTGATTGCCAGGATCTCCAAGAGGGCCGGCACTGCTTTGGTCGCCGCAGTGCTCGTATGCTGGGCGATCGCGGCCGCCGCCCAATCGGACGACCCGCTGCCATCGTGGAATGACGGGCCGGCCAAGCAGGCGATTCTCGAGCTTGTAGATGCAGTGACCACCGAGGGTAGCGCGGACTATGTGGCGCCCGAGGACCGCCTCGCCACCTTCGACCAGGATGGCACGCTGTGGGTCGAGCATCCGGTCTATGCGCAGGTCGTGTTCGCGTTCGATCGCGTCGTGGCGCTTGCCCCCGAGCACCCGGAGTGGAAGACGACCGAGCCGTTCAAGACGGTGCTCTCCGGCGACAAGGCGGCGATGGCCAAGCTGACCCTCAGGGACCTGGAGGAAATTGTCTTCGCAACCCACGCCGGGATGAGCGTGGAGGCGTTCGCGGCGATCGCCGAGCAGTGGACCTCGAAGGCGAGAAACCCGCGCTGGGACCGGCTCTACATCGATCTGGTCTACCAGCCGATGGAGGAGGTGTTGGCCCTGCTGCGCGCGAACGGCTTTCGGACCTACATCGTCACCGGCGGCGGCCAGGCCTTCGTGCGCGCCTACGCCGCTCGGGTCTACGGTATCGGTCCTGCCCAGGTGATCGGCTCGACGCTGGAGACCGGCTACAAGTACGACGCCCAGGGCCAGGGAGAGCTTATCCGCGAGCCGAAGCTGGATCTGAACAACAACAACTCCGGCAAACCCGAGGACATCTACCTGTTCACCGGCCTGCGGCCGCAGGCCGCATTCGGCAACTCGACCGGCGACCGGCAGATGCTGGAATGGACCACCGCCGGCGACGGCAGGCGACTCGGCATGCTCGTCCTGCACGACGATGCCGAGCGCGAGTATGCCTACGGCCCCGCGAATGGCCTGCCGGACACGAAGGTCGGCACGTTCACGCAGGCGCTCATGGACGAGGCAAAGCAGCGCGGCTGGGTCGTGATCAGCATGAAGAACGACTGGAAGACGATCTTTCCGGAGGGGGATAGATGAGCGACGCAGGATGCGCCCGCCGGCGCGGTCGATCGTCGCGGGCGTGGCTGCCTTCCTGATCTTTCCGGACGCGCTGCAAGCCGGCGGGGGCGCGTCTAGCGTTCTGTGCGAGGGCTATGCCGGCCTGCCCGAGGGCACCGGGCCACATGCCGGGATGGTGTGGATCGAGGGCGGCAGCTTCACCATGGGCGACGACGACGAGCGGCCGGAAGAGCGCGCCGCGCACGAGGTCACGGTCGAGGGCTTCTGGATCGATCGCCACGAGGTGACCAATGCCCAGTTCGCCCGGTTCGTCGAGGCGACGGGCTACGTCACCCTCGCCGAGCGCGGCCTCGATCCGAAGGACTTTCCGGGCATGCCGCCCGAGCTGCTCGTGCCGGGCGCCGTGGTGTTCACGCCGCCGGACGGCCTGCTCAATCTCGTCGACTTCAGCCAGTGGTGGCGCTACGTGCCGGGCGCCGACTGGCGCCACCCGACCGGGCCCGGCAGCTCGATCGAGGGCCAGGAAAACCATCCGGTCGTCAACGTCGCGTACGAGGACGCGCAGGCCTATGCGCGCTGGCTCGGCCGCGAGCTGCCGACCGAGGCGCAATGGGAGTTTGCGGCGCGCGGCGGCCTGGACGGCGCGACCTACAGCTGGGGCGACGAGTACTACGATCCGGTCGCCGGCTGGCGCGCCAATACCTGGCAGGGGCTGTTCCCGCTCAAGGACGACGTCGAGGACGGCTATGCACGGCGCGGCCCCGGTCGGCTGCTTCGCGCCGAACGGCTACGGCCTGTTCGACATGGCCGGCAACGTCTGGGAATACGCGCGCGACTGGTATGTGCCGGAACATCCGCCCGAGCCGGCGAGCAATCCGCAAGGGCCAGGCCTCGCGCTCGCCGCCCGCTACGCCGGCCCGGCCGCCCCGTCCGTGGTGATCAAAGGCGGCTCGTATCTGTGCGCGCCGAATTTCTGCGCCCGCTACCGGCCGGCCGCGCGCCAGCCGCAGGAGCTCGGCCTCGGCGCCAGCCATCTCGGCTTTCGTACCATCCTCAACGGCGAAGGCAACATGGCCACGCGGCAGACCGCGGGCGATTCATCGCAGACTGTGAACTAGCGAGATTGGGGGCGGATGTCTGTGGATCGAGCGAGCTCGTCGGCGCTGACCGGGCCGCAGAGGATCGCGGCCGGCGTATGCGGTACCGTCCTGTTGGCCCGGTGGCGTCATGCTGCTGTCTGCGTCCCCTGCGGCGGCCGCCGGTTTCTGGCTGTATGAGATGGGCACCAAGGCTGCGTCGAGGTAGCGACAATCCCGAGCCACGAACGGGATCCGGGAAACCCGTTGCAAGGAGAAGCTCGATGTATGGCGATAGCGAAAGCTTGAGGCGCGTCTCCGGAGCCCTGCTGTTGGTGAGCGCGGTTGCGTGCTCGCCGCGGCAGGTTGCAGCGACATCACGCCCGCGCCCGATGACGAAGGGGGCGGCGTGCTCGAGTCGCCGACGGACGAGCAAGACCAGTTGCGCGACGAGGAGCAGCACCGGGAAGGAGGCGGTCGTCGGTAGCACGCGCGCAGCGCGAAGCGGTGACGCTGCGGGCCGCCAGGTAACTACGTCGGACCCTTGAGCATGGCCTATGGGCGGGGCGGCACCGGCGCCCCAGTGCAGCAACGAAGTGGCCATCTCGATCGCGGGCAGGGCCAACTGACCCAGCCAAAGGCCAAGCTCGAGCCGGTGAACGGCAGCGTCGTGACCAGTCGGTGACAGAGCGTGGCAGGCGGTGGTGTGTTTGCAGGTGAGCCTCGGCATCGGGCAGACCAAGTTGCAATGAACGAGCACATGAGCGCCGGACGACGAACGTGAACGACGCCACCGCTTCCGGTCCGGTGCCGATGATCGCCTGTCACGAGTGCGGGACGGTGCAGCGCATGCGCGCGCTACCCGAGGGCGGCGCCGCCCGGTGCAGCCGCTGCGGCGCGACGCTGTACCGGCAGCGGCGGGACAGCATCGAGCACACCCTGCTGCTGACGCTGGCCGCGCTGATCCTGTTCGTGATCGCCAATACCTTCCCGTTCCTGACTTTCGAGCTCCAGGGCAATGCCGACACGAGCACCCTCCTGACCGGTGTCAGGAGCCTGTACGAGCAGGGCATGTGGCCGCTCGCCGTGCTGGTGCTGCTGACCGCGACCGTGGTGCCGCTGGCGTGGCTATTGAGTACGGCCTACGTCCTCCTGCCTCTGTGGCTCGGCCGGGTGCCGTGGGGGGTCTCCAAGGTGTTCGGGTTCACTGAGCTGCTCCGGCCCTGGTCGATGATGGAAGTTTACCTGCTGGGCGTGATCGTCGCCTACGTCAAGCTGTCCGATCTCGCCCGCCTCGAACTGGGAGTCGCGCTGTTCGCGTTCGTCGGCCTGATCGTCGTCATGATCGCCGCCGAGGCGGCGCTCGAGCCGCACGAGATCTGGCGGCATGTCGGTCCACAGGCCTCGGCGCGGCAGCTCGAAAGGCGGCGTGGTGGGGCGCTGATTAGTTGTCACAAGTGCGATCAGCTGGCGCTGATGCGACCGCTGCCTACGCGAGCATCAGCCCACTGTCCGCGCTGCGGCGCCACTATGCACCGGCGCAAGCCCAACAGCATCGCCCGCACCTGGGCCCTGCTGCTGACCGCCGCCATCCTGTACATCCCGGCCAACCTGCTGCCGGTCATGACCGTGGTGTATTTCGGCCGTGGTGAGCCGGATACCATTCTCTCAGGCGTCAAGCAGCTGATTCAGGCCGGGATGTGGCCGGTGGCGCTCTTGGTGTTCTTCGCCAGCATCACCGTGCCGGTGCTCAAGCTGATCGGGCTAACGTTCCTGCTGATCACAGTACAGCGACGCTCGACCTGGCGGTTGAGGGACCGAGGCCTGCTCTATCGGATCATCGAGCAGGTCGGTCGCTGGTCGATGGTCGACATCTTCATGATCTCGATTCTGGTAGCACTGGTGAACCTCGGCTCGATCGCGACGATCGAGCCCGGTGCGGGCGCGATCTGCTTCGCCGCGGTAGTAATCATCACGATGTTCGCCGCGATGTCGTTCGACCCCAGGCTGATCTGGGATACCGAGGAGAGTGCCGATGACGAAGAACACATCTCCGGGCCTGAGCGAGATGAGCTGCCCGAGGTCGCGGCCCATAAGCCCGCGGCCTCTCGCCTGTCTGGCTGATTCCCCTGGTCGCTGGTGCGATCGCGATCTGGCTTGCCTACACCACGCTGCAGGAGAAGGGGCCGCAGATCACGCTCGTGTTCGACAATGCCGAAGGTCTCGAGGCCGGCAAGACCTTGGTCAAGTACCGCAACGTCGAGGTCGGCCTGGTCGACGAGGTCAGGCTGAGTGATGACCTGTCGCACATCGTCGTCACCGCCAGCCTCGACAAGACCATGGAACCTCACATGAAGGAGGGCACGCGCTTCTGGATCGTCCGGCCGCGCGTCGGGTTCGGCGGCGTCTCGGGGCTCGGGACCCTGCTGTCCGGCGCCTATGTCGAGTTCGACCCCGGAGACGGCCAGCCGGCCGTCGACTTCGTTGGGCTGGCGGAGCCGCCGCCAATCACGTCACAGGTACCCGGGACCGAGTTCGTCCTGCGCACCGACCGTCTGGGCTCGATCGGCCGCGGCGCGCCCGTCTACTACCGCAGCATCCCGGTCGGTCAGGTGCTCGGCTACGAGCTGGCGGAGGACAAGCTGGGCCTGACCGTCAAAGTCTTCGTCGACGCGCCGAACGACCAGCTGGTGCGGCCGAGCAGCCGGTTCTGGAACGCCAGCGGCGTCAACGTGTCGGTGGGCGCGGACGGTGTCGACGTCGCGATGGAGTTGCTGGAGGCGTTGCTCGCCGGCGGCATTGCCTTCGACACGCCGGACATCGACCAGCCGGGCGAGGCCGCGGCTGCGGACACCGCTTTTCCCTTGTTCGCGAGCCTGCGCGAGGTGACCGAAGCGGGCTTCACGCAACGCATTCCCTACTTGGTCCACTTCGATGGCTCGGTCCGCGGCCTGCGAGCCGGGGCGCCGGTCGAGTTCCGCGGCATCCGGGTCGGAACCGTGACCGACGTCCGGCTGGAGATCGACCCAAAGCAGGATTCCGTGCGCATTCCGGTGAGCCTGGAGATCGAGCCGCAACGGTTCGGCGCCGAGCGCGGCGCAGGGGAGCAGCGTTATGCAGTCATGGCCGCCCTGGTCGAACGCGGGCTGCGGGCGCAGCTGCAATCCGGCAACCTGCTGACCGGGGAGCTGCTGGTCGATCTCGACTTTCACCCCGACAGCCCGCCGGCGAAGCTCGACCGCAGCGGTACCTATCCGGAGATTCCTGCGGTGCCCGCCGAGCTGGAGGCACTGGAGGCATCGGTGACCGGGGTCTTGACCAAGCTCGCGGCGCTGCCGCTGCCCGAGTTGGTCGAGGATCTGCGGCGCACGATCCAGAGCGTCGACGGTCTGGTCAACTCGCCACACGAAGGGGGTGTTAATGCTTGATGACGCTCGATCAGCGCGTCGGGCCACTGTTCGTCCAGGCGCAGTCGACGCTCGCTTCGGCGGACGGGCTGGTCGGGGCGAAGTCGCAGGCGCGTTACGACCTGAATGCCTTGCTCAAGGAGCTGACCGACGCGGCCCGCTCGATCCGCGTGTTCGCCGACTACCTCGAGCGCCATCCCGAGGCGCTGATCCGCGGCAAGGCAGGTACACAATGACTGGGCCTCGTCGAAGCGTGCTCGCTAATATTGGCCGTCGTCGCAGCAGGCTTCTGGGGCTGGCGGGCTGCGCCGACAGCCAGCCGACCCGCTTTTATACGCTGTCCGCCCTGACCGACGCACCCGGCGGCATGCCGCCGGCGACCACGGGCAGACCTTCTGCGGGGCCGGAAGCGTTACGAGTAGCTGAACCTAGGCCTGCCCGGGCCGTCCCTTTCGGGGGGCGGCCGTTTTTGTTAGACCAGCGCATTCAACCCGGTGACCAGCGCGTCGCGCTCGCGATCGTCAGTTTCCAGGGCCGGCCAATGCCCTGCGCCGCATAGAACCACGTCGGGATCCACGCCGATATCAGCAGGTTGTCGATCTGCAGCTTCTGCTCGGCGGTGAGCCGGGACGCCATGTCCTCGAGCTGCGGCCGGGCATGAGCGAGGACGTCATCGGGCAGTGCAGTGCCGACCCGGCGGTCGCCGAGCAGCAGCGCCTCGCCCGGCAGGCCGAAGCTGAGGGCGTAGTATCTGCGGTAGCGCTCGGCTGCGGCGAGCTGGTCGCGGCTCAGCACGCCATGGGCGAACAGGATCGAGGCCGGCGTGGCCGGTAGCGCCGGATCGGCAGAGCCGTTCACCGCGGCGAGCTTCTTTGCTGCAGTTCCGATGTGCCGGCATCGCGCGCCGGCCCTCAATAGGCACGGCTGAGGCGGCCTGATTTCGTCCGGGTGCCACTTTTGCGCCGCCGCGCCATGACCAATGGCAGATAGCACGGCGCTGCGCCGGTCGCTACCTGATCGCTACCTAATTCCGCCGATCAAGGTAGCGCCAATTGCCTGCCTTTCGTCTAAGTCCTTGCATCCCCTGTGGGATTTTGGCGCGCCCGGAGAGATTCGAACTCCCAACCCCCAGATCCGTAGTCTGGTGCTCTATCCAGTTGAGCTACGGGCGCTAAGGATGAAAAAAGTGCAGGCCAGCTTTTAGCCGACCCGTCCTGCCGCGGCAAGCGCTCAGGCTCAGCCGCTCGCCGCGATCTCCTTGCCGATCGCCTCGGCCATCGCCTCGGGCGAGGCGTCGATGCCGAAATGGGTGCGATAGCTGCCATCCGGCCCCATCAGATAGACGAAGGTCGAGTGGTCGACCAGGTAGGCGTCGCCGCTCCTCCTCGGGCACGTGGTAGTACACGCGATAGGCGCGCGCCGCCTCGCGCACCTCCTCCTCGCTGCCGGTCAGCGCCACCAGCCGCGGGTGGAACAGCGGCGCGTAGTCGGCCAGCTGCTCGACCGTGTCGCGCGCCGGATCGACCGTGATCAGGATCGGCACGACCTGCTCCGCCTGCGCCTCGGGCAGCTGGTCGAGCGCTGCCGCCATCACCGTGAGGCTCGTCGGGCAGATGTCCGGGCAGAAGGTGTAGCCGAAATAGACCAGCATGAAGCGCCCGGCGAAGTCCTGCTCGGTGACGCGCGCACCATGCTGGTCGATGAGCGTGAACGGCCCGCCGATCAGCGCCTCGCCGGCGCTGGTCTGCACCTGCCTGCCGTCCCAATGCCAGACCAGGCCCACCACGGCCACGATCGCGATCAGCGTGGCGATGCCGAAATACACCACCAGATGGCGCAGGCTCAGCATGCAGCACCCCTTCCCCTCGCTCCCCATATGGGCGCCAGACGGCGGCGAGCCAAACCCCCGAGCAGGCCTGCGGTCGAATGTCTAAGGTGCCGCCGCCTCGGCGGCGTTCTTGCGCCGCGGGCGCTTGGGCACGATCTGCTGCGTCGCCCAGAAGCGCAGCGCCAGGCGCTCGCGCGCGTGCAGGCCCGCGGCAAGCTCCCAGCAGTTGATGATCCCGAGGCGAAAGCCGCCGGGCGGCATGGAGTGCGTCCGCGGCGGCTTGTCCTCGTGGAAGGTGATCTGGATGCTGGTGATGTCCGGGTGCGCCAGCAACTCCTCGATCAGGTCGGGGTTGGGATGCCAGTACTAGCTGGCCGTGCGGCCCGAACAGCACCACGCTGTAGCCGTCGTGGCGGTCGTCGTCGCGATAGTCCCAGCGCCGCTCGGCATAGAGCCGGACCAGGGCGTCGATCCAGCCCTCGCCGTACAGGTCGGGCCACTGGTCGGAGAAGCGCAGGTGCGCCTCGATGATCCGGGCGCCGATGGTCTCGAAGTTGACCATGCCGGTATAGCCCTTGAGGTGGCGGCGCAGCCAGTCGCCGCAATATGCCTCGATCTCGGGGCGCGCCTCCGCGAGCACGGTCCAATAGTCGAACATGCCGTCGCCGATCGACAGGCCGATGACGTGGCGCCACCAGCGCGGCTCGCCGTCCTCGACCGCGACATCGGTCGAGACGTGCTCGCCCTGCAGCATCGGCATCCAGAAATGGCCGGGCTTCTGGTGCAGCAGATACTCCCTGGCGGACCGGAAAGTCCGGCTCTCAGCACCCATGCCGCGCATGTTGTAGACGGGCTTGGAGAACACCGGGAATTTTTTCGGCATCATGCCGTGCAGGCCGCAGGCCATGTCCTGCGATTCGGCGACCAGGAGCTTGTTGTACAACCAGCGGTACTGCGGATAAAGCTCATAGGCATCGCCGTCCTCGGTCGGCACGAACACGCCGTCCGGGCATTGCACGCCCTCGAAATACTGCATCCGCCAGGGGTCGCGCTCGACGATCGGCATGGGCTTTCCTCAACCGGATCAGCTCGCCACTCTATACGGGGCAACGCCCAGCGACGAAAGCCTGCCGACAAGCGGCGCTCAACCGCACCAGCTGCGCCTTGCGCCGTCCCAGCGCCGGGCGAGGCCTTCGGCGACCAGGGTGTCGCCGAGCGAGTGGCCATGGCGCTCGAGGATGCGAAGCTTGCGACCGTAGCGGTCCGCATCGCGGCTGCCGCTCGGCACGACCTCGAACGGCCCGGCATTGATCAGCTCGAGCAGCCGCTCGGTCGCCTGCCGGCCGAGCGCGGCCTCGGACGCGCATTTCGGGCTGAAGACTTCCGGGGTGTCGATGTCGGCGATCCGGATCTTGACGCCGCCGTGCCAGATGGTGTCGCCGTCGACCACGCAGTTCAGCTGGCTGCGCCCGGCGCAAAGCCGGAACGGCGCCCGAGCTGCCCGCAGGTTGAAGAGCGAAAGCAGCGCCATGGGGCTCGATGTGGTATCCGGCGATCGCTGAGGCCAGCAGCGCCACCACGACCACCCACGGCGCGCTCGTCATCGGCCGCCACTGGGGCCGCCACGGGGCCGCCACTGGCGCCACCACTGGCCGCGCGGCTTGCTTCCCCTCCCCTCGCCCGGCGCCTGCATGCGCCACGGCCCGCGCCCGGGTCCGGTCTGGTTTCGCGATCGATGTCGAGATCGAATGCCGTTGCCGAACACCGCCTACTCCCACATCATAAAGAGTATGGCAGCGTAGAAAGATCCAGTGACCGATCATCATATACTTAAGGCATAACGCAACTTGCCTGCTTCCATTGCATTACCATCGTATGCATTCTTGCAATAACCGCATAGTTGATTTGAGTTAACTATAAGGCTTCAAACAGCGTTCGCCGCATGAGCGCGACAGCAGGGCGTGGTTGCGCGCGCGCGCCCGGGCGCGCAGGATGGCCAGCGGCAAAGTTGGGCAGGCGAAGGGAGGCGGCCTTGAATCTGGAGCTCTATCTGGCGTTCGTCGTCGCGACCACGGTCATGATTCTACTGCCGGGGCCGAGCGTCATGCTGACGGTCGCGCACAGCCTGGCGTTCGGCGCGATCCGCGCGCTGGCCACGGTCAGCGGCGCGGTCCTCGCGATCGGCGTGCAACTGCTGGTGACCCTGATCGGCATGAGCTGGCTGATGCTGATCCTCGCCGACGGCTTCGAGCTGCTGCGTTGGGCGGGCGTCGCCTACCTGGTCTATCTCGGCGTCCAGCAGTGGCGCGCGCCGGCGGCGGATGCGGGCGCCGAAGTCCGGGCGGTGTCGGGCAAGGCCCTGTTCGCGCAAGGCTTTCTGGTCACCATTGCCAACCCGAAAAGCCTGATCTTCCTGGCGGCCTTCTTCCCGCAATTCGTCGACCCCGCGGCACCATGGCTGCCCCAGATGGTCCTGCTCGGCGTGACGTTCCTGGTGATCGGCTTCGTGTTCACGGCGGCATGGGGCTTTGCGGCGGACCGCACGCGGGTCTGGTTCGGCGGCCGCCGCCTGCGCCTGCGCAACCGGATCGTGGGCTCCCTGATGATCGGCGCCGGGCTAGCGCTCGCCATGGTGCGGCGGACCTGAGCAGCAAATCGCGGAGACGCAGATGACGACGCCCGATCCGACCGTCGCGATCATGAGCCCCGGCGACATGGGCCACGCCGCGGCGGCGATGCTGCGCGGCCATGGCCTGCGCGTGATCACCTGCCTGGAGGGGCGCAGCGCGCGCACCCGGGCGCTGGCCGAGCCACGCCGGCATCGAGGCGGTGCCGGACGACGACGCGCTGGTCCGCGAGGCGGATCTTCTGCTCTCGATCCTGGTCCCGGCAGAGGCGGAGCGCCTCGCCAGGCGGATCGCGGCGGCGCTCGAGCGGACCGCAGCAGATCTCCTCTATGTCGACTGCAATGCGATCGCGCCGCAGACCGCACGCCGGATCGGCGCCCTGGTCGAGGCGGCGGGCGCCCGCTTCGTCGATGCCGGCATCATCGGGCCGCCGCCCAAGGCCGGCACGCGCACGCGGTTCTATGCCTCGGGCGAGCACGCGAAAGACGTTGCGGCGCTGCGCGACTTCGGGCTCGACGTGCGGCCGATCAGCGCGCAGCCGGGCGACGCTTCGGCGGTCAAGATGTGCTACGCGGCGCTGACCAAGGGCACGACGGCGCTGATGACCGAGCTTTCGGTCGCGGCCGAGCGCCTGGGCGTCACCGCCGTCCTGCGCCAGGAGTTTGCCGAGAGCCAGCAGGCGGCACTGGATCGCATGGGAAAGAGCATACCGGCGATGATCCCCAAGGCACACCGCTGGGTCGGCGAGATGGAGGAGATCGCCAGCACCTTCGAGGACTGCGGCCTGACCGCCAAGACCTATCTCGGCGCTGCCGAGATCTACGATTTCGTGGCGCAGACGGCGCTCGGCAAGACCACGCCGGAGCAGTGGCGGGACGCGGGCCGCTCGTTCGAGGAGGTCGTGGCCGAGCTGGCCGAAGAGCGCTAGCCAGAATGCCCGAGCTGCCCGACGTCGAGCTGTACCGGCGCACGCTCGATGACCATGCGCTGCATCAGGAGATCCTGCGCGCGGTGGTGAGCGATGCCCGCATCCTGGGCGATCTGGCCGAGAAGGATTTCGTGGCGCGCCTCAAGGGCAACCGGCTGGAGCGCTCGCGCCGGCACGGCAAGCATCTGCTGGTGAAACTTTCCCGAAACGGCTGGCTGGTCATGCATTTCGGCATGACCGGGAGCCTGGAGTACGTCGAGCCTGCGGGCAAGGACGTCTCCTACGGCCGGGTGCGGCTCGACGTTCAAGGACGGCAGCCTCGTCTACGTCAACCGGCGCATGCTCGGCCGGGTCGGTCTCGCCGACGATGCCGACGCCTTCGTCGCGGCGGAAGGGCTGGGGCCCGACGCGCTCGATCGGAGCTTCGATCTCGCGACGCTCTCGGCGGCGCTGGACGGCCGGCGCGAGGTCAAGGCCGTGCTCATGGACCAGAGCGTGGTCGCCGGCATCGGCAACCTCTATGCCGACGAGATCCTGTTCCAGGCCCGCCTGCACCCGAGAACGCCGGGCCGGAACCTCGGCAAGGCAAAGCGCAAGTCGCTGTTCGAGAAGATCAAGGAGGTCCTGCAGACCGCGATCGACTGCGGGGCCGGCGCCGAGCAGCTTCTCGAGCGCCTGCCGAAGGGCTGGCTGCTGCCGCAGCGCCACGAGGGCGGGAGCTGTCCGCGTTGCGGCCGAAAGCTCGCGACCCTGAAGGCGGCAGGGCGCACCAGCTACCATTGCCCGCGCTGCCAGCCGGAGCCGGCCTGAGCGACCAAGGCCGCGCGGGTTTGGCTTGCTCCGCGGCGCGAGCGCGCGGCAAGCTTGCCACCCTTGCAACCAGGAGAGCGGCGATGCGAAGGCCATCCTTACCGGTGTCGGGTGCCGCGGCGCGTGCGGCGCAGGCCATGGCCCTCGCGGGCCTGCTGCTCGTCGGCGGGCTGTCAAAGCCACTCGGCGGCGTGGGACGACGCCTGGGCCCAGTGCGAGGCGGACGCCACCGAGCAGATGGAGTTCGCCTCGCCCGACGCGGATCAGCGCGCCACCTGGCGCGAGCGCTATGTCGGCGCCTGCATGCAGGCCAAGGGCTTCTCCGACCCGCAATACCTCGTCAGGTAGGCGTGAGGCCGAGCACGTCGGCCATGCCGTAGAGCCCGGGCGCCCGGCCCTGCGCCCAGCGCGCCGCGTGCACCGCGCCGCGCGCGTAGATGCGCCGGTCGCTCGCCCGATGCACCAGCTCGATGCGCTCGCCGGCGCCGGCGAAGATCACGCTGTGATCGCCGACCGCATCGCCGCCGCGCAGCGCCGCAAAGCCGATCGTACCCGCGCGCCGTGCCCCGGTCAGGCCGTCGCGGCCGCGCACCGCCGCCTGCTCGAGGCCGACGCCGCGGCCGCGCGCCGCCGCCTCGCCCAGCGCCAGCGCCGTGCCCGAGGGCGCATCGACCTTGTGCCGGTGGTGGATCTCGACGATCTCGATGTCGAACGCGTCGGGCCCGAGCGCGCGCGCGACCTGCTCGGTCAGGCCGAGCAGGAGGTTGACGCCGAGGCTCATGTTGGGCGCCCAGACGATCGGCGTGCGCGCGGCCGCCTGCGCGAGCTGCGCCGCCTGCTCGGTGGAAAGGCCGGTCGTGCCGATGACATGCGCGGTGCCGTGCGCGGCGCTGATGCCGGCATGCCGCACCGAGACCGCGGGCGTCGAGAACTCGATCGCGACGTCGGCGGCGGCGATCACCTGCTCGTCGTCGCTTGCCGCGATGCCGATCGGCGCGGCGCCGGCGAGCCGGCCGAGATCCTGGCCGAGCGCTTCATGGCCGCTGCTCTCGAGGCCGCCGCACAAGGTGAGGCCATCGGCGGCGAGCACTTCCGCCATCACCGCCCGGCCCATGCGGCCGGCGCATCCCAGGACTGCGATTTTCACGCCCTGCCTCCCCTGGCGCAGTGCAATGCCTACTCGCGCAGCTCGCCCCAGAGCTCTCTGACCCGGGCGAAGAAGCCTTCGGATTCCGGGTGGGTCGCGCCGTTGCCGGCATCCTCGAACTCGCGCAGCAGCTCCTGCTGCCGTTTGGTCAGGTTGACCGGCGTCTCGACCACGATCTCGGCGAACATGTCGCCGCGGGCATGGCTGTGCAGCTCGGTCATGCCCTTGCCGCGCAGGCGGAAGCGATGGCCGGTCTGGGTGCCGGCAGGGACCTGGATGCGGGCGCGCCTGCCCTCGATGGTCGGCACCTCGATCTGGCCGCCGAGCGCCGCCGTGGTGAGAGGGATCGGAATGCGGCAGTAGACGTTGGCACCGTCGCGGTTGAACAGGCGGTGCGGTGCGACGCTGACGAAGATGTAGAGGTCGCCCGAGGCGCCGCCGCGCGCACCTGCCTCGCCTTCGCCCGCGAGCCGGATCCGGGTGCCGTCCTCGACGCCCCGGGGAATGGTGACCGAAAGCGTCTTCTCGCGATGCACCCGGCCCGAGCCGCTGCAGGCGTCGCAGGGATCGGTGATCACGCGGCCGTTGCCGCCACAGGTCGGGCAGGTCCGCTCGATCGTGAAGAAGCCCTGCTGGGCGCGCACGCGGCCGGCGCCGCGGCAGCTCGGGCACACCCCGGGCGCGGCGCCGTTGGTGCTGCCGCTGCCGGTGCAGGCATCGCAGCGCACGGTGGTGGGCACCCGGATCTGGGCCTGCTTGCCGCTGAAGGCCTCGTCGAGCGAGATCTCGAGATTGTAGCGCAGGTCGCCGCCACGGCTATGGCTGCCGCGGCGCCGGTTGCCGCCCACGAAGTCGCCGAACAGGTCGTCGAAGACGTCGGCGAAGCTGCCGAAGTCGAAGCCGGGACGACCGCCGGCGCCGCCCTCGAACGCGGCATGGCCGAACTGGTCGTAGGCGGCGCGCTTCTGATCGTCCTTGAGGACCTCGTAGGCCTCGTTGATCTCCTTGAACCGCCGCTCGGCCTCGCCATCGCCGGCATTGCGATCCGGGTGATGCTGCATCGCCAGCTTGCGGTAAGCCGACTTCAGCTCCGTGGCCGAGGCGTTCCTGCCGACCCCAAGCACCTCGTAGTAGTCTCGCTTCGCCATGGCGCCTTTGTGCTTTGACCGACCTGGTTACGCGCTAGCCTCATGCGTGGCCGGACGCCCGACGGACGTCCGGCAGCACCACCTGCCCGATCGACGCGCGTCGCTCAGGCCGACTTCTTCTTGTCGTCGTCGACCTCCTCGAAGTCGGCGTCGACCACGTTCTCGTCGCTCGTGCCGTCCGACCCCGAGCCGCCGCCGGCAGCACCGCCGTCGCCGCCAGCGCCCTCGGCCTGCGCCCGATACATCGCCTCGCCGAGCTTCATCGACAGCTGGGCCAGCGTCTCGGTCTTGCTCCTCAGGGTCGCGGCATCGGCGGTATCGAGCACGCCGCGCAGATCGCTGATCGCCGCCTCGATCGCCTGGCGGTCGTCGGCGCCGATCTTGTCGCCGTGCTCCTTGAGCGACTTCTCGGTCGAGTAGATCAGGCTGTCGGCCTGGTTGCGCGCCTCGATCGCCTCCTTGCGCTGGCGATCCTCCTCGGCGTGCTCCTCGGCCTCCTTGACCATGCGCTGGATCTCGGCCTCGTTCAGGCCGCCGGACGCCTGGATGCGGATCTGCTGCTCCTTGCCGGTGCCCTTGTCCTTGGCCGAGACGTTGACGATGCCGTTGGCGTCGATGTCGAAGGTGACGTCGATCTGCGGCACGCCGCGCGGTGCCGGCGGGATGCCCATCAGGTCGAACTGGCCGAGCAGCTTGTTCTGCGCGGCGATCTCGCGCTCGCCCTGGAACACGCGGATGGTCACCGCACCCTGGTTGTCGTCGGCGGTCGAGAAGGTCTGGCTCTTCTTGGTCGGGATCGTGGTGTTGCGATCGATCAGGCGGGTGAACACGCCGCCGAGCGTCTCGATGCCGAGCGAGAGCGGCGTGACGTCGAGCAACAGGACGTCCTTGACCTCGCCCGAGAGCACCGCCGCCTGGATCGCAGCACCAACCGCGACCACCTCGTCCGGGTTGACGCCCTTGTGCGGCTCCTTGCCGAAGAAGTTCTTGACCGTCTCCACCACCTTGGGCATGCGCGTCATGCCGCCGACCAGGATCACCTCGTTGATGTCGCCCGGCGACAGGCCGGCATCCTTGAGCGCCTTGCGGCAGGGCTCGACGGTGCGATCGATCAGGTCGCCCACCAGCATCTCGAGCTTGGCCCGGCTGATCTTCATGGTCAGATGCTTGGGGCCGCTGGCATCGGCCGTGATGAACGGCAGGTTGATCTCCGTCTGCATCGTGCTCGACAGCTCGATCTTGGCCTTCTCGGCGGCCTCCTTCAGCCGCTGCAGCGCCAGCTTGTCGCCGCGCAGGTCGATCCCCTGCTCCTTCTTGAACTCGTCGGCCATGTAGTCGATCAGGCGCTTGTCGAAGTCCTCGCCGCCGAGGAAGGTGTCGCCGTTGGTCGCCTTGACCTCGAACACGCCGTCGCCGATCTCGAGGATCGAGATGTCGAAGGTGCCGCCGCCGAGGTCGTAGACCGCGATCGTCTGGGCGTTCGACTTCTCCAGGCCGTAGGCGAGCGCCGCCGCGGTCGGCTCGTTGATGATGCGCAGGACCTCGAGGCCGGCGATCTTGCCGGCATCCTTGGTCGCCTGGCGCTGCGAGTCGTTGAAGTAGGCCGGGACCGTGATCACCGCCTTGGTCACCGCCTCGCCGAGATGGCGCTCCGCCGTCTCCTTCATCTTCTTGAGCACCGACGCGCTGATCTGGCTCGGCGCCTTCTTGTCGCCCTGCGCCTCGACCCAGGCATCGCCGTTGTCGCCCTTGACGATCGTATACGGCACCATGTCGATGTCCTTGCGGACGACCGGGTCGTCGAAGCGGCGGCCGATCAGGCGCTTGACCGCAAAGATGGTGTTGGTCGGATTGGTCACCGCCTGGCGCTTCGCCGGCATGCCGACCAGGGTCTCGCCGTCTTCGGTAAAGGCGACCATCGAGGGGGTGGTGCGCATGCCCTCCTCGTTCTCGATGACGCGCGCGTTCTTGCCCTCCATCACGGCCACGCAACTGTTGGTCGTGCCGAGATCGATGCCAATGATCTTATTGCTCATTACGCTCTCTCATGCCCGAGGCTGACGGTTGCCACTGCCCAGCTCCAAGCTCGCGGTCATCGACGCGCCGCGTCGGCCGCCGGCCAGTCGGAGTGTTTCCCGGTGCCTCATATAAGAACCGGGTCGGGGCGCTGCAACCGGCGCTCCGCTTCAGCATTGCCTCTAAGCGACGCTTCGCCGCGATCGTCGCAGCCGGGGCGGGGCGGCTGAGCCGGCCGGCGGGCGCCGGCAGGTCTTTTGCCGGCAGGTTTGGACCGGCAGCTACGCCTTGCGGTCGAAGACCACCGGGATCACCTGGCCGCGCGGCTCTGCGACCGCAGGCCGGCGGCCATCGACCGGTGCCGGCAGGCTCTGCGCCAGGCTGCCGGCGATGCTCTGCAGGATCTTCTCGACCGAAGCCTTGGCCGCGCGCAGGGCATGCAGATTGATCGCCGCGCAGTCCTGAAAGGCACGCATCGCCTCGTGCAGCTGGCTGCGCACGCGCGGGTCGAGGCCGGCCAGGATCTCGGGGCTGCAGCGCAGACGCGACAGCTCGATCTCGTAGGCTTCGGCCAGGGCGACCTTCTCCTCCTGGATGTCGGAGAGCACCTCCAGGCGCAGGCTCTGCAGGATCGCGCGCTCGTGCTCCATCACCTGACCGAGCCGCTTCATCAGCGTCATCAGGACCGTGACCCGCTCCAGTGGCTCCATCACGCCACCTCGTGCATGCTGCGCTTCCCCAGGCGTTTCCACGCAAATCCCCAAACCCCTTGCGAGCGCCGTGCCAGCCGCGGCGGCGATCGATAACCCCTTGATCTTGCTGGATTGACCATGATGCGTAGCGCCGAGCTCAGCTTGCGCGACCGGCAAAGCTTGCCACCCACCCGGCAATTCCTGCCGCCCTGCCGCCCCGGTCCAAGCGGTCTTCACGAAAATTTCACCATGAGGGGTTTAGCCAGACGCGGCGCCGATCGGTAAAGGCGCTGGCGTTTCGCGCACCGGCACGTCACAACCGGCGGTGAGCACAACGTCCTGTGATCGGCCCAGGGCTTGGCGAGGCTTCACCTTTGTCTCATAGTCGCAGCATCAGGCAGCCGAGGCGACCATCCCATGCGCCGAGCGCCACCCGCGGGTCGAGCCTTGCCTATGCGGAACCCGTTGCCGGCCGGGCTGACGCGCGCTGCTGTGGTCGCTCGCCATCGCGATCGGCTGCACGGGGCCCGCGCTGGCGGATCAGCAGGACTTCCGTCTGGACGGTCTGTTCGCGCGCCTGCAGACGACCTCGAGCCGGCCCGAGGCCGAGGCGGCGCAGCGGCAGATCTGGCTGATCTGGACCGAATGCGACGACAGCCAGGCCGACCGCCTGATGCAGGGCGGCCTCCAGGCGATGGCGGCCCGGCAGCATGGGCTGGCGCTGCAGTACTTCGACCGCCTGGTCGAGCGCGCGCCGGAATTTGCCGAGGGCTGGAACAAGCGCGCAACCGTCCACTATCTGATGGACGACTACGAGGCGTCGGTGCTCGACATCGAGCGCACGCTGGAGCTGGAGCCGCGCCATTTCGGGGCCCTGTCCGGCCTCGGCATGATCTACGATGCGATCGGCAAGCCTGCGGCGGCGCTGAGGAGCTTCGAGGCGGCGGTCGCGATCAACCCGCATCTCGACGGCACGCGGCAGCGGATCGACGAGCTGCGCCGCCAGCTGCGCGGAAGCCCGACCTAGCGCCGGATCGCGCCGGACCCTCCCTGCCGATCCGCGCTGAGCATCGCGCCAAGAGCGGGCGACGACGGAGCCCGGCAGCGTGAGCGAGAGGGCTTGGCTCGGTCACCGCATGGACGGCGGCCGGCTGCAGGTCGCGATCGGCGGCGGCTGGACGGTGGCCGAGCTGGCGCAGCTCGACGACGCCGGCCGGGCGATGCTCGAAGCGCTGCCGGGCGACGCCGGCCAGGCCCGGATCGAGCTCGGCGCGCTGGAGGCGCTGGATACCGCCGGCGCCTGGCTGCTCTGCCGGATCCAGGCAGGCCTGGCGGAGCGCGGCTGGCAGGTCGAGCTCGCGGGCGCCGATCCCGTCAAGGCCGCGCTGCTCGCCGAGATCGGTCGTCTGCAGCCGCGACCGGCGCTGCCGCCGCCGCGGCTGAACCCGTTCGTGCGTCTGCTCGCGCGTCTCGGCGCCAGCACGCTGTCGGCCTGCGAGCGAGGCGCGGCGCCTGCTGTCGTTCTATGGCGAGACGATCGTGACGCTGGGCCGGCTCGCGCTGCACCCCCGGCGCCTGCGCCTGACGTCCCTGGTGCATCACCTCGAGCAGACCTGCCTCAACGCCCTGCCGATCGTCGGTATGATCGCGTTCCTGATCGGCGTGGTGCTGGCCTACCAGGGTGCCGACCAGCTGCGGCGCTTCGGCGCCGAGGTGTTCACGGTCAATCTTCTGGGCGTCTCGGTACTGCGCGAGATCGGCATCCTTTTGACCGCGATCGTGGTGGCCGGCCGCTCGGGCAGCGCGTTTACCGCCGAGATCGGCATGATGAAGGTGCGCGAGGAGATCGACGCGCTGCGCACCATCGGCGCCGATCCGATCGAGGTGCTGGTCGTGCCGCGCCTGCTCGCGCTCATGATCGCGTTGCCCCTGCTGGCGTTCTTCGCGGACATCCTGGCGCTGTTCGGCGGCGGCCTGATGTCGGTGCTCGCCCTGGACATCCCGCCGCCTCAGTTTCTCAGCCAGCTGCAGGGCGCGATCACGCCGACCATGTTCTGGATCGGCATGGTCAAGGCGCCGGTGTTCGCCTTCCTGATCGCGCTGGTCGGCTGCTACCAGGGCCTCTCGGTCGGCGGCAGCGCCGAGAGCGTCGGCCGGCTCACGACCCAGTCGGTGGTGCTGAGCATCTTTTTGGTGATCGTCGCCGACGCGCTGTTCTCGATCCTGTTCTCCTATCTGGGGCTGTGAGCGTGAGCGGGCAGCCGGTGATACGGGTCGAGGGGCTGCGCACCCGCTTCGGTCCGCTGGTCGTGCACGACGGGCTCGATCTCGAGGTGCGGCACGGCGAGGTGCTCGGCATCGTCGGCGGCTCGGGCACCGGCAAGTCGGTGCTGCTGCGCCATCTGCTCGGGCTGTTGCGGCCGGAGCGCGGGCGGGTCGAGGTGTTGGGCCACGACCTCGCCCGGCTGAGCGATGGCGCGCGCCGCGCGCTGCAGGCCGGCCAGGGCGTGCTGTTCCAGGACGGCGCCCTGTTCAGCTCGCTCACCGTGGCGCAGAACATCCAGATGCCGCTGCGCGAGCGGCTCGCCCTGTCCGAGGGCCTGCTCGACGGGCTGGCGGGGCTCAAGCTCGCCCTGGTCGGCCTGCCGCTCGACGCCTGCGGCCGCTATCCGGCGGAGCTCTCGGGCGGCATGCGCAAGCGCGCCGGCCTTGCCCGCGCCCTGGCGCTCGATCCGCAGCTGCTGTTTCTCGACGAGCCGACCGCCGGCCTCGACCCGATCGCGGCGGCCGAGTTCGACCACCTGATCCGCGGCCTGCAGCAGAGCCTGGGGCTTACCGTGGTGATGATCACGCACGATCTGGATTCCCTCGAGGCGATCTGCGACCGGGTGGCGGCGCTGGTGGACAAGCGCGCGGTGGTTGGTACCTTGGAGCAGCTGCGCAACCTAAATCATCCGTGGCTGCAGGCCTATTTCCATGGGCCGCGTGGCCGCGCCGCGGCGCGCGCAGCGAGGGAAGGCAGCTGAGATGGAGATTCGGGCCAGCTATCTGCTCGTCGGCGCCGTGGTGCTGGCGCTCGTCGCAGGCCTCGCGGCCTTCAGCGTCTGGCTGGTCAAGGCCGACATCGACGGCCAGGGCGACCCCTATCAGATCGCGTTCGCCGGCTCGGTGACCGGGCTGCAGCAGGGCAGCCAGGTGCGCTACCGGGGCGTGCCGGTCGGCCGGGTCACCGACGTGCGGATCGACCCGGAGCGCGTCGAATGGGTGCTGGTCACGGTCGAGATCGACCGCGGCACGCCGATCCGGCAGGACACCGTCGCCAGCCTGGAGATGCAGGGCATCACGGGCATCGCCTTCGTGCAGCTGCGCGGCGGCACCCAGGCGAGCCCACCGCTCGCGGCGACCGCCGGGCAGACCCTGCCGCAGATCGAATCGCGGCGATCGACGATCGAGCGGCTGTTCGAATCGACGCCCGATCTCCTGGTGCGCTCGCTCGCCCTGGTCGAGCAGGCGACCGCGCTGCTGGACGATCAAAATCTGCAGGCGTTAACCAAAAGCCTGCAAAACATTGAGACAGTGTCCGCGAGCCTGGCGCGCCACACCGACGACGCGCTGGCGCAGGCGAGCGGCGCGGCTGCGAGCGTTGCCGGCGCATCGGGCGAGGTCGGTGGGCTGGCGGGCGAGCTGCGGGCGCTGACCGCCAGGGTCGAGAAGCAGTTCGACGGTGTTGGGGACGAGGTGAGCGCAACCCTGAACGAGACGCGGCAGGCGGCGAGCACGCTCCAGCGCGCTGCGGGCGAGCTCGAGGTGCTGGTCGGCGAGCTGCGTCAGCCGCTCGGCGACTTCGCCGCGACCGGCCTGTACGAGTTCACCCAGCTCGTCGGCGAGACCCGGCAGCTGATCGCCGCGCTGACCCGGATCACCAAGGAGTTCGAGCGCGATCCGGCCGGCTTCCTGCTCGGCAGCAGCCAGCGGGGCTTCGAGGCCGAATGAGGTGCTCGCTCAGTCGCCTCCTGGCGCTGGCCGCCTGCCTTGGGCTCGGCGCCTGCGCCGCAGCGCTCGAGCTGGCGCGGCCCGATCCGCCGCGCTTCTACGACCTGACCCCCAAGAGCACCTTCGCCGATGACCTGCCCGAGGTCGACGCGCGCCTCAGCGTCGAGGTGCCGACCGCGACCGCAGGCCTGAACACCGCGCAGATCGCGCTGCGCCCGACCGCGACGACGCTGGAATACTATGCGGGCGCGCGCTGGATCGACGTCGTGCCGGTGATGGTCCAGACCCTGCTGCTGGAATCGCTCGACAACGCGGCCAGGCTCGACGTCATCGGCCGCGAGGTGGTCGGCGTGCGCGCCGACTACGCGCTCTTGACCCACATCCGCGAGTTCCAGGCCGAGTACGGCGAGATCGGGCCGCCACGGGTGCGGGTACGACTGCAGGCGCGCCTGGTCCTGCTGCCCCGGCGCACCTCGATCGCGGCGACCTCGGAGGCGTTCACCGTCGCCGCCGAGGACCGCTCGCTGCAGGCGATCGTCGCGGCGTTCGACGAAGGGCTCGGCAAGGCGCTCAGGCGCGTGGTCGAGTGGACCGTCCGGGAGATCGCCGAGGCCGAGGCCACGCCGGCGGTCAGCGGCGGCTAGAGCAATTCCCGATAAGACGCAACCATCTCGGATCGTTGCATCGCAAGACTCATCGGGAAAAATTGTTCTTCTTCATAGAGTTAGATCAACTTTACCCAGACGGAGATCGCCGTCCGCGATCGCGTCTGCGCGGATGCTGGTTCCAGGGCGCGCATCGGCCTGGTGCCGATGCCGTGCCTGTTGATCGTGGGTGCCGTTCCAGAGCCCGGCTGCGCTCCCGCCGCGGGCGCCATGGTCCGGGTCGAGCCCGCCGCGGCGGCCAAGGCGACGGCAGTGCTACGGGCCGCCCCTCACGCCTGGCTGGGCAGCACGCGGTCCGGTGGCCGGTGACCGTCGATGAAGGTCTTGATGTTGATCAGGACCTTCTCGCCCATGTCGAGCCGGCCCTCGATCGTCGCCGAGCTCATATGCGGCAGCAGCACGACGTTGTCGAGCTGGCGCAGCTTCGGGTTGATCGCCGGCTCGTGCTCGAACACGTCCAGGCCGGCGCCCGCGACCTCGCGGCTCTGCAGCATCCGGGTCAGCGCCGCCTCGTCGATCACCTCGCCGCGCGAGGTGTTGACGACGATCGCCTGCGGCCGCAGCAGCTTGAGCCGCCGCGCCGAGAGCAGATGGAAGGTCGCCGGCGTGTGCGGGCAATTGACGCTGATGATGTCCATCCGGGCGAGCATCTGGTCGAGGCTCTCCCAGTAGGTCGCCTCGAGCTCGCTCTCGAGCGCGTCGGGCACGCGGCGCCGGTTGTGATAATGGATCGCGAGGCCGAAGCCGCGCGCGCGCCGCGCCACCGCCGAGCCGATCCGGCCCATGCCGAGAATGCCAAGACGCTTGCCGGTGATGCGATGGCCGAGCATCCAGGTCGGGCTCCAGCCCTGCCACTCGCCCGAGCGCGCGATCCGCTCGCCCTCGACCAGGCGCCGCGACACCGCGAGGATCAGCGCCATGGTCATGTCGGCGGTATCCTCGGTCAGCACGCCCGGCGTGTTGGTCACGGTGATGCCGCGCGCATAGGCGGCCTCGATGTCGATATGGTCGACGCCCGTGCCGTAGTTGGCGATCAGCCGCAACTTGGGATTGGCATGCGCGAGCACGCTGCTGTCGATCCGGTCGGTCACCGTCGGCACCAGCACCTCGGCGGCCTTGACCGCCTCGATCAGCTGGGCCTTGCCCGGCGGCGCGTCGGTATCGTTCAGGCGCGTGTCGAACAGCTCCATCATGCGGGTCTCGATCGCCTCGGGAAGCTTGCGAGTGACGATGACCAGCGGCTTTCTTCGCACCATCCAGCTGCCTCCGGCGTGGGCCGAGGCCCGCTCCGCGTTCGCGCCATGGCTTAGCAGAACTGGTCCGCCAGCTAAAGCGTATCCGCAAGTTCCGCTTGCCGTCGCCCCGCCTGCCCGGCTAACCGTGGCGCCGGGCTCGGCTGCTTTTGGGAAACTCGCCGTGGGCAACACGAGAAGCATCCGTCGCGTGATCCGCTTGCGCCCGGTCCGCCCGCGTCTGCTGCGTCAGGTCGGACAGCGCCGGGCTTCGATGGCACGGGCGCCGGCAGCGCTCCCGATCCTTTTGGCGCTGGCCGTGCTGGCGCTGCTCGCCGCCCCGCCGGACGCCGTCGCGCAGGCCGGACGGACCACGGGCCTGCCCCTGCCGCGCTTCGTCTCGCTCGGCGCCGACGAGGTCAACCTGCGCTTTGGCCCGGGCGAAGGCTATCCGATCGCTTGGATCCTTACCCGCGAAGGCCTGCCGGTGGAGATCGTCCAGGAGTTCGACACCTGGCGCAAGGTGCGCCTGCATGACGGCGATTTCGGCTGGATCCACGGCAGCCTGCTGTCGAGCCAGCGCACGGTCCTGGTCGCCGAGGAGATCCGGGCGCTGCGACAGACGCCGGACCAGGAGGCGCGGATCGTGCTACGGGCCGAGCCCGGCGTGATCGGCCGGCTGCTCGATTGCGACGGCAGCTGGTGCCGGGTCGAGGTCGAAGGACGGCGTGGCTGGCTGCAGCGCGCCGAGATCTGGGGCGTCCTGCCGGACGAAACCTTGCGTTAGCAGCGACCCTGCGGGCCGCGGCGTCAGCGGGCCGCGCGCAGCCGGACGATGACCTCGACGCGCTCGATCTCCGATCCGCTCGGCGGGTTTGGCAGGCGGCCGATCTCGACGTCGTCCTCGGGAATGTCGGTCAGCTGACCGCTGCCCTCGTCGAAGAAGTGATGATGATGCGAGGTGTTGGTGTCGAAATAGCTCTGGCCCATGTCGACCACGACCTCGCGCAGCAGGCCGACGCTGGTGAACTGGTGCAGGGTGTTGTAGACGGTCGCCAGCGACACCGCGATGCCGGCATCGTGCGCCTCGTGATACAGCTCCTCGGCCGTGAGATGGCGTGGCCCCTTCTCGAGCAGCAGCTTGGCCAGCGCCAGACGCTGTCGCGTCGGCCGCAGGCCCGCCTCGGTCAGCCGCTCGAGCGCGTTCGAGTAGGTTCGCATCGTCCTCACCGTCCCAGCCTGTCGGACCGCGCGCCTGACGGCGCCCGGGCCCGATTCACCCAATTGGTACTTCCTTGGTCCGATTTGCCGGCTTTGTCAACCGGGCAAGGCTCGATCGCAGCTCAATCGCCCGTGGCGATCCGTGACACCAGCTGCCGGACCGTCGGAATGAAGCCGTTCGAGTAGAACGGGTCGTCACGGAACTTGAAAGCGTTGTGCCCGGCGAACATCAGCTGGTGATCGACGTCGCTGCTGTGGGCGATGTCCTGCAGGGTCTTCTGGATGCAGAACGAGCGCGGGTCGGGCGGCCTGCCGGTAGTATGCGCCTCGTTGCACGACCAGTTGCTGAACTTGCAGGCGCTGAGGCAGCCCATGCAGTTGACCTGATCGCGCCTGATCTCGACCGCCTTCTCCGGCGCGACGTAGATCAGCGTGTCGTCCGGGGTCTTCATGGCCTGCGAGAAGCCGCGCTCGACCCATTGCGCGATCCGGCCGACGTCGGCCGGCGCCACGAACACGGAGCGGCCGCGCGTGCCGAACGGCAGCGGCGCGGTCAGGCCACGTTCGGGATCGGGCTCGGCGGCGAACGGCACCTGCCGCTTGGAGCGGTCGTCGAGCTCCCGGAGAAAATCGTTGTAGACCGCCGACGAGTAGAAGCCGGTCGGGCTGAAGCGATGCAACATGACGTCGCCGTCCTTCAGCTCCAGCAGGCGGCGCTTCCACGCCTCGGAGATCGGACTCTCGCGGGTCAGGAGCGGCCGCGTGCCGAACTGAAAGCCGATCGGGCCGAGCGCCTCGTTGTCGAGCCAGTCCTGCCAGTCGCGCAGATGCCAGACGCCGCCGGCCATGATGATCGCGGTCTCGTCGAGACCGAAATCGCGCATCGTGCCGCGCAGCTCGCGGACCCGCGGGAACGGCGCCTCGGGCTGGCGCGGATCCTCGGAGTTGGACAGGCCGTTGTGGCCGCCGGCCCGCCACGGGTCCTCGTAGACGACGCCGCCGAGCCACTCCGAGACCTGATGATACGCCCGCTTCCAGAGCGCCCGAAACGCGCGCGCCGACGACACGATGGGATAGTAGTAGACGTTGTAGCGGGCGGCGATCTCCGCCAGCCGGTACGGCATGCCGGCGCCGCAGGTGATGCCGTGGATCAGGCCGCGCGCGCCCTCCAGCACGCCGCTGAGCACGCGCTCGCAGGACGCCATCTCCCACAGCACGTTCATGTGCAGCCGGCCCTCGCCGCCGCGCACGTCGTGGGCGATGCGCGCCTGGCTGATCGCCGCCTTGATCGCGTAGCTGATCAGCTCCTCGTGCCGCTCCAGCCGGGTCTTGCCGCGATAGACCAGGGGCACGAGCTTGCCGAGCTCGTCGATATAGTCGCCGTTCACGCCGGAGAAGGTACCGACGCCGCCGGCTCGCTGCCCAGGCGCCGCTGCTGAGCCCGTTCGAGACCGAGATGCCTTTGCCGCCCTCGATCAGAGGCCACACCTCTCGGCCTGACAGGATCAGCGGTTTGAGGGGAATCACCTATGCTCTCCTACCGGCTCGAGGCGCCGCCCGCCGGTCCGCGCGCCAACCCATCCGCATGCCCAAGCCTCACCGGTTCTGGCGCCGGCGGCAACCAGGGCAAACCACGGATGTAAGTGCGCGGTGGCGACGGCGCAAGGTCCGCGCCGGTCAGCCGGCGCGACGGTGCCGCCTCGGCCCGCGTTCCCGATGGCCGCGATCGTCCTGGCCCTCGCCCGCAGGCCGCGGCGGCCGCGGCGCGACCTCGAGCTCCTCGCCGGTCTCCTGGTCGACCGCGCGCATGCTGAGCTTCACCTTGCCGCGGTCGTCGACGCTGAGCACCTTGACCTTGACCACGTCGCCTTCCTTGACGACGTCGGTGACCTTGGCGACGCGCTCGTTCTTCAGCTCGGAGATGTGGCAAAGCCCGTCCTGCGAGCCGAGGAAGTTGATGAAGGCGCCGAAATCCACCACCCGCACGACCTTGCCCGTGTAGATCATGCCGATCTCGGGCGAGCTGGTCAGGCCGCGGATCCAGTCGACCGCCTGCTGGCTGGCGGTGGCATCGCTGGATGCGATCTTGACGGTGCCGTCGTCGTCGATGTCGATCTTGGTGCCGGTGGTCTCGCAGATCTCGCGGATCATCTTGCCGCCCGGGCCGATGACCATGCCGATCTTGTCCTGCGGGATGTGGATCACGCTGATCCGCGGCGCGGTATCGCGCATCTCGTCACGCGCGCCGCTGATGCCCTTGGCCATCTCGCCCAGAATGTGCATGCGACCGTCGCGCGCCTGCGTCAGCGCGGTGCGCATGATCGCCTCGGTGATGCCGGCGATCTTGATGTCCATCTGCAGCGAGGTGACGCCCTGCTCGGTGCCGGCGACCTTGAAGTCCATGTCGCCCAGATGGTCCTCGTCGCCGAGAATGTCGGACAGCACCGCAAAGCCCTGATCCTCCTTGATCAGGCCCATGGCGATGCCGGCGACCGGCCGGCCGATCGGCACGCCGGCGTCCATCAGCGCAAGCGAGGTGCCGCACACCGTCGCCATCGAGCTGGAGCCGTTCGATTCCGTGATCTCGGACACCACGCGGATCGTGTAGGGGAAGCTGTCCCGGGGCGGCAGCAGCGGCCGGATCGCACGCCAGGCGAGCTTGCCGTGGCCGATCTCGCGCCGGCCCGGCGGGCGCATGAAGCTCGCCTCGCCGACCGAATAGGGCGGGAAGTTGTAGTGCAGCAGGAAGTGCTCGCGATAGTCGCCCTCGAGCGCGTCGATCACCTGCTCGTCCTGGCCGGTGCCGAGCGTCGCGACCACCAGGGCCTGGGTCTCGCCGCGCGTGAACAGGGCGCTGCCGTGGACCCGTGGCAGCACGCCGACCTCGGCCACGATCGGCCGCACCGTCGCGGTGTCGCGGCCGTCGATGCGCCGCCCGGTATCGAGGATCGCGTTGCGCACGATCTTCTTCTCGAGCTTCTTGAACTGGTCGAGCACGAGCGGCGCGTCGGAACCGTTCTCGCCGCCGAAGGCCTCGAGGGCCTGTGCCTTGACCGCCTCCACCAGCTCGTGGCGGGCCTGCTTGGCCGGCTCCTCATAGGCCTTGCGCAGGCCGGTCTCGCAGGCGCTGGCAAGCTGCTCGTAGAGCGCGCCGTGATCCTCGAGCTCGAGCTCCCAGGGCTCCTTGGCGCAGGCCTGCGCCAGCTCGATGATCGCATCGATCACCGGTTGAAACTGCTCCTGGCCGAACAGGACCGCCGCGAGCATGGTCGCCTCGGGCAGCTCCTTGGCCTCCGACTCGACCATCATGACCGCATCGCGCGTGCCGGCGACCACGAGGTCGAGCTCGCTGCCGGGCAGCTCCTGATAGGTCGGATTGAGCAGGAACGCGCCGTCCTTGTAGCCGACCCGGACGCCGCCGATCGGGCCCAGGAACGGAATGCCCGAGATGGTCAGCGCGGCGCTCGCGCCGATCATCGCGACGATGTCGGGATCGTTCTGCTGATCGTGCGCCAGCACGGTGCAGATGACCTGGGTCTCGTTCTTGAAGCCGTTCGGGAACAGCGGCCGGATCGGCCGGTCGATCAGCCGCGAGGTCAGGGTCTCCTTCTCGGCCGGCCGCCCCTCGCGCTTGAAGAAGCCGCCCGGGATCTTGCCGGCAGCGAAGGTCTTCTCCTGATAGTTGACGGTCAGCGGGAAGAAGTCCTGGCCCGGCCGCACCGTGCGCGCGGCGACCGCCGTGCACAGGACCGTGGTCTCGCCATAGCTGGCCAGAACCGCGCCATCGGCCTGGCGCGCGAGCCGCCCGCTCTCCAGAACCAGCGGTCGCCCGCCCCATTCCAGCTCTTTGCGATAGATGTTGAACATCGATGTGATTGCCTTTCCAATGGGCCTGTCAGGCCCCATGCCGGCCGGATCGTGCGAACTGCTCGCATCGGTTCGGCGGTGCGCCCTTCGCGCCGCCGAAGGATCCGGCCAGGCTGCGTGTTACTTGCGTAGGCCGAGCCGCTCGATCAAGGTCGCGTAGCGGCTCTGCTCCTTGCGCCGCAGGTAGTCGAGCAGGCGGCGACGCTGGCCGACCATCATCAACAGGCCGCGACGCGACGCGAAATCCTTCTTATGCGTCTTGAGATGCTCGGTCAGATTGGTGATGCGCTCGGTCAAGATCGCGACCTGGACTTCCGGCGAGCCGGTGTCGCCGGCCGCGGTGGCGAAGTCGGTGATGACGTCCTGCTTGCGTTCCTGGGTAATCGACATGGGTTGGATCCAACGGCTCCAGACTTGGTTACGGCCACATGCTCGGGGCCATTCGGGTTACAGCCATTCAGCCTACAGATTGAAGACGCGCACCGGGCTCAGCTGACCGCCCTGCAGGCGCGCCAGGGCGACCACCTCGCCCGCGGCCATGGCGCGTACCGTGCCATCCTCCGCCGGCGGGCCGATCACCAGCTCGGGTGCCACGCGAACCTTCTGGCCGGCGCGCAGGCGCTCGGCCTGCGGCCCGGTAAGCGGCAGGGCCGGCATCTCCTGGAGCGCTGCCGGCAGCGACACCAGCGCCTGCGGCAGGGCATCGTCCGCGACCAGCCGCGCGAGCGTCTCGGGCGAGATCGCGCCCTCGGCCTGGAACGGCCCGACCCGCAGGCGGCGCAGCGCCGCGACATGGGCAAAGCAGCCGAGCTTCTCGCCGAGATCGCGCACCACGGCACGAACGTAGGTGCCGCGGCCGCAGACCAGCTCCAGCGTGACATGGTCGGGATCGGGCCGCTCGACCAGCGCCAGCCGCTCGATCTCGACCGGGCGCGCCGCGAGCTCGACCGGCTCGCCCCGGCGTGCCAGATCGTAGGCCCGCTCGCCGTCGACCTTGATCGCGGCAAAGCGCGGCGGAACCTGCAGGATCGTGCCGACGAAGGCCGGCAGGGCCTGCTCGATCGCATCGGTGCCGGGCCGCTCGGAGCTTTGCGCCGTGACCTCGCCTTCGCGATCGTCGGTGCTGCGCGCCTCGCCGAGGCGGGCGGTGAAGCGGTAGTGCTTTCGTCCATTGACGATGTAGGCGACCGTCTTGGTCGCCTCGCCCAGCGCAATCGGCAGCACGCCGGTCGCCAGCGGATCGAGGGTGCCGCCGTGGCCGACCTTGGCGGCCCCGGTGATCTTGCGCACGCGCGCGACCGCCTCGGTCGAGGTCATGCCCTCGGGCTTGTCCAGCGACAGCCAGCCGTGGATCGGACGGCCCTTGCGCCTAGCTCGGGCCATCGTCGTCCTCGCGGGCCCGTTCCAGGCTCGCGCGCTCGCGCGCCAGCAGGGCATCGATCCGCGCCGCCTCGGCAAAGGACGGGTCGACCTGAAAGCTGAGCGTCGGCGCGTATTTCAGATGGATGCGGCGCGCCGCCTCGCCGCGCAGAAAAGGTGCCGCGCGCGTCAGCGCCTCGAGCAGCTCGGCGCGCAGATCGCCGCCGAGCTCGGTCACATAAGCGACCGCATGGCGCAGATCGCGGCTCATGCGGACCTCCGCCACGGTGAGGTTGGCCTCGGCGAGCAGCGGATCGTGCACCACGCCACGCATCAAAAGCTCCGCCAGGACGTGCCGCAGGGCCTCGCCCACCCGCAGCTGGCGCTGGCTCTGCTGGGGACCGGCCGGCGGCCGCTGACTACCCATCGATACTCTCTTCATCGCTCGATCCGCGGCGCCATCCGTCATGACGCGCCGCGGCAATCGCAGGTTCGCTCACAGGGTACGCACGACCTCCTCGACCTCGTAGGCCTCGATCACGTCACCCTCGCGAATGTCGTTGTAGCCCTCGATCCCGATGCCGCACTCGAAGCCCTCGCGCACTTCGCGGACATCGTCCTTGAAGCGCTTGAGGGATCCCAGCGCGCCGTCGTAGATCACGATGTCGTCGCGCAGCAGCCGCAGCCTGGCGGCGCGTCGGATCACGCCATCGATCACCCGGCAGCCGGCGATCTTGCCGACCTTGGTGATCGCGAACACCTCGCGGATCTCGGCATGACCCATGATGGTCTCGCGCGACCCCGGCGTGAGCATCCCGGACAGGTTGGCTTTGACCTCGTCGAGCAGCTCGTAGATGATCGAGTGATAGCGGATCTCGACGCCTTCGCGCCGCGCCAGCTCGCGCGCCTGGGCGTTGGCGCGGACGTTGAAGCCGATGATGATCGCCTTCGAGGCGAGCGCCAGGGTCACGTCGGATTCCGTGATCCCGCCGACGCCGCTGTGCAGGACGCGGACCTGGACCTCGTCGGTGCTGAGCTTTTCGGCGCCGGCCAGAATCGCCTCGAGCGAGCCGTGGACGTCGGACTTGACGACCAGGGGAAGCTCCTTGGCCTCGCTGCCGGCGAGCTGGCTGAACAGCTCCTCGACCGAGCCGCGTGGCGCCGTCGCGGCGGTCTGCGCGCGCCGCTTGCGCAGCCGGTACTCGGTGATCTCGCGCGCCCGGCGCTCGTTCTCCACCACCACCAGCTGATCGCCCGCTTCCGGCACGCCGTCCAGGCCGCTGATCTCGATGGGCATCGAGGGGCCGGCCTGGTCCAGGTTCTGGCCGCGATCGTCGATCAGGGCGCGCACCCGGCCCCAATAGCTGCCGCAGATCACGATGTCGCCCATCTTCAGCGTGCCGCGCTGGATCAGGACGGTCGCCACCACGCCGCGGCCGCGGTCGAGCCGCGCCTCGATCACCGTGCCCTGGGCGTCCCGGTTCGGATTGGCGGTCAGCTCGAGCAGCTCGGCCTGGAGCTGGATGGTCTCGATCAGCTTGTCGAGGTTCTGGCGCTTGGTCGCGCTCACCTCGACGCACAGCACGTCGCCGCCGAAATCCTCGGGCACCAGGTCGTGGCTCAGCAGCTCCTGCTTGACCCGCTCCGGATTGGCGTCGGGCAGGTCCATCTTGTTGATCGCGACCACGATCGGCACCTTCGCCGCCTTGGCGTGGCGGATCGCCTCGATCGTCTGCGGCATCACGCCGTCGTCGGCGGCGACCACGAGCACGACGATGTCGGTGACCCTGGCGCCGCGCGCGCGCATCTCCGTGAAGGCGGCGTGGCCCGGCGTGTCGATGAAGGTCACCGGCCGGCCCGTGCCGAGATCGACCTGATAGGCGCCGATGTGCTGGGTGATGCCGCCGGCCTCGCCCGCCGCGACGTCGGCATTGCGCAGGGCGTCGAGCAGCGAGGTCTTGCCATGGTCGACATGGCCCATGACGGTGACCACCGGCGGCCGCGGCTGCAGCTGCTCGTCGCGATCGCCGATCCCCTCGAGGCCGATCTCGACGTCGGCCTCGCTGACCCGTCTGGGCTGGTGACCGAACTCGCCGACCACCAGCTCGGCGGTGTCGGCGTCGATCACCTGGTTGATGGTCGCCATCACGCCCATCTTCATCAGCTGCTTGACCACCTCGGCGCCGCGCACCGCCATGCGGTTGGCCAGCTCCGAGACGAGGATGGTCTCGGGCAGCACGACCTCGCGCACCTGGGGCCCGGCCTCCTGCATCTGCGCATGGCGACGCTCGCGCTGGCGCCGGATCGCGGCCAGAGACGGCCCACGGCGCTCCACCACCTCGCTGTCGCTGTCGAGCACCAGGCGACCTCGTGCGCCCTCGCGCCGCGCCGCGGTGCCACGCCGGCCCTCGCCACGATCCTCGGCCTTGGCCGCCGCCTTGCCCTTGATCTTGGGGCGCGCAGTCTCGGCCGGCCGGGCGCCGGGCCGCGGCTCGGGCACCTGCTCGGCCGCAGCCGCCGTATCCGGCTCGGGCGCCGGTGGCGCCGCTTCCGCGACATGCTCGCGCTTGCGCCGCTCCTCGTCTTCCCTGGCGAGCATCCGCGACGCAGCCTGCTCGGCCTTGCGGCGCGCATCCTCCTCGGCGCGCTTGCGCGCCTCCTCCTCCTCCTGGCGCTTGACGGCCGCGGCACCCTCGGCCTTGCGCCGCTCGGCATCCTCGTTCAGCCGGCGGGCATTCTCCTCGGCGCGCGAGCGCGCCTCGTCCTCGGCCTTCCTGGCGTCGGTCAGGGCGCGGACCCGGGCGCTCTTCTCCTCGTCGGTGAGCGGCTTGAGGACCACGGGCCGGCGGGCCGGGGCACGCCCGATCTCGCCGCCGACGCGACCCTGGGGCTGGCCGTCGGTGCGGGCCCGCAAGGCCACGCGCGCCGCAGCTTCGCCGCGCGCGGCCGGCTCGGCGGCGCGCACGGGAGCCTCGGCCTGGCGCGCCTCGCCCGGCTTGACGCCGCGCTTGCGCTTGACCTCGACCGCGACCGACTTGCTGCGGCCGTGCGAGAAGCTCTGCCGGACCATGGCACTGTCGACGGTCTTCTTGAGCTCCAGCCGGCCACTCGGGCGCGCCAGCGAGATCCTGGGGTTGTGCTCTTTGGTATCGGTCATCTCGGGCCGGTCGTTTCCCTCGGCCCGGTGTGGCGCCGCGACGCCTCTCCACCGGGCAAATCCAACGCGTCGGGCCGAAAGCCGGCCAGGCGCTCCACGTCACGCAGCAGCCGCTGCGCCAGGCCACCGGGCGCAACGGCCGCATGAACCACTTCGTCGCGCCCCAGACAGGCGCCCAGCTCGCCGCGCGCGAAGGCGGTGACCAGGGGCAGGTCAGGGGCCAGCCGGCGCAGCTTCGCGCGACCGTCGGCGGCACCGTCGGCGGCCGCGATCAGCACCGCCGCCTGCGATCCGCGCAGCCACGCGCGCACCTGCTCGAAGCCCGCCACCAGCTGACCGGCGCGCCGCGCCAGGCTCACGCACTCCAGCGCACGCCGTGCGAGCAGCCGCTCGACCGTTTCCGCCAGATCCGCCTCTGCCGTCGCAGGCGCCCGCGCCGCCCGTGCGAACAGCTTCGCCGGCGACGGCCCTGTTTACCACATCCCGATCAGCACTCAACCACATACCACGGCCCGGCAGGCGCTCGTCGAGATCGGGCACCACCCGACGGTCGGGATCGAGCACGAAGCGGATCAGATGATCGCGCGGGCCTGCGGTGCGGGTCACCAGGCAGCGGCGCTGCGAGGTGTCCGCGGCATCCGGCGTCACGAGCGATTTGCGGCGGCCGCGCTCAGGCCCTTGCTCCGTCGTTCTCGGCGCCGGCGGCGTCGGCCGGCTCGGCATCGGCCTCGGCAGCCGCGTCCTCGTCACCCTCGGCGGCGCCTGCTTCCTCGTCGCCGAACCAATGCGCGCGCGCCGCCATGATCAGCTCGCCCGCGGCCTCTCCGGTCAGGCCGGCGTCGGGCAGCAGCTCGACCAGCTCGTCGGCCGCCAGGTCGGCGACGTCGTCGAGCGACTTCACGCCCTTGCGCCCGAGCGCCACCACGGTCGCGAGGTCGAGCGCCTCGAAGCCCAGCAGATCCTCGGCGATGCCGAGGCTCGCCGCCTCCGCGCGCAGCTCTTCCTCGCGCTCCGCCAGGTAGACCTCGGCACGCTCGCGCAGCGCCTGCGCAACGCTCTCGTCGAACCCCTGGATCGACGCCAGCTCGTCCAGATCGACATAGGCGATCTCGTCGACGCTGGTGAAGCCTTCGGTCGCCAGCAGCTGGGCGATCACCTCCTCGACGTTCAGCGTGCTGACGAAGTACTCGGTGAGCTGGCGGAACTCGCGCGTGCGCCGCTCGGAATCCTCGGTCTCGGTGACGATGTCGATGTCCCAGCCGGTCAGCTGCGAGGCGAGGCGCACGTTCTGGCCGCGCCGCCCGATCGCGAGCGACAGCTGGGCGTCCGGCACGATCACCTCGATCCGCCGGTTGTCCTCGTCGAGCACCACCTTGCTGACCTCGGCCGGCGCCAGGGCGTTGACCACGAAGGTCGCAGGGTCGGACGACCAGGGGATGATGTCGATCTTCTCGCCCGAAAGCTCGTTGACCACCGCCTGGACGCGCGAGCCGCGCATGCCGACGCAGGCGCCGACCGGATCGATGCTGTTGTCCTTGGAGACCACCGCGATTTTCGCGCGCGAGCCCGGGTCGCGCGCGACCGCCATGATCTCGATGATGCCGTCGTAGATCTCCGGCACCTCCTGGGCGAACAGCTTGGCCATGAACTGCGGATGCGTGCGCGACAGGAAGATCTGCGGCCCGCGCGCCTCCGGCCGGACGTCGTAGACGTAGGCGCGCACCCGGTCCTTGTTGCGAAAAGTCTCGCGCGGCTGCACCTCGTCGCGCCGCAAGATCGCCTCGGCGCGGCCGAGGTCGACCAGGACGTTGCCGTATTCGGTGCGCTTGACCTCGCCGACCACGATCTCGCCGATGCGGTCCTTGAACTCCTCGTACTGACGCTCGCGCTCGGCCTCGCGCACCTTCTGGACGATCACCTGCTTGGCGCTCTGCGCCGAGATCCGACCGAGATCGATCGGCGGCAGGGGCTCCAGGATGTGGTCGCCGACCTGGGCGGCCGGGTTGCGCTCGCGCGCCTCGGTGAGCGGGATCTGCAGCGCCGGATCCTCGACCTCGTCGCTCACCTCGAGCTCGCGATAGAGGCCGATGTCGCCGGTCTTGCGGTCGACCTCGGCGACGATCTGATGCTCCTGGCCGTATTTGCGGCGCGCCGCAGTCTGAATCGCCTGCTCCATCGCGACGATCACGTCCTCGACGCCGATGCCCTTCTCCTGCGCCACCGCCTCGGCGATCCGGATCAGCTCGAGCCGACCGAGACCGGCGGTGGTCTCCATGCCAAAGTCCGTCACGCGCTCAGCTCCTTTGCTCCGCCGCGGCCGCCAGCATCTCGTCGGTCACGATCAGCTTGGCCTTCTTGATCCCGGCGCAGGGGATCGCCTGCTCGCCCTCGGCGAGCTGCAGGCGCAGCTGGTCGTCGACCACGCCGAGCAGACGACCGCGAAAGCGACGCCGACCCTCGATCGGCAGCTCCGTCTCGACCCGGGCCTCGAAGCCGCGGAAACGGTCGAAGTCAGCCCGCCTCGTGAGCGGCCGGTCGAGCCCGGGCGAGGTCACCTCGAGGCGGTAGGCGCCGGCGATCGGATCGGCGACGTCGAGAATCGCCGAGACCGCGCGGCTGATCTCGGCGCATTGCTCGACCGTCATCGGCGCCCGGTCGGCGCGCTCCGCCATGACCTGAAGGGTCGGCCGCTGGCTGCCATGCAGCAGCACGCGCACGAGTTCGAATCCCATGTCGCACAGGGTCGGCTCGATCAGCTCGGCTACCTGCCTGTTCCCGTCCACGCCAATAAAAAAGTGGGCCCGAAGCCCACCACCCCTACGTTCGGTTACGGTGATTTGGTTCCCGTTATATGCGCCCTGGCTCAGCCATCTTCAAGGTTTTTTCATAAATCCTACAGCCGGCGAAAGCGCAGGAAGACGCACCGCCGGCCGGCCTCTCGCGCCTTGTCCTCGTAGCGGGTCGAAGGCCAGTCCGCCGGCCGCGCGCGCCAGTCCGAGGGGCCGCGGGCCTGCCAGGCGAGCTCGCGGACCGGCAGCAGCGCCAGCAGCATCGCGCGGGCATAGCCCATGTCGTCGGTCGCCAGCCGCAGCTCGCCTCCGGGCAGCAGCAGCCGCGCGAACTGCGCCGCCGTCGCGGCATTGACGATGCGGCGCTTCTGGTGGCGGGTCTTGGGCCAGGGATCGGGGAACAGCACGAAGATCCGCTCGAGGCAGCCATCCGGCAGGGCCGCGAGCAGCAGGCGGGCATCGTCGACCACGATGCGCAGGTTGGTGAGCGCCAGCGCCTCGGCCTGCGCCAGCAGCCGGGCGACGCCGCTGATGAAGGGCTCGCAGCCGATCAGGCCGCGATCGGGATGGGCCGCCGCCTGCGCGGCCAGATGCTCGCCGCCGCCAAAGCCGATCTCGAGCCACAACGGGCGCCGGTCGGCGAACAGCGCGGCCGGCTCGATGCGCCCGCTCTCCGGCACCACCAGCTCGACCTCGGGCAGGTATTCGGCCAGGAGGCGGCGGCGTCCGGGGCGCAGCCGCTGGCCGCGCCGTCGGCCGTAAACGAAGCGGCGCGCGCCGGAAGGTCGGGCCGGCCGCGGCACCGCGCTCAGAAGGCGCGGCGCAGCGTCTCGGCCAGGTCCGTCCGCTCCCACGAGAAGCCGCCGTCGGGCTCGGGCTGGCGCCCGAAATGGCCGTAGGCCGCGGTCCGCGCATAGATCGGCCGCGACAGCTCGAGGTGCTCGCGGATGCCGCGCGGCGACAGGTCCATCAGCTCGCGCAGCACGCCGCTCAGGCGCACCGGATCGACCTGGCCGGTACCCTGCATGTCGATATAGACCGAGAGCGGCTTGGAGACGCCGATCGCATAGGCGAGCTGGATCAGGCAGCGATCCGCGAGGCCGGCCGCGACCACGTTCTTGGCGAGATAGCGGGCGGCATAGGCTGCCGAGCGGTCGACCTTGGTCGGATCCTTGCCGGAGAAGGCGCCGCCGCCGTGCGGCGCTGCGCCGCCATAGGTGTCGACGATGATCTTGCGACCGGTCAGGCCGGCGTCGCCCTCGGGCCCGCCGACCACGAACTTGCCGGTCGGGTTGACGTAAAAATCCTCCTCGGGGCACATCCAGCCGTCGGGCAGGGTCTGCATCACGAACGGCCGGACCACCTCGCGCACCTCGTCCTGCGACAGCTCGGGCGCGTGCTGGGTGGAGACCACCACCGAGGCGGCATGGGCGGGCACGCCCTCGCGATAGCGCAGGGTGATCTGGCTCTTGGCGTCGGGGCCGAGCTGCGGCGCCGCGCCGGCCCGGCGTGCCTCCGCCATCTGGCGCAGGATCGTGTGGGCGAGCTGGATCGGCGCCGGCATCAGCTCCGGCGTCTCGCGGCAGGCAAAGCCGAACATCAGCCCCTGGTCGCCCGCCCCCTCGTCCTTGTTGCCGACGGCATCGACCCCCATCGCGATGTCGGGCGACTGGGCGTGCAGCAGGACCTCGACCTTCGCCCGCGCCCAGTGAAAGCCCGGCTGCTCGTAGCCGATGTCGCGCACCGCGTCGCGCGCCAGCTGCTCGATGTCCGCATGGGTGATCCCGTCGACGCCCCGCACCTCACCGGCGATGATGATGCGATTGGTGGTCGCCAACGTCTCCACGGCGACGCGGGCGGCGGGATTGGCGCCGAGAAACGCATCGAGGATGGTATCCGAGATCCGATCGCAGATCTTGTCCGGATGGCCCTCGGCGACGGATTCGCTGGTGAACAGGTAGTCGGATGTGTTCATGAAGCTCTCTTCGGCGGGCGCCGCGATCGTCTGCGGTCGGCGGCACGCAGCTACTGCGCGCAGCGATCGCCTCGCGGCGCCACGGTCAATACGGTTTCCCTCAAGTCGCCGACATCGAAGCCGGGTTGGCGGCCATTCTTGTGCCGGAGATGCTAAAGGTCTGGTCAAGGGGGTCGACAGGCAGCCCGGTACGACCCTCAGCGCTCAGGCGCGATCGCGCCGTCCCGGAGGTTGCCGAGCGCCTTGGTCAGCTCGAACAGCCGCTTGCGCACGGCGGGGTCGGCGATCCGATAATAGGCGCGGATCAGCTCCAGGGTCTCGCGCTTGTCCAGCGACAGGCCGTCGTCGAGATCGTGCTCGAAGGCTGCGCCCTCCTCGGCGAGGCCGAGACCGGCGGCCGCGCGCGCCAGCCCGTCGGGCCCGAATCCGAGCGTACCCTGGCCCGCGGCCGTCTCCGCCCGCGGCATGTCGTCGAAAAAGAACGAGACCGGCACATCGAGGATCTGGCCGAGCTCGAACAGGCGCGAGGAGCCGATCCGATTGGCGCCGCGCTCGTACTTCTGGACCTGCTGAAAGGTCAGCCCGAGCCGCTCGCCCAGGCGCTCCTGGCTCATCCCGAGCAAGGTGCGCCGCAGGCGCAGGCGCTTGCCGACATGGACGTCGATCGGATTGGGGCTGACTGCCATCCCGTGCTGCGCTCGCCCGAAGGGTACGAAAGCCGGGTTGTATCGCCTTTTTGCCGACAATCAAACGTCCGTGTGGCGAACGTCCGTGTGTCGGCGTCCAGCGCGCCACTCGATCGCGGCCATGGCGAGCAGGCTGGCGCAGACCACGAGCAGGACCGGCCAGTGCCGCGCGCGGCCGAACACGGTCGCGGCCAGCGGCTGCGGCAGCGCCACGTCGAGCACGCCGGTCTCGCCGAGCCCGAGGCGCGCCCGCACCCGGCCCCACGGGTCGACCACGGCCGAGATCCCGGTATTGGCGCTGCGCACCAGCGGCAGCCCTTCCTCGATCGCCCGCATGCGCGCCATCGCCAGGTGCTGATAGGGGCCCGAGCTGTGGCCGAACCAGCCGTCATTGGTGATGTTCAGCAGCCAGTCGGGGCGTGCCTCGGGCGCAAACACCCGGCCCGAGAAGATCGTCTCGTAGCAGATCAGCGGGCTGAACGGCGGCAGGCCCGGCAGCGCGATCGTGGTCCTGCCCGGCCCGGCCTGGAAGTCGAGGCCGCCGCGGGCGAGGCTGCTGAGCCCGATCCGGCCGAGCAGGTCGCGCAGCGGCATGAACTCGCCGAACGGCACCAGGTCGTGCTTGTCGTAGTGCGCCCGCAGCGTGCCCGCATCGTCGACGACCAGCAGGCTGTTCCACGCCTTGGGCGGATCCTGGCCGAAATCGAAGCGCTCGCCGCCGGTCAGCAGCAGGCCGCCCGGCGGCACCACCTGCGCGATCAGCGCGCGCGCCTCCTCGACCTGCTCGAGCGGGTAGGGGCTCGCGGATTCCGGCCAGACGACGTGGGTGATGCCGCGCGCGTCACGGCCGGAGAGGCCGAGATGGTGGCCGAACCAGTGGTTGCGCATCTCCGGCCGCCATTTGTCCTGCTGCGGCACGTTGCCCTGCACCAGGCGAAGGCGGACGCCCGGCACCTCCTCGACCTCGGCATCGGCAAGCCGAACAGTGCCGCCGATCCAGACCAGGGCGAGCACGGCGGCGCCCACGGCAACCGGCCACCAGCGCGCCCGCCCGCCGGGCTCGAGCAGCCCCGCCGGCAAGGCGCCGAGCGCGACCGCCAGCAGGCTCAGGCCGTAGATCCCGGTCAGCGCGCCCAGCTGGCTGATCGCATCCGAGCCCGACCAGGCATAGCCGATCAGGTTCCAGGGAAAGCCGCCGAACAGCCGCTCGCGCAGCGCCTCCATGGCGATCCAGGCGATCGCCAGGGCGAGCGCCGCCGCGGTCGGGCTGCGCCAGCGATGCAGCATCGCCAGCCAGGCGGCAAGCGCCGGATAGAGCGCCATGCCGGCGCACAGCAGCACCACCGCCGGAAACGCGAGCGCGCCGAAACGCTCGGCATCGCTGAAGAACGCGATCGCGATCCAGTACAGCCCGACCAGGAAATAGCCGAAGCCGAACCACCAGCCGAGCGCGAAGGCGGCGCGGCGGCGCGGCGCCCGCCGCAGCAGGTGGAGCAGCAGGGCGAAACCGAGCAGCGCCGGCCAGAGGTGCAAGCGGCGCCAGGGCGAGGGCTGTGAGGCCGCCGCCGAGCCAGGCCGCCAGGTACGGCCGCACGCCGCTTCCCGTCAGCCAGGCGGCGGCCGCTGGGCTGCGCAGACCCTGGCGCGCGACGTGCAAGACCTAGCGCTCTCGATCCAGCGCGGCACTCGAGGGCGCCCGCCGCACGATGCGCAGGCGCTTGATCCGGCGCGGGTCGGCGTCGACGACCTCGAAATCGATGCCCGCCGGGTGATGCACCACCTCGCCGCGCGCCGGCAGCCGGTCGAGCAGGGTGAAGATCAGGCCGCTCAGGGTGTCGACGTCCTCGCGCCGCTCCTCGTCGAGCAGGGAGAGGCCGAGCTGCTTCTCGAGGTCCTCGACCTCGACCCGGGCGTCCGCCTCGAGGGCGCCGTCGGGCAGCTCCGTGATCCGCGGCGGCAGGATCTTGTCGTGCTCGTCCTGGATCTCGCCGACGATCTCCTCGACCATGTCCTCGATCGTGACCATGCCGTCGGTGCCGCCGTACTCGTCGACCACGATCGCCATGTGGACGCCGGTATCGCGCATCTGCAGCAGCAGATCGAGCACCCGCATCGAATGCGGCACGAACAGGATCTCGCGCTTGATGCGCTCGAGCTGGAATTCCGCGCCATCGCCCCAGAACGGCAGCATGTCCTTGATGTGGACCATGCCGATGACCTCATCGAGGGTGTTGCGGTAGACCGGCAGGCGGGTGTGCATGGCCTCGCGCATCGCCGCGATCACCGAGCCGATGTCGGCGCCGACCTCGATCGCCTTGACGTCGGCGCGCGGCACCATGACGTCGAGCACCTGCAGCTCGCCGAAGCTCAGCGCGTTGAGGAGCAGCGAGCGCTCCTCCTCGGTGAACTCGCCGGACCGTCTCCCCTCCTCCTCGTTCTCCTCGATCAGCTCCTCGAGGGTCTCGCGCAGCGTGTGGCCGTCGCCGTTGCGGCGGCCGGCGAGCAGGCGCAGGCGTGTGAGCAAGCCGTGCAGAAGGGACGCGTTCGCATCGCGTCCTCCCGCGGGCAATTCCTTCATCAGACCGCCTCCCGGGCGTGCTGGTCGCCGCGCGACGGGGCGGCGATGTTCTCGTCGTCAGGATCTGGGGCATACGGATCGGGCATCCCGCAGATCGGCCAGGATCGCGCGCTCCAGATCCTCCATGACGCGCGCGCCGGCATCGTCCTGGTGGTCGAAGCCCAGCAGGTGCAGGGTGCCGTGCACCACCAGATGGCACAGATGGTGGCCGACCGGCTTGCCGGCCGCCCCGGCCTCGCGGCAGACCGTCTCGAGCGCAAGCGCGATGTCGCCCAGCAGAACCGGGCCCGGCAGGCCTGGCGCCGACGCCGCAAGCGGGCCGGCCGTGGTCGAGGTCGAGCAGCGGGAAGGCCAGGACGTTGGTGGCGCGGTCGATGTCGCGATGGCGCGCGTTCAACTGCCGGATCGCCCGATCGTCGCCGAGCAGGACGCCGACCTCCGCCGTGGCGAGCGAGGGCACGGGCGTGGCTCGGTCCAGAGCAGCCCGCACCGCCTGCCGGCACAACGCTGGCGCGTCATCGAGCACGGCCCGCCAACGGGCCGCGCCGACCGTCACGGAGACCGGTTCAGGTCCGTCGTCGTCCATTGCAATCGGCCAGCAAGGGCCGGTTGGAGGAGATGGGGGCCGCGCCGGTTCCCGGCAGCGCCGTGCATGGGCTCAATCATCTGTCGCGCGATCGATCCGGCGAGAGCTGCGCTCGCTCTCCTGATGATAAGCATCGAGAATGGTTTCGACCAGAGGATGACGCACAATGTCGCGATTGGTGAAGCGGACCATGCCGATGGTCTCGATCCGATCGAGCTTGGCGACCGCGTCGATCAGCCCCGAGATCGTGCCCGGCGGCAGATCGTCCTGGGTCGGGTCGCCGGTCACCACCATGCGCGAGCCCTCGCCGAGGCGGGTCAGAAACATCTTCATCTGCGCCGGCGTGGTGTTCTGGCCCTCGTCGAGGATGACGAAGGCGTTCGACAGGGTGCGGCCGCGCATGAAGGCGAGCGGCGCCACCTCGATATGGCCGCTTTCCAGGCGCGCCGCCAGCTTGCCTTCCGGCAGCATGTCCTGCAGGGCATCGTAGAGCGGCCTGAGATAGGGATCGACCTTGTCCTTCATGTCGCCCGGCAGGAAGCCCAGCCGCTCGCCGGCCTCGACCGCCGGCCGCGAGAGGATCAGGCGCTCGACCACCCGCTGCTTGAGCAGCGCCACGCCCATGGCGACCGCGAGATAGGTCTTGCCGGTGCCGGCGGGGCCCAGCCCGAACACCAGGTCGTGCTGCTTCATGGCCCGCAGATACGCCGCCTGGGTCGGCGAGCGCGGCCCGATCCGCCGCCGCTCGGTCTGCAGCAGCACGTCCTCGCCGCGAAAGCCGCTCGGCGCCTGAGCGCCGCCGGCCACCATGCGGACGGCGCCGTCGACCTCATCGCGGCCGAGCTCGAGGCCGCACTCGAGGCGGCGATAGAGGTCCTGCAGCACAGCGCGCGCCGCCTCGACCGGCTCCGTCGCACCGCTGATCGTGACCACGTTGCCGCGCGCGTTCAGGCTCGCCTGGGTGTGCTGCTCGATCATCGCGAGATGCTCGTGGTGGCGGCCGAACAGCAAAGCGCAAAGGCCGTTGTCGGCAAAGCTCAGCGTGATCGATTCCACCGCTTCGGCGGGCTGTACGGTCAAGCGCATGCCTCGCGAGGCTGCGGCTTGGCCGCGTGCGCCGCAAGCGGCGCGCCGGCCAGGCTGTGGGGCTGGCTGTCTTCGATCGCGACGTCGATCAGCATCCCGGGCCGGGCGCCTCGAGCCAGCAGATGGACCGGCTGCAGATAGGGCGTGCGCCCGACCATCTGGCCGTCGTGGCGGCCGGCCCGCTCCAGGAGCACCGGCAGGACGCGGCCCACGGTCGCCTCGTTGAACGCCCTGGCCTGGGCGGCGAGCAGGGCCTGGAGCTCGGCCAGGCGCTCGCCCTTGGTCGCCTCCTTGACCTGCCCGCGCATGCTCGCGGCGGGCGTGCCCGGACGCGGGCTGTACTTGAACGAGAACGCCTGCGCGAAGCCGATCTCCGCGGCGAGCGCCATGGTCGCGCGAAAGTCCGCCTCGGTCTCGCCCGGAAAGCCGACGATGAAGTCGGACGACAGCGCGATGTCGGGGCGGGCCGCGCGCAGGCGCTCGACGATCCGAAGGTAATCGTCGGCGCGGTGGCGCCGGTTCATCGCCTCGAGCACGGCATCCGAGCCGGACTGCACCGGCAGATGCAGGAACGGCATCAGCTTGTCGATGGTGCCATGCGCCTCGATCAGGTCGTCGCTCATGTCGCGCGGATGCGACGTGGTGTAGCGAATCCGCGCCAGGCGACCGATTTCGGCGAGTGCCGCGATCAGGCGGGCGAGGCTCCAGCTGCGACCGTCCGGCCCCTCGCCATGGTAGGCGTTGACGTTCTGGCCGAGCAGGGTGATCTCGCGCACGCCGGCCGCGACCAGCTGCCTCGCTTCGTCGAGCACGGCCGCCGCCGGCCGCGATTCCTCGGCGCCGCGGGTGTACGGCACCACGCAGAAGGTGCAGAACCGGTCGCAGCCCTCCTGCACGGTGAGGAAGGCCGACGCGGCCGACGGCGCGGCGGACGGCCCCGGCAGCAGGTCGAACTTGCTCTCGACCGGGAAGTCGGTGTCGATCACGCCGTTCTCGCCGCGCGCCCGGCGATGCAGCAGCTCGGGCAGGCGATGGTAGGTCTGCGGCCCGACGACGATGTCGACGAACGGCGCCCGCTCGAGCATCGCCCCGCCCTCGGCCTGGGCGACGCAGCCGGCCACCCCGATCACCAGATCGCCGCCGGCGGCGCGCCGCCGCGCGCGCAGCTGACGCAGCCGGCCGAGCTCCGAATAAACCTTCTCGGCGGCCTTCTCGCGGATGTGGCAGGTGTTCAGGATGATCAGGTCGGCGTCGTCCGAGCGATCGACCCGGGCATAGCCATGCGGCGCCAGCGCGTCGGCCATGCGCGCCGAATCGTACACGTTCATCTGGCAGCCGTAGGTCTTGATGAAGAGCTTTTTCGACACGCGTCAGCGGCCGCCGATTGTCGATTCAAGAGCTTGCGACAAAGTTCACCAGCTTCGACGTGCGCCTGTGCTGCTCGCCCGCGGCCGCTGCCGGGGCGGGTGCCGATCCATGTCTCTTGCGCACAGTTATGGGAAGCCCCGAGGCCCACGTCAAGCAGGCCCAGCGCGGGCATGCCCAACGTCGCCAGTCGAGGCCTCGCGGCCGCGCCGATGCTGGGCCGGGCCGTCCGCCGCAGGAAAGGCCGTGTCCGGTCCGCGCTCAGGACCCGGCGCGGCGGGCGCGCGCGCGAGGCTTGGTGCCGAGGCCGATCTTCTTCGCCAGGTCGCTGCGCTGCTGGGCATAGCTCGGCGCGACCATGGGATAGTCGTCCGGCAGCATCCAGCGCTTGCGGTACTCCTCCGGCGTCATGTCGTAGCGCGTCTTCAGATGCCGCTTGAGCATCTTCAGCTTCTTGCCGTCCTCGAGGCAGATGATGTATTCCGGCGTGACCGATTTCTTGATCGCGACCGCCGGCTGCGGCCTTTCCGGCTGCTCGGGCGCAGGCGCCGGCGAGAGCGTGTTCAGGCTGCTGTACACCTGCCGGATGAGCTCGCCGAGCTCGCTCACGGCGACCGTGTTGTTGGAGACGTGCGATGCCACTATCTCCGTGGTCAGCGCCAGGAGTTCGTTTTGGCCCAACTTTTCAGACATAACGTTCTGCGCCCCGTGCGAGCTGGCTTGGTTAATTCACGTCTGAAAATATATTTCATGCCTTCACTCGTGCAAGCGGTTTTTCCCGGTGGTCACTAGACGAGGTAAGAAACCGTGAACAAAGCGCAGTACAGCTTGGATATCTCGGCCGAGGTCTGTCCGTTGACGTTCGTGAAGACCAAGCTGTTGCTGGAAACCATGGCGGCCGGCGAGATCGCCTGCATTCGCCTGGGCAGCGGCGAGCCGCTCGACAATGTGCCCCGCACCCTGCGAGACCAAGGCCATAGTGTGCTTGAACTTCGCCCGGAGACGCCGGGCGGGCAGATATATCAACTGGTGGTCAAGAAAGGCGGCGCCAACTAGCCGAGCCTCGCGGCCCTGCGGCGCGGCCGGATGCGGCTCCGGGGTTGGGGCCCGCGACCCTCAGCGCGCCTTGAGCGGGGCGGCCAGCGCGCGGGCCAGATCGCAGCGCATGGTATAGGCGCTGATCCGGCTGCCGTCGGACCGCATGTAGTAGCCCTCGCGCCGGCCGACCTCGTCGAAGCCGAGCGCGCGATAGAGCGTCTGGGCCGTGACGTTGTCGGTTGCCACCTCGAGGAACAGGCTCACCGCGCCCGCGCGCCAGCAGCGCTCCATGCTCTCGCGCAGCAGCGCCGATCCGATGGCGCGGCGGCGGTAGGCGGGGCCGACCCCGATCGACAGCAGCTCGCCCTCGTCACGGACCACGCGGCACAGCGCGAAACCGACCCCGCGCACGCCCTCGAGGCCGACCAGGTTGCGCTCGAACAGCCGCGCGAGCAGCCCGAAGCCGCCCGGCAGCGCCAGCAGGTGGGCGAGATCCGCACGGCTCCAGGGATCGTCGAAGCAGGCCTGGTGCAGGCGCGCCAGCCGGCCCAGGTCGAACGGGCCGACCGTCTTGATGCTGATCGCGTTGGACCGCCGGAGCGCCAGCATCACGAGGCTGCCACGGCGCGGGAGCGCGCCAGGAGGGGTGCTGGCGGGCGCGCATCGGGCGCCCGCAGATAGAGCGGCCGCACCGCGAAGCCTGGGACCGGCTGCTCGCCCGCGGCCAGACGGCGGGCGGCGCACAGCGCCACCAGGCGCGCGTCGGCCTGCACCGTCTCCACCACCGCCGGGAAGCCGGCCGGCAGGTGCGCCTGGACCAGGTGCGCGCCGCTGCCGACCAGGCGAAGCGGGCCGGCGCCAGCAAGCGCGCCCGCCGCCACCGAGGCGGCGACCTCCTGCGGCGGCATGGCGCGCGGCGTGCCGAGCGGCCCCGGCAGCGGCTTCAGATCGGGCCCGAAGCGCTGCGCATAGACTTCGCCGCGGCGCGCATCGAGCGCCGCCAGCACCTCCCCGGAACCGGACGGATCGCGCCGCATGCCGGCGGCCAGCGCCTCGAGGCTGCTCACCGCGATCACGCCGAGGCCTGCTGCCAGCGCCAGCCCCCGCGCCGCGGCGACCGCGCTGCGCAGGCCCGTGAAGCTGCCGGGGCCGTGGTTCACCGCGATGGCGCCGAGCGCATCGTAGCGCAGCCCGGCATCGGCCAGGACCGCCTCGACCAGCTCGATCAGCCGCTCCGCCTGGCCGCGCGCCGGCTCGAGCACGCGAAAAGCGAGCAGTCCCTGCGGGACCGGCCTCGCCTGGTCCCACAATGCGGCCGAGCAGCCCTCGCCGGCGCTATCGATCGCAAGCAGGATCACCCGGCCGCGCCTTCTTGCGATGGGCTCAGACGACGGGGCGGACTTCGACCACCTCGGGCACGTAGTAGCGCAGGAGGTTCTCGATGCCGTTCTTCAGCGTGATCGTGGAGCTCGGGCAGCCGCTGCAGGCGCCGCGCATGTGCAGGTAGACGACGCCGCGCTCGAAACCGCGAAAGATGATGTCGCCGCCGTCCTGCGCCACGGCGGGGCGCACCCGCGTGTCGATCAGCTCGCGGATCTGCTTGACCAGCTCGTCCTCGTCGCCGTCCGGCGCGGCTTCCTCAGAAAGGCCGGCATCGGCCTCGATGCACGGGATCGCCGGACATGAAATGCTCCATGATCGCGCCGAGCACCGCCGGCTTGAGCGCGTACCAGTCCTCGCCCGCGGCCTTGGTCACGGTGACGAAGTCGGCGCCGAGGAAGACCGCCGTCACGCCTTCGACGGCGAACACCCGGCGGGCGAGCGGCGACTTCTGCGCCTGCTCCGGATCGGTGAAGTCGACCACGCCCTTGGACACGACATCGCGGCCCGGCAGGAACTTGAGCGTCGCCGGATTGGGGGTCTGCTCGGTCTGGATGAACATCGAACCAACTCCTCTTGGGCTGACCGGGCGCGGGCCCGGTCGCGACGCCGCCCCACGTGACCCGCCAGGATGGACCAAGCGGCCTCGCGGTTCAAGCGGCGCAGCAGCGACGGCAGCACGCTGGCGGCCGCCACGGCATGAGCATCATTTAAGCAGAATGTTGCTGATTTCCCGCAACTGGGTGCGCGCGCGCAGCAGGAAGAAGCCCTGCGCCGCGAGATGGCTGGGCGAGAACTGGCTGTCCGGCGCGCCGTTCAGCACCACCCAGGGCTGCAGCGTCGCCGCCGCCCGAAAGCTTTCCAGCATCTGCGTCCAGGCCGCGGTCAGGTCGCGCTCCTGGATCACCCTGGCGTAGTCCACCCCGAGCTCGCGCAGCAGCAGATAGTAGGCGTAGAGGCGGCCCTTGTTGGCGTAGAAGACGTCGTCGGCCTCGAAGTCGAGCCCGAAGCCGCTGTGCTCGGCCAGATGCTGGTCGAGCGCCGCCGACGACGAGCCGATGTCGGCCGCGATCCGGTCCAGGGTTGCGAGCAGGTTGTCGGCGCGGGTCTCGAACACGGCGTTGCCCGCGGCGAGCCGCTCATTGTAGTCGCGCAGCGCGCTCATCGCCCGGCGATACTGCGATTCCGAGCTCGCGGTCGGGGCGAGCGAGGTCGACAGATCGAAGATCCAGACCGTGCCGGGATAGCGCAGCAGGCCCGCCGCGTTGTTCAGGTCCGAATCGACCTGGCTCGAGCCGCGGGTGCGGGCGATCTGATCGGCCAGCTCGATCGCGAAGCGCGACAGCCCCGCGACGATGCCCTGCTGAAAGTTGGACATGTTGTCGAGCATGCTGCCCGGCATGAAGAACGGGTCGTTGGCGACCCAGCGATGAGTGTTGATCTCGCGGTCGACCAGATCGGCGGTCAGGGCCACCGATCGGCTGCCGCCCTCGGGCGCGCTGCTCTCGATGGCGAAATCGGGATCGTCGTCGATCCGGTGCAGCCAGGCCATGCCGGCCAGATAGTAGACCAGCAGCAGGCAGACCAGCACGACCGGCCAGATCCACAGCCGGCGCCGGTACCACGGCCTGGCCACCGGCAGCTCGGCCGGGTGAAGCGTCGCCTCGTTCATGCTGGCTCTTTCGTCTGCGCTGGCCATACCCTGGATTTTGGGAGCCGGACGCCGCTTTCAATGCCTGCTGCACGCGATGCGCTGCAGGCTGCCGGGACTGGGCTACGACCGCGATCAGGGCCTGGCCGCCACCACGACCTTGGACATGTGCGCGCGCGCCGCTGCTGACCGGCCGCAGGCCGGCATCGGCGAACAGGGCGGCCACGTCATGGCGGACATAGTCGGCGTAGTAGGGCTCGTGATAGGCGGCCGGGAACAGGTCGAGCAGGCCGTCGAACGCGGGCTCGTCGCCGAGCTGCAGCGAATCGACGAACACCACGAGGCCGCCCGGCCGCAGCACCCTCGCCATCTCGCGCGCGACCGCCGCCCGCACCTGCCGCGGCAGCTCGTGGAACAGGTAGATGCTGGCGACCACGGCAAAGCTCGCATCGGCGAACGGCAGCCGCTCCGCCTCACCCTCGACCAGCCGCGCCCAGGACCAGGGGGCGAGCGAACGCTGCGCCTTGGCGAGATAGGGGCGGCTGAGGTCGAGGCCGACGACCGGCAGGCGCGGCCAGTTGTGCTTGACCATGCAAAGGAACCGGCCCGTGCCGCAGGCGACGTCCAGGAGCGGCTGGTCGGCGAGCCGGCGGCCCTTCAGGTGCCCGGCGAGCGCCACCAGGGCCTGCCGGCGCATCGCGTCGGCGGCGCCGTTGAACAGCACCTCGACCTGGAAGTCGTACAGCTCGGCCGAGCGCTCGCTCAGATAGCCGTCGGTCTGATAGTGGAAATTGCGCAGGTAGTAGGCGGGGTAGCGGGCGTTCGCGGCGGCCTTTGCGACCTCGCGATGGCCGCGCTGGCGCCGCCGCAGGCCGACCCGGCCCAGATCCGACAGGAAGCGCTGGCTGGCGCGCCATGCCGCCAGGGGATCGGGCGCCAGGTCGTCGGGCAGACGATAGAGTCCGGCCGCGATGTTGGCGCGGTCCTGCTGCAGCAGGGCCACCAGATCGCGCAGCAGTGCGGCTCGAGTGGGCAGACGGCCCTTGACCTCGACCGGCTCGGCCAGAGGCGGCGTCAGCTGCTCGGCCATGCGGCTGTGGCCGAGAAACCAGGCCACGCGCGTCGCCTGCCCGAGATCATAGGCAAGCCGCTGCCATGGCCTCATGTCCTCCTCCCCTCGGATGCGCCGAGCAAGCCTCGCCGCGGCCGGCAGCGCCTGCTAGGCTCCTGACCATGCGCCTGCCGGTTGTCCACCATCCCTCCTACCGCGCGCCGATGCCGCCGGGCCACCGCTTTCCGATGGCCAAATACGGCCGCCTGATGACGCATCTGCTCGAGAACGACGTGGTGACGCCGGCCCAGCTGCACAGGCCCGAGCTCGCGCCGGTCGCCTGGCTGCAGCAGGCGCACACGCCTGCCTATGTCGAGGCAGCACTCGGCCTGACGCTCGAGCCGGCGGCGCAGCGCCGGATCGGGCTGCCGCTCACGGCAGAGGTGGTGCGGCGCTCGCGCGCCGCCAGCGCGGGCACGGTCCTGACCGCGCGCCTGGCGCTGCAGCATGGCCTCGCCTGCAACACCGCAGGCGGCAGCCACCATGCGTTCGCCGATCACGGCGCGGGCTTTTGCGTGTTCAACGACGTGGCGATCGCCGCCGCCGTGCTCCTCGACGAGGGCCGCATCGAGCGGGCGCTGGTGATCGATCTCGACGTCCATCAGGGTGACGGCACGGCGGCGATGTTCGCCGATGATGACCGCATCCATACGTTCTCGATGCACTGCGCGATCAACTTTCCGCTGCGCAAACAGACCAGCGATCTCGACGTGGCGCTGGAGGCCGGGCTCGAGGACGACGCCTATCTGGCGCTGCTCGCCGATCACCTGCCGGGCCTTATCGAGGAGGTGCGACCGGACCTGGTGTTCTTCAACGCCGGCGTCGATCCCCATGTCGACGACCGGCTCGGTCGCCTGGCGCTCACCGAGCAAGGTCTGTGGCGACGCGAGCGGCTGGTGCTGCAGACATGTCTTGGTGCCGGCGTGCCCGTGGCGGGCGTGATCGGTGGCGGCTATGCCCCCGACCTCGAGCAGCTGGTGCGGCTGCACGCGATCCTGCACCGGGTGGCAAGCGAACTCTTTCGCCGCCTTTAGAAGAAGATGGGACGGTCCGCGGGGGTATGCGGACCGTCCCTGGGTAACGGAAGACGAGACGGGGCGTGTGGACCGTCCCCGTGGGCTTATTGGGCCGGCACGGCAGTCGCCGGCGCCTGCTCCTGCATCGCCGCACCCTGCTCGGCCTCGACCGCCTCTCGCGTCATGAAGTCGGGCGCATTGGTCAGCTGCTCCTCGGTGACCGTCACCAGCAGACGAGCGGGCTCCTCCGCGCTCGGGAAATCGATCTGCTCGACCGGAACGGCGACCCACTTGTCGCCGATGCCCAGGAAGCCACCCACCGAGACCACGATACCCACAAGCTTCTGGTCCTGGTCCATCACGAGATCGGCGATCGTGCCGACCTTCTCGTCCATATCGTTGAGGACATCGGCGCCGATGACCTCGTCATTGGCCAGGAACTGCTCCTCCTCCTGTACCTGGAGGAACTCCAGATCGGCTGGCGGCGCCTCCTCCTCGGCAGCCATCTGGTCCGCCGGCTCCTCGGCCGGCTCCTCGGCCATGGCTGGCGCCTCTTCGGTGGCGGGCGGCGCCTCCTCGGTCATGGCCGGCGCTTCCTCACCGGCGGGCGGCGCCTCCTCCGTCATGGCCGGCGCTTCCTCGCCGGCGGGCGGCGCCTCCTCCGTCATGGCCGGAGCCTGCTCGCCTGCGCCACCAGCAGCTCCTTCCTGCGGCATCCGTCTGTTCCGTCTCTGGCGTCGCCGACTGCTCAGCATCCGCCGGTGCGGTAGCGTCCTGCGCCATGGCAGGTATCGTCAATGCTAGAGCGGCGACTGTCGCCATCAAGATGCGACCAGACATTGCTCCACTCCTCTTTGTGAAGTTCCTGCAATAAGAACGACGGATTTGATTGTTCGTTCCGCATGTCGAAGAAGACTCGCAGATCGACTTTCTACCGATCCCGCGACCGCTGATGTAAAATGACGTTGGACTTGGAGGAGGGGAGTTATCGCGTTGTTCGGCCTCAAGAACAAAGCGATCTCACTCCGGCAGCGTGACCGTCATCTCGGCGCCGCCAGCATGAGCGCGATCACGATCCATCCGGGCCCGGCGCATCTCCCTTCCGGTGCGCGCCTGTGAGAAAGCGGCGCACCAGACGCCGTGCGGCTGCGGGTGGAAGCAGCCTTGCCGCCGCGACCTCGCCCTCCAGCTCGCCTGCCAGCCGCCGGCTCGCCGGATCGGCGCGCAGGGCGTCGATCAGCCCCGCCTCGATCTCGGCCCAGAGCCAGCGGTGCGCCTGGCGGCCGCGGCGCGCGGCGAGCTCGCCCGCCTGCTCGAGCGCCTGGCGCTGGCGGCAGATTGCCTGCCAGACCGCCTCGATGCCCTGATCGTGCAGCGCCGAGCAGGTCAGGACCTCGGGCGTCCAGGCCGGGCTCGCCGGCCGCAGCAGATGCAGGGCCGCCTGATAGTCCGCCCGCGCCCGCTCCGCCGCCGCAAGCAGATCGCCGTCCGCCTTGTTGACCAGCACCAGGTCGGCCAGCTCGATGATGCCGCGCTTGATGCCCTGCAGCTCGTCGCCGCCGCCCGGCGCCAGCAGGAGCGCGAAGCAGTCCACCATGTCGGCGACCGCGGTCTCGCTCTGGCCGACGCCGACGGTCTCGATCACGATCACGCCGTAGCCAGCGGCCTCGCAGGCCAGCGCCGCCTCGCGCGTGCGGCGCGCGACGCCGCCCAGCGTGCCGCCGGTGGGCGAGGGCCGGATGAACGCCTCGGGCGCCTGGGCGAGCGTCTGCATGCGCGTCTTGTCGCCCAGGATCGAGCCGCCGCTGCGCTGGCTCGAAGGATCCACCGCCAGCACGGCGATCTTGTGGCCATGGCCGATCACGTGCCGGCCGAAAGCCTCGATGAAGGTCGACTTGCCGGCGCCGGGCGTGCCCGAGATGCCGAGCCGGATCGCCTGGCCGGTCTCCTGGCCTGGGCAGCAGGCGCGCGAGCAGGCGCTCCGCCCGCTCCTGATGATCGGGGCGGCGCGATTCGATCAGCGTGATCGCGCGCGCCAGCGCGCGCCGGTCGCCCGGCGAGCACGCGCTGGGCGAGCCGCTGCATCCCCGTCGTCGCAGGCGCTCGCTCAATGGGCGGCGTCCCAATTGGCGCCGTGGCCGATGTCGACGACCAGGGGCACGTCCAGATGGGCCGCGCTCGACATCACCTCCGAGATCAGCTCGGCCGTCGGCTCGATCTCGTCCTGCGGCACCTCGAACACCAGCTCGTCGTGCACCTGCAGCAGCATGCGCGCGCCGAGATTGGAGCGATCCAGCGCGTGCTCGGCGCGGATCATCGCCCGGCGCATGATGTCGGCCGCCGAGCCCTGGATCGGCGCGTTGATCGCCGCCCGCTCGGCATAGCTGCGCCGCGACGGATTGCCGCTTTTGATCTCGGGCGTGGCGCACAGCCGGCCGAACAGCGTGGTCACGTAGCCGTGCGTCCGGGCCTCCTCCTTGGCCCGCTCCATGTAGTCGCGGATGCCCGGATACTGCTCGAAGTAGGCCGCGATGTAGAGCCTCGCGACCTCGTACTCGATGCCCAGGCGCTGGGCGAGGCCGAAGGCGCCGATGCCGTAGATGATGCCGTAGTTGATCATCTTGGCGTTGCGCCGGAGCAGCGGGTCCATGCCCTCGATCGGCACGCCGAACATCTGCGAGGCGGTGACCGCGTGGACGTCGACGTTCCTGGCGAACGCTTCCTTGAGCGCCTCGATGCCGGCCATGTGGGCGAGCACGCGCAGCTCGATCTGCGAGTAGTCGGCCGACATCAGCCGATGGCCGTCCGCGGCGACGAAGGCGCGGCGGATCTTGCGGCCCTCCTCGGTGCGGATCGGGATGTTCTGCAGGTTGGGATCGTTCGACGACAGCCGGCCGGTCGAGGTCGCGGCCATGGCGTAGGTGGTGTGGACGCGGCCGTCGGCGGGATCGATCTCGCCGATCAGGGCGTCGGTGTAGGTGCCGGTGAGCTTTTGCAGCTGCCGCCAGGCGAGGATCGTCGAGGGCAGCGGATGGCCCTCCGCCGCCAGCGCCTCGAGCACGTTGGCGCCGGTGGTGTGGCTGCCGGTCTTGGTCTTGCGCGAGGCGGCCAGGCCCTGCTCCTGGAACAGCACCTCGCTCAGCTGCTTGGGCGAGCCGAGATTGAACGTGCGCCCGGCCAGCCGGTAGGCCTGCTCCTCGAGCTCGGCCATGCGCGCGAAAAAGTCGGCCGAGAGGTCCTGCAGCACCTTGCGATCGACCTGGATGCCGCGCCGCTCCATGGCGGCCAGCACCGCGACCAGCGGCCGCTCGAGCGTCTCGTAGACCCGCGTGCGGCGCTCGCGCGCGACCGCGAGCTTGAGCATCCGATGCAGCCGCAGGGTCACGTCCGCGATCTCGGCGCAGTAGGGCGCGGCCCGCGCGATCGCCGCCCGGTCGAACGCGATCCGGCTCCGGCCGCTGCCGCAGATGGTCTCGTAGGCGGCAATCTGGCGGTCGAGATGCAGGCTCGCCAGCTCCGCGAGCCCATGGCCATGCGCGGCGCCGTCCAGGACGTAGGACAGCAGCATCGTGTCGTCGTAAGGCGCCAGCGCGATCTGGAGGCGCGCGAGCACGCTCACCGCGTGCTTGAGGTCGTGGCCGATCTTCAGGATCGCCGGGTCCTCGAGCACCGGCCGCAGACGCGCCAGCACCTCCTCGCGAGGAAGCTGGCCGGCGGCGCGGGTGCCGAAGTCGTCCTTGTGCCCGAGCGGCACGTAGGCGGCCTCGCCCTCGTCGATCGCGAGCGCGATCCCGATGACCTCCGCCTGCATGATGCTGGCCGAGCTGGTCTGCAGGGAGAGCGCCAGGATGCCCTTCGCGATCGCACGCGCGATCCATGCGTCGAGGCCGGCAAGATCGCCGATCGTGACGGATCGCCGCGCTCGGCGGCGGCGCCTCGACCGTGACCGGCGCGTCCGCCTGCGTCGCGGCCAGCGGCTCGAGCCGCTGCACGAGCGACTTGAAGTTGTGCTGGCGCGCGAATGCCAGCAGCCTGCCGTAGTCGATGGCGCCGTCCAGCTGGTCGAGCGTGGCCGGCACCGGTGCGGTGTCGCACAAGGCCACCAGGCGGCGCGACAGGCGCGCCTGCTCGGCATGATCGAGCAGGTTCTGGCGGCGCTTGGGCTGCTTGATGGTCGCCGCCCCGGCCAGCAGATCCTCGAGGCTGCCGAACTCGATCAGCAGCTGCGCCGCGGTCTTGACCCCGATGCCGGGCACGCCCGGAACGTTGTCGGAGGTGTCGCCGGCCAGCGCGAGGACGTCGCCGACCCGCTCCGGCCCGACCCCGAAGCGCGCGATCACCTCGTCGCGATCGATCGCCTTCTGCTTCATCGGGTCGTACATCTGGATCGCGCCGCCGACCAGCTGCATCAGGTCCTTGTCGGAGGAGACGATGATCACCTCGCGGTCCTGCTCGCGGGCGTGGCGGGCATAGGTGGCGATCACGTCGTCGGCCTCGTAGCCCTCCAGCTCGATCACCGGCAGGTCGAAGGCATGCGCCGCCTCGCGCACCAGCGGGAACTGCGGCACGAGATCGTCGGGCGGCTCCATCCGGTTCGCCTTGTAGGCGTCGTACATGGCGTTGCGGAAGCTCTGGCTGCCCTTGTCGAAGACCACCACCAGCTGGTCGCCCGGCATGTCCTGGGCGAGGCGGAACAGCATGTTGCAGAAGCCGAACACGGCGCCGACCGGCACGCCTTTGGGGTCGGTCAGCGGCGGCAGCGCGAAGAACGCGCGGAAGATGTATCCCGAGCCGTCGATGAGCACGAGACGGGACTTACGGACTTCCGGGGAGGTCGCGGGGAGCGCGGGCACGCGGGGACCTTCGGGCATGGCGTGGCCTTGATCGCTTGCGGGATCGGCCCAGCATAGGCGAGCCGCCGGCCTCGGGCCAGCCGTGGCGTTCCGCGCCGGCATCAGGCGTGGTCTCGGCGATCGCGACCCTCTAGAAGGGTCGGCAGTAAGTGCGACCAGCAGGGAGGGACGAGCATGGAACCGGTCAGGTTCGGCATCATCAGCACCGCCAAGATCGGGATCACGAAGGTGATCCCGGCGATGCAGAAATCCCGGCACTGCCGGATCGAGGCGATCGCCTCGCGCGATCTCGGTCGCGCCAGCGCGGCCGCGGAGGCGCTCGGCATCCCCAAGACCTACGGTTCCTACGCCGAGCTGCTCGCCGACCCGGCGATCGAGGCGGTCTACAACCCGCTGCCCAACCACCTGCACGTGCCGCTCTCGATCGAGGCGGCGGCCGCCGGCAAGCACGTGCTGTGCGAGAAGCCCATCGCGCTGTCGGCGCAGGAGGCGGCGAAGCTGATCGAGGCGCGCGACCGTGCCGGCGTGCTGATTCAGGAAGCCTTCATGGTCCGCTATCACCCGCAGTGGCTGCGTGCGCGCGAGCTGGTGCGCGCCGGCCGGATCGGCGAGCTGCGCGTGGTCCAGGGCAGCTTCGGCTACATGAACGTCGATCCTGCGAACGTGCGCAACCAGGCCGACATCGGCGGCGGCGGCCTGTACGACATCGGCGTCTACCCGATCGTCGCGGCGCGCTTCCTGTTCGAGGCCGAGCCGACCCGGGTGGCGGCGCAGATCGAGCACGATCCGGACTTCAAGACCGACCGCCTGAGCAGCGCCCTGCTTTCGTTTCCGACCGGCCAGGCGCTGTTCGTGTGCTCGACCCAGATGGTGCCCTACCAGCGCATGCAGATCTTCGGCAGCAAGGGCCGGATCGAGATCGAGATCCCGTTCAACGCGCCGCCCGACCGGCCGTGCCGGATCTTCGTCGACGACGGCAGCCAGCTCGGCGACGCCTCGGCCGAGACGGAAACCTTCGAGGTGACCGATCAGTACACGCTGCAGGGCGACGTCTTCGCCCGCGCGATCCGTGAGCGCACGCCGCTCGAGTTCCCGCTCGAGGATGCGGTCCGCAACATGCGCGTGGTCGACGCCATGTTCCGCGCCGCCAAGAGCGGCCGCTGGGAGAGCGTGTGAGTGAGCCGCTTGGGCGCGCCGCCGCGCCGGGCGGCAGGCCGGCGCTGGCGCTACTGCGCGCTCGGCAGCGGCTTGGCCGCCTCGGTGGCGACGGCGTCCTGCTCGCCCGCCCGCAGGCGGATGGCGGCAAGGCCCAGATCCTGCGCCCAGGCCCGCCAGCAATCCCGCGCCGCAACCTCGCTGGTCGAGCTCAGCAGCGTGACGGTCCTGGCGCGATCGGCGTGCCACAGGTCGATCAGGTGCAGGGTCTGCCTGCCGCCGCGGCGGCGGATCGGCTCGCTTCGCCAGACGACGCCACGGTAGTTGGCCAGCGGCTCGCTCCAGGAGGTGACGCCGAGCAGGTGCCTCGCCCGGACGTGGACGTCATCGCGATCGATCCGGATGGTCTGGCGCCGTGTCAGGATCCGCAGGCCCCAGAGCACGAGCGCGATGCCGATGCAAAGGCTCGCCCAGGCGCCGCCGCGGCCGAGCTCGGCGACCGGGAACGGCGCGCCGCCGAGCAATGCCGGCAGCGGCACCGCCAGCCAGAGCATGCCGATGGCGAGGATCAGGGCGCCTAGCGGCTGTCCGTCGCGCCGCGCGCCGACCGCCGGCCGCTTGCCCGGCTCGACGCGCCATTCGAGCGCCGGCGCCGTGAACATCGAGCTCCACCGTGACATCAGCGTCGACCAGTCCCCAAGACCTGCCACCGGATCGCGTGTCATCGCTTCTTGGTTAACAGCCTGGCAGTTACCAAATCGTTAACGGCCGCGGCCTGGCGCCGCGCTCGGAACAGATCATGGACCAGGTGCCAGAGGATCGCCGCGACCTCACCCTGCCAGTGCTCGATCCCGACCGTCTGAGCGAGATCGCAGGGCGCTACGGCGCGCCGCCGCTGGCGATCGAGGTCGAAGGCCTGCGTAAAATCTATCGCGGCCGCGGCGGCCAGCCGGACAAGGAGGCGCTCAAAGGCATCGATCTGGCGGTGCCGCGTGGCACGGTGTTCGGCCTGCTCGGCCCGAATGGCGCCGGCAAGTCGACCCTGATCAACATTCTCGCCGGGCTGGTGGTGAAGACCGCGGGCGTCGCCCGGATCTGGGACTTCGACATCGACGTCCGCCCTCGCCGCGCCCGCCGCTCGATCGGCGTCGTGCCGCAGGAGCTGCATATCGACGCCTTCTTCACGCCGCGCGAGACCCTCGACATCCAGGCCGGCCTCTACGGCGTGCCCAGGCGCGAGCGGCGGACCGACGAGATCCTCGCCGCCGTCGGCCTCTCTGAGCAGGCGGATGCCTATGCCCGTACGCTTTCCGGCGGCATGCGGCGCCGGCTGCTGGTCGCCAAGGCGCTGATCCATCAGCCGCCGGTGGTGGTGCTGGACGAGCCGACCGCGGGCGTCGACGTCGAGCTCCGACGCAGCCTGTGGAGCTATATGCGCCGCCTCAATCACCAGGGCGTCACGGTGGTCCTGACCACCCACTATCTCGAGGAGGCGGAAGCGATGTGCGATCGCATCGCGATCATCGACCGTGGCGAGGTGGTGGCCTGCGACGACAAGCACCGGCTGATCGGCCGGCTCGACGAGAAGCAGCTCACGGTGGTGGTGGCCGAGCCGCTGGGCGCGTTGCCGCCGGCGCTGGCCCTGCTCGGTGCGCGTCTCGATGCCGAGGGCCGGCTGGTGCTGCATTACCGGCCGAGCCGCGCCCGCGTCGGCGATCTCCTCGACGCGATCCGTGCCGAGGGGCTGACGATTACCGATCTCGCGACCACCGAAGCCGACCTCGAGGAGCTGTTCCTGCGCCTCACCGGCGCGGCCGGGCCGGACGCAGGGGCCGCCGGCTGAGCGGCTCAGTCGGCGCGCGCACGCTCGCCTCGCACGATGATCGTCAGCTGCTGCTCGGTCCAACGCCGCAGCGTGTCGGCGACGCTGATGATGACCGTGTGCTCGCCCACGGGTATCGTGGCCCGGCGCGCCTGAATGCCGTCCAGCGAGGCGTAGGGGCTGACGTCGTCGGTGATGTCGAAAGTGAGATCGCCGATCAGCGTGTGGGTCACGACGGTGACCTTCAGGGTGCTGAGATCGATCGCGGCGTCCTGCGCCGGCTCGAAGCCGATGTCGATGCCGAGCGGCGAGGCATAGGTGCCGCCGTCGCGCGGCGCGTGGAGCACGATCGAGGGCGCGTCGTCGCGCGGCGCTTCGAGCGCGGCATGCACGGATCGCCCCAGCTCGCTCGCGGCCGCGCCTGCGGCACCGATCGCCGCCAGGGCGACGGCGAGAAGCACGCCGAGGCCGCATCGTCTGGTCATCACAGGGCTCCGCTGGCGCATAGAGCACGCCTGTGCACCACCTTCAGCCTCGCTCTTTGCCCCTTTAACGCGAATATCGTCAATAGAATTTTACTATAGCGCGCATGATATCCGCACCGCTGTGGCGCGGCTGCCATGGCGACCATTCGCGTGCGCCTTTGCCGAGCGCGCATCCTGCGCTATAGAGGGCTCCACGCGCGCGTAGCTCAGCCGGATAGAGCGCTTGCCTCCGGAGCAAGAGGTCGCAGGTTCGAAGTCCTGCCGTGCGCGCCATCTTCCTGGGGACGTGCGCCAGGGGCCGGTCTTGCCGCCGGAGTTGCTGGTTGTTGTCAGGACCGCGCCCATGCTGAAGCTTTGCGTGCTTACCGGCGACCCGAGACTGCCCGATCTCACCAAGCGCGGGCATCGCTACAACGAGGAGGACCTGGCGACGCATGCGGCGATGCGCGCGGCGCTGCAGGGGCTGAACCGGTTCGCGCTGGAGGTTTTCGACGACCACGCCAGGCTGCTCGAGCGCTTTGCCGCCGATCCGCCCGCCCTGGTGCTGAACTTTTGCGATACCGGCTTTCGCAACGTCGCGACGCAGGAGCTGCACGTGCCGGCGCTGCTCGAGCTGCAGGGCGTCCCCTACAGCGGTGCGACGCCGGCCTGCATGGCGCTCTGCTACGACAAGCAGATCGTGCGGCTGGTGGCCGAGGCGCAGGGCATCCCGGTGCCGCGCGAGAGTCTATCTCGCGCCGGACACAGAGCCTCGAGGCCGCCGAGATGCTGCTGCCGGCGCTGATCAAGCCCAACCAGGCGGACGGCAGCGTCGGCATCACCAAGGATGCGGTGGTGCGCACGCCGGCCGAGGCAAAGGCCTATCTCGCCTGGCTGCAGCATGAGCTGCCCGGCCGCGCCGTGCTGATCCAGGAATATCTGCCGGGCCCGGAATACGGCGTCGGCCTGATCGGCAATCCGGGCGACGAGCTGGTCGCGCTGCCCGCGCTCGAGGTCGACTATGCGCGCCTGCCGGCCGGGCTCGCGCCGATCCTCTCGTTCGAGTCCAAGGCGATGCCCAATTCGCCCTACTGGACCGAGATCAAGTTCAAGCCGGCGGAGGCCGCACCGCAGCTGCAGACGACGATCGCGGACCAGGCGAGGCGGCTGTTCGCGCGGCTCGGCTGCCGCGACTACGCCCGCTTCGACTTCCGCGTCGCCGCCGATGGCGAGCCCAAGCTGATGGAGGTCAATCCCAATCCCGCCTGGGCCTACGACGGCAAGCTCGCGTTCATGGCGGGCTTTGCCGGCATCGACTATCCGGGCATGCTCGAGATGATCGTCGATGCGGCCCTGCGCCGCACCGGCCTGGACTGAGCGCCCGACCGGTCAGCCGAGCAGCCCCGCAACCCGTGCCGGCAGCACCGTGCCGATGAAGGGGTCGAGGATCGTGACCCTGCCGAAATCGGGCGCCGTCCTGCATGTCTTCGCTCAGCACGAGCTCACACGCGTGCTGGTCTGCCGTGGCCAGAAGGAGCGCATCCCATAAGCTCAGCCGTCCGTCGGCGGCGAACTCGAGTGCCAGCCACAAGGTGCCTGGGTCGGCCGAGACGATCGGGAACGCGGTCGCCCAGTCGCGCAGCTGGGTTGCGGCCTCGGTCCTCGCCACCATCTGCTTGCGCGTCGCCGCGTGAAAGAACTCGGCGAGCGCTTGCAACGTCAGCACGCAATCCCGCCGCACGGCCCGATCGAGGATCTCGAGGGCGCGCTCATGGCGCTCGCCGGCCGCGACATCGGCGGCGTAGACGAGGATGTTGGTGTCGAGCGAGAATCGCTCAGTCGTCATACAGCTCGTCGCGGCTGAACTTGCCGCCGCCGAGAGCCCAGCCTTTGCGCAGGCGTTCCATGCTGCGCGCGTGCGCCGCTTCCTGCTCCGCGGTCAGCCGCCGTTCACCGGACGACCGCGTCGGCACGATCCGCGCCACCGGCTGGCCCCGGCGGGTCACGACGATCTCCGCCCCCGCCTCCACATCTCGCAGAATTCGCGAGAAGTGTTGGTTCGCCTCCCTTGCCGACACCGATCTTTGCACGATCCCGCTCCTCAGCATGTCCTACATCATGTAGGACATCTCCTGCCCTTAGGCAAGGCGCGCCGTCTCAGCCCAGCAGGCGCGGGATGGCCAGACGCCAGGTGCGGCGGGCGAACAGCTGATCGCCCTCGAACGCCTCGAGGTCGGCGCCGAACTGAAAATTCTCGGCCGTCGCGGTCAGATGGCTGCGGCATTCGACGCGCACCGCCCAGCCCGTGCGCCGCATGGTGGTCTTCTGGAGGATCTCGGTCTGGGCGGACAGGGGGTCGGTCTCGGCGATCCGGTGGCGCTTGAGGAACGTGTAGCCGAGGTCCATGTCGATCGGCTCGATCCGGGTCAGCGCCGCGCCGAACTCGCCCATGTGCACCGTATGCACCGTCTCGTTGGTCACCAGGTCGACCTCGACGACGCGCCGCATCGGCAGCCGGCGCAGGGTCTTGTGCAGGCTGCTCGGTGCCGCGACCGGCGGCTCGAACGGCCGCAGCTTCGCATCCTCGGCGCGCGGCGGCCGCACCGGCAGCCGCAGCACGCTCTGCCCGGTGCGCACCGACAGCAGCACCGCCTGCGGCGACGGCCACACGATCGGCCAGTACGCGCTCGAGAGCGCGAGCCGGATGCGGCAGCCGGCCGGAAACGCATGCGCGATGTCGTTGAGCTGCACGCGCACCGCGGTAGAAGGTGCCGGGCTCGAGCGGCTCGGGCCACTCGTGGCCGTCGCGATGGGTGAGGTTGAGCACGCCGTAGGTCACGAGGCTCGAGACGCCATCCGGCTGCACCGCGCAAAGGCGCACCGCGAGCAGCGCCGTCGGCCGATCGGCCGCGACCTCGACCTCGACCACCGGCGCCCCCAGGATCTCCAGGCGCTCGGGAAGCGGCGCGCTGTCGAAGACGAACGAGCGGCCGTCGTCCGGGCGCTGGTCGGCCGGCATCTCGCCCTCGCCGCCAAAGCCGCACCACTCGCCGGCCGCGCGGCCCGTGGTCTGCGGCGAGGCGAACGACAGCACCTCGCGGGGTCCCGGCTGCGCCGCCAGGCCGTCCGGATCGAGATGGAACGTGTGCTCGGCGATGCGCGGCGAGGGCCACGTCTCCTCCGCGACCCAGCGGCCCGGCCGCTCGTCGTAGTAGGGCAGCGGCGCCACGTTCTCCTGCATCCAGACGCGCAGCGGCGGCTCGTCCATGATGCCGGTGTCGACGCCGCGCAGCCACTGGTCCCACCAGCGCACCGCCTCCTGCAAAAAGCCGATCGCCGGGCCGGGCACGCCGTCGTGCGGAAAGAGGTGCGCCCACGGCCCGATCAGCCCCTTCTTCGGGCACTTCAGGCCCGCGAGCAGGCGCGGGATCGCGTTCGAGTAGCCGTCCGCCCAGCCGCCGATCGCATAGACCGCGCAGCGGATGGCGCCGTAGTCCTCGCAGACCGAGCCGTGCTTCCAGTAATCGTCGCGCCGCTGGTGCTGCATCCAGAGCGCCGGGAACGGCACGAGATCGTCGATCCGCTCGCGCCACATCGCGCGCCAGCGATCGCCGACGATCTGCGGATCGGGCGGATAGGCGCCGTGATTGAGCAGGACCGAGCCCCACTGCATGTTCTCGTTCAACAGGCAACCGCCCATGTAGTGGGCGTCGTCGGCATAGCGGTCGTCGGTCGAGCACAGCGTGATGATCGCCTTCAGCGCCTTCGGGGCGAGGGCTGCGACCTGGAGCGAGTTGAAGCCGCCCCAGGAGATGCCCATCATGCCGACCGCCCCCGCGCACCAGGGCTGCGCGGCGATCCAGGCGATGATCTCGAGCGCGTCCTCGTGCTCCTGCCAGGAGTATTCGTCGCACAGCACGCCGTCGGAATCGCCCGAGCCGCGCACGTCGACGCGCACCGCGGCATAGCCGTTGCGGGCAAAGTAGCCGTGGATCGGCTCGTCGCGGCCGCGCGTGAAGTCGCGCTTGCGGTACGGGATGCACTCCAGGATGGCCGGCACCGGCTCGCTTCGCGCCGAGCGCGGCAGCCAGATGCGGGCCGCGATCCGGCAGCCGTCCGACATCGGGATCCAGACGTTCTCGATCTCCTCGACGTCGCCGATCACGCCGATGGTCTGCATGCGCGCTTCTTATCCCATCAAGCCTTGTGTGGAGACCAGGTATAGCGGTCCCGACGGCGCGGCGAAAGCCGGGGCCCGCCGCATGCCGGTACAGGGTCGCTCGGGCCGCACTGGGCTACAGGCTGAGCTCGCTATGGGAGCCGAGGCGCACCAACTCCAGCATCAGGGCATCCGGCTTTCGATAGATCAGCACGAGGTCGGGCTCGTATGATGGCAGTCCCGATGATCGCGTCCAATCGTCCCGGTCAAGGCGTGGTCGCGGTACCTCTGCCGGTAGCGCGCGTGTCGGCTGCCAGGAGTGAGACGACCGCCAGCAAGATCCCGATCGAGCGATCGCTCGATGGCGACCTCTCGTCTCGCGCTTGTAGTCTCCGCTTGAAGCGACTGGTGCGCCTAATCGTCCGCATGCAGGATCGGCCAGGAGGTCATCGACGCTGCCGACCGTCACCAGGTCGCCACGCCGTGCCGCCTTCATGGCCTCGATGGTCTCCGCATTCGGTACCGAGGGGATCGAAGGGCAGCGCCTTGTCGGCCACCGTCCGCATCAGCATCATGCGGAAGGCGTCGGAAATAGTCAGGCCAGCAGCGCCGCAGAATCTGCGCGCCGCCTCCTCCTTCACGCGCTGATCGATGCGAGCGCGTACCACGGCATTTGCGGGCATCCTTGCCTCCATCCGACTGATAGCCTCTATATGTGAGCCACATCGTAGCTCATCAAGTCTGTCAGCAGCCGTCTGAGCCAACCACGAGGAGCCGCCTCATGACCGTCCACGTCCTGGCCATCATCACCGCCAAGCCCGGCAAGCGCGCCGAGCTTTTGAAGAATTTTCAGGCCAACGTGCCGAACGTGCACGCCGAGGACGGCTGCATCGAATACCTCGCGACGGTCGATGCCGCGGACGCCCCGAGCTCCCAGACCGCATTCGGCGAGGACACGTTCGTGGTGGTCGAGAAGTGGGCCAGCATGGACGCGCTGAAGGCGCACGGCGCCGCGCCGCACATGAAGGCGTACGCCGAGCGCACCAGGGACCTGATCGCCAGCCGGGTCATCCGCGTGCTCGAGCCCGCCTGAGCGCCCCGGTCTCGCCGCGACGACGGATCGATGCCGCCGGGATGGATTTCGCTGGAGTCTGCCGAATTTCCGGCGCTTCCGGCACGCCATGCCCGACCAGAATTCGCCATGTCGTTCCGGAATATAATCCTGCCAAATGAGTGTCGTTCTCCGAGCAGAGCATCGCCGCTGCAATGCTTCGGCCGGCCATCGAACTACCGGCCCCGGCGCACGCGGTCATGCGCAGCGGCGATGTCCGAAAAGCCCGGCGAAATCGGACAGCGGCGACGCATGTTTGCGTCACCGGTGGCGCATGTTTCACTCGAGCTGTCGCATCGCTCTTCTTGGAGCCGACAGTAACGTCGCGGCTGGAGACGACTTGAGTTTGCCTCCATCGGCCCGGCGCGATCGCGCAACTCCTTGTTCTGACGGGCGAAATCAATGTCTGCCGAGAGCAGAGGCGGTCGTCGGACCGAATTCTCCGGGCAACGGCCGTCGGCCGCAAGCCTCTGAAAAAGCTGGAATCACCGCAAATCGGACAGCGTGACGCATTTCTGCGTCACCTGTCGCCTTTTCGTGCCCCTGATGCCCCTTTTTTGGACGATCAACCGGATCTGCGACATTCGCCGCCGTTCGGACCCGTCCGCTCGCCTTCGAGCTTGCGGCGGGCGAACTCCGCTCTCTCGAACAGCAGAATGAGCAGCAGCGACGCAGCGAACGGGATGAGGAGGTAGAACAGCCGGAACACGATCAAGGCGGCGAGCACGTCGGCGGGCGCGAAGTCGGGCAGTCCGGTGACGAACCCGATCTCGAGAACGCCGAGACCGCCCGGCGCGTGCGACAGAAGCGCTGCGACATACGAAGCGAGGAAAATGCCGAGGACGATCAGGAAGGACGGGCCGCCCTCGCCCGGCAAGGCGAAGTAGATGATGCCGGCAGCACCAATCAGCTCCAACGGCCCGATCACCAGCTGACGCATGACGATCGGAAGCCTCGGGTAGGTGAGCTGAAAGCTGCCGATGCGAAAGGGCTTCAGGTGCATCCAGCTGCCCAGCACGTAGAGCGATGTCAGGGCCAGCATCGCGGCACCGACGCCCATCACGAGGCTTTCCGGCACATCGTCTGCGAAGCGTGCTATGAGCTGCGGCTCGATGAGAAGGACGAGGCCGCTGAGCTCCATGGTCCCGAGCGCAAAGGTGAAGGAGCAGAGTGCGACGAGGATGCCGACCTCGGTTGCGGTCAGTCCGCGCGAGGTATAGGCGCGATACCGCACCACGGCGCCGGAAAAGACCGAAGCGCCGATATTGTGCGCCAATGCATAGGTGGTGAAGGAGCAAAGCGTGACGAACCGCCAGGAGACGCTCTTGCCCAGATGCGCCAGCGCGATCCGGTCGTACCCCGCCAAGGCGATGTAGGCGACGATCGTCGCGCCCGCGGCGAGCAGCCAGCGATGCCATGGAATGGCGCTCAGGCTGTCGACGATATCGTCGAGGGATAGGTTGCGGATCTCGTGATACAGCAGCCAGGTCGATACGATCACGGCGGTGATACCGATCAACGGCCACACGTAATCCCTTACCTTCATATCCAACGCGCCTGCAGGTGACCAACGGAGAGGAGCGGGGGCATCGCCGCCCACGCCTTGTAGCGGCCCGCGATGGTGACCGCGACTGGTAAATCGAAGGTAACCGGACACCTTTTCCTGCCGCGCGGGCATGGTGCCGGAGCGGCTCGACGCGCGCCGTGCCCCAGGTCGCGGCGCCATACCTTGCAGCGCCGGGCGCCTAGGCGTGCCAGGCGTCCTCGTCCGGCTCGACCATCACGCTGCAGGTCCGGCTCCCGCCCGCGTCCGCGATCGTTGCCGTGGCCTTGCTCATCGGCCAATTCCAGGCGAGGCGGATGTCTCGGTCGCAGCGCCCACTGCACGGTAAGGCTCTCGCCTTTGTTATAGAGTCCATGAACAAATCCCTCAATCGAAGGCTCGACAGTATAAGTAACTCCTTGCCATCTCAGCGAGACGAAACGATCAACTTGTCGCCAATGGAATACGTTGATAACGCACGGAAGATCTCAAGAGGCCTACAGTCCATCTACAAATCCATTCGCGTAGAGACAAACCGCGGCGCCCGGAGGGTCGACATCACTCGTGTCTATATTCCGTCGAAACTGGCATTTAGCAAAAATTCTAGCCTGTTGCGCACACAGGAATATATGATGCGCGTAGACGTGCGTAGGTATGCCATCCATGATCCATCGGTGGTCGAATACAAGGATCTTTCCCGAAGTTTTCAACGGGTGATTGTGCTCGGAGATCCGGGTGGTGGAAAGTCAACACTTTGCCAATATCTCTGCTACGAACTGAGTAAAATGCTGCTGCTAGTGGAGGCCCCAAAGACTCGCGAAGCCGGAAAAGAATATCAGCTTCAGAAGATCCCGGTTCGGGTAGTTCTTCGAACCTTCGAAAAGGCTAGGAAAACCGAGCCACAGCTTGACCTATTTTCCTTCATATGTCGGGAGATTTGCAATACGACGACCTTAGGAAGTGAGAGGATCGAAAGAACCCTTCAAAGGGCTTTGGAATTTGGGCACGTAGCGCTGGCCTTTGATGGGCTCGACGAGATTCTCGATACTTCCCTACGACGGGAGTTTGTCGAACTCGTGGTCGGATTTGCGACCAGTTTCCATTGTGTCCAGTATGCGTGACGTCGCGACTGGTCGGGTACGAGGAGGCGCGACTGCCGGACGTGTTCGAGGAGGTCTACCTTGAACGCTTTGATGATCGGGAGGTAAAGCAGTATGTGGAAAAATTCCTCCGCGTAGTAGCAAGCCACACAACGAAGGAATTACAAGATCGAGCGGCGGAGTTCCTTGCGCAAACGGAGAGTAACGCTCACGATCTTCGGCAGAACCCGCTTCTGCTAGGATTGATGGCGTGGCTTTTCTACATGAAGGGGGACGTGCCTACTAACCGCCCGGAGATATATAGCGAGTGTGCCATTTTAATGTTTGAACGGTGGGACCAAAGACGAGGAATTGAGGCCCGCATCCCGAGCGACTTCGACATGCTGCATTTGTTCAGTCAGCTGGCGGCGAAAATCTACGGTAATTCAGAGCTTGAGGACGGCGTGGATAGGGCATGGTTGAGGCGCGAGATTCGATGCTACTTTGAGAAACAGTACGAAAATCGAGCTAAGGCTCATTCCGCCTCGAAGGCTTTGGTGGAATTTATAACAGGCCGTGCATGGGTCATGTCGGAGGTAGGACAGGATGTATTTCGGTTTACGCACCGGACATTCTTGGAATACTTCTTTGCACGGCACCTGGATGAACTGCATGACAGCGTCAACGAATTGCTGCGAACGCTGAGGGGACGCCTTTTCAAAGGCGAGTGGGATGTTGTTTGTCATCTCTCGCTGCAACTGAAGACCTATCGACATCCTAGACGGGTTGCCGAGGCAATTGCTGAGTTGCATGATGTCCTTCGGCAATCCCTGCGCCGGTCGACGAGGCAGCAGGCGTCAGCGATGAGATTTACGGCGAGCGCTTTGGAGTATCTAGCGGGGTCCGAAAACGAGGTGCGAAGCCTCGTAACAGATGTGTACGCGGTCGCTGCTAAACTGGGAGTGTCGGCGTCAAAGGAAGCGCTCGCGGCAGTTGGAGCGGCGTGCTATTGTTCGAAGGAGCGGCGGGATTTGGCTCAAACATTGATTTCGAGCCTTTTGGCCGACAGCATGCGGCGGGGAGCACTCGAGGAAGTATCTTTTGCTTGCACGGCCCTTTCCAAGTTCGATAGTAGGGAGCGATCTATACCAGAAGGAGTGCAAGCGGAGGCTCGGAGCTCGATCAAGGATGAGATGTTAATCAAGGCTCTTGAGGATCCTTTTTTGGCCGGTATGTACTGGGAATGGTATGGTGAGTATTTCGAGCAATTATTCCGCGCTCATGGATTTAAAATTTTTCTATCAGAGCGTAGGTTGGCAGTGGGATATTTCGGGCATCCATTCCTTTACCAAGCCTCTCTGCCGAGTTTGGTATTTCAGAATTACCCCGGGGTGGGGGTAGAGGAGGAGGCGAAACAGCAACTTCGAATTATCGGCATGTATTTTCTAGATGCGCCGCGGGTGGAAGATGTTCCGAAGATATCTGGGATGGATGGAGGTGTGATTAACCCGCCTCGGGAGGCATGGGCAAAAATCTTTAATAAATTTAGGAAATTGGACGGCGGCTCTGACGAGGTTTGGGGACTGATATTTAGTAGCATAACGGTGTTCGAGCTATTTGCTGTGAAGTCGCGATCGCACAGAACCGAGCGACGGATGATCGATTTACAAGAGCTATCATCTTTTCGTAAGCTGGCTGGCGATGCCATACGCCAGGATGGAGATCACTCAAGGCGGTCCCTCTTTCTGAGGTCGTGGTTCGATCGAAGCGGTCACCCGATGGAGGCTGGATCTTGAAGTGCGCATAAGACATTTGAGTTCACCACTTGCAGCGCACTCGGAAGACAAGATGTCAATCTCTTGCCTAAAGTGGTTGCTTGCGCTCGCCCTACTCGCGTTGCGTCGGACTGACCTGCTGCCCGTCGGTCCCGCAGCCAGCTTGACCACCACGCTGTAGGTGTAGGTCTTTGTCCGCATGCGCGGTCGTCGCCGTGGTCCTGCTCATCGTCGAATGCTAGGCGAGGTGGAGGCCTCGGTCAAAGCGCCCGCGACAAGCAATCTCAGCCCAATGCCGAACCGCCACCCGGCTGCTGCCAGAAGCCTGAGCCGCAGCGGCCCGAGGTCGCCGATCACGCGCTCCCGCCTGGCTTTGGCGGTGCTCCGGCCTGCGCTTGGCCCGCCGGGTCAAGGGGCGGCCCTTCACCCGGCGAGGGCGCGACCTGGGCCTGAGGCGGCAGGCCGGGGCTCACGACCGTGACCTCCGGTTGCGCCTCGCGCTTCAGCTTCATCTCGCGCAGCGTCATGTAGATGCTGCTGGCGGCGATGATCGCGCCGCCGATCCAGGTCCAGATCACCGGCACCTCGGCGAACACCAGCCAGGCCATGAGCGCCACCGCGGGCAGGCGCAGATAGTCGAACGGCACCACCACCGTGGCGTCGGCCGTCGCGAGCGCGCGGGTGAAGCAGAGGTGGCCGAGGGTGCCGGCAAGGCCGAGCAGGGCGGCAAAGCCAAGCTCGACGAGGCTCGGCTGCTGCCAGACCAGCAGCGCCGGCACGAGCGAGAGCGGCGTCAGGAACAGCACCATGTAGGTGACGATCGCACCCGTGCTCTCGGTGCGCGCCATGACTTTCACGAAGATCGGCGAGGCGGCGCCGAGCACGGCGGACGCGAGCGCGAGCATGGCCGCGGCCTCGATGCTCGAGCCGTCCGGCCGCAGGATGACGAGCGTGCCGAGCAGGCCCACGGCGGTCGCCGACCAGCGCCGCAGCCGCATCACCTCGCCAAGGAAGATCACGGCCAGCACGCTCGCGAAGATGGGTGCCGTGAAGCTCAGCGCGGTGGCCTCCGCGAGCGGCATCAGCGAGAGTGCCGTGAACCAGCAGATCATGCTGACGATGCCGATCGTGGCGCGCAGCGCGTGCAGGCCCAGGCGCTGGGTGCGCAGCGCGCGAAGGCCATGACCCGCGAGCCAGGGCAGCATGGCGATCAGGCCGAAGACGTTGCGAAAGAACACCACCTGGAGCGGATCGAAGGTCGCGGTGAGCTCGCGGATCAGGATGATCATCGCCGCGAACGCGCTGGAGGCCGCGACCATCCAGAGCGCTGCGCGCACCGGGGCCGGCAGATCGGCGACGAGGGTAGACGGCAGTTTGAGAACGAGGCGAGGCATGGGCGCCTTGTGCGGGCTTGCGCGCGAAAGCTAATCGTATTGCCGCGCCCGCACCAGACCCGTCGCGCGCGGCGCGCATGTGAAATCGCCTGCCCCCGCGCAAGGGCCTGTCGCGTGGCGGCCGAGCGGCTATGCTGTCGGTCAGGGGGAACCGGCTCGGGGGAGGTGTGGTGACGGAGATGAGGGAGAAGGTTGCGCTGGTGGGGGCCGGGCTGGTCGGCCAGGCCTGGGCGATCGTGTTCGGCCGGGCGGGCCACGACGTCGTGCTGTACGACGCCGATGCGGGTGCTTTGGCGCGGGCGCAGGACGGCATCGCGGCGCGGCTGCGCGACCTGGTGGCCTCGGGACTGCTCGAGGATGCGGGCGCGGTGCTGGGCCGCATTCGGCAGACAAAGGATCTCGGCGAGGCGCTGGTTGGCGCCACCTACGTGCAGGAGAGCACGCCCGAGCGGGTCGAGGTCAAGCGCCAGGTGTTCGCCGATCTCGACCGCCTGAGTGCAGCCGATGCGGTGCTGGCGAGCTCGACCACGGGCATTCCGCCATCGGCCTTCACCGATCACCTGGCCGGGCGGCGGCGCTGCCTCGTGGCGCATCCGATCAACCCGCCCTACGTGACGCCGCTCGTGGAGATCTGCCCCGCACCCTGGACCGATGCCGCGGTGGTCGATCGCACCCATGCGCTCATGCGCGCGGTCGGCCAGGCGCCGATCCGCATGCGCCGCGAGGTCCAGGGCTTCATCGCCAACCGCATGCAGGCGGCGCTGATCGGCGCTGCGCTGCGCATGGTGCGGGACGGCATCGCCTCGGCCGAGGACGTCGACATCGCGATCCGGGACGGCATCGGCCTGCGCTGGTCGTTCATGGGCCCGCTCGAGACGATCGACCTCAACGCGCCGGGCGGGATCGCCGACTATCTGCGGCGCTACGGGCCGCTGTACCAGGCGATCGAGCGCGAGCACGCCGAGGCCGCGCTGGACTGGACCGACGAGGCGCTGCTGCAGAGGCTCGACGAGGAGCGGCGCCGGAAGCTGGCGTTGGAGGAGCGTGGGCTCGCGCAGCGCCTGGCGCGATCGCCGCCTGATGGCGCTCGCCGGCCAGAAGCGCAAGGCGGCAAAAGAGATCGGCGAATAGAAGGGAGAAGCGCGATGGCGGACAAGGTGATCATCTCGTGCGCGGTGACGGGGTCGATCCACACCCCGACCATGACGCCGCATCTGCCGATCACGGCGCAGGAGATCGCGCAGAGCGCGATCGGGGCGGCCGAGGCGGGGGCGGCGATCGTGCACCTGCACGCGCGCGATCCGAAAACCGGCCAGCCGACGCCGGACCCGGAGCGCTTCATGGCGTTCCTGCCGGTGATCAAGCAGAGCGCGGATGTGGTGGTCAACATCACCACGGGCGGCGGCCACGGCATGTCGCTCGAGGAGCGGCTTGCCGCCGCGCGGCGTGCCAGGCCCGAGATGTGCTCGCTCAACATGGGCTCGATGAATTTCGGGCTCTATCCGATGCTCGAGCGCTACGAGACCTGGAAGCATCCCTGGGAGCCCGCGGCCCTCGAGCGCTCGCGCGACTTCATCTTCCGGAACACGTTCGCCGACATCGAGTACGTCCTGAAGGAGGTCGGCGAGGCGTACGGCACCCGGTTCGAGTTCGAGTGCTACGACGTCGGCCACCTCTACAACCTCGCGCACATGCTCGCGCGCAAGCTCGTCAAGCCGCCGCTGTTCGTGCAGCTGATCTTCGGCATCCTCGGCGGCATCGGCACGAGCCCTGAGGACCTGATGCACATGAAGCGCACGGCGGACAGCCTGTTCGGCGACGCCTATACGTTCTCGATCCTGGCGGCCGGCCGCCACCAGATGCGGCTCGGCACGATGGGCGCGATCATGGGCGGCAACGTCCGGGTCGGGCTCGAGGACAGCATCTATCTCGGCAGGGGCCAGCTCGCCAAGTCCAACGCCGAGCAGGTGACGCGGATCCGCAGCATCCTCGAAAACCTCTCGCTCGAGATCGCGACCCCTGCCGAGGCGCGCGCGAAGCTGCAGCTCAAGGGCGGCGACCAGGTGGGGTTCTGAGCGGCGGCGCCGAGATCGGCGATGACGGCGGTCAGCTGCGGTCGACCTTGCGGCTATACGCCATCTCTTCGATCAGGCCAGCGAATTCGACGGCGCCGTTGACGCGTTCGAGCGTGGCGCACCGCCTGGCGATCCGCCGCCGCTCGCCCGGCGCGAGCAGGCGCTCGATGCACGCGCTCAGGCGATAGATCTCACGGGCGCGCACGCACGCCCCAAGGTCCTCGTGCTCGACAAAGCGGGCGCGCGCCAGCTGGTCGTCCTGCTGGGGGTGCTCGTTCGGCACGAAGATGGTTGGCACGCCCGCGAGCAGCAACTCGTGGAAGGAGTTGTAGCCCACCGCGCTGATCACGAGATCGAAGGCCCTGAGGTATCGGCTCAGGGGAAACTCGCTGATGCTGCGCACGCCCTCCGGCAATTCCAGAGGCTCCTCGGCGATCGGCCATTGCGCCACGCGCACGTCCGCATCGTAGCGCTCGCGGAGCATCGCGATCGCGCTCTGGCGCAGCGGCGCGTAGTCGTAGTTGTTGCCCGCGCCCAGCTGCAGCAGCACCGCCGGCCGGGTCGAGCCGATGCCCAAGGCATGGCGGGCCCGCCGTCTCGACAAGAGGTCGCTCTCGTCGAGCAGCCGGATCGGATCGACGAGGCGGGTGCGCGACCGGCTCTGCGCCGTCAAGCCCCGGTCGAAGCGTTCGGCCAGGTCGCGCGGCTCGACCACCGCATCGAAATGATGCTCGCGCGCGATCACCTCCGTGCCGCGACCGGGCTTGCCACATGCCGCGCCGGGACCAGACCGACCACACGTCCGGGTTGTCGCGCAACGCATCGACCAGCCCCTGGTACGGCACATTGCCGTCGAACACGACGACGGCCGGATCGTAGAACCCGATCAGCTCGTTGGTCTCCTCCCGCAGGCACTGGTTCCATTGCTGAATGTCGCAGCCGAGCAGGCCGTGAAAGGGAAGGTATTCGACGAGGAAGCCCTGCTCGCGCACGATCCTGATCGCCTGCGACATGGTGAGGAACACCGGCTCCAGCGGCTGCGGGCACCGCCGCGCGACCGCGAGCATCCGGCTCAGATGGCCCATGCCGACGCCATTCGAGGTCACGAACAGGATCCGGCGCTTGCGGCGCGGCGGACTTGCAGCCTGGACGGATCGGCGCGGCCGGCCGATCAGATCGCGCAGGCGTGCCACGTGCGCCGCCGGGCCGAACCGCTGCGCCACCAGCGCCGAGCCGCGCCCGCTCTGGCGAAGGAACGCCCGCCGGTCGGCATGGAGCCCGCGTACCAGCTCGCGGACCTGGCGGGGCTCGGCATAGATGGCGCCGTCGCCGAACAGGGTCTGGAAGTGCGGTGGCAGGATCGTCACCGCGCCGCTCGTCATGGCTTCGATGATCGTGCGCCCGAAGGCCTCGACCCATCGGCTGTGGTGGAAATAGACGAAGAAATCGAGCGTGCTCAGGAAGCGCTCGGGCGCCATTGCGTTGAACGGCAGGACTTCCCAGTTGCGCGGATAGCCGCCCAGGAGCTCGCGCAGGAACGCCCCGCCGCCGAGGATGCGGACGATGAAGGCCGGATCGTCCGGATAGGCCGCGAGCGTGGTCGCCCGGTCGTCCGGCCACTTGAGCGCATCCGGGCGGCTGTGCCGGCCGATCACCGGGCGCGCCTGGAGGAGCCCCGCGCGCTCCACCTGCCACGGCCGCGGGTCGAGCACGCCGTGCCAGTCGACAGGGAAGAGCGGCGGCGGATCGTCGAGCATCGCGAACTGCGCGCGGACGGCCGGGCCGACCGGCGCCCAGAGCACCTCGCCTCCGAGCACCGCCTCGGCGTTGCGGTGGATGGCCGCGCAGTCGTAGCTGGGCTTACCCGCGCCGTCGAAAGGCGGATGATGCACGATCAAAAGGCGCGCTTCGGCATCGATGCGCAGGGCGCGGCGCGGCAGGTAGGTGAACAGCGAGGGGTGGTGAGCGAGGACGATCCGGGCGCCGATCGCGGTATCGGGATCGAGGAGGTCGGCGATCCCCTCGTCGAGACAGCGCCGGATTTCCGGATGGAAAGGGTGCGGGTATTTCAGAACCGGCCCTTTGAGCTGAATAAGCCCGGTCCGATAGCCGGCAGCGGCCTGAGCGCGCAGCTCCTCGACGACCGCGGTCGAGGTACCGCCGGGGAAGCGGAAGTCGCCAATGGCGACTACGTCGTAACGGACGCCTGACACAAACAGTCGCTCAAGACGTTAGGCCCTCATCCATTCCCGGCGCGCGGCTCGGCGCCGCTCCTTGACACTACCCCCGAGCCTGTCATTTGACTATGCATCGAGAGGGCCGGTTTCAGGCATTGGCGCCAACTGGCAAATGAAAAATGTCGGTCACGAAGCAACGAAGAGCGAAAGCAACTGCCAAAGGGACGGCGCGGCGGCCCCGCATTACGCCAAAAAATCTCGATGCAGCGATCGCACTGGTCGATAAGAAGTTCGGCGACCTGCCCTACATGAGCACCAGGCAGGCGCTGTCTCTCGGCGGGCTTATCGAGCGAGAAGGCCTCAGCAGTTTGCTGGAGCTCGGAACGTACCACGGAAAGAGCACTGCCTATATGGCAGCAGTCCTGGAGATGATAGGACGAGGCTCGTTGGTGACGATCGACCGGCTCGATGCAAAGACTAGGGAACCCAACGTTTATCAAGTCCTCAAAACGCTTAAATTGTCACACCGCGTACAAGTATATCTTGAGCCGAGATCCTTGACATGGAGGCTGATGCGGCTGATCGAAGAACACGAAAGCCCAAGTTTTGATTTTTGCTATTTCGACGGAGGTCATTCCTGGGACGTGACAGGTTATGCGTTCTTCCTGGTCGATCGCCTGCTGAAGCCAGGAGGTTGGGTGATTTTCGACGATCTCGACTGGACCTACGAGCGAATGATCAAACCTGGTGAGCCGATACCGGAATTCCTGTCGCGTCTTCCCGAGGAGGAGCGCAGCACCGCTCAGGTAGGCAAGGTCTGGGATCTGCTCGTCTGTCGTAGCCTCGGCTACGAACGCCATGAGGTCATCGGCAATTGGGGAGTTGCGCGCAAGCGGAACTCTTGAACGCAAAAAGAGTTTTTCGGCTGTGGGGAGGAATGCCGATGCACCGCTATCGGAACGTGCTGATGCTCGCCCTGGGTTTGGCGGGCTGCTCTCAGGCGCACTACGACAATCGGCTGCCGGGCGCCTATCAGGCCCAATACGTAGCCGGGCGTGCCGCGTTGCAGGAAGGCGATCCCGAGCGCAGCGCCGAGCTTCTCGCGGCCGCCGCGGAGAGCGAGCACCCCTACGCCGAGATCGAATACGCCCGCGTGCTGGTCTCCGGTCAAAACAGCGAGGAGGATCGGCCCGAGGCGATCCGGCTGCTCGAGTCCGCCTACGCCAAGTCGAGCGACCGCAAGGCCGATGCCGCGTACTACCTCGGCCGGCTGCTGGTCGACGATCAGCCGGAGCGGGCGCTAGAGCTGCTGTCGTACGCCCGCGAGCAGGGCAGACAAGGCGCCGAGTACGAGATCGGCACCCTGCTCGCCGAGCGGGGCGACATGGCCGAGGCCGAGACATACTGGCGCGAGGCTGCAGCCGACGGGCACCTCGAGGCCCAGGAGAAGCTGGCCGAGCTGTATCACGAGCGCGGCCAGGACGGGCAGGCGCGAGCCTACGGTGCGCAAGCGCTGGCGCAGTACCGCGCCCGGGCCGATCAGGGCGACGTCGGCGCCATGCGGACGCTGGCAAGCGCCTATGAGGACGGGGTGCTGACCGCTGCCGACCCGGCGGCGCACTGGCAGTGGATCGAGCAGGCGGCCGAGGCCGGCGACGTCGTCAGCCAGGGAGTCCTGGCGCGTGCCTATCTGGAAGGCCGCGACCGGCCGGTCGACGGCCCTCGCGGCCAGCGTTGGGCGGAGCTCGCCATCGCGCAGGGATACGCCCCCGCCAAGGCCTATCTCGGCAGGGCGCTCCTGGAGGGCGAGGTGCTGCCCGGCGACCCCCGACGCGCCGAGAGCCTTCTCGAGGAGGCGGCCGCAGCCGGCCAGAGCGGCGCGCAGACCGATCTCGGTTCCGCCTATCTGACCGGATCGCCCTTGCCGCGCGACCCACAGGCAGGCCTGCGCTGGCTCGAGATCGCGATCAGCCAGGGCAGCAGCTCGGCCATGACCGCGCTCGGCTATGCCTACTGGAATGGCGAGGGCGTGCCCCAGGACCGCGCCAAGGCGGAAGAGCTGCTGGGCCGGGCGGCCGAGCTCGGTCATCCCTCGGCCAAGCGCTTCATGGCAAGCCAGGCCTGACCGTCAGCGTCGGAGATACTGGAGTACCTCATGTTCAAGGAGGACGGATCAGACGCCTTGACACTATCCGCAAGCCTGCCGAAGCTCCTGGAACAATGGCCGCCGGCAGCAATACGCCTCGACCAAACGGCAACGGCATGAGCGCATCGGCCGCCAGCTTCGAGGCGCGTCCGGTCGCGGAAACCGGTCAGAGGCAGGAGAAGCCGGCACCCACGTCCAGCGACGCCGTTGCCGCGCTCACGTACCGGCTCACTCGACTGACGCAGGAAGTCGCCGAGACTCGCCGACGTGGCGAGCAGCTCAAGCCAGCCCTCGAAAAAGGCGCGCGCAGGATACAGCAGCTGATCGGCGAGCGCGAGCGGCTCACGTCTCTTCTTGCCGAACGCGATGCCGAACTGCAGCGGCTCAATCGGGAGCTGGGCGCGCTCGCCGAGCGCGCGGCGCCGGCGGTTCGGGGCTCGCGCCCGCTTTGGGCCGCGGCCCGCGCCTTGCTCGAGAGGATCCGGCCCACTCGCACGGCTCCGCTGCGCGCCAAACCAAGCCTTGCGTCGGAGACGACGCAGCAGGCATCGGCCGAGCGGGCATTGGTGCCGTGGCTCAAGGATGGCCCGCCCAAAGCTGTGCTGGGCGTCGTCGTGTTCGGCTTGTCCGAAGCGGAGATCGAGAGCGTCCTCGGCATCGTGGAGCGCCACTGCACCGAGCGCAACCTCGCGCCGCTGCTGCTTACGGACAGCGACGCGTTCCAGCTTTTCCGAGGACGCCGGGTGCTGTTCGAGTATCTCCCTGCACGTGCGGACCAGGAGCGGTTTGCTGCCGAGCTGGACTGGCGGCTGTTCACGCTGCGGCGGCTCGCACTGATCCGGCGCAAGTGGCAGCCGGTCCGCGTAATCGCGTTCGGCCGACCGGCTGCCGAGATCATGCAGCTTTGGCTCGGTTCGCCTTTCGAGGCGACGCCGATCCCGGCCTCCCCGACGGGGCGGTCGGAGGGGGCTGAGCTGGCCTGGGGCGGGGCGCCGCAACCATTGGCGCTTCCATCGTGAAGAGGCTCGCCGCCGTCCTCCTTGGCTTTCGGGCGTTGGCCATCACCGCGCTGGCCGGTTCGTCGCTTGGCCACGCCCAGCAGTCGCTGAACCCCGACGATGCGGCCTGGGCCGCTGCGAGCGAGGCCGGAACAGCCGAGGCGTGTCAAGGGTACCTGGAGGCGTTTCCGGCCGGGCAGCATGCCGAGGAGGCGTTTCGCTGCCTGATCGAAGGGAGCCCGGAGATCGCTCCGGGCGCGGGCGAGGATATCGACATGTACTGAGCTGCGCTCGGCCAGCCGGGCGCAGCGTCAGGATGCGCTGCTGCGGCGCGGGCGTGATCACGAGCAGGGTGGCGGCGACCTCGGCGGGATCGTCGGCATCGCTCATCTCGGCAAGACGCCTGCGCAGGTCGGCGAGGTAGCTTTCGGCAGCCTCCGCGCGACGGCCGGGGTGACGCGAACAGCGGCACGTCCGAGGCCACGGCGACGACCATCTCCACGTTTGCGCTCCCGTCCTTGCCAAGCGCCGGGACACCGATGAACTCACGCGCATTCGCCGGCCAGGCCCAGTTGCGGCCGGGCAGGACATGGTGGACGGTGCCGTCGCGCAGGAAGTAGCTCAAGGCCAGGTACGCGGCGTATTTCGGCAGCCTGATATCGAGGCCGAAATCACTGCCCTCCAGGAGTGGATTGCCGGCCTCGATGCGCTTCGGCCTCGAGACCGAGGCCTCGCTCCTGGTTCGCGCGGCGATAGGGATCGGTGATCTCGAGCACCGCGCAGAACGTCTCGTCGGCGACCGCGCACGCTGCGGACGGTCGAGGCGGACCATCGCCTGCGGAAGGGGCCTCCGAGGGATCGTTGCTCAGGGCCGCCTGCTGCCCGAGATCGTCGCTCGCCGAAGATTGCGGAACGGTATCGTGGCTTGCGATCTCGGTCCGCACGATCCTCGCGTGCCGCGTCGCCACCGGGCCTGCGCGCTTTGCGCTGCTTGCGCGACCTGCGACGCGGGCGGCATGATGTCGAGCACCGTCTGCTCGAGAGCGCCGTTGGGCTGGCACACGGTGCCTTTGCTGAACGCGCCGCGCTCACCGGTGCTGAAGCTGACGATCTCGTACGCGCGCCCCCGCTGGCTTCCCGATCGGTATGCGGCCACGACGCTCTTGGTCAGGACGTAGTTGCCGGCCGCCTCGACGAAGGCTTCCCCGGCAGCGGGCTTCACCTCGACCACCAGGCGGGCGTCGAGCTTCAGGTCGCGATCGATCTCGATGGAGCGTCGCCCCAGCACGCGATCGAAGCTCGCGGCGCCGCTCGCGTCGACCTGCTCCGGCTCGCCGTCGCCATAAAGCAGGATCGCGCCGCAGGTCACGTAGGGCGCCGCCTCGCCTTCGTAGGTCGCGACCATGACGCCGCGCTCGGGGTCCGCGAGACCGACCTGCAGGCCGGACTGGTTCAGGCGGTCGAGCAGCTGGTTCCAGATCAGGTCGGCTGAAGGTCCGCCGACGTAGCCCGCACCCGGGCTCGTGGGCTGGTCGGCAGGCGGCGCATAGCCCAGCCGGGGCGGCTCATTGACGGCACAGGCAGCCAGCGCCCAGATCAAACCAAGCAGAGCGGCCCTCGCTCGCATCGGCCCACTCCCTCCTCGCTACCCCCTGCTTACAACGGTGCTGCAGGCCTTTCGCTCCATATGAAAATGTAGCGGACCATGGCGCGACGTCGAGTCGCGCCGGCTCGTCACGCCCGGCAATGAACCGTCACGTGCAGGCCCCTAGCTCCGCGCGAGCCTGCGGGCGACGACGTAGAAGACGGGGGTGAAGATCAGGCCGAAGAAGGTGACGCCGATCATGCCGAAGAAGACGGCGGTACCGAGGGCCTGGCGCATCTCGGCGGCAGCACCGGTCGCGATCGCGAGCGGCAGCACGCCGAAGATGAACGCGAACGAGGTCATCAGGATCGGCCGCATGCGGATCTGCGCCGCCTCGATCGCGGCCTGCCAGCGGTCGCGGCCTTCGTGCTCGAGCCGCCTTGCGAACTCGACGATCAGGATCGCGTTCTTGGCGGCGAGCCCGATCAGCACCACGAAGCCGATCTGCGAGAGGATGTTGATGTCGATGCCGCGCAGGCCGAGGCCGCTCACCGCCGCCAGCAGGCACATCGGCACGATCAGGATCACGGCCAGCGGCAGCGTCCAGCTCTCGTACTGGGCGGCGAGCACCAGGAACACGCAGATCGCGGCGGCGACGAAGACCAGCAGCCCGGTGTCGCCGGCCTGGCGCTCCTGCAGCGCGAGCTCGGTCCACTCGTAGGCGAAGCCCGCCGGCAAGATCTCCTCGGCCAGCGCCTCCATGCGTGCGAGCGCCTCGCCCGTCGACGTGCCGGGCAGGGTCGCACCCTGGACCTCGGCGGCGGGATAGAGGTTGTAGCGCGGCACCCGGTAGGGCCCGGTGCGGTCGCCGAAGCTCGCGACCGAGCTCAAGGGCACCATGCCGCCCTCGGCGCTGCGCGTCTTCAGGTTGCCGACATCGCGCAGATTCTGCCGGAACGCGCCGTCGGCCTGCATGCGGACCTGGAAGATCCGGCCGAGGTAGTTGAAGTCGTTGATGTAGGACGAGCCCAGATACACCTCGAGCGCCTCGAACACGTGCTCGGGCGTCACGCCCAGCATCTCGGCGCGCACCAGGTCGATGTCGGCATAGATTTTTGGCGTGCGCGTGTTGAACACCGAGAAGACGCCCGTGAGGCCGGGCTCCTGGCTGGCGGCGGCGACGATCTCCTGGGTGACCGCATCGAGGGCCGCAGCGCCGCGCGCGCGCTGGTCCTCGACCATCATCTTGAAGCCGCCGCCGGTACCGATGCCGCGCACGGGCGGCGGCATGATGGTGATGATGAACGCCTCCTGGATGCCGGCGAGGCGCGCGTTCAGGTCCTGCAGGATCGTCGGCGCGTCGAGCCCGGCCTCGACCCGTTCCTCGAACGGCGCCAGCGCCGAGAAGATCGCGCCGGCATTGGGCGCGTTGGTGAAGGTGGCGCCATCGAAGCCTGCGAACGGCACCGCGTGCGCGACGCCCGGCGTGTCGAGGATGATCTTGGCGGCTTCGCGCACCACCGCATCGGTGCGGCCGAGCGAGGCGCCCGGCGGCAGCTGCAGCACGGTGATCAGATAGCCCTGGTCCTGCTCCGGAATGAAGCCGGTGGGCGCCCGGGAAAACTGATAGCCGGTGAGGCCGATCAGCCCGGCGTAGACGACGAGCACGATCAGCGGGATCCGCACCAGGCGCCTGGTGAGGCCGCCATAGCCCAGCGAGAATTTCTCGAACAGCCAGTTGAAGCCCGCGAAGAACCAGCTGACCGGCTTCAGGAGCAGAGGCGTGCGACGCTGCGCGTGCGCCTCGTGGGGCTTGAGGAGCAGGGCGCAGAGCGCCGGGCTGAGCGAGAGCGAGACCCAGGTCGAGATCGCGGTGGAGACCGCGATCGTGACCGCGAACTGCCGGAAGAATTGCCCGGAGATGCCCGGGATGAAGGCCGCCGGCACGAACACCGCGGCGAGCACCAGGAAGGTCGCGATGATCGGGCCCGCCACCTCGTCGATCGTGCGGTGCGCCGCCTCGCGCGGCGAGAGGCCGGCGCGCAGGTTGCGCTCGACGTTCTCGACCACGACGATCGCGTCGTCGACCACGATGCCGATCGCGAGCACCAGGCCGAACAGCGTGAGGTTGTTGATCGAGAAGCCGAGCGCCGCCATGACCGCGAACGTGCCGATCAGCGAGACCGGGATCGCGACGATCGGGACGATCGCGGTCCGCCAGGACTGCAGGAACACGATCATCACCAGGATCACGAGGACGACGGCCTCGTAGATCGTCGTCCTCACGGCGTCGACCGACTGCGCGACGAACTCGGTCGGGTTGTAGACGATGTCGTACTGCAGGCCTTCCGGGAAATCCTGCGCCAGCTCCTGCATGGTGGCGATGAGCTGATCGGCGGTCGCGAGCGCGTTCGAGCCCGGCCGCTGGAAGATCAGCAGCGGCACGGCGGGGCGCTCGTCGAGATAGCCGTTGGCGCTGTAGTCCTGCGCGCCGAGCTCGACCCGGCCGATGTCGGCGATGCGCGTGACGCGGCCGTCGGGGTCGGTCTTGACGACGATCCGCTCGAAGTCGTCGGTGTCGTCGAACCGGCCCTCGGTCTCGACGTTGAGCTGGAAGGAGGCGTCGGTCGGGATCGGCGGCTGGTTCAGGACGCCCGATGCGACCTGCACGTTCTGCGCGCGGATCGCGGCCACCACCTCGCCGGCCGTGAGGTCGCGCGCCGCCACCTTCTCGGGGTCGAGCCAGATCCGCATCGCGTAGTCGCGCGCGCCGAACACGCGCACGTCGCCGACGCCGTCGATCCGGGAGAGGACGTCGCGCACCTGCAGGGTCGCGTAGTTCGAGATGTAGAGCTGATCGCGCGACTCGTCCGGCGAGCTGAGGTGGATCACCATCAGCATGTCGGGCGAGTTCTTGCGCACCGTGACGCCGAGGCGGCGAACCTCCTCGGGCAGGCGCGCCTCGGCGATCGCGACCCGGTTCTGGACCAGCACCTGGGCGATATCGAGATCGGTGCCGAGCGCGAAGGTCACGGTCAGCGACAGCTGGCCGTCGCCGGTCGCCTGGCTGACCATGTAGAGCATGTCGTCGACGCCGTTGATCTCCTGCTCGAGCGGCGTCGCCACGGTATCGCTCACGGTCTCGGCCGAGGCGCCCGGATAGCTCGCGGTGACCTGGATCGTCGGCGGCGCGATCTCGGGATACTGCGCGACCGGCAGGACCAGGTAGGCGGCAGCGCCCACCAGGACGATGAAGATCGAGACGACCGTCGCGAAGATCGGCCGGTCGACAAAAAAGTGCGCAAATCCCATGCGGCGGGCCCAGCCTTGCGTGTCAGCCTTGGGTTACCGAATCCTCGGGCGAGGGCGGCGCGATGGTGCCCGGCTGCGGGTCGACCTTGGCGCCAGGCCGCGCCCGCATCAGGCCGTTGATGACGATCCGGTCGGAGGGCTCGAGGCCGCGGCGGACGATGCGCAGGCCGCCGGCATAGCGGGGGCCCTCGCGGATCGCGCGCGGCTCGACCGTGCCGTCCTCGGCCACGGTCAGGACGATCTTGTCGGCCTGATCGGCCACGATCGCGCTGTCGGGGACCAGGATCGCCTCGTAGCGGGGCGAGCCCGGCAGGCGCAGCTGGCCGAACTGGCCGGGCGTGATGAAGTGATCGGGATTGGCGAGCTCGGCGCGGGCGCGGATCGTGCCGGCGCTCTGGTCGATCCGGTTGTCGACGAAATCCATGTAGCCGCTGCGCGGCCAGGTCTCGGTGTCCGGCTCGTCCGGCAGGCGGAGCTGCACCTGGGTCGAGCGATCGCGCGCCGAGGACAGCTCGCCTTCCTCGACCGCGCGCTGGAAGCCGAGATAGTCCGCCTCGCTCATGTCGAACACGAAGTAGATCGGATCGAGCGCCACGATGGTGGTGAGCAGGGTGGCACCCGGATCGCCGGTCACGAGGTTGCCGATGTCGACCCGGCGATCGGAGATCCGGCCGGTGATCGGCGCGCGCACCTCGGTGAACTCGAGATCGAGCTCGGCCGCGCGCACCGCGGCCTCCGCCATCTCCTGCGCCGCCTCGGCGGCACGCTTTTGCTGCATGCGCTGATCATAGGTCGAGCGCGAGATGTTCTCGTTGTTGACGAGCTGCTCGGCGCGCCTGAGCTCGGCATCGGCGAGGTCGACCTGGGCCGCGGCGCTGTTCACCTGCGCCTGCAGCTGCTCCACCTCGGCCTGATAGGGCCGGCGGTCGATCACGAACAGCACCTGGCCCTGCTCGACGATCTCGCCGTCCTCGAACCGGATCTCCTCGAGGTAGCCCGAGACCCGCGCCCGCACCTCGACGCTCTCGGTCGCCTCGAACCGGCCCGTGAACTCGTACCATTCGGTGACCGGCATCACGAGCGGGCTGGCCACGGTCACCGGCGGCGGCGGCAGTGCGGCATCGGCCTGGCCGTCGCCGGCACCATCGTCGCAGGCGGCCAGCGCCAGCGCTGCGACTACGACACCCACGGTCCCGAGCGGCTGGAGCACATTCATCGGCGTTTCCTCGGTTTCGTCGCCCGGATCGAGCTAGGCGGACGCTACAGCGATGGCAAGGCGGCGAATGTGACGGATGTCGCATCGTGCGCCGGAGCAAAGCCGCCGGCAACGCTTTCGGTGCGGCCGTCCGGCGCGCCGGGGCTGGCCGTCGTGGCCGGCCATGCGATATTGCAGGGCAGCTCTGCGATTCTGCCGGGCGAGGGAGAAAAGCCATGATGCGGATGGTGGGGGCGTTGCTTGTCGTGCTCGGCCTCGGCGGGGGCGCGCTTGGCCTCGGGTTGGGCCGCAGCCGAGGAGATCGGCGAGGTCTCGACGGTGTTCCACTTCCTCTCGCCCGACCACAAGATCGTCGTCGAGGCGTTCGACGACCCGAAGATCGCGGGCGTGACCTGCTACCTGGCGCGGGCCGACGCCGGCGGCTTCAAGAGCATGATCGGCGTCGAGGAGGACCCGTCGGACGCCTCGATCACCTGCCGCCAGGTCGGCCCGATCGCGGTCCAGGACGAGCTGGAGGAGGGCGAGGAGGTGTTCAAGCAGCGCACCTCGCTGATCTTCAAGTCGATGCAGGTCGTCCGCTTCTTCGACGCCAAGCGCAAGGTGTTCGTCTACCTGGTCTATTCGGACCGGGTGATCGAGGGCAGCCCGAAGAACTCGATCTCGGCGGTGCCCGCCATGGCCTGGGCCGGCCAGGAGCCGGTGCTGCCGCCGGCCGACGGCTAGGGCTCAGGGACCGCGCCGCGCGCGAGCTTCAGGCCGATGGCGCCGGCGAGCACCGTCGCCGCCAGCGCGATCGAGAGCCAGAGCCCCGCAGCGACGCCGAACGCCTCGATCACGGCGGCATAGGCGAAGGGTGCCAGTGCCGAGAGCAAAAAGCTCGGCACCAGAAGCTTGCCGACGAACGCGCCATAGGTGCGGTGATCGAACAGCACCAGCGGCAGCGTGCCGCGCGTGATGGTGAGGATGCCGTTGCCGGCGCCGTAGAAGAACGCGAACGCCGCGGCCAGCGCCAGGGACCAGCCGCTGGCGAAGCCCACGACGAAGCATGCCGTGAGCACGAGCGCTGCCGCGAGGTTCAGATCGAGCGGATGCAGCCGGCGGCCGAACAGCACCTGGGCGAGCCGTGCCAGCGACTGGCCGATACCGCGCAGCGATGCGATCCAGACGGCCGCCGACGCGGCGAGGCCGAGCCCTGCGAGCATGCCGATCATGTGCGCCGACATGCCGGAATTGAGCGCGTTGGTGGCCGCGATGACGACGGCGTAGAGCAGGGCAGGCGCGATCCGCGCGCGACGCCCTGCCCGCGGCCTGGCAGGCTCGCCCGAGGCCGGCCGGGCGTCCTCGTAGCGTCCTTTGGGGATCGCCATGTGGAGCGGCAGGGTCGCGAGCGCGATCAGGGCATAGACCGCAAGCGCGCCGCGCCAGCCGAACGCATCCGCGAGCAGGTGGCCGATCGGCCAGAAGCAGGTCGAGGCGAGCCCGCCCAGCAGCGTGACCTGGGCGATCGGCCGGCCCGCGTCCGGCCCGCCGATGCGGGCGAGCGCCGCGAAGGCGGCATCGTACAGGATCGCCCGCATGGCGACGCCGAGGCAGATCCAGGCGGCGTAGTAGGTGGCGACGTCGTGCGCGAGCGCGAGCCCCGGGGGGGGGGGGGGGGGGGGGGGGGGGGGCGCGGGGCGCCGCGGGGCGCGGGGGCGGGGCGGCGCGGGGTGACCGTCGGCGAGCGGCGCGGTGGGGAGGTCAGTCGGTGCCCCCCGTCCCGCGCCGGTGCGGCGCGCGTGTGGGCCGGGCGCGGCCGGCGCCCGGCGGCGCGCGTGGTGGGCCCGCCGCGCGGCGCGCGCGGGGGCGCCCGGCGGCGCCCGCGCCGCGCGGCCCCCGGCGGGCCGGCCGCGCGCGGCCGCCGCGCCGCGCCGCCCGCGCGCCCCCGCGCCCGCGCGCCGCGCCCGCGGCCCCGCCCCCGCGCCCCGGCGGTGCCGAGCGCGCACAGCACCGACCCCAGGCTCATCACGCGAGCACCGCCCAGGCGATCGATCAGGCGGCCGACCAGCGGCGAGGCGATCCCCATCGCCAGCAGCGCGTCGAGAAGCCGCCATAGACCAGCGTGCGGCTCCAGCCGAGATCGGCGGCGATCAGCTCGCCGAACACGCCGATCAGGTAGTAGGAGATGCCCCAGCAGACGAGCTGCGAGATGCCGAGACAGACGATGGTGCGGCGGCCGACGGCAGGTCGGGCTGCGGACATAGGAGCTCCAGCAGGGGGATGCGGGCCCGCCCGCGAGTTGGCTCCATCCGCTCATGCAGGACGCGGACGATCTCGACAAGGCCGGGTTCGACGGCGCGGTAGAAGATCACGTGCACCGGATCGCCGACCGGCGCCTCGCGGCTCTCGTCGCGGCTATGGCGGATATGCAGGCTACGCAGCCCGGCGAAGAGGTCGCTCCGGTCCAGGGTCGACAGCCCCTGCGGATCGGCCGCGATCCGCCGCAGTGCCGCCGTCAGCAGCCCGCGATATCGGATGCCCGCCTCGGCGCCGTGCATCGCCTCGCTGGTGCGCAGCACTGACGCGATATCGGCCTTCGCCGGATCGGAAAGCCGATAGCGCGCCACGGCTCAGCGGGCGCCGTTCGCGACGAGGCTGTCGAGCGTGGCGTCGAGGTCGGCGTCGTCCACTTCGGTGAACGCGCCGCGTTCGAGCGCGTCGAGCCCGGCCTTGACCTGCGTGCGGAGCAGATCGAGCTTCAGCTCGTCGGTCTTCAGGCGCTGCTGCAAGCCGCGCACGGCGTCGCGCATCGCCTCGCTCGCGTTCTGATACCTACCGGCCCGGACGACCTCCTCGACGAAGGCGTCCTGCTCGGCGGTGAGATTGACGTTTCGGGTCGGCATGCAAATCTCCCATTGTTGCCGGCATGATACGCGACTTGGCACGGGCGCGTCGCCCTTGAACCCGGTCCTCGCCATGGCGTCCGCCTCCTCGTTCAACCGCAGCCCCATGCTGATCAGTCCGTCGGGGGCGCTGGCGTAGACGAGGGTGTCGAGCGCCTCGTTGCGCTCGCCGTCGCGCTTGGGAGATGCGCTGGATTAACAGCCGTCGTTGCCGAATCCCCCCGCCACACAATGCGCAGGGTTCGGGAGACGAGCGTTTTGCGCATCACGATCGGCGGCAAGGTTTTCGGCATCGCACTGCTGCTCGTCGTGCTGATGGGCGTGGCCGCGGCGACCTCCTCGTACCTGGTGCGGGATGCGGCGTTCGCGCTCGCGCGCGTCAACGAGACCTACACGCCGCTCGCCAGAGCGATGGCCGAGGTCGGCCTCTATCAGCTCGAGCAGGAGCTCGTGGCGCAGGAGCTGTTTACCGATCTGCGCGATCCCGACGTCGAGGCGGCCGCGCTCGAGCGCCGGCTGACCCAGCTCAAGGATCGTGGCGGCAAGGTCGACGAGGCGCTGGCGCGCGCCCGGCAGCTGGTGGCGCAGGCGAGCGAGGACCCGCGCTACGAGCACGACCTCGCGCAGCTCGTGCGCCTCGAGGCGCTGATCGCCACCATCGACCGCGAGCACCAGGATTTCGAGAACCAGAGCGCGCGGATCGTCTCGGTCACCAAGGTGGGCGGCGGCGAGGTCGGCCGCGTCCTGCTCGACGACTGGCGCCGCCAGGAAGAGGAGTTCAACGCCGGGCTGGCCCAGGCGGTCGCCACGATCTCGGGCTATGCCGGGGCGGCCGGCGAAGAGGCCCAGGAAGCCGAGCACGGCGTGCATCGGACCAACGTCGTGCTGACCACGATCGCGGCGTTTGCCGGCCTGCTGCTGGCGGCGGCGATCGTGCGCGGCCTGGTCCGGCCCGTGCGCGACCTCGTGAGCGCGACCCAGGAGGTCGAGCGCGGCAACCTGCAGACCGAGATCGCGATCCGCACGCGCGACGAGATCGGCCAGCTCGCCCGCTCCTTCAATCACATGCTGGCCGAGATGCGGGTCAAGGAGCGGATCAAGGCCACGTTCGGCCAGTATGTCGATCCGCGCATCGTCGAGAGCCTGCTCGGCAATCCCGATGCGCTCGAGGGCGAGGGCGGGCGCCAGGACTGCACGGTCTTCTTCTCCGACATCGCAGGCTTCACGAGCCTGGCCGAGCTGCTCACGCCGGCCGCCGTGCTGCGCCTGATCAACAGCTACTTCACCGAGATGTCGGAGCCCATCCGCAGCAGCCAGGGCATCATCGACAAATATATGGGCGATGCGATCATGGCGTTCTGGGCCCCGCCCTTCACCGAGCCCGCGGACCACGCGCGCCTCGCGTGCCTCTGCGCGCTGGCACAGCGCGAGCGGCTGGCGGGCTTTCAGGCCAAGCTGCCGGAGCTGACCGGCCTGCGGCGCAGCGTGCCGCCGCTCGAGATGCGGATCGGCATCGCCACCGGCGAGGTGGTGGTCGGCAATGTCGGCTCCGAGGTCAGCAAGAACTACACCGTGATCGGCGACACCGTGAACCTGGCCTCGCGCCTCGAGACGCTGAACAAGCAGTACGGCACGCGCATCCTGATCGCGGAGGCGACCGAGGCGCTGGCGCAGGGCGCGATCGAGACCCGCGAGATCGACCTGGTGGCGGTCGCGGGCAAGTCCGAGCCGATCCGGATCTTCGAGCTGCTGGCGGCCGAGGGAGGCCTGTCGGCCGAGGCGCAAGCACGCCGCGACCGGTTCGAGGCCGCGCTTGGGGCCTACCGGGCGCGCGACTGGGCAGCGGCGCGCGCGGGTTTCGAGGCCTTGGCGCAGGAGCCCGAGCGGCGATCCGCCGGCACGGGTGTTCCTCGACCGGCTCGACCAGCTTGCCGCCGATCCGCCCGGCGACGACTGGGACGGCGTCTGGCGCCACGCGACCAAGTAGCCGCCGCTGCGGCCGCGCGGGCTCGCCATCGCGGCGCCGCCGTAGTAGACACCGGGCAGGCACAGCGAAAGCATGGGAGGGAGCGGATGCAGATTGCGGCAGAGGTGCTGCGCGAGATCAGCGCGCAGATCCTGGCGGCGGCGGGGTCGTCCGCCGAGGAGGCGGGCAAGGTCGCGGCGCGCCTGGTCGACGCCAATCTGCACGGCCACGATTCCCATGGCGTGATCCGCGTGCCGCAATATGTGGGCCAGGTCAAAAGCGGCGCCCTCCTGGCCAACCAGCGCGCCGAGGTCGTCGCCGAGACCGACACCGTGACGGTGCTGGATGGCCATTTCGGCTACGGCCAGATCATGGGCGAGCGCTCGATCGAGGTCGCGATCGAGCAAGGCGCGGCGGCACGGCATCGCGATGTCGGCGCTGCGCCACTCGGCGCATCTCGGCCGCGTCGGCGACTGGCCGGAGATGGCGGCAGCCGCCGGCATGGCCTCGCTGCACTTCGTCAACGCGACCGGCATCCCGCTGCGCGTCGTGCCGCATGGCGGCCGCGACGGCCGCGGCACCACCAACCCGATCGCGATGGGCATACCGGTGCCGGGTGCGGCACCCGTGATCCTCGACTTCGCGACCTCGGCGACCGCCGAGGGCAAGGTCAGGGTCGCGCGCAACAAGGGCGCCCTGATCCCGCCCGACTGCCTGGTCGACGCCGAGGGCAACCCCACGCACCGACCCGAACCACCTGTACGCCGACCCGCCTGGCAGCCTTTTGCCGTTCGGCGGTGCTGTCAGCGGGCATAAGGGCGGCGCGCTCTGGCTGATGTGCGACCTTTTGGCCGGCGCGCTCACCGGCGGCGGCTGCAGCAAGCCGCCCGAGGGCAAGGCGCGCTTTTCCAGCAGCATGCTCTCGATCCTGATCGCGCCGCAGGCCTACGGCGACGCGGGCGCGATCGGCGCCGAGATCGAGCGCTACCTCGGCTTCGTCAAGAGCTCGCGGCCGCGCCAGGAGGGCGGCGAGGTGCTGCTGCCGGGCGAGCCCGAGCGCCGCGCCCGGGCCGAGCGCGCGACGGCCGGCATCCCGGTCGACCCGACCACCTGGGACCACATCATGACGGCTGCCGAGGAGGTCGGGCTCGATCGCACGGCGCTCGATGCCAGGGCGGCCTGAAGGCCCATCTTGATGATTGCGCGCAAAGGCGCCATGATCACGCGAAACGGGGACGGCTGGCCTTGCCGGGCCGACGTCCGAAGCCGAGGGGGCGCGCTCGTACGGGCGGTCCCGGCGGCGTATTGGCAAACAGTCTAGGGGACGGGCGGCAAGTCATGGCAGAGGTGGACATTCGCAGGGTCGACAAGTTCTTCGGATCGACCCAGGTGCTGCATGAGGTCGAGATCGGCATCACGGATGGCGAGTTCGTGGTGCTGGTGGGCCCTTCGGGCTGCGGCAAATCGACCTTGCTCCGGATGATCGCCGGTCTCGAGGAGATCAGCAAAGGCGACATCGCGATCGGCGGCCGGGTGGTCAACAACGTGCCGCCCAAGGATCGCGACATCGCGATGGTGTTCCAGAACTACGCGCTCTACCCGCACATGACGGTGTACAACAACATGGCGTTCTCGCTCAAGCTGGCGAAGGCGCCCAAGGACGTCATCCAGGAGCGGGTCGGCCGGGCCGCCAGCATCCTTGGCCTTACCGAGTATCTCGAGCGCTATCCGCGGCAGCTCTCCGGCGGCCAGCGCCAGCGCGTCGCGATGGGCCGCGCGATCGTGCGCGACCCGGCGGTGTTCCTGTTCGACGAGCCGCTCTCCAACCTCGACGCCAAGCTGCGCGTGCAGATGCGCACCGAGATCAAGGAATTGCACCAGCGGCTCAAGACCACCGCGGTCTACGTCACCCACGACCAGATCGAGGCGATGACCATGGCCGATCGGATCGTGGTCATGCACGATGGCGTGGTCGAGCAGGTCGGCGACCCGCTGTCGCTGTACGACGAGCCGGCGAACCTGTTCGTGGCCGGCTTCCTCGGCTCCCCGGCGATGAACTTTCTCGATGCCACGATCAAGCGCAACGGCGGCGCGCCGAGTGCTGTGACCAGTGACGGCACCGCCCTGCCGCTGCCCGGCAATGCCGCCGGCCAGGACGGCCAGCAGGTGATCTACGGCGTCCGGCCGGAACATCTCGACCTCAGCGATGCCAGCGGGTTGTCGGCCGAGGTCGTGGTGGTCGAGCCGACCGGCGCCGAGATCCTGGTGTTCGCGCGCCTGGCAGCGCAGGAGATCGCGGTGGTGTTCAAGGAGCGGCATCGCTTCCAGCCGGGCGACAAGATCGATCTGACGCCGCACCCGGGCACGGTGCATCTGTTCGACAAGGCCTCCGGCGATCGCATCGACACCTGAGGCCGTTTCGCGCCCGTGTAAGACCTTGTTGAGCCTCGCCAGGGCACCTTAAGCGCATCTGGCTTGCCGTTGCGCACGGGCGGCGCCCGGACGCTTGCGGATCGTGCCTGGCGAGGTCGAATGCCGCTGCGTCGCTGGTATCAGATCGCCCTGCTGGTCTATCTCGCGCGCGCGCTCGTGGTCGCCGTCGCCGGGCCTTTTCCGATCCCGTTCGACGAGCATGCCCACCTGTCCTACGTGCTGCACCTCGCCGCCGGCGCGCCCCTGCTGCCCGATCTCGATGCGATGCGGCTGGTCGATCTCGGCGATTTCGACCGCTGGCTGGACCAGCGCAACTATCTGAACCATCCGCCCGGCTACTACTGGCTGATGGCGATGCTGGCACAGGTGCCGGCCTCGGATGCAGCGCTGGTACTGGGCTTGCGGCTCGCCAACGTGGCGCTGTCGACCGGAGCGATCGCGGTCGCCTTCTGGATGGCGGCCCGCTCGGGCTGGCCCCCGGCGGCGCAGCTGAGCTTCATGGCGCTGGTGGTGTTCGTGCCCACCTTGCCGGTGCTCGGCGGCATCGTCAGCAACGACAACCTGGCACTCCTGGGCGGCGTGGTCGGCTGTGCCGGCGCTTTCGTCCTGCTGCAGGGCGAGCGCGGCTGGCGACCATGGACCCTGATGGCCGCGGGGCTGTTCCTCGCGGGGCTTGCCAAGCTCACCGCGGGCCTGTTGTGCGGGCTCCTTCTCGCGATCGTGCTGGCCACGCTGATCCGGCAGCGCGGATTTGGCGCGCTCAAGGCCTCCGGGCTCTGCGCTCTGGCCCTGGCCGCGGTCCTGGCGAGCGTGCCCTATCTGGCGTTCTGGCTGAGCCATGGCTCGCCTGCGCCGATGACCGAGGGGCTGCAGGCGATGCTGGACGCGCGCCTGGCGCAAGCCGGCCCGGTGCCGGCCGAGCGCCTGTCGCCGGGCGCTTACCTCGTGCATTTTCTCACCAGCCTCCTGGTCTACTGGCCGCCCAACACGCCGGCGAGCCGGCTCGAGCTGGCCCTGCTGGCGGCGCCGCTGCTGACGTTCCTTCTCTGTCTGGCCGGGGTCGTGCTGGCTTTTCGCGCGCCCGGTGGTTGGTCGGACCCCACGCGCGCGCTGGTCGCCAGCGGCGCGCTCGCCCTTTTGGTCCTGATGCTGATCCATTTCGCCTTCGCCTATGGCCTCCATCTCGAGACCGGCTGGCATCGCGCGGTCAATCCTCGCTACTATTTCCCGGCCCTGCCGATCCTGCCGGCGGCGTTCGCGCTGCTCGTCATGCACCTGCGCCCCTCGGCGCGCGCGAGCTGGCTGGCCGGCGTCGGCATCGCGGCCACGGTCGGCTACGGCTTGCTTGCCGGCATCGCGAACAAGGTCGCGGCGGCCGGCTGACGAGCGGCGCGTCGGGAGGCCGCGCGCACAGTGGGGGTCCATGGACCGATTGAGCGAGGCGACCTTCGAGCGCCTGCCGGCGACGGTGCGGCGGCCGGCCTGGCGGCGGCAGGATCTCGGCTGCGGCATCGTCCATCTCGGCGTCGGGGCGTTCCATCGCGCGCATCAGGCGGTCTATACCGAGCTCGCCCTGGAGCAGGCGTGGGGCCAGTGGGGCATCGCAGGCGTCAGCCTGCGCCGGCCCGAGATGCGCGATCGCCTGGCGCCGCAGGACGGCCTTTATGCGGTTGCCGAGCGTGACGGCGCCGGCGCACGCCTGCGCGTGATCGGCTGCCTGAAGCAGCTGCTGGTGGCGCCGGAGGACCCGGCGGCCGTGGTCGAGCGGATCGCAGCGCCCGCAACTGCCGATCGTCTCGCTGACCGTGACCGAGAAGGGCTACTGCCACGATCCGGCGAGCGGGCAGCTGGACTGGACCCACGCCGACATCCGGCACGATGTGGCCCTGCCCCTGCAGCCGAGGAGCGCTGTCGGCATGCTGGTCGCCGGGCTCGCGCGGCGCCGTGAGCGGCAGATCGCACCGCCGACCGTCCTGTCGTGCGACAACCTGCCGGCCAACGGCCGCACCCTGCGCGGCCTCGCGATCGCGCTCGCGGCGCGCCGCGACGAGGCGCTGGCGCGCTGGATCGAGGCGGAGGTCGCGTTTCCGTGCAGCATGGTCGATCGCATCGTGCCGGCGACGACGGCGGCAGACGTGGCGCAGATCGAGCGGGCGCTCGGGCTGCACGATGCCGCGCCGGTGGTGTGCGAGCCCTTCCGGCAATGGGTGATCGAGGACCGCTTCGCAGGGCCCCGGCCGGCGTGGGAGCTCGCGGGCGCCGAGCTGGTCGCCGACGTCGCGCCCTATGAGGAGATGAAGCTGCGGCTGCTGAACGGCAGCCATTCGGCGATCGCCTATCTCGGCTGCCTCGCAGGGTTCGAGCACGTCTTCGAGGTCATGGCCGAGCCGGATTTCGTCGCTTTCGTGCGCGAGATGATGGCCGAGGTCGCGCCGACGCTGGCCGTGCCGACCGATCTTGCCGCCTATCAGGCGAGCCTGCTCGCGCGTTTTGCCAACCCAGCACTCGCCCATCGCACCAGCCAGATCGCGATGGACGGCTCGCAGAAGGTGCCGCAGCGCCTGCTCGGCCCGATCCGCGACCGGCTGCGCGCGGGCGCGCCGATCGATCGCTTGAGCCTCGCGCTCGCGGCCTGGATCCGCTACGCGAGCGGGCGCGACGAGCAGGGCCTGCCGATCGCGGTGGCCGACCCGCTGGCCAGCCGCTTTGCCGCGATCAGCGCCGCGGCCGGACGCGACCCGGCCGCGCTGGCGCGAGGATTTCTCGAGCTCGGCGAGGTGTTCGGCACCGATCTGCCGCGCGAGCAGCGCTTCACGGCCGCCGTCACCGGCTGGCTCGCCTCGCTGCTGGCCCGCGGCGCCCGCGCGACGGTTGCCGACTGCGTTCGGGGCGCTCTTCGCCAGGACGGCGCCGCAACTTCCAACCAATAAGAAAAATTGACAAAACCGTCGCGCATCCACTATATGTTCACCGAAACAAGGTAGGTTTATTACTTAAATACTCAAGTAGATCTACACATGTATACATGAAATGATATTCACGTGTTCACTTGAACAGCTGTTCATATGTTGACGTCGCTGTGGAGCGGATGGATGCGTCGGGTGGGTAGCTTGCTGCTGGCGGTGGTGGCGCTGGTGTCTCTGGCACCGGCCACCTCGGCGCACATCGTGACCGAGGCGCCCTGGCATCCGCTCGCCTACGCCTATCGCACGGCGACCTTCCTGATCAACCTGCGCCCGACCGACTGGGCGCTGGTCGAGCGCACGTTCACCATGCCCGGCAGGGCCGGGGGCACCCGGCGGTGCCGCGAGGCAATATCTGGTGGCACTCGACGAGGCGACCGGCGCTGGCCACTGGCCGGCGATCGAGCAGGCGATCGCGGCAAAGGATCGCGACGCCCTGCACGCCGCGGCGACCCTGGCCGTCTCGCAGGCGATCCGCCACCACCTCGCCGAGGCCGCCTCGCATCTCGACGAGCCGGGCGCTGCCACCCGCTACGCTCGAGGAGGCACGCGCGCTCTATCGCAGCTTTGCCGACTTCATCCAGGAGACCGACCCCTCGGGCTTTCGCGACGTGGGCCTCGCCTGGCTCGACCTCGCCTCGAGCGTCGGCCATGCCGGCGTGGTCACGACCGGCACGCGGCCGGCCGACGAGGTCGCGTTTGCCGCGGCGCGCGGCGTGATCGAAAGCTACCTGATCGCCAACTACGAGCCCGAGGCGTGGACAGCGCGCACGAGCCATGCGCCGGTCCCGGCCACGCTGCTGGCCGCCAACCCGGAGCTCGAGGTCGGGGCCTGGCTGCCGCCCGGCAGCGATCTCAACGACCAGGAGCCGCTGCCCCGCCTCGTGCTGAACTTCGAGGAGCAGGGCATCGACGAGCGCGACCTGTTCCTCGTGGCGTTCGGCGACATGCTGTTCGATTCGCCGGAAGTTTTCGGCGAGCCCGCGCGCAGCCTCGGCATGGCCTGCTCGACCTGCCACAATCGCAGCGACATCAACCAGCGCTTCTTCATCCCGGGCATCAGCCCGCAGCCCGGTGCCGTCGACGTCGACGGCAACTTCTTCAATGCCCGCTTCAACGACTATCGCGACGATGCGCTCGACATCCCGAGCCTGCGCGGCATCCGCTTCACGGCTCCTTATGGCCGTGACGGCCGGCTCGCGGGCCTGCGCGACTTCACCCGCAACGTGATCGTCAACGAGTTCAACGGCGAGGAGCCCAGCCCGCTGGTGCTGGACGCCCTGGTCACCTACATGCTCGAGTTCGATTTCCTGCCGGCGCCCTATCTCGATTTCGACGGCACGCTGAACGATCTGGCGCCACCGGCCGCCAGGCGCGGCGAGGCTCTGTTCCAAAAACCGTTCGCGCAGATGAACAACCGCTCCTGCGCCAGCTGCCACGTGCCCGATTCCCACTTCACCGACAACCGCGTGCACAACATCGGCTCGGCCGGGGAGGGTCATGGCAGCGGCAGCGGCGCCTTCGACACGCCGACCCTGCTGAACGCCAACTACACCGCACCCTATTTCCACGACGGCTCGCTGGAGACCTTGGGCGACGTGGTCGCCTGGTTCGATCAGCGCTTCGCGCTCGGCCTCAGCGCCGAGCAGCGCGCCGATCTCACCGCCTATCTCGAGATCGTCGGCACCGGCGAGGCGCCCTACCAGGAGTTCGACGACGAGAACACGCCGTTCCGGCTCATGGCGGACGAGCTTTCCGTGTTCCTCAGCACCCTCGACACGCTGATCCCGGCACAAGACCAGGTCGCCGCCGACCTGGTGCTGCGCACGGTCGCCGCCGATCTCGCGGCCGATGCCAGCGTGATGACCAACCGTGCCGCCGTCGCCAAGGCGCACGAGCTGGCCGATCGGCTCTGGCAGCTGCGGGATGCGGTCGCGGGTGCCCGGTGGGAGGAGGCCCAGAGCCTGTGGCAGGACTACCAGACGCTCGAGCAAGAATATCAAGCGGAGCTGCGTTGATGGCCGAGACCATGCTGAGCCGCCGCGCCTTCGCCGGCTGCTGCGCCGCCCTGGCGCTCGCCGCGGGCACGCGCGCGGTCGCCGCCGAGCAGACCCTCACGCTCGCCTTCATTCCGCAGGAGAACCCGGAGAAGCTGCTGGGCGACATCGAGGTGATCACCGACTGGCTGGCCGACGAGATCGGCGTGCCGGTCAAGGGTTACGTCACCCTCGACCATGCCGCGGCGGTCGAGGCGCTGCGCTCGGGCGGCGCCGACATCTCGTTCAGCGGCGCGCTGCCGTATGTGCTGGCGCACGACCAGGTCGGCGCCGAGGTGCTGCTGAGCGAGGTCTACCGGGGCCGCCCCAGCTACGTGGCGCGGATCTTCGTGCGCAAGGACAGCGGCATCGACGACCTGGCCGCTCTCGAGGGCAGGACGATCGCGTTCGCCGACCCGATCTCGGAATTCGGGCTACCTCTATCCGCTCGAGATCATCGCCGATGCCGGGCTGATCGAGCGCGGCGGCGACCCGCAAAGCTTCTTCGGCCGGGTGTACTTCGCCGGCGGCTATCAGCAGGCGATCCAGGCGGTCGCGAACGGCCTGGTCGATGCCGCCGGCGTCAGCGAGTTCGCCGATCTCCTGCTCTCGCCCGAGCAGCAGAGCCAGGTCAAGTGGATCGCCGAGAGCGAGCCGATCCCGGCCCACGCCGTGATCGCCCGCAAGGATCTCGATCCGGACCTCAAGCAGCGCTTCGTCGCCGCCATGCTGAAGCTCAACGAGCCGCAGAACCGCTGGCTGCTGCAGCATGTCTACGCCCCCGACGGCTATGTGCGAGGTCGGGCACGAGGCCTACGAGCCGGTTGCCGTCGTCGCGAGGCGCTATGGCCTGCTCGGCTAGAGCGCACGCGCTGCCGACCGGGCGCGGCGGGGCTGCGGCGCCGGGCGCGAGCCCTGCCGTCCTGCTGCGCGACATCCGCTTTCGCTATGCCGACCGACGGCCCGCTGGTCCTGGCGATCGACCAGCTTGCGATCGCGCCCGGCGAGCGGGTCGCCGTGGTCGGCCCGAGCGGCAGCGGCAAGACCACGCTGCTGCGGCTCCTGAACGGCTCGCTGCGCGCCGGCCTCGGGCGAGGCCCGGGTCCTCGGCGAGCGGCTCGTGCCGGGCCGCCGCCAGCGCCGCGAGCAGCGCCGGCGGATCGGCATGATCTACCAGGATTTCGCCCTGGTCGAGCGCGCCAGCGTGTTCGACAACGTGCTCTACGGGCGCCTGGGCCATGCGCACCCGTGGCTGTCGCTGCTCGGCCGTTTCGCGGCCGAGGACCTGGAGCGCGCCGCGGCCGCGATCGCCGAGGTCGGGCTGCAGGACGAGGCCGTTCAGCGCGCCGATGCGCTGAGCGGCGGCCAGCGGCAGCGGGTCGCGATCGCGCGCGTGCTCGCGCAGGAGCCGGCGCTGATCCTGGCCGACGAGCCGATCAGCAACCTCGACCCGGCGCTGACCGAGGAGATCCTGGCCCTGCTCGTCGCGGCCTGCGAGCGCCGCGGCGCCACGCTGATCATGAGCCTGCACCAGCCGCAGCTCGCCCGCCAGCACGCCCTGCGCGCGGTGGGTCTGCGCGGCGGCCGGATCGTGCTCGACGAGCCGACCGGCGGGCTGACGCCGCAGGCGCTGCACGAGGTCTACGGCACCGCGCTTGCGGGCGAAGCGCGCCCGCACATGGTGTGAGCGGCGGTGGCGGCGACCCGGCCAGAGGCGCGCCCGCGCGACGGTCTCGGTCATGCCGCGGGCTTCGTCGTCCTGATCCTGCTGATCGTCTGGGCGTGGCGCGGCACCGAGTTCGAGCCCGCCAAGCTCGCCTCGGCCCTGCCCCGGCTCGCGGAGTTCCTGGGGCGCATGGTGCCGCCGGATCTTTCCGTCGCCGAGACGGTCGCGGTCTCGACCGTGGAGACCCTGCAGATCGCGTTCCTCGGCACCGTGCTGAGCGCGATCGCGTCCTTGTTCCTGGGCCTGCTCGCGGCCGCCAACCTGACCCCGCCCTGGGTCCATCAGCCGGTCAAGTGGCTGCTCGCCGCGCTGCGCGGCATCCCCGTGATCCTGCTGGCCCTGATCTTCGTCAGCACGATCGGCCTCGGCCCGTTGCCCGGCGTGATCACGATCGCGGTGCACGCCACCGGCATGCTCGGAAAATTCTATGCCGAGGCTTTCGAGAACGCACGGCCCGGGCCGCTCGAGGCGCTGGAGGGCGTGGGTGCCACCTGGGCCCAAAAAATCCGGTTCGGCGCGCTGACCCAGGTGGCGCCGGACCTGGCGCGCGACACCCTGTTCCGCTTCGAGCTCAACCTGCGCGAATCGCTGGTGCTGGGCCTGGTCGGCGCCGGCGGCATCGGCTTCTACATCCAGCTCTACATCCGGGCGTTCCAGTACGACAAGGTGGCCACCCTCACCGTGGTCGTGCTGGTCATGGTGATCGCGATCGAGCAGCTCAGCGTCTGGATCCGCCGCCGGCTGCGGTAGCTGGTCCGCGTTTCGCCCGAAGCGGTCGTATAAGCGGACACCAGACGGCATCAGGAGAAGCTGGTATCGCAGCTAACAGCTCTGGCATAGTTGCTTTATGGGTGACCCATGAAGCGGACATCGAACCGGTCATCGCAGCGGCCATCAGCGAGGATCGAGGCGAGTTCGATCAGCATGATCGAGCCGCTGCTCGTGCCGGAGGGCTCGCGCCACCGTACCGGGCTCACGGACCTTACGGTCGAGCTCGCGGGCCGGTCGGCAGGATTCCGCCGCAGCCTGCCCGAAGGCGTCGTGAGCGCGCTCGCCGATCTCGTGCGGGCGATGAACTGTTACTACAGCAACCTGATCGAGGGGCACGACACCCACCCCGTCGACATCGAGCGCGCGCTCAGGAACGACTACAGCGCCGATCCCGAAAAGCGCAATCTCCAGCTCGAGGCCAAGGCCCACATCACCGTCCAGCAGTGGATCGATGCGGGCGGCCTGAAGGGGCGGGCCGCGACCGCGGCCGCCATCTGCGAGATCCACCGCCGTTTTGGCGAGCTGCTGCCCGAAGCGCTGCTGTGGGTCGAAGATCCCGAGACTGCCGAGCGCATCAAGATGGTGCCGGGCAGGCTCCGCGAGCGCGATGTCAGGGTCGGCCGCCATATCCCGGTCAGCCCAGGTGCGGTGCCGCGCTTCCTTGCGCGCTTCGAGGCCGTCTACAGCAGGCTCGGCAGGGCAGACACGATCGTCGCGGCCGCCGCCGCGCATCATCGGCTGCTGTGGATTCACCCCTTCCTCGACGGCAATGGCCGCGTCGCCCGCCTGATGTCGTACGCGATGCTGCGCGATGTCCTGGACACGGGCGGGATCTGGTCGGTCGCGCGCGGCCTCGCCAGGTCGGAGGGCACCTACAAGGGCCATCTCGCCGCCTGCGACCTGCCGCGGCGCAACGATCTCGACGGGCGCGGCAATCTCAGCGAGGAAGAGCTCGCCGCATTCACACGCTTTTTCCTCCAGACCTGCATCGACCAAGTCGACTTCATGGAGCGGCTGGTCCAGCCCGACCGCCTGCGCGACCGCATCCTGATCTGGACCGAGGAGGAAATCCGCGCCGGCGCCCTGCCGCCCAAATCCGGCAAGATCCTCGAGGCCGTGCTCTATCGCGGCGAGCTGCAAAGAGGCGAGGTCGCCGCTATTCTCGGCACCGGCGAGCGCCAGGCCCGTCGCATCACGGCCGCCCTGCTCGAGCGTGAGGTCGTCAGGTCACAAGGCTCGCGCGCCCCGCTCCAGCTCGCCTTCCCGGCCAGGCTCGCCCACCGCTGGATGCCGGGGCTGTTTCCGGAGCCTGCTGCATAGCTCGGCTACGCGAAAGAACGGCTCAGCTGCGATCGCGCAGGGACACGATGGGTTGGACGAAGTTCGGCCCCTGGTCCCACGGGAACAGGATCCAGGTGTCCTGGCTCACCTCGGTGATGTAGGTGTCCACGACGGAGCGGCCCGCCGGCTTGGCGTAGACGGTGGCGAAATGCGCCTTCGGCAGCATCTCGCGCACGAGCCGGCCGGTGCGGCCGGTGTCGACCAGGTCGTCGACGATCAGCCAGCCCTCGCCCGTGCCCTCGATGCTCTTCAGGATCTCGGGGTCGCGCTGCAGCTGGTGGTCGTAGGACGAGACGCAGATCGTATCGATCAGGCGGATCTCCAGCTCGCGGGCGACGATCTGGGCCGGCACCAGCCCGCCGCGCGCCACCGCGACGATCCCCCGCCACGGGCTGTGCTCGGCGAGCCGCCACGACAGCGCCCTGGCATCACGATGCATCTCTTCCCACGACACCGGGAAGTAGCGAACGCCCTCGCTCAAGGCAGGTCTCCTTTTGGTTCGGCGTGGCCGGATATGGCCGCGCGCGGGCCGCGCCCTGTCAAGGGTCTCGGCTTGGAGCCCACGGCGGCCTGATGGCAGCGGCGGCCGGTGGCGCGCCGCTGTACAACAGCGCCATTCTCGCCTAATTATCCGGCAGCCGGCGCATGGCCCGTCCGCGTGGGCCGCCGATGCGCGCAAGCTCTTGGAGACGCATGCTCAAACGCAGCCCGAACGCCCTGTCGCCTCGCCTCAACGACGACCAGATCTACGAGCTGGCCGAGATGTTCCGGCTGATGAGCGATCCGAGCCGGCTCAGCATCGTGCTGAGCTGCCTTGCGGAAAGGGTCTCGGTCGGCGAGATGGCGCAGCGCCTGCGGCTGTCGCCGTCGCTGGTCAGCCATCATCTGCGCCTGCTGCGCGCCGCACGCCTGCTGCAGGCCGAGCGGCAGGGCCGCCAGGTGTTCTATCAGATCACCGACGAGCATGTTGCGCGCATGCTGAGCGACATGGTCGCGCACGTCGCCGAGGAGCACGATCTCGAGGCGCCCTGAGGGAGCGCCGCCGATGCAGGACTGTTGGTGATGGCAGAGGAACCGGACGACCTGCCGCGAAGGCCGACCACCAAGCCGCCCGATCTCGCGACCTGGTCGGTCGAGGAGGTCGAGGCCTACATCGTCCGGCTCGAGGCCGAGATCGCGCGGGCGCGCGCCGCGATCGCGTCCAAGCAGTCGATCCGCGGCGCCGCCGAGGCGCTTTTCAAGAAGAGCTGATCGGCTCGGCTGCCTGCTCGTCTGAGCCCCGCGCCAGAGGAACGCCGCCAGCTCGTCGCCTGCCGTTCGCCACCCAAGCCCTGCAGGCAGGGGACAGATTGGTCGCAGCCTTCGCCTCATAAAGGCGAAGGTCTTCCTCGCGGAAGATGCCGCGCCAGCGTTCGTTCGTGCCCTTGTGAAAGAACCGGCCGCTGCCTCCTTGGAAGTTGCCGGCGACACTTCCCATCAGGGCCGCGCCGTCCCGGCGCATGGCCTCGAAGCCGGCGGCTTCGACCAGCGCGGGCCAGAGGTCCGGCGCGACGCGGATATCGAGGAAGTCGGCGACCCGCCGCATCTCGGCCGGGAGGTCCGCCTTGAGGTCGTGGTAGTGGACGAGCAGCACGTTGGCGCGCTGCCCCTGATCCCACCAGCTTTGCTCGCAGTGGAAGAACAAGGTGGCCGGCGTGCCGTTCCCATTGCCTGGCATCGCACCGTCCGTGAGCCACCGGTGAAAATGCGCGGCGGGATCAGCCGCAACCCGCGGGTATGGCCGCCCGATCGTGTCGTCGTCCAGGCCGGCGCGGTCGAGCCCCGCCAGCATCTCGGAGGTGAAGCCCAGAGCGTGATTGTGGTGCGACAGGACGGCATCGCGCCCGTCGCGGGCGACGTGGATGTACTTCACCTCGTCGTAGATCGGCAGGCCGTCGAACGGCAGGTGCGACTTCAGGAAGCGGCGGTGGCCCTGAGCCTCGATCCGTGCCAGCACGGCCTCGAGCGGTTCGGGAAAGCGCCGGTCGAGCCACGGCGAGATCTCCATGACCGGCCGCGGCTGCAGCGTCTGGAAGACGAGCAGGTCGACGATGCGCTGCATCCAGGTGGTGCCGCACTTGGGGTAGGTGGCGATGACGATGTCGGTCGGGCGCGGCCGCAAGTGCTGCCAGCGCCTGCTGTCGATGATCCAGGTGCGGTATTCGCGCCGGGCGGGCTGAATCAGCATGAAATCACCTCCGAGACGACGAAAATGCGCCGGCTCCATGGCTCTCCGTGCGGATAGTGCCCGAGTTTGCGGGCTCAGACCATCGGGATTCAGGAAGCGCCGATCGGCTCGGCCGGCCGGGCCTCGGCGGCACGGCGCTCGAGCCATGCGAGCAGCGGGGCGCGGATCGTGGCGATGCCCTTGTAGGCGGCCATGTCGGCGGGCATCTCGCGTACGCGTGCGGCCAGCGCCTGCGCCACCTCCGGGCTCACCCCGGCGAGCGGCTCGACGTAGGTGCGGATGCCGAACACCACGTCGCCGCTCGCGGGCAGCCGCCGCAGGGTCTGGCGCTCGACCCGCAGCCAGGTCTGCTCGCCGGCACGCGCGGCGTCGATTTTTTTCGGGCGCGACCGGTGCTCGGGCGGCCGGAACAGTTCTGGCGTGTCGACCAGGCTCCAGTTGACGCGCCACACCGGGCGCTCGGTCTGGAGCGAGGCGAAGAAGCGATCGACCGGCCGCGCCAGGCGCGCGTCGAACCCCGGCACCGGCTCGTGGATCACGTCGAGCGGCCGCCCGAGCTTGTCGGCGAGCCGCCAGTGCGCCGGGAAGCACAGGACCGCAGCCGTCAGCCGGTAGCCCTGCGGGCTCGCCTGCAGCAGGCAGAAATCCTCCTGGACCATGCGGCCAAGGGTCGCCAGCGGCTCGGCGGGATCGCTCGGGAAACGCTCGCCGCTGGCCCGGTCGAGGAGCGCGGCACCGGTTCGCTGCCAACGGTCGGGAAAGTGCTCCGGCAGGTGCGCAAGGACCAGCGCGAACAGCTCATGCTGGGCGGGCACGCTCTCGGGCAGGGCGGCCACGACCTCGGCCGGGTGCTCGGCCAGCAGCCGGCGGCGCTCGGCCATCTGCTGCGCGGCATCGGCGCCGGGCTCGAGCCACGCGCCGGGCTCCAGCGTGTGCAGGCCCATGGCGAGGCGATAGGGGCCGTCGAGAAAGCTGTAATGCGGCATGCCCCCTGCCTTCCGCAGATCGGCGCTCGCGTCAAGCCGGGCGTTGATTTGGGGCTTTGCGCTCACTACAACAGGCCCATCGGGGCGTAGCGCAGCCTGGTAGCGCATCTGCTTTGGGAGCAGAGGGTCGGGTGTTCGAATCACCCCGCCCCGACCAATCGCCGTCTCTCGTCCTCCATGCTATCCGCGCACATCCGGGGGCTTGTCTATCCACTCACACATCTGAAGAAGGCGCTTCTGCAGTGCTCTTGTGATGCCCCAGACACCCGCATGATAGGGATTTACTTCATCTATCGGGTCGTGCCCCACCATGAGCCCGAGGCTCCGCAAGTCTTCCACCTTCAACGTGACGACTGCTTCGTGCTCTTGTGGTTTCCGTTCGGTCGGGGAAAGCCCGTCATTCAGTATGAGGTCAAGGATTTCCGTGGACATGCCCCGGTACGGATCGCGCTCTTCGCTTGAAGGGCTGAACGCACCCTTGGAAAGCCTGCGGCCTCCGGTGCCGTCCGGCACAAGCCAGCAACGGTGGACATAGCGAACTAAGCGAGCTTCGCTCGAAATACTTTCATCATCATATGGTTTAACCCGTCCCGCCGAATCATATTCGCGGGCTCGCATGACCAGTTTCGCCCGCTAAAGCGTAAATCAGAGCGCTAATCTTCTCGATCGGAAGCGCTAGAGCGTTCATATTCGTCCTCGCTGTCCAGGACTGGCTGGTGCCTGTTTCACTGTCCTCATAGGTAACATGCGCTTCACCTGGCCGCTCGATTTCGATCTCGAGATCGATTCCCTCCCGATGCCACTCAAGCATTACACCTTCGTGAGACAAGGGCGTGAGGTGGGGCGGGGGGGTGTTGTCCGACATCACAGTGTCCAGCAACGACAGCGCGAACCAAAGGACATCGTGGCGCAGCGGCCCAGCGCCAAAGGCATCCCAACCAAACGGCAAGGTGCGGAGTTCAGCAATCTGTCTCTCGACCGACTTAAGCCAAAGCGGCTTATCTGCAAAGACGAGGCTCACCGTAGGCTGTCGGTCTCTGGGGATCGGACGTGCAAATTGGTCAGCGATTGCTGCTGCGATTGTCATTTTATCCTCTTCCAGACCTTGTGCATATCGGGCGTAGTGAGTGCAGTGAACCCGCGTACCACAGCTTCGCGGCCTTGATCCAAAAAGCTTGCCACAGCGGCGAAGTTCGGCTCGCTCGGAGCTCCTCGTGCCGTAAGGTCAAAGCGTAAGGCGGGTTGCGGACCGGCAGGTTGAGCTGACACATGTAGTCGTCCGATTGGTTCTCCCTCGGATAGTATGACATATCGAACGGAGAATGTGGCATTTTCCATCTGGGGTAGCGTAGCACCTGGATCAGAATCACTAAGCTCAACCGCTGACCAGCTGCGTAATGCAACTTCAGGCCGTACCCTTATATCTACGCCGTCTAGGCTGATCGAATTTACGTAAGTGATTTCACACTGGTTTGGTTCTATCTTGCCTATACCCTCGCTTTGCAGGAATTTGTTTATATCATTGAGTTCTTCGAAGAACCTAGCCCTCAAGTTTTCATAACGGGGATAGTCACCGGCAGAACTCGTCTTACGCCAATTGTGAACGAAACGGTCAGCTTGAAACTGGATGAGTTCTGTTTCAGCAGCATTCACGAACCAGAGTTTGGGAACCGGCAGTCCCGCCAGCTGTTTGACTTCGAACCGGGGCGCGGCGGGAGAATGCGGGCCGAAAGCTTCGAAGGCAGGATTTAGGGGGGGATGCTCCCCAAATCGCGGGAACGCCTTTGATATAGGACATATCGGTCTAGCGATCCGCCCGCGGTAGTGCTCATCGAAGCTCGGTCGAAACACCGCATCCACCGCGAGCCGAGCTTCATCGTCATTCGGCGCCGCAAACTCGTCGCGATGCAGCTAGCCGTTCATCTGGCACGCGCAATGAACTCTGGAGCGCGATACTGTCGGCCATCTCCGGATTCTCAGCCTAGGTCATGGCTCTGCTTTTGGAACAGAAGAGTCGGCTGCTGCGACTCACCCCGCCCCTTACCAGCTTATATGTGGCACCTGCGAAGGGCGGCTCTGGATGGTCCGCAGCTAAGGATGCCGCCTTGTGGCGAAGCTGTGCACGCGCGCGGCGAGGCCGAGCGTCGCGAGGAACGTCCAGGCGGTGCGCGCAAAAAACCGGCGCAGGCGCGGGCCGGGGCGGAATCCGGACTGCCAGATGAGATCGGCTCGGCTCGGCTTCGACATCATGACTGCTGCTCCCCACCTTCGAGGTCGCTGCCTGTCCCGTCAAGTCCGATCGATGGTGCCAGATGTCGGTTTCCGAACCGTGTCCGCGGCGGGGCTTTTTGGTTTCAATTGCATCGGGCGCGCAGCACGGCGACCGCGGTGCGGGCGGCCGGCACGACCTTGACACCTCCGGGCCGTCCGCGGCCATCCTGAGCCGGTCCTGCGAGCCGCAGCGCGCGGCGCGATGCCATTCCTCGAGAACCGGTAGAGCCGTCGATGGGCGTGTTCGATGTGGCCTCGCCAGTCTTTGCCTGGCTCGACGGCCTGATGTCCGGCGTGCCGGACACGGTCCGGCTGCTGCTGTGGGCGGCGGTCGCGGGCGTCGCCTCGATGGCGCTCTACCGGGTGACCTCGAACCAGGGCAAGCTCAGCGCGATCAAGGCGGAGATGGCCGTCCTGCGCCAGGAGATCGCCGAGTACGACGGCCCGTTCTCGGGCATGTGGGCGCTGGTCGGCCGCAACCTGCGCCTGGCGCTGCGCCAGCTGTGGGTCACCTTCGTGCCCGCGATCATCGCCTCGGTGCCGGTGATCTTCCTGCTGGTGTGGGTATCGAACAGCTTCGATGCGACCATGCCGGCGCCGGGCGCGCCGGTCGAGGTCGAGGCTTTTGCGAGGGATGGTGCGGCGCTGCCGCCGCTGCACTGGCAGGGCGACGCGCGCGCCGCGGGCGAAGGCAAATGGACCGTCGCCTGGCCCGATGCCGGCAAAAACCTGGAGCTCATGGATGCGGACGACGAGGTGCTGGTCACCCTGCCGCCGCCGGCGCCTGTCGGCGTGGTGCATCAGCGCCGCTGGTGGAACGTCCTGCTCGGCAACCCGGCCGGCTACCTGCCGCCTGGCCCGGTCGACGCGGTCGAGATCGGCCTGCCCACGCGCGAATACCTGCCGTTCGGCCCGGACTGGCTGCGCGGCTGGATCCCCTTGTTCTTCGCCGCGGTGATCGCGGTGTCGCTGCTGCTGAAAATCGTCTGGCGGCTGCACTAGCCGGGCCAGCGGCGGACGTCGCCCTCGGCAAAGCGCGCCAGGCGAAACGGCGCGAGGTCGACCACCGGCTGCTCGCCGCGGGCGAGCTGCGCCATGACGTAGCCGGCCGCCGGGCCGATGCCGAAGCCGTGGCCCGAGAAGCCGGTGGCCAGGAACAGGCCGTCCCAGCCGTCGACCGGGCCCAGCACCGGGATCTCGTCCGGCGTGACGTCGATCATGCCGGCCCAGCGCTCGACCGGCCGGACGCCCTGCGAGCTGCGGGAACAGATCGGCGGCATCGCGCAGCACCCGATCCAGCAGCCGGTGATCGGGCGCCGGGTCGAGCACGCGGTGGCGCTCGAAGGGAGTGGGCCGGTCGGCCGGCCAGCGCACGGACGTCGTGAGCTCCTCGACGAACGGGCGACCGACGCGAAGGCGGATGTTGCCCCAGTTCTCGCGCAAGGCCGGCAGGAAGGCGCGAAAGTGCCGCAGCGCCGCGGGCGTGATGTCGAAGGTCGAGGCGCCGCTTTTCGCGATCGTGTAGCCGCCGTCCTGGCGGCGCCGGAAGGCGGCGGCGCGTCGCGCCGACCGCGCTCTGCGTGATCAGCGGCGCCGGGGCCGGTGCGCTGCACCGACGCCTTGACCTTGAGCTGCGGCAGCTCGACGCCGAGATGGCGAAGGAACAGCGCGCACCAGGCGCCGGCCGCGAGGATCACCGCGCGGCACGGGATCGCGCCCTGCTCGGTCAGCACGGCGGATACCTTGCCGGCTTCGCGATCGAGCGAACGGACCGCGCAGCCCTCCAGGACCCTGGCGCCGGCGCGCTCGGCGGCGCGTGCCAGCGCCGGCACGGCGCGCGCGGGCTCGGCGCGGGCATCGCTCGCGCGTGAACAGGGCGCCTTTGAAGCGGCGAGCGCTCTGCCCCAGCAGCGCGTCGGTCTCGGCGGCCGACAGCAGGCGCGAATCGAGCTGATGGTCGCGCGCGTGCGCGAGCCAGGCCTCGAAGTGGGCGAGCTCGCCTTCTGTCTCGGCGAGATAGGTCACGCCGCCCTTGTGCCAGCCGATGTCCGCGCCGATCTCGGAGGCGATCTGCTCCCAGAGCCGCAGCGCCAGGATGGCGGCCGGCAGCTCGCGCGGGTCACGGCCCTGCTTGCGGATCCAGCCCCAGTTGCGCGACGACTGCTCGCCCGCGATCCGGCCCTTCTCGCACAGCACCACCGGCACGCCGGCTTTGGCCAAAAAATACGCGCTGGAGACGCCGGCGACGCCGCCGCCGATGACCACGACCTCCGGGCGCAGGTCCAGGGGCCGGCCGCTCATCCGGCCAGGCGGCGGCCGTCGCCGATCGAGGTGCTGGCAACCGGCTGCGAGCGCGGCCGCCGGCCCTCGAGCAGGTCCTTCTGGCGCACGATCGCCGCGGCGATGAAGTCGCGAAAGGCGCGCATGCGGGCGGTCGCGCGCAGGTCCTCGTGGCTCAGCACCCAGAGCTGGAACAGCGGCCCCGGCTCGGCGCCGGGCACGCGCACCAGCGCCGGCTCGCAGTCGCCGAGGAAGCAGGGCAGCATGCCGAGCCCCATGCCCTGCTTGGTCGCCTCGAGCTGGATCGCGACGTTGTAGAGGCGGCCGCGCGCCGGGACGTTCGGGAACGGGCTCTCGCGCACCCAGCGCGGAAACGGCGCGTGATCGGCCCAGCCGATCCAGCACGCGGTCGGCGGCTCGGCGCCGAGGTCGTGGCGCCGCAGATAGTCCGGCGTGGCGTAGACCGACTGCGCGACGCCCGCGATATGGCGGCCGAGAAGGTTGTCCGGCGGGCTCCTGCCGGGCGGCACGAAACGGATCGCGACGTCCGCCTCGCGGTGCTCGAGGTCGAGCGCGTCGTAGGAGAAGATCACCTCGAGCTCGATCTCGGGATAGGTGGTCGCGAAGGTGGCCAGGTCCGGCATCAAGCAGATGCGTCGCCAGCGCGTCGGGCATGGTGACCTTGATCTCGCCGCGCAGCCGGCCGTCCTGCCCGACCAGGCGCCGCTCCGCGCCGGCGATGTCCTCCTCGACCCGCTCCGCCGTCTTGAGCAGGTCCTCGCCGGCGGTGGTCAGCGTGTAGCCGGTGGCCTGGCGATCGAACAGCCGCACGCCCAGGCGTCCTTCGAAGATGTCGATGCGCCGTGCGATGGTCGAGTGGCTGATCGCCAGCAGCTTGCCGGCCCCGCGCACCGAGCGGCGGCGCGCCAGCGCGAGAAAGATCCGCAGGTCGCTCCAATCCATCGCCGTCACACCCATGCACCAGCTTGTCTCATTTTCAGCCGCATGCGGTGCAGCCCTGAACCACTATATGACGTGGTCAGGCGCATGGAAACCAATGGTTAAGTCTGCATGTGTTCGAAGAACGTCCGAACCCGCGGGGCGTCGGCGAGACACGCAGGCCAGTCACCCCAGACAACCGCACGAGGAGCTAGCGATGCTTCACCCGGCGCATCCGGTTGATGAAGGCCTGACCGACGCTCGAGTTCCCACGGCAGCCCGGTTCGCCGAGGTCCGCGGGACCTCGCTGGCGCTGGCCGAGGGCCTTTCCGACGCCGACCAGACGGTCCAGTCGATGCCCGATGCCAGCCCGACCAAGTGGCATCTGGCGCACACCACCTGGTTCTTCGAGACCTTCGTGCTGGCGCCGCACCAGCCCGGCTACCGGGCCTACGACCCGCGCTTCGCCTACCTCTTCAACTCCTACTACGAGCAGGCAGGACCCCGCCATCCGCGGCCGCAGCGCGGCATGCTCACGCGCCCGAGTGCGGCCGAGGTCGTCGCCTACCGCCGCCATGTCGACGAGGCCATGGCGGGGCTCCTGGAGACCGCCGATGCGCCCGCGCCGGCTTGCCGACCTGATCGAGCTCGGCCTGCACCACGAGCAGCAGCATCAGGAGCTGCTGCTGACCGACATCCTGCATCTTCTGGCGCAAAGCCCGCTCCGCCCCGCCTATCGCCCGACGCCGACGGCAACGGCAAGCGGCGGCGCACGCCCGCTCGAGTGGCGCGCCTACGAGGGCGGCATCTTCGCGATCGGCCACGAGGGCGAGGGCTTCGCCTACGACTGCGAGCGGCCGCGGCACGAGGTGCTGGTGCAGCCGTTCCGTCTCGCGTCCCGGGCCGTGACCAACGGCGAGTGGCAGGACTTCATCGCCGATGGCGGCTATCGCACGGCGGCGCATCTGGCTCTCCGATGGCTGGGCCACGGTCAACCGCGAGGCCTGGCAGGCGCCGCTCTACTGGGAGCAGCGCGACGGCGCCTGGTGGTCGATGACGCTGCACGGCATGCGTCCGGTCGAGGCGCAGCGCACCGGTCTGCCATGTCAGCTACTATGAGGCCGATGCGTTCGCGCGCTGGGCGGGCAGGCGGCTGCCGACCGAGGCCGAGTGGGAGATCGCCGCGACGCCGCTGCCGGTCGCCGGCAACACGCTCGGCCGAGGCGCATTCCGGCCGCTGCCGGCCGAAGGCCGGCAACGGGTCGCCGGCGCAGATGTTCGGCGACGTCTGGGAGTGGACCAGCAGCGCCTATGGCGCCTATCCCGGCTTTCGCCCCGCCGAGGGTGCGGTCGGCGAGTACAACGGTAAATTCATGTGTGGCCAGTATGTGCTGCGCGGCGGCTCGTGCGCGACGCCGGAGGGCCACATGCGACACAGCTATCGCAACTTCTTCTATCCGCACCAGCGCTGGCAGTTCATGGGCCTGCGCCTGGCGGAGGACGCCCGGTGAGGCCGCGTGCCGCCGACGTGCGGACGCCGCGGACCCGTCCTGCGATCCGGACCTCGCCGCCCACGTGCTGGAAGGCCTCGCCCGGCCGCAAAAGGCCCTGCCGAGCCGGTTCTTCTACGATGCGCGCGGCTCGGCGCTGTTCGAGCAGATCACGACGCTGGACGAGTACTATCTGACCCGGACCGAGATCGGCCTCCTCGAGCGCCATGCCGGCGACATGGCGGCGCTGATCGGCGCGCGCGCGAGCGTGATCGAGTTCGGCAGCGGCTCGAGCCGCAAGGTGCCGATCCTGCTGCGCGCGCTGGAAGAGCCGGCCGCGTGGGTCCCGATCGACATCGACGACGAGACGCTGGCGCAGTCGGTGCGCGACATGCGCGCCCGCTTTCCGGACCTTCGCCTCGTGCCGATCCACGCCGACTTCATGCAGCCGGTGGCGCTGCCCGCAGGCCGAGCTCAGCGCGAACCGGGTCGGCTTCTTTCCCGGCTCGACGATCGGCAATTTCCGGCCGCACGAGGCGCTCGCGTTCCTGCGCCGGGTGGGCACGACGCTCGGCAGGAACGCGGCGATGGTCATCGGCGTCGACCGCAAGAAGGACCTCTCGACGCTGCTTTCGGCCTATGACGATGCCGACGGCGTGACGGCGGCCTTCAACCGCAACCTTCTGGTCCGGATCAACCGCGAGCTCGGCGCCGACTTCGACCTCGACGCCTTCGCGCACGAAGCCCGCTACGACATCGGCCGCGGCCGGATCGAGATGCATCTGGTCGCGCGCACGCCGCAGCGCGTGCACGTGCTCGGACAGACCTTCCGCTTCGATGCCGGCGAGACCATCCATACCGAGGTCTCCTGCAAGTACACGATCGACGAGTTCCGCCTGCTGGCGCGTGCCGCGGGCTGGCAGCCGGTCGAGAGCTGGAGCGACCCGCGCGACTGGTTCGCGATCCATTTCCTGCGCTTTGGCGACGACGAGGAGGTCAGCCCGCGCGCCAGCTGACCCAGCGGCCGTGGAAGTCGGCGTGCGCGAGCAGCTGCTCGCGGGCGCCGGGCCAGGTGGTCAGGCGAAGCTCGGCCTGGCTGCCATCCGGGGCCGGCTCCATGCGCAGCCAGGCGAGCGGCGTGTTCGCGCGCGCCACCTCGCCGGCGCGCGCGAGCGCGGCCTCGATGCGCCGCTGCGTGCCAAGCGGCAGGTATTGCCAGACGATCGAGTGATACAGCACGGTGGCCAGGCCAGCCGGGCGGGCGGCGAGGCGGGCTTCGACCCAGTCGGCGGCATCGGCCTGCTCGATGCGGGTGCCGTGGCGCGCCGCGTGATCGAGCGCGGCATCGAGGCGCGCGAGGCGTGCCTCCTGGTCGGCCCAGACATAGGCGCGAAGACGCAGCCGATCGTGCGCGTCGGCCGGATCGAGCGGCCGCCGATCGCAGCCGCGGCGTGCCCGTACCGCAACGGGTCCGAGCGGCGGCAGCGGCCCGCGCCATTCCGGCTCGAGCCGAAGCGGTGCCGCGGCCGGTCCCCATGCGGCCTCGCCGAGGCCATAGGCATAGCCGTCCCAATGCAGGTTCAGCCCCGCGCTCGCGCCGATCTCGAGCAGGGCCAGGGGTGCGGCCCGTCTGGCGTGCGATGGCCAGGAACCCGCCGAGCAGCACGGCGCAGCGCGCCACCTCGTTGGTCTGCGGCGGGCTTTCGAGAAAGCGCAGCAGCGCAGGCGCATGCGCCTCGAGGGCGTCTGCCGCCGCCGGCCACAGGGTATCGGGGTCGGTCGTGACCTCGGCGCCCGGGTAGACCCGCGCCAGCGCCGGCGCCGCCCCCGACAGCACCAGGGCATGCAGGCCGCCCGCGAAACGCAACGCCAGCGCATCCGCCTTGGGATCGCCGGGCCACCCCAGGACAGCCTTGCCGAGCGCGCTCGTGCCGTCGAGCCGTTCGGCCGCCGTCTCGAGCAGCATCGCCGTGAACGGCGAGCCGAGCTGACGGCAGGCCGCGGCCTGATCTTGAAAGTGCTGCCGGACCGGCTGCACGTGGGCTACCTCGATCTCGCGCATGCGCGTACGATGCCGCCATGCTGCGCGGCTCGATAAACCATCTCGACCTCACCGTCAGCGACCTTGCGGTCTCCGAGCCGTTCTACGATTCGATTTTAGGCTATCTCGGCTTCGAGCGGCTCGAGGCACCGCCGGGCACGGTTTCGGACCGGGCCACCTGGCACGCCAAGGATCCGGCGCAGCGCCTGTTCTCGATCGCGCTCTGCCAGGCGAGGCCCGGCAGCCCGCCGCACGACCGCTTCACGCCCGGCCTGCATCATTTGGCCTTTCACGCCGACAGTCGGGAGGACGTCGACGGCCTGCACCGCTTTCTGCTCGACCGCAACGTGACGATCCTCGATCCGCCGGCCGACTATCCGCAGTACTGGCCGCGTCTACTACGCCGTGTTCTTCGCCGATCCGGACGGCCTCAAGCTCGAATTCGTCCACATGATCTGAAGCGGCTTACCGCCGGGCCTGCAGCTCGCGCCGATGCAGCACGAGCCAGGGCAGCATCAGGCCAAAGCAGAGCAGCACGAACAGCTTGTTGATGAACCAGTTGGTGGTCCAGATGGTCCACTCGGGCGCTGCCAGGAACAGCGCGAACTTGGTCACGACGATCGCGATCTCGACGCCCGAGACCGAGCGCCGCGAGCGCAAAGGTGTAGGCAGGCCAGCGCAGCAGCGCCCAGGCGAGCCACAGGTGCACGACCCACCAGAAATCCCAGTAGATGTGCGTGCCGAGCGGCAGGCCGTAGGCGATCGCATAGCCGATCGGGAACAGGAACTTGATCGTGACGGTCCAGGCCGCCAGCACGATCAGGAAATGCGCGAGAAAACCGATCACGAGATTTTCGAACACTTCCCGGCGTGTCCCGAGCCGCGCCGCGGCGTCGCGGGTGCGAGCTCGGGCATCGGGCGACGCCGGAACCTTCGCAGATCTGGCTCGTTAGCGAAGTCTGCGCCTCCGGGCTGTGGCAGGCAAGCTCTGCGCAGGGCGATCGCCTGATCGGCACCGAATTGTGGCGGCAATCCGCGCCGAAGGCGACAAGAGCAAACAACGACAGCGAGGACCAGGGAGAAAACCATGACGAAGACATCCGGCTCAGTTTCACGCCGCGCAGTGCTTGGCGGGGCGATCGCCGCCGGCGGCGTCAGCGCCCTCGGCATGCCTTTGATCCGCCGCGCCTCGGCCCAGGAAGACTATCCGAGCCAGACTTTTCAGGTCATCATTCCGACCCGCGAGGGCGGCGGCGCGGAACGGCTGGCGCGCCCCTTCGACGCCGCGTGGTCCGAGCTGCTCGGCCAGCGTTCGAGTATGAGTTCTTCCCCGGCGCGGCAGGCCAGATCGGTTACGAGGTGTTCGTGAACCGGCGCGAGGCCAACGGCTACAATCTGCTGTTCGGCAATATGGGTCCGGAAATGATCATGTATGCGACCCAGAACCCGGACTACAAGTTCCCCGAGGACTACTTCTATTTCTGCCGCACCGACGTCGACGACAGCTGCATCTTCGTGCGCGCCGACTCGGAGTTCCACGGACATCCAGCAGGTGGTCGACGCCGCCAAGCAGGACGCGCTCAACGTCGCGGTCAGCCGCATCCCGCATCCGGCGTCGATCGGCATCCTGGCGCTCGGCGACCAGACCGGCGGGCAGTTCAACCTGGTGCCCTACCAGGGCGGCAGCCCGACCCAGGTCGCGGTCCTGAACGGCGAGGCGGACATCGGCGCGCTGCCGATCGCCGGCACCCTGCAGATGGGCGACCAGTTCAGGGTGCTCACGGTCTTCAACAAGGTGAACATGTTCGCCGAGCAGACCAACAACGCGCCGCCGGTCAACGAAGCCTTCGGCACCGACATACCGGACCTCTATTCCTCACGCTCCTGGGCGGTCCGCACGGAATGGGCCGACGCCAATCCGGACGACTTCCAACTCCTGTCCGACACCGCCAAGCAGGTGGTCGAGAGCGATGAATTCCGCGCCGCCTTCGCCGAGACCGGCGCCCCGCCGGAGGTCCTGCAGTATGGCGATCGCGAGGTCTGCACCGAGTATGCGCTCGCGATGGTCGAGCTGGCCGGCCGCTATCGGGAGATCCTGAGCGCCGAGAAGGGATAGTCGCCGGTCGGTCGCCCGCAGCTCGCAGCAACAACGGGAAACCGGTTCATGCGTGAGAGCGAAACCGGAGCAGCCGCCGAGCGGCACGGAGATGAGAGGCCGGCGCTCGGCGCCGACCTCATCATCCCCGGGCTGGCGCTGGCCTTCACGACCTATTTCCTGATCACCACCCTCAACCTGACCTGGGAAGCCAAGGCCAACGGCGTCGTCGTGGGGATCGTGCTCTACATCCTCATCGCGGCGCAGCTGGTCAGGATCGGCCGGCGCGTCGCCGCCGGGGAGGCGACGCTCGGGCTCGGCGAGCTGGCCAGGTTCGACACCGCCCAGAAGCAGCGGATCGCGCTGGTCGTCATCACGGCGCTGTTCGTCCTGACGCTGCCCTGGGCTCGGCATCAACATCGGCCTCTTTCTCACATGCTGGCATCGATGTGGGTGCTCGGCGAGCGGAGCTGGCGCGTCCTGCTCGGCCTGTCGTTCGTCACCAGCCGCGACGGTCTATCTGGTCTTCGTCAAGTTTCTCGGTACCAGGCTCCCGACCGGTCCGATCGAGGCGCTGGTCAACTGGCTCGCGCGGCGGGGCCTGAGCCGTGGGCTGGGACGGCGCGCTCTATCTCGAGCTGCTCGGCAACTCCGTCGATCTGCTCTGGGTCATCGTCCCGGCGGTCCTGTTCGGCATCGTCATCGGCGCCCTGCCGGGTTTCAGCGCCTCGAACACGCTGATCATTCTGCTGCCGCTGACCCTGACCATGGAGCTCGACGTTGCGCTGGCCTTCATGGCGTCGGTCTACGCCTCCTCGCATCTCGGCGGCGGCATCCCTGCGATCCTGGTCAACATGCCCGGCGACGGCGGCGCGGCGGCGACCACGCTCGACGGCTACCCGATGACGCTGAAGGGGAAAGGGCAGCAGGCGCTCGTCCTCTGCTTCGTCGCGTCGACCGTGGGCGGGCTCATCACCAGCCTCGCGACCGTGGCGCTGCTGCCCTATCTGGCCCCGATCGGCCTCTATCTGCGCAGCGTCGACATGGTCGTCGTCATGGTGCTCGGCCTCGTGCTGATCGCCGCGATCGCCTCCGACGACCTGCTGAAGGGCCTGATCGCCGGCTTCTTCGGGCTCATGCTGGGCCTCATCGGCACCGACCACATCTATTCCACGCCGCGCGCGACCTTCGGCTTTCTCGAGCTCTATGACGGTATCCCGATCATCGCCGCCCTGATCGGCCTGTTCGCGATCGCCGAGACGTTCTCCATGCTCGAGCGCGAGACGATCGTGCCGAAATCCGCCGTCGACCATGCGCGACCGCGCTGGGCCGACACGTTGGACGGATCTGCGGCTCAGCGCGAAGTACTGGTGGCAGACGGTCTGGACCGCGTTTTTGGGCATGCTGATCGGCATCGTGCCCGGGGCCGGCGCCACCATCGCCTCGTTCGTCGCCTACCAGCAGTCGCGGATGTTCTCGAAGACGCCGCAGCTTTACGGGACCGGCTTCCCGCCGGGCGTCCTTGCACCCGAATCCGCCAACAACGGCGTCACCTCGGGCACGCTCGTGCCGCTGATGGCGATCGGCGTGCCGGGCGGCGCCACCTCCGCCGTGATGATGGTCGTGCTGCAGTATCAGGGCATCGTGCTCGGGCCGCGCCTCTTCCTCGACACGCCGGAGCTCGCGTATGGCGTCTTCTTCTACATGACCATGTCCTACGCCGTCATGCTGCTGACGATCCTGCCGCTCGCGCGCTACATGAGCAAGGTCGTGTTCATGCCGACGCGGATCATCGTGCCGCTCATCATCACGCTCACCATCATCGGCGCCTTCGCCAACCGCGACTACCTGTTCGACATGGGCCTGGCACTGGTGTTCGCCGTGCTGGGCTACATCGCCGTGAAGACGAACTACCACGTCATCGCCATCCTCATCGGCATCCTGCTCGGACCGCTGTTCGAGCAATATCTGCTGCGCTCGCTCCGGCTGGGGCAGGGCGACCTGACGATCCTGTTCTCCTCGACCATCGGCAACGTGCTTTGGGTGATGGTGGTTCTCTCGCTGCTTCCTGCCCTGGCTGCGCTACGCGCCAGACGCAGCGCGCGCTGGAGAAGGCCGGCCACACGCTTCCGGGCGGCGGTCGGGAGAACGTCGGGTGAGCACGCAGCCGCTCGCGCACAACGTGCGCCGGCTCGGCCATCTGGACCTGCCGGGCGGCGGCCAGGTGGTGGTCCAGGGCGACCACGCCTTCATCGGCCACATGAAGCCGCCGCACGGCACGACGATCGTCGACATCAAGGATCCGACGAAGCCTAAGGTCGTCGCGCAGATCGAGCTTGCCGATTCGTACTCGCACACCCACAAGGTGCGCGTGGTCGGCGACCTGATGTACGTCAACGTCGAGCAGAACGAGCGCCACTTCCTGCGCAAGGCGCAAGCGCTCCCCGGCCTGCGCGCGAAGCTCCAGGGCGAGCTCGGCCGTGATCCGAGCGATGCCGAGATCGCGGCCGCCCTCAAGGTCGAGCCCGGCGACATCGCGAAGCTCGAGGCCGCGCGCGAGCGCGGCTATCGGGACGGCGGCTTCAAGGTCTACGACATCTCGGATCGGTCGCGGCCACGCGAGATCGCCTACCAAAAGACGTTCGGCTTCGGCGTGCATCGCTTCGACGTCGATGCGACCTTTGCCTACATCTCGACCGAGATGGAGGGCTACCTCGGCAACATCCTGGTCATCTACGACGTGCGCGAGCCGGCCCGGCCATCCGAGGTGGCGCGCTGGTGGATGCCGGGCCAGCACATCGCCGGCGGCGAGACGCCGACCTGGCAGGGCTATCGCAACCGGCTGCACCACGCCATGCGCTGCGGCGACGAGCTGTGGGCCGCGGTCTGGCATGCGGGCTTTCGCGTGCTCGACGTCCGCGACATCGCGCGGCCGCGCGTGGTCGGATCGTACGACTACCACCCGCCGTTTCCGGAGCCGACCCATACCGTCATGCCGGTCGAGGTGCCGCTCGGCGGACGGCGCATCGCGGTCGCGGTCGACGAGGAGCACGACCACGTCCACGGCCAGCCGCACGGCTTCATGTGGGTGTTCGACGTCACCGACCTCGCCGACATCCGGCCGCTGTCGACGTTCCAGGTCAGCGAGATGGATTCGCCCTGGAGCCGCGCCTCGCCGCGCTTCGGCGCGCATCAGTTCCGCGAGCGCCTGGACGGCAGCCTGGTCTACCTCACCTGGTTCGCAGGCGGCCTGCGCATCGTCGACATCGCCGACCCGACGCTGCCCAAGGAGGTCGGCCACTTCATCCCCGAGCCGGTGAACGGCCAGCCCGCGCCGCAGAGCAACGACGTCGACCTCGACGAGCGCGGCCTGATCTACCTGATCGACCGGCTCGAAGGCTTCGACATCCTGGAGTTCCGGGGATAGCGAATCGAAAGGGGCGGCCCCTGCGGACCGCCCCTTCGTACGTGGCGGGGAGCGGACGGGACGCTAGCCGTCGCTCATCCCGAGCTTCTCCTTCGCGGCCTCGAGCGGTTCCATATACCAGAAGTCCTCGACCTTCAGGTCCTCGGGCGAGCCTTCGAGCTGGCCGGACTGCGAGAGCACCGAGAGGTCGGTCTGGACGGCCTCGACATTGCCGCCATCGCAACTGTAGACGCCGGCCTCGATCGCCTCGGCGTAGTAGTCGGCCAAGCCGTCGGCCAGCTCCTGCGGGAGGTCCGGCAGCAGGTTGTACTTCTCGCGCTCCTCGGCGATCATCGCGGGGTTCTCGCAGAGATCGCGCGCCGACTCCAGGAGCGACTCGAGCAGGAGGGCGACCTGGTCCTCGTTCTCCTGCAGCCAGTCGAGGCGGGCGAACAGCGCCTCGTCGGTCACCACCTCCTCCGGGCCGACCCAGCTCAGCACGCGAAACTCGTCGGGGTGCTCCTCCATGATCATGTTCTTGTTCAAAAGGTCGATGACCGCGGCGTCGATGTGTCCCTGCGTCAGCGCCACGACGCGGTTCTCCGAGCCCGGCACGTAGTTCGGGGTGCCGAGCGTGATGCCCTCGCGCTCGGCGACGATCGATGCCAGCGCCTCCAGCGGGCCGCCGCGCGAGTGGTAGGTCATCGACTTGCCGTCCATGTCCTGCCAGCTCTCGATCTCGGCCTTCGCGACCGGGAAGAAGATGATCCGGCTGGTCTGCTGGAACAGCCGGACCGGGACGCTCGCGCGCTGGATCACGGCATAAGGCGAGCCGAGGCCGACGTCGGCCTGGCCGGCGAGGATCGCCTGGATCGCGAGCTCCTCGCCGTTGAAGAAGGTGAGCTCGTACTTGAGGCCCTTCTCGCCGGCACGGGCCAGGCCGACCAGGAAGAACAGGGTCTCGACCTCGGGCAGGTCGGCGAGCGCGACGTGGATCGGCTCGGCGTCCTGGGCCTGCGCCGCCGGCGGCGCGAGGGAAGTCGCAGCAAGCGCCGTGGCCCCGGCCACGAGCGCGGATTTTACACTCAGATGCATGGAAGCCTCCCGATTGGTTGCGCCTGCCCGCGCGCCCATGCGGCGCGATTGTCGACAGTCTACGTTCATGATACGCTACAATATCGAGGCCGGCAACGGAGCCGTCGGCGGCACGGGCGGCGCAGCGCTGCCGGAGCCGTTCGACTTTTTTGCCTGCCGGCCTATGATAACGGTGGGAGGCGAAGGAGGGTCGCTCCTTCGGCCGGCGCCGGCGCGGCGGCGGCGATGCGCTCAACAAAGGGCGGGACAGCGATGACGGCAATGCTCAGGCGATTGCGAAGAATCCTTTCCACCCGGACGCGCGAGCGACGATCATGACCGACCAGACGACGACGGCGGCGACGCCGGTTCGGGCCGACCTCGCCGCACCCGACGCGATCGCATCGGCGCTCGGCTTCCTGCGCCGGGTCTGGGTGATGCGGACGCTCTCGATCCTGCTCGTGCTCGGCCTGTGGGAGTGGGCGGGCCGGCTGCCGGTGAGCCCGACCTTCCCGACCTTCACGCAGACGCTCGAAGCCCTGTTCGGCATGATGGCCGACGGCAGCCTGTTCACGGCCTATGGCGAGACGCTCAAGCCGATGATCGTCGGCGTGGCCTTGTGCGGCGTCTTCGGCGTCGCGTTCGGCCTCGCCATGGGACTGTCGCGCCGCTTCGAATGGTTCACCCTGCCGGTCTGGGTGATCTCGCAGGCGGCCCCCATGGCGGCGATCATCCCGCTGATCACCTTCGTCTACGGCATCGGCCTTGGCGCCAAGGTGGTCGCGGTGGTGATCATGGCGGCGCCGATCGTCGTGCTCAACGCCTACACCGGCATCCGCAACGTCAATGCGAGCCTGCTGGAGATGGGCTCGGCCTTCATGGCGACGCCCGCCCAGCGGGTCTTCAAGATCGTCCTGCCGGCGGCGAGCGGCCTGATCTTCGCGGGCTTTCGCCTCGGTCTGGCGCAGGGGCTGACCGGCGCCGTCCTGGCCGAGCTTCTGATCACGCCGACCGGGGTCGGCGACCTCATCACCTATTCCCGCTCGATCGCCGACTATCCGGCCATGTTCGCATCGGTGTTCTCGATCATCGTCTTCGCGAGCGTCGCGGTGACGCTGCTGCAAAGGCTCGAGACCCGGTTCTTCCGGCCCGATCAGCGGCGCTCGGACTGAGGGCCGGGAGGTAACCATGCCAGCTGCGGTCAAGAGGGCCGAGACCATCCCGCTGCGCTCGGCCGCCGCGCCGGCCGTCCGCCTGCGCGGGGTCGGCAAGATGTTCAACGACTTCCGGGCGCTCGAGGGCATCGACCTCGATTTCCCGCGCGGCGAGCTGACGACCCTGCTCGGGCCGTCCGGCTGCGGCAAGACGACCACGCTCAAGATCGTCGCCGGCCTGCTCGAGGCGACCGAGGGCGAGGTCCTGGTCAATGGCCAGCCGGTGACGGGACCGGGACCGGAGCGCGCCTTCGTGTTCCAGGACTTCGCGCTGCTGCCCTGGGGCGACGGTCCTGCGCAACGTCGCCTTCGGCCTCGAGCTGCGCCATGTGGCGAAGGAGGAGCGCGAGGAGGTCGCCCGCAAGTACATCGCCGAGGTCGGTCTCGTCGGCGCCGAGCACAAATATCCGCACGAGCTGTCCGGCGGCATGCGCCAGCGCGTCGGCCTCGCCCGGGCGCTCGCGGTCGACGCCGAGATCCTGCTCATGGACGAGCCGTTCGCCTCGGTCGACGAGCAGAACCGGCGCAAGTTCCAGGAGGATCTCCTGAGCCTGCTGGCGCACGAGAAGAAGACCGTCATCTTCGTCACCCACTCGATCGAGGAGGCGGTCTACATCTCCGACCAGGTCGCCGATCCTGACGCGCAATCCCGGCCGCCTCTCGCGCGTCGTCCGGCCGGACATCGATCGCTCCGGCCATTTCGACGATCTTCGGCGCACGCCCGCCTATCTCGATGCCGTCGACGAGATCTGGAACGAGCTCAAAGGCTATCTCGACGACGAGGAGCGCGCGCCATGACGCTCTACGGCTACCGGCTGCCGACCTGGCTCGCGCTGATCATCTGGGCGGCTCTTTGGGAGCTCATCGGCCAGCTCGAAGTGATCATGCTGATCCCGCCGCTCTCGGCGGTCATCGCCGCCATGGGCAACGTCCTGCTCACGCACAGCTTCCTCGAGGCGATCGGCATCACGCTCAAGGCGTTCGGCATCGGCATGGGGCTGTCGCTCGTCATCGGCATCGGCGTCGGCGTCGCGATGGGGCGCATCCGCGTCGTCGACGACGTCATGGGCATGTGGATCAACATCTTCGAGAGCTCGCCGATCACCGCCGTCGTGCCGCTGCTGCTCGCCGTGCTCGGCTTCGGCATGCAGACCATGGTGGTGACCGTCTTCCTGTTCTCGGTCTGGGTGATCGCGCTCGACACCCAGGTCGGCGTCAAGCACGCCAGCAGCTCGCTGGTCGACATGGCGCACTCCTTCGGCGCGAGCCGGCGCGACCTCTACGCCAAGGTGATTTTCTGGGCGGCGCTGCCCGAGATCCTGGCCGGCGTGCGCCTGGGCGTGATCCGCGGCGTCAGAGGCGTGGTGATCGGCCAGCTGCTGATCGCGATCGTAGGCGTCGGCTTCCTGTTCGAGACCTACTCGCGAAAATTCATCATGCCGGAGTTCTGGGCGCTGGTGCTGATCGTGTTCGGCTTCGCCTACGGCCTGTCGGAGACGATCGGCCTGGTCGAGCGGCGCGTGGCGCGCTACGCCAGCGTCCGCTGAGCGCGGGCGCTGTTACTCGGCCGGCACCTGCCGGTCGCGCGCCCGGGCGCCCTGCTGCGGCGATCGCCCACTGGACCAGCACGACGATGCCGATGACGGCGACCGCGAAGGCCGCCATCAGCAGGAAGATCAGCTGCGGCGCGCCATGGTCGAGCAGCAGGCCGAACAGCACCGGCGTGATCGCGCCGCCGACATTGAGCCCGGTCATGACGAAGGCGAACACGCGGCCGGTCGCACCTGCGGGCGTGACCTTGCGCACCAGCATGTCGCGCGAGGTGCGCACGCTGCCCTGCAGCAGCCCCATCAGCACGAACACGCCGAGCATGACCGCGGCCGGCAGCGGCAGCAGCGCGACCGCGAGCATCAGAAGCGCGACCGTGCCGAACGCGCCGACCGTCACGATCACGTAGCGGTCGGTGTGATCGGCGACCAGGCCGCCGAGCAGGACGCCCGCGGAAGCGGCGATCAGGAAGGCGGTCAGGATGACGTTGGCAAAGGCGAGGTCGATGCCGTGCAGGCCGTTCAGCGCGGTCACCGAGAAGCTCTGGACCCCCGAGGTGAACATCGCGTTCAGCACATAGAAGCTGAACAGCAGCAGGATCGGCGCCGTCAGCAGGAAGCTTCGGGCGCTGGTGGGGGCGGCCGCTTTGCGGGGCCCGGCATCGGCGCTCCTCGCCTCGTCGCGCAGGAGGTGGCCGCAAAGGAGCATCGCGCCCAGCACGGCGAACGCGAGCAGGCCGGCGACGCTGAGCGCGCCGCGCCAGCCGAAGCAGCGCCGTGAGCGCGATCATGCCGCCCGGCGCCAGCATGAAGCCGATATTGCCGGTGAAGGTGTGGATGCCGAACGCCCGGCCGAGCCAGGCACGGTCGACGGACGCGCTCAAAACGGCATAATCGGCGGGATGGAACACGCTGTTGCCGATGCCGGCGGCCGCCACCAGGACCAGCATCAGCCCGTAGCTCGGGGCGAAGCCCAGCGCGGTCATGGCGGCGCCCATGATCGCGAGGCCCAGCAGCAGGAGCCTGCGGGCGCCGAAGCGGTCGACCAGGAAGCCGGCCGGCACCTGGGCGGCGCCGGTCGCGACGTTGAACAGGGTGACCAGGAGGCCGAGCGCGGCATAGCTCACGTCGAGCTGGTCGCGCAGGAGCGGGAACAGCGGCGGCAGCGCCAGCGAATAGAAGTGGCTCACGGCGTGGCCGGAGCCGATCAAGGCGAGAACCTGCACGTTGCGCCGCATCATCTCGGATGCCGCCTCCACCTCGCGCGCTGGATAGGGTGGCCGGAGCGCACCGGCCGAGGAGCCTCGGATAAACTGTAGGGAGTGGCGGATCGCCTGCCAAGCCCGCGCACCACGATGGGGGGAAGCCATGCAAATAGGACAGATCGGGCACGACAGATCGGCCCCTTGCGCGTTGCCGCCATCGGCCTCGGCTGCATGGGCATGACGCCGGTCTACGGCGAGCCCGATCAGGACGAGTGCATCGCCACGCTGCACCGGGCGATCGAGCTCGGCGTGAGCTTGATCGACACGGCCGACGTGTACGGCGCCGGCAAGAACGAGGAGCTGGTCGGCCGGGCGCTGGCCGGACGGCGCGATCAGGTCGTGCTGGCGAGCAAGTTCGGCAACGTGCGCCATTCCGACGGCCGCCGCGACGTCAACGGGCGGCCCGACTACGTGCCAAAGGCCTGCGATGCCAGCCTCAAGCGCCTTCGCGTCGACGTGATCGATCTCTACTACCTGCACCGGGTCGACCCGAGCGTGCCGATCGAGGAGACGGTCGGCGCCATGGCGCGGCTGGTCGAGGCGGGCAAGGTCCGCTACCTCGGCCTCTCGGAGGCCGGCGCCGCCACCTTGCGGCGCGCGCAAAAGGAGCATCCGATCGCGGCCCTGCAGAGCGAGTACTCGCTCTGGAGCCGGGACGTCGAGGCCGAAATCCTGCCGGCCTGCCGCGAGCTCGGCATCGGCTTCGTGCCCTACAGCCCGCTCGGGCGCGGTTTCCTTTCCGGGGCGATCACGAGCCTGGACGCGCTCGCCGACAACGACCGGCGGCGCGAGCACCCGCGCTTCGAGCAGGCCAATCTCGAGCGCAACCTCGGGCTGCTCGCGACCCTGCGACGGCTCGCCGAAGCAAGCGGCGGCACGCCTGCGCAGATAGCGCTCGCCTGGCTGCTGGCAAGGGCCAGGACATCGTGCCGATCCCGGGCACCAAGCGGCGCCGCTATCTGGAGGAGAACGCCGCAAGCGTCGACCTCATGCTCGATGCCGCCGATCTCGAAGCGCTCGATGCGGCCTTTCCGCAGGGGGTCGCTGCGGGTGATCGCTACGCCGCGGGCGGCATGCGCAGGGTCGGACTCTAGCGGCGGCCTGCGCCATGACCGCCGCGCGCCTGCGCCGGGCCCTACCCTCGGATGCCGCGGCGATCGCGGCGCTGCATCTGGCGGCGCGGCGCGAGGCCATGCCGTACCTGCCGGCGCTGTACAGCGACGCGGAGGTTCGCGCCTGGACGCGAGGATACGCTGCTGCCCAAGGCGGAGGTCTGGGTCGCCGAGATCGCCGGGGAGCCCGTGGGCTATCTGGCGCTGGTCGACGACATCCTCGATCACCTCTATGTCGGCGCCCGGACATCAGGGCCGGGGCGTCGGCAGCCTGCTGCTGGCCAAGGCGAAAGCGCTCCGGCCGGCGGGCCTGCGGCTCTATGCTTTCAGCGCAACCGGCGCGCGCCGGCGATTCTACGAGGCCCGCGGCTTCGCGCCGGTGGGGTTCTCCGGATGGCGCCGGCAACCAGGAGCAGGAGCCGGACGTTCTCTACGAATGGCGCGGCGCCCGCAGCGTGATGGAGGAGTGATGTTCAAGGCACTGGTGCTGAGCAAGGTGGGCGACGAGGTCACGGGCGACGGTCGAGCAGCTCGACGAGGCCCGCCTGCCCGAGGGCGACGTGACGGTCGCGGTCGAGGCATCGACCCTGAACTACAAGGACGGGCTGATCGTCCGCAACAAGGCGCCGCTCGTGCGCACGTTCCCGCATGTGCCGGGCGTCGACTTCGCGGGCACGGTGGTCGAGAGCGGCCATCCCGAATACCGGGCGGGCGATGCCGTGATCCTGACCGGCTGGGGGGTGGGCGAGCGCCACTGGGGCGGCTACGCGACGCGGGCGCGCGTCAAGGGCGACTGGCTGGTGCCGATGCCGGAAGGCTGGACCAGCCGCCAGGCGATGGCCGTCGGCACGGCGGGCTTCACCGCGATGCTCGCGGTCATGGCGCTGGAGCAGCACGGCCTCGAGCCCGGCGACGGCGAGGTCCTGGTGACCGGCGGTGCCGGCGGCGTCGGCTCGGTGGCGATCGCACTGCTGGCGAGGCTCGGCCATCAGGTCACCGCCTCGACCGGGCGCCAGGCGAGCCACGACTATCTGCGCTCGCTCGGCGCCAGCGCCGTGATCGACCGGGCCGAGCTTGCCGAGCCGGGCAGCCGGCCCTTGGAATCCGAGCGCTTCGTCGGCTGCATCGACAGCGTCGGCGGCACGACGCTCGCCCGCGTGCTGACCCAGATGAAGTATCGCCGCTCGGTCGCCGCGGTCGGCCTCGCCGGCGGCAGCCGGCTCGATACCACGGTGATCCCGTTCCTTTTGCGCGGCGTCAACCTGCTCGGGATCAATTCGGTCTACCAGCCGGCGGCGCCGCGCCGGGCGGCCTGGCAGCGCCTGGCGCGCGACCTCGATCTCGCCAGGCTCGAGGCGATCATCCAGCCCGCGAGCCTGGAGGATCTGCCGCGCCTTGCCGGCGAGATCCTGGCCGGCCGGGTGCAGGGCCGCGTGGTGGTCGATCTGGCCGGCTAGAGCACTCCCGATGCGACAGAGGAGGAACGGATCGATGGACAATCGCGAGCGGGCCTGCCGGGTCGAGCTGGCGGCGGCTTTCCGCATCGCCGCGCGGCTCGGCATGCACGAGGGGATCTGCAACCATTTCAGCCTCGCGCTGACCGACGACGGCCGCGAGTTCCTGGTCAATCCGCACGGCTACCGGTTCGGCGAGCTGCGCGCGCGCGATCTCTTGCGGGTCGAGGCGGGCGGCAGGGTGCTCTCGGGCGAGGGCGAGGTCGAGCCGTCCGCCCTGTTCATCCACGGCCGCATGCATCTGGCCCTGCCGCAGGTCCGCTGCATCCTGCACACCCACATGCCGTACGCCACCGCGCTCACCTCGATCGAGGGCGGCCGGCTCGAGCCGATCAACCAGAACGCCCTGCGCTTCGTCGATCAGATCGCCTACGACGACGACTATGGCGGCCTGGCGCTCGATGCCGCCGAGGGCGACCGGATCGCCGCGGCGCTCGCGGGCAAGCGGATCCTGTTCCTCGCCAACCACGGCGTGGTCACCGTCGGCCCCTCGGTCGCCCGCGGCCTTCGACGACCTCTACTATCTCGAGCGCGCCTGCCAGAACCAGGTGCTGGCGATGGCGACCGGCCGGCCGCTCAAGCGCGTGCCGGAGGACGAGGCGAAGCGCACCGCCGCCGAGTTCGCGAGCTACGAGAACCAGGCCGAGCTGCACTTTGCCGCGCTCCGGCGGCTGCTCGAGCGCGAGGAGCCGGACTACGCCGAATGACGGCGCATCAGGGCGCCTTCGCGAGCACCCGGCCGGTGTTCGAGTTGTCGTGGTAGAACAGCATCGCCGAGATCTTCTTCTTCTCGATGCTCGCGACGATGCCGACGTCCTTGGCGATGAGGCGGTACTGCGTGTCGCTCGACCGAAGCCGGGCCGACCGACCCCTCGTAGTCCCACTTCAGCAGCGCCGCATCGTAGCTGCCGGCCGGCACCGTGACCTTGTAGGCGCCGACATAGCTGTAGTCGAGGTCGAGCGAGCCGCTGTGGCTCACCTCGTCCGGGCTGCTGAGGTCGTAGACCTTGACGCCGATCGTGACCTCCTTGCTGTCGCCCGGGCTCATCCCGGTGGTGACGATCGGCTCGGCCGGCGTGAACCGCGTGATGACGCCCTGGTCGGTGTCCTGCTCGCTCACGATCGTGAGGCTCTGATCGTCGCCGATCTGGATGAACGCCACGTCATTCGTGCCGATCGCGAGCTTCCAGCTGGCGCCCGACGGGTCGCGCTCGAGCTGGGTGAGGACGTCGTCCTCGGTCTGGCCCTTCTTCTTGCCGGAGACGACCTGGTAGGTCCAGGTGCCCGCGCGCAGCGGGATGTCGGCGGTCGCGAGCGGGCCGGCGTCGACCGGATCGCCGACGACGCCGCTGCCGAGCAGCTGGTCCAGCGCCGTGCGGTCCGCGTCCGGCAAGGGGATGGTGTCGGCCGCAGCCGCCAGCGGGACGGCGGCGCGTGAGCAGCGCCGCCAGGACGCCGCCCGCGACGTGCGAGACGTGCGTTGGCATGGTGGTTCTCCCCGATGCACCTCAGCGCCTGGCACCTGACGGCACTGCCGCCGGACGCTACGACGGTTGCGGCGTGCCAGGCAATGGATATGCGCGGCGCGAAGCTTGCGGGCCTTCGGCGTTGCGACTCCCGCAGCCTGCGGACTTGCGGTACCGTTCGCCGGCGCAGGCGTCGGCGGGCGGGAGGAGGTCGGTGATGCTGGAGCACGAGCTCACGCCGGAGTGCCGGTCGATCCTTCGGCAAAGCGCCGCGCTGGCGAGGCTCGGCGCGTTCGTCGTCGACCTCGGCAGCGGGCGCTGCCTCTACTGCTCCGAGCAGCTAGCCCGCCTGCATGGCCTTTCCGTCGAGCACTGCATGGCGCTGATCGGCAGCGATGCGCACCTCGAGCGGATCCATCCCGACGACCGCGAGCGCTACCGCGCCGCCCTGGCAAAGGCACGCAGGCGTGGCGGGCGTTACGAGGTCGAGTACCGCATGCAGGATGCCGCCGGCACCCTTTTGCATCTGCGCGAGACGGCCGAGCAGGTAGCCCACGATACGGGCGCGCGGCTGGTCGGCTGCGTGCAGGACCTCGGCGAGGCAAAGCGCATCGAGGCGATGGTCGAGGCCCGGGTCGCCGAGCGCACCGCAGAGCTGCGGCGCGCCAAGGAAGCGGCGGAGGCCGCCGAGCGGGCCGCGCGCGCCAGCAACGAGCGGTTCGTCGTGGCCGCCGAGGCCCTCATGGACGGCCTTGCCATCTTCGATGCCGAGGATCGCCTCGTCTATCACAACCGCCGCTATCCACAGCATGCGACGCGGCCGTTCGGCGAGGCGCTGAAGATCGGCATGCGCTTCTCGGAGATCGTCGAGGCGGCGGTCGCGGCGGGTGCGGTCTATCATCCCGACATGGGCGAGGATTTCGCCCGGCGGCGTCTGGCCCAGCACCGCCCGGCGGCGCACGAGCAGGAGTTCCGCATCGCCGACGGCCGCTGGGTGCGCGTGCGCGAGAGCGCCATCGAAGGCGGCGGCCGCGTCCTCTTGACCAGCGACATCACCGCGCAACGCGCCGCGACCAACGCGCTCGAGGAGCGCGAGCACCGGCTGCGCACGATCGCCGACGGCGTCCCGCTGCCGATCGTGATCGCAAGGATCAACCAGCCGGAGATCCTGTTCGTCAACGAGTCGGCGGCCGAGACGTTCGACCTTCGGGTCGGCCACCACCAGGAAGCGATCCGGGCGGTCTACGTGGATCCGGCGGATCGCACGCGGCTGCTCGAGCGCGTGCTTCAGGATGGCCGCATCGAGGGCTTTCAGGCGCAGCTGCGGCGCGCCGACGGCAGCATCATGTGGGCCCTGATGTCCGCCCGCATCATCGCCGTCGCCGGCGAGCCGGCGGTGCTGATGACGGCGGTCGACATCACGCAGCGGATGGCGTCCGAGGCCGAGCTGGAGGAGCGCGAGGAGCAGTTCCGCGCCGTCGCCGAAGGCGTGCCGCTGACCGTCACGATCGTGCGCACCGATCCGCCCGAGATCCTGTTCGCGAACGCGCGCGCGGCGGAGAACTTCGGCCTGCGGCCCGGCGACCCCGCCGATGCGATCCGCGCTGTCTACGTCCGTCCGGACGACCGCCGGGCGTTGGTCGCGCAGCTCGAGCGGACCGGCCGCGTCGACGGCTTCGAGGTGCAGTTGCGGCGCGTCGACGGCAGCACGATGTGGGCGCTGCTCTCGGCCCGGCCCATCACCTTCCACGGCGAGCCGGCGATGCTGACCGCGGTGACCGAGATCAGCGATCGCAAGGCCATGGAGCAGGCCCTGCGCGACAGCGAGGCGCGCCTTGCGGCCTTCATGGAGAACGCGCCGGTCGGCATGTATCTGAAGGACCTCGAAGGCCGCTACGCGCTGGCGAACCCCGAGATGACCAAGGTGTTCGCACGGCCGGCGCAGGAGATGCTCGGCCTGACCGCGACCGATACGCGCGCCGAGCACGATCTCGAGGGCGTCGCCCGTCATGATCGCGAGGTCCTCCAATCCGGTCGCGCCGTCGTCGTCGAGGAGCACACGCCCGGTCTCGACGCCTACAGCTGGAGCATGGTGATCCGCTTTCCGATCCGCGCGGGCGACGGCAGCATCGGCCAGATCGGCGGCTTCCACGTCGACATCACGCCGCAAAAGCGCGCCGAGGCGGAGCTGCGCGCCAGCGAGGCGCGCCTCAGCGCCTTCATGAGCAACGCGCCCATCGGCATGTTCGTGAAGGGCATGGATGGCCGCTACGAGATGGCCAACCCGGAGATGGCCCGCGTGATCGGCCGCCCGGTCGCAAAGGTGCTGGGCGCCACCGCGGCCGACGTGTTCCCCAGCGATGCCGCCGCGTTCATCGCCGACTACGACCGCGAGCTGCTCCGGACCGGCGCCGCAGGCGTCCACGAGCACCATCTCGCCGGGCGCGAGGCCTACGCCTGGATCATGAGCATCCGCTTCCCGATCCGGGGCCAGGACGGCGCCATCAGCCACATCGGCGGCTTTGCGGTCGACATCACCCTGCGCAAGGCGATGGAGGAGGCGCTCAAGGCGAGCGAGCAGCAGTTCAGGGTGCTGGCCGAGGCGCACCCGGTGCCGCTGTTCATCGTGCGCCTCGACGACGGCAGGATCATGGTCGCGACGCCGCCCTGCGAGGCGTTGCTGAGGATGCCGCTCGAGCAGCTGATCGGCGGCTCGATGCTGCGCTTTTGCGCCGACCCCGAGACCGGCGCCAAGGTCGAGGAGCGGATCACGCAGGAGGGCTCGCTGGACGGCCTCGAGGTGCTGTTCCGCCGCGCCGACGGCAGCGAGTTCTGGGGCTCGCTGACCTCGCGGCTGCTGGTCTTCGAGGGCCAGCGGGCGATGGTCGCGGCGATCGTCGATCTCACCGAGAGCAAGCGCATCGAGGCCGAGCTCGACCGGCAGTCGGCGCTCTTGCACCAGAACGAGAAGCTCTCGGCGCTGGGCTCGCTGCTCGCCGGCGTCGCGCACGAGCTCAACAACCCGCTCTCGCTGGTGGTGGGCTATGCCGGGCTGCTCGAGGAGATGGCGCCCGACGAGCCGACCAGGGAGCGCGCGATCAAGGTGCGCATCGCCGCCGACCGCTGCGCCCGCATCGTGCGCACCTTTCTGGCGATGGCGCGCAACAAGCCGCGCGCGCCGGGCCCGGTCGCGCTCAACGAGGTGGTCCAGGCGGCGCTCGACATCGTCGCCTACGGCCTGCGCACCGCCGACATCGAGGTCGAGCGCAGACTGGCGCCGGACCTGCTGCCGGTGCACGGCGATGCCGACCAGCTGCATCAGGTGCTCGCGAACCTCCTGGTGAACGCCCAGCAGGCGCTGCAGACCGTGCCGCCGCCGCGGCGCCTTTGCGCCGCCACCGGCGCCGACGGCGAGGCGGTGTGGGTGAGCGTGACGGACAACGGCCCGGGCATTCCGCCTGCCATCGTCAACCGCATCTTCGACCCGTTCTTCACCACCAAGCCGCAGGGCGTGGGCACCGGCGTCGGGCTGTCGGTCTCGCATGGCATCATCGCCGCGCACGGCGGCCAGATCCTGGTCGAGAGCGAGCCAGGCGCCGGCAGCACCTTCACCGTGCGGCTGCCGCGCGCGCGCGCCGAGCCGGCGGACGAGGTGGCGGTCGACCCGCCGGGCGCGCATCGCCGCGCCCGCATCCTCGTGGTCGACGACGAGCCGGAGATCGGCCGTCTGCTGGCCGACATCCTCCAAGGCGAAGGCCACGAGACCGCCTGCGCATCGAGCGGCCGGGAGGCGCTCGACTGGCTGGGCGACCAAGAGATCGATCTGATCATCAGCGATCTGCGCATGCCGGACATGGACGGCCCGGCGCTCTACCGCGCCCTGGCCGAGCGCCGGCCGGAGCTGCTGACCCGCCTCGTCTTCATCACCGGCGACACCCTGGCGGCGGACATCACGGGCTTCTTGTCCGAGACCGGCGCCAGCGTGATCGAGAAGCCGCTCGACCCGCCGGACGTCAGCCGCCGCGTGCAGGCCCTGCTCGCCGACTACGAGGCCCTGTCGGCCCCTGCCGTACGGTGAGCTGCGCGCCGATCCGACGAGCGCGCCGCTGCCGGCCTTGCCATCGCGCCGCTTTTGCGGTTCATGTCGTTGCGCGCGGTGAGCCTGCGCGGACATCGGCAAGCGTGGATCATGGTCGAGCAGAGCCATATCATCGTCGTCGACGACGAGCCCGAGATCCGAAGCATGCTGGTGGACTATCTGGGCCATGCCGGCTTTTCCGTGCGCGCGGCCGAGGATGGTGCTGCGATGCGCAGGATCCTCGCCGAGCAGCCGGCCGATCTGGTGCTGCTGGACATCAACATGCCGGGCGAGGACGGGCTGTCGCTGGCGCGCTTCCTGCGCGCCAACACCGAGGTCGGCATCGTGATGCTGACCGCGGCGGGCGAGGTGGTCGATCGCGTGGTGGGGCTGGAGCTCGGCGCCGACGACTACATCGCCAAGCCGGTCGATCTGCGCGAGCTGCTGGCCCGCATCCGGGCGGTGCTGCGGCGCCTGCGCGCAGCGCCTGCCGAGCCCGCCGCCGATGCGGCGCCCGCCGCGACGACGATGCTGGTCGGCGCCTGCAGGCTCGATCTCGAGGCGCACCGGCTGTACGACGCCGACGGCCAGGAGGTGCCGATCACCAGCATGGAGTTCGACCTGCTGAAGGCGTTCGTCGAGCATCCCAACCGGGTGCTCTCGCGCGATCAGCTGCTCGATCTCGCCCACAACAAGGACTGGGAGCCGTTCGATCGCAGCATCGACATCCGCATCGCGCGGCTGCGGCGCAAGATCGAGGCCGATCCCGCCAAGCCGCAGGTGGTCAAGACCGTGCGCGGCGCCGGCTACATCTTCGTGCCCAAGGCCTGAGCCGCTTCGAAGCCGCGGGCCCGGTCGGCGAGCCGCTCAGCGGGCCTGGCGGCGCCAGCGGTCGATCGTGCGATCGAGGAACTTGGGATCGGCCTCGGCGCGCCAGGCGGTCGAGAACGAGCGGTCGAAGCCGGACGGCCGGTGCTCGCGCTTGAGGTCCTTGAAGCGGATGTGCACCGGCACGGTGACGCCGTCGCCCACCACCACCGCCTCCTGGGTGTTCAAGGACGGCAGGCTGTCGACCAGCCAGCGTGCGTTCTCGGACAAGGCCCGCGCGACGAACGCCTGGTCGTGCTCGTTGGACAGGCGCAGGGCGAACACCGTGTTGCACTGCGACAGGCTGGTCATCGAAAGCTCCGATGGCCGCTGGCTCACCAGGCACAGCGTGATGCCGTATTTGCGGCCCTCCTTGGCGATCCGCGAGATGATCCGCTTGGTCGGGGCAAAGCCGGCGCCGTCCTCCTGCGGCACGTAGCGGTGCGCCTCCTCGCATACCAGCAGCATCGGCGGCGCAGCGCCACGCTCGCTCCAGATCGCGAGCTCGAACATCAGCCGGAACAGCACCGAGACCACGACGTCGACGATCTCCGAGGGCACGCCCGAGATGTCGATGATGGTGATCGGCTTGCCGTCGACCGGGATGCGCAGCAGCTGGGCGAGCACCTGGCGCATGGTGTCGCGCACCGCGATGCTCGAGAACATGAAGGCGTAGCGCTTGTCGATCCGCAGGCTCTCGGTGCGCGCGATCAGGCTGAGATAGGGCGAGCTGGTGCGCTCGGACTTGTTGAGCATGCCCATGCCCTCCTTGAGCGCCGCGGTCAGATCGGACAGGCGGTAGGGCACGGGCGTGTCGACGGTGAGCAGGCCGTCCTCGGCGCCAGCGCCGGCGAACTGCTTCTTGGCGTGCAGGATGGCGTCCTTGAGGATCTGGCTCTGGGCGTAGACGTGCTCGCCGCTCTGGGCCCCGATCAGGACGTGCGAGATCTCCTCGAAGTTCAGGAGCCAGTACGGCAGCTGCAGGTTCGAGGGGTTGAGCAGCTCGGCCTTGTCGGCGAACGCGCTGGCATACTCGTTGTGCGGGTCGAGCAGGATGACGTGGCCGTGCGGATGCTCGTCGAGGATCGAGCGCAGGATCACGGTCACGGCGCAGGACTTGCCGGCGCCCGGTGGTGCCGAGCACCGCGAAATGCTTGCCGAGCAGGCTGTCGGTCAGCACGAAGGCCGGTACCTTGCGGTTGTGCCGCAGGCGGCCGATATGCACGTTCGACATGCGCGGCCGGGCATAGACCTTGGCGAGATCGCGCAACGTCACGGTCGTGACCGGCGCGTCGAGCGGGGGATAGCTCGACACGCCACGCTGGAAGCCCGCGGTCGAATTCGTTCGCGATCTCGCCCAGGACCTGGACCTCGAAGACCGTGCGCTCGGCCTGGTTGCCGCCCTGCTGCTCGCGCTGCAGGCCGTTGACGATGCCGAAGACGCGCGAATCGGGACCCCGCATCGAGACCAGCGCGCCCATGCGCGCGGCCCGCGCCGTGGTGCCGTCGGCGTCGTCGAACAGGGCGCCCCAGATGACCGAGCCGCGGATCGAGACCACGCGACCGATGGTCACGGCGACGTCCTCGAGCGATTCTTCCACCTCCTCCTGCAGCTCCGCCGCCTGCGGCGCGGCGATGCGGCGCGCCGGGCCCGGCCCGGCAGCAGGTGGACCCTGCGCCTCGCCAGCCTGCGGCGCGGGCTTGGCCGCCAGCTCCTCGACCGGGTCGTGGTCCTTGCGAAGGGCCATCGGCGCGAAGGGCGTGCCGGCGGCCGGTTCGGACGATTCGGAGGTATCGCCGCGCTGCCAGTCCGCCTCGCGATCGTCGTCGACGCCGAGCTCGGCGCGCAGCCGGTCGATGGCCGTGCCGGCCGCGGGGCTCGCCGGACTGGACGGTTCCGCTGCCGTCGCTGCCGGCGCGTGCCGATCGGCGCCTACGGGATCCGCCGGAGCCGCAATCACATCGTCAGCGGCCGCTGCCACCTTGGCAGGAGCGAAGCCAGCATGCGGGGAATCCGGCGCCGCGCGTCGAGCGAACCTGCGCCGGAGGATCCGATCACATCGGGCAGGCCCCAGGAGCGCAGCGTCGCCAGGGTGTCGGCATCGACCGGCGCGTCACGGGATGCGGTTGCCTGGCCCTCGCCTCGAGGCGAGGGCGACCCGACTGCCGTCGCGCGGCGGCATCGCCCGCGAGGCTTCCTGCACGCGCGCAAAACGCCCATAGCCGGCTTGCGGGCTGGCGGGATCGCCGCGTCGCTCTTCGGTCTTCTTGCCGAACGATGTTGCAAACGGATTGGACCGCATGATGGACCGCCGCTGTCGTTTGAATGGCGGACCTTACCGGGTCTGGGTTGAGTCGAGGTTAAAGGGTGACGAATTCGGCCGAATCGGCCCGACCCTTGACAGGTCGAGGGGCAGCGGGCACATGGTCCTTGCGTAATACCCCTTACCACAAAGGCTGGCGATGTCGACCGTAACGCGGCTGACGACCAAGCATCAGACCACCATTCCCCTCGAGGTTCGCCGCGTGCTCGGCCTCGAGGCCGGCGACCGGGTGGAGTTCCAGGTCGAAGGAACCGTGGTCACGTTGCGCAAGGCCCAGCGCGACCTGAGCGACGACCTGGTGTTCCGGCTGATCCAGACGCACGCGATGCGCGATTGGGACACGCCGGAAGACGACGAGGCGTTTCGTGACCTTTAGGCGCTGGGACATCGTCTCGGTGCCCTTCCCCTTTGTCGAGGGCGACGCGACCAAGCGGCGCCCGGCGCTGGTCGTCTCGACCGACGCCTTCCACCTCGCGCACCGCGCCTGCTTCGGCGCGATGATCACCACGGCGCGCCACATGCGCGACCTGCGCCCGGACGACATCGAGATCGAAGATCTCGCCCGGGCCGGCCTGCCGCGCCCCTGCGTGATCCGCCTGGCACGACTTGCCACCTTCGAATGGAGCGACCGTATCCGACGCGCCGGCACGTTGCACGATCGCGAGCGAGGCGCCGTCGAGGCCTTGCTCCAGCGCTGGTTCGGGGCCTGATCGGGCGACCCCGCGCAACGAACGCCAACCCGCCGGCTCCTGGGCGGGATTTCCCGGCCGCCCGCGAATTTTCTGCCGGAACTGTGAAGCAGTTCACAAAGACGCCGCGGGGGCGTGGCTAGATTGCCGCCGTTCGCTCGATACAAGGAGCCATGCCCATGACCCCGATCGCCACCGCCTCCCTGCGTCAGGCCCGGCTTCTTGGCCTGATGACGCCGCTTGTGGTCATGGCGGGCCTGGTCGTGCTGCTCCTGCTGCCGAACCTCGTCATGCACACCGGCCTTCGCAGCCATGCGAGCGCTACGCTGCTCGACAGCGGCGCGGCCTCGCAGAGCGCCGCAGCAGCCGTGAAGTCACCGCCCGTCATGCGCTAGGGTTGTATACTAGCCATGGTCAGCTATTTTTAGTAGAAATACGCCGAGGATCGCAAAACCAGGACCTTGGCGCATGACATACGGGTGGTCGATCAGGCTCGCCGGCCTTACGCCGGCGGGCCTGGTTGCTGCGTGCCTGGCGCTGCCGCCGGCCGCCGACGATGCACCGAGCCCGACCGCGGCCGGGCAGCCCGCGCCGGCAGCTGCCGGCCATGCGGCGATCGACTGGAGCCAGGGCGACTGCCTGAGCCAGCTGCGCCTGTTGCAGCAGGCGGCGAGCGAAGGCCGGCTCGGGCCCGACGACCAGCCGCCGTTCGCTGTCCAGCTGGTCGCGGCACCGGGCGACTGGCTCGACGCGGTGCCGCAGCTGCCGATCGAGGCCGACCTGCCGCTCGCGATCGACGATCCCGGGGCAGCCGGCGCGCGTTGCGTGCTCCGGATCGGGCCGCCCCGCGATCAGAGCGCGGCACACCGCGCGGTCGATGTCCAGGACGTCCGGTCCGCCTACGAGAGCGGGCTGCGCAGCGAGCGCAACCCGGATTACGCCGCCGCCCAGCTGGCGCATCGCGAAGCCAGGGACGACGCCAAGGGCAGGCACCAGGTCGTCCGCGTCGGCGATCCGCTGCTCGATCTCGTCGGCACCACGGTCGGTGGCCTCCTCGGCACCTTGGATCGGCGCGTGCGCGAGGGGGAGGTCGACGATGCCGCCGCCGAGCTGGCGGCGACGCCGCGCTCGCACGACCGGGCGGTCTATCGGCCCTACAGCTTCGAGCGCGTCGTGGTGCGGGCGCAAAAGCAGGCGGTGGTGCCGGTAGCGCTGCTCGATGCCCGCGGCCGGGAGCTGCGCGCCACCGAGCTTCGCCAGCACGAGCGCCGCGAGCTCTTCGTGCTGCACGGCCTCGACCCGCGCGATCGCGACTACGAGCAGCACCGCTCCTCGAGCATGACCCGCGCCGATCTCGCGCGCTGGGCGCGCACGCCGCCGGCGCTGCGCCTGTCCAGCGTCGCGATCGCGCTGACCGAGGGCGCGCCGGCTGCCGAGAAGCACCTCGCCGAGATCGCCCCGGCCGCGGGCTCCACAGTGCCCGGGCCGACGAGCGTCGGGCCCGATCTCGAGCTGTGGCCCGACGATGCTGCGATGACCGGAGGATGTGGTCGAGCCATGGCTCGAGGACGCCTTCGAGGCTTCGGCGCCGGACCTGGGATCGCACGCGATGGGCCCGGGGATCGATATCGCCGGTCTCGAGCAGGCGCCGGCGCCGGATCGCGCGGCGAGCGGCGGGCTTGAGCCGCAGGCCGCGAGCGTGGTCGCGATCCGTGCCGGCAGGGCCGCGGGCCACGGTTTCTACGTGCGCGAGGATCTGGTCCTGACGACCTATCAGCTGGTCGGCGCGACCTCGGTGGTCGATGTCACCACCCCTGATGGGGCCACCGTGCCGGCGCTGGTCGCGGCGGTCGATGCGGCGCGCGATCTCGCTTTGCTGCAGGTGCCGCGACCGGGGCCGGCGGCCGTTCTCTACCAGGGAGCCGCCCCGACACTGGCGCTGCCGTCCGGTGGGGGCGATCCCGGCCTGCCGGTGCTCTGGAGCGACCAGGTGGTCGGCATGACCACCGGCGCGTCCCGCCAGGGCATCGTGCCAATCGGCGCGATCCAGGCCTTTCTCGACAGCCAGGCCGGCCTGCTCGCGGCCCTGCCCTGAACGCCGACCGCCCAGGGAACCGCGAGCGCCGCCTTTGCCGTTCGACGATCGTCGATGGCTATCGCGACGGATCAAACAATGAAATGTCCGCAAGAACGATTCGCGCCTACCCCTGTCCGAAGCGCGTCTTCTCCGCACGCCGCACGATCAGCCGAGGAGGCCCATGCGATGGCCACCAGGGAACGACGGCAAAGCATCCTGCTTCGACCCGAGGCGCAAGTGCCGGCCGGACGGCAATACCGCTTTGCCGAGCTGGAGACCGGCGCGACGCTTGCGGCGCTGAACGATGCGCTGGAATGGCGCGGCATCGAGGCGTCGGCCATCGTCGCCGTGCGCTGCCGGCCGCCGTCGGTCGCGTACGGCCATCGCCCGGCGCAGTACCGCGTGATCTACGCCCGCTAGACGGGCGCCTCAGGACCACAGGATCAGGTCGTCGTTCGGCAGCCGGCCGATGAACGAGCTGGTCTGCGCCCGGGTCTCGTCCGGCGCGGCGTTCTCGACGATGATGTCGTGCGGATGGCGGGTGTTGATGATCACCACGTCGCCGATGCGCGGCTGAAAGGTGAAGGACTCCGCGCCCTCGACATAGCTGCGATCGATGTTCAGCGCGCGCGCGGCGCCGCTGCCTGCCTTGCCGCCCTCACGCGGTATGGGGCGGCGATAGGTGGTCGTGCCGCCGGTGCTGCGCGGCATGTCGAGATAGAGGTTCCAGCCGAGCTGGTCGACGATGCCGGCGATCGCGAAGCCGGGTGCCGTGTGCGGCGCGAAGTCGTAGTGCAGGTTGCCGCTGCTCGTGCGGGTCTTGATGCCGCCGGCGAAGTAGCGGCCGTATTCGGGCTCGGCGGCGACGCCGACATGCGCCGGCCAGATCGCGCGCAGGCGCTCCATCATGCGCAGCAGGGGATCGAAGCCGGCGCGCGCCGCGATCGCGCCGACGGCCTCGTAGGAAGGCTCGACCTGCTCGAAATAGCCCTCCTTGGTCTGGCCCGCATAGTTGGAGAAGTTGACGCCGATCAGGGTCATGCGCGACGTCTCGGCGGCGCGGCCCACGGCCGAGCCCTCGCGGATCGCGGCACAGAACGAGGCGCATTCCTCTGCGCTCGCGAAGCCGTCCATGCGCACCGCCGCGATCTCGCCCGCGAGCAGCGCCCGCAGGCTCGTCTCGTCGAGCCCCTCGGCGGCGCGTTGCCAGGTGGTGTCGAGCGCAGTGGCGGCCATGGTCCTTCTCCCTCCGTCGAAGCCTCCCCAAGAAGGTGCGCAAGCGCGCCGCCCGATGCAACCCCTAACCCAGGATGCGCGACACCTCGTCCTGCTCGAAGCGCCGGAGCGCTGCTGCCGGCGGTCGTGCGCACGCCCGATCCGGCCTCGGCGCGGCCCAGCCGCGCGCTGGCATGGCCCGGCGGCGCCGAGCGCCGCCTTCGCCCGCTCGACGCGCGTCCTCGGGAAAGGCCGCCAGCAGGGTTCCCGAGGCGAGCGTGCCCCAGGGATCGGCGCCGAGCGCCGCGCAGACCGCCCTGCCGGGCGCGAACCACAGCACCGCCTCGGGGTCGATCACGAGCGCCAGGCCCGAGGCCTCGGCCAGCTCGTGCAGGCCGGCCGACAGGCCGCCCTCGGTCGGGTCGTGCAGCGATCGCGCGCCGAGATCGGCCGCCAGCAGCGCCGGCTCGACGATGCAGATGCCGGGGTCGCGGACCGCCCGCCGCGCCTGCTCCAGGAGGTCCGGCGGCAGCATGCCGAGCCGCTGCGCAGGCCTCGTTGGCCAGCACCGCGGCCCCTTCGACCGGCGCCGGACCGATCTGCAGCACGACGTCGCCGGCGGCCATGCCGGCGGTGCGGACGAACCTCCCGTCCTCGCGAAAGCCCAGCATCTGCCCGATCACGATCGGCTGCGTCACCGCGGCCGTGATCTCGGTGTGGCCGCCGACCAGGGCCACGTCCAGACGCTCGAGCGCGGCATGCATGTCGGCGAACAGCGCCTCGATCGCGTCCGCGCCGGTGCCGGGCGGCAGCAGCACGACGGCCTGGAACCAGCGTGGCCGCACGCCCGTCACCGCGACGTCGTTGGCGTTGATCACGACCGCGTGGCCGCCGATCTCCTTGGCCGTCAGCGTGATCGGGTCGGTCGCGGCGACCAGGGCGCCGCCGCCGATCGCGATCGCGCAGGCATCCTCGCCGACCGCCGGCGGCAGCAGCACCTCGGCCGGCGCCTTGCCCGCCCATCTGCAGCAGCCGCCGCAGCAGGGCCGCGGGAAGCTTGCCCGGCGCAAGCTCAGGCAAGCTTCAGCCCCGAGCGCGCGTACATCCACGCCCCCGGCAGCCCGGCCGAGAACGAGATCACGTAGACGAAGAGCGACAGGCTGAACGCGGCGTCGCCCGCCATGCCGACCAGGCCGAACAGGTGCACGAAGGCGGCCTCGCGCACGCCGAGCCCGGCCGCGATCGAGATCGGCAGCAAGGTGAGCAGGATGATCGTCGGCATGATCACGAAGTAGTACTGCACCGGCAGGTCGATGCCGAGCGCCCAGGCGCCGACCACCACCTGGAGGATGCGCAGCACCTGGAAGGCGAGCGCGACCAGCAGGCCCAGCGCCATCGGCCCCGGCTGCCGGCGGTAGAGGTCGAGGCAGTCGTAGACCTTGGCGAGCTGGAAGCGCAGGCCCTCGAGCCGGGCCCCCGGCAGCAGGCGATAGGTCAGGTCGCGAAACGGCCGCCACAGCAGCAGTGCCGTGCCGCCCACCAGGGCGCCGAGCCCGATCCATGCGGCCGGCTCGATCTCGGGCGGCATGCCGGGCGGCGCCGAGATCAGCGCCACCAGGGTCAGTGCGGCAAGCGCGGTCAGCGCCTGGATGCGCTCGACCAGCACCGAGGAGAAGGCGAGCGCGATGTTGGCGATGCCGCGCCCCAGGCTGTAGACGCGCAACAGCTCGACGCCGACCGTGCCCGGGAAGAAGAAGCCCGCGAAGGTCGTCGTGAACAAGAGCCGCGTGATCCGCCAGTAGGTGACGCGGGGGTCGCCGCGGACCAGCAGATACCAGCGCAGCGAGGCGAGCAGGCGCTCGGCGATCACCAGCGCGAAGATCACGGGCACCAGCAGCAGATTGGCGCGCAGCATGACCGCGCCGGCGGCGCGAAGGTCGATGCCGCTGATCACCCAGGCCAGCAGGCCGATGCTGATGGTGGCGCGCAGAGCCGAGGTTCAGGCCGTGCCGGAGCGCCTCGCGGCGACGCGGCGACGATGCTTTGTCGTCCCCGCCCGCATCCTCGCGCGCATCCTGGGGCGCGCTCACGCCCAGAAAATCCTCGAGCCGCCGGATCAGGTCCTTCAGGGCCATCGCGCGAGCGGCACCGTCCGCCCTGCCGTCCGGTGGATGCCGGCGGCGCTCAGCGCTCGCCCAGCCGCGGCAGCAGCTCGGCGAAGTTGCACGGCCGGAAACGGATGTCGAGCTGATGCACCAGGATCTCGTCCCAGCCGTCGCGACAGGCGCCGGGCGAGCCGGGCAGGGCGAACAGATAGGTGTCGCCAGCGACCCCGGCCGTCGCCCGCGACTGCAGCGCCGACGTGCCGATCTTGCCGAAGCTGATCATCCGGAACAGCTCGCCGAATCCCGGGCAGGGGCTTCTCGGTCACCTGCGCGATCGCCTCCGGCGTCACGTCGCGGCCGGTGACGCCGGTGCCGCCGGTGGTGATCACGACCTCGACCGCGGGATCCAGGATCCACTGCCGCAGCCGCGCGACGATGCGCTCGATCTCGTCCGGCACCAGGGCCCGGTCCGCCAGCTCGTGGCCGGCGCCGCGCAGGCGCTCCACCAGCAGGTCGCCCGAGCGGTCCTCGGCGGCCGTGCGGCTGTCCGAGACCGTCAGCACGGCGATCTTGAGCGGCCGGAAGGTCCGCGTCGGATCAATTCCAGGCATGGATGGTCGGCTTCGTGTCGAGCGCCCGGTAGAGCGGCCAGGCGTTGCCCGCCAGCGCCTTCAGCGACGGCCGCGGCTGGCCGAGCCGGTCGCGATAGGTCCAGAAGTTGGTCAGCACCTTCTTGACGTAGATCCGGGTCTCGCGCAACGGGATCGACTCCAGGAACAGCAGCGGATCAGCGTCCGGCCCGAGCCCCTCGCGCCACGCGGCGACCCGCCCCGGCCCGGCATTGTAGGCGATCGCCACGAACATCAGATTGTCGCCGATGCCGGGCAGGCGCAAGATCTCGTCGAGATAGGCTTGGCCCAGGGTCATGCCGGTGGCGGGCTCGAACAGGCCGTCCCAGTCCACGAGCTCGAGCTCGCTGCGCAAGGCGACCTCCTTGGCGGTCGCCGGCATGACCTGCATCAGGCCGCGTGCGCCGGCATAGCTCTCGGCCTCGGGATCGAAGCCCGATTCCGCCCGCATCACGGCGTACACCAGCGCCCGGTCGACGGTGAAGCCGGTGGTCGGCTGCCAGCTCGGCAGCGGATAGAGGGCGGGATGATGGCCGCCGCCGTCGCGGTGGCGCAGGCTCTGGGCGAGGCGCATCTGCGCCGCCGGCAGATCGAGCCACGCCGCCAGCCCGATCAGGCCCGGCATGAGATCCGGGCTCACCCGTGCGGCGAGCTTGCGGATCTCCTGCTCGGCCAGGCCGCTCTGCCCGATCTGGCCGAGCGCCAGCGCCCGCCGCCCGCCGGGCAGCTCGGCGACCGCAGCCCAGGCCGTCGTCCAGCACCTCGGGATCGCCCCAGTCGTGGACCTCCTCCTCGCCGAGCACCGCGCGCGCCAGCAGGCCATAGATGCCTTGCGTATCCTCGGCCGCGATCCGCAGGAACCCGGCGACGTGCTGCGGTTTCTGCTCGACGATAGAGGCGCGTGCCGCCCAGAACGCCGCGCGCGAGCGCTCGCTCGGATGGGCGGCCTCGGCTTGCGTCAGGGCCGTGAAGTGGCGTGCCGCCAGATCGCTCCGGCCGATCCGCCAGGCGCTGAAGCCGGCGGTCCAATGGATCTCCGGCACGATGTCGCCGCTTCTGGCGGCGGCCCGGCGCGCGAGCTTGAGCGCCTCCAGGTCGTCGCCGACGGCGAGCCAGGCGCCGGCGACCGCCCACCGTGCGAGGTCGATCTCGACCTCGTCGGCGAGCCTGCGGATCGCCGGCAGCTCCAGATGCGCGGCCGCGGCTTCCGGCTGCCGGCTGCCGGCCAGCCTGTCGATCTCGTCGCGCCATGCGCGCACCGTCGCGTCCTCGTCGGCGGAGCGCTGCCTTGCGCTGCGCCAGGCGACCCCGGTCACCTCCTGGCGCTCCTGGCCGGAGCCGCCGAGGTAGCCTGCGACCGGTTCCAGCGGTGCCGGCGCGCCGGCCGGGCGGCGCGTCAGCGCCAGGCGGTAGACGCGGATCGGCGTCCGGATGGTCGCCATAGTGCTCGAGCCAGGCGTGCAGCTCCTCGTAGGTCGAGCGGTAGGCGTCGGGGTGCATGTAGCGCTGCCGTTGCACGTGGCCGAGCAGCAGCGGATCGCGCAGGCGCCCGATCAGGACGTCGGCGGCATCCCAGCGCGCCTCGTCCTGCAGCGCCATGATCTCGCGGTACAGGCGCTGGTCGCGCGCGCCGAGCGGCGCCAGGCCATGGCCATGGGCGGTCAGGCCGGATGTGGACGACACGGGCGTAGCGCCTCACCATGCTCGAGCCCGCGACGAGGATCAGCAACGCGACAGACCAGCTCAGCACATGGCCCGCGCGCGCAATCCAGATGCATGTTCTGTTCATAGATCGATTTGTAACTGCATTTGATACGAAATGGAAGTTAACGATTTTGTTACCGTTAATTTGACGATAACTATGATCAGGCCGCATTAAGCTGGCTCCGGATCGCGAGCAGATCTCGCCACGCCAGTCTCTTCTGTGCCGGTGTGCGCAACAGATAGGCGGGATGGAACATGACCATCGCCGGAATGCTGCGGCCGCCCGGCGCGACGTAGGTGAAGCGGCGGCCACGCAGCTTGGTGACGCCTTCGTTGACGCCGAGCAGGGCGCGCGCGGCGATGCCGCCGACGAACACGATGAGGTCGGGCTCGAGCAGGGCGATCTGGCGCTCGAGGAACGGCTGGCAGGCGGCGATCTCGGCCTGGGTCGGCGACCGGTTGCCCGGCGGTCGCCAGTAAATCACGTTGGTGATGTAGACCGACTGCCGGTCGAGGCCGATGGTCGCGAGCATCCGGTCGAGCAGCTTGCCGCTGGCGCCGACGAACGGCTTGCCCTGGCGGTCCTCCTCGGCGCCCGGCGCTTCGCCGATCAGCATCAGGCGGGCCGCGGGGTTGCCGTCGGCAAAGCACAGGCTCAGCGCGGTCTCCTTGAGGCCGCAGCCGTCGAACGCGGCGAGCGCCGCCTCGAGCTCGGCGAGGCTCGCGCAGGCAGCGGCGATCTCGCGCGCGCTCTGCGCCACGGCCGCAGCGCTCTGCAGCACCGGCCCGCCTGCGGCCTGCGCCCTGGCCGCGCGGCGTACAGGCGGTGCAGCGATCGGCGGATCGTGACGCGCCGGGGGAACGGCGGCGCCGGGGCCTGCCCGACGCGGCTCCAGCGCTTGCGCTGCCGCCGCCTGGCTGGCAAATCGGTCGGCCGGTTGCTCGCCGACCAGGGCGGCCGCTCCCATCTCGCGGTACCATTCGAGCCAGCCGCGCAGCGCGGCGGCCGCCATCACATCCATCGGCTCACCGGTGAGGGGTCGTGACGATGCCGTCGGCAAGCTTTACGCAAGCCAGCCGCGCAACGGAAGGCCGAATCTCCGGTCGTGACGGTTATCAAGCCCCACGACAGGCCCCACGTTACATGTCTCGGTTGAATCGTTCGGTCGATGCTGCAATCCTGCCGCAAGCAGATGCCGATTTGACACGATCCGGCCCAGAAGCGAGCTTGGCGACGATGGAACGAGAGAGCATGCAGTTCGACGTGGTGATCGTGGGCGCGGGGCCGGCGGGCCTGGCGGCCGCGATCCGCATCCGCCAGCTCGGCATGGCGCGCGATCGCGAGACCACGGTCTGCGTGATCGACAAGGCCTCGGAGCTCGGCGCGCACACGCTCTCGGGCGCGGTCCTGGAGCCGCGCGCGCTCGACGAGCTGCTGCCGGACTGGCGCGACGCCGGCGCACCCATCACCACGGCCGTGACCGAGGACCGCTTCCTCTGGCTCTGCGCCACGCGCTCGATCCGCCTGCCGACGCCGCCGCAGATGCACAATGCCGGCAACTACATCGTCAGCATGGGCAGGGTCGTGCGCTGGCTGGGCGAGCAGGCCGAGGCGCTCGGCGTCGAGATCTACCCGGGCTTCGCCGGGGCCGAGGTGCTCTACCACGGCGACGGCAGCGTCAAGGGGGTCGCGACCGGGGCGATGGGGGTCGGCCGCGACGGCCAGCACAAGGCCAACTACGAGCCGGGCGTCGAGCTGCACGCCACCTACACCCTGCTCGCCGAGGGCTGCCGCGGCTCGCTCACCCGCCAGATCGAGGAGCGCTTCGCGCTGCGCGAGGGGGTCGGGCCGCAGACCTACGCGATCGGCCTCAAGGAGCTGTGGGAGGTCGACCCGGCACAGCATCGGCAGGGCCTCGTCGTGCACAGCATCGGCTGGCCGCTCGACCAGCGGACCTATGGCGGCTCGTTCCTCTATCATCTCGAGGACCACCAGGTGGCGGTCGGCTTCGTCGTCGGGCTCGACTACCGCAACCCCTATCTGTCGCCGTTCGACGAGTTCCAGCGCTTCAAGACCCATCCGGCGATCCGCGAGACCTTCGCGGGCGGGCGGCGGATCTGCTACGGCGCGCGGGCGCTGAACGAGGGCGGCCTGCAGGCGATCCCCAAGCTCGTGTTTCCGGGCGGTGCTCTGATCGGCTGCGCCGCGGGCTTCGTCAACGTGCCCAAGATCAAGGGCAACCACACCGCCATGAAATCGGGCATGCTGGCGGGCGAGGCGGCCTTCGAGGCGCTCGCCTCGGGCAACCGGCCGGCGCTGGACGCCTATCCGGCGGCGTTCGAGGCCTCGTGGGCGCATGCGGAGCTCGCGGCCGTGCGCAACATCCGGCCGAGCTTTCGCTTCGGCCTTCTGGGCGGGATGCTATACAGCGCCCTCGACACCTACGTCCTGCGGGGCAGGGCGCCGTGGACCCTGCGCCATCATGCCGACCACACCCGGCTCGCCCCCAAGACCGCCTGCGCGCCGATCGACTATCCCAAGCCGGACGGCAGGCTCACCTTCGACCGCCTGTCGTCGGTTTACATTTCGAACACCAATCACGACGATGATCAGCCCTGCCATCTCACCTTGAAAGATGATCAGGTGCCGGTCAGCTACAACCTCGCGGAGTACGACGCGCCGGAGCAGCGCTACTGCCCGGCCGCCGTCTACGAGATCGTGCGCGAGGACGGCAAGCCCAGGCTGCAGATCAACTTTCAGAACTGCGTGCACTGCAAGACCTGCGACATCAAGGATCCGAGCCAGAACATCGTCTGGGTGGTGCCGCAGGGTGGCGATGGCCCGAACTATGTGGGGATGTGATGGTCGCGATCGTGCGCGACCGGCGACGGCGCCCCTTGCCTGGGCGCGCGGGCGATCTCAGATATCCCGGAAGGCGACCGGTTTGCCGTCGCGGCCCATGATCAGCTTGCCGCCCTCATCCTGCACGGCTATGTAACGGCCATGGCCCACGGCGGTCCCTACATAGAGGACAGGCTTGACCTTTTGGCCTTCGTACGTTTTGGCGCTGCCCGCCGTGCCGCGGGCGTTGGGGTCGTTCTTGCTCTGGGTTCGAAGCATCGATCCGCTCCTGCTGCTGGCCGGCGCCGGGCCGGCCGGGAATCTTCGGCCGTTGCGCGCTGCATGCCGTCTGGCAGGCATCTCGTCAAGACGGTCTCGCAATTCAAGGGTGCGCGTCGCGCCGCGGCCAAGGGGTGAGGCATGATGAACGGATCTCCGCTCGAGAACCGTCTCGGTCTGCGGCTGGCCGGGCGCACCGCGATCATCCTGACGCTGCTGGGCGCCTGCAGCGCCGGCGGTCAGGGCCCGTCGCTGGCGGTCGCGGGGCCTAGCAGCTTCACCGGTCTGACGACCGAGGCCGATCGCGTCAATGGCTTCTCCCTGGGAGACTATCTGGCGGGCAGCTACGCGCTGAACGTCGGGCAGCTGGACCAGGCGTCGGTCTTTCTCGAGCGCGCGCTCGCCGCCGATCCCGACGATCCGGACCTGTCGCGCCAGGTCTTTCTGCTGGCGCTCGCAGACGGCCGCTACGAGCGTGCCATCGAGCTGGCCGAAGGGCTCGCTGCGCACAGTCCAGCCGACGAGGAAGTCCAGCTGCTGCTCGCCCTGAACGAGGCGGACGCGGGACGGTTCGACGCCGCCCGCGAGGGCTTGGCGCGCCTCAACGAGGGCGGCATCGCCGGCCTGGTCGTGCCCTTCCTCGATGCCTGGGCGATGTTCGGCGAGAATGGCGAGGACGGCACGGAGCAAAGCCTGCTGCGGCTCGGCGAGGGCGAATCGCTGGGCCCGCTCAACGTCTATCACAGCGCCATGCTGCTCGACCTGTCCGGCCGCGCGAACGAGGCCGAGGTGATGCTGCGCGACGGCATGCCGGACGATCGTCCGGCCCCGGTGCGCCTGGTCCAGGCGCAGGCGAGCCTGCTGGCCCGCCAGGGCGAGATGGACGCCGCGCTCCGCCTGGTCCGCGAGCAGGTGGCGGAGCGGCCCGATCAGCCGGTCCTGGAGAGCGCGCTCGCCGAGCTCGAGGCCGGGCGCATCCTGCCGCCGCCGTTCGACAGCGCCACCGGCGGCATGGCCGATGCCCTGTGGGGGATCGCTCAGGCGCTGCATCAGGAGCAGGGCGGCGCGCGGGCCGTGCTCTACGCCCGCCTGGCGCTGTTCCTGAAGCCGGACCTGGCGGAGGCGACGCTCCTGATCGGCGACGTGTACGTCGACCAGCAGAACTTCGATGCCGCGATCGACACCTACGAGGCGATCGACGACACGTCGCCGATCAGCTTCGCCGGCAAGCTGCGCATCGCCAGCGCCCTGCATGAGCTCGATCGCAAGGAGCAGGCGTTCGAGCTGCTCGAGGGCCTGGTCGCCGCCGAGCCGGAGCGCATCCAGGCGCTGGTGCAGCTGGGCAACCTTCTGCGTCGCGACGAGGACTATGCGCGCGCCGAGGGCGCCTACAGCCGCGCCGTCGAGCGCCTCGGCACGCCCGAGCGCGAGGACTGGACCCTGTTCTATGCCCGCGGCATCGCCTATGAGCGCACCAAGCAGTGGCCCGAGGCCGAGGCTGATTTCCTGCGCGCCCTCGAGCTCGAGCCGGAGCAGCCCTTCGTGCTCAACTATCTCGGCTACAGCTGGGTCGACAAGGGCATGCGCCTGGACGAGGCGCGCGACATGCTGGACCGCGCGGTCGCGTTGCGGCCGAACGACGGCTTCATCGTCGACAGCGTGGGCTGGGTGCACTATCGGCTGGGCGAGTACCCGCAGGCGGTCGAGAGCCTGGAGCGCGCGGTCGAGCTCGAGCCGGGCGATCCGGTGATCAACGATCACCTGGGCGATGCCTACTGGCGCGTCGGCCGGCAGCGGGAGGCGCGCTATCAGTGGCAGCGCGCGCTCAGCCTGGAGCCCGACGAGGAGCTGATCGAGGCGATCGAGCAGAAGCTGAAATCGGGGCTGCCGGCGCCGGATCGCGCCTGAGGGCGCCCTTGGGCGAGCCGGCGGGCGCGCAGGCGTCGGTTGCGATGCCGGTCGAGGAGCTGGCGCCCGCCAAGATCAATCTCGACCTGCACGTCACCGGCCGGCGCGCCGACGGCTATCACGAGCTCGACAGCCTGACCGCGTTCGCCGCCTTCGGCGACCGCGTGGTGCTGCATGAGCACGATCGCCTGGAGCTCGAGCTTTGCGGGCCGTTCGCGGGCCCGCTCGCGGCCGAGCCCGACAATCTGGTGCTGCGCGCGGCAAGGCGGCTTGCGGCCATCGCAGGCTGCCCGGCGACGGTGCGGATCACGCTCGAGAAGCGGCTGCCGGTCGCGGCAGGCCTGGGCGGCGGCTCGGCCGATGCCGCGGCGGTGCTGCGGGGCCTGAACCGGCTGTGGCGCCTCGGCATGGTGCCTGCCGATCTGGCGGCCCTCGCCGCCGGGCTCGGCGCCGACGTGCCGGTCTGCCTTGCGGGCCGCACGGCGCGGATGCAGGGCGTCGGCGAGCAGGTCGAGCCCTGGGACGGGCTGCCGCCGCTTGCGGTGCTGCTGGTCAATCCTAACCTGCCACTCGCGACCGCTGCGGTCTTCGGCGCCCTGGAGGCGATCGGCGAGCCCGCCGGGCGGGCCTGGCCGCCGCCCTGCGAGCCGGAAACCTTCCTGGCATGGCTGCGCGCGAGCGCCAACCATCTCGAGGCGCCCGCCGGCCGTCTCCTGCCGCAGGTCCAGGGCGTGCTCGCGCTGCTCGCGGCGCAGGAAGGCTGTGCGCTGGCACGGATGTCGGGCAGCGGTGCGACCTGTTTCGGCCTCTTCACCACGGCCGCCGGGCGCGACGCCGCAGCCGCTGCGATCGGCCGGGCGCGACCGGGCTGGTGGCTCGCGGCCAGCACGATCGGCTGAGCATGATCTTCCTGTGCACCGATTTCGGCCTCGGCGGCCCCTATACCGGCCAGGTCAAGGCGGTGCTCGCGCGCATGGCGCCGCAGGTGCCCGTGGTGGACCTCTTCGCCGACCTGCCGGCGTTTTCGCCGCAACTCGCCGCCTATCTGCTGGCGGCGTACCTCGAGCGATTGGAGCCGGGCGACGTGGTGCTCGCGGTGGTCGATCCGGGCGTCGGCAGCGCGCGCCGGGCGCTCATCGTCGAGGCCGATCGGCCGCTGGCTCACCGGCCCTGATAACGGCCTCTTCGAGCCCATCCTGCGCCGTGCCTGGGTCTGGCGCGCCTGGAGGGTCGCGGTGCCGGAGCAGGGGATCGCCCCGACCTTCCACGGCCGCGACGTCTTTGCGCCGGCAGCCGCCCGCCTGGCGCTGGGCCAAGCGCCGCAGGAGCTGCCGATCGAGCCCACGCGCTTCCCGGGCTGGCCCGACGATCTGCCGGCGATCGCCTATGTCGATCACTATGGCAACGCGATGACCGGCCTGCGCGCCGCGCGCCTGGCCGCCGATACCGTGCTGCAGGTCGCAGGGCAGCGCATCGCCCGCAAGAGGATCTTTGCCGACATGCCGCCGGGCGGCGCCTTGTGGTACGAGAACGCCAACGGCCTCGCCGAAATCGCGGTCAATGGCGGCTCGGCGGCGGAGACCTTCGGCCTCGCACCCGGCAGCCCGGTGGCGGTGCACCCTGGCAGGGCAGAAAAAGCCTTGTGAGGAGCCGGCCCTGGTTCCTATGCTCAGGCAGCTTTTGGGGCGTCGCCAAGCGGTAAGGCACCGGACTTTGGATCCGGCATTCGCAGGTTCGAATCCTGCCGCCCCAGCCACCTCCGTCGTGACGTACCGACCTAGGCCCGGTCTGACGCCATGGCTCAGGTAACCGCTCCAGGTTCCGACCAATCCTCCCAAGAAGCATTTCATAGTAGGTAATCGCCGAAATGACGATGCGGCGTTGTTTGCCGCCGCTGATTGCAGACGGTCGAGCAAGACCGGCGGCCGCTCGCGCATGATGAAAGCGTCGAGCATGTAGACCGTGCTCACCGGCTTTTCCCGACATCATCCAAAGAGAAGCGGCCTTCCTTGATCAGGTTGGGCCGATCGTGCAGGAAATCCGGATCGGCGCGGGGTTCGCGGACAAAGGATGTCCAGCTCGGCCGGACGGGACGCAGCACAATCGCGTCGCCTTCTCGTTCGATGGTCAACTCCGTTACCCCCGGAAATTCGAAATCCTTGGGCAGCCGGATCGCCTGGTTGCGATTGTTGCGGAAGATTGAAACGGTACGCATCGAAGATCTCCTGTGTCGAGAACGGCAGCGCAGCATATGCCAGGCGTCTCAAGTTGCGTTCTTCGCTGAACCCAACCTCGACCACGATGTCGCAGCTGGCGGCGCTTGCGTTTGGGGCGTCGACGATGTAGCGGGTCTCCGCCCACAAGAGGTGGGCAGGGAACGAGGAGAGCATCGATGAGGGTGACGGGTTTTGCGCAGATGGCTGTCGTGGGTGTCGGCATGATGCTCGCGGCGCCGGCCTGGGCCGAGACGGCGGCCGAGATCGATGCCGGCGTCGAAGCCGCTCGAGATGCCTGCGCAGCCGACATCGCGGGCTGCGAAACCGCTGCCGAGAAGGCGCAGGGCATGCTGGTCTTCCCCAAGGTGACCAAGGGCGCGATCGGCGTCGGCGGCTCTTACGGCGAGGGCGCGCTGATCGTCGACGACAGGACGCAAGGCTACTACAGCACCGCCGCAGCCTCGATCGGCCTGCAGCTGGGCGGCGAGACCTACTCGCAGATCATCATGTTCACGACGCCCGAGGCGCTCGCGGACTTCCGCAACAGCTCGGGCTGGGAAGCTGGCGCCAATGCCAAGGTCGCCATGATCGATCAGGGCAAGGCCGCCGACGTCAATTCCCTCATCGCCGACAACCCGGTGGTCGCCTTCATCTTCGGTCAGAAGGGGCTGATGGGCGATCTGTCGGTCCAGGGGTCCAAGATCACCAAGCTCGATCGTTAGTCCAGCAGCGGCGCGCCACCGGCAATCGGCGCGCCTGTCAGGGCGCGGAGCGTGGCTTGGCTGCCACGCCGCCGCCCCAAAGGACCGGCTCCTCGTCGGCGCCCGCCTTCGATCGATCGTCGCGCGGGTGGGCATCGGGCTTCGGCTTGCGCCGCAGGCGGGAGGGTCGCAGCGCGCCGGCGCGGTCGAGGATCGGGTAGGCGACCGAGGCCAGGTGCGAGTTGATGCGCTTGAGGTCGCGAACGACGTCGAGATGCAGCGCGCTGGTCTCGATGCTCGCGACCTCGCCCGAACGCAGCCTCGCGAGATGGCGCTCGGTGCTGCGCAGCTCCATCTCGCGCAGCTGATCCTTGCGCGCCAGCAGCGCCTTCGCCGTCTCCAGCTCCTGGTGGATGAACACCGTGAGCGAGAGACGCACCGTCTCCATCAGATGCGCCTGGATCTGCTTGAGATCCGAGAGCCCCTCCTCGGAAAAATGCAGCCGGTTGCGGATCTTCTTGGCCGCGAGCTCCATGAGGTTCTTGTCGACGATGTCGCCGACATGCTCGAGGTTCGTCGTGAACGCGATGATGTCGACGGCGCGCCGGCCGTCCTCCTCATCGAGCTCGTTGCGCGAAAGGCGCGTGAGGTAGAGCTTGATCGCCTCGTGCAGCTGGTCGACGTCGTCGTCCGACGCCTCGATCTCGCGGCGCAGCGCGTCGTCGTTCCGCTCGAGGACGCGCAGGGTCCTCGCCAGCATCTTCTCGACGAGGTCGCCCATGCGCAGGGTCTCGCGCGCGGCCATGGCGAGCGCCACGGGCGGCGTGTCGAGCAGCGAATCGTCGAGATGGCGCGGGCCGGCATCGTCGCCTGTGCCGGCGGACTCCGGCAGCAGCATGTCCACCAGCCGGCCGATCGGGCCGATGAAGGCCAGCAGCCCCACGCACAGCGCGAGATTGAACAGCAGATGGAAATTGACGATCAGGCGTACCGGGTCGGCGTCGAAAGCCACCAGATGCGGCGTGATCGGGCCGAGCAGCGGCAGGGCGAGCAGCACGCCTAAGAGGCGGAAGATCAGGTTGCCGAGCGGGATGCGGCGCGCCACCCGGGGCTCGGCGATCGTCGCCGTGATCGCCGGCAGGGCGGCGCCGAGATTGATGCCCAGCACGATCGGGAACAGGGCCGCAGGCGTCAGCAGGTCGCTGCTGGCAAGCGTCGCGACCAGCAGGATCATGGCAAGGCTCGAATAGGCGAGCCACGTGAGCAGGGCACCCGCGGCGATCGCCAGCAGGGGCTCGCCGGCCACCGCCTGCATGACGACGTGCAGCACACTGCTGCGCCCCAGCTCCTCTGCGCCGTGACCGATCATGGTCAGCGCCAGCAGCAGGATCGCCAGTCCCAGCACGACCCGTCCGATGTGCCGCAGACGGGCATTGCGGCCCTCGAACAGCGTGTGCACCAGGTAGCCGAGCCAGGGCGAGGGCAGGCCACAGGCCGGCGATGCCCGAGGTGAAGATCTGCGCGCCGATCGCCGCCCCGAGGTCGGCGCCCAGCATCACGGCGAGCGCGGGTGCTGTCGCGAGCGCGCCGTGCGCCACGAACGAGCACACCATGAGCGCCGTCGCGGTCGAGCTCTGCACGATCGCCGCCGCCATGGTGCCGGCCAGGGCCGCCTTGACCCGGTTGCCGGTCCAGACCCCGATCGCCGTGCGCAGCGACGCGCCGAACGCGCGCATCATGCCGGTCCGGATCATGCGCACGCCCCAAAGGAGCAGGGCGACGCCGCCCAGGATGTTGATCAGGATCTCGGTTCCGCTCAAGCCTCGCTCCAGGCCGAGGTGGTCAAGGCGGTCAGCGTAGCGAATAAGCTTTAAGGTTAGTGAATGATTTCAATGAGTCGTTGTGTCGCGGCGCCGCCGGATAGCCCACCGTCAGGCGCCGTCCGGATCGTCGATCTCGAATCGGACGCCCTGCGCCAGCGGCAGGCTGCGACCGTAGTTGATCGTGTTGGTGACGCGCCGCATGTAGCCTTTCCAGGCGTCGGAGCCGGATTCGCGCCCGCCCCCGGTCTCCTTCTCGCCGCCGAAGGCGCCGCCGATCTCCGCCCCCGACGGGCCGATGTTGACGTTGGCGATGCCGCAGTCGGAGCCGGCCGCGGAGAGAAACCGCTCGGCCTCGCGCAGATCGTTGGTGAAGATGCACGACGCCAGACCCTGCGGCACGCCGTTGTGCATGGCGATGGCGTCATCGAGGCCCGCATAGCGCATCACGTAGAGGATCGGCGCAAAGGTCTCGCGCAGCACCGGGCCCTCGTGCGCCGGCATCTCGACCAGCGCCGGCCTCACATAGTAGGCCTCGGGGACAGCATTCGCGTGCAACCGCTCGCCGCCATGCACCGTGGCGCCTAGGGCTTTCGCCTCGTCGATCGCCTCCTGCATGCGCTCGAAGGCCGCGCCGTCGATGAGCGGCCCGACCAGGGTCGCGGGCTCGCGCGGATCGCCGATCGCGACCGAGGCGTAGGCCCTGGCCAGGCGAGCGACCAGCTGATCGTGGACGTCGTCGTGCACGATCAGGCGGCGCAGCGAGGTGCAGCGCTGGCCGGCGGTGCCCATCGCCGCGAACGCGATGGCGCGCAGCGCCAGCGCCAGGTCCGCGCTCGGCGCCACGATCGCCGCATTGTTGCCGCCGAGCTCCAGGATGGCGCGGGCAAAGCGCCTGGCCAGCCGTTCGCCGACCACCCGGCCCATCGCCGTCGACCCGGTCGCCGACACCACCGGCACGCGCGGATCGTCGACCAGCTGCTGCCCCATCTCGCGGCCGCCGAGCAGCACCGCGTGCAGGCCGTCCGGGGCGTCGCCGAACTTTTCCAGGGCGCGCGCCAGCAGCGCGTCGACCGCGAGTGCCGTGAGCGGCGTCCGGTCCGACGGCTTCCAGATCACCGGATTGCCGCACACCAGCGCCAGCGCCGCGTTCCAGGACCAGACCGCGACCGGAAAGTTGAAGGCGGAGATGACGCCGACCGGGCCGATCGGATGCCATTGCTCCATCAGCCGGTGCTCGGCGCGCTCGCTGACGGCGGCAAGGCCATAGAGCTGACGCGACAGGCCGAGCGCGAAGTCGCAGATGTCGATCATCTCCTGGACCTCGCCCTCGCCCTCGGAGAGGATCTTGCCGGTCTCGAGGGTGACGAGTCGGCCGAGGTCGCGCTTGGCGCTTCGAAGCTCGTCGCCGAGCAGGCGTACGAGCTCGCCGCGCCGCGGCGCCGGCACGGCCCGCCATTGCTCGAACGCGGCTCGCGCGGCGCCGATCGCGTGGCGCGCCTGCTCGCTGCTCGTCGGTGCGATCTCGGCAATCGCTTCGCCCGTGATCGGCGAGCGGACGCGAAGTCCGCCGCTCTCCTCGAGCGCGCTCTCGCAGCCGAGGGAGCGCAGGATCGAGGCTGCTTCCGAGCGCACGGGTGGCGGTGCGAAATGAGCTGTCATGACCGTCCTTTCGCCACAGTAAGCAAGGCACGCCGGACGGGTGCATTCTACTACTCGTCCTGGCCGGGGTTGCGCAACAAAGGCACGAGGTTGCCTCCTGGCCCCACCGCACGCGAGCCTTGCTGCCGTCCCGCAGCTACACTACCATCGCGTTCAAAGAAACGCCTCATCAGGGAAGCCGGCTCTACCGACGACATCCATGAGGGCGATCAGGTCTGGTACCGGTGTGCGAACGCGGCCGCTTCGGCGCCGTGCCACCCGGGGCCGACATGTGCGTGCCGGCGCTCCTGGGCCGGCACGGCTTAGGGTGCTTCATCATCAGGGAGGCAGAAGATGCGAAGGATGCAAGAGCAGTTAGCGGATCGGGCCGAGCCGTCGGAGCAGGAGCGCGCGCTCTCGCGGCGCACGCTGATCAAGGCGGTCGGCGTCGGGGCCGGCGCCCTGGCGGTCTCGCGCGTTGCGCTCGCGCAGGACGCCGGAATGGGACCTGTCGCTCCGCCGAGCACGGTCACGAGCCCGCCGCGAGATTTCAGCCCCGAAGGCGCGCCGACCACTTACTTCTGGGATCCGGACGTCATCGCGGTCGATCCGTCGTTCAACAGCCTCGCGCAGCCGAACTCGGCGATCCAGCGCCTGTGGACCGGCGCGCTGTGGGCCGAGGGCCCGGCGTGGAGCGGCGAGGGCCGCTACCTGGTCTGGAGCGACATCCCCAACAACCGCCAGATGCGCTGGATCGAGGACGACGGGCACGTGTCGGTCTTCCGCTATCCGTCGAACAACAGCAACGGCAACACCTTCGACTTCCAGGGCCGGCAGATCTCCTGCGAGCATCTGGGACGGCGCGTGGTCCGCTACGAGCTCGACGGCTCCGTGACGCGTGATCGCGAACTCGTTCGAGGGCAAGCGGCTCAACTCGCCCAATGATGCCGTGCCCCATCCCGACGGCAGCATCTGGTTCACCGACCCGCCATACGGCAGCCTGATCTACGAAGGCGCGCCAGACGTGGCCGGAGGCCCGACCAATGCCCAGGGCAGGCTGAACCCCCGCCTCGGGCAGCCTGCCGGCATCGGCACCGAGTGGAAGCGCGAGCTGCCGACTCAGACCTACCGGTTGGACCCGAACGGGTCTCTCACGGTCGTCGCCACCGAGGAGCAGGTGCCGGATCCCAACGGTCTCTGCTTCTCGCACGACTACAAGCGGCTGTACGTCGCGAGCACCGGCAAAGGACCGGGCGACACCGGCCCGGGCGGTCAGGGCAATGTGTTCGTCATGGACGTCAACGACGACGGCACCACGTCGAACCACCGGCTCTTCACCGACTGCATGGTCGATGGCGTCAAGTGCGGCCCCGATGGCGTGCGTTGCGACGTCAGCGGCCATGTCTGGATCTCCAGCAACGCCGGCCGCAGCGTCGGCTACAGCGGTGTCACGGTGTGGACTCCCGACGGCAAGCTGATCGGCCGCATCCGGATTCCCGAGATCTGCGGCAATCTCTGCTTCGGCGGCCCGAAGCGCAACCGGCTGTTCATGGCGGGCAGCCAGTCGCTCTACGCCGTCTATACCCAGACCCAGGGTGCGTCGCCGGGTTGAGCCGCAAGGCCGCAGCAAGCGGTTCTTGACCACGCCCGCGTTGCTTGTTCGCAGCGCGGGCGTTTTCCTTTCGGCCCCTTGCACGCGCGTCCGTCGGCGCGCAGCATTCCGGCCGCGTCCGGCGATCCCGCCGCGCGATCTCGGACCGGAGCATGCCGATCGAGCAGGATCGGCGTATGTCGCCGCGCTGTTGGTATCCCAGAGCATCGCGGCGCCGGCAGTATGCCGAGCTCGCCTGGCCCGACCTGTGCGCACGCCTGGAGGCCGCGGGCGAGCGCCAGCCCGACGAGGTCCGTCGCTACCGCATGCTGCTGAACGACCGGCCGGCCGGCCAGGAGGTGTTTCGGTTCTGGCGCGAGGGCGCACGGATCCGCGTGCTGGTCGACACCAGGTTCGACGGCAGGGTCTGGCTGTTTCCTGCCGATCTGCGGCATTGCCGCGACGAGCGGTGGCAGGAGGAGGCGGGCGCGCTGCAGCTGGTCGAGCTGGAGAGCGCGACCCGCTATGCCGTGCCGTTCAAGCCCGACTACGAGATCCACATCGAGCGCGATCCCGAGCGAGGCGACGTCGTCTATCGCGGCGCGTCCAGCTTCGGCTCCTTCGAGGAGCGCCATCCGGCAAATACCGGTGCGGTCACGCCGTGGTCGGTCCGCACGGTCGCCTACGATCGCGTCCTGGACCTGTTCGCTCATGGCGCCTATGCGATCGAGAGCCGCCTGGTCGGGCGCGCGACGGTCGCCGGCAAGGAGATCGTCCACTATGCGATCGGCGGCGAATGGCCGCGCCAGCTGTGGTACCAGGACGGCAAGATGATCCGGTTCTGCGGCGAGGAGCCGTTCGGCACCTATATCGAGACGGTACTCGAGGCGTACGCCGATCGCGAACGTCGATACGCTTGGGCTGAACCGGCCGTGTGCCGAGGTCTTCGAACAGGGGGAGAGATGATGGCCAAGAATGCTCTCGTGGTGGGGGCAGGTGACGGCATCAGCGCGTCCTTTGCCCGCGCGCTCGCGCGCGACGGCTTCAAGGTCGGGCTCGTGGCGCGCCGGGCCGACAAGCTCGCAGCACTCTGCGAGGAGATCGGCGGCTTTGCGTTCGCCTGCGATGCCGCCGACCCGGGTGCGGTGGCGCGCCTGTTCGACGAGGTCGACGATCGGCAGGGCGCGCTCGACGTCGTGCACTACAACCCGAGCTACCGGGCGCGCGGGCCGCTGGTCGATCTCGATCCGGCGGAGGTCCAGAAGGTCGCTGATGGTCAGCGCCTTCGGCGGCTTTCTGGTGGCGCAGCAGGCGGTGCTACGGATGCTGCGCCAGGGCGGCGGCGCGATCCTCTTCACGGGCGCCTCGGCCAGCGTCAAGGGCTATGCGGGCTCGGCGTCGTTCGCGATGGGCAAGTTCGCGCTGCGCGGCCTCGCCCAGAGCATGGCGCGCGAGCTGGCGCCGAAAAACATCCACGTCGCGCATTTCGTGATCGATGGCGGCGTGCGCGCCGCCAACCGGCCGGAGCCCGAGGGTCGCCCCGACAGCATGCTCGATCCGGATGCGATCGCGCAGACCTACATGTGGGTGCTCAAGCAGCCGCGCAGCGCCTGGACCTGGGAGGTCGAGCTGCGGCCCTGGGTCGAGACCTTCTGACGATCCACACGCGCCGGCTTCTGCAGAAGGGAACTTTCACGCCGCCGCGGTGTTTTTTACAAGGGTTCTCGAACGGACGCTTACCGGAGATGTCGCATGCTTGGCACCGTCCTTCTCATCATCCTGATCCTGCTGCTGCTCGGCGCGCTGCCGACCTGGCCGCACAGCAGGAGCTGGGGCTACTATCCGACGGGCGGCCTCGGGCTGGTCCTGATCATCGTCCTGATCCTGGTGCTGATGGGCAGGATCTAGACGGCGCAGTCGGCGCGCGGCGGGTCAGGCCGCTCTCGGCCGTTCCGCGCCCTCGCCCGCGAAGGCGCTCACCATGCGATCGAGGCCAGTGAACAGCAATTCGACGCCATAACCCGCGAGGAAGGCGAGGCCGAGGGGCGTGATGACCTCAAAGCCGGTCAGGTCGTTCGGGTCGAAGAACAGCCCGACCGTCACGCCGCCGAGCATGCCGAGTGGCCAACGCAGCGAGTACCGGATCTCGGATCCGCGCGTGAACGTCACATTCTGGATCTCGCGCGACAACGTGCGCAGGATATACGCCAGCGACCCCAACAGCCCGTACAGCAGCGGCAACACATACTGGCTGAGAATGTCCAACGTGGATTTCGAGTTTAGGAGCGAGATCTCTACACCCAGCTGATCGTTGACGAGCGCGTTCTCGATGCTGACGATGCGGGCCTGAAGATCTGCTTCCTGATCCAGGTCCTGCGCGAAATTGGCAAAGTAGGTCTTTGCGGCGCCGTCGTCGACGGAGGGCGGCGTCGCCACGATCGCCTGAGCACTCGCCGGCACCACACCGCCACCCTTTGCCAGATGATCCGTCAAGCCCGCGAAATCGGTAAAGACATCCCACCAGGCGAGCATCGCGCTGTTGCCCTTCAGCATCAGGATGACCCGACTGCCTCGTCGCGTCACGTTCGCGTAGGCGAGGGTCAGGCGCGACTGCTCGTTCTTCATGGTGTCGAGCTCGGCCCGCAGTCGATCGAGATCGCTTTCGGCGCCGAAGGTCACCGATGCCGGGCTCATCGATGTCGGACTAGCAGAACCTTCGGCAGAAACGTCCTTGATCGAGCCGACCTGCTGTTCCTTCATGCTGACCATGGCCTGCGCGGTCTTGACGGCAGGTGCCATCTCCCGCAGCGACCCGGCAATGCGATCCAGCTCGGTACGGTGCGTCTCGAGATCGGTGCGGAAGGTCGTGCCGATAAACCAGTAGATCTGTACGAGCAGCAGGCAGCAGAGGACGAAGATGGAACAGATGCTGTACTTCTTCTTGGTGGTCGCGGCATCCACCAGCCGCCGCCGGCCACCCGCCCCGGACCACCATGCGCGCCAGCCCGCGCGGCGCTCAGGCCGGCCGTGATCGCCGAATGGATAGCTGTAGGTTGCCAGAATGGAGTCGACCGAGACCGGGCGGATGGCAGTCGCCAGGTCGCGAAAAGCAACCCAGAACTGCCCTTCGACCTGGGGGTCTCGGCTCTTCCTGCTCAACATGAATTGCGCCGCGACGATGTGCTCGACGGTTTCCCTGGAGACAGGCTTGCCTTCACGTGTGGCGTACCAGAGAAGCACGCTGGCGTCTTCGAGGGACTTCTCTGAGTGGTTTTTCGTGTGCCGCTGATTGCGCCCAGGACTGCTCGCTCGCCGCGGCCGAATGTTCCGTCGCCATCGCTATCATCCGTCATGACTGGTGCATCGGGCCCCAAACATTCCATAATATTTTCCGCACTATGCGCTGACTTCGAGTTGGCGTCACCCATTCTTTGGTCGATGTCGCCCGAGACAGCGCCGCACCGCCGTGACCCGCTCACGGCAGTGCAGTCTGTCGAGATACTGGTCCGAGCTCTGGCTTCAGACCCGCGTCAGCAGGTCACCGTCGGCCGAGAATTCCAGCGGCTGCGGGTGCGAGAGGCGCTCGACGTCGGAACGGCCCTCGACCTCCTCGAACAGCGAGGGCGAGATCAGGATCTCGTTCACGTACAGGGTCGAGCGGATCTGGCAGACCCTGGCGTTCTCGGGATCGGAGCGCCAGCAGGTCGCCATCATGGCGCGCAGCACGGTCCGATCGTCCGGCAGCACGGCGGGGATGCGGGCGCCCTCGGTGCCGCCCGCGGTGATCGAGTTCGTGTAGATCGAGGTCAGGTCGAGCCCGTTGACGACCTTGCGCGTGGTGTAGTCGGCGTTGCCGATGCCGACGCCGTTGCCGCCGGAATCCTCGGTCACGCCGAGCACCGCGAGCTTGTTGACGAACGGCGGCTCCGGGTCCGGGATGCTGCGGATGCCGACCCGGCCGACCACCGCGGGGTCCATGCCGGCGCCGCTGATCTCCTTGCCGATCCACTCGACCACCAGCGCATCGATATGCTCGAACGGCAGGTGCGGGGCCAACGACTTGGCGAGCTTCAGCAGGCGCTCGTCGTTCGCGTAGAAGGCTTCGGGCTCGACCCCTTCGATCACGACGAGCTGCTTGTCGGCGTTCTCGACCAGGGCGATGCCGTAGGCGATCGGCGAATGCTCGATCGCGATGCGCGCCAGCGCCGGCAGGACCTCGGTATAGCCGCGCGGGCCGAGCCGATGCACGTTCTGAGCACCTGCCTGCTTGCCGAGCCCGACCGCGACGAGCTTGGTGAGGCCGCTCTCGACCGGCCGGTCGAAGCTCGTGTGCGACTTGACCCGGTTGATGCACAGCACCGCATCCGCGCCGGCGGCGTTGCGATCGAAGCGGCAGGGGATGCCGTGCATGGTCGAGGCGTATTCGACCGTCTCCATGGTGGCGCGCACCGGCGCGCCGACGGTCTCCTCGGTCACGCCGAGATGCGCCAGCATGCCGGCCTGGCCCTCGGCGGTGGCGCCGCCGTGGCTGCCCATGGCGGGCACGATGAACGGCGCGAAGTCGCGCTGCTTGAGGTGGCGCACGGCCGCGGCCACGACCTTCGGGATATGGGCGATGCCGCGGCTGCCGACCGCGACCGCGACGCTGGCGCCGCTCCTCAGGTCCGCCAGCTGCTTCGAGCGGGCGAGCGCCTCGTCGACCGCGGCCGCGATGTCGCCGACCGCCTCGCGTGTCGGATGATGCAGCCGCACGCGCAGCATCGGCGGCAGGGGAACGTCGGCGAGATGCGGCAGGTGGACGTCCGGAAAGGTCGGGCTCAGCATCGATCAAACCTCCCAGCTGGCAGTTCGGCGCACTCTAGCACCAGGGCAGGGAGATTGACCACATGCCGCGTCTCCCGAGCCCGACGGCGGTGCCGGCCTCGGGCGGAACTGCGCCGCCAGGGCCGCGTTTGAGCTGGTGGGCGCAAGGCAATCTCTGGCCAGGGAGAGCGGCAGATGACCGACACCACGGTGAAGAAGGTGAGCGCGGCGCATTCGCCCAAGGGCGAGATGGGCCAGACATATCTGGCGTCCGGCAAGCGGGTGTCGATGCGGCTGTGGCGGACCGGGCCCAAGGAGCGCGACAAGGCGCCCTCGCGGCGGGCGTACGAGACGGTCGGTTACGTGCTGGAAGGTTCTGCCGAGCTGCAGCTCGAAGGCCAGAGCATCCGCCTCGAGCCCGGCGATTCCTGGCTGGTGCCGCCCGACGCCGAGCATCGCTATGTGGCGCTCGAGCCGTTCGTCGCGATCGAGGCGACCGCGCCGCCGGCGCAGGTGCATGGCCGCGACCAGCCTCCCGAGTGAGGCGGCGTGCGCGTCGGCGGCCGCTGCAACGACGGCGGCTTGGTGATCGCATGGTGCCGGTGATATAGGCATGTGGCGAGGCCGCCTGCCTGGTCGAAGCGGCCCGAGCGAGGAAGCATGCGCGTCGACTTGAACTACGGCCGGGGGACCCTGCCGGTCGAGCTTGCGGACGACCTGGAGGTGACGGTCGTGCGCAAGCCGCCGATGCCGGTGCTGGCGCAGCCCGAGGCCGCGATCGAGCAGGCGCTGGCAAAGCCCGTGGACGCGCCGCCGCTCGCCGAGCTGGCGCGACAGGCAACCCGCGCCTGCATCCTGATCTGCGACATCACGCGGCCGGTGCCTAACGGCCTGTTCCTGCCGCTCATGGTCCGCCAGCTGCTCGATGCCGGGCTTGCGCCGGACGCGATCACCGTGCTGGTCGCGACTGGCCTGCACCGCCCGAACGAGGGGGAGGAGCTCGAGGAGCTGGTCGGCAGCTCCTGGGTCATGGAGACGGTCCGGGTCGAGAACCATTTCGCGCGTGACGATGCGGCGCATGTCGATCTCGGCGCGACGCCGACCCGGGGCACGCCGGTCAGGCTCGACCGGCGCTTCGTCGAGGCGGACCTGCGGATCGCGACCGGCCTGGTCGAGCCGCATTTCATGGCGGGCTACTCGGGCGGCCGCAAGGTGATCGCCCCCGGCGTCGCCCACAAGGACACCATCACGACCTTCCACAGCGCCCGCTTCATGGCGCATCCCAACGCCGAGAACTGCATCCTCGAGGGCAATCCGCTGCACGAGGAGCAGCTCGAGATCGTCAAGATGCTGGGCGGCGCCCTGGCGCTCAACACCGTGATCGACGAGGAGCGCCGGCTGTCGTTCGTGAATTTCGGCGAGATCGGCAAGAGCCACATGGCGGCGGTGCGCCATGTCGAGGACTATGTGAGGGTGCCGGTCGCAGGGCGCTTCCAGACCGTGCTGACCAGCGCTGCCGGCTATCCGCTCGACAAGACCTACTATCAGACCGTCAAGGGCATGGTGGCGCCCATGGACATCGTAGCGCCCGGCGGCGATCTGATCATCGTCTCGGAATGCTCCGAAGGCATGGGCTCGAGGGAGTTCGTCGATGCGCAGCGGCGGCTGGTCGAGGGCGGCGCCGAGCGCTTCATGGACGAGATCGGCGCCAAGCGCTTCGCCGACATCGACGAGTGGCAGACGCAGATGCAGCTGAAGCCGATGGGCGTCGGCAGGGTCCATCTCTACACCGGCGGCTTGCCGGCGGCGCAGCACGCGCTGACCGGGGTCCACATGGTCGCATCGGCAGCCGATGCGGTGCGCGCCAGCATCGCGAGGTCGGGCGAGCGCCGCGTCGCCGTGATCCCCGAGGGCCCGTATGTGGTGCCCGTGCATCAAGCGGAGGCTTGAGCCCGCGCATGGGGCCGGCCCACATCCACCTCGACCCGCTGGGCGGGCTCGCCGGCGACATGTTTTTGGGCGCCACGCTCGATGCCTGGCCAGAGCTCGCCGAGGGTGCCTTCGCGGCGATGCGCGCGGCCGGCCTGCCCGCGGACTGGCAGGTCTCGCATCTCGCTCACCGCGACGGCGTGCTGACCGGCAGCCGGGTCGCGATCGATCCGCCGGCGGCCGGCGAGCACGCGCCGCACGGCATGTATGTCGAGATCCGCGAGCGGATCGCGAAGGCACCGATCGAGCCCGGCGTGCGCGCGCGCGCGCTGGCGATCCTGGGCCTCCTCGCCGAGGCCGAGGCCAGGGTGCACGGCCGGCCGATCGAGCAGGTGCATTTCCACGAGCTCGCGGATTGGGACTCGATCGCCGATGTCGTCGGCGCCGCCTTCGTGATCGAGGCGCTCGGCGCCAGCTGGTCGACGGCACCGCTGCCGGTCGGCCGCGGCCGCATCGCGAGCAGCCACGGCGCCCTGCCGGTGCCGGCGCCGGCGGCAGCACTGCTGCTGCAAGGCTTTGCCGTGATCGACGACGGCATCGAGGGCGAGCGCGTGACGCCGACCGGCGCCGCGATCCTGCGGCATCTGGACGCGGCGCCGGGCCTGCCGCCCGGCCCCTGGCGGCTCGCCGCGACCGGCATCGGTTTTGGCACCAGACGGCTGCCCGGGATGAGCAACGCCCTGCGCGTGCTGGCCTACGAGCAGGCCGCGGGGCGCCCGGATCGACGAGCAGGTTGCGGTGATCGGCTTCGAGGTCGACGACCAGAACCCGGAGGAGCTGGCGCTCGGGCTCGACGCGCTGCGCGCGCAGGATGGCGTGCTCGACGTGATCCAGCTGGCCGCGATCGGCAAGAAGGGGCGGCTCGCCTCGCAGGTGCAGGTGCTGGCGCGGCCCGAGAGGGTGGACGCGACGATCGATGCGTGTTTCGCTGAGACCACCACGCTCGGCCTGCGCTGGCGGATCGAGGCGCGCGCGGTGCTGGCGCGGGAAAGCGTGACGGTCGCCGGCAGCGAGCGCGAGGTCGCGGTCAAGGTCGCAAGGCGGCCCGGCGGTGCGCGCACCGCCAAGGCCGAGGTCGACCAGATCGGCGCCGGACCGGGCGGGCAGGCCGGCCGCACGCGGCGCCGGCAAGATGCGGAGGCGCAGGCCCTGCGAGCGAGTGGAGATGGCGAGGCGGATGAGCGACGCGAGCGCTGAGCTGCACCGGGTGCTGGACGGCATCGGCCGCGTCGCGATCGCCGTGAGCGGCGGCGTCGACAGCATGACGCTGGCGGTCGCGGCCAAGCGGCGGCTGGGCCCCGGCGCCAGCATGCTGCACGCGGTATCGCCCGCCGTGCCGCCCGAGGCGACCGCCCGCGTCCGCCTCTATGCCGAGCGGGACGGCTGGGACCTGCAGGTCCTCGATGCCGGCGAGTTCGCCGATCCCGACTATCTGCGGAACCCGGCCAACCGCTGCTACTTCTGCAAGACCCACCTCTACGGCGCGATGGCGGCGCGCACGGCGGCAACGCTGGCGTCGGGCACCAATCTCGACGATCTCGGCGACTATCGGCCGGGCCTTTTGGCCGCGAGCGAGCACGGCGTGCGCCACCCGTACGTCGAGGCGGGGATGGACAAGGCGGCGGTGCGCGCGCTGGCGCAGGCCATGGGCCTTGCCGACCTCGCCGCGCTGCCGGCGGCGCCCTGCCTGTCGAGCCGGCTCGAGACCGGCATCGACGTGACGCCGGAGCGGCTTCGCCTGGTGCATGCCGTGGAGCGCCTGATCAGCGCGCGCATGCAGCCCGCAACCGTGCGCTGCCGGCTGTTTCACGACGGCATCGCGGTGCAGCTCGACCCCGCCAGCCTCGAGGCCATCGAGGGCGCATCGGGCGTGGCGCTCAGGCGCGCGATCGGAAAGCTTTTGGGGGAGCACGGCCAGCAGGCCACGCTGCGCTTCGAGCCCTACCGCATGGGCAGCGCCTTTCGCCACCCCACGGCCCGCCGAACGCCTGTCGTCGCGCATGGGAAGTGACGTCACCTTCGACTTCGAGCGCCAGCAACGGATCGGCCTGAGCGAGGCGGTCCTGTGCGAGGGCAAGTCGCCCGCCCAGATCGGCGAGACCATCGCCCTTTCCCGCGCCAGGGCGACGCCGCTGCTGCTGACCAGGCTCGCAGCCGACGCGCTCGCGGCGCTCTCGGCCGACGATCAGGCGGCACTCGACTACGATCCGCGCTCGCGCACCGCCATCCTCGGGCCCTGGCTGGCGCCTGAGGGCGAAGCGCGGGTCGCGGTCGTGACCGCCGGCACCAGCGACCTTCCGGTCGCGCGCGAGGCGATCCGCACGCTGGCCTTCTACGACATCGCCGCGCGCGAGATCGCCGATGTCGGCGTCGCGGGCCTGTGGCGCATCCTGGCGCACGAGGATGCGCTGCGCCGCCATCCGGTGGTGATCGTGGTCGCCGGCATGGAGGGGGCTTTGTTCAGCGTGGTCGCCGGCATGGTGGGCGGGCTCGTGGTCGCGGTGCCGACCTCGACCGGCTACGGCATCGCCGAGGGCGGCCGCACCGCGCTGCACGCAGCCCTTGCCAGCTGCGCGCCGGGCCTCGTCACGGTCAACATCGACAACGGCTACGGCGCCGCCTGCGCCGCGATCCGCGCGCTCGGCCTGCATGTGCGGCAAGGCTCGAAAGCGCCGGGCTGAAGCGCCCGCTCAGGTGCGGGTCCCGGTGTGGCGGCGGCCGATCGCCGCAGCCTCCGCCGTGGCGGCGCCGACCCGCACGCCATCGTCGAGCTGAGCGACCACGTTCTCCGGCCGCACCATGTCGAGGAAAGCGACGCCGGCCCGATCGCACGCCGCTTTGACGCGCGCCCGCGCCTCGAGCATCTCGGGCGGGTAAGGCGGATCGTGGGCGTCCTTGTGGCCGAACGCCATGCCCATGTCGCCCGGTCCCCACTCGGCGAACGCGATGCCGGGCACGGCCACGCTCTGCTCGACGTTGGCGAGCGCGCGGCGGTTCTCGATCTTGAGGCCGAGCATCAGCTCGCCCTTGGGATCGAGCGGCCACACGTCGGTGCGATCCAGATACTCCTGCACCGACATGCCCCAGTACTCGGCCGAGAGCGCCTGGCCTCCGGCGCCTCGCCGGCCCTGGTCCAGCCCCGCGCCGACGCCGATCTTCTGGTAGGCGAAGCGCGAATATTCGACGAACGTCCTGACGGCCGCGGGCGTCTCGGCATGACAGAGCAGCATGCCGTGCACGCCTGCCGCCAGCACCTGCTTGATCATCCAGCTGTTGGCCCGGACCGCCAGCTCGTCGGCTGCATCGATCGGCAGGGTGACGATCGCCGCCGGCGTGCGGTGGCCGCTCCTCGTCGGCCCGCCCTCGATCAGGCCCCGCATGAAGGCGTGCAGCAGGTCCGGCGCGAACGGATGATGCTCGAGCTCGATGTTCAGGTAATCGGCCCAGGTCCCGGCCTGCTCGAGGCCGTGCTCAAAGCTCAGGCTCCGCACGGTGTCGTAGTAGACCGGCTGCCCGGCTTCGAGCAGCTCGATGGCACGGTTCACCCTCGGCATCCGATCCTCCCCCGTTGCACCACGATCCCTTGTTATCATCATCGGCCGCTCCATGGGGCGCGACAACGGTGACGAAGGCAGGCGCGTGGTGTTTCAAGTCTGGGACTGGCCCGCCGTCCGAAGGTCTGGAGACCTTGGCCCGGCCGAACCTTCACCAAGCGGTATAGCCCCCGTCCACCAGGAGATCGGTGCCGGTCATGAAGCTCGAATCGTCCGAGGCGAGAAACAGCGCGGCCCGCGCCACCTCCTCGGACTCGCCGAGCCGCCCCATCGGATGGCGCGCGCCCCACTCGCGCTGCGCGGTTTCCATGTCGGCAAAGCGCACGAGCAGCCGCTCGGTAGCGATGCCGCCGGGCGACAGGGAGTTGGCGCGAATACCCTCGCCGGCGTAATCCAGCGCGATGCCCTTGGCGAGCTGCAGCAGAGCGCCCTTGGTGGTGCAGTATGCGGCGCTGCCGGCGTAGGCGACGCGGCCCATCTGCGAGCCCATCAGGATGATGCTGCCGCCGCCCGCGGCGATCATCGCCGGGATCGAGTGTTTGCAGACCAGGAAAGAGCCGGTGACGTTCACGTCCATGGCGCGCCGCCACTCCGACTCCGGCAATTCGGCGAGAGGTGTCCGGTGCGTGATCGCAGCGGCATTGCTCGACAACACGTGCAGCGCCCCGAAGGTGTCCAGAACGAGAGCAACCGCGTTCGCGACCGACGCGCTGTCACTGACGTCGCAGCCGATCGCGAGCGCGCGGCTGCCCGAAGCCTCGATACCTGAGGCCACTGCGCTCGCACCCGCGGCGTCGATGTCGGCGCACGCGACACAGGCGCCTTCGGCCGCGAAACATTCGGCGATCGCTTTGCCAATCCCCTTGGCTGATCCGGCAACGAACGCGACCTTGTCCTCCAGCTTTCCCATGGTCTCCTCCTCCCCTGCGCGGGACACACCTGTGTCTACCGAGCGCACGGCCGAGATCCTGGGCATACCGCTGCGCGGAGGCAACCGGTAGCCTGAGCCCTCGGCTGCCGGCATGATGCATTGGCCGTCCGCGATTGGCGAAGGACGTGAGATGAAGATCGATATGGGCCTGCGTGGCCACGACCTGCAGGCGCTGGGCGGCGAGGCCGCCGCCTACGAGCGCCTGGGCGTCGACGGCCTGTGGAGCTACGAGACCGCCCACGACCCGTTCCTGCCGCTGCTCGTCGCGGCCCAGAACACCGGGCGCGTCAGCCTGGGCACAGCGATCGCCGTGGCCTTCGCGCGCAGCCCGTTCGCGATGGCGCAGACCGCCTGGGACCTGCAGCGGGCGAGCGGCGGGCGGCTGCTGTTGGGGCTGGGAACGCAGGTGCGGGCGCATGTCGAGCGCCGCTTCGCCGCCGCGTTCGAGCATCCGGCGGCGCGCATCGTCGACTACATCCGCTGCCTCCGCGCGATCTGGGACACTTTTCAGACCGGCGCGAGGCCGGCCTACGAGGGTCGCTTCTACCGCTTCACGCTGATCAGCGACTTCTTCAATCCCGGCCCGATCGCGCACCCGGACATCAGGGTCTCGCTGGCCGGCGTCGGCCCGCGCATGGCGCGCGCCGCCGGCGAGGTGGCCGACGGCTTCCACGTCCACCCGCTGCACAGCCCGGAGTACCTTCGCGACGTGGTGCGGCCGGCGATCGCCGAGGGTGCCCGCGCCGCGGGCCGCGATCCGGCAAAGGTGGACCTGATCGCCTCCCTCTTCATCGTCACCGGCGAGAGCGAGGTCGAGCGCGCGGCAGCGGAGCGCTACGCCCGCCAGCAGATCGCGTTTTACGCCTCGACGCCGAGCTACCGACCATTTCTCGCCTATCACGGCTTCGAGGCGCTGGGCAGGGAGCTGAGCGGGCTGGCGCGGGGCGGCCGCTTCGCCGACATGGCGGCGCAGGTGCCGGACGCGCTGCTCGAGGCGGTCGCCGTCAGCGCCGCACCCGCCCGCCTGGGCGAGGCGATCCGCGCCCGCTACGGCGGCGGCCTGCTCCAGCGCGTCTACCCCTATGCGGCGATGCCGGCGGACGATCCGGCCGGCCGCATCGCGGCGCTGGTAGCCGGGATCAAAGCCGCGTAAAGGGCTTCGCCGCGCGGGTCAGTCCGGTTGCGCGGCGGCCGCCCCCTTGGCCTCGGCGATCAAGCTGCCGCAGGGGCTGTCCTCCTCGGTGCCGACGTCGAAGAACGGCAGCACCGCGGCGAGCGGCGCCAGCAGCCAGCCCAACGGCTCGTTCTCGGTCCGCCCCGGCGCCGGATTGACCGACGGCGACAGCAGCGGACCATCGACGTGGATCGGCTGGTTGCCGCTCAACGGGCTCACATCCTTCGGCAGCGCCTCGATGAAGATGTCCAGGGTCTCGTCCTTCAGATTGATCCGGCCATCGACCGTGATCTTGCTGTCGACGGTGTCGATCACGATCGGCCGTGCGGTAGCGATGCCCTGCTCGAGCTTCAGATTGACGATGGCGCAACGGATCGGCGTCTTGTCCTCCTCGGTCTGCGTCATCGAATCGAGCAGCACCGCGATGCTCTCGGCGACGTCCAGGCCGATCGCCTCGACGATCAGCGCATCGAGGGCGCCGCCGGCCATGCTCAGGACGACCTGGCCGTCGGCGCTGCCGAGCAGCGCGTCGACCGAGCCGCCGCGTCCTTCGAGGCGAATGCGGCCGTTGACCTCGCCAAAAGCTTCGCCATCGACGCCGAGCTTGGTCAGCATGTCCTGGACCTGGAGCGCGGAGAGGCGGATATCGAACTCGCCGGCGACGGGCGTCTGCGTGCCGTCGAGCGAGGCGAAGCCGGTGATGGCACCGTCCGCAAGGCCTGTGCGGAGCGGATCGAGCGTCAGCCAGCCATCCTTGCTGATGAGGCGCGCTTCGATCCGATCGATCGGCAAAAACGCGGACTCGATACGTCCGGCCTTGTACCGGACATCCAGGTTGAAATTCCGCCAGGCCTCGGGATCGATCGTCCCGGTCGGCAGCAGCTTGTCCTCCTCGGCCTTCTTCGCTTCCGGATCCACCGGCGCGCCGATCAGGCCCCTGAGATCTTCCACGACCACCCGATCCGATTGCAGGTCGCCGGTGACCGCCGGCGGGGTCGAGCGCAGATCGAACGCGATGGTGCCGCGCGCGTCACTGTCGCCGAACTTGCCCTCCAGGTCTGCGACCTTGATGTCGTCGCCGCGCCAGGTGACCTGACCCGCGAAGTCATAGGGCGGCAGGCTGATCGCTGGCAGCTTGAACAGATCGAGGACGTCTGCCGGGTTCGGGCCCTGGACCTGAACCCGTCCGTCGATGCCCTTGGCCGCGCGCAGATCGTCGAGGCTGCCGTCGAAGTGCACGCGCGTGTCCTCGATCGTGACGTCGAGCTTGACCGGGCTGGCCTCGCCCGTACGCTCCTCGACATTGGCCTCGATCCGATAGCTTTCGATCGGGCGCCTGGCAAAGCCGAGCTGCGCCGGCAGTGCGCCGAGGGCGGCGCCCTCCAGGTGGAGGTTGGCGTGCGGGTTCGAGAACGCCGTGAGGGCGCCCTCATATCCGCCCTCCAGCTCGATCGCATCGCCGCCGACCGATCCCTGCAGCGCGAACGTCGTGCCCTCGCCGTCGTGCGCGACCTCGCCCTCGATCTTTGCGCTCGGGACCTGGTCGGCGTAGGGCACATCGAAGCTCGCGAGGATCGGGCCCAGCTCCGGCGCATCGACGACGAGATCGGCCGTGAACCCCTGCTCGGGGTCGGCGAGGTCGGCGACCTTGCCTTCGATGTGAGCGCTGGCGCCCTCGATCTCGAGATCGGCCGTGACCTGCGAGCCGTCGTCGCCGGGCGCGACCGTTGCGGTGGCCCGAAACGGCGGCAGGTCGGCCTCGGCGATCCCCATGCCGGCCAGGATCTCCGTGAGGGCCCCCTCGGCGTCGATCTCGATCTTCGCATCGAGCGCCTCGAGGTCGGCGAAGGATGTCGCCTCGGCGTTGATGCGCGACCCGCCGATGGTCGCCTCGAGCTTTGCCGGCTTGCTCATGGCTTTTCGGTTGAGAACCTCCGCGAGCGAGCCGCCCGTGGCACTGACCTCGAGGGGCGCGTCCTGCAGGCGCCCGGTCGCGCGCACCGCCAGATCCCGACCGCCGCCCAGCTGCCCGGTGACCTCGTCGAGGGCCAGATCGATGTCGGTCGCCGCAGCCGCATCGGCATAGGTCACAGCCGCGTTGCGGATCACCAGGTTCTCGATCTCCGGCACCCGGACCGGGCCGCCCTCGCTGTCGTCGCCCTCGGGCCAGTTCACCTCGCCGTCCTCGGCGCGGGCGAGATGGAGCTGCGGGCCCTCGACCACCACCTCGGGCAATTCGATCCTGCCGCGCAGCAACGGCAGCAACCTGCAGGCTCGCCTGAAGCTGCTGGATCCGGGCGAAGTCGGGGTGCTGGTCCGCCGCCCACGCCGCGTTGGCGATGCTGAGCGGGCCGACGTCCAGGGTCAGGGCGCCGTCCTCGAAGCCGAGGGACGGCGCCTGCTCGAGGTGCGCAGGACGACCGGCCTGCGCCGCGATCGCCTCCTCGATCAGGCCGTTCAGCGCACCGCTGTTCAGCAGCGTCACCGCGACCACCGCAACCAGGACGAGCAGCCCCAGCAGGGTCGCGATCACCGCTCCGACGATGCCGAACAGCTTTGTCATTCTGGCCAGTCACAATGCGGCGCAATCGCCGGCAACACAACGCCTCGAGGATGCCGAAGTTCCGGACACGGCCGCTGGTGCCATTGGCGATCGCGAGCCGCCACGGTATGTTCGCCCGCGCGCGGAGCGGGAGGTCGGGATGGCTGGTCCGTATGGGGCGGCGAATCGGGACTACTGGGACGGCAAGGCGAGCTTCAACGTCGCGAGCTGGGACATCGAGGGCTTCCTCGCCGACCCGGCGAGGCTGACCAGGATCGTCGCTGCCGATCGCGAGGCGCTGGGCGACGTGCGCGGCAGATCGCTGCTCCATCTGCAATGCCACTTCGGCATGGACACGCTGGCATGGGCCCGGCTCGGCGCCGCGGCGACCGGGGTCGACTTCTCGCCGCGCGCGATCGCGAGCGCGACCGACCTCGCGGCGCGCACCGGCCTTGCCGCCCGCTTCGTCGAGGCCGACCTGTACGCGACGCCGGACGTGCTGCCGGAGACGTTCGACATCGTCTACACGGGCGGCGGCGCGCTCTGCTGGCTGCCCGACATCCGGGGCTGGGGGGAGGTGGTCGCCCGCATGCTGCGGCCGGGCGGCACGTTCTACATCCGCGAGGCGCATCCCGTGCTGTGGTCGCTGGAGGACGAGCGCGACGACCTTCAGCTGGTGATCGGCCGGCCGTACTTCGAAATCGCCGAGCCAATACGATGGGATGCCGCGGCGATCTGGGACAAGGAGGCGCCGCCCGAGGTCACCACCCACTACGAGTGGAACCATGGCCTCGCTGAGATCGTCACCGCTCTGATCGAGGCCGGTCTCATCATCGAATCATTGCGCGAGCACCAGACCTGTCTCTGGCAGGCCCTGCCTTTCATGGTGGAGGGCGAGGACGGCTGGTGGCGCCTGCCGGATCGGCCCGAGCGCCTGCCGCTGATGTACTCGATCCGGGCGCGCAAGGCGTAGGCTCGACGACGCCACTGTCACATCAGGCATCGAAGTAGCGGCGCGGGGTCTTGCCGAGGGCGCGGCGGAACGCGCTGATGAACGCGCTCGGGCTCTCGTAGCCGAGGTCGAACGCCACGGCGGTCACCGGGGTGCCCTCGGCGAGGCGGACCAGCGCGGCGAGCAGGCGCGCCTGGCGCTGCCACTGGCGAAAGGTCATGCCGGTCTCCGCCAGGAACAGCCGCGAGAGGGTGCGCGTGCTGGCGCCGGCCTCGCGCGCCCAGGCGCCGAGCGTGCGGGCATCGCCCGGCTGCTCCCGCAGCGCGCCGGTGATCCGCAGGAGGCGCGGATCGGCGGGCTCCGGCAGGTGCAGGGGCGCTACCGTCGCGGCGCGGATCTCGTTCAGGATCAGGGCCGTGAGCAGCCGGCGGCGGCGCGCCGGACCCGGCGCCTCGACGCCCGAGAGGATCAGCTCGCGCAGCAGCGGCGGCACGTTGACCACGCAGCACCGATCCGGCAGGGCGCGCGTGGCCGGCGCGACGTAGAGCGTGCGCATGGAAAGCGTGGTGCCGCAGCGGATCCAGTGATCGGTCTCGGCCGGGACCCACAGCGCGCGCTGCGGCGGCACCACCCAGCTGCCGGGCTGCGCCGGGCTGGCCACCGTCACGGTCATCACGCCGGCGCGGGCGTAGATCAGCTGCCCCCAGCCGTGCCGGTGCAGGGGGATGTCGAACCCCTTGGGGTAGGTGCGCGCGTAAGCCCGCACCTCGGCGGTCAGAGGCTCTGTCTCTTCGAGGATATTCATTGGCCTGATGTCGCAAGAGCGTAGGCTCGCGCCAAGGCTAATCTCAAGCCTTGCCATCGTGACGAGACGACCGAGTTGGACCCATGCCGCTGTTCTTCCTCAACCTCGCGCACGCCTACGACCACTTCTTCCTGCTGATCTTCCCGACCGCGGTGCTGGCGCTGGCGCCGGCCTGGGGCATGTCGTACGGCGAGGCGCTGGCGCTCGGCACGGCGGCGTTCGTGATGTTCGCCGCCGGCACGCTGCCGTCCGGCTGGCTCGGCGACCGCTGGAGCCGGGCGCACATGATGACGATCTTCTTCATCGGCATCGGCGCCTCGGCGGTGCTGACCGGCCTGGCGCCGGGCCCGGTCACCCTGGTGGCAGGCCTCGGCCTTCTGGGCCTGTTCGCCTCGATCTATCACCCGGTCGGCACGGCGCTCGTGGTGCAGAGCGCTGCGCGCTCGGGCCGCGCGCTCGGCATCAACGGCGTGTACGGCAACATGGGGGTCGCGGGTGCTGCCCTGATCACCGGCACGCTCACCCAGTTCTTCGGCTGGCGGGCCGCCTTCGTCATCCCGGGCCTGCTGGCGGTGATCACCGGCATCCTGTTCGCGCGCATGGTCGGCGCGGCCGGCTTCGCCCCGGCCGAGGCCAGCGCCAAGGCGGCGCCCAAGGTCGCGCGGCCCGGCCAGGTCCGCGTCTTCGTGGTGGTCGGCATCGGCGCGCTGCTCGGCGGCATCGTCTTCCACGGCACCACGATCTCGCTGCCAAAAGTGTTCGAGGCGCGCCTCGTCGATCTCGCCGACAGCGTCGCCATGATCGGCCTCCTGGTATCGATCGTGTTCGCGATCGCGGCGTTCGCCCAGATCGCGGTCGGCCAGCTGCTCGACCGCTTCGGCGCGCGCGCCGTGCTGCCGCTGATCGTGGCGCCGCAGGCGATCTTCCTGGCGCTCGCGGCGCAGGCCTGGGGCTGGAGCGCGCTGGTCGTCGCGATCCCGATGATGCTCCTGGTGTTCGGCGAGATCCCGATCGGCGCCTGGCTGATCGGCCACTATACTGCGGCGCGCTGGCAGTCGCGCATCTATGCCCTGAACTACGTGCTCTCGCTCGGGGTGAGCGCCCTGGTGGTGCCGCTGCTCGCCTGGCTGTACGAGCGCACCGGCAGCTTCGATGTGGCCTACCTGCTGTTCGCGGCCGCTGCCGCGGTCATCGCGGTCAGCGCGCTTGATGCTGCCCAGGCTCGCCGTCAGCGAGCCGCGTCCGGCTCCGGCGACAGCGCCCAAAGGTTCGCGTGCAGCGCTCGAGCCGAACGGTTGAACTCGTCCATGTGGCTATGGGCGTCCTCGACGAAGGCGCGCGCTCCTTCGGGGCCGCGGCGTTTGACCAGCGCGGCCACGTTGTCGGGGATCGACAGCCAGGCGTCCAGGGTCGGATGGTCGACCTCGAGGTGAAACTGCAGGCCTAGCGCGCGCTCGCCGACCGCCATCGCCTGCACGCCGCAGTCGGGCGAGCTCGCCAGCACCTCGGCGCCCTCGGGCGGCTCGACCACCTCCGCGGTGTGCCATTGCAGCACGCGCGGCCGCTGCGGCAGCCCGTCGAGCAGCGCGTGGCGCTCGCCGGCAGGCGTGCGCGCGATCTCGAACACGCCGACCTCCGGCCGCGCGGCCGGCTGCACCACGCCGCCCAGCGCATCGGCCAGGAGCTGGTGGCCGAGACAGATGCCGAAATACGGCATCGCGCGGTCGACCACGGCCTCGCGGATCGCCGCCTTCTCGGCCGCGAGCCAGGGATGCTCCGCCTCCTGCCAGACATCCATCGGCCCGCCCATCACCCAGAGGGCATCGAACTCTTCGAGATCCGGGATCGGCTCGCCGAGATCGAAGCGCACCGAGCGCCACGCGATGCCGTGCTCGCGCAGCAGGTCGCAAAAAATGCCGGCATGGCCGGCTTGCATGTGCTCGAACACCAGGACGCGGGGCTTGGGCACGGACTTTCTCGCTCCACGGGATGCCGATCTCGAGGCTGGTCGCGTGCGTCCGCGTTTGATAGCGTCCGCGCGGCGCGAAGGCGAGAGGGATCGCTGTTGAAGAGTACAGGGAGGCGTCGATGAAAGTCGTGATGACCGGTGCCGCGGGCGGCGTGGGCACGATGATCCGCTCGCATCTGCGGCCGCACTTCGATCGTCTGGTGCTGAGCGACCTCGTCGAGATCGCCGACCTCGAGCGCAACGAATCCTTCGTCCAGGCCGACATGACCGACCTCGCGGCGATGGAGCGCCTGCTGGAGGGCGCCGACGGCCTGATCCATCTCGGCGGCTACTCGGTCGAGGGGCCGTGGGATGCGATCCTGAACGCCAACATCATCGGCCTCTACAACGCCTATGAGGCGGCGCGCCGCCAGGGCTGCCGGCGCATCGTCTTCGCCACCACCAACCACGTCGTGGGGTTCTACCGGCGCCAGCGCACGATCGACCACACCGTGATGCCGCGGCCCGATTCGCGCTATGGCGTCAGCAAGGCGTTCGGCGAGGCGCTCGGCCGCATGTACGCCGACAAGCACGGCCTGCGCGTCCTCAACATCCGCATCGGCAATGTCGACCACAAGCCGGTCGACCGGCGCCGCCTGTCGATCTGGATCAGCCCGCGCGACCTCGCCCAGCTCATGCGGATCGGCCTCGAGCATCCCGACATCCACTTCGAGGTCGTCTACGGCGTCTCGCGCAACGCCCGCGCCTGGTACGACAACAGCAACGCCTATCGCCTGGGCTACCAGCCCGAGGACCAGTCGGAGGACTATGCCGAGGAGGCGACCGCAGGCGGACGCCACGGTCTCCCCGGATCTGGTCGCCGAGCAGTTCCAGGGCGGGCCGTTCTGCGGCATCGAGTTCACCGGCGACGTCAAGCGGACCACCTGAGGCGAAGCATTCATGGAGTTCAAGCCGTTCGATGCCCGGCACTACCCGACGCTCGCGGTGAGCGAGGGCTACGACGAGTGGGCGCGCACCTACGATACCGTGGTGCAGGACGAGATGGACCTGCGGCTGCTGGCCCGCCTTGGCGAGATCGAATGGGCGGCGGCCGGCCGCGTGCTCGACCTCGCCTGCGGCACCGGGCGGATCGGCCAGTGGCTGCGGGCGCAGGGCGTGCAAAGGCTCGACGGGCTGGATTTTACGCCGGCGATGCTGGCGAAGGCGCGCGCGCGCGGCGTCTACGACGATCTGCTCGAGGGCGACGTGCGCGCGACCGGCCTGCCGAGCGCGGCCTACGATCTCGCGCTGATGGTCCTCGCCGACGAGCATCTGGACGAGCTGGGCACGCTCTATCGCGAGGTCGCGCGCATCACCGCCGCCGGCGGCCGCTTCGTCCTGGTCGGCTACCATCCGCACTTCATGCTGAACGGCATCCCGACCCACTTCAATCGCGAGGACGGCCAGCCGGTGGCGATCGAGACCTACGTCCATCTGATGAGCGACCACGTGAAGGCCGCGCATCGCAGCGGCTGGACCCTCGCTCGAGCTGGAGGAGGGGCTGGTCGATCAGGCCTGGCTCAGCGAAGAAGCCGAAATGGGCCAGATACGAGCATCACCCGGTCAGCTTCGCCGCGGTCTGGCGCCGATCGTGAGCGAGCAGCGCCAACCGCGATCCAGGAGACGGCCATGATCGATCAGCAACCGTTCGGCAGCGCCGACGGCAAGCCCGTGTCCCTCTACAGCCTGACCAATCAGGGCGGCCTGTGCGCCAGGATCACGGACTACGGCGGCATCGTCACCGAGCTGCACGTGCCCGATCGCGCCGGCAGGCTCGCGCGACGTCGTGCTCGGCTTTGCCGATCTTGCCGAGCTATCTGGCCGGCCACCCCTATTTCGGCGCGATCGTCGGCCGGGTCGGCAACCGCATCGCGAATGCCCGCTTCGAGCTCGACGGCGAGACGATCGAGCTGTCGGCCAACAGGCCGCCCAACCACATGCACGGCGGCTTCAAGGGCTTCGACAAGAAGGTGTGGGAAGCCGAGACGATGGCGACCGAGCAGGGCCCGGCGCTGCGCCTGCACTACGTCGCGGCGGACGGCGAGGAAGGCTATCCCGGCCGGCTCGACGTCACGGTGACCTATACGATGCGCGACGACAACGCGCTGCATCTCGACATCGTCGCGACCACCGACCGGCCGACCATCGTCAACATCGTCAACCACACCTACTGGAACCTCGGCGACGGGCCGACCGTGCTCGACCACGAGGTCCAGCTGTTCGCCAGCCGCTACACGCCCGCGGCCGCCGACCTGGTGCCGACCGGCGGCGATCGCCGCGGTCGCCGGCACGCCCTTCGACTTCCGGGCGGCCAAGCCGATCGGCCGCGATCTCGCGGCAGCCGGCGGCGATCCGCCCGGCTTCGATGGCAATTTCGTCGTCGACGGCGATCCGCGCCAGCTTCGCCCGGTGGCGCGCGTGGTGCACCCGGGCTCCGGCCGCGTGCTCGAGATCGCGGCCGACCAGCCGGGCGTGCAGTTCTACACCGGCAACTCGCTGCACGGCGGCAGCGGCAAGGGGCGCGACCACGTCCAGTACAGCGGCTGCTGCTTCGAGACCCAGTGCTTTCCGGATGCGATCAACAAGCCGGCCTGGCGCGATGCCGTGATCCTGCGCCCGGACCAGAGCTATCGCCACACCCAGATCGCGAGGTTCGGCACGGTCTAGGAGCGGATGCGCGCTGGTATTGCGGGGCCGAGCATGAAGAACGTCGGGAGGTGAGCGCCATGACCACCGTCACCTTGCTGTTCGATGCCGGCCAGATCGCGCAGCGCGTCGACGAGCTCGCCCGCGAGATCCGGCGCAAGGTCGGCGGCCCCGATCTCGCGCTGGTGGGCATCCTCAAGGGCAGCTTCATGTTCATGGCCGATCTCGCCCGTGCGCTCGAGCGCGCCGGCGCGCGGCCGCAGATCGAGTTCATGCGCCTGGCGAGCTACGGCCAGAAGCAAGTGAGCTCCGGCGAGGTCATGCTGCTCGCCGACGCGCCGCGCGATTTCGAGGGCAGGCCGGTGATCGTGGTCGACGACATCGTCGATACCGGCCTGTCGATGGACTACGGCCGCAAGCTGCTGGCCGAGCGCAACGTCGCCGCCGTCCATACCTGCGCGCTCCTGGACAAGCCCAGCCGGCGCAACCTCGACGTCGCGGTCGACTTCGTCGGCTTCACGATCCCGGACGTGTTCGTGGTCGGCTACGGCATCGACTACGCCGAGCAGTACCGCTACCTGCCCTATATCGGCAAGGTCGACTGACGCTGCGGCCGAGCCCCTTGCCAGAGCACACGGCCCCAGCAAAGCTCACGCCCGCGGCGATCGTGCTCACGGTCCTGGCGCCCTTCGCGCTCGGCTACTTCCTCTCCTACCTGTTCCGTGCGGTCAACGCCGTGGTCGGGCCGGACCTCGCCGCCGACATCGGCCTCAGCGCGACCGCCCTCGGGCTCCTGACCTCGGCCTATCTGTTCGCCTTCGCGCTGTTCCAGCTGCCCTTGGGCGTGCTGCTCGACCGCTACGGGCCGCGCCGCGTCCAGACCGGCCTGTTCGGCTGCGCCGCGGCCGGCTCGCTGCTGTTCTCGATCGGCGACGACGTCGTGACCCTGACCGTTGCGCGCGCCCTGATCGGCCTCGGCTTCGCGGGCGGCCTGATGAGCGGCTTCAAGGCGGTGGTGCTGTGGGTGCCGACGCCGCGCCGCGCGCTCGCGAACGCCTGCATCATGTCGTTCGGCGCCCTGGGCCTCCTGGTCGCCACCGTGCCGGTCGAGCTCGCCCTGCTGGCCATTGGCTGGCGGGCCGTGTTCGTCGGCCTGGCCCTGATCACGCTCGCGGTGGCCGGCCTGATCCTGCTCGCCGTGCCGGAGCAGGCGGAGGGTCGGAGCGAGAGCCTGGCGCAGCAGATCATGTCGGTCGTGCCGATCTATCGCGACCCTGTGTTCTGGCGCCTGGCACCCCTGCTCGCGATCACCGGCGGCACGCATATCGCGATCCAGACGCTGTGGGCCGGGCCATGGTTCCGCGACGTCGCCGGCCTCGACCGGATGGCGGTCGCCAACCACCTGATGGTGGTGGCGATAGCCTTTCTGATCGGCATCCTCTCGAGCGGCGCTGATCGCCGACTGGCTCGGCCGGCGCGGCGTCGATCTTCTGACCGTGATGCTGGGGTTCCTCGCGGTCTTCTTCGTCTCGCAGCTCGCGGTCGTGCTGCAGATCACCTCGCTGACGCTGCCGATCTGGTTCCTGTTCGGCATGTTCGGCCAGGTCGCGGTGCTGGCCTATCCGTGGCTGTCGTCGCACTACGGCGCGGCACTCTCGGGCCGCACGAACACCGCGGTGAACCTGCTGCTGTTCCTGGTCGCCTTCGCCGTGCAGTACGCGATCGGCGCGATCATCGACCTGTTCCCGCCCACAGCGAGCGGCGGCTACAGCCCGCGAGGGCTACCGCTGGGCTTTCGGCGTGTTTCTCGCCCTGCAGCTGCTCGCCCTGGTCTGGTACCTCGCGGGCCGCCGCTCGCTGCGCGCCCGGGCCGACGCCGGCACCTGACCGGCCTGCTGCCAGGCGCCCGACCTGCGACGATCCGCGTTTACAGCGCGCACCGGCTGGATCATTCTGGCTCGTGCACAACCACTGATACCAATGCCGGCCAACAGGGAGGCTGCAACCATGACGATCAGGGACACCTCGACCGTGCGCGAGTCGCCGGCCCAGGGTACCCGCCGCGATCTTTTGCAGGGGGCCGGCGCCGTCGCGCTCACCGCCGCGGTCGCCTCGTCCGCGGGCGTCGCGACCCGCACCGCGCAGGCGCAGCTGCCGGGCGAGGTCGGCCACGTCACGACCAGCGACGGCGTCAGCCTCTATTACCTGGAAGCGGGCTCGGGCAAGCCGATCCTGATGATCCCGGGCTGGTCGCAGACCGCCGAGCAGTTCCGGCACCAGCTCGACGGCCTCTCCGATCGCTACCGCGTGATCGCTCTCGACCTGCGCGGCCACGGCGAGTCCGACAAGCCCGAGTTCGGCTACAAGATCAGCCGGCTGGCCAAGGACGTGCACGACACGATCGAGGCGCTGGACCTCGACGAGGTCAACATCCTCGGCCACTCGATGGGCAGCTCGGTGATCTGGAACTACTACGACCTGTACGGCCCCGACCGGCTCTCCAAGCTGCTGCTGATCGACCAGATGCCGATGATCACCAGCAACCCCGCCTGGTCGGAGGAGGAAAGGGTCAGTTCCGGCGCGATCTTCACGCCGCAGTCGCTGTACGAGACGATCAACGCGCTGGCCGGCCCCGACGGCGTCGAGACCACCCGCGGCTTCATCGGCAACATGGTCACCAAGTCGATCCCGGAAGCCGACAAGGAGTGGATCATCGAGCGCAATCTGCGCATGCCGCGCCAGCACGCCGCGACCCTGCTCTACAACCACAGCACGCAGGACTGGCGCGACCTGATCCCGCGCCTGGAGCTGCCGACGCTGGTGGTCGGCGGCCGGGTCAGCGTGGTGCCCTGGCAGTCGCAGGAATGGATCGCGGCGCAGGTGCAAGGCGCGCGCCTCGAGATCTTCGAGGAGGAGGAAGGCGGCAACCACTTCATGTTCATCGAGGGCCACGAGAAGTTCAACGACATCGTGGCCGATTTCGTCGGCTGACCAGGCTCCCCGCGGGAGGCGAGGACGAGCCAGCGGGCGGCGCGGTGGCTGATGCTGCGCGCGCGGGCGAGCGCTCGTGGCTGGCCGCGCTCGCGCTCAGCCGCGCCTTCGTCACGCTGATCTTCATGACCTATGCGGCGAGCCTGCCGACGCTGACGCGTGAATGGGCGATGACCGCCACGCAGGCCGGCCTCGTGCAGACCTGCTTCGCGACCGGCTTCGCGATCTCGCTGTTCATCACCTCGTGGCTCTCCGATCACATCGGCGCCAGGCGGATGTTTCTGTGGTTCTGCTGGCTCGGAGCCGCGGCGGCGTTGGCGTTCGCGCTGTTCGCGCGATCGTTCGAGCAGGCGCTCTGGCTCTATGGCCTCGTCGGCTTCACGCAGGGAGGCTCCTACACGCCTGCGATCATGCTGGTGGCGCAGCGGCTGCCGCCGCCACGGCGCGGCGCCGGGGTCGGCTGGGTGCTCGCGGGCATGTCGGCGGGCTACGTCGGATCGATCAGCCTCGCCCAGGGGCTGATCGCGACCGTCGACTACCGGGCAGCGTTCGTGGTCTGCGCGCTTGGCACCATCATCGGCGCCATCTTCGGCACCATCGCGGCGGCGCGGGTGGCGAACCGGATCGCCGGCGCAGCGCCGCAGCGGGTGAGCCATGCGGCCTTGCTCAAGGATCGGCGCTCGCTGCTCCTGACCGTGGGCTACATGGGGCATTGCTGGGAGCTGTTCGGCATGTGGGCCTGGGCGCCGGCGTTCCTGATCGCCAGCCTCGGCAACCGCTTCACGCTGGGTGCCGTGGGCCTCGGCATCGCGATTGCGATGGCCCTGCATCTCTCGGCCTTCGTCGCCTCCTTCACGATGGGACAGGCCTCGGATCGCTACGGCCGGCGGGCGGTGCTGCTCGCGGTGGCGGCGATCGGCGCGCTCTGCTCGTTCGGCTTCGGCTGGTCGGGCGAGCTGCCGACGCTCGTGCTGCTCGGCTTCGCGGCCCTCTACGGCTTTACGGCGCTCGGCGATTCCTCGGTCCTGTCGACGGCGATGAGCGAGGCGGTACCGGCAGCCTATCTGGGGCGCGCGCTGGCGATCCGCTCGATCCTCGGGATCGGGATCGGCGCCGCGGCACCGGCCGCCTTTGGCGCCGTGCTGGATCTGAGCGCGCCGGGGACCGGCTGGGGATGGGCGTTCGCGCTGATGGGAGCCGGCGGCCTGCTTGCCACCGTCTGCGCCGCGCTGCTGCCGGCCGCGGCCTCGCCTCCTGCCTCGTCCCCACCTGCGCGGCCATAGCTGACGGCGCCCCGCAGGCGGCTCGGAGACTAAAAAAAATAACCTTAGGTGGAACAATCTCTGCATCTGCCTGTTCGCGAGGATGAGAGGTCGGACATCCGGCGGCTGCGAGATCGCAGCTGGACCACCACAACCCTGGGCGCGCACCACCGATCATTGTAGTTCTGCAGACTGCGTGCTACTCCTAGGAGCAGCATTGCAGAATAACTGTCGGGCTGACTGTATTTTACTTTAAGGACCAACGCGACGACGTTTATTTGCCATAAATTGAGCGGACCTGTCCCTGGTGGTGAAAAGAGGGGCGGCGCTCGGTCACGGAGCGGGAGAAACCTGTTGACAAATGCCAGATTGGCTCAAATAGTTCACCTATTAACTTAGAAACCCTCTACAACCCCTTCGATCATGTGGAATCGCGAGGCGGTGGAGTGTGTCTCGATGCCGGTAGGAGCCTTCGCTTGATCGCCCCGAGGCTGGGACCACCCGATGCCGGGCATGGACTGCGGCTGCCGTGAGCCGGCGTGGCGATCGCGCGGCGAGACGGTGGGGCGGGCCGCGGCAGGCGGGCGGCAAAGGTCGACCAATCCTCCAGATCCCTGAGAGGTCTTTGTGCGGATCCTGACGCTGAACTACGAGTTTCCGCCGATCGGCGGCGGTGGGTCGCCAGTATCGTACGAGCTGGGCCGCGAGCTCGTCGCCCAAGGCCACCAGGTCGATGTCGTGACCATGGGCTTTGACGGTCTGCCGGCGCGTGAGGTCGTCGACGGCATCAACGTGTTCAGGGTGCCGTGCCTGCGCAAGCGGCGCGAGCTCTGCAAGACCCACGAGATGGCCTCGTTCGTGCTCGCGGCGCTGCCCAGAGCAGCGCGGCTCGCCGCCAGCCGCAACTACGATGTCAACCACACCCATTTCATCGTGCCCACCGGCCTGCTGGCGCGGATGCTCAAGACCTGGAACGGGCTGCCGTTCGTCGTGACCGTGCACGGCTCCGACGTGCCGGGCTACAACCCGGACAGGTTCGGCCTCCAGCACCGGCTGCTCGGGCCGATGTGGAAGTGGATCCTGCACGGCGCCGATCAGGTGATCTCGCCCTCGCAGTTCTTGCGAAAGCTGGTCGATCAGCGGCCGCACGGTCGGCCGGTCAGCATCATCCCCAACGGGTTCCGCTACGAGCGCTTCCGGGCCGATCTCCCCAAGGAGCGCCGCATCCTCCTGGTCAGCCGCATGTTGCCGCGCAAGGGCGTGCAGCATCTGCTGGCGGCCCTGCCCGGCCTCGACCTCCGGGGTTTCGAGGTCGACATCGTCGGCGACGGCCCCTATCTGCCGACGCTCCGGCAAATGGCCGCCGAGCTTGGCCTGCCCGTGAGGTTCTGGGGATGGCTGGACAATGCCTCGGCCGAGCTCAGGGATCTCTACGAGCGCTCGTCGATCTTCGCCTTCACGTCGGAAGCCGAGAACTTTCCGACCGTGCTGCTCGAGGCGATGGCCGCCGGCCAGGCGATCGTGACCTGCGACGGCACCGGATGCCCCGAGGTCGTCGGCGACGACGCCCTGCTGGTGCCGCCGCGCCGCCCCGACCGTCTGGCCGAGGCGCTGAGCCGCCTGGTGCAGGACGACGACCTCCGCGCGGAGCTTGGCCGTCGCGCCCGGGCCCGGGTAGAGCAGGAGTTCGGCTGGCAGAACATCGCGCGCCGGCACGTCGATCTCTACCGCGAGGTGCGCCAGAGCCGGGCGGAGCCGCGACGGTGGGGCTCGTGGGTCCGCGGCTCGGCCGTCGTCGGCTCGCGGGCGCCGCAGCGCCCTCGATGAGGGACGCTGACCACTCGCCTCGATCCTGCCCGTCTCCTCGGCTTGGCCGCTCGGCGATGATCGCTCAGGCCCGATCGACCGGATGGCGCGGCGTGCGCTCGCGCACGGTCGGGGCCGCGGCGACGTGGCCTGGTCGCGCCTCGACAGCCGACCCGTGACGGCCGCGCAGGGCGCGTCGGACCCCACCATGGCCGCTGCGCACGAGACTCCCGTGCATCCGGTGCGTCGGGTACTGATCCTGTGCGGCGATTCCGACCGCAACCTTGGCGATCATGCAATCGTTCAGGCAATGTGCCAGGAGATGCGCGCTGCCTCGCCCGGCCTGGAGTTGTCGGTGCTCTCCCGCGATCCGCTGCGGGCCGAGCGCGACTTCGGCGCCAAGGCTTTGCGGCCGGGCTGGCGCGGCGGCCTCGCGGTGTGGAAGGCGGCAGCCCGGGCCGATCTCGTGCTGTGCGGCGGCGGTGGGCTCTTTCAGGATGACGACAGTCTCGCCAAGATGCCGTACTGGGCCGTGCGCGTCGTCCTGGCTCGAATCCTGACGGGAAGGGTGGTCGGCTATGCGCTCGGCGTCGGCCCGTTGCGGGTCGCCAGCAGCCGCCTTTTTGCGCGTCTCGCCTTCGCCTGCATGGAGAAGGTCAGCGTGCGCGACCGGCGCGCGCAGGACGTCGCCCAGGCCCTCACCACAAAGCCCGTATTCCTGTTGCCGGATCCGGCGCTCGTCCTGCGCCCGGTCGATGCCGAGGTCGCGCGCGCATGGCTGATGGACCAAGGCGTGCCTTTGGACGGCCGACCCTTGATCGGCGTAGCGACCCGTCGCTGGTTTCCGCCGCGCACACGCGTGGTTCCGCACCGTCTGACGTCGCGGCTTCATCTGGCAGATCCGCATGAAAGCGCGGAAGGCCAGAAGCTGACGGCGCTCCTGGCAGAGGTTCTGGATCGGATCGTCGCGCGCTCGGGTGCCCATGTGGTGTTTCTGCCGACCTACAACGCCCGCTCAGAGGCGGACAACCGCGTCTGCGAGCAGGTCCGCGATCGCATGACCCAGTCGGGAGCACAGGTGCTGGAGATCGACGACGCCCCTCTCTACAAAGCGGTGTGCGGTCAGTTGAGCGTCGTTCTCGGCGGGCGGATGCACCCGACCATCCTCGCCGCGTCGGCCGGCACGCCGGTCGTGGGGCTGGCGTACAATCAGAAGTTCGACGGGTTCTTCGAGCTGATCGGCGCCGCGGATCGGGTGCTCGATGTCGCGAGGTTCGTCGCGGAGCAGCGCACCGGCGACCTCGAGGCCATGGTCGAAGCAGCGCTCCGCGACGGCCCCGCCCATCGCAGCCGGATTGCCGATCTTGCCTGCACGATCAGCGGATTCACCCATGGGCTCGTCGCCGGAACGAATTGAGGGCGAAGGGCCGCAGGCCGGCACCAGCGCGCCGGCGCGATCGAGAAAGCCATCGACGCGCCGACGGCTTCTCGTGACCTCGGCGCGGATCGGCCTTGCCCTCGGCCTGCTGGCGATCCTGTTCAGCCGGGTCGGATGGCGGGATGTGGTCGAGGCGTTCGCGAGCCTTGCCTGGTGGTGGATCCCGGTGCTGCTCGGCATCCGCATCATGGCTCTGTTCGTGCAGAGCCAGCGCTGGCGCCTGTTCCTTGCCGATCAGCGCATCCGGCCATCCAGCGCGCGCCTGTTCAAGAGCTATTGGATCGCCCGGTTCTTCAACAATTTTCTGCCGGGTCAGCTGGGCGGGGACGCCTACCGGGTACTGTACGGGCTCGACCCGGGCGTGAGCAGGACGCAGGTCGCGAGCAGCGTGGTGGCCGAGCGGATCGCCGGGCTGATCGGGCTGATGTCGATCGCCGCGGCCGGCGGCTGGGCGGGCTTCCAGCTGATGCGGGCATCCGGGCTCGGGCTCCTGCCGATGATTGCCACAGCGATGGCGACCGGGCTGCTCGTCGTCGCGATCAGGCCGACGCTCGCGACCTCGCTGGCGAGCCTGGCCCGGGTGCTGCCGGTATCGAGGCTGCGGGAGTGCTGGCGCGTCTGGCCAGCGCGCTCCTGGCGCATGTCGGGCAGCGCGCCACGCTCGTCGGCGGCATCGTGCTCAGCGCGGTGTTCTATGCCCTCCTGGCCTTCGAGAGCTACCTGGCGCTGCGGGCGTTCGGCGTTGAGATCGATCTTGCCAGCGTGCTCGTCGTCGCGCCCACCATCGCCCTGATCATGAGCCTGCCGATCACGATCAACGGCTGGGGCACGGCCGAGGCCGCCAGCGTTCTCCTCTACACACAGCTCGGCGTCGCCGAGACGGACGCCTTGTCGATGGCGCTGCTGACCCGGGTGAACTTCCTGCTGATGGGCGGCATGGGCGGGCTCCTCTATCTCTGGCAGAGCTGGCACGCCGCCGGCGCGTGCCAATTCCGATCTGGCATGACCGGAAGGACCCCGCCCATGAGCAGGGCCGTGCCGACCCTTCTGATCGACAACGAGCGGGTGCGGGTGACCGAATGGCGCTTCGCGCCCGGCGCCGCCACCGGCTGGCATCGCCATGCCATGGACTACGTGGTGGTGCCGATGGCGGATGGCGTCCTGGAGCTGGTCGGTCCGGACGACGCCCGCAGCCGCGCGGAGCTCAAGAAAGGCGTGCCCTATTTCCGCAACGCCGGGGTCGAGCACGACGTGATCAACGCGAATGCCTTCGCGTTCGCCTTCATCGAGGTCGAGCTGAAGTAGTCCCGGCAGCGCTCCGGCGTTAGAGTGCCGAGGCGCCCGGCGAGATCCTCGCCTCGGGCGTCGATATATTGGCCAGCCAGGAGGCAGCGCCGATGCAGGTCATGGAGCCGCATGAAGTCCTCGAGAAGCTCGCCGAGCGCCCCTTGCGGGTGTTCGAGGAGGGCGATGTCGTGCTGTCGTCGGGCAGCCGGACCGGCCGGCTGCTGTTCCTCGAGCACGGCGCGGTCGACGTCGTGGTCGACGATGTCGAAGTGGTACGGATCAGCGAGCCGGGTGCCGTGTTCGGCGACGTCGCGCTGCTGCTCGACCAGCCGCACAAGGCCGACGTCCGCGCCGTGCAATCCTCCAGCTTCCACGTGGTCGAGGACGGCGAAGCGTTTCTCGATGCCGAGCCGGGGGTGCTGCTCTACATCGCCAAAGTGCTGGCGCGGCGACTGGACGCGGTCAATCACCTCCTGATCGAGGGCAAGAGCCGGTCCGCCGAGGCGGAGCCTCGCGGCGGGTTCTTCGCCGAGATGTACGAGCGGATCAGCCGCGCCCTGCAGATCCGGGTGCCCCGCGAGCCTTGACCGGCCGCCGCCCCCTCACCGCCACAAGGCCCGCCGCCTCCTGACGCGCCTCGCGGAGAGGGGTGCGAGCGCGCGGGCCCGACCGCCGTGCTCCCGTGGAGCGCAGGCGTGCAGCGACCTTCTCGGAACCTGCGGTAGGGACCGGGGGGTTAACAACCCTGACCGGGGCGGGCATGATCGCGCGCCGAGGTCGACGGACCCGATTGCAGGTAGAGAACGATTGCCGCGATGATGACACAATCGGTTGAGCAGGCCGGAGCCTCGTCGGGTCCCCGGATCTACAACCTGTTTCCCCTGCTGGCGGGTCCGGTCGCAGCCTGGTCCGATCACCTGGACCGGATCGCGGGCATGGGCTTCGACTGGGTCTGGCTGAACCCGTTCCACTACCCCGGGTTCTCGGGCAGCCTGTACGCGGTCAAGGACCCGTACCGCCTGCATCCCCTGCTCGCCGGCGATGGCGCCGATCCGAAGAAGCTGCTCAAGGGCTTCACCAAAGCGGCCGGCGGCCGTGATCTCGCCGTCATGATGGATCTGGTCATCAACCACACCGCCAAGGACTCGGTGCTGGCCAGCGAGCATCCCGACTGGTTCCTGCGCGATCCGGGCGGCGAGCTGCGCTCACCACGCGCGATCGACCCGGTCGATCCGAGAAAGTTCACCGTGTGGGGCGACCTCGCCGAGATCGATTACCACAACGTGGATGTGCGAGCGGCGCAGATCGCCTACTGGGTCAAGCTGGTCCGGCACCACCTCGATCTCGGCTTCAACGGCTTTCGCTGCGATGCCGCCTATCAGGTGCCGGCGGAGGTCTGGCAGGGCATCATCGGCGCTGCCAAGGCCAAGGCGCCGGGCTGCCGGTTCTTCGCGGAGACCCTCGGCTGCACGCCCGAGCAGGTGCTGGGGCTGAAGGACGCCGGCTTCGATTTCCTGTTCAACAGCGCCAAGTGGTGGGATTTCCGGTCGCCCTGGCTGCTCGAGCAATACGACCTCTATCGCCAGGTGGCGCCGACCGTCGCGTTTCCGGAAAGCCACGACACCGAGCGCCTGGCCATGGCGCTCGGCGACCCGGAGCCGGACGAGCTCGAGCGCCGCTATCGCTTCCACTATCTGTTCGCCGCGACCTTCTCCAGCGGCGTGATGATGCCGATGGGCTTCGAGTTCGGCTGCCGCAAGCCGATGGACGTGGTCGGCTCGCGGCCGGGCGACTGGACCTGGGAGACCGCGACCCCGCGCATCGACCTCACCGGCTTCATCGGCGAGGTCAATCGCATGAAGGCGGCGATCCCGGCGCTCAACGTCGAGGGAGCGCAGACGCGGATTACCGCGCCGCACCAGCCGATCATCGGGCTGCGCCACCTTTCCGGCGGCGATCTCGCGGCTTCGGAGGACGCCGCGATCGTGCTGATCAACGCCGATCCGGCGCGGCCTTGGGGGATCGATCCGGCACCGCTGATCAATCAGTGCGGAGGCCGGATCAGCCAGTTCGAGGACGTGACGCCGGGGCGGCCGCCGGCACCGTTCGAGCCGGGCCGGAAGATCGGCCTGGAGCCATTGTCGCTGCGGGTATTCCGCGGCCATGCGGAGGTGCTAAGGAAGCCGGTCGCGCGGCTCTCGAGGCCGGCCCGCGATGCCGCCGAGCAACGCCTGTCCGCCTTGGCGCGCGACCGGGTGGTGATCGAGCGGGTCGAGCCGGAGCTCGACGGCGGACGGCATCCGATCAAGCGCGTGGTCGGCGACGTGATCGAGGTCGAGGCGGACATCTTCTGCGACGGCCACGACCAGATTGCCGCCTGCATCCGGTACCGCGCGCAGGACGAGAGCGCCTGGCGCGAGGCGCCGATGGCGCTGCTCGAGAACGATCGCTGGGCCGGCCGCTTTCCGGTCGTGCGCAACCGCCGCTACGTCTACACCATCGAGGCCTGGCGCGACCTGTTCGAAAGCTGGCGCGCCGAGGTCATGAAGAAGCACGACGCCGGGCTGAACGTGGCACTCGAGCTGACCGAGGGGCGCCTGCTCCTGGAGCGTACCCTCGAGCAGGCCAGGGGCGCCAATCAGAAGGCGCTGCGGGCGCTGCTGGAGCAGCTCGGCGCCCAGGGCGACGACCAGGGGCGGCTCTTGCAGATCATGCTCGGCGAGGACGTGCGCACGCTGATGCAGCGGGCCGGCATCCGCACCAACGCTACGCGCTACAAGAACGAGCTCGAGGTTTTCGTCGATCGGCCGGGCGCCAGCTTCGCCGCCTGGTACGAGATGTTCCCGCGCTCGCAGAGCGGCGATCCGGCGCGGCACGGCACCTTCGACGACGTGATCCGCAGGCTGCCCTATGTCCGCGACATGGGCTTCGACGTGCTCTATTTCACGCCGATCCACCCGATCGGCAGGATCAACCGCAAGGGCCGCAACAACACGCTGACGCCCGGTTCCGACGATCCCGGCAGCCCATACGCGATCGGCAGCGTGGAGGGCGGCCACGACGCGCTCCATCCCGAGCTCGGCAGCTTCGAGGATTTTCGCCGCCTGGTCGCGGCAGGGCACGACCACGGCCTCGAGATCGCCATCGACTTCGCGATCCAGTGCTCGCCCGATCACCCCTGGATCAAGCAGCATCCGGAATGGTTCGACTGGCGTCCCGACGGCAGCATCAGGTTCGCGGAGAACCCGCCCAAGAAATACGAGGACATCGTCAACGTCCACTTCTACCGCGATGCCCTGCCCTCGATCTGGTACGCGCTGCGCGACGTCGTGCTGTTCTGGGTCGATCAGGGCGTCAAGGTCTTCCGCGTCGACAACCCGCACACCAAGCCGGTGCCGTTCTGGGAATGGATGATCGGCGAGGTGCTCGACCGGCATCCCGACGTGATCTTCCTCGCCGAGGCCTTCACGCGCCCGAAGATGATGAAGCAGCTGGCCAAAATCGGGTTCACCCAGTCCTACTCGTACTTCACCTGGCGCAACACCAAGGCGGAGCTCACCGAGTACCTGACCGAGCTGACCCAGGATGAGCCCAGGGAGTACATGCGGCCGAACTTCTTCGCCAACACGCCCGACATCAACCCGGTGTTCCTGCAGACCAGCGGTCGGGCCGGCTTCCAGTCACGCCTCGTGCTGGCGGCGACCCTGTCCACCGTCTACGGCATCTACAACGGCTTCGAGCTGTGCGAGGGCACGCCGATCCCGGGCAGGGAGGAGTACCTCGATTCCGAGAAATACGAGATCAAGGCCTGGGACTACGACCGGCCCGGCAACATCCGCGACTACGTCACCAGGCTGAACCGCATCCGGCGCGAGAATCCCGCGCTGCACACGTTCACCAATCTGCGCTTCTACAACGCCTGGAACGACCAGGTCCTGCTCTACGGCAAGATGACGGCGGCGCGCGACAACATCGTGCTGATCGCGGTCAATCTCGATCCGCATCACGCCCAGTCGGCGTCGTTCGAGGTGCCGCTCTGGGACCTCGACCTGCCGGACTGGGCGGTCGTCGAGGTCGAGGACCTGCTCGATGGCCACCGGTTCAGCTGGCACGGCAAGGTGCAGCAGGTCTGGCTGGACCCGCAGGTGAACCCCTGCGCGATCTGGCGCATCACGCCGCCGGGCCTGGCCCGCTGAGCACGTCGATGCGAGCACGTCGAACCGATTGCGAGACCACAAGGACATGATCGATCAAGGTCGGACGGACTGGTACAAGGACGCCATCATCTACCAGCTGCACATCAAGGCGTTCTTCGATTCGACCAACGACGGCGTCGGCGATTTTTCCGGCCTGCTGCAGAAGCTCGACTACGTCCAGGCGCTCGGCGTCGACACCCTCTGGGTGCTGCCGTTCTACCCGTCGCCGCTGCGCGACGACGGCTACGACATCGCCGACTACCGCAGCGTCAATCCGGCGTACGGCACGCTGCGCGACGTGCGCCGGCTCATCAAAGCGGCGCACGAGCGCGGCCTGCGGGTGATCACCGAGCTGGTGATCAACCATACCTCCGACCAGCATCACTGGTTCCAGCGCGCGCGGAGCGCCAAGCGCGGGTCGGCGCACCGCAACTATTACGTCTGGAGCGACACCGACCAGCGCTATCCGGAGACCCGGATCATCTTCATCGACACCGAGCACTCGAACTGGTCGTGGGATGCGGTCGCGCAGCAATATTTCTGGCACCGCTTCTACCACCACCAGCCGGACCTCAACTTCGACAACCCCGCGATCATGCGCGAGATCCTGCGCGTCCTGCACTTCTGGCTCGACATGGGCATCGACGGCCTGCGCCTGGACGCGATCCCCTACCTGATCGAGCGCGACGGCACGATCAACGAGAACCTGCCGGAGACGCATGCGATCCTGAAGCGGATCCGGGCGGAGATGGACCGGCACTATCCGGACCGCATGCTGCTCGCCGAGGCCAACCAGTGGCCCGAGGACGTGCTGCCGTATTTTGGCGGCGGCGACGAGTGCCACATGGCGTTCCACTTCCCGGTGATGCCGCGCATGTACATGGCGATCGCGCAGGAGGACCGGCACCCGATCGCGGACATCCTGCGCCAGACGCCGGACATCCCGGCGACCTGCCAGTGGGGCATCTTCCTGCGCAATCACGACGAGCTGACGCTCGAGATGGTGACCGATCGCGAGCGCGACTACTTATGGAACGTCTACGCGTCCGATCGCCGCATGCGGCTCAATCTCGGGATCCGCCGCCGCCTGGCGCCGTTGCTCGACAACGATCTGCGCAAGATCCAGCTCATGAACAGCCTGCTGCTGTCGATGCCGGGCACGCCGATCGTCTACTACGGCGACGAGATCGGCATGGGCGACAACATCTATCTCGGCGATCGCGACGGCGTGCGCACGCCCATGCAGTGGTCGCCCGACCGCAACGGCGGCTTCTCGCGGGCCGATCCGGCGCGCCTCTACCTGCCGGCGATCATGGACCCGATCTACGGCTACGAGGCGGTCAACGTCGAGGCGCAGCAACGCGACCCGTCGTCGCTGCTCAACTGGATGAAGCGGATCATCGCGGTCCGCCAGGGCCATCCGGCGTTCGGTCGCGGCACGCTGCGCCTGCTCTATCCGCAGAACCGCAAGATCTTCGCCTATCTGCGCGAGCACGAGGGCGACATCGTGCTGTGCGTGGTCAACCTCGCGCGCTCGGCGCAGGCGGTCGAGCTGAACCTGGCCGAGTTCAGGGGTCGCGTTCCGGTCGAGCTGCTCGGGCGCAGCCCGTTCCCGCCGATCGGCGACCTGCCCTACATGCTGACCCTGCCGGCCTATGGCTTCTACTGGTTCGTGCTGCCGGAGGAGGCGGAGCTGCCGCGCTGGCACGAAGAGCTGCCCGAGGCGATGCCGGACTTCATCACGCTGGTCGCGCGCGACGGCCTGGGCAGCCTCGTCGACGGCCAGAGCACGCGCGATCTGACCCAGGACGTGCTGCCGGCCTTCCTGGGCAAGCAGCGCTGGTTCGCCGCCAAGGACATTGCGATCAGCAAGGTCCGGGTCGGCGCCTGGGCCGAGTTCACGACCGGACGCGACAGCCAGCTCCTGACCGAGATCGAGGTCGAGTTCGCCGGCGGCGAGGCGCCGCAGCGCTATTTCATGCCGCTCGGCACCAGCTTCGACGAGCAGGCGCTGACCTTCGGTTGGCCGCTGCTGTCGTTCTCGCTCGCCCAGGTTCGCCGCGGCGCCAAGGTCGGCGCGCTCTATGACGGCATGGCAGCCGAGGACTTTCCGCGCGCCGCGATCACCGCGATGCGCGCCGGTCGCGAGCTGCCGGCATCGGCCGGCACGATCCGCTTTTCCGCCACCGCAGCGCTCGGGGAGGTCGAGCTGCCGGACGACGTCGAGGTCCGGCGCGTCGCCGTCGAGCAGAGCAACTCCTCGATCATGCTCGGCGATCAGATCATCCTCAAGGCGTACCGCAAGCTGGCCTACGGCGTGCAGCCCGAGCTCGAGATCGGACGCTTTCTGACCAACGAAGCGGGCTACACCAACACGCCGCCCCTGCTCGGCGCGATCGAGCGCTTCGAGCCCGACGGGCGCAGCACGGCGCTCGCCGCGGCGTTCGGCTTCGTGCGCAATCAGGGCGACGGCTGGCAGTACACCACCGAATACCTGCATCGCGAGCTGGAGCGTCTGCGCCTGGCCGCGAACGCGCCGGATGCCACTTTCGAGCTGGAGGACGACGATCCGCACGGCTTCTATTTGACCCGGGCGCAGGTGCTCGGCCAGCGCACCGCCGAGATGCACAAGGCCTTTGCGATCCCGACCAAGGACCCGGCGTTCGCCGCGGAGCCGATCACCGCGCGCGACCTGCAGGGCTGGGGCAAGGCGGTGCGCAGGCAGGCCGAGGCCGCGTTCTCGGCGCTGCGCCATGCGCTGCGGCGGCTCGAGGCGGCGCCGAAGGCGGAAGCCGAGGCGCTGCTCCAGCAGCGCAAGGCCTGCCTGGAGCGGATCAGGCAGCTCACCGAGCGGCCGGTCAAGGCGAGCAAGACCCGGCTGCACGGCGACTACCATCTCGGCCAGGTGCTGGTCGCCCAGAACGACTTCTACATCCTCGACTTCGAGGGCGAGCCGGCGCGCCCGCTCGAGGAACGCCGCGCCAAGACGTCGCCGCTGAAGGACGTCGCCGGCATGCTGCGCTCGTTCGACTACGCCGCCTGGTCGGCGGTGCTGATCCAGGCCGAGTTCGATCCGAACAGCATGGAGGTCGTCCTCGCGCTGGCGGAGCGCTGGCGCCAGTCGACCGAGAATGCCTTCCTCGAGGCTTACCGGGCGACCATCGCGGGCTGCGTCAGCTACCCGGAGGACGAGGGCGAGGCGCGCCAGCTCCTCGAGCTCTTCCTCCTGGAGAAGGCGCTCTACGAGATCTGCTACGAGGCAGCCAACCGACCCGGCTGGCTCACCATTCCGATCAAGGGGGTGGCCGGCCTCCTGGCTACCGAGGATCATGGTGATGGCACCGACTAAGAAGGCGGCTCAGGCGCAGGCCGCCGCCATCGATGCGCTGGTGCGCGGCAATCATGGCGACCCCTTCGCCCTGCTCGGCCCGCACCGCGAGGACGACCAGCTGCTCGTGCGCACCTTCCAGCCGCAGGCCGAACGGGTGTGGGTGCTCGACAAGGCCGGACACGCTCTTGCCGAGCTGTCGCGCGAGCACCCGGACGGCCTGTTCGCAGTCGGGCTGGGCAAGCGCAGGACGCCCTTCGACTACCGGCTGCGCGTCGAGGTCGGCGGCCAGACGCGCGAGTTTGGGGATCCCTACCGCTTCGGCGAGATTCTCGGCGAGCTCGACGTCTATCTGATCGGCGAAGGCAACCACCTGCAGATCTACGAGAAGCTCGGCGCGCATCCGATGGCGATGGAGGGCGTTGCCGGCGTCGGCTTCCTGGTCTGGGCGCCGAGCGCCACGCGGGTCTCGGTGGTCGGCAGCTTCAATGACTGGGACGGCCGCCGTCATCCGATGCGCAAGCGGCTGGAATGCGGCGTGTGGGAGCTGTTCATTCCGGACATCGGGCCCGGCGAGGTCTACAAGTTCGAGATCAAGGGACCGCAGGGCGAGCTGCTGCCGCTCAAGGCGGACCCCTTCGCCTTCGCCGCGGAGCACCCGCCGCGCACCGCGTCGGTGGTGCATGGCCTGGGCGAGCTCGCCTGGGGCGATCAGGACTGGATGCGCGAGCGGGCCGCGGCCAATGCGCGCGACGCGCCGATCTCGATCTACGAGTGCCACCTCGGCTCCTGGATGCGCGTGCCCGAGGACGGCAACCGCTATCTCAGCTATCGCGAGCTGGCCGACCGGCTGGTGCCGTATGTCAGGGACATGGGCTTCACCCATCTCGAGCTGATGCCGGTCTCGGAATATCCGTTCGACGGCTCGTGGGGCTATCAGCCGATCGGCCTGTTCGCGCCGACCAGCCGCCACGGCGGTCCTGCCGACTTCGCCGCCTTCGTCGACGCCTGCCACCGGGCCGGCATCGGGCTGCTGCTCGACTGGGTGCCCGGCCATTTTCCGACCGATCCGCACGGTCTGGGCCGGTTCGACGGCACCCATCTTTACGAGCACGCCGACCCGCGCCAGGGGTTCCAGCTCGACTGGAACACGCTGATCTACAACTACGGCCGCAAGGAGGTCGCGAATTTCCTGCTCGCCAACGCGTTGTTCTGGCTGAAGCACTACCACGTCGACGGGCTGCGCGTGGATGCGGTCGCCTCGATGCTCTACCTCGACTACTCGCGCAAGGCGGGCGAATGGATCCCGAACGCGTTCGGCGGCAACGAGAATCTCGATGCGATCGCGCTGCTCAAGCGCATGAACGAGCTGGCCTTCGGCGACGCCGAGGGCGCCACCACCGTGGCCGAAGAGTCCACCGCGTGGCCGTCGGTGTCACGGCCGGTCTATCTCGGCGGCCTGGGCTTCGGCTACAAGTGGAACATGGGCTGGATGCACGACACGCTGGAGTACGCCAGCCTCGAGCCGATCTTCCGCAAATACCATCATCACAACCTGACCTTCGGCCTGATCTACGCGTTCAGCGAGAACTTCGTGCTGCCGCTCTCGCACGACGAGGTGGTGCACGGCAAAGGCTCGCTGTTCGGCAAGATGCCGGGCGACCGCTGGCAGAAGTTCGCCAACCTGCGCGCCTATTACGGCTTCATGTTCGCCCATCCCGGCAAGAAGCTGCTGTTCATGGGCGCCGAGATCGCCCAGGAGCGGGAGTGGAACCACGACAGCAGCCTCGACTGGCACCTGCTCGACGACCCGATGCATCGGGGCGTCCAGGCGCTGCTGCGCGATCTGAACCATCTGTATCGCGACCTGCCGGCCCTGCATCAGCTCGACTGCGAGGCCGGAGGCTTCGAGTGGCTGGAGCTGCACGACAGCGACCAGAGCGTGTTCGCCTTCCTGCGCCGCGGCGCCGATCCGGCGCGGATCACCGTCGTGCTGTGCAACTTCACCCCGGTTCCCCGGCAGGAGTACCGGATCGGCGTGCCGCTCGGCGGCCACTACCACGAGCGGCTCAACACCGACGCACAGCTTTACGGCGGCAGCAATCTCGGCAACTATGGCGGCGTCGGCGCCGAGGAGTTCTCATCGCACGGCCGACCATATTCGCTTCGCCTGACGCTGCCGCCGCTGGCGACCGTCATTCTGGAACATCAACCCAGCTGAACATCACCCCATCATGGCCGCAAATCGGATGACGGTCTGGCCCGGTCATCCCCACCCGCTCGGCGCGACGTGGGACGGCAGCGGCGTCAACTTTGCGCTGTTCTCGGCACACGCGACCAGGGTCGAGCTATGCCTGTTCGATCGCGAGGGACGCCGCGAGATCGAGCGGATCGTGCTGCCGGAGTACACCGACGAGGTGTGGCACGGCTACCTGCCGCAGGCCTATCCCGGCATGCTGTACGGCTATCGCGTGCATGGCCCCTACGAGCCGACCGCCGGCCACCGCTTCAACCCAAGCAAGCTGCTGATCGACCCCTATGCCAAGGCGCTGCGCGGCGAGCTGCGCTGGAGCGATGCCCACTTCGGCTACCGGTTGGGCAGCCCGCGCGAGGATCTCTCGCTCGACCGGCGCGACAACGCCCGCGGCATGCCGAAGTGCGTGATCATCGACAGCGCCTACACCTGGGGCGACGATCAGCCGCCCGGCATACCGGCGGCACAGACGATCACCTACGAGACCCACGTGCGCGGCATGACCATGCGGCACCCGGACCTGCCCGAGCCGCTGCGCGGGACCTTCGCCGGGCTGGCGCACCCGTCGGTGATCGAGCATCTGGTCAGGCTCGGCGTCAGCGCGGTCGAGCTCCTGCCGATCCATGCCTTCGTCCAGGACCGCCATCTGGTCGCCAAGGGTCTCAGCAACTACTGGGGCTACAACTCGATCGGGTTCTTCGCGCCGGAGCCGCGCTACATGGCAGGCGGTGCTGTCGGCGAGTTCAAGACCATGGTCAAGCGGTTCCACAATGCCGGGATCGAGGTGTTGCTGGACGTGGTCTACAACCATACCGCCGAAGGCAACCACCTCGGCCCGACGCTGTCGTTCCGGGGCATCGACAACGCGACCTACTACCGCCTGATGCCGAACGAGCCGCGCTTCTACATCGACGACACCGGCACGGGCAACACCATCAACATGAGCCATGCCCGGGTCCTGCAGCTGGTGACCGATTCGCTGCGCTACTGGGTCGAGGAGATGCACGTCGACGGCTTCCGGTTCGATCTCGCCGCGACGCTCGGGCGCGAGGAGCACGGCTTCGATCCCAACGGCGGCTTCTTCGATGCGATCCGGCAGGACCGCGTGCTCGGCGGGGTCAAGCTGATCGCCGAGCCGTGGGACATCGGCCCCGGCGGCTATCAGGTCGGCAACTTCCCGCCGGGCTGGTTCGAGCTCAACGACCGCTTTCGCGACGTCGTGCGGCAGTACTGGAAGGGCGACCACCGCATGCTGCCGGAGCTGGCCGCCCGCCTGACCGCGTCGGCGGATCTGTTCGAGCGGCGCGGCCGGCGCGCCTGGACCAGCGTCAACAAGGTGACCTCGCACGACGGCTTCACGCTGCAGGACGTGGTCTCCTACAACGACAAGCACAACAAGGCGAACGGCGAGGGCAACCAGGACGGCCACAACGCCAACTACACCTGGAATCACGGCGTCGAGGGGCCGACCGACGACCCCGTGATCGTGGCGTTGCGCGAGCAGCAGAAGCGCAATCTGCTGTCGACCCTGCTGCTCTCGCAGGGCACGCCGATGCTGCTCGGCGGCGACGAGTTCGGCCGCACCCAGACGGGCAACAACAACGCCTACTGCCAGGACAACGAGGTCAGCTGGTTCGATTGGGAGGGGATCACCGAGAAGGACCGCAGGCTGACCGCTTTCGTGGCCCGGCTGATCGCCTTGCGCAAGGCGCATCCGGTCCTGCGCCGCAGCCGCTTCCTGCACGGCAGGGAGGTCTCGAAGAACGGCGTCAAGGACATCACCTGGATATCGCCCAAAGGCGGGGAGATGACCTTGGAGGGATGGCACGACCCCCTCGCCCAGTGCTTCGGGCTGATGCTGAACGGCAAGGCCGGCGACTATCGCACGCCCGATGGCCAGCCGGCCGATGACGAGGTCCTGCTGATCGTGATGAATGCCTACCACGAGATGGTGCCGTTCAAGCTGCCGCGGATCGCCGGCGGTGTGGGCTGGCGGCGCAGTCTCGACACGACCGATCCGGACATGGAGGGCGATGCCGCCGTGCACGCCGGTGGGGCAAGTCTTCCAGGTCCCCGGCCGCGCGCTGATCCTGTTCATCTGCCACGCCGCTTGAGGGAGGGGCGCATGAGCGCGACGTTCAGCCATGCGATGCCGTTCGGCACCGCCCTGCAGGACGGCGGCGTTCGCTTTCGCCTCTGGGCGCCGGGGCAGCGCCAGGTGTCGCTGCTGCTGGCCGGCCGCGACGAGGCCATCCCGATGGCAGCACAGGCGGATGGCTGGTTCGAGCTCGCCACCGCCGAGGCGCGGGCCGGCAGCCGCTATTCCTTCCAGCTCGACGACGGGCAGGCGGTGCCCGACCCGATCTCGCGCTTCCAGCCCGACGACGTGCACGGGCCGAGCCTGGTGGTCGATCCGGGCAGCTACCAATGGCAGCATCCGGACTGGCAGGGCCGGCCGTGGCACGAGACGGTGCTGTACGAGCTGCATGTCGGCGCGTTCAGCGAGGAGGGCACCTACGATGGCCTGCGCCGTAAGCTCGACCATCTGGCCGGGCTCGGCGTGACCGCAGTCGAGCTGATGCCGCTTGCGGATTTTCTGGGCACGCGCAACTGGGGCTACGACGGCGTGCTGCCGTTCGCGCCGGATGCCAGCTACGGCAGCCCCGACCAGCTCAAGGGGCTGATCGACGAGATCCACGGCCGCGGCCTGATGGCGTTTCTGGACGTGGTCTACAATCACTTCGGGCCCGAGGGGAACTACCTCAGCCTTTACGCGCCCGATTACTTCGATCCGCAGGAGCACACGCCCTGGGGGGCCGCGATCAACTATGGACAGCGCACGGTACGCGACGTCGCGATTCACAACGTGCTGTACTGGCTCGAGGAATACCGCTTCGACGGGCTGCGCTTCGATGCCGTGGACCGGATCATCGACCACAGCGAGACGCATATTCTGGAGGAGATCGCGCTGGCCGTGCGGCAGACGATCTCGCCGGGGCGCCACGTCCATCTGGTGCTCGAGAACGACGCCAACGACGCCCACCTGCTCGAGCGCAAGGACGGCAGGCCGGTCTTCTACGATGCGCAGTGGAACGACGACATCCACCACGTCTACCATCACCTCCTGACGAACGACTCCGGCGGCTACTACCGCGACTACGTCCAGGAGCCGATGCGGCTGCTGGCGCGGGCGCTCGGCACCGGCTTCGTCTATCAGGGCGAGCCCTCGCAGCACCGCGACGGTGCCTTGCGCGGCGAGCCGAGCGGTCACCTGCCGCCGACCGCGTTCGTCGCGTTCATCCAGAACCACGACCAGATCGGCAACCGGGCGTTCGGCGAGCGGATCGCCGATCTGGCGCCATGGCCCGCGATCAAGGCGATGCAGGCAGTGCTGCTGCTGGCGCCGAACGTGCCGCTGCTGTTCATGGGCGAGGAATGGGGCGCCACCCAGCCGTTCTGCTTCTTCACCGACTTCCACGACGAGCTGGCGGATGCCGTGCGCGAGGGCCGGAGGCGGGAGTTCCAGAAGTTTCCGCAGTTCGCCGACGAGACGGCGCGCGCCGCGATCCCCGATCCGAATGCCCTGGCGACCTTTGTCGCTTCGCGGCTCGACTGGTCGGTGCCGCAGGATCCCGAGCACGCCGACTGGCTGGCCTGGACGAGCGAGCTTCTGCGCATCCGTCGTGACGAGATCGTGCCGCTGCTGCCGGCGATCGGAAGCGGAGGCACGGCCGAGGTCGCGGGCTCGGTGCTGCAGGTCGCCTGGCAGGCGAGCGATCGCCGCCTGACCCTGCTCGTCAACCTCGCGGCGGAACCTGCGGAAGTGAGCGCCGCCCATGAAGGCACGCCGCTCTTCGAGAGCGAGCCCGGACTTGCGGGTATGATCCAGCAGGGCAGCATGCCGCCCTGGTCCGTGCTCTGGCTGCTCGCGTCCGAGCCAGAGGCCACCCCATAGTCGCCGCCATGGCGCCGCCTCTGGCGACCGTTCCGCGCGCGACCTACCGGCTGCAGTTCCACGCCGGCTTCGGTTTCGCCGACGCGCAGGCGATCGTGCCCTATCTGGCAGACCTCGGGATCAGCCACCTTTACGCCTCGCCGATCACCATGGCGCGGCCCGGGTCGGTGCACGGCTACGACGTGATCGACTTCAATCGCCTCAATCCCGAGCTCGGCGACGAGGCGGCATTCGATGCTCTGGTCAGCGACCTGCACGCGCACGGCATGGGCCTCGTGGTCGATTTCGTGCCCAATCACATGGGCGTCGGCTCGGACAATCCCTGGTGGCTGGATGTCCTCGAGTGGGGGCCGCTCAGTCCCTACGCCACGCTCTTCGACATCGACTGGGACGCCAGCGCGCGGGGCGTGCGTGGCAAGGTGACCTTGCCGGTGCTGGGCGATCAGTACGGCAAGGTGCTCGAGGCAGGCGAGCTCAAGCTCCAGTTCAGCAGTGCCGAAGGTGTCTTTTATGTAGCCTACCATGACGAGCGCTTTCCGATCGCGGTGCGCAGATACCCGCAGCTGCTGCACTCGGCTGCTGGCCTGCTCGATCGTGAGGGGGCTCCCCTGTTCGAGCTCGCCGACAAGTTCGGCGGGCTGTCCGCCGAGGACGCCAGCCCCGAGCAGTGGCTCGTGCGCCGCCAGGAAGCGTTCGCGCGCAAGGCGGCGTTGGCCGAGACCGCCGGCGATGCGCAGATGCGGGCCGCGCTCGATGCCGCGGTCGCTGCGCTCAACGGCACGCCGGGCCTGCCCGAGACGTTCGAGCCCCTGCACCTGCTGCTGGAGGATCAGGCCTACCGGCTCGCCTACTGGCGCGTCGCCAGCTCCGAGATCAACTACCGCCGGTTCTTCGACATCAACCAGCTCGCCGGCCTGCGCATGGAACGCGGCGAGGCCTTCGAGGCGACCCACCGCCTGCTGCTGCGCCTGATCGCCGAGGGCAAGGTCGAGGGCGTGCGCCTCGACCACATCGACGGCATGTACGACCCGCGCGGCTACTGCCAGCGGCTGCTGTCGCGGGTCAGCGACGTGCTCGCCGAGAGCCGCGACGGCGGTACCCCCGACATGGACCCCCGCTCCGGCAAGCCGATCTACCTGCTGGTCGAGAAGATCCTCGCCTGGCACGAGAATCTGCGCGAGGATCTGCCGGTTGCCGGCACCACCGGCTACGAGTTCATGAACCTCGTCAACGGCCTGTTCGTCGATCCCGCCGCCGAGCGCCCGCTCAACGCGACCTATCACCGCTTCATCGATCGGGAGCCCGAGTTCGAACAGATCGTCCTCGCCGCGAAGCAACAGATCCTGCGCTACTTCCTGAACAGCGAGCTGCACGTCCTCGGCCACGAGTTCCACCGGCTCGCGCAACAGAGCTGGGCCACGCGGGACTTCACGCTGACCGGGCTGCGCGAGGCGCTCGCCGACATCATCACGCAGTTCCCGGTGTACCGGACCTACATCACCGAGGACGGCGCCCAGCCCGAGGACCGGCGCGACCTCGACTGGGCGGTCAGCCGGGCACGCAGGGAGACCGCGCTCGTCGATCACACGGTCTTCGATTTCCTGCACGCTGCGCTGTCGACGGATCTGGTCGGCACGCGCGGCTACGAGCGCGGCCGACGTGATCGCGACCGCGATGCATTTTCAGCAGCTCACCGGTCCGGTGATGGCGAAGTCGCTCGAGGACACCGCCTTCTATCGCTACCACCGGCTGGTCTCGCTGAACGAGGTCGGCGGCGAGCCTGGGCATTTCGGCGTCAGCCTGTCGGCCTTTCATCACCTGATGCAGCAGCAGCAGCAGCGCCTGCCGGCTTCGATGCTGACGACCGCCACCCACGACCACAAGCGCGGCGAGGACGTGCGCGCTCGCATCAATGCGCTGAGCGAGCTGCCGCTCGAATGGGGCCGCCGGGTGCGCCGCTGGGCGCGCCTCAACCGGTTCAGGGTCAAGGAGGTCGACGGCCTCCCGGTGCCCGGCCGCAACGACCAGTATCTCCTGTACCAGATCCTGATCGGATCGTGGCCGCTCGACCTCGGCGCCGACGACGCCGCGGGCCTTGCCGCCTATGCCGAGCGGATCGCCGCTTATCTGATCAAGGCCAGTCGCGAGGCCAAGCAGCGGACCAGCTGGACCGCGCCCGATGAGAACTACGAGAGCGGCCTCGAGCGCTTCGTGCGGCGCATCCTCGATCCTCAGGATGGCCGCACGTTCCTGGCCGACTTCCTGCCGTTCCAGGCGCAGATCGCGCTGATCGGAGCGCTCAACGGGCTGGCCCAGACCCTCCTCAAGCTGACAGCACCTGGCGTGCCCGACACCTACCAGGGCTGCGAGCTGTGGGACCTCTCGCTGGTCGACCCCGACAACCGGCGCCCGGTCGATTTCGAGCTGCGCCGCGCGATGCTGGCGCAGGACGCCGATCCGGCGGCGCTGCTCGCGAGCTGGCAGGACGGCCGCATCAAGCAGCACGTGGTCGCGCGCACGCTCGCATTGCGCCGCGACGCGCCGACGCTGTTCGCCGGCGACTACTTGCCGCTGGAGACTTCCGGCCCGCATGCCGAGCGTCTGGTGGCCTTCGCCCGCAGCGCCGCGGGCGCCAGCCTCTTCGTGATCGTCCCGCGCCTCGCTGCGCCCTTGCTCGACGGCGCCGAAGCGCCCTTGCCAGCGGCGGGCGCGTGGGGCGATACCCGGATCGTCCTGCCCGATGTGCCCCGCCCTCTTCACAATCCGCTCACCGGGCGCATGATCGAGCCAGGGCCCGAAGGTCTGGCGGCGGCGGAGGTCCTCGCCGACCTGCCGGTAGCGCTGTTGACGACCGAAGGCTGATCGCGCGCCCTCGCTCCCGGACGTGGCTGCCCCAACCTAGCTATATAGTTGTGCGATAGAGGCGCTTGAGCTACTTAAGATTATATCAACTCGCCCCGGTCTGGGTTGAGTTGCGGCGGCTGGCAGGGCCTGAACGCATGGCGACCGCTTCCGGGAGGCCCAGAAGGACACAGCGCCAAGAGAGGGAGCGGGCGCTCCGGGAGAGCGCCGAGCGGTTCCGCCAGGTGGTGGAATGGGCGCCGAATGCGATGGTTATGGTCAACCGGGATGGCGTGATCGACATGGTCAACGCCCAGGCCGAGCAGATGTTCGGCTACCCTCGCGCAGACCTTCTCGGGCAGTTGGTGGACATGCTTTTGCCGGAGCGGTTTCGCTGCGGCCATCCCGGTCTGCGACAGGCATTCTTCTCCGATCCCTGCTCGCGCTGGCTGGCCGGCGGCCGCGACCTCTACGCGCTCCGCCAGGACGGCAGCGAGTTCCCGGTCGAGATCGGCCTCAATCCGATCGAGACCGACCAGGGCACGATGGTGCTGTCGGCCATCGTCGACATCTCCGAGCGCAAACGGCTCGAGGAACGCTTTCGCCGGGTGGTGGAATGGGCGCCGAATGCGATGGTCATGGTCAACCGGGATGGCGTGATCGACATGGTCAATGCCCAGACCGAGCGGGTGTTCGGCTATGATCGCGCCGAGCTTCTGGGCCAGCCCGTGGAAATGCTGGTGCCCGAGCGCTTCCGCGGCCGGCACCCCGGCATGCGAGGGTCGTTCTTCGTCGCGCCGCAATCGCGGCCGATGGGCGCGGGACGCGACCTGTTTGCGCTGAGGAAGGACGGCAGCGAGTTCCCCGTCGAGATCGGCCTCAACCCGATCGAGACCGACCAGGGGGTCATGGTCCTGTCCGCCATCGTCGACATCTCGGACCGCAAGCACAAGGAGGAGCACATCGTCCAGGCGCTCAAGGAAAAGGACATTCTGCTCGGCGAGATCCATCACCGGGTCAAGAACAACATGCAGATCGTGCACAGCCTGCTGGAGCTTCAGCTGGCCCGGACTTCGGATCCCGTGGTGATCGGCATGTTGCGGGACGGTCAAAGCCGGATCTATTCGATGGCCCTGATCCATCAGACGCTATATCAGTCGAAGGACTTCGCGCGTGTCGACTTCGACAGCTTTCTCCAGTCGCTCATATCGAACCTAGCGACGTCGTATGGGGCGCCGCCGAACCGTGTCGACGTGTCCATCCAGGCGGGCCGGGTGCTGCTCCCGATCAGTGTCGCGGTTCCGTGCGGCCTGGTCGTCAACGAGCTGATCACGAATGCGTTCAAGCACGCCTTTGCCGGCGACCGGCCAGGGCACGTCATCGCGAGCCTGCGTAGGGAGCCGGACCACCAGGTGGTGCTGTCGGTCAGCGACGACGGCGTCGGCTTTCCTGATGGGTTGGACATCGCGCAGACGACGACGCTGGGGCTCCAGCTGGTCGGGCTCCTTGCCAACCAGCTGAGCGCTGAGGTGACCATTCATCGCGCGAATCCCACGCGCTTCGAGCTGCGGCTACCACACCAGGCACAGTGAGATCAGGATGCAGGCGCCCCGGATCATGGTGGTCGAGGATGAGCGCATCATCGCTCTCCACCTGCGGCAGCAGCTCGAAAAGCTGGGTTACCAGGTCGTCGGCGTCGTCGCTTCGGGCGAGCAGGCCCTGGAGAACGTGCGCGCCCTCGAGCCCGACGTCATGCTCATGGACATCCACATCGAAGGGCCGCTGGACGGGATAGAGACGGCGGCACGGATGCCGGAGGATCTTCACGATCCCGGTCGTCTACCTCACCGCCTACTCGGAAGACGCCACTCTGGCGCGTGCGCGCGCCACGCGCCCGTACGCCTACCTCCTGAAGCCGTTCGCCGAGCGGGAGCTGCACGCCACCCTTCAGATGGTGCTGGAGCGCCACTCTGCCGAGATGGCCTTGCGGGAGAGCGAGGAGCGGTTGCGTTTCGCGCTGGAGGCAGCCGAGATGGGCTCCTGGGAGCTGGATGCGAACACGCATCGGCTCTTACGCATGGGGCGGGCCGACCAGATCTTCGGCTTTGCGCCGGAAGTGTTCTCCGGCACCTGGGGCAGCGTTCCTCGATCAGGTCGACGAGAGCGACCGCGATCTCGTCAGCCAGGAGTTCGACCGCGTGCTGCAGCAGAGCACGCTGTGTCAGGTGGAATTCCGCAGCGTGCGGGCGGGCGGAGCCGCGCGCTGGCTCAAGGTCCAGGGCAAGAGGTTCGGCGCCAGAGCCGACGGCGGCATACGCATCATCGGTGTGGTGCAGGACGTCACCGAGCGGCGTGCGGCCGAGGAGCGCCTGCGCCAGGCAGCCACGGTGCTCGAGGCCACCACCGACGGCATCGCCATCCTCGACGATCAGCTTCGCGTCATCACGGCAAACCACGGATACTGCGCCATGACCGGCTTCACCGAGCAGGAGTTGCTCGGCAGTCGCCCGCATCTCCTCTTTCCCGGCACCCCTGCCGCCGGCGTCGTCGAAGCCATCAGCCGCGACCTGGACAAGCGCGGCCAGTGGCGAAGCGAGATTCAGGGGGCGACGCAAGAACGGCGATCCGTTTCCGGTCCTTGCGAACGTGGTCGCGGTCGCCGGTACGGACGACGACCTCCCGCACTACGTCGCGGTCTTCACGGATATGACGGCCGTGCGAATGGCCGAGGTGAACCTTCAGCGCCTGGCTCACTACGACCCCGTGACCGACCTGCCGAACCGGCTCCTGGCCGTGGACCGGCTCGAGCAGGCGCTCGAGCGCGCGGCGCGCCGAAACGGGCGGGTGGCGTTGCTCTTTGTCGACCTCGACCACTTCAAGCGCATCAACGACACCTTGGGGCACGATGCCGGGGACGAGTTGCTGCGCACCATCGCCCAGCGCATGCGCGAGGGTGTGCGTGCCGAGGATACGGTGGCGCGCTTCGGCGGCGATGAGTTCCTGGTGGTGCTCGAGGGGGTCGAACGATCGGAAGCGGTCGGAGGCGTGGCGGACAAGATACTGGGCAGCCATCTCGGTAGCCGACGCTGCTGACGGGACGTGAGGTGTCGATTTCCGGCAGCGTCGGGATCAGCTTCTATCCGGACGACGGCACCAGTCGCGAGGACCTCATCCGCGCCGCCGATACCGCCATGTATGCCGCCAAGGAGACGGGGCGGCAGAGCTACGCCTTCCACACGGCCGAGATGACCAGCACGGCCCGCCGTTAGATGGCTCTCGACCAGGATCTGCGACGCGCCGTGCAGCGGCGCGAGCTCACGCTGCGCTACCAGCCGCAGATCTCGATGCGGACCGGCCAGGTCATCGGCATCGAGGCGCTGCTCCGCTGGCAGCACGGCGGCAAGGGCTTGCTCGGCGCGGACGAGGTCATCCCGATGGCGGAGAAGAACGGTCTCATCCTGGAGATGGCCAGTGGGCCCTGGGCGAGGCGCTGCGGCAGGCCAAGGAGTGGCTGGCGTCGGGCTTGCCGCCGGTACGCGTCGCCGTCAACGTCTCAGCCATGCAGGTGCAGCGAGGGCGTCTCCTGCACACCGTGATCCAGGCGCTCCACGAAGCAGGCATGCTGCCCGACCAGCTCGAGATCGAGATCACGGAAAGCACCCTGCAGAGCGAGCCCGACTGTCTGAGCGCGCTGCACGCGCTGCGGCCGCCTCGGCGTGAACGCTGGCCATCGACGACTTCGGCACCGGCTACTCGTGCCTCAGCTCGCTGAAGACGCTGCCGATCAACCGGCTGAAGATCGACGCGCCTTCGTGCGGAGACGTTCCACGCGATCCGAACGATGCCGCCATCGTCGAGGCCATCATCGCCATGGCCCACAAGCTGGACCTCGGCGTGGTCGCAGAAGGGGTGGAGACCGCCGCCCAGGAGACGTTTCTGCGTGACCGTGGCTGCGATGCCGCGCAGGGCTACCTCTACGCCCACCCGATGGCGCCGCAAGCGATGGCCGACCTCCTTCGCCGTCAGCTGACGTGAGCGCGGCGTGCGGCGGAACCCCTGATCCCTGCTCGTGTCTGATCGACATCAACGTCGCGGCCGGGTGGTACCGTCGCCGGCTGCCGCGTGACGCAGCGCGGCGGTCAGCGCGCTGCCGGCGGACCGGGGTCGGGTATGATCGCAGTGGTCTCGATCTCGATCCTGGCGCGCTCCTCGATCAGGGCGCTCACCTCGACCACGGCCATCGCCGGGTAGTGCCGGCCCATGCGCGTCCGCCAGACCTCGCCAAGCTCGCGCGCCCGGGCGAGATAGTCGCGCTTGTCGGTGAGGTACCAGGTCATGCGCACGACGTGCTCGGGCCCGGCGCCCGCCTCGCGCAGCACCGCCAGCGTGTTGTCGAGCGCCTGGCCCAGCTGCAGGGCGAGGTCGTCGGACACGATGGCCTGGCGCTCGTCCCAGCCGATCTGGCCGGCGACGAAGACCATGGTGCCGCGCGCCGCGATGCCGTTGGCGTAGCCGCGCGGACGTGGCCAGCCCGGCGGCTGCAGGGTCCGCATGCCGCTCACGCCGCGCTCTCGGGTGCCTGGGCTTCGCCCTGGCGCAGCCGGAAGCGCTGCACCTTGCCGGTCTCGGTGCGCGGCAGCGCGTCGACGAACTCGAGCGCGCGCGGATATTTGTAGGCGGCGATGCGCGCCTTGACGAAGCACTGCAGGTCCTCGCGCAGGCGGTCCGAGGCCGGCACGCCCTGGCGCGGCACGACGAAAGCCTTGACGATATGGCCGCGTACCGGGTCGGGAACGCCGACGACCGCGCATTCGGCGACCGCCTCGTGCTCGAGCAGCGCGTCCTCGACCTCGGGACCGGCGATGTTGTAGCCGCCGGAGATGATCATGTCGTCGGTGCGCGCCCGATAGTGGAAGTAGCCGTCCTCGTCGACCAGATAGGCGTCGCCGGTGAGGTTCCAGCCGTCTCGCACATAGTCCTGCTGGCGCTCGTCGGCGAGATAGCGGCAGCCGGTCGGCCCGCGCACCGCGAGCCTGCCGGTCTCGCCCGGCGGCAGCGGCTGCATCGCGTCGTCGACCACCATCGCCTGATAGCCCGGGATCGGCCGGCCGGTAGCACCGGGCCGGATCGCATCGCCCGCGGCCGAGATGAAGATGTGCAGCATCTCGGTGGCGCCGATGCCATCGATGATCGCGAGTCCGGTCGCGCGCCGCCAGGCCTCGAAGGTCGCAAGCCGGCAGCGGCTCGCCGGCCGAGACGCATTTGCCGAGGCTCGCGAGGTCGCACGCCCCGAGCTTGTCCAGCATCATCCGATAGGCGGTCGGCGAGGTGAAGCAGATGCTCGCGCGAAAATGCTCGATCGCCTGCATCAGCTCGATCCGGCGGCGCCGCCTCGAGCAGCACGGCGGAGGCACCAAAGCGCATCGGGAAGGTCACGGAGCCGCCGAGCCCGAAGGTGAAGCCGATCGGCGGGCTGCCGATGAAGATGTCGTCGGCGGTGGGCTTCAGGATCGAGCGCGGGAAGCAGTCGCAGATCGCGAGCACGTCGCGGTGAAAGTGCATCGTGCCCTTGGGCTTGCCGGTGGTGCCCGAGGTGAACGCGATCAGGGCGACATCGTCGGCGGCGGTCGCGACGTTCTCGAAGCTGGCCGAAGCAGCCGCCATGCGCCGCTCGAGCTCGGCGCCTCCGCCCGGCCGGCCCGAGCCATCGAACGTGCAGACGCGCTCGCACACCGGCGCCTTTGCGCGCGCCCGTTCGAGCTCCTCGCCCAGGCGCTCGTCGCACAGCGCCAGCGAGATCTTCGCCTTGTCGATGATGGTCGCGAGCTCGCCCGCCCGCAGCAGCGGCATCGTCGTGACCGCGATGCCGCCGGCCTTGAGCACGGCGAGCCAGCAGGCCACCAGCATGGGGTTGTTGGCCGCGCGCAGCAGCACCCGGTTGCCCGGCACCAGCCCCAGATCGTGCTGCAGCACGTTGGCGATGCGGTTGGCGTGCTGGAGCAGCTCGCGGTAGGTCCAGCGCTGGTTCGGGCTGTAGAACGCGACCTTTTCGCCCAGACCACGTTCGATCGCACGGTCGAGCAGCTCAACCGCGCAGTTCAGGCGCGCCGGGTAGCGCAGCTCCGGCAGCTCGAAGCGCAGGTCCGGCCAAAGAGCGCGCGGTGGCAGGTGGTCGCGCGCGAAGCTGTCGAGATGAGCCGTGTAGCCTGGCATCGTCCGCTCCTTCACGTGGCCCGACGTGCCCTCCCAACATGCCTTCCTTCATGGCGGGCCTTGCGCCCGCTCCTTGGCGTGCGCCGCCAGGATCTGGCGGGCGATCACGACCTTTTGCACTTCCGATGCGCCCTCGTAGATGCGCAGCGCCCGCACCTCGCGATAGAGCCGCTCGACCGGGTGGCCGGCGACGACGCCGAGCGCGCCGTGCAGCTGCACCGCGTCGTCGATCACCGCCTGCGCTGCCTCGGTGGCGAAAAGCTTCGCCATCGCCGCCTCGCGGGTGATCCGCTCGGCGCCGGTATCCTTGGCCCAGGCGGCGCGATAGACCAGGAGTGCCGCGGCATCGATCGCCAGCGCCATGTCGGCGAGCTTGCCCTGGACCATCTGCAGCTCGGCGAGCGCGCCGCCGAACAGCTGCCTGCTGGCGGCGCGCGCCAGGGTCTCGTCGAGCGCGCGGCGGGCGAAGCCCAGCGCCGCCGCCCCGACCGTCGGGCGGAACACGTCGAGCGTCGCCATCGCGATCCGAAAGCCCTGGCCGGGCTCGCCGAGCAGGCCCGCGCGCGGCACGCGGCAATCCTCGAAGCGCAGGGTCGCGAGCGGATGCGGCGCGATCAGCGCGATGCGCTCGGCGATCGTGAGGCCCGGCGTGTCGGCATCGACGATGAAGGCGGACAGGCCTTTGGCGCCGGGGCCCTCGCCCGTGCGCGCGAACACGACGTAGAAATCGGCGATGCCGCCGTTCGAGATCCAGGTCTTGCCGCCGTTCAGGACGAAGCCCTCGCCGTCGGCCGTGGCGGTCGTGGCGATCGCCGCGACGTCGGAGCCGGCCGCTGCCTCGGACAGCGCGAAGGCTGCGATCTTGCGGCCTTGCGCGACGGCGGGAAGGTAGGCGCGGCGCTGCTCCTCGCTGCCGAACAGGCTGATGGCGCCGGATCCCAGGCCCTGCATGGCGAAGGCGAAGTCGGCGAGCGCGTCGAAGCGGGCGAGCGTCTCGCGCACCAGACAGAGCGTCCGAACATCCAGCCGCTCGCTCGCACCGCCGTAAGCCGCTGGCACGGTGTGCCGCAGAATCCCTGCATCGGCGAGCCGCCGCACGAGGCTGCGGCACTTCGCATCGACATCGGCATGATCGGTCAGGCTGTCCGATATCCCGGACAGGTGTCCGATTTCCGCGGCGAGCGCGCGATGGCGCTCCTCGAAGAACGGCCAGGCGAGAAAGCTGCGATCGGGCATGGCTCAGTTGCCCTCGAACACGGGCTTGCCCTTCGCGACGAAGGCGCGATAGGCGCGGCGAAAATCCTCGGTCTGCATGCAGATCGCCTGCGCCTGCGCCTCGGCCTCGATCGCCGCCTCGATGCTCATGTCCCACTCCTGATGGAGCATCGTCTTGGTCATCATGTGGGCGAAGGTCGGCCCCGCGGCCAGCTTCGCGGCGAGCTCGACCGCTTCCTCGAGCAGCCGCTCGCGCGGCAGCAGCCGGTTGTAGAAGCCCCAGCGCTCGCCCTCTTCGGCGCTCATGGTGCGGCCGGTGAGCAGCAGCTCCGTCGCGCGGCCCTGGCCGATCAGCCGCGGCAGCAGCGCGCAGGCGCCCATGTCGCAGCCGGCAAGGCCCACCCGCACGAACAGGAAGGCGGTCTTCGCCTCGGCCGTTGCGAGCCGCAGGTCCGAGGCCATGGCAAGGCACGCCCCGGCGCCGGCGCAGACGCCGTCGACCGCCGCCACGACCGGCTGCGGACACGACGCGGATCGCCTTGATCAGATCGCCGGTCATGCGCGTGAACGCGAGCAGACCCTTCATGTCGCGCTCGGTCAGCGGTGCGATGATCTCCAGCACGTCGCCGCCGGAGCAGAAATTGCCGCCGGCGCCGCTCAGCACCACGGCCTTGACGTCGTCGCAGGCCGCGAGGTTGCGGAAGGTGTCGCGCAGCTCGGCGTAGGATTCGAAGGTCAGCGGGTTCTTCTTCTCGGGGCGGTTCAGCGTCACCAGCGCGACCGGGCCGCGCATCTCCCAGAGAAAGTGCTCCGGCCGGAATTCCGCTCCGATCATCGCGCGCGCTCCGCCTCGGCCTCGGTGCCGTGCTTGAGGTCCGCCAGCAGGCTCGCGAGCCGGTCGACCTCGTCGTCGGGAATTTCGGCCAGCAACCGGTCGATCCATTGCTCGTGCTCGCGCGCCATGACGGCAAAGGCGGCACGGCCGCGCGGGGTCAAAGCGACGTAGCTGGTGCGCCGGTCGGAGGCAGGCTGGCGGCGCGCGACCAGGCCGTCGCGCTCGAGCCCGTCGACGACCGCCGTGACGTTGCCGCCGGTCACCATCAGCCGCTTCGACAGGTCGCCCATGCTGAGCCCGTCGGGCGCCCGCTCGAGCGCCGCCATCAGGTCGAAGCGCGGCAGCGTCGTGGCGAACCGGGTGCGCAGGAAGCGCCGCATCTCGCGCTCGATCAGGCTGGTCGCGGCATACAGGCGAAGCCAGAGGCGCAGCCGCCGCTTGGTATCGTGCTCCGGCCGGTCCAGACTTCGAGCGAGCGCCATCAGACCTCGCCTCCGGCGATCGCGATCGCCTGGCCGGTGATCGCCTCCGACCCCGGCGCGCACAGCCACAGCACCGCGGACGCGACCTCGTCCGGGACGGATCAGTCGGCCCTGCGGGTTGCTCGCGACGAGCGCAGCCTCGGCCTCGGCGGCGCTGCGCCCGGTCTTCTCGACGATGTTGGCGATCGCGCGCTCGCACCAGGTCGGTATCGGTATAGCTCGGGCAGACGGCGTTCACCGTGATGCCTTTGCTTGCGGTCTCCATCGCGAGCGCGCGGGTCAGGCCGACCACGCCATGCTTGGCGGCGGCGTAGGCGGTGATGTAGGGCGCGCCCTTCAGGCCGGCGACGCTCGCGACGTTGACGATGCGGCCGAATCCTTGCTGCGAGCATGCCCGGCAGCACGGCGCGGCTGCACAGGAACGCGCTCACCAGGTTGACGTCCAGCATCTCGCGCAGCAGCGCCAGCGAGGTGCGCGCGAGCGGCGCCGATGCGGCAGCGCCCGCATTGTTGATCAGGATCGCGACCGGCCCGAACGCTTCGCTCGCCTGCGCGAACGCGGCGGCCACGGCGGGCTCGTCGGTGACGTCGCAGGCGATCGCCTGTGCTTGCGGGAGCGCCGCGGCCTTCTCCTGCAGCGGACCGGGCGTGCGGCCCATCAGCGTGAGCCTGCCACCGGCCGCCGCCAGCGCGCTCGCGATGGCAGCGCCGATGCCCCGGCCGCCGCCGGTCACCACGGCATGCCGTCCCGCCAGGACGCCTGCCGCGCTCATACCGCCACCGCCAGATCGGCCGCGCGCTTCATGTTGCGGACCAGCTGGTCGCGGCCCGCAAGGTATTGCGGCGGCCAGGCGATCTGGTCATAGCCCAGCTTCGCGGCGGCGTGCAGGCTCCAGTACGGGTCGGCGAGGTGGGGCCGTGCCAGGCAGCAGATGTCGGCGCGGCCGGCGGCGATGATGCCGTTGAGGTGATCCGGCTCAAAAATGTTGCCGACCGCCATGGTGGCGATCTTGGCCTCGTTGCGGATGCGATCGGCGAACGGCGTCTGGAACATGCGGCCGTAGACCGGCTCTGCGCGCGCGCTGGTCTGGCCGGCCGAGACGTCGATCACGTCGGCGCCGGCCGCCGCGAACGCCTTCGCGATCGCGACCGAATCCTCGCCCGAGATGCCGTCGTCCACCCAGTCGGTCGCCGAGATGCGCACCGACATGGGCTTGTGCTCGGGCCAGATCGCGCGCATCGCCGAGAACACTTCCAGCGGAAAACGCAGCCGGTTGGCGAAGCGTGCCGCCATAAGCGTCGGTGCGCCGGTTGCAGAGCGGCGTGATGAAGGCGGAGAGAAGATAGCCGTGCGCGCAATGCAGCTCGATCATGTCGAAGCCGCAGCGCTCCGCCATCGCCGTCGCGCGCACGAAGGCGGCGAGCACCTCGTCCATGTCGGCGCGGGTCATCGGCCGCGGCACCTGATGGGCCGGCGACCAGGGCACCGCCGAGGGGCCGATCAGCGGCCAGTTGCCGGCCTCGAGCGGCTCGTCCATGCCCTCCCAGCCGAGACGGGTCGAGCCCTTCGGGCCGGCGTGGCCCAGCTGCAGGCAGATCTTCGCCTCGCTGTGCGCGTGCACGAAATCCGCGATCCGCGTCCAGGCGGCGACATGCGCCTCGTCGTACATGCCGGCGCAGCCCGGCGTGATGCGCGCGTCCGGGCCGACGCAGGTCATCTCGGTGAACACGAGGCCGGCGCCGCCCTGAGCGCGGGCGCCCAGGTGCACCAGATGGAAGTCGCCGGCGATGCCGTCCTTGGCCGAGTACATCGCCATCGGCGAGACGGCGATGCGATTGGCAAGCTCCAGCCCGCGCAGCCGGAAGGGCGTGAACATCGGCGGCACGGCGAGCTGCACCGGATGCCCGCTCGCGCGTTCGGCGAACCACTGCTCCATGCCCTCGAGCCAGGTCCGATCGCGCAGGCGCAGGTTCTCGTGGCTGACCCGCTGGCTGCGGGTGAGCAGCGCGTAGGCGAACTGCATCGGCTCGAAGCCCGACGTAGCGCGGCACGGCCTCGAACCACTCGGTCGAGTTGCGCGCAGCACTCTGCAGCTTCAGCACCTCGATCTGGCGGGCTTCCTGGTAGGCGGCGAGCGCGGGCTCCAGCTCGCGCTCGCGCGTCGCAGCGCATCGGCGAGCCCGATCGCATCCTCGAGGGCGAGCTTGGTGCCGGAGCCGATCGAGAAATGGGCGCTGTGCGCCGCATCGCCCAGCAGCACGATGTTGTCGTGATACCAGCGCTCGCAGGCGACGCGGGGAAAGTTGAGCCAGGCGGAGCCGCGCAGATGGTTGGCGTTGCTCATCAGGCGGTGGCCGGCGAGCTGGCGCTCGAACAGCATCTCGCAGGCGGCGATGCCGTCGGCCGCGCTCATGCGATCGAAGCCGAGCCCCCGCCAGGTCGCCTCGTCGCACTCGACGATGAAGGTCGAGGTGGCGGCGTCGAAGCGATAGGCGTGCGCCCAGATCCACCCCTGCGGGGTCTCCTCGAAGGCGAAGGTGAAGGCGTCGAAGGGCCGGTCGGTGCCGAGCCAGATGTACTTGTTCCTGCGCCACTCGATGCTCGGCCGGAAGGCCGCGGCGAAGCGCTCGCGGATGCCGCTGTTGATGCCGTCGGCCGCGACGATCAGATCGGCGTCGCGAAAAGCCGAAAGATCGTCGGCCTCGCGCTCGAGCTGCAGCCGGACGCCGAGGGCGCGGGCGCGCTCCTGGAGGATGTTCAGCAGGCGCTTGCGGGCGATGCCGACAAAGCCATGGCCGCCCGAGCGGACGACGTGCCCCTTGAAGTGCACGTCGATGTCGTCCCAGCGCTGGAAGCTCTCCTCGATCGCAGCGGCGCTCTCCGCATCGTTCTGCCAGAGATTGGCCAGCGTCTCGTTGGAGAACACGACGCCCCAGCCGAAGGTGTCGTCGGCGCGGTTGCGCTCGACCACCAGCACGTCGTGCGCCGGGTCGCGCAGCTTCATCGAGATCGCGAGATAGAGCCCCGCAGGGCCACCGCCGACGCAGACGACCTTCATGCCGCACCCGCTGTTCGCGCTGCCTATTATTTGAAGCTTGAAGCATCGAGTTCAAGGGTTGACCCCGACTTTGTATCTACGAGGTAAAGCTCTACGGCGAGCCCAAGGAGAAGAGGGCCGGAGCGGACGGATGGAGATGCCGAATGGTCGACCTGATCCTCACCACCTTCGATTGGGTTCCCGCGACGCCGCGGGGCTATGTGCGTGACATACGTGTGCGTTGGGCGCTGGAAGAGGCCGGGTTGCCCTATCGCGTCAAGAGCGTGCCATTTGGCGATCGGAATGCCGAGCATTTCTCGCACCAGCCCTTCGGCCAGCGCCGTGGTTGACCGATGGAGACATCTCGATCTTCGAGAGCGGCGCGATCCTGCTGCATCTGGGCGAACTTAGCTCCGCGCTGATGCCCGCCGATCCCCGCGGCCGCAACGATGCCATCGAATGGCTGTTCGCGGCGCTCAACTCCGTCGAGATGGCCAGCCTGCCCTGGTCCTTGCTCATCTTTTCCGGCAACACCGGCGACACGCCGGCCTGGAAACTCTTTGACGGGTTCCTCCACCAGCACCGCCTCCAGCACCTGGAGCCGGTGTTGGCTGGGCGCGAATGGCTGGCCGGGACCTTCTCCGTCGCCGACATCCTCATGGCCGATGTGCTGCGTCTTGTGGACCGGTTCGACGGGCTGGCGGACTATCCCGCCTGCCGGGCCTATGTCGCGCGCGCCACGGCCCGCCCGTCCTTCGTGAAGGCACACGCAGACCAGATGGCGCATTTTGCTGCGGCAGACTGAGCAACACCGACGCCAAAGGCTGACAGTGGCCTAACCACCACCTGCCGTCATTCCAGCAAGCCGCCTTGGTGCGTAAATCGGCCGATTGCGGCCGAGGGCCGGGGAGCACGATCGCGGCCATGGCGTTGCGCCAAGGCATCGCCTAAGTTCCTGCCTTGGATCGACGCCAGGAGAGGTGCAGGATGGCTGCGGAGACGGGCGCGAAGAGAGACAAGGTGACCGAGGCGGTGGCGGTGTTCCACGACGTCTCGTCGCTCGATGCGGCCGTGGATGACCTCCGCAAGGCGGGTTTCAAGCGCGCCGACATCAGCCTGCTCGCCAGCGAGGACGCGGTCGAGAAGAAGCTCGGCCATCGCTACGAGCGGGTCGAGGAGCTGGAGGATGCGCCGGACGCGCCGCGCGTCACGTACCGCACGCGCGCCTCGCTCGGCGACACCGAGGACGTGATCGTGGGGTCCTTGACCTATCTGCCGGCCGTGCTCGCCGCGGGCACCGTGGTCGCGTCGGCCGGCATCGTCGCGGCCGCGATCACCGGCACGGCGATCGGCGGCGCCCTGATCGGCACCGTGCTCGCCCGCTGGCTAGGCGAGCATCACGCAAAGCATCTGAGCGAGCAGCTCGAGCATGGCGGGCTCCTGTTGTGGGTGCGCACCCACGACAAGGAGCAGGGGGACACGGCCTTGCGCATCCTGCTCGATCATTCAGGCGCCGACGTGCACCTCCACCAGCTGCCGGCAGAGCACGCGCCCTGAGCTCGGCGCAGCCCCTGCGGGCACGCGCCCAGATGCAAAACCGCCGCTCCAGGGAGCGGCGGTTTCTTACCACGTGGTTTGGATTGGCTTAGCTGCCGCCGCCCTTCGGGACAGTGATCGGCGTGGTGGCGCCGTCGACCGACGCCACGGACTGCTTGGTCGTGGTGCTGGCGACATGGCCGGCGCAGTCAGCAAACGCGGCGCTGCTGCCGATCGCGAAGGCGACGAGAGCTACCAAAGCGAGAATGCTACGATGCATCGTGCTACTCCCGTACAAAGCCAACCTGCACGCTAGCCCGCATCCGCGGCCGCTGGCAAACCCTTTCTGGCGGGCCCGCGAGAAATCCCGCATCACATCACGTTGAACAGCGCGCCGATGCGCGGACCTCAGCTGCCGGCGCCATCCTCGGGCGGGCCGAAGCCGCCGCCGCCAGGCGTCTGGATCACGAACACGTCGCCGGGGCCGAGATCGGCCTTGGCGCAGCCGGGCAGCTCCTCGATGCGGCCGTCGGCCCGCTCGATCCATTGCCGGCCGAGCGCGCCGGGCAGGCCGCCCTCGAGGCCGAAGGGCGCCACCACCCGGTGATTGGACAACAGCGCCGCGCTCATCGGCTGCAGGAAGCAGATCCGGCGGATCGTGCCGTCGCCGCCGCGCTGCCGGCCGCCGCCGCCCGAGCCGCGATGGATCCGATGCCCCTGCAGCAACACCGGATAGCGCCACTCCAGCACCTCCGGGTCGGTCAGGCGGGAGTTGGTCATGTGGGTATGCACGGCCGAGGTGCCGTCGAAGTCCGGGCCGGCGCCGGAGCCGCCGCAGATCGTCTCGTAGTACTGGTAGGTGGCGTCGCCGAAGGTGAAGTTGTTCATCGTGCCCTGCGCCGCCGCGAGCACGCCGAGCGCGCCGTAGAGCGCATCGGTGATGCACTGCGAGGTCTCGACATTGCCGGCGACCACGGCGGCCGGATAGGCAGGGTTGAGCATGCAGCCCTGCGGGATCACGATGTCGATCGGCTTCAGGCAGCCCTCGTTCATCGGGATGTCGGCATCGACCAGCGTGCGGAACACATAGAGCACCGCCGCCCGGCAGACAGCCGACGGCGCGTTGAAATTGTCGGCGAGCTGGCTGCTGGTGCCGGTGAAATCGACCACCGCGCGCCTCGCCTCGCGATCGATGCGCACCCGCACCTGGATCTGCGCGCCGTTGTCGAGCGGATAGGTGAAGTCGCCATCCCGCAGCCGGTCGAGCACGCGGCGCACCGATTCCTCGGCATTGTCCTGGACGTGCCTGGTGTAGGCGAGGACGGTCTCGAGGCCGAAATGCTCGATCATCGCGAGCAGCTCGTTGGCGCCGCGCGTGCAGGCGGCGATCTGCGCCTGCAGGTCGGCGACGTTCTGGCGCGCGTTGCGCACCGGGTAGGGCCCGGACGCCAGCAGCGCCTCGAGCGCCTCGGTCTCGAACCGCCCCTGGTCGACCAGCAGAAAATTGTCGATCAGCACGCCTTCCTGGTCGATCGTGGTGCTGTCGGGCGGCATCGAGCCCGGCGTGATGCCGCCGATGTCGGCGTGATGGCCGCGCGAGGCGGTGAGGAACAGCAGCCGCCCGTCGGCGCCGAACACCGGCACGACCACCGTGACGTCGGGCAGGTGGGTGCCGCCGTTGTAGGGGTTGTTCAGCGCGTAGACGTCGCCCGGCCGCAGGCTGTCGCCGCGCAGGCGCAGGATCGTGCGCACGCTCTCGCCCATGGAGCCCAGATGCACCGGCATGTGCGGCGCGTTCGCGATCAGCATGCCGTCGGGGTCGAACACCGCGCAGGAAAAGTCCAGGCGCTCCTTCATGTTGACCGAGTAGGCGGTGTTCTGCAGCGTCACGCCCATCTGCTCGGCGATCGCCATGAACAGGTTGTTGAAGATTTCCAGCATGATCGGATCGGACCGCGTGCCGATCGCGGCCTGCCTCGCGAGCGGCTCGACGCGGCGCAGCAGCAGATGATCGCGCGCAGTGAGCTCCGCCTGCCAGCCGGGCTCGACCACCACGGTGGTGGTGCGCTCGGCGATGATCGCCGGGCCTTTGATGGCGTCGCCCGGGCGCAGGTCGGCGCGCTCGAACACCGGCGTCGCCAGGCTCTCGGGCGGCTGATGCGGGGCGCGATCGGTCATCATCACGACCTCGTCGACCGGCCGCACCGGCGTCCTGCTCGGGTCGCGGCCAGGGTCGCCTGCTCGGGCTCGCCGATCTCGGCCATGCGGCCGATCGCCTCGACCGTCACCTGCTCGACGACCAGCGGCCGCCCCTCGACGATGAAGCCGTAGCGGGCGCGGTGCTCGGTCTCGAACGCGCGGCGCAGCGCGTCGAGGCTGCCATGGGCGATCTCGAGCGGCGTGTCGGTGCCGCTGTAGCGGATGTGGATGCGCGGCTCCGTGCTCATCCGGTCCGTCGTTACGCCCTGCTGCTCGAGCTCCGCGCGGCCCTCGGCACCGAGGTCGTCGATGGTTTCGGCGAGGCGCGGCATGAGCGCGGCATCGAGGGTCGCCTCGATCGCGCGCTGGCGCAGCGTGCGCACGTCCGCCAGCCCCATGCCGTAGGCCGACAGCACGCTCGCCAGCGGATGCACCAGGATTCGCCCGAGGCCGAGCGAATCCGCGACCAGGCAGGCGTGCTGTCCGGCGGCGCCGCCAAAGCAGCACAGCACGTAGCCACCGATGTCGTGGCCGCGCTGGATCGAGATCCGCTTGATCGCGTTCGCCATGTTGTCGACCGCGATCGCGAGGCAGCCGTGCGCGATCTGCTCGGGCGTGCGCGCCACGCCGGTGGCGCGGCCGACCTCGGCGGCCAGCGCGGCGAATTTCTCGTGCACGACCTCGATGTCGGGCGGCTGGTCGGCATCCGGCCCGAACACTTTGGGAAAGAAACGCGGCTGCAGCTTGCCGACCATCAGGTTGGCGTCGGTGACGGTCAGCGGGCCACCCTTGCGATAGCAGGCCGGGCCGGGATTGGCGCCCGCCGATTCGGGCCCGACGCGAAAGCGGGCGCCATCGAAGGTCAGGATCGAGCCGCCGCCGGCCGCCACCGTGTGGATCGCCATCATCGGCGCCCGCATGCGCACGCCTGCGACCTCGCTCTCGAAGCTGCGCTCCAAAGCACCGGCATAGTGGGCGACATCCGTCGAGGTGCCGCCCATGTCGAAGGTGATGATCTTCTGGAAACCGGCGAGCGCGCTGACCCGCACGGCACCGACGATGCCGCCGGCCGGGCCCGACAGGATGGCATCCTTGCCCCTGAACATCTGGGCGTCGACCAGGCCGCCGTTGCTCTGCATGAACATCAGCCGCACGTCGCCGATCGCGCGCGCCACCTGGTCGACATAGCGGCCGAGAATCGGCGACAGGTAGGCATCGACCACCGTCGTGTCGCCGCGGCCGACCACCTTCATCAGCGGCGAGACCTCGTGGCTGACCGAAACCTGGGCAAAGCCCACCTCGCGCGCCAGCGCCGCCAGCGCCTTCTCGTGATCAGGGTAGCGGTAGCCGTGCAGGAGCACGATCGCGACCGCCCGAAAGCCGTGCGCGAAGCTGCGCTCCAGGCCGGTGCGGGCGCGCTCGAGGTCGAGCGGCCGCTGGGTCGTGCCATCGGCGCGCGTGCGCTCGGCGATCTCGATCACGTCGGTGTAGAGCAGCTCCGGCAGCACGATGCTGACGCGCAAAAATGTCGGGACGATGCTGGTAGCCGATGCGCAGCGCGTCGGCGAAGCCCTCGGTGATCGCGAGCGCGGTCGGCTCGCCGCGCCGCTCGAGCAAGGCGTTGGTCGCGACCGTGGTGCCCATCTTGACGGCATCGATCAGCGCTGCCGGCAGCGGCTCGTCCGGGCCGAGCCCGAGCAGCGTGCGGATGCCGTGCAACGAGGCGTCGTCATACTGCCCCGGGTTCTCGGAGAGCAGCTTGTGCACCTGCAGCGTGCCATCGGGCCGGCAGGCGACGACGTCGGTGAACGTGCCGCCGCGATCGATCCAGAACTGCCACCCGGCTCGCCGCTCGACCATCGTGCCGCCTGGCTCCCTGCCGCGATCTGCCTCCCCGATCCGGGGCCCGCGCCCGCCGATTGCCGCCGCGCTCATAGCGCAGATAGGGAGCGGCGCGCGCGAATGCGACCGACCGGCGATCGAAAGGCAACCATCGGTTCGCCACCAAGGCTCTTGCCCCGGAACCGGGGCCCGACCAAGATCGAAGCGCAGCGCAGCGCGGGCGAGAGGGCGTCTTGGGCATCTGGGGCAAGATCGTGGGCGGCACCGCCGGCTTCGCCGTCGGCGGACCGATGGGCGCCGTCATCGGCGCGGTCGCCGGCCATGCCTTCGACCATTATCGGGCCGAGCAGGGCCGCCGTGGGCTCGGCGCCAAGAGCCGCGACGAGCCGCCGCTGTTCTATGAGGATCCCGCCGAGACCCGCCGCATCGCGTTCGCGACCGCCGTGATCGCGCTCGCCGCCAAGCTCGCCAAGGCGGACGGACGGGTCACGTCGGACGAGATCCTGGCTTTCCGCCGCGTGTTTCAGATCGAGGACGACGAGGTCGGCGACGTCGCGCGGATCTACAACCAGGCCAAGGCGTCGACCGAAGGCTTCGAGGCCTATGCGCGCCAGATCGCGATGCTGTTCCAGCGCGATCGCTACCTGCTGGAGGAGCTGCTGACCGGGCTGTTCGACGTCGCGCGGGCGGATGGCGAGCTCAACCGGGCCGAGCTCGATTTCCTGCGCCAGGTCGCCGCCATCTTCGGCTTCGACCAGAAGGCGTTCGAGCAGATCCACCGGCGCTTTGCGGCGAGCGGGCGCCGCATGTCGGGCGCCGACGACGCCTATGCGATCCTGGGCCTGTCACGCCATGCGAGCGACGACGAGGTCCGCAAGACCTATCGCCAGCTGGTGCGCGAGCACCATCCCGACCGGCTGGTCGCCAAGGGCCTGCCTGCGGAGTTCGTCGCGCATGCCAACAAGACGCTTGCCGACATCAACGTCGCCTACGACCGGATCGCCAAGGAGCGCAAGCTGCGCTAGGGTTCGAGCCACCAGGGTGTGAGCGGATGGCGGAGGATCGGGAGATGTGGCGGATCGGTACCGGCATGCTCGCGGTGGCCTTGTCGTGCTCGGCGGCATCGGCCTTGCTGCGGCCCGCCACACGCCGGTGGTCGGGGTGGTGCCGTCGCTGGCCGGCCAGCTGCTGGTCGCGACGCCCGAGCTCGACGATCCCAATTTCAGCCAGACGATCGTCTACATGGTGCAGCACGACGAGCGCGGCGCCCTGGGCGTGGTGATCAACCGCGTGCTCGGCGCCGGGCCGCTCGGCAAGCTGCTCGAAGGCCTGGGCATCGAGGAGGGCAGCGACAGCGAGGCCAAGATCCGGATCCACTACGGCGGCCCGGTCGACCTCGGCCGCGGCGTCGTGCTGCACAGCCCCGACTACCGGCAGGACGACCCCCTGGTGGTCGACGATCTCGCCGCTTTCAGCTTCTCGCTCGACGCGCTGCGCGACATCGCGCAGGGCCGCGGTCCGCGCCACAGCCTGTTCGCGCTCGGCTATGCGGGCTGGGCGCCCGATCAACTGGAAGGCGAGATCGCGCGCGGCTCGTGGTTCACGATCGCGCCCGACGAGGCGCTGCTGTTCGACGATGCGATCGACACCAAGTGGGAGCGCGCGCTCGCCCGCCGCGGCGTCGATCTGTAGAGACGAGCCTACACCCTCACCGATTCATCCCGGATCTCTGCCGTCCGGGCCCGGCGCGGCGTCCGGATTGAGCGCGATGATCCGCACCCTTACCGCCGAGCAGGTCGCGTCGGCACAGATCCCGCTGAACCAGATCTCGCCGTCGCCGACCATCACGCCCTCGGCGTTGGCGAACAGCGTCGCAAAGGTCTGCCGATCGAGCGCGGCCGCGACCGCAGGCGTGATGGCGATCATAAAGTTGACGTACCCAAGGGCCTGTGATAGGCTTCACGCACAATAGGTTAGCGGGTGCGGCCATGTCGATCTCCTCCCAGCGCTTCTTTCATGAAGAACAGGCAGCCTACGACTTCCTGGAGTCGGTCGTGTGGCCAAACGGCCCTGTGTGCCCGCACTGCGGCGGCGTCGATCGCATCGGCAAGATGGGCGGCAAAAGCACCCGGATCGGCACCTACAAGTGCTACCAGTGCCGCAAGCCCTTCACGGTGAAGGTCGGAAAGTCTTTGAATCCAGTCATGTGCCGCTGCACAAGTGGTTGCAGGCGACGTTTCTCATGTGCGCCAGCAAGAAGGGTATCAGCGCCCACCAGTTGCATCGCACGCTTGAGGTAGTTATCCAACCGCATGGTTCATGGAGCACCGCATTCGGGAGGCGATGCGCGGCGACTCTCTGAGCCCGCTTGGTGGCGTTGGCAAGTTCGTCGAGGTTGACGAGACCTACATCGGCCGCGTGCGTGGCATGCGGAAGTCGCGCGGACCCAGCCACAAGATGAAGTTTCTCAGCCTTGTCGAGCGCGGCGGCAACGTCCGGTCTATCAAGGTCGAGTCCGTATCCCGTCCGACTGTTGAGGCGATCGTGAAAGCGAACGTCGATCGCGAAAGCCGCCTGATGACCGACGAAGCCCCGTACTACCCTCGCATCGGCCGGCATTTTGCTGGGCACGAAGCCGTCAACCACAGCGCCGATGAATGGGTCCGCGGCGCGGACCAGACGAACACCCTGGAAGGCTTCTTCGCGCTGTTTAAGCGCGGGATGCGCGGCCGTCTACCAGCACTGCGGAGAGAAGCATCTGCATCGCTACCTCGCCGAGTTCGCCATGAAGGGCGACCGCCGCTAGTGGATCGTCTCTAACGTTTGGTGCCCACGCTTGGCAGCGGCGATGATGTCTTTGGGATCGGCTTTCCAAGTGAAGGGCTTGGGCTGCTGGTTGTGGTGGTCGATGAAGCGGTTGATGGCTTGCTGGAGCGCGACGAGCGATGGAAACACGCCGCGTTTGAGGCGGCGCCTGGTCAGCCTAGCGAAGAAGCCCTCGACGGCGTTCAGCCACGAGCACGAGGTTGGCGTGAAGTGGAAGATCCAGCGCGGATGGCGCGCCAGCCACTTGCGCACGTTCGGGTGCTTGTGGGCGGCATAGTTGTCGAGGATCACGTGGATGACCTTGCCGGCCGGGACCTGACGCTCGATGCCGTTCAGGAAGCGGATGAACTCCTGATGACGATGCCGTTGCATGCATCGGCCGATGACCCGGCCGTCCAGGACGTCGAGCGCGGCGAACAAGGTCGTCGTGCCGTTACGCTTGTAGTCATGGGTCATCGTCCCGAACCGGCCGGGCTTCATCGGCAGGCCGGGCTGGGTACGATCGAGCGCCTGGATCTGCGACTTCTCGTCGAGCGACAGGACGATCGCATGCTTGGGCGGAGCCACATACAGGCCTACCACGTCCTCCACCTTGGCCGCGAACGCCGGATCGCTGGACAGCTTGAAGCGCCGCACCCGATGCGGCGCCAGGCCGGCCGCCTGCCAGATCTGATGCACCTTGGCCGGCGACACCCCGCTCGTCCGGGCCATCGCGCGCACCGTCCAGTGGGTCGCCTCGCCCGGCGGCGCATCTTCCAGGGTGCAGCGGATCACCTCGGCGACCTTCCGCTCGGCCAGCGCAGGCACCCGCGACGGCCGGGTCCGGTCGCGCAGCAGCCCGTCGACGCCGGCCTCGAGGTAGCGCTCCTGCCAGCGCCAGACCGACGGCTTGCTCAAGCCGGTCCGGCGCATGATCTCCGCGGTGCCGAGCCGATCCGCGCTCAGCAGCACCACCCGAGCCCGCCAGACGTGCTTTTGCGGGCGGTTCCGATCGGCAACGATCGCTGCTAGCCGCGCACGATCCGCCGCACTCACCAACAAGCCAAGATTCCCTCGCATCCGACCAGTCTAGCCGGATCTTTCGCCGATGGGAATTCTACGTTATGGACAATCCACTAGCTTGCTGAGTGGCAACGATGGCGAAGCGTCAACCTCCCGATCGACCTCGCGAAAGCCAACGCGATAAGTTCATGCGCACGGCGCGTGAGCTGGGCTGCGACGAAGATCCAGAGACCTTCAAGCGCGTGATGCAAAAGTTCGTCGCGCCGGGCAGCAACCGTGACGCCACTCGGACGCAAGAGTATGCGGACAATAAGTAAACCTCACTAACACCCTTTCTGTAAGTTTTGTAGCCCATAGACAAGTTTTCCTGGGGTCTCCCTGCGCCTTTGCTCTTGTAACTCTTCGCGCTCCAAGACTTCGATAATCCGCGGCGTTTGCACAACAACGCCGAGTCCCACGGGTATTGTGTCTGCTGCCTTGGCGCCAAGCTCCTCCCGCGCAGCCTCGTCTGGCGGCAAAAACCATGCGCTTACAAGAAGTCCAAACAGTTTCACGTGTCGTGACATAATCATATAGTCTTCATGGAATTCGACTGGCTCTCTGATAAATACTGGTGACCCGCTTGCGCCATGAATGCCCGGAGTTTGGATTAGGGACCCCCATAGTTTGGTAGTCTGCTGTCGACTCCGGAGCCAAACGGGTATGTATGTTTCACTAAACAGCGCAATATTACCAGTGTACACAAGCGGTAGATTGCGCTCTAACCAGAGATATATCGGAACAATCCAACTGTATAGCATATGAATCCGACATCGACGTGAAGCTCTTTCATTCGCTCGGTGGTCAGAAGGATATCGTCGCCCATATATTCACACGCAAAACCGTGATCAGGTCTTAGATTCATTGGGCAGACGGCAACTTCGATGGTGCTATCATCGTGATAGTACCATCGCTTGGTGGTTTTTAGAAGAGTTGCCCCATGGTCGCCGTCATTCACCCGGATTAGATATTGCCGGCCTTCGTACCCCTCAACGCAATGGCGCGCGGTAACGAGATATCCGTGCCCCTTGTAGAACAGCAAAAACGCCGTCCCTGTGCAGTGGATGCCACCGGCCGATGCGGCGTGGGCCACGCCTACGAAGGCCACCGTTCGCTGGACGGAACTGCCTATATACAAGCCTACATCCTCTACACCGACCGGGATATGAGGCGCTTCGCCTAAGAACCAGCCCGGCCGATGCGGAACCTGAACCGGCTCAGTATGAGCCCGGCCGATGGGTACGTCAACTTTATAATCGCCGGCGTGATGAGCTCGTCATAGCGCTGCAAGAAGTCTCGCTCCACCGCGAGCTCGATCGGCTCGCCCGCGACGCCCGCCTCGAGCGGATAGGCGATCATCGCGGCAACCGACCTCCGGTCCCCGGCCGCGACCGCATCCTTCAGCCTGGCCAGAAACGCCTCGTAGGGCTCGTGCGCGCCGAACAGGGCGTCGAGCCGCGCGCTCGTCGCCTCGTCCGACTGGGCGGCGACCGGGGTGGCCGCGGCTATCGCGAGCGCCATGCACAGATGCGCGAGTCTTGCAGGAGTCATGCGATGCGTTTCGCTCGGCCGGGGAGCGGCCTTCTCGGATAAGAAGCCAGCCGACCTGACCTGGCGTGTCAAGGGTTCGGCACCACGGCACTGGAGCGGGACGGCGTCCTCGGGCAACCTCGGGCCGTGGCGGGAGACTGCTGCCGCGCGGCCTCGGGAGGCGTTGCCCATGACCATTCTGTTCCTGCACGTCCTCTACCTCATCGCCATCACGGCGGAGGCGATGACCGCGGCGCTGGCCGCCGGGCGGCGCCGCATGGACTGGGTCGGCGTCTGCCTGCTCGGCTGCGTCACGGCGCTCGGCGGCGGCTCGGCGCGCGACGTGCTGCTGGGCCACTACCCGCTGGTGTGGGTCGAGCATCCGTCCTATCTGCTGGTCACCGCGGCTGCTTCGCTCGGCACCATCGCGGTCGCGCGGCTCATGCGCCGCCTGCGCACCCTGTTTTTCGTGCTCGATGCGATCGGCCTCGTGGCGTTCACGGTCATCGGCTGCAACATCGCGCTGGCAGACGGCCTGCCGGTCGGCGTGGTGATCGTCGCCGGCATGATCACCGGCTGCGTCGGCGGCGTGCTGCGCGACGTGCTCTGCAACGACATCCCGCTGCTGTTCCGGCGCGAGCTCTACGCCAGCGTGTCGATCGTGACCGGCGCCCTCTATCTCGCAGGCCTCGGCGTCGGCCTGCCGCACGACCCCGTCATGCTCGCGGCAATGGCGTTGGGCCTCGCGATGCGGCTCCTGGCGCTCCGCTTCAACTGGCACATGCCGAAGTTCGTCTACACCGAAGCGCTGCACTAGCTAATCGCGGCCACGGTTTCCCTTGCCGCCCTTGCCCTTGCCGCCCTTGCCCTTGCCCTTGCCCTTGCCGCGGTCGTTGTCGCGGTCGTTGTCGCGGTCACGGTCACAATCATCGTCGTCGTTGCCGCCGCCGTCGTTGCCGTTGCCGCCGCCGTTGTTGCCGCCGCCGTTGTTGCCGCCGCCGCCGTTGTTGCCGCCGCCGTTGCCGCCGCCGCCGTTGTTGCCGCCGTTGCCGCCGCCGCCGTTGCCGCCGCCGTTGCCGTTGCCGTCGTGGGGGTCGGTGCTGCCGTCGATGTTGTTCGGGAGGTCGACGCGCAAGGGACCGAAACGCTGGTTGTCAGGGTCGTCGACCCCGGGGCGGCAGTCGCCGCCCCACATGCTGGTCCGGTCGCTAAAGCTGCAGACGCTCGTCTCCGCCGCTTGCCCGGCGCCGGCATCCAGCATCATGAAGGCGGCGAGCGAGGCAACCGTCGCGGCGCTACAAAGTTTCAGCCTCATTTTCTAACCTCAAGGCAGGGGTTCGATGGTGCGGGGCGCGGTCAGATGGCGCGCGAGCCGGTTGACAGCGCCAAGCGCAAGCGCTGTGCCACCTCACCCAACCCATTGATGGCGCTGGATAATTCAGACGTAAGACAGCTCGGCGCGCGCTCTGGCGTCGGTCAAGCGTCGCAGGCGTGAGACAGCGTCGGGCAGCGCGGCGCTGAGGATCAGCCGGCATACGCCCTGGGCAAGTGTCACATGGCTGAGACGACCGCCGCGAGAATCCGGCGCTTCCGGCCCGAGCCGAGCGGCCTCGAGCATGGCTTCGGGGTCATGTCACAAGCGTGAGACAGCGCGCCCCGCGGCCTCACGGTACGTAACGGCCAAGCTCACACGTCAATTGGCGGCATGGCGAACTGTCGGTGGTTGATCGCCGCGGCCAGCCGCATCAACACCTTCACGGGTCATGGCCGGCTCGACGTGGCGCGCTACCATTGAACTCAGGGGCGACGTAGCCGGGAACATCAATTCAGTTCCTCGGCGCCATGGAGACGGTCAACGTGTTGCCTCGACGATGGCCACAGCCGGTGGCGTGGCGCCGCCGCGGACTCCGGCGGCTGAATGGAGGAAGCGGACACCGTCAGAAGCCTCGGCTATGGTCGGCTCCTAGCCAACAGCAGACATCTGGCCTTGCTAATGATTGGTTGCGCGCGGGCCGATGCCGGTGAAGAAGTCGCGGTGATCTTGCAGGAATTCGGAGAGCGATCGTGGCCTACGGCCGAGAAGCATCGGAAGATCGGGCGAGACAGCATTGTCGGAAGGGCTGTAGGCGGACGTGATGTGGGCGAGATCAAACGCACGCCAGCCCGGAATGCCCGCCGCGAGCAGCCGGGCTTCATAGGCTTGAGGCGGGACTGGCTCATACGTGACGGCTCGGCCAGCGACAACGGAGAGCGCAGTCGCAACCTCGTCGTAGCTGTGCGCGACGGGCCCGGTGAGCGCATAGGCTTTACCGGCGTGTGCGACGGGGTTGCCGAGCACGATCGCTGCGGCGGCGCCGACATCGCGGGTGTCAACAAGGGGAAAACAGTCGTGTCCCATCGGAGCTGCAAGCCGTCCATCTCTCCGAACGGCGTCTGCGGCGCGCAGTAGGTTTTGCATGTAGAGGTGCGGCTTGAGAAGCGTCCAGCTCGCTGGGCCGACCCGGATCTCCTCGTCGATCGCGTGGTGCTCGCGCATTAGCGCAATCGGAGAATCAGACGAAGCGCCGATAGCGGACAATTTGACGATATGCTGGACATTGACGCGCCGCGCGTGCGCGAGCACGTGTCGCTGCTGAGAGACTGCGTCCGGACTGTCCCTGCCCGCGAGCAGCATCACGTCGACTCCGTCGAACGCGCGGGAGAGCGACAGCGTCGTCGTCGAAGCTGCCCTGAACGACTTGGACGCCATGGAGCCCTGCGGTGCCGGAGGGGTTCCGCACAAGTGCACGGACCGCCGCTCCGGCTGCGACGAGGGCGTTCACCGCCTCGCGTCCGACTTGGCCCGTTGCTCCAGTGATCAGTATCATGATGCGACAACTCCCGACAGATGCTTTGCGGCGCCTGGCTCAGCCTTGTCAAACCCCAAACGGCGGACGATCAGCAATTAGCGTCGACAAGTCCCTGGAGGTAACCAGAGCGGCAAGGTGTCGGCTATGGGTCCAGGTACTGCCCTCCGGCCACTTGGCCGCCACGTCTGCTGCTGAGGGTGAAGGCCGCCTCCGCGGGAAAGCGGACATCGACGACCCTGACGGCCGGAATCCGCCCTGTAGCAGACGTGGCCCGTAACTGGCTGGGACGGCTGGGTATAGCCAGACTCAGACATGAGATATCCAGCCCGATGGCAGGCGGTGTAAGCGCGCGTTAGGACAGGGCCTTTGCGGTGCCGGGCTGATGTTCGGGCGAATCGGACCGACGCCGCTCGGGGCGGAGCGACTCCACAATCTCGTCAGTAGAATAGAACTCTTCGAAGATCTGCCGCGGGATGTCGGCAGGCGCAATCCTGCCGTGACCGCAGCTACGGTATCGCAAGTCCTCGTAACGCTGTGCCGCGGTAACGGCCCGACTAAACTCGGCGAACATCTCCAACAGATAGTTCCGGCTTGGTGAAGCCACGGCCTGGACTCCTTTTGAGACCTCGTGCCGCAACGCGAGGGCAATCGATGCCGTACGCGTCACATCGGCGGTACGTGATGCTCAACCAGTGGATACCACTGCGCTCCCGTAGTGGTTGTGATCTGCGGCACAACCGTCGGCTGATTCGCCATCCAGGCATCTAGCCTTTCTTCGCGGTTACAATGTGCGCATCCATCGGCATAATGATTTCACCGGAAGGCACGACGAACTCCGCAAGCGCACTTTCAGATTCCGCAGCGAGAGTTGCCATCGCATCGTCGCTGAGCATGTCATCCAGGGGCGAGCCCTTAACTTCTATGCGTATGAATTCCTTTACCGACGGGAACCGGATCGAACCTTCATGAAGAATAACGTTGGCCCGCGAGATGCCGCTGTCGACAAATAGCTTCGCGAGCTCGGCTTGATCGCCAAGGACGAAAGGCGCTGCCAGCACGTCTGCTGCCTCACCTCCGCACCGTCGGGCCGCGATATCCACGAGTATCTGGTAACCGCGGGCGCGAGCGATCGGTGCCCAAGCAGCGACCGCAAGGCGTCCTCCTGGCACGAGAGTGCGCCACATCTCGCTTAGGGAGGTCACGCGGTCCGGAAAATACATGAGCGCGAACTGGCTGACCACGATGTCAAAACTCGCATCCTCGAAAGGAAGAGACGCCGCATCGCCTCGTCGCCATTCTATTTTCGGCTCAGTTCGCGCTGCGACCGCCAGCATCCCCTCATTGAGATCAAGGCCGACAACATGGCCCTCTTGCCCGACCCGCCTAAGGGCCTCGCGTGCGAGCACGCCTGTCCCGCAGCCAACGTCGAGAACTTTGTTGCCCATCCTGATTCCAGCAGCGTCGGCGACCGGTCTAGCCCAAGCGCCGAAGATCGCAGGTACGAAGCAGGACTCGTAGACTTCGGCAGCGCCCGTTGAGACCTGCCAGCGTTCAGGCTCAGCCATTAGGATCACTCCAATTATATTGCGCGCCCCCGTTCCGCAGGCCGCGTCGCGCAGCGGTCTCCCACCGGGATGGATACTTCGCCCACGCAGATGTATCCTTGCTTATGGCAAAGTCCCATGCCCATGCGTCTCAATCATTTGCTGGATCGTCTGTCGTGGAGCTCCAGCACCGCCCGTCGCGCGCAGCGGAAAAGGCGAAGACGCTGCCTCATCCAGGTGACGGGCGGACCGACGCCTTGTCGGATGTCCTGCGGGTGGTGAAGCTTACCGGTGCCTTGTTCTTTATTTCGCAAGCGTCGACCCCCTGGGGGACGGAAGTACCCCGGGCGGAGACCTTCGCGCCGATTATTCTGCCACGCGCGCGGCATGTGGTTTCCTACCACATCATCCTCAAAGGTTCCGGCTGGGCCGGCATTCCTGGCGTCGCTTCCACGTCCTTCGAGGCGGGTGACATACTGGTGTTCCCGCATGGCGATCCCCATTCACTGCTCAGCGCGCCAGGACAGCCGCCCGAGTTCGATGCCGCCGCGACGTTGCAATTCCTCCGCGACATGGCTGCCGGCAAAATCCCGTTCGTGGTCCAGGAGGGCGGCGGCGGCCCAGAGCGGACCGACATCGTGTGCGGCTTCCTCGCTTGCGACATGCGGCCGTTCAACCCGGTGCTCGCGACCATGCCGCGGCTTCTGCATGTCAAGCGCCGCCCAGAGGGCCAACCCGATCTGCTCGAGCGGTTGATCGAACTCACGCTGGCCGAGGCGCAGAGCGACCGTGCCGGGCGCGAATCCATTCACATGAGGCTGAGCGAACTAATGTTTGTGGAGGTTGTGCGGCGTCATCTCGAGACGCAGCCCATGGGCCAAACAGGGTGGCTGGCGGGACTACGGGACGCGTCGGTCGGCCGCGCCCTCGCCTTGCTGCATCGCAGCCCCGCCCATCCTTGGACCTTGATTGAATTGGCGCGGCAGGCGGGCGTCTCGCGTGCAGTCTTGGCGAACCGCTTTGCTCATCTCGTCGGATACCCGCCGATGCAATATCTGACGCTCTGGCGCATGCAGGTCGCCGCGCATCTACTTGCCGAGCGGTCGATGAAGGTGGCCGCCGTCGCGTACGAAGTTGGATATCAGTCTGAGGCGGCGTTCAGCCGGACTTTCAAGAAGATCACAGGGGTCACACCGGCTGCTTGGCCTATTCGCGAAGCAGGCGACTGATCGCCCGACAGACCGCATTCCGGAGCCATTGCGCCAAACGGCGGGCAACGACATCTGCTTTGGGTCAGAGCCGCCTATCGAAGCCTACGCATGGCGGGTCCGCTCTGCGCCCAGGAAGCCCAGTCGGTACGGCTGGGTCCAGGTCATGAATGTTCGGCAAAGGTGGTTGCCTGCCCCCGCAACCACCGACAATCCGCGCCCCGGAACATTTGTTCTGGGGCGTTTGTTTTTGCTGGCGCCGCTCTCGCAGAGCTGCAGGATCCGGGCCAGATCGCCGTACAGCGCCACCGCCAGGCCACCGTCCTCGCAGGGCGTCAGCGTGATCTGCTCGATTTGGCTGCGTACGACCTCCGCCGCCTCGGCCTTGATCTCCGGGTCGGCCAAAGCCTGCTCGAGCGCCGCCACCTTCTGCCGGTACATCCCGGCGAGGTTGGGGTGCAGCCGCACCCTGGGTGTAGCGGTCCACAGTTGTGAGACACCGCGATGCGGCCTCATGCGGCGGCTGGGAGCGGCGCAAGCTGCGCCGCTCTGACGGCCGCGGGTGTCTGGTAGCCGTGGCGCTCGACGATCCAGGTCTTGTTGTAGGTGTGCTGGAACTCCAGCAGCGCCAGGCGCAGCTCCTCGATGGTGGCGAAGCGACGCACCCAGAGCAGGTTCTCCTTCAGGGTGCGGATGAAGCGCTCGACACAGCCGTTGCCCTCGGGCTCGCGCACGAAGGCAGGCGAGCTTTCGATGCCGAGGAAGGCGAGCTCGCGCTGGTAGTCGTCGGCGACGAACTGGCTGCCGTGATCGTGGCGCAGCTTCAGGCCGCCCGCGATGCCCTCGGCGAAGGCGCCGAAGCAGACGCGCAGGCCTTGGCGCAGCGGCTCGAGCGCCTCGAACCGGGTCGCGCGTCGGGCAGCGTGGATGCCCAGGCACTCCGTCGAGCAGTGATCCACCGTCACGAAGATCGACGCCTGGCCTTCGCCGGTCAGGGTCGAGGTCAGATCGGTGCCCCACATCTCGTCCACGCGCTCGGTGCGGATCGCGCCGTCGTGGGCCTTCGGGCCATGCGGCCGGCCGACCCGGCCTGGCGCCAGCAAGTGGTGGGCCCGCATCAGCCGCAGGACGCGACGCTTGGAGGTGCGAATCCCGGCGAAGCGCAACCGCGCCCAGACCTTGCGGTAGCCCTCACCGTGGAACGGGCTATCGGCCAGCAGCTGGCGGATTGCCTCGACCAGCGCCACGTCGGGCATCGGCCCGCGCGGACCCGGCCGACGCCGCAGGCTTGGTTCGTCGCAGCGGCGATGACGATACAGCGCGGCCCGTGATGTGCCCCAGACCCGGGTCACCCGCAGGACGCCGTAAGGTCGGTGCGCGGAGGGCGAGACCTGGCGGCTCATCGCCTCGACCTCCACCGGGGCAAAGGGCGGCCCGCCTCCAGGTGCTCGATCTTGGTCTCCAACAGCTCGTTGGCCATGGTCAGATCCCCGACCTTGGCCTTCAACCGGCCGATCTCGACGTCCCGGCCATCGGCTGGTCGAGTCTTCAGCGACGCCTCGCCCGCCGCCAGGAACGCGTCGCGCCAAGCGGTCAGCTCCACCGCCGTCACTCCCAGCTCCCGCGACACCAACTCCAGGTCCTCGCCACGAAGCAGCCGCAACACCGCGCTCTGCTTGCGCTTGGCCGACATGCGCCGACGCCGCTCCGGCGCCAGCCCGTCGCCGCCAGCGTGATGGGCGCGCTCCGCCGGGCCGGCGCCCCGTGCCATCGTGTCCGTCATGCTCACCTCCTTGCACTCCTTCACTAAGCACAAGGCGGTGTCTCACCTAATTGTGGACCGCAGGATGGGCAGCTCGGGCGCCGTTGCCAGCCGTTCCTCGAGCACCGCCTTCTCTGCCTCCAGCTCCGCCATGCGCGCCTTTGCGTCTGCTCGGCCGCCAGGCGGTTGACCTCCTCCTGAAAATCGCGGGCAAACTGCTCGACCAGCTCGGGCGCCAGCAGCCGATGCTTGAGGCCGTCGAGCACGCGGCGCTCCAGCTCCTCGCGTCTGATCCTGTGGTGGTTGCCGCAGGTCCCCTTCGCGCGGTGGGTCGCGCAGCCGTAGTTGGCAGCGTCGATGATGGTGTAGCGGCCGCCGCAGACGCCGCAGGCGAGCAGGCCGCTCAGCAGGTATTTTTGGCGGTGCGCGCCGTTCAGGGCGTTGCCGTCGGCGTCACGGCTCATGACAAGCCGGACCTCCGCCTGCCGCGCCTTGACCGCGGCCCACAGCGCGTCGTCGACGATGCGCAGCTCGGGCACCGGCACGACCTCCCACTGCGCGCGTGGGTTCGGCCGCGCCACCCGCTTGCCGGTGCGCGGGTCCTTGACGTAGGCGCAACGGTTCCACTCCAGGCGGCCGGCATAGAGTGTGTTGTTCAGGATGCCGGTGCCGCGGTCGAGCTGGCCGCGGATGGTGGTGTCCCGCCACGCGCGGCCGTCCGGCCCCGGCACCGCCTCGGCATTCAGCTGCTTGGCGATCGCGCGCGGGCTCGTGCCGGTCGCGAACAGCGTGAAGATGCGCTTGATGACTGCGGCCTCGGCAGGATTGATCCGGCGCTCGCCGGCGCCATCCGGGCCAGCGGGCAGCACGTCGTAGCCATACGCCTTGCCGCCCGGAATCCTGCCCTTGAGCGCGCGGCCGAGCTGACCGCGCCGGGTCTTCTCGGCCAGGTCTTTCAGGTACATCTGCGCCATGGTGCCGAGCATGCCGACATGCATCGGCGTGATCTCGCCGGTCGCCACCGTGTGCAGCCCGATCCGCAGAAAGCTCAGCCGGTCGTGCAGGTCGGCGACGTCGGCCAGCTTACGGCTCAGACGGTCGAGCGCCTCGACGACGATCACGTCGAACCGGCGCTGCTCGGCGTCGACCTGCATCTGCTGGAACGCCGGGCGAAAGCGGCTGGCGCCGCTCAGCGCCTGGTCGGCATAGACCTCCCCGATCGTCCAGCCCTGCCGCTCGACATAGCGCCGGCAGACCTCCAGCTGGTCCTCGATCGACGCCTCGCGCTGATTGTCCGAAGAGTACCTGGCATAGATAACGGCACGCAGCATGGCGTCAGCTCCGGCTGAGGTCGTCGAGGGCATCGTGCCACGCTGCGGCGGCCGTCGCCATGCTGGCGAGATTGTACGAGCGCTGAGCGGTGGCGAGCGAGCGGTGGCCGAGCAGGGGGGTGACGATCCCGATCTTATCGGGCCGCGTCAGGGCGATCGTGGTGGCGAGGGCGTCGCGGAACAGATGTGGATTGACCGGATGGCCGAAGGCACGAGCCGTGTGCCGGGTGATGCGCAGGTGGGCGTGGGTCTCGCTGATCGCCCGGCCTTGATCGGTGAGCCAGAGCGCGCGGCTCTGCGTGACACGACCGGGGCTTGCGAGCTGCGGCCGCCAGACCTGGAGATAGCGTTCCAGCAGAGGCACGAGGCGCGCCTGGACCGGGAGCTGCAAGGGCTGTCTGGTCTTGGTCTCTCGGCTTCGACCTCGAGCCACCAGCCGTCGCCTACGCACCGCAGATGCCGGCCGAGCTCGAGACAGCCGAAAGTTGCCGAGACGCAAGGGATGACAGCTGAGGAACGCGATCATCATCCCGTCGCGGTAGAGCTGGGCGCGCTCGCGCGGGGTGGACGACGCCTAGCTCTCGGCCTCCGCCGTAAGCCGCATGCCGAGGTCGAAGAGCGCGTGCGCGAGCTGGAGGCGGGCGCGCTTGTCCCGCGCCGGCTCTGCCCTGGCTTCGAGCCGAACGACAAGGTGCCGCAGCCAGGCCCAATCCACTTCCGGGGCGAGCCAGCGGAGGACGACCGAAAGGCTTTGCAGGCGGACGACCACGGTCTGCGGCGCGTTCAGGGCCTCGAGCTCGGCGATATACGCCTCGACCGCCGCCCGGCTCGCCCGCGCGCCGGGCGATACTGCCGGATCGAGCCTGCCTGCCCGTTCGAGAAAGCCGAGCCAGCGGCCGTAGGAGCAGCGGTGCCGGTGGAGCGTCAAGGGCTTAAGGACGGCGCCGGGACCGTCGTCGAGCAGAAAATCGCCCCTGCTGGTGGCGGCGAGCCAGCCGTCGCGGTCGGTGGCCGGCCAGCGGTCGAGCGGGAGGCAGGCGCGCTGCGGCTCGCGCCAGTCGGGGCCGCTCACTGCCCGCTCCTCCGGCGCTGCACGCCGCGTGGACTTGCAGCCCGCGCGGCGGCCACGCGGAGTTTGCTCGCCTGCCGGGGGAGAGCTTCGGGTCGATCAGCTCGTCGAGCACCGCCTCAAAGTGCCGAGCGGCCTCGGCCATCTCCATGCCAGCGTAGAACCTTGATCGTCGTGCGGATGTCGCGGTGCCCGAGCATTCGGCGGACGACCTCGTGTCCATGGGGATGCCGCAGCAGATAGATGTAGCCAAGGAGGTGACGGAACTGGTGCGGGCTCAGGCGGACCCCGAGCTCGCGCTGCAGCAGCTGCGTAATCTGGCTGGCCAGCGTCACCTCGGCCTTGGCGCCGTCGCGCCCTGGAAACAGGAAGTGACCTCCGGGCTGTGCCCGAGCAGAGGGAGGATGCGGGCTCGATAGGCCTCCAGCAGGCGGACGCTGCGCTCCGGCAGGGGCAGCTCGATCGGCTCGCCGTTCTTGACCTCGTCGCCGGGGATGGCGATCAGCCAGCGCGAGCGCCGGCCATGGCGCAGCTCCTGGAGGTGGCAGCCGAGCTCGAGCCGACAGAGGTTGCCCAGCCGCATCGGCGCCACCAGCAGAATCTCGACGGCGAGCGCCAGCTGCAGGCGGATCGCAAGTCGTTTGCCCACCGGACCGCTGGCCGGCAGCGCGGCGAACAAGGTTGCCGGGAGTTGGACCAGCTGCCGCTGCGCCTCGATGCTCTGGAACTGCCGAAGCGCCGCGCGGTTTTTGGCGGTCATGCCCTGGACCGGCGGCGTGACCCGGGCAGCCATGCGCCGCAGCAGGTCGAGAACCGGACCCGGCACGTCGACATGATGCCTTGCAATTGCCTTGAGGTGGGCAGCGAGTGCCGCGGTCTGGGCGCAGGGCCGGTTGCCGGCGCGCTCGAGATAGAAGCGCAGGATGGTCTCCGCCGCCTCGGGGGTCACGAGATCTTCAAGCCGGTTGATGGTCGCGATGTCGCGGCCCGAGGCCACCAGAGCCGAGCCGAGCTGGCGCATGGCGAAGCGCCATTTGTCGATCGTCGCTTGGCGGAGCGGCCTGATCGGCCCGGCATCGAGCCCAGCCTTGCCGGCGAGCCGGTCGAGCCAGGTCTGGACGTCGGCCTGGAACGCGGCCGGGAACGCCTCGAGCGCCAACACGTAACGCTCGCGGCCGGGCGGCGGGGTAAGCCGCTGCTGCGGCCAGCCCGACACCCCTTCCACCGCCGCGTTCCAGGCAACCACCGTTCGTCGCCAGCAGTCGCGCGGGTTCTGGTGGAAGCTGTCCTGCATCAGCGCCGTGCCGAAGCGGTCCATCGCCGCTTGGTCGAGATGCTCGGGATCGATGCCCTCGGCCGAGGCCCAGCGCATCAGCCGCGAGAGCATCCTCCCGTCCTGCAGCGTCGCCGCGAGCGCCGCCCAGAGCGGGGCAAGGGGATGCAGCCGTCTCCCTGGCATGATGGCGAGACCGGAACGGTTCAGCGCGGCCAACAGGAGGCTGCGCGCATTGGCCCAGCGGGATGGACTGACACCTGCTGCGGCCGGCATGGCCTTGCGGATCAGCCGGCCGAGCAGGGCCGTGTCAGCCGGCAGCTCGTGCGGGCTATGCCCGAGCACGGCACAGACCGTCCGCATCCCCGACGCCATCTCGCCGCGTCGGCGCCGGTCGGGCTCGGCGCTCTCGAGGGCCGCGAGCACCGTCGCGAGGCTGGGCGCGGCGGGGTCGAGAAAGGGGTTGCCGTCAACCTTCGTGCGTGCCACTTGTGACTCCCATTAACTCGTGATGACTAGAGTATCCATTCGTGGATCCATAGCATAATTACTCGAGACCAATCACATCATCATGTATTCACGAGACCAGAGCAGGTCATTGTCATACATTGACTGTAAATGTCTGGAACTGTCAGTGGCCGCGCCGCTTCTCAAGGAACCGGACGAGCTCGTCCTCTGCGATGCGCACCGCGCGGCCGAGGCGATAGGTCTCGATCTCGCCTGCCTTGATCCAGCGCCAGACCGCGCGTTCGCACACTGACAGCGCCGCGGCGGCCTGCGGGACCCTCAGCAGCCGGGGAAGGGTCGCTGGCCCCCTGACGCCGGTCAGTCATCAAGCTTGTCCTTGGATTCACGTTCGGCGGCCGGCGCCGAGCGGTGCTCACGCGCGACCCACTGCCGAGCTGCAGCCCGGGCGAGCAGCCGCACGAGGTCTCGCAAACGGTCCTCGCCGCCAGTGTCGGTCGGCGTTGGGGGACCAAGGGTGTTGTGAGTGTTGCCGGCCATGCCTGGCACTTAAAGCAGGCCGGCCCTCCCCAAGTCCGGAGGGAAAAAAGCGACGCGCCCTATCGGCGCCGTTTTGGGTGAGCGAGCTTCCTTGATCAGGTCGGCGACCGCTTCCGACGTCTTCGAGGGCGTGTGACACGCCAGTAGGTCGAGGATGAGCTGAATGTCCCGGCCAGGGAGATCGTCCGAATTTGACGATCGAGCAGCCTTACGGGTAATGGTCGGCGTGATGCGGTATCCGACGTGCTGCTCGATGGCTTCGACCACCGCGCAGACGAACTCGGCGATCTCCGGCGCCGCGGCGCGACCGCGATGGTCGGTGCCGACCAACCGATCGTTCAGCACGGCCGCGGCGGCGCGCCGTGCGTCCGCCTCGCCGAGCTTGGCGAGTTCCGCCCGGACGTTGTCAGGATCAGGCCCAGCCTGAACGCCCAGATCGACCTCGCTGAGCCCGCACAGCACCGCGCCGAAGCGGAGCATCAGGCACGCATCGTCGTCCTTCAACACCGCCGCGAGACTGCCGCGACCATGCACCAGATCGCGCAACCGACGCCGCGCCTTGCTTGGGAAGTTCGGGTCGTTCCAGACGCTCGCGCCGGCGGGCGCGCTCTTTGAGCGCCGCAATCAGGTCTCGATCATCGTCGCTCGCTGCTTCGCGCTCGCCCGCGGCCATATCCGACTGAGCCCGACCAGCAGCCATCTCCGACAGGACATGCCACGGGTCGAGCTCGGCGATCCTCTTCGTCAAGTTCGCCCGCTGCGGCGCCGGGAGGATGGTCGCCAAGTCCCAAAGACGACGCTGGAGGCCCTCGTCGAGCGCCAGCCGCGCCGCTTGCAGATCGTCAACCAGGCCGTCGGGGATTGTCGCCGCAGGCGATGGGCAGCGATGAACCCACCAGCGGCTCACGGCTTGCCGCGTGTCGGCCGTCAGCGCCTCATCAAACCGCCAATCAATCATCTGCCCAGGCTCCTCCTGCTTGCTCCGCGCGATGATGCGTGCGAGGGTCGCTAAGATTTCTAGAGGCACGCGATCCGTGGCGGTGTCTTGCAGATTCCCACCCGCCGTTCGTCGAATCTGGGGCAAAATCCGATTAGACGAGATCGCTGATGATGATCTTCGTCCGGCTGAGCCTACGCTACGTTGTGTATCGTGGTGGGCGACGGCGTCAACGATGCGCCCGCTGCCCTTGACCTCGTAGTTCACCTGGAGCTGCTGGGCGAATCCGGCAGGATCTTTCGCCCAGCGCTCGTTGCTGCTCGCCGAATAGACGTGCAGGTCCCGGAACCGCATGAGGTTGGTGATCAGCTCATGGGTCAAGCCGCCGGCGAACAGCGGCCCTGTTCGGTTCCGCTCAGATTCTCGAACGGCGCGATGACCACCGCCGGCCCTGTCGACTGCAGGCCTGCCGCTGCCTCGGCACCGGCTCGTCTGACGGGGGGAGTTTGCCCGCATGAGCTAGCGCAATCTCGCGCCTCCCGCTAAGTTCACAAGTCGAGCCAAAGGGGTTTGGTGCCGTTCGAAGGAGAGCGCGCATGCGACTGCTGCGCTATCTGCCCCTTGGGCTGCTGGCCCTGCTGGTTGGTGCGGTCGCCGGGTTCTGGTGGCTCGGCGACGGGGCACAGCGCTGGCTCGCCCGAAACGCCCTCGAGATCGCGCTCGACCGGCCGGTCGTGATCGATGGCACGGTCGAGGTCGAACTCGGCACGGCACCGATGCTGCAGCTGACGGGGCTGCGGATCGACAATCCTTCCTGGGCGGAAGCACCAACTATGCTGCGGGTCGAGCGCGCCGAGGTGCAGATCGCGCTTCGCCCTCTGCTAGAGGGCGTGGTCTTGCTGCCACGTATCGCCCTCCAGGGGGTAAGCATCAACCTCGAGACCGCCGCCGACGGCCGTCACAGCTGGCAATCCGATGCCGGGCCGGAGTCGGGAGGGCCGCTCGGCTTGCCGCTATTCGGTTCCCTTTCGGTCGGCGACGTGGCAATCGCCTATCGCGACCGCCAGGACGGCCGGCAGGTTGACGTTCGAATCGCAAAGCTCGTCGGGCAGCCCGATGCCACCTCTGGCCAGATCAAGCTCGACGCCACCGGCGACATCAACGGCAACGCTTTCGAGCTGAGCGGCTCGTCGGGCAGCCTGGAGACGGCGCTGATGGCGACCGCCCCCTACCCCCTCGACCTCGAGATCCGTCTGCCGGGGATCGACGGGACATTGAAGGGGACCATCGCCAACGTCGCCCGCACCGAAGGTCTGGACCTGCAGCTCAGCCTGCAGAGCGCCTCGCTGCGCACCGCCGCCGCCGCCTGGCATCTGAGCGTCCCGGTCGAGGCGCAGCTCAAAGGCGGCACCAAGCTGAATGGCGACCTTGCCACGCTCGCTTTGCGAGATCTCGACGCCGAGCTGACCAGCTCTGGCGGCGATCGTGTCAAGCTCGCGGGGCACCTCGACGACGTCTGGCAGGGCGCCGGACTCGACGGGACACTGACCTTCAAGCTCGATTCGACGGGCGACGTCCAGCAGCTGTTGCCCGCGGACTGGCGCGTCCTGGACGGGATCGAGGCGTCTGCCCACGTTACTGGCAGCATCGCCGCACCGGTCTTCAGCGATCTGTCGGCTGACATCGCGGGGCCAGGCCACAGCGATCTCCAACTCGCCGGCATGCTGAAGCTTACCCGAGCCAGCGACCGGATCGAGCTGGAAAGCTTCGATCTGAGTTCAACGCTCGCCGTCCCCAACCCGTCGGCCTTTAGCGACTTGCTGGGCTTCGATCCGGCGGCGCTTGGGGCGGTGCAAAGCCAGGCCCGGCTGTCTCTGGCCGACCGGAAGCTCGAGATCACGGCGCTGAAGGTCGGCGCGAGCACGTTCGGGGGCCTGTCGGTCGAGGGTCAGGGGCTGATCGGCACGCTCGCCGCCGATCCGGTTTTGCAGCTCGCGCCCCAGCTTTCCTTGAGTGCGACGATGACCGAGAGCGCACCCCTTCTGGCGCTGGTCGACGATCAGGCCCGCGAGCTCGGCCCGATCGGTGCCACCGGCCGGCTGGTGCGCGACGAGAACGGAGTTCGGCTCGAGGACCTGGAGATCAACCTGGGCACAGCGGACCAGCTCGTTGTCCATGCCAAGGGCAGCCTCGATCCGCTGATGACCGATGATCCTGGCGCCACCGGGGTCGCCCTGGCAGTCGATTTCGCATGGCCGTCGAACCGGGTGCTCCAGCCGTTTGCGGGCCGATATCTGAAGGATCTGCCTGATCTCGGCAAAGGGGAAGGACAACTCCAGCTCGGCGGAACGGTCAATGGTCTGCGCATCGACGGGGCCAGCCTCAAGACCAAGCGCAACGATGGCATCGTCGTGGCGGCGACCGGAAGCATCGCAAGCCTGCTGACAGAGCCCGCGCTAAGCGTCGAAGGGGCGGCGTTCGATCTGGACGCGCAAGGCCCGTCGACCACGGTCGTCGCAAGGCTGTTCGGCTACGAGCTGCCCGACTTCGGGCGGGTGCGGGCGCGCGCAAAGCTCAGCCAAACCAGAGGCATCATCTCGCTCCGGACCATCGATCTCGACAGCGGCCCGGCCGCCGAACCGACGATCAAGGTCAAGGGCGCGATCGGCGACGTGCTCGCGTTCAGGAGGGTGGCGCTGACGAGCGATTTCGAGGTGCCGACCAGAACCGTGCTCGCCATGGCCGACATTCACGGCAAGGCCGAAATCGGCCGTCTCCACGGCAAGGCGCGCCTATCGGATGATGACGGCACGATGGGCTTGGATCATCTCGAGGCCGAGGTACGGGAAACGCATCTGCTGTCGTTCACGCTCGAAGGCTTGCTCGGTGATTTCGACCAGCTCGACCAGGTCGAATTCACGACCAGTCTCGCGGTGCCGAATCTTGCCAACCTGGCCGACGTGTTCGACGCCGACGCCGCGGGTCTGGAGCAATTCCGGTTCGACGGCAAGCTGGCCGGCAGCCGCGGAAAATTCGACGCCGACGGCACCGCTACCCTGGGCAAAACTGACTTCTCGGGCGTTCTGTCCGGCGACCTCAAGAGCAAGCGACCGAGCTTTTCCGGCCGTATCCGCTCGCCCCACTTGCGTCTGGTCGATTTCGGCTTGAGCCCTAAAGCGGTGGAAGAAACGGGCGGAACTGCCGGCGGGCCACAGTCCGGAACGGCACGCCTGTTCGACGATCAGCCGTTACCCCTCGACCGATTGCGGGCGATCGACTTGAACCTCGACGTGCAGCTTGATGAGATCGAAGGCATCGCGCTGGCCATCAAGCAAGCCAAGGCGAAACTGAGGTTGGTCGATGGCACCCTCGACCTGTCGCCGCTGCAGTTCGAATCGGTCGGCGGCCACTCCGAACTGCACGCAGAAATCGACGCGCGTCAGACCGTGCCGACCTGGCATGTACGCGCGGTGACCAACGACGCCGCGCTCGGCAATATATGGCAGCAGCTGCAGACCGAGGTCCCCCTCGAGGGCAACCTCGACCTCGACCTTGATCTGCAGGCAAGGGGCAGTTCCCCACGCGCCATGGCAGCGTCGCTGGAGGGCGACCTTGGCCTGTCGATCCAGCGCGGACGCATCAACTCACGCCTGTTTGCTCTGACGACGATGAGCCCGTTTGGCTGGCTGTTCGCCAAGAGCACACGACGCGGCTATTCCAAGTTCGACTGCTTCATCGCTCGTTTCCATGCCGAACATGGCCTCGCCGAGCTTCAGGCGTTGGTTTTGGACACGCCCGACGCCATTGCCACAGGCACAGGCAGCATCGATTTCGCACGCGAGATGATCAATCTCCAGATCCATCCGAGGGCCAAGCACAGGAGCTTCGGCGCGCCGGCGACCCCGTTCGCCATCGCGGGCAGCCTCGCTGCCCCCAAGGTCGAGGTCAGCACACTCGGCGCAGCGGCACACATGGCAGGACAGGTGGCGCTGACGCCAATCAATCTGTTGGGTTCACTGGTGTCGATGATCAGCAATTTGGGCAAGGACAACGACAATCCCTGCCTGAAGATCTCGACCGGCTGAACCCGGCAAGTCGGCCTGGCTGATCAGTCGTCGAGGCGCGCGGCCGCAACCCGGATCTGCTCGACGATCGCCTCGGGCGTCCCGGAGACGTCGACCGTGATCGCGTCGTCCGGGTCTTCCAGGGGCCGCGAGCTGCCTCGCCAGCAGGCTCGACGGCATGAGCCGTATTCCGGTCGTGCTGGGCACAGGCTCGGAAGGGCAGAGCTTAGCCCAGATCCGGACATCGCGGTTTGGGAAAAGCGGATCGCCGGCGGAGAACGACAATTTGGGCGCACTCAGCGAGCCTGAAGCGTACCGGTCTCGAGGTCTGCATGGAATTGGCCGGGAGCCACTTGGTCTTCCAGCTCGCCGAGGTGATGGTCTTGCGATTGCTCTTCGCCGCGCTCCTGCGCCGGGTCGATCGCGTTCCATCGGAGCTATGCCGCCGCGCACTCGGCGGACCCTGCTGATGCCAACGCGCAGATCACGGGCAATCCACGTGGGATGGTGCTTTTCCATCGACGTCCTGTGCCAACCGCAAACTGGCCTGCTGCATTGACACAGCCGAGTTGCGCAAACACACTCGTAGCGGTTGAGAATGGCGCGGGGATCAACTCCTTGCGAACGAGGGCTCTTGGCGCCGCGGTGAGCGTTTCAATGTTTCTCGCATCCGGCGCGCGCGCCGAGATGGATCTCGGGGCTTGGCTCTCGCAGGACACGGCAACCGGTGACTGGGGCGGACTGCGCAGTCGCGCCGAGGACGCCGGGCTGACGGTCGAGGGCAATTACCAGACCGATCTTTTGACTAATCCGATCGGCGGCGAAAGCCAGGGTTTCGCCTATGACGGTCTGATGGAGATCTCCCTCGACTTCGATCTGGAAAAGATCGCAGGCCTCGAGGGCACCAGCTTCTTCATCGCAGGCTACTGGGCCTCCGGCGACGATCTGTCGGATACCGACATCGGCAATCTCATCGACGTCTCGCAGGTCTTTGACGGCCGTACGGTGCGTCTCGGCCAGATGTATCTCGAGCAGAAGCTGCTTGGCGATGCGCTGGACGTTGCGATCGGCCGCCTCACCGTCGGCGACGACTTCGCGACCTCCGACCTCTACGACAGCTATGTCAGCTCCGGCGTCAACGGCAATCCGTTCGCGCTCGATGAGAACTTGCCCTCGTTCACAGAGGATTCGACCGCAGCATGGGGTGTTCGCGCGATCGTGGAGCCGATCGAGCAGATCCGCCTCGCTGCCGGCGTCTACAACGCCGACCCGGACGTCTTCAGGGACGGCGAGCACGGGGTCGACTTCGTGCTCAACCCGGAGGACGGCGTCCTCGTCTTCGCCGAGGCCGGCTACCAATGGAACGAGGCGGAGGACGACACCGGCCTGCCCGGCAGCGCCACCTTCGGTGGCTACTACGACAGCAGCGACTTCGATACGGTCGAGGCCGAGGATGATGACGCCGACGAGGATTCCGATCAGCAGCGTGACGGCAACTACGGCTTCTATCTACTGCTCGACCAGAAGGTCTATCGCGAGGATGGGCCGGGCAGCAATCAGGGCCTCACACCGTGGGCCGCGTTCACCTTCGCCCCGGTCGAGCGGGTCAACACGATTCCATTCTCCGCGTCCGGCGGACTCGTTTACCAAGGCCTGATCCCGGGCCGCGACGACAGACCTCACGGCGCTCGCCGTGTACTACGGCAAGTTCAGCGACAGGCTGGAAAATCAGAACGCCGAAACCGTGGTCGAGGCCAACTACCGCCTGCAGCTGGCGCCGTGGCTCTATGTCACGCCCGACTTCCAATACGTCATCCGGCCGAACGGCCAGAGCGACATCGACGATGCCGCGGTGTTTGGCGGTGAGATCGGCATCGACTTTTGACCCGCATGCCTGATCGAACTTGGGTGCTTTGTCGCGCAACGCTTGCCTGCGGGCGGCCGATGCGATTACATGCGATAGTAGAGCACTAAGCGACAGGCAGACCATGCTCGACTGGCTACTGGTGGTCGCCCCCGTGGCTTTCAGCGCCCTGGTGTTCGGCCTGGCGCTCGGCACCAACCCGATCGATATCTCGCTGCAAACAATCACGACGCCGAGCGCGCTCGAGGAGAGGGGGTATGCTGCGGACACCATGTTCGAACTGCTGGAGAGGAAAATCGGCGCGATCGTCGATGGCGCCGGTTCCGCCCGGGTGCCGGAGAGGATCGAGGTCGGGACGCCGGATACGGCCATCAATGCCTATGCCGAGATCGTGAACGTCGCGGCGCCGGTTCGGGCAACCCAGAGATTGCTTAATCTGGTCGACTATGTCGCTGAGATTCGCTTCGTGTCTGGCGAGGACAAAACTATTACTGCCACGGTGCGCATTCGAGATTCGAACACGCTGAGGCTACTCAAATTCGATCAGATTGAAGGACAGATCGATGCCTTCGATGATCTACTTGATCGGATAGCGAGTAGTATTGTTGATTTTCTCGATCCATATATTATGGCTGCCTATTTCTACAACAAGTCTACGCAAGAACAGACTTCGTACGATAGTATGGTGAGTTATGTCCAACAAAAGATATTGGTCGTTGACGAAGATTTCTTGCCCTGGTTCTACAATCTGTTAGGCCAGATATCTGATCAGGCCGGCGATCCCAGCCTCGCGATCGAATACTATAGAGAGGCAATCGGCATCGATGGCAATTTCTATTTGGCCTATATCAACTGGGGCCACGTTCTTGCCGGGCTCGGTCGGGAAGCCGAAGCGATCGAATTGTATCATGCCGCGCTCGGCCTGAAGCCGGACGCGGCGATCGCCCATGTCTATCTTGCCGAGGCGCTGCTTGAGCGCGAGCAGTTCGAGGTGGCTCTCGGAGAGCTCGCCAAGGCCGAGGCGTTGGCGCCTGAATTCGCCGCGATCTACACGACCCGCGCGGCCATCCTCGAGCGGCTCGGCCAGCCCGACCTTGCGCAGCGAGCACGCGTGCGCGCCGACACCGCGCAGCATCGCCAGCCGCAGCAGAATCGCTACGATACCCTGTGAGCCGTACGTAGCGATGCTTCGCGACGCCGGTCACCTATGGTATCCTAACCCCATCCTGCCGGTGGCAGGTGAGACAGCGCTAGAGCCTGCCCCACATACCGCCGATGCCTGACGGACGGGCCAAACGCGCTCTAGGAAGCATGGTACAATGCTAGAATCATTGTTGGTGGCTGCGCCGTTCGCGTTCACCGTGCTGGTCTTCGGCCTCGCGGTCGGCAGCCAGCCCATCGATGTCGCGTTGCAGGACATCACGACCCCTGATTTCCTGGAGCAGCAGGGCTATGCCCCTGACGCGCTCGACGACATGATGGAGCGCAAGATTGCCGAGATCGTTGACGGCGCCGCATCGCTGCAGACGCCGAGAAGGATCGACGTCGGGACGCCCCAAACCACGATCAATGCCTTTGCGGACATCGCGGAAATCGTCCAGCCAGTCCGCGCGACGCAGCGGTTTCTCGGCCTGGTCGAGTACATCGCCGAGATCCATTTCCTGTCGGACGAAGAGTTCGAGGGCACGGTGCGATTGGGTGACACGCGGTGGGAGCTCGAGGCCAATCAGGACGAGAGTGTGACGGCGACACTGCGTATTCGTGACTCTGACACCTTGCAGATCGTCAAATATCGGGAGATGGAGATCGCATACGAGGATTTCGATGACCAGTTGGATCAGATTGCAAGAGAGATCGTGGGCTTCGTCGACCCCTATATACTAGCGCTATACCTGTACAACGAAGCGAACCGTGACCCTTTGGACGATCTCACCCTGCCCGACGCGGTCGATCACCTGAAGCGTGCGATGCCGCTCGTGCCCGCGCAGGAACGACATTGGTACTATAACTTGCTGTGCCATATCTCGAACCAGGTGGGTGATCCTGATCTGGCGGTCGAGTATTGCAAGGAAGCCATTCGCTCGCGGCCCGAATTCGCCTTGGCGCACGTCAATTGGGGTGCGGCGCTCGCACGCCTCGACCAGGAGGCGGAGGCGATCGGGCATTACCAGACCGCATTGCGGATTCAGTCCGACCTGGCGATTGCCCGGGTCCACTTGGCCGAGTTTTTGCGCGAGCGGCGACTTTATGACGAGGCGCTGGCGGAACTCGATCTGGCGCAGGCCCGTGCGCCCGAACTTGCTCGGATCTATGAGGAGCGCGCTGCGGTGTATGACCAGGTCGGGGTGCCCGAGCTGGCACAACAGCAGCGTCACCGCGCCGAGGTCGCACGTGCCCGGCAACCGCGCCAGAGCTACTTCGACGCCTTGTGATGCGGCGAAGCGAGCGGGTGCCGCGACAAAAGGCGCCGTCGGCCCACCACCTTCAGCATGCCGGCGTCGACGTGGTACGTCGATGACGACTGCACCAGCCGAGGAACGGCCAACGGCCGAGCCGGCGGCCGTGCTCACGAACGGGCCACCACTTATGGTCGCTCACGGCATCGGCGGTCGACTCGAGCTCTACGACAACTGCATACGGATAAGGCGAGACGGATACGTCAACTATCTCCTGAACTGGCTGGCCGGGCGGCCCGCCTTCATCGACACCTCCATTCCACTGGAGGAAGTCTCTTCGTTCGACATCATTCAGCCGGTGCTGTTCAACGACTTCGTCGTCATCGCCTATCCAGGCAGTCCGCCGCTGACCGGACGGTCCTTGTACGACTCGATGGCTGAGAATGCGCTGCTGATGGGATTCTTCGACAATCGCGAGTTTTACGCCCTCAAGCGCGAGTTTCAAAGGATCACGGCGCGCCCCGTGCTGGACTCCAACCTGCGTTCCGCCCTGCGACGCCGAGCGCGCCCGCGCCCGGAAGCATGGAGATAGCGCCTTGGACATTGTCGCGATCGTGAACCTGGTCGGCGCCCGCCTCGCCGCCGGTGCGGTCTTCCTCGGCGTGCCGGTCGCGCTGATCGGCATCGCGCGCTACGGCATCCGCCAGGTCGCCGAGCCCGAATACATAGAAATTCCGCTTCTGATCAAGCTCACCGTCACGGCGGGGCTGATCCTCGGCGTGGGCCTGCTCGCCGCCGTCGCGACGTCCCGAATACTACCTTCTGGAGCAGGTGCTGCGGGCCGGTGGTCCGTGGGACCTCAGCCTGGGCGAATTCCTGCGCTACCGCGTCAACCCGCTACAGCTCGACGTCGGGGCGGTGGTCGACACGCTCCGTTTCGGTGATCCCAGGCGCAACCTCGCCGTCCTGCTTCCTCACCCAGCGATCCTGGCGGCGGTCATGGTGATCGCCTGCTACCGCTTCTGGCAGCCGCTCGCCGCCACGAGCTGCGCCCTGGTCAGCCTGGGCGCGATCGTCATCGTCGCCTATGTCGTCTTCTATCTGGCCTGCGGCGCGTTGTGGCTCGCCAACCTGCTGAACTTCTGGGCGCTGCTCGTCATCCTGGCGCTGTACCAGTGGCGCAAGCATGCCCTTTGACGATCAGCCTTAGAGCTGCTCGAGAATGCGCGACTGGACCTGGCCGGTCAGCCGGAAGCGGATGTGGGCATAGGAAACGGCGAACGTCAGGGCAGTGGCGAACATGGCCAGCAGCAGGTACTGAACGCTCGCTGGGGTAGCCGGAATCAATTCCAGCTGCCACACCGTGAGGATGAGCGACAGCCCGATCGCGCTCAACAAGACGACGCCGATCACGCGCAGGACAAGCCAAGCCGCGACCAGCATCAGCCAGAAGAGGCCGGCGATCACGAAACCGACCGCCGCCTTCAGCGCAAGCTGTTCCTGCTGCCATTCCGCCAGCCAGTGCAGATACGAGTAGCCGGACGGGTTGTAGGTGCCGAAAACGAGCGCTGTAATGGCAAGCCAGCGGATGAAGAAACTCGCCCAGGTGAACATGTTCACGTCCCGAGCTGGGTGACAGCCTCTCGGTCGCGCATGCGACAGAAGGAACAGCTTTACACAATCGGCGAGAGGGAAGCCAGCGTCCCGGGCGCGCGGTAGTGTCTCAGTTTGAAATCCGCATGGTCTTGACGCCGGCGTTCGCCTCGATGCCCACGGCTGCCGACATGAGGATGATGGCCGAGCTGGTCGAGGCCGCAGAGCCGACACCGGGACCACGCGGGCCGCATCGGAAGCAGATCGTCGGTGACGTGGATCGCGTGTCTTAAGGGTTGGGCCAAGGGCATTAAGCGCGATGTAATGGCGCTCTATTTCGCCGCTCGTGATCCTCGCGTTCCATGGTACGCGAAGGCGGTAGCGGCGGCGGTGGCTGCTTATGCCCTAAGTCCGATCGACCTGATTCCAGACTTCATCCCGGTTCTAGGCCATTTGGACGAACTGGTGGTACTCCCGCTCGGGATCATGCTGGCTCTAAAACTGATCCCGCCGGAGCTGATGGCGGAGCACCGTGCGACCGCAATTGCGGCTGAGGGCAGACCCACGAGCCGGGTCGCGGCAGCTGTGATCATTGCGACTTGGATTGCTGTGGCCGGATTTCTGATCTGGGTCTTCTGGCCTCGATCCCACCGATGTAAATTCAAACTGAGACACTACCGGGCGCTCGCATCGAGCGTTTTGGCGCAAGCTGTGCCAGGGTTGCCGAACGGCATCGCGACGTCGATAATGCCCACAGGCCGATCGCTGGGTGGGTTTGTAAAATTGTTGCGGCCGAGCGCAGATTCAGGCGAGGGACGACACCATGCGTATCGGAATCGTTCTGCTGATCGTCCTGGCGCTCTGGCCATGGCAAGCCGGCGCCCAGGATGCCAAGATCATTTGGGCATCAGCCGATCGGGGCACGTTCTGTCAGACCAATAGGGATGTCCCCTGGTATCATGCCCGCAGGACGGCCTGCGAGTGGACCGCGGACCTGAAGTCGGCGGTCCGCAGCGACTGGGGCTACAAGGCCGGCGCAACCTTGTTCATCGTCGGCAACGCGATCACCTTCAGCTTCCCGCTCTGGGCGGCGCTCGGTGCCGACGCCTATACAGTCACCGCCGTGATCATCGTCGGCGAAGCCGTCGACGTCGTGGGCATCTACGTGCTTGGCGAGGAAGCCTTTCACGACCTCAAGGAAACGCTGCGCGAGATGGCGAACCAGTGGGGCCACCAGATGAACCAATTAGGCGACCAGATGGACGAATTAGGCGACCAGCTCAACCAATTGGGTGCCCGTATCAACCGCCTCAAGCCGTCATCATGGGCGTGGAGCTAAGAACAGGGTGAGCGCGAAGGCTGCCACCCCGTCACCAGCCATGCCGAACCAGAGGATACAGCGTGGGCCTGAAGTCCGGCGATGTGCCGTATGGTTTGCCGGCCTGGTCATGCTGGTCGCGCTGGCAACTGCGCCCGCGCAGGTCCACGCGATGGGATCTGCCGACGACCCACTTGAGGCGGTGAACCGCGCCGTGTTCGATCTCAATCAGTTCTTTGCGAAGCCAGTGCGGCGCCTCAGCGCCAAGATCGAGCGCACCGTCGACCCGACAGTGATTCAGGCCTTGCGCGACTTCCTGGACAACATTGCCGAACCCAGCGTGGCGGCGAGCTACCTGGCAGAAGGCGACGTGTCGCAGATGCGCTTGGCGCTAAGGCGGCTCATCCTTAACACCGTCGAGGGTCCCTTAGGGTTCCGCGACGTGGCTGCGGCCGACGGACTGAGGCAACGGCCAGCCGATCTGGGGGACGTCCTGTGCCACTATGGCGTTCCGCCTGGTCCGTATGTGGTCCTGCCCTTCTATGGCGGCATGATGCTGCGCGAGCTGGTCGCGCAGTTAGTCACGATCGTGACCAACTACGCGGCATTCGGCGAGATCTACCTCGCTTATCGTATCGCCAGTCTGACGCTCGCAACCCTCGACCGGCCCGGCGCTTTTCAACACGTGCAGTTCCTCGACAACGGACGACCCGACCCGTATGCCGCGACCAAAGCATGGCGACGCATGGAGGCGCGCGCGCAGTGCGAGTCACCGGGCTGGAACTGAGTGCGCGAGCCGTTATCGGGGCAGCGACTGCGCACTGATGTTCGTGGGCTCCGCGGGCCAGACTGACGGCTCAAACGATCTGGGGATCGCCGGTTCCCCGTCGCTGCTCGACGCCAGCGTCGATCCCAAAGCCGGCGGGCGCGCGCCTGCAGCGAGTGCAATCTGATACAGGTCCTCCACAAGGACGTCGGCGGCCAGGCGCGCCCGTGCCAACGCCAGCCATCCTTCGGTCACCAGCGCAGCTTCGCCTTGAAACGCGGCCAGCGACGTGATGGCGCCCTCGAGGTCGTCGACCATCAAGGCAGCTTGCGCCGCATGCAGCGGGGCCAGCGGATCGTCGCGCCATCCGGCCACGACCAGCGCCCAATCCCACCAGCTCAGCGGGTCGGCGCGATCGATCAGGCCAGCCAGCGAGGCAAAGCTTCGCCTGAGGTCCCGCCAGGAGAGCACGCCGTTCTCGGCATACGGCTGCAGCGACGCGATCTGCTTCATCACCGGCGGGTCAGCTTCGAGGTAGGCACTGTCGACTTGCGCCACCGCTGCCGCGAACTGGTCCAAGGCAGGCGCGAACGGCCGTCCGGATTCCTCCTCCTCCCGCAACAGCAGTGCGGCGGGGACGAGGCGCAAAGCCCGCACTTCCTCCACCAGGTCAAAAGCGCCGCCCTTGACCGACGCAAGCTCGATCGCAGCCGCAAGCCGCGATTCCAGGCCGGCCTGTTGCTTGCCTAGGTCGGCCTGCGCGTCTCGCAGGCGAACGAGTTCGGCATCCAGCGCGCGCACCCCGCCAACAGGCCCCGTGCCCGCCCGTCGCCGCTCGGTCTCCAGCCCAATTGCCGTCGCCCCCAGCAGCCGGGCGGCCCTGGCCTCGGCAACTGGTACTCTGCCATCGATGCGGCCGTGCCAGCCTGGCTCGACCTGCTCCGGCGTCGCATCGAGCGTCACGGCCAGTGTACCAAGTCCAACCAGTAGCGCCGCCGACGCACCTATCGCCGGCAGCGATCCCGAACGTGAGAGCGAGCGCCGGAGCAGAGGCAGGCGCAGCAGCGACTGCCATGACCGCCGAGGCCTCGACGCCGCCGTAGAGGGTATCCGTGTCATGTCAGACCCCTTCAATTGTTACTTAGTTGTGGCAACCTCTGGGTTCGACTCACGTCCAGCGCGAGCGGCTCATACATCAACCGCTCCGGGCCGGTAGGACGCATAGATAGTGGACAAGCACTCCTGTCGATGCAATCATCCATTAAGAAAAGATGAGCGTCGGATGAGCGTCAGGGGCGGGAGACTGACATGCGAACGATCGTGATCGTTGCAGCGTTGTTGATGTGGCCTGGCTACGGCGCCCTGGCTCAGGATCAGCCCATGCGACCCGGAGCCACGCCTGAACCTGAAAGCGAGGCGACCGAAGCGCTTCCCGAGGTCGAAAATCAGCGCCGGGTCGAAGAGTTGCGCGCGGAGCTCAAGGAGCTGCTCGAGCAGTCGCGCGAGGGCGCTGAGGACGTCGTGCGCGAGTTCCAGGCGTCAGCGGGACTGACCGACAGCCAGATTTACGGCATCGCGGCCGGCATCGTCGTGGGAGCGGTGCTCGCGGACCTGATGGGTGGCAGCGGTTTGGCCACGATCGCGCTGGCCGCCGGTGGAGCAGCGCTCGGCAACTGGATCATGTCAGACTGACCGATCGGATGCTTCGATCGCAGTCGAGGGCCGGCCGCAAGTTCGCGCCCAGAGAAACGGCGGACCAAAGAGCTGCCCGTTGCGCCACAGGTTCGACCGGCGGTGGCTCGTGCGCACGGAGAGCAGACGATGTTGGGGGTTGACGATTTCCTGGTCATCCTCACGGCGACCACCCTCGCGAACCTTGCTGTCGAGGTTGGCGCGGAGATCGTCGCCGAATGGTGGGTGCACACACCTGGGGTGGACCCGGCCGAAATCGACCCGTCCGCAGCGTCTGAACCGGTTCGCTATGCGCCGGAGCTATTGACGCCGGTATCGGCCAAGGCCGACCAAACGGCGGTGTGGTCCGAGCGGACTGCCGACAGCCTGGGCGCCCAGGTCAGCGAGCGACTGTCCGCCAAGTTCGATCAGCTGGTGGCGGTGTGGTCCGAGCAGACGGCCGACGGCCTCGGCGCCCAGGTCAGCGAGCGACTCTCTACCAAGTTCGATCAGGCGTCGGTGTGGTCCGGACAGGTCATGGAGAAGCTGAGCGTCAAAGCCGATGCGCTGAGCGTCAAGGCCGCCGAGACCGCACTCTGGTCAGAGCAGATGATCGGCACCTTGACGACCGGCCTCGGCCTTCAGTAACGGCGACGCCGCGGTAAGTGAGGGAGCCTGCCATGGTTGGCGCCGACAGCCTCGTTTTCAGCGTCATCGTCATCTCATCGGTCCAGAATTTCCTGTTTGATCTCTTCTTCGAGGTTCTGCTCGAGCATGCGGTCGTCTATGTGAGACGGTATCTGCCCGACTTCTCGATCCCTGGATTGGATGGAATCAACGAAACCTCGATGACGGTAGACGGTGCAGGACTGCCGGCCTTGATCGAGCAACTCGCCTCGACCCCCCAGGTGATCGACAGACTGTCGGTAGATCAGCTCGAGATGTTGAATACAGTGCTGTTGGCGATGCAGGCCGCGGGATAGCTTGATGGATCATCGTGGCGCCGGGGCGGCGCAGCGTTGCCTGAACAGATGGAGGTGTCGCGGACGGAGCGGGACGGGGCCTAGGCAGCGCGACACCTGAGAACGTACGATGACCGAAGCCAACCTACGCCTTATGGCAATGCGGCTGACATTGGTCGCCGGGCTGGTGGTGCTTGATGGCGTGGGGGCGACCGCGGCGGCTGCCGGTGGGACGAAGGTCACGATCCTGACCGGTCCGACCCGTTCGGCGGTCTCCGAAATTTTCGGCCCGCGCCTTGCGCAGGCATTGCAGCCGGCGTTCTCGGTCGATGTCCAGGTTGCGCCCGGAAGCTGGGAGAACCTCGAGGCGGTCGCCGCCGATCCTTCGGTGGTCGCCTTCAGCCAGCTCGACCTGTACCAGCAATTTGTCGCCGAGCGCGGGTTGGAGAACGTGCTCGAACACTACGGCAATATCCCGGTCTGCCTGTTCGCTGCCGCCCGGATCGGCAGCCCGCTGACACTCGGACTCGAGGGTGACGCGTCCCCAGTTGCGCTGCGCACCGTTGACACCGGCCCGATGAACGGCGACACCGCGCTGACCTACGAACTGCTCCAGGAACGCGCGCCGACGATGCGCGAATTCGACCTCGAGCACCGCGGCTGGTCACGCGCCTTGGCACGTCTTGCCCAGGGCGATCTCGATCTCTTTGTATTCGTCGAATATCCCAATGCCACGGCGCCTCTGGTCAAGGACGTTCTCGACAATACACGTGTCGTCCTGTTGGATAACGTCGCCGATGTGCTCGGTCCGGTGCCGCTCGCCGACACGACTCCCTATGTCCCGACGCAGGCATCGATCGCGCGTGGCGGGTGGTTCGACGAGCGCTACGTCGGGCAGACGCTTTGCACATCGCTCGGCATCGTGATCCATCGCGACGGTGACCCGCAGGTCCTCGAGGCGGTCGTCCACGCCGCAACCGATGGCGTGTTGCTGAACAACGTGGAGGGTTCGTGGTGGCAGAGTCTGGCTGGGCGGTTCGAGGGCTGGTTCGAACAGGGCCGTCGGTGGGCGGTGTCGGTTCTCAACAAGCTCTAAGGGGCAGACGCTAACTCATGCCCGACAATGGCAAAGACCGGACCCGCTTCGCCGAATATGTCAAGCTGCAGGGAGCCGATCGGGGTTTCCTCAGTCGGGAGGAAGAAAAGGTCCTGCTGCAGGACGGCATTGCGCGTTTCAACGTCGACTACGACGAGGCCCGATGGATTCTGACCGGCGTCGCGGCCGAGGAACAGGTGGCGCTTGAGCGTGAGCTGGACCGCACGATCGCTGTGGTGCTCGCGCGTTTTGCCGCTACCAACGACAAGATCACGAAAGATGAATTCGACGACGCGGTCCAAATCTATAAAAAACTGAGCAAAGACGGCCTGACGGAAGACGCCATTAAAAAGAAGATGAAGGTAATCGTCTCCGACAACAGGTGGCGTCCAGCGCGCAAGGGAGTGATGCGCAGCAAGAGATGGTATCGCAGGATCGATAAGCTATAGTGCTTCGGCACTGATGGCGTCTTCGACGTTCGGGGCCAAAGAGCCGAGACGCCGCCCCTTCGCGTATCCTCGACCACCTGCCAGCCGCCGCGCTTGGCGACCTGCCGGAGCGCGGAGCTGTGTCTCCGGGTGCTAATGGCCGTTGCGGGTCGCCAATTGGGCGTAGATGCTGCGCGCTTGATCACCGGTTCTTGCCGCGGCCGCGCATTTGAGATCAAGCGCTACTGCGTCTTTGCAAATCCGATGTGCGAGCGGCTTTTCGGAATGCCACTGGCCATGCCCCCTCGCGCTCCCAAAGGGATCACCAATCTCAAGCGTACGCTCCGCCGGCAAGCGCATCCGCGTCAGCGCCCAGCTGATCGATGCACCGTCGCGCTCCCACCTCTGGGCCCAACGCTACGACCGTGAACTGGAGGACCTGTTCGCCCTCCAGGACGAGATCACCGAGGCCATCGTCGGCGCGCTCGAGCCGGAATTGGGCGCAGCCGAACGCGAGCGGGCCCGCCACAAGCCGCCGCACAACCTGGACGCCTGGAGCTGCTACCAGCGCGGTCTCTGGCAAGTCTACCGATACCAACGGGCCGACGTGTCCGAAGCGCTCCGTCTGTTCGAACGGGCGATTGACCTCGATCCCAACTTTGGACGTGCCTATGCCGGCAAGTCGTTCTGCCATTTCATCAACGTCTTTCTCGACTACATCGCCGATCGGGAGTTGGAGCTCGATCGGGCTCATCGAGCAGCCATGCGAAGCGTTGCTCTCGACGAAAGGGACGCCTTAGCCCATTGGACGCTAGGGCGCGCGTTGCTTCTGACGCGGGAGCACGATGAGGCGATCGCCGAATTCGAGACCGCGATCGACCTCAGCCCGAGTTTCGCCCAAGCTCATTTCGGCCTCGGCTGGGCGCTGGCGTACAGCCAGCGCCCAGAGGAAGCCTTATTCGAGATTGACAAAGCCTACCGTCTGAGCCCACGTGATCCGCTCTTGTTCGGCATTGCCGCCAGCCGCGCGATCGCGCTCATGATGCTGGAATGTTACGCCGAGGCGGTGCAGTGGGCGCGGATCGCGCTGCGGCAACCCAATGCGCATTTTCGCATTCACGCGGTGCTGGCTGCGGCCCTTGGCCACGCCGGCCGAATCGACCAGGCCAAATATGTGGTAGATGAGCTGCTGCGCCTCCGCCCGGACTACTCGCGTACGCTCGGCGCTGTGACGGATCTATCCATATTCCAAACCGTCGGCGCGAGTGGGTTTTCGGCCGACGAAGGGTCTTGATGTCCGAATCGGGTCAGGTACTGCCCTCCAGGCCACTTGGCCGCCATGTCTGCTGCTGAGGGTGAAGCCGCCTAAACCGCGGGAAAGCGGACATCGACGACCCTGACGGCCGGAATCCGCCCTGTAGCGGACGTGGCCCGTAACTGGCTGGGACGGCTGGGTATAGCCAGGAGCTGACCTCGATGCTGCTGCTCGCGTACTCGCAGCCGGTTGGTGTACCCTATCTGCTCGGTCAGCATCTGCTTGATGCGGGCGATCGACTCTCGCCGAGCTGATCTGAGCAGGTCAGTGGGGTGTATACGGGAAGGTCGGCTTGGGGTCACGGCTGACCGCTCGATAGTGGGGGTGCGGGCCTGCACGATCGCAAAGCTCGAACGCCAGATTCGGGAGCTGCAGAATCACCTGCTGAACGCGACTGCAAAGCAAGCTGCGGCCGGCTGGAGCACAACTTGTGGTTTCCGAATCCATCCACTTTGATCTCCAAATAACCATTGACGAACGGAAGCAATACCGTAGAATAAATGACAGTAACTACGAAGAATAACTGTGGATTCGAGAGAAACGCAAGGACAGTACATGTCGCCTTGGAAAGTCGACGGAGTTCGACCGCCCTGCCGATCGTGATGGTAGCGCCCGACTAGGCTGTTTTCATACCGATCCGGAAACTATAGCCTACACGATTAACCAGGGAGGCCGTGCGATAATCCTCTTTGTTTTGATGAAGGGGACAAGTCATGAAGACGGCACAGTACCAATGGTCCCGAAGTGATGGCTGGACACCGAATTTGCCAAACTTGGAAGTTGAACGGCATGGCATAGTTTTCGTCTTTGGCGCCAGACCGTTGATCGAGACGGGCGAGCTCGTGAGTGAGCTGCGCGGCCAATTCAAAGGCGCCGCTATCCTTGGTTGTTCGACGTCAGGCGAGATCGTCGGCAACACGGTCGTCGATGACTCGGTGATCGCCACCGCTGTGGACTTCGAGCATACGCGACTGCGGACGGCCTCGGTGCCGATTGCCGAGGCGAAGTCGAGCTACGAGGTCGGCCAGGAGCTCGCGCGGCAGCTGAACGATCCCTCGTTGCGCCATGTGTTCGTGCTGTCGGATGGCTTGAAGGTGAATGGCTCTGACCTGGCGCGGGGTCTCGCGAGCGGTGTGTCCGAGGGTGTGTCCATCACGGGCGGACTGTCCGGAGACGGTACCGACTTCGCCGAGACCTGGGTGATCGACTCCGCCGCGGCGGGCGCTCAGCGGATCGCCGCCGTCGGTCTGTACGGCGATCATCTGCGAGTTGGCTACGGATCGATGGGCGGTTGGAAGCCGTTTGGGCCGCTCCGCACCATCACTCGCGCTGAGGGCAACGTCCTCTATGAGCTCGACGGGCACTCGGCCCTCGATCTCTACAAGAGGTATCTCGGGGACCATGCCGCGCAGCTCCCGGCATCAGGTCTCTTGTTTCCGATCGTCGTCACCGCGGCACACGACGGCGAGGGTGTCGTCCGCACCGTCTTGTCGGTGAACGAGCAGGACGGCTCCATGACCTTCGCCGGCGATATCCCGCAGGGCGGGACGGCGCAGCTCATGAAGACCAACGTCGACGATCTGGTCGACGGCGCGACGGCCGCCGCCGAAGCCAGCCTCGCCGGACTTGGCGGCCGGCGACCGGAGCTGGCGCTCTTGGTGAGCTGTGTTGGGCGCAAGCTCGTGATGAAGCAGCGCGTCGAAGAAGAGGTCGAGGCCATCCGAGACATCTTCGGGGCGGATACCAAGATAACCGGGTTCTACTCCTACGGAGAGCTCTCTCCGTTCCGCCAGGGCGGCGAGTGCCGCCTGCATAACCAAACCATGACCATAACGGCCCTCACCGAAGCGTGAGAGGCGCCGATGCACCGACTGCTCCGTCGACAGCTGAGAAAGTATCTCGGCGTCGAGGATGACGTGCCGGATGCGCTGAGGCGGTTCATCGGCGCGGTGGATGCCGCCTACGCCGATTTCGACAGCGATCGGGCGCTGCTCGAGCGCTCACTCGAGCTCAGCTCGAAGGAGCTCTCGGATGTGCACGACCGGGCGATTGAAGGCCCATCAGCGGTTTATCGATGCCATCGAGAGCACCTCAGAGGGCTTTGCCTTCTTTGACGCCGAAGATCGTCTGGAGCTCTGCAACACGCGGTACAAGGAACTGCTCTACAGCGGCACCGACATCAGGATCGCATCCGGAATCAAGTTCGAGGCGATCATCCGGCGGGCGGTAGCGCGGGGGTTTATCCAGCGAAGCAGGCGACGACCCCGAAGGCTATGTCCAAAAGCGGCTGGCGCGACACCGTGATCCCGGCCCGCCGATCTTGATGCAGCGGGCCGACGGCCGGTGGATTCTGATCGCCGAGCGGCGGGTCAGCGGCGGCGGTACGGTCGCGGTCTACTCCGATGTCACCGAGCTCAAGCGGGTTGAGGAGTCGCTACGTGAGAAAACCGAATTCTTGGCGTTGAATCAGGTCATCACTGCCGCCGCCAATGAAGCCGTCAGCGTCAAAGGCGCCATGCAGATCGCGCTCGATCAAGTCTGTGCTCAGTCCGCCTGGCCCATCGGACACGCCTATATGCTCGCCGAAGGGCGGTCCGAAGCGCTGGTCAGCTCGCGGGTCTGGCACCTCGACGACGCCGAGCGGTTCGAGGCGTTTCGGCGCGCGTCCGAAGCCTCTGTGTTTCCGTCCGGGATCGGGTTGCCGGGAAGAGTGCTGCAGAGTGGCAGACCGGCGTGGATCACGGACGTGACCAAAGACAAGAACTTTCCGCGCGCCAGGGTCGCAATGGAAGTGGGTATCAAAGGCGCGTTCGCTTTCCCCGTGCTCGTGGGAACCGACGTCGTTGCGGTCTTGGAGTTCTTCGCCAATCGTGCTCTCGAGCCGCAGGAGGCGCTCCTGGACGTTGCCGCCCAGATTGGCACGCAACTCGGACGGGTGGTCGAACGAAAGCGCTCGGAGGAACAACTGCGCGAAGCCAAGGAGGAAGCCGAGGCCGCGACCCAGGCGAAGAGCCAGTTTCTTGCCAGCATGAGCCACGAGCTGCGGACGCCGCTGAACGCGATCATCGGTTACAGCGAGATGCTGCAAGAGGAGGCCGAGGACCTGGGGCAGGACAGGTTTCTGCCCGACCTCATGAAGATCAGGGAAGCCGGCAAACACCTGCTCAGTCTGATCAACGACGTCCTGGATCTGTCGAAAATCGAGGCCGGCAAGATGGACGTCCTCGTGGAGGAGTTCGCGGTCGCCGACCTGATCGAACAGGTGCACTCCGTGATCGAACCGCTGATCGCGAAGAACGCGAACGCCCTGGAGGTGATCGGCGCGCCCGACCTGGGCACGATGCGCTCCGATCAGACCAAGCTGCGTCAGAGCTTGTTGAACCTCTTGAGCAATGCCGCCAAGTTCACCGAGCGCGGACGGATCACGCTGGCAGCGCGGCGCATGGCTGGCCCCGACGGCGACCGGCTGCAGTTCGTGGTATCCGATACCGGTATCGGGATGGCTCCGGAGCAGCTGCAGGGGCTGTTCCAGGCTTTCTCGCAGGCCCGATCATCGACCGCGCGCGACTACGGCGGGACCGGGCTCGGCTTGGCCATCACCAGGCATTTCTGTCGGCTGCTCGGCGGCGACGTCGCGGTCGAGAGTACGCCCGGCAAGGGCTCGACCTTCACGCTGATCCTGCCGGCGGTATGCCCGGCAGCTACGCCGGAGGTGACGACGAGCTCGGCGCCAGCGCGCCGGGCCGATGCGCTCGGGACGGTTCTGATCATCGACGATGAAAAGCCCGCGCACGAGCTGTTGGAGCGCGAGCTCGCCGGCGCGGGCTACCACATTCTGCATGCTGCCGGCGGCCGCGAAGGCCTCAAGCTGGCAAAGCAGGCCCGGCCCGACGTGATCACGCTCGACATCATCATGCCCGATCTCGACGGCTGGTCGGTGTTGAAGGCGCTCAAGGCCGATCCCGAGCTGTGCGATATCCCGGTGGTCCTGGTGACGATCATGGGCGATCGGGATCTCGGGTTCGCGCTCGGGGCGGCCGACTACATCACCAAGCCGCTCGACCGCGAGCTGCTGATGCGCGCGGTCGGCCGGCATGTCCGCGGCGGCGACAGGGCGCAGGTGCTGGTCGTGGACGATGATCCCAAGACCCGGGACATGCTGCGGCGCACGCTGCAAAAGGCAGGTTGGACGGTCGCCGAGGCCGCCAACGGCTGTGAGGCCCTCGAAGCCCTGGAACGTGCCAAGCCGGCGCTCGTCCTCCTGGACCTGCTGATGCCGGACATGGACGGCTTCGAAGTGCTGGAGAGACTGAATGGCGACGCGACATGGCGCGAGGTCCCGGTGATCATCGTGACGGCCAAGGACCTCACTCCCGATGACATTGAGCGGCTGAACGGCCGCGTGGCCAAAGTGCTGCAAAAGGGCACCTACGAGCGACGGGACCTGGTGCGCGACATTCACGCCATGATTGCGCGGCAGGTCGCGCACGGCTAGCTCCATCAGGGTGCGGCGCGATCAATTGCGGGGGATCGCTATGCCGAGGCTGCTCTACGTCGAAGACAACGAAATGAATCGCGACATGCTGTCCCGGCGGTTACAACGGCGGGGCTTTGAGGTGTTGATCGCGAGCAACGGCGAGCAGGGCGTGGCCATGGCGGCGGCGGAGAAGCCCGACCTCATCTTGATGGACATGAGCTTGCCGGTCCTGGATGGATGGCAAGCTACGCGCCGGCTCAAGGCCGCGCCGGACACCCGGCGCATCCCCATCATCGGCCTCACGGCGCACGCGATGGCGACCGATCGGGACAAGTGCCTCGAGGCCGGGTGCGACGACTACGACACCAAGCCGGTCGAACTCGGGCGGCTTCTGGAAAAGATCGAGCGTCTGCTCGGCACCGGCGGCCTGACGCGATGACTGGGCGCGCGCTGGAATGGGAACGGCAACGTCGCGCTGGTCTCGCCAACATGCGCCAGGAGTTGCTGGCGCCGGTCACCGCCCTCGTCGGCTACGGCGAGATGCTGATCGAGAAGGCGCGGGGGCTCGAGCTCGAGGACATCGGCCCGGATCTGCGGCGCATTCTGATCTCGGCCCAGGAACTGCTCGAGCTGGTCGACCGGCTGCTCGGCGTCGACGGTATGGCCGAGCGCCAGTCCGACGCCGATCTCGGCGAGCTTCAGGCCAAGCTGCGGCACGATTTGCGTAACCCTCTGAATGCGATCAAGGGCTATGCCGAGCTGCTCCTGGAGGAGCTGGACGAGGTCGGCGCCGCAGCCACCCGGTCGGACCTGGAAGCGCTTCTGTGCGAGGCGGACAGTCTGCTGTCGCGGATCGACGTGATCATCGACTTTTCCAGCAGCAACGTCCACTCCGCGCTTAACGATGATGCACGCGGCGCAGTGAGCAGCATGATCGCCAATCTGGTCCGGACTGTCAGACCGATTGAGCAGTATGCCGCACCACTGCGCGAGACCGGGCGGATCCTCGTCGTCGACGACAATACCAGCAATCGCGACCTTCTCTCCCGCCGCCTGAGCCACGACGGTCACCATGTTGCCCGGGCGGATTCGGGCCGCCGGGCCCTCGAGATTCTCGAGGTCGAGGAGTTCGATCTGATCCTGCTCGATCTCCTGATGCCCGATCTCAACGGCTTTCAGGTGCTGGAACTCCTCAAAGCCGATGAGCGGCTGCATGACATCCCAGTGATCATGATTTCCGGGCTGCAGGAGACCGACAGCGTGATCCGCTGCATCGAGGCGGGCGCCGAAGATTACCTGGCGAAGCCGTTCAACCCCGTCCTGCTGCGCGCGCGCATCAGCGCTTGTCTTGAGCGCAAACGCTGGCGTGAGCGCGAGCGCCGGTATGTGGAACGGATCGAGCTGGAAAGGCAGAGATACGAAATCCTCCTGCGCAATATTCTGCCGGGCCAGATCGTGACACGGCTGAACAACGGCGAGGTGGTGATCGCCGACCGGGTCGAGGAGGCGACCATCCTGTTCGCCGATCTGGTCGGGTTCACGGCGGCGGCGGCGCGGGTCACGCCGGCGGTCTTGGTCAACAACCTGAATCGGATCTTCTCGGCGTTCGATGAGCTCTGCCGGCAATTGCAGATCGAGAAGATCAAAACTATAGGCGATGCTTACATGGCCGCGGCCGGGGTGCCCCTGCCGCGGGCAGATCACGCCGAGGTGATGGCCGACTTTGCGCTGGCCATGCTCGCCGCGCTTGAGCGGGTCAATGCCGCCGCCGAAGTGCCGTTCCAGATGCGAATCGGCATCCATACCGGGCCGGTGGTCGCCGGCGTGATCGGCTCGCATCGGTTTCTCTACGATATCTGGGGCAACACGGTGAATTTGGCGAGCCGTCTGGAATCCCACGGCTTGCCAGGCCGGATTCACGTCTCGCCGCAGACCAGCCAGTTGCTGGAGGGCCGTTACGAACTCGAGGCGCGCGGCCTGATCAACCTGAGAGGCATTGGCAAGATCAGAACCGCGTTCATCACCGGCAGAAAGGGCGGCGTTCGGCCGGAATTCCAGGGATACGAAGAACAGGTCGGGCTTAACCCAATTCTCCAGCCACCGTGATCCGGGCCGGCTGTCGTCCGCACTTGATGGACACTCGTGTGCTCCCGGGGTACTAGCAGGCTGTTGAAGAAGTCATCCATTCGGCTTTGAGGATGGCTTCATCGCCGAGGTGGTAGGCGAACTCGATCTCGAGCGAGCCGTCGTCCTGCAGTTCGGCCGCTCCGGAGCCGCTGACGTCGTCCATCTCATCGAAGCCGGCCCAGGTGAAGAAGACCATCGAGCGGCTGTATTCGAGCTCGAGGCTGGCCTGCATGGCGCCGAAGGCGATCTCGCCGTGACCGTCGGCCCGGATGGTCATCATGGCGGGCTCGACAAGGTCGAGATGATCGCGATCCCACAGGTCGGCCTCGACGATCCGCCAGCGGCCGATGAGCTGGCAGTCCATCGGCGCCGTCACGGTAGGGCTCCGGCCAGCAGCTTCGGCAGCCGCACCAGGTTGTAGGCGGCGGCTGCGAAGGTGAAGGCGAGGTCGACGCGCGCCAGCCCGCAAAACCGGGTCTTCCTCAGGCCGGCCACCGTCTTGATCCAGCCGAACGCCTCCTCGATCCGCTTGCGGCTGCGCTGGCTCGTGGCATAGCCGGGATGCCGAGTGGTGCGCCGGTCGATCGCCGAGCGCCGGCCGCTGCTGTGCCGGGCGACGTGCGGGCGCACGTTGAGCTCGCGCAGCTCCATCACGAAGTCCTTGGCGTCGTAGCCCTTGTCGGCCCCGAGTGTCACCGCCCGCGGCCGCTCGCCCTGGGGCGCGATCAGGTCGAGCGCGGCCAGCCGTTCGGCGTGGCCCGACACCCGCGTCAGCCGGGTGCCGACGATCAGGCCGGATCTGTTCTCCATCAGGCCGTGGCCGATGAAGCACAGCCTGGCCTCCATGCCCGGTCCCTTGCGATACAGCATGGCATCGGGGTCGGTGGTCGACGCGTGGGTCGCGTTGGCGCGCTTTTGGCCCTTGAAGTCGGCCGTCGCGTTGCGGCTCCCGTTCCTGCGGTCATCGCCGCCGCCGTCATCGTCACCGCCCGGGTCCTTCGGCTTGAAGCTCTTCATCGACGCCCAGGCCTCGATCAGGGTCCCGTCGACCGAGAAGTGCTCGCTCGACAACAGCCGCTTCACCCGCGGCTGGGCCAGCACGGCCGCCAGGAACCTGGCCGCGATGTCACCCTCCAGCAGGCGATCGCGGTTCTTCGAAAAGCTCGAATGATCCCACACCCGCTCATCGACCCCGAGCCCGACGAACCAGCGGAACAACAGGTCGAACTCGAGCCGCTCCATCAGCTGGCGCTCCGAGCGGATCGAGTAGAACGCCTGCAGCAGCATCGCCCGCAGCAGCATCTCTGGCGCGATCGATGGCCGTCCCCTTCCCGAATAGAGCCCGGCGAAGTCACCCGACAATGCCGCCAGCGCCGTGCTCACCACCTCGCGGATCGCCCGCAGCGGATGGTCCGCCCCAACCCGCTGTTCCAGATCCACGTACGAAAACAGCTCGCCCGACCGCCTGTCCGTCCCGCGCATCACATCCTCGGCCAAATCACCACGGCCATCAGTGAATCACGCCACCGCCACACAGACCATCCCCTTTTTCAACAGCCTGCTAGTGGTCCTGCCCAACTCGCGACCGGACAACTGCCGTTCCAGGCAGGGCGGGAACAGATCGCCTTCCGATGGACTGCTCCAAGAGCCCGGAACAGGGCATCTCGGCCACTTTGGGTCACGACCGGCCTATCGAGGGCCTCCCATGGCAGGTCAGCTCACCGGCCTACAGCAGTCGAAACCAGTCCGCGTGGTTCTCAGCTCGCACGTCGGACAACCGTTCCGCGGCGTCCAGCTCGCGCCGCTAGGATGCCCCTAGGGTGCGGCGCGCCCCAGAGGCTCGCCAGGCGCTGGGAAGGGCGCGAGGGTGCGACCACCCTGCCGGCCCTCGCCACGCGTGTCCTAGGCAAGCTGCGCGGGCTGCGGGCGCGGGGCTAGCAAGGCCGATGGCGGGACAGTTGCGGCGGGCCAGGCGAGCGCCGCCGCGCCGATCTCGCGACTTGAACCTACTCGACGCTGAACCTGTGGATCATGTCGTGCTCGTAGGTCTCGCCCGGACGCAGGATCGCGGCGTCGCGCCACTCCTCCTTGTTGATCGAGTTGGGGAACACCTGCGTCTCCAGGCAGAAGCCGGTGTACTGGTCGTGCGCCGCGCCCTTGCCGCTGGTCGAGCCGTCCATGAAGTTGCCGGTGTAGAATTGCACGCCCGGCTGGTTGGAGGAGATCTCCATCACCCGGCCCGAGCCCGGATCCTCGACCCGCGCGACCGGCCGCAGCTCACCCGGGTCGCCGTCGACCACGAAGTTGTTGTCGTAGCCGACCGGATCGCCGCCGGCCTTCTCCAGGTCCCGGCCGATCGGCTTGGCCGCGGTGAAGTCGAACGGCGTGCCGGCCACCTCGACGATTTCGCCGGTCGGCACCAGGTCCGGCCCGCCCGGCGTATACCGGCTCGCGAACAGCTGCAGCTCCTGATCGAGGATGGTCTTGCCGGGCGCGCCGCTCAGGTTCCAGTAGGTATGGTGCACGATGTTGACCGGTGTCGCCTTGTCGGTGGTCGCCGATATGTCGAGGCGCAGTTCGTCGTCGTTGGTCAGCGTGTAGACCACCGTCGCGTCGAGACTGCCCGGATAACCCTCCTCGCCGTCGGGCGACAGATAGTGCAGCCTCAGCGCTGGGCCGTCGTCGGTCTCTATCGGCTCCGCGTCCCACACCACCTTGTCGAAGCCCTTGATGCCGCCGTGCAGATGGTTCGGGCCGTTGTTGGCGGCAAGCTTGTAGGTCTGGCCGTCGAGCTCGAACTCGGCCTTCGCGATGCGGTTGCCGACCCGGCCGACCATTGCGCCGAAATAGGGATGCTCTTTGAGGTAACCGTCGAGGTTCTCGAAACCGAGCACGATGTCGGCGAGCTTGCCGTTGCGATCCGGCGTGCGGAGTTCGGTGACGATGCCGCCGTAATTGGTGATCTTCGCGATCAGACCGTTGGCGTTGGTCAGCGTAAACAACGAGACGTTCTTCCCGTCCGTCTCGCCGAATGGCTGTGCTTCGACGCCCGCCGCCACGGCTCGATCTCCTACAAGACCACCCGATGTCACGCCGAGGGTCAGCGCGCAGGCAATCGCACAGTGATTGATGCGCATCGCTAGGCCTCCTTCCGGTGTGCGCTGGCATCGCGCACTTCAACCCAAAGGATGCGCTCAAAGACCCGGCCGGTCGAGATCAATCTGAAGGCAATCCCGACTCGGTTCCGTGCTCGGCACACGTCAGGTGGTGGTCGCTCACCAGCCGGGCACGATCCGAAAGCGCCGTCACGCGGAGCAACCCTCTATGGCAGCGGCGCCCAATCCGGTGACGGGGGCGTGGTCGCGCAGACCTTGTCATCGGTGCGCAACTGCAGCTCTGCGACCAATCCGGAGCCGCCCTTCAGCAGCCTGCTGAAGGCGCTCCGGTTCTGCAGGGGTTATACGGCCGAGCTCATATCGGGATTGGCGGCAAGCCGAACTGTCGGTGGTTGTGGGTCCCCGCAACCACCTTGACCGAACAGGCCGCCTCCTCGCCGAGCGGCCCTTTTGCTTTGGCGGCCAAGCCCAGGATGCCCGCCAGGTCGCCGTGCAGGGTGATCGAGAGGGTCTCCTTGCCTTCGTGGCAGACCGGCGTCAGCTCGATCTTGTCGATCAGGGTGCGCATGATCTCCGCCGCTTCGGCCTTGCGCTTCTCATCAGTGAGCGCTGCGCGCTGGTTGGCCACCCGCTCGCGGTAGCGACCGGCCATGCTGGGGTGCATCGCCACTTTCACGTCCTCGCCCTGCGCCAGGTGCGCTTCCAGCACGTCCTTCCTGGCCTCGAGCTGCGCCATCCGGTCCTTGACCGTGCGCGCGGGCGTCCCATCGAGCAGCGCCTGGACGAGGCGATCGAGGTCGCGGTTGATCCTGGAGAGCTCCGCCCTGGCGCCTTCGCGCGCCACGTTGTGCTCCTGGGTGAGCGCATTCATGTGGCGGGTGTACTCCTCACAGAACACCGCCATCAGGTCGGGGTCCATCAGCCGGTGCTGCAGCCCCTCGAGGACGGCAGCCTCGAGGTCGTCGCGACGCATGGTGGTCTTGTTGCTGCAGGTGCCCTTGTTGCGGGCGCTGGCGCAGCCGATGCGCATGCGGTTCCAGGTCACCACGCCGCCACCGCAGACCCCGCACCGCATCAGGCCGGTGAACAGATACCGGGGACGGCGGCGGTCCCAATAGCCCGGTGAGTCCTTCCCGGCTCGGGTGCCCTGGAGAGCGGCCTGGCGGACCTTGACCTGGTCCCACAGGGCCTGATCGACGATGCGCAGCTCCGGCACCTCCTTCGTGACCCACGCGGAGGGCGGGTTCAGCCGGGAGACCCGCTTGCCGGTCTGCGGGTCCTTGATGAACCGCAACCGGTTCCAAACCCATCTGCCGATGTACAGCTCGTTGTTGAGGATGCCGGTGCCGCGCTGCCCGTTGCCGTGGATCGTGCTCGGGCCCCAGGCCTTGCCGGATGGGCCGCGGATGCCTTCCTTGTTGAGCTGCTTGGCGATCGTGCGCGGCGAGATGCCCCGGGCGTAGTCGCTGAAGATGCGTTTGACGATCGCGGCCTGTTGCGGGTTGATCCGGCGCTCGCCACGGAGCGGCTCGCCGTTGTCGTCGATCTTCTTGATGACCTCGTACCCGTAGCTGTTGCCGCCGGCCGACTTGCCGGCCTCGATCCGACCGCGCTGGCCGCGCCGGGTCTTGTCGGCCAGATCCTTGAGGTAGAGTGCTCCCATCGTGCCCTTGAGCCCGATGTGCAGCTCGTTCACCTCGCCCTCGCAGAGGGTGACGATCCTGACGCCCAGGAAGCGCATCCGCTTGTAGATGTGGGCGATGTCCTCCTGGTCGCGGGACAGGCGGTCCAGCGATTCGGTGAGGATGATGTCGAACTTCCCGGCGGCGGCATCCTGCAGGAGCTTCTGTATGCCGGGTCGAATCAGGCTGGCGCCCGAGACAGCTGGATCGGTGTAGCACCCGGCGACCAGCCACCCCTCCCTGGCGGCCCGTTCCTTGCAAAGGCGTACCTGGTCGTCGATCGAGGCTGCCCGCTGCAGGTCCGAGGAGAAGCGGGCGTAGATGAACACCCGCTGGGCATTATTGATCTGGTCCGAGGGCATTACCGACCTCCACCGGTCTGAGGTTCATGATCATGCCCTCCTTGGCAAGTTGAGCTTTCCATCCCGGCGGTGCCAGGTCAAGCACGTGATGTCCTCCGCGAGGTCGCCGCGCGCCGTCGGGCGGCGATCACCGCTTGAACGCGGACGTGCGCCACCATGCCCTGGGCCTGGATGTAGTGCTTGCGGGTGGTCGCTAGGTCGGCATGGCCAAGGAGATCGGGTGCGATGCCGATCTCCTCGGGCGCGCAATCGACCAGCCCGGTCACGGCGCAATCGCGGAACAGGTGGGGCCAGATCGCGTTGCCGAACGCTTCCCTGGTGCGCAACGTGATCTGCTCGTGAATCCTTGGGGGCCGGGGGCATGCCGTGGTCCTGTTCGAGCTTCCTGGACGCCCTCCTTGGCAGGTGGAGCTTGTCGCCTGGCTGATGAACCATCACGCCGTCGCACCGGGAGGCGGACGGCCGAACCCCAGTGTCCGGTTTGCGCACGAAAGCAGCCGTCGTTTCCCGCGGCGTGGGACGGCAGGACTTAGCCCAGATGCGGACTTCTGCGGCGATCGCCGTGAACCGCCATTGGAGGCCCTCTCGAGGAGCTGAGGCGCGTCACTGTCGGCCAATAGTGCTACGATTCCTCCGTAATGCGGATATAGGCGGCCGTGACCGCGAGGATGATCGCGCCGAACAACATCCGGCGTGATCCCTCCGGCATCTGGAGCACGGTGAGCAGCGTGGTGAGTACGGACAAGATCAGTGCGCCGACGATCGTGCCGGCGTAACCGCCGCGGCCGCCGAAGATCGAGGTGCCGCCGATCACCGCCGCTGCTACCGACGGCAGTAGGAGCGGGACGGCCAGCGACAGAGAGGGGGCCTTGATCAGACCGACGTAGAGCAGCCCGGCGATACCGGCCAGCAGGCCCGAGATCACGTAAAGCACGATGATCACCTGCCAGATCAGGACGCCGGCAAAGCGCGACGCGGTCTCGTTGTCGCCGATCGCATAGAGCAGGCGACCGAAGCCGGTGCGCCGCAGGCCAAAGACGATCGCAGCGGCCAGCGGGACGAACAGGACAAGCGCGTTGGGGATCCCGTACGTGCGTCCGGTGCCCAGCCAGGCCAACCCTCCCGGAATTGCAGAACCGGTCGCCAGTACGGTGCGCTGATAGACCTGTAGGCAGCCCGTGACGATCAGGCTCATCCCTAGGGTCATGATCAGCGGATGGACCCGGAAGAAGGCGATCCCGATGCCGTTCGCGAGACCGACCAGCGCGGCCGGCACCAGCGCAATCAGAATCGCGACGGAGGGGTCGTGCGTGGTCACCTGCGTCGCCATGACGAACGCGCTCATCGTGGCGACGATGCCAACCGATAGATCGATGCCGCCGGTCAGCATGGTCATCGTCTGGCAGGCGGCCAGGATGGCGAGCGGGATCGCGAACTTGATGGTGTTCGCCACCCAACGCTCGTTGACGATGCCCGGGCGGAGGAGCTCGAGCACGACGACCAGCGCGAGCAGTAGGACGATCAGCGGGATCAGCGGCTGGTCGCGCATGAGCCGCCGCCAGCGGCTGGGGCGAGCGGGCCGGGCCGCACTCATCGGGAGTGGCTCCTGAGCGCGACGAGGCCGCCCAGCATCACGACGAAGACCATGATCGTCCCCTCGATGATAGTGGTGACGTTGGGGTCGATGGCCAGGAAGGTGAGGTCGGTGCGCACCAGGCGGAGGATGAAGACGGCCACGATCGGCCCGATGAGCCCGCCTCTACCGCCGCCGAGCGTGACGCCACCGAGCACCACCGCCGCCACGCTTGCCAGCAGATAGGGTCCGGGGATCGGCGCCCCGATGCCCGTGCTCATCGTCAGCACGAGGCCGCCCATTGCGGCGAACAGCCCGGCCAGCGCATAGGCCATGATCTTGGTGCGGCCGATCGCGACGCCGCTTCGGAAGGCGGCCAGCGGGTCGCTGCCGACCGCGTACATTGAGAGCCCCAGGCGCGAGCGCCGCAGCGGGATCCAGACGACGCCAAGGCCCACCACCAGCAGCACCAGCGCCTTGGGAATCCAAGCGCTGACCTCGCGCGGGAGCCACGCCACGTCCACCGTGCCGACGATCAGCGCCTTCAGCCATTGGGCGGCCGCCCCGCCGGGCGCCTGCAGCACCAGCAGCGCAGCCCCCTCCCACACGAACAGCATGGCGAGCGTCACCACGATGTCGGGCACGCGCGTGATCACGATGAGCACGCCGTTGATCGCACCCAGCACCAGGCCCATCAGCAGCAGAAGCACCACCACGAGGATCGCGAACTCCTCGCTGCTGCCCTCCATGAGGGTCGCGGCGGTGACGCTGGTCAGCGCCATCATCGAGGCGATCGACAGATCGACGCCGCCCACGATCACGACGATCGCCTGGCCTGCCGCCGCGAAGGCGAAGGGAAGGGCGGCGCGCACCAACGAGCCGAAGCCCGCGGCGCCATAGTTGGGCTGGATGATCTTGGTGACGATCAGCAGCACGCCGAGCAGCGCGCACAGGCCGATCACCCAGCCGTTGCGTCGGACGATCCGGGCGAGGCTCGCGCGTGGGCTCACGCGGGTGCCTCAGAGCCCGTTGCCGTGCCGCCGGCCGCTTCGCCGGACGCCGCCCGCGGCAGACCGTAGGCCGAGCGCATCAGCGCCGGCTCGTCCGCGATGTGGGCCGGCATGTCGTCGACCACGCGCCCGCTGAAGATGACGATCGCGCGATCGCAGGCAAGCTGCACCTCCTCGAGCTCCGAGGTGTAGAGCAGCACCGCCGACCCCGCCGCCGCCAGCTCGCGCAGCAGGTGATAGATCTCGCGCTTCGTGCGGATGTCGATGCCGCGGGTCGGGTCGAAACACAACAGAGTCCGGACGCCTCCGGCAATCCAGCGCGCGATCGTCACCTTCTGCTGGTTGCCGCCCGAGAGGCGCTGGACCTCGCCCTGCACGCGCGTCTCGATCTGCAGCCGCTCGATGGCGCGGTCGACGCGCTCCTTCTCGGCCCGCATGTCGATCGGCCCCCAGGCGGCCGGCCGCGCGCAGTAGGGCAGCGCGATGTTCTCGCGCACGGGGCGCTGCATCAGCAGGGCCTCGACCCGGTCGCCTGGAACATAGACCAAGCCCTCGCGGATCGCGTCGGCCGGATGGTGGAAATGGACCTCCCTGCCGTCGACCTCAAGCGTGCCTCCCGACGGCCGCCGCGAGCCAGACAGGACGCCAAACAGCTCATCCTGCCCCTGGCCCTCCAGCGCGACCACACCCAGGACCTCGCCGACCCGCAGCTCGAACGAAACGTCGTCGAGCTTGGTCCCGGCGCGCAACCTCCGCACCCGAAGACGCGGCGTCTTTTCGGCCGGTCGCGCGATCTCTCGTACGCGTTGGGGTTCGGGACGACGAGCGCGGCCAGTGCCACGCACGGAAGCAGCTTTGCCAATCGATCCACCATTGCCTCCTCTTCCCATCGAGGGCGAAGGGCTCGATCTCTGCGGCCCGGCCCAGTTGCATCAGCTCTTCCCGGATTTGTGGCTTCATCGCTGCCCGAGACGTTCGATCACTTGACGTAAGGCCGCAGCACGTCGCGGGCGAGCAGGAAGCCGCGCTTGACCAGCTCGTCGCTGCCCTCGAATGTCCGGTCCTCGTGCTCGATGATGATCGGACCGTCGTAGCCGGCACGGTACAGGCTCGAGAAGATCACCGACCAGTCCACGTCGCCCAGACCCGGCATGCGCGGGATCTGCCAGCCCATGCCCGAGAGAGAACGTCCCGCGCTCGTACAGGCCGTCGCGATCGATCATCACGTCCTTGGCCTGCATATGCAGGATATGCGGGCCGAACTCCTTGATGAAGCGGGCCTGGTCGATCATCAGCCAGACTAGGTGCGAGGGGTCGTAGTTGAGCCCCACGTGTCGCCCCACTGCTCGATGACGCGCCGCCAGATGTAAGGCGAATAGGCGATGTTGTGCCCGCCCGGCCACTCGTCATAGCTGAAGATCATCGGGCAGTTCTCGAAGGTCAGCTTGACCCCGTGGTCGCGCGCGAACGCGACGAGGTCGGGCCAGACCTTCAGCGCCTCCTGCCAGTTGGCGTCGACGTGGATCGCCGCATCGCCGCCGCAGAAGGTGTTCACCACGGGCACGCCCAATGCGCCGGCGGCGACGATCACCTTCTTCAGGTGGCCGTTGACCATCTCGCGGTGGGCGAGATCGGGGTGCAGCGGGTTCGGATAGTAGCCGAGCGCCGGAGACCGAGATTCCTTTGTCGGCAAGCGCGGCCACGATCTCCTTGCCCTGTTCCGGCGAGGTGTTGGCGACGTCGATGTGGGTGGTGCCGGCGTAGCGCCGGGTCGGCCCAGTGGACTTGGGCCAGCAGGCGATCTCCAGCGTCTCGAAGCCGACCGAGGCGGCCCAGTCGGCTACCTCCATCAGTGGCGTGTCAGGAAACGGCGCGGTCAGGAAACCGAGCTGCACGTGCTCCTCCTCTGTTGGCTCATGGCCGGCTCTGGGCGACCTCCACCCATCGTCCCCCGCGCCAGCCCCCTCCGTTGCCCCCACCGAGGCTGAAGATTGCAGCAGCGCGGGTCCGCAGGCAACCGCGATCGGAGTTTGCCTAACAGGTCGATCCGACCCCAGGCGACTGCCTTGCTGGCCACCAGCCTGGCCGCTAGCAGGAAACGCCATGCGCAGGTCCTCCGGGTCCAGCCCCGCGGCGAGCTCGGTCGAGCCGACCATGTCACAGAACAGCACGGTCAACTGGCGGCGGTCTGCCTCGCGCGCCCGCACCTCCGCGGCGAGCGGCTCTGCGGCAGACGGGGCCCTTCGCTGGTCGAGCGCGGCGATCGCGCGTAGGATCTTGCGACGGTGCCCGACGGATGTGATGCCAAGCGCGATCAGGTCGTCGGCAGTCAGCCGCCGCAGAACCTCGGCGTCAATGTGGTTGGCGCGGAACGCCTCCGCGTAATCTTCCAGGCACAGGTCCCGCCAGCCAGGTCGAGACGTCCATCGCCGCCGTCCCGGTTGAATTGAGGCAAGGTTCATGCAGCCTGATGGGCAAGTCCACCGAATGCCGGGCGAGGCCGGCAGGTATTGGCCCCGCGGTCGGGGCCACCTCAGGTACCCGACGTTCTCCGCGCGCCGCAGCACGCCGGCGAGCCGCGATCACCTCTTGCATGAGACGGTGCGCGGTCATGCCCTGCGCCTGGATGTAGTGCTTTCGGGTGGTCTGCAGGCCTGCGTGGCCCAGGAGATCAGGCGCGATGCGGATCTCCTCGGGGGCGCAGTCGACCAGCTCGGTCACCGCGCAGTCGCGGAACAGGTGCGGCCAGACGGCATTGCCGAATGCCTGCCGGGTGCGCAAGGTGATCTGAGCATGAATCGCGTGGCTGGTCATGGGCTCACCCGAACGGCTGAGCCAGAGGTGAGCATCTACGCTGCGCGCTCGGCGATCGGCCGACGCAATTAATTGCGGCCGGTAGACCTGCAGCCAGCGGTCAATGTAGGTAGTCAGCTCGTGCGGGACGGCCGCGATATAGGGTCTGCCTGTCTTGGTCTCGGCCGCCGTGATCTCCAGGCGGTAGGCACGCCCGTCGAAGACCAGGTGCTGTCCGATCACGAGCCCCGCCAGGTTCTTCATGCGTGCAGGAAACCAGCAACGCGATCAGGCGACGTCGCGGTAGCGCGTCACTTTGTACGTCTCATTCTGGCCACGGTCGCAGCTGTCAATCAGCGCGATGCCGAGATCGAGCAGGTCGCTCGCGGCGACCATGCAGGACAGCTTGTCGCGCGACCGCGCAGGCTTGAGTGCGGCGAAGCCAGCGGCACAGGCTGACGTGGCGGAAGATGATGCGGAGCGCGGGGCGTAGGGCTGTCCAGCCCCAAGGTATGGCACCCCTATCCCGACTGGCGGTTTGACGTCATAGGCCGCGCGATCACCTCCTGGCTATCGACATCCGGCAGACCAAGGTCAGGGATCAGGAGAAGGGCTCTCGGTCGCGCCATTTGGCGATGATCACCTCGACCTGGGCCGTCGTGCGTTCCTCGTTCTCTCCGCTGTTCTCCTACAGGGCGCGCCCGGCGCTCTCGCGTAGCGGGTGACACTGACCGGCGAGTGGAGCAGGCGCTCCCGGCTACGCGACGTCGCCACCGAGGTAGGCATCCCGAACCTGAGCGCTGTCGAGGAGCATCGCGGCCGTGTCGTGCAGCACGATCCTGCCGGTCTGGAGCACGTAGCCGCGGTTGGCGACGCTGAGCGCCATGCGCGCGTTCTGTTCGACGAGCAGGATGGTCCGCCCCTCGTCACGGAGGCGGGCTATGATGTCGAAGACCTGCTGCACAAGGACCGGCGAGAGCCCGAGCGATGGCTCATCGAGCATGAGGATCTTCGGCCTGGCCATCAGCGCCCGGCCGATGGCGAGCATCTGCTGCTCACCCCCTGAGAGCGTGCCGCCGAACTGGTCGCGCCGCTCCAGCAGGACCGGGAACAGCCCGAAGACGTAGTCCACGTCCTTCGCCACCTCAGGGGTATCGCTCCGCTGGTGGGCACCCATGAGCAGGTTCTCGTGGACGGACATCCGGCCGAAGATCTGGCGACCCTCGGGGACGAGGACGACGCCGCGCCCGACCATGGCCTCGGCCCCGGCGCCGGTGACGCGCTCGCCGAACAGGCGGATCTCACCCGCCAGCGGGCGGACGATGCCCGCGACCGCCTTGAGGGTCGTCGACTTGCCGGCGCCATTGGCGCCGATGAGCGTGACCACCTCGCCCTCGTCGACGCCGACATCGATGCCCTTCACCGCAGCGATGGCGCCGTAGGAAACCTGGAGCCCCTCGAGCTGGAGGGCGCTGCGCGCCCCGCTGATGGACGATGCGGCTCGGCTGCGGGTCTCCGCCCCGCTGTCACGCCCGAGGTAAGCCTCGATGACCCGGCCGTCGTTGCGGATCGTTTCCGGGGCTGCCCTCGGCGAGCTTCCGGCCGTGGTCGAGGACGGTGATGCCGTCCGAGAGCCGCATCACCACGCTCATGTCGTGCTCGATGAGGACGACCGTGATGCCGGAGTCGCGGATCTCCCGGATGAGCTGGGCGAGCACCGCCAACTCGTACGGGTTGGCGCCTGCCGCCGGCTCGTCGAGGAGCAGCAACCGGGGCTCGGAGGCAAGCGCGCGGGCGATCTCGAGACGGCGCTGCGAGCCGTAGGGCAGCTCCCCGGCCAGGGTGTCCGCCTCCGACGCCAAGCCGACCCGCTCGAGGAGCGCCATGCCGGCGCGCTCCGCCTCGAGCTCCTCGCGCCGGGATGAGGGCAGGCCCAGGATGGCCCCGAAAGGATGGCTGTTCAGCCTCGCATGCGCACCGGTGACGACGTTCTCGAGCGCCGTCATCAGCGGGAACAGCCGGATGTTCTGGAAGGTGCGCGCGATGCCCTGCTGGACGAGACGATGCGCAGGCTGTCCGGTGACGTCGCGACCCGCGTAGCGCACCGTGCCGCCCGATGGCGCGAGGAATCCGGTGATGACGTTGAACGCCGTCGTCTTGCCGGCGCCGTTCGGGCCGATGATGGCCCAGATCGAACCCTCCTCGACCTTCAGCTCGAGGTCATCCACAGCGACGAGACCACCGAACCGGCGTGTCAGCCCGGTGGTCTCCAGCAGCGCGGTCACGTCGCCGTCCCTGACCCTTGGGACTCGCGAGCCGCGTTGCCCAGCTCCACCGGCCGCGGCGCCGTCCATCGGATCGTCCGCCGCAGGCTGCGTTCGGGTCGCCTGGCGCCGAGGATTCCGAACGGCCGGAAGATCATGAGCACGACGAAGGTGACTCCGACGATGACGAAGCGGAGCGCTCCGACGTCGCGGAGCAGCTCGGGGAGCACAATCATGACCGCCGCCCCGATCAGCGGCCCCCAGAGCGTGCCCATGCCGCCGACAATGACCATGGCCAGGACAAGGATCGACTGCGTGAACAGGAAGGTGTTGGGAAACACGGCGCCCTGGAGCGCGGCGAACAGGGAGCCGGCGAATCCCGAGAACGAGGCGCCGATGGCGAACGCCCAGAGCTTTGCCGAGGTCGTGTTGATGCCCACCGCCGAGGCCGCCATCTCGTCCTCGCGGATGGCCACCCAGGCGCGCCCGATCCGCGAGGCCACGAGGCGATGGGCGGCGAAGACGGAGAGCAAAAGGAAGACCAGGATCAGGTAGTAGTTGGCGACGAGCGAGTCGGCCGTGAACAGGAAAAGGTCAGGGCGGTCGACCTCGAGGATGCCGGCCACGCCTCCGGTGATGTTGATCGGCCGGTCCAGGTTGAGCAGCACCAGGTAGACGATCTCGCCGAACCCGAGCGTCACGATGGCGAGATAGTCGCCGCGCAGCCGGAGTACCGGAATGCCCAGCAGCACACCGGCCGTGGCCGCGACGGCGGTGGACAGCACGAGCGCCACGACGAAGGGAAAGTGGATGTCGAAGTGCTCGGACGCGACCATCGCGTAGGTGTACGCGCCCAACCCGAAGAAGGCCACGTAGCCCAGGTCGAGCAGCCCGGCGCGGCCCACGACGATGTTGAGGCCGGTCGCCAGCAACCCGTAGATGCCAATCGTCGCCAGGATGCGCAGCAGGTACTGCGACGGATCGGCGACGGGGATGAGGATGGCGGCCACGATCACCGCAAGGACGAGCACTCGGGGCGGCGAGCGCCACGACCGCCAGCCCCCCTTCTCGGCCGGCGGCACCAGGACGTTGTCGGTAGCGTCCTGCGGTGTCGCGGGTGGCTGCTGCACGGCCTAGGCTCCGCGCTCGCCCATGATGCCGGTCGGCTTCAGGGTGAGGACGCCGACCAGCACAAGGAAGGCGATGACGTCCTTGTAGCCGATGCCGAAACCGTAGGCAGCCGTGTACGAGAGGATGGTGGTGCCGAGCGCCTCGATGATCCCCAGCAGGAACCCGCCAAGCACGGCGCCGCGGATGTTGCCGATGCCGCCCAGCACGGCGGCGGCGAAAGCCTTGAGCCCGAGATACCAGCCGAGCAGGAAATCCGTCTGCGTGTAGTACAGGGCCACGAGGACACCGCCGATGCCCGCCAGCACCGACCCGACGAAGAAGGTGAGCGCCACGGTGCGGTCGATGTTCACGCCCATGAGCATCGTCGCCTGGCGGTTCTCGCGCAGCGCGCGCATCCCGCGACCCCATTTCGTGCGACCGACGAGCCACTCGACGAAGAGCATCGAGATGAGCGTCACGACGCCCATGATGACGACGATCGGGCTGATGCTCACGATGCCGAGGCGGATCGAGGACAGGCCCGCGATGGTCGCCCGGGTCGGGTAGACCAGCGCGTTGGCGCCCATCACCATGAGCGTCGTGTTCTGCAGGACCATCGAGACGCCCAGCGCGCTGATGAGCGGACCGAGGCGCGAGCTGCCTCGCGCGTACAGGGGGCGGTACGCGATCCGCTCGATGCCCACCCCCAGAGCGCCTGCCAGCAGCGCGCCGACGACCACGGCGAGTACGAGCACGACGAGGGGAGCGCCGGGCATCGCGATGATGGCCCCGGTAAGGATCGCCCAGCCGGCCATGGAGCCGATCATCAGCACGTCGCCGTGGGCGAAGTTGATCATGAAGAGCACGCCGTAGACCATCGTGTAGCCGACGGCGAGCAGCGCGTAGACCGCGCCCAGCGCAAGCCCGAACACGATCTGCTGGGGCAGGATCGCGAAGATGTCCCCGATGTCCATAGGCTCAGGACCGAGCGGCGCCGACTAGGAGGAGGCGGGGACAGCCGACGCCCGGATGGCCGTCCCCGCCTTGATCACGCGACCAGTGGAGCCCGCGATCTGCGCAGCCTCCTGGCTACTTGACCTTCACCTGGACGGTGATGGTGTCGACCATCTCGAAACCGTCGCCGACCACCTTGTAGATGTACATCTGGGCGCCCTCGGGGTTGCCGAACTCGTCGAAGGAGACCGGGCCGAGGAGGGTTTCCACGGACGTATCGTGCAGGGCCTGCACGATGGCAGCGCGATCGGTGCTGCCGGCGCGCTCGATCGCGTCGGCCATGACCTGGACCGCAACGCAAGCCACGGGCGCGTACCCGGAGGGAGGCCTCCTGGTAGAGCTCCTTGTACTTGGTCACGAAGTCGGCGGCGCTCGGGATGACGGAGGAATCGGGAGCGCCGGAAGTGACCAGATTGCCCTCTGCCGCTCCGGCCGCGGCCTCGATGTACTGTACCGGGTCGAGCGTGCTGTCGTTGCCGACCATGGGCACGTCGAAACCGAGCTCCTCGGCCTGCTGCACCCAAAGGGCCAGCGGGCCGGGCCCGGTGTTGACGATCATCGCGTCGACGTCCTGAGGGATCGTCCCCAGGACGGCGCGGAAGTCCTTGTCCTGTGGACGGATGGAGTAGCGCGACGTCTCGACCTGGTCCTGGTCGGTGAGGATCTGGATGCGGTCGTTCATCAGCACGGTCAACTCGGTGCTCTCGTCGACGAGAGCGATCTTGGTCGGGCTGAAGGCCTTCTTCAGGTAGAGATACTGCGCGGGTGCCTGGTAGTCGTCGTCGGCTACGACGCGGAAGACGTTGGCGTGCCCCCGCGCCGTGAGGACCGGGTTGGTGGCCCCGACGGAGATCATGGCCAGGTTCAGCGGCGCGAAGATGTCCGAGGTCGGGATGGCGACGGAGCTGTTCAGCCAGCCCAGCGTCGCCACGACCGAGGGGTCGTCCGCCATCTTCTGCGCGGCCAGCGTGCCCTTGCCGGGATCGCCCTCGTCGTCCGTCTGGACGAGTTCCAGCTGCGCGCCCAAGACGCCGCCTGCTGCGTTGATCTCGTCACCGCATTGCTTGGCGCCCGTCCAGATCTGCTTGCCGGTCGCGGCGTAGAGGCCCGTCATCGGGCCGAAGACGGCGATCCGCACGGGCCCCGAGACCTGCGCTAGCGTGCCGGCCCCGGAAGCCACAAAGCTCACGACAGCGAGCGCAACCCCTGCGACGGTACTCCGCAAAGAACGTGCATGACCAAGCATGATGGTTCTCCTCGACAGATCCGCTTGTTTTGTTGTTTGCAGAGGCGCCCCTTCGCTGCCTCCGCGTGTCGGGCGCCTTCTCTTCTTCACGCTTGTCTGCGTCCTGCCTCCCTTCTTCCTGCGGATACAAGGACCGTCCGCAGTGCCGACGTCCCATGATTCCGGATGGGCGACCTTTGGCTGCTGAGGAGATCGCTGCGCCACACGGTCCTCGGGCGCTTCTCGCCGCTTCCAGGCAACCGCACGGCATCTTTTACAACAAGGTCATGTGGCATGCAAGTACCGGCCAGTTACGAAGCGTAAAAAGGCCGGACACCCTCTCCGCCGGCGGTTTTCTGTTGCGGCGCATCCAGTGCCGCGGGCGATCGTCCGCGATCCAGGCTACCTGTCATGGCCAACGAAGGTTGTCCCTGGCGATACGGCTGATGGGTGGTTTAGCTGTCGAGGGTGAGTGAGGCTGGCTGTGATTACATTGATTGCTCCAAGGCAGCATGGCGGCGCCCGCTCGGCAAAGGAGTGGAAAGGTCTGGTGTAGGTCCATTCGCGCAGGGTGGACTGGATGAAGCGCTCGGCGTTGCGGTGCTGGGCGGCATGTACGTGGGGTGCGGCTGTGGCGCAGGCCGGCTGTCGCGACGGCGTCTGCGACGTGTCGCGAGCAATAGGCGGAGCCATTGTCGGTCATGACACTGCCGTCCCGCTGCTCGGCAGCCGCATAGGGTAGCGGTGAATTGGTGTCCGGGCAGCCACGATTGGCGATGTGCAGGGTCGTGAAGACATTTTCGGGTGTCCGCGGCGTGGACGACGTCTCGCTCGATGTCCGACGCGGCGAGGTCCACGCGCTGATCGGCGAGAACGGGACTAGCAAGTCCATGCTCATGCACCTCGTCGCCTGCGCGTACCAGCCGGACAGCGGCGCCATCGAGCTGGATGGCGCACGTCGGCCCACCGAGCGGAGCGTGGCAGACGCCGGAATCGCTATGGTCTACCGGGAGCGCAGCCTCGTGGGAGCCCTGAGGTTTCGCCGGGAACGTCTATGCCGGACGCCAGCCAGTCAACGGCCTCGACGTCATCCGTCCGACCCCGATGCATGAGGGCATCGACCACTGGCTCCAGAACTCGCTGTCGGCTGTCGGAGACTCAGGGCTGATTTTTCTTCACCGAGGACAATGTCGACAAGATCCTCGCGGCTGCGGCGGGCGCTCCGTAGGGCGGCTCCGCGACCACGACCATCTCGGACCCCGAGCGGCGCGCTCCCGGTCCGAGCACACACAGCGGCGCATCATGCGCCTCCAGCGGAGGCCCCTGATAGATGGCGCGAACCCTGACCCCGCCCCCTCCCGTCACCCTTGCAGACTTCGACGCCATGTTCGAGAGCGTAAAGAACTGGGGTCGCTGGGGATCTGATGACGAGCGTGGCACGCTCAACTATCTGACGCCCGACAAGGTGGCCGCGGCCGCCTCGCTGGTGCGCAGCGGGCGCACGGTCTCGATGGCCATTCCCATTAACAAGGTGGCCGGGCCCGACAATCCCAGTCCCGCCGTGCACCTCATGTCGCTCATGCACGACCTGCCGGTCAGCGAGAGCGGGCTGTCGTTCGGGATGTGCTACCTGGGCATGGCCAGCCACGGCGACTGCCATACCCACGTCGACGCGCTCAATCACGTGGGCTACCGGGGACAGCTCTACAACGGCAAGCCCGTCGCGCTGCTGACCTCGCGCGGCTCGGAGTGGGGCAGCATCGCCGCCTATGCGACCGGCATCGTCGGCCGCGGCGTGCTGCTGGACGCGGCGCGCCATCGCAAGGTCGACTGGCTCGAGCCCGGCGAGGCGGTGACCCGCGCCGAGCTCGAGGCGATCGAGGCCGAGCAGGGCGTGCGGCTCGGCGAGGGCGACATCCTGGTGTTCCGCACCGGCCACCATGCGAGGCGCCTGGTGCTCGGTGCCTGGAGCAACGAGTATCCGCCCGCGGGCGAGGGTAAGGCAGGCCTGCATATCGACACGGTCCCCTGGATGCACGAGCGGCGCATCGCGGCCTTTCTGCCCGATGGCGACGGCGAGACCGTGCCGAGCAACGTCGAGGGCATGCCCTACCCGATCCATGCGCTGCAGCTTACGGCGATGGGCATGTGCATCTCCGACAGCCTGCAGCTCGAGGAGCTGGCCGAGGCCTGCGAGCAGGAGGGCCGCTTCGAGTTCATGGTGGTGGGCCTGCCGCTTCGTCTGCCTGGCGCCACGGGCACGCCCTGGAATCCGATCGCGATCTTCTGAGCTGAACGGGCAGATCTTCGAGGTCTCGTGCGGCGTTGGCGCTTGCATGCGCGCGCAGGGCCGATTTACGATCCAAGGCAATAGAAATCGGGAGAGGCACGATGGCCAGGTGGTACGCGATCGCCGCGTTGGGTGGATTGAGCTTCGCCGTCGGCGTGATGCCGGCCGCCGCCCAGGAGGACGCCGCCGCGAAGGCGGTGGAGGCCGCCAAGCAATACGAAGGCACGACCATCAACACCGCCGAGGAGGCGGGCCTGATGGCGATGCTCGGCATCAACATCACCGGGCCCGAATGGGAGGAGCTCACCGGCATCCAGGTGCGGGTCAGCGAGGTTCCCTACGAGGAGCTGTTCCCCAAGGCGATGCTGGAGCACCGCGCCGGCACCGGCGCCTACGACATGCTGACGATCGCGCCGTCCTGGGTCGCCGACATGGTGCGCGCGGGCGCGCTCGAGCCGCTCGATCCCTACATCGAGAAATACGGCGTCGCGAGCGAGCTCGAGGACGTCGCGCCCGCGTTTCGCGACTGGATGACCTTCGACGGCAAGACCTACGCGCTGGTCGTCGACGGCGACGTCCACCTCCTCTACTACCGCAAGGATCTGTTCGAGGATCCCGAGAACATGGAGGCCTTCAAGGCCGAATACGGATACGATCTGGCGGTGCCCGTGACCTGGGAGCAGTTCGGCGACATCTGCCAGTTCATCACCGACAAGTACGCGCCGCAGACCTATGGCGCCGGTCTGATCAATACCGGCTACATGTACTACTTCTTCTTCGAGCGCTTCCGCAGCTATGGCGGCCGCTTCTTCGACCCGGAGACCATGCAGGCGACCGTCAACAGCGAGGCGGGCGTGCGCGCGCTCACCGAGATGGTCGAGCAGAACGCCTGCCAGCCGCCGGGCGTGCAGAACTGGGGCTTTGGCGAGTCGCTCTCGGCGCTGAACTCGGGCGAGATCGCGATGACCATCTCCTGGCCGCCGCTCGCGCGCTGGACGCAGGGCATCAACGCCGACGAGCAGGCGCTCTCCTGGGTGCCGCCGACCCAGGTCAAGGACAACATCGGCTACGCGATCACGCCGAGCGGCCATTCGGAGCTCGCCGCGGGCATCCTGCTTGCGCTCTCGCCGAACAGCAAGAACAAGGACGCCGCCTACCTCTACATGCAGTGGCTGCACAGCAAGCAGGAGAGCCTGAAGAACGTGATGCGGCCCCTTGGCCTGCGCGATCCGTTCCGCATCTCGCACTACGAGAGCCCGGAGTTCCAGTCGCTCTGGCCGACCGCGAAGGACTATCTCGAGACCCACAAGGAGGCGGTCGAGACCGGCTACGCCGATCTCGCGATCCTCGAGACCTACAAGTACTGGGACAGCGCGGGCCGCGCCGTGGTCGCCGCGATCGGCGGCAAGGATCCGCAGCAGGCGCTGGACGATCTGGCGGCCGAATGGAACGAGCTGACCGAGCAGATCGGGGTCGACCGCCAGCGTGAGGCCTATACCGCCTGGGCGGCTGCGCCGGCGGCCTACCGAGAGTAGCCTTCGGAGGTGCGCGTCGGGCGCTCACGCTGCCGCAGGGGCGGCGTGATGCGCCGCGACGGCGCCGCTTGAGGCGGTCATGGCGACACAGGCGGCGGCGGTCACCACAGCGCCGATGGTCCGGCCCGCCGGCGCCGGCGGCTTCAAGTATCTGCTGATCGCGCCCGCGGTCTTCGTCCTGCTGGCGTTCGGCCTGTTCCCGTTCCTGTACGCCGTGGTGGTGAGCTTCCAGAAGCTCAGCCTGCTCGATCAGTACACGGACTTCCAGGGCTTCCTGAACTACGCGCGCCTGTTCCGGGACCAGCGGCTCTGGGACGCGGTGCTGCACACCTTCGCGATCACTGCGGTAGCGCTGCCGCTCCAGCTCGTGCTCGGGCTGCTGCTGGCGTTCCACTTCCTCGACGATCGGCCCTTCAAGCGCCTGTTCGTCGCGTTGCTGATCATCCCGTCGGTGATCTCGCCGATGGTCGCCGGCAGCATGTGGCGGCTGATGTTCGACGACCGCTACGGCCCGATCAACCAGATGATCGGCTGGATCCTGGGCGAGCACGTCTCGATCCTGTGGACCATCCAGGCCGCCTGGGCCTACCCGGCGATCATCATCTGCGACGTCTGGGAGTGGACGCCCTTCATGTTCATCATCCTGCTCGCAGCGTTGTCGAACGTCGACGGCGAGCAGCTCGACGCCGCCTCGATCGACGGTGCCAACGCGTGGCAGAGCTTCCGCTACGTCAGCCTGCCGGCGATCTGGCCGGTGATGATGATCGCGCTGCTGATCCGCGGGCTCGACCTGATCCGCCTGTTCGACATCGTCTGGCAGCTCACCCGGGGCGGGCCGGGCAGCGTGACCGAGACGATCTCGATCTACATGTTCGTGCGCGGCTTCCAGGAGTTCGAGACCAGCTACACGGGCGCGATGGTCGTGGTCCTGCTGATCCTGTTCACCGCCGCGCTCGTCGTGGCGCTCAGGCGTATGGAGATCGTGCGGTGAGGCGGCTGCGCGGCGCCGGCTGGTACCTCGCGTCGATCGCGATCGCGATCGTCTTCCTCTTCCCGGTCTATTGGATGTTCGCGGTCTCGCTGAAGACGCCGCAGGAGATCTTCAAGTTTCCGCCGGCCTGGTATCCCGCCGACCCGCAGCTGCAGAACTTCCTGGTGCTGTTTCGCGACGGCGACGTCTGGTCGGTCTGGAACAGCCTCGTGATCGCCTCGATCAGCACGATGATCGCGATGGTGTTCGGCACGCTGTGCGCCTACAGCATCGTGCGCTTCAGGACCGGCGGCGAGAACCTCGCGGTCTGGATTCTCTCGCAGCGCATGCTGCCGCCGATCGCGGTGGTGTTTCCGATCTTCCTGCTCTACGCCAAGGTCGGCTGGGCCGACACCTATCACGGCCTGATCCTGCTCTACACCGCGTTCGCGCTGCCCTACGTCATCTGGATGATGCGCGGCTACCTGCAGGAGATCCCGATCGAGCTCGAGGAATCCGCGCTGGTCGACGGCTGCTCGCGCTGGGGCGTGCTGCGCCACGTCGTCGTGCCGGTCGCGCGCAGCGGCCTGTTCGCCACGGCGGTGTTCGCGTTCATCTTCTCGTGGAACGAGTTCCTGTTCGCGCTGGTGCTGACCCGCACGCAGGTGATCACCTATCCGGTCCAGATCAGCCAGTACTTCGGCTCGCAGTCGACCTTCTGGGCCAAGATCTCGGCGATGTCGGTGCTCGGCACGCTGCCGGTGTTCTTCGCCGTCGCGGCCTTCCAGCGCTATCTGGTGCGCGGCATCTCGCTCGGCGCGGTAAAGGGCTGATGCCTTGCGGCTTGGAGGACTGAAGCGATGGCGCAAGGGCCGAATGCGGGGCTGATCGGCGCGCAGGACGCGCTCGCGCGCCTGTCGACCCCCTGCCTGCTGCTCGAGGCCGAGGCGCTCGAGCACAATGTCGAGGCGATGATGGATCTGGTGCGCCGGCATGGCCGCCAGCTGCGACCGCATGTCAAGGCGCACAAATGCACGGCCATCGCGCGCCGCCAGCGTCGAGGCCGGCGCGGTCGGCCTGTGCTGCGCCACCGTGCGCGAGGCGGAGGTGATGGCAGCGGCCGGTCTCGACGGGCTTCTCGTCACCTCGCCGGTGACCGCGCCGGGCATGGTCGAGCGGCTCGCCCGGGCGCGCGATCGGAGCGGCGACATCGCCGTGGTGGTGGACAGCGACGCGGGCGTCGAAGCCCTGGCGGCGGGTGCTGGCGTCGATCGACCGCTCGGCGCCGTGGTCGAGATCGACGTCGGGCAGGGTCGGACCGGGGTGACCAGCCCCGCGGACGCAGTCCGGCTCGCCCGCCGGATCGAAGCGCTGCCGCAGCTGCGCTACCGCGGCGTCCAGGCCTACTACGGGCATCTCCAGCACGTGCCCGCCTACGCCGATCGCAGGGCCAAGGCGGCCGAGCAGTGGGCGCGCCTGCAGCTGTTCCTCGACGCGCTGAGGTCCGAAGGCCTGCCGCCCGGGATCGTCACCGGCGGCGGCACCGGGACCCACCTTCTCGATCTCGAGGAAGGGCCGTTCACCGAGATCCAGCCCGGCTCGTACCTGTTCATGGACAAGCAGTACGGCGCGGTCGAGCTGGCGCCGGGCGCGGTCTCGCTTCCGCACCTCGCTCAACGTCGCCACGCGCGTGATCAGCGCCAATCAGCCGGACCTCGTGGTGCTCGATGCGGGCTTCAAGGCGATGGCGACCGATGCCGGGCCGGCCCTGGTGGCGAGCGGCGCATCTGCGGACGCGGCCTACCAGTTCATGGGCGACGAGCATGGCGGCCTGCGCTTTGCCGCCGG